>CAVUCM010000021.1:0-88018 GCA_963740015.1 uncultured Acidobacteriota bacterium | reverse complement strand
CGGAGGAGCGGGCGGTTTTTTCTCAGCTTCTTTGGGCGCTTCGGCAGTTTTCTCGCTCGGTTTTGGTGCCGGAGGTGCGCTCGTCCCTGGTTGCTGCGCGAACGAAATCGAATTCCCAAGTAAAATGAGTGCAGCGCAGCTCAATCCCCAATAGCGATATTTCATCGGCGAGACGCTCCTCTAGTTGACGGCCACAAATGGATAAGTAGACGGCGGCATCGTATGCGAGTGCAGTAGCTTCGTCAATCCATGCGGGCTTCTCATGCGGATGATTTTGGAATTGTGCTTGTAGCCCACTGTGGCCGT
This sequence comes from uncultured Acidobacteriota bacterium, assembly GCA_963740015.1. Taxonomy (GTDB): domain Bacteria; phylum Acidobacteriota; class Terriglobia; order Acidiferrales; family UBA7541; genus Acidiferrum. The sequence goes on along the minus strand of CAVUCM010000021.1, from coordinate 87,712 downwards.
TATACAATGCGAGCCCAAGAGTGAAACGTTTGTTTCAAGGAGCTTCCATGCGTCCAGCCCGTCGCCAGCTCACAGTGTGTCTGAGCATTGCCGCGCTACTGTTAGCCCCAGTCGCAGGTGCGCAACAAGAAGAAGAATTGCCTCATCCCAAGACGCTTCCCGAGCTGCAAAAGGCGATGAAGGATGTTGTCGACAAGGCTCATCTGCCGGGCGCGGGTGTGGCGCTTGTCTCCAATGGTGAATTGCTCTGGTGCGGCGGATTCGGCAAAGCGGACATTGCTTCCGGCCGCGATATTACTTGCGATACGGAGTTTCGCGTCGGGTCAATCAGCAAATCGTTTGTCGCGCTTGCCCTTCTGAAGCTGCAGGAAGAAGGCAAAATTAATCTTGAAGCGCGCCTGCAGGATGTCGCGCCGGAAGTGCCGGTCAAAAACCGTTGGCAATCCACGAATCCAGTGCGCATCGTCAATCTGCTCGAACACACTGCTGGATTTGACGACATGCAAGCATCCGAAGTCTACAACTACAAAGATCCGTATGATTTTTCGCTTCTCGAAGTGTTCAAGAGATTTCAGGAGCCGCAAGTCGTTCGCTGGCCTCCCAGCACGCGCATGTCTTATTCCAATCCAGGCTTCGGTATTGCCGGCTACCTGATCGAAAAAACTGCGGGCAAATCTTACGATCAATACATTCGCGAGACGATTCTTCGACCTCTAGGCATGGCGAATGCCGACTTTCCTTTTACTGACGCAAACAAACCTCTCCTCGCCGTTGCCTACGATGGCGATCCGCCGCACGCACTTCCAGGGTACCCCTATATCTATTTGCGCCCCGCCGGGGATCTGAAAGCCTCACCCGGGGAGCTCGCAAAGCTGGTGCAATTTCTTTTGCGCCGCGGAAAAACAGGCGATACGCAAATCCTAAAGCAAGAGTCCATCATCCGCATGGAATCGGTCGAGTCGACTCTTGCGGCAAAGAACGGCCTGCGTCTCGGCTACGGTCTCGCAAACTATACCCAAGTTGTCGGCGGAGTCGTCACCCACGGCCATGATGGCGGCATTGATGGATTTATTTCCTCTTATCGCTATATGCCGGAGCAAAATTGGGGGTACGTCGTGCTGCTCAATAGCACAACGTCATTCCAGGCGCTATTGGATCTGAACCGGCTGGCCATCGATTTTCTTTCCAAGGATTTTCCAAAGACCCAGCAGCCGCCAGCACCCATTCCGGGCGCTGAGTTGGAAAAATTTGCGGGCTACTACGCACCTCGGGCGCCACGCGCGCAGCTTTTCGCGTTTATGGATGACCTCAAGGGTGGTCTCCGCATCCGCGTCATCAATGGACAGCTCACACACTCCAGTCTCTTTGGCAAACCAGAAGTGATGATCCCCGTCGGAAAGAATCTCTTTCGCAGTGAAAAGGATCCTGAAGCAACCGTTATTTTCGTCACGGACAGCACCGGCAAAATGGTGTTCTCTGGCCAAGAATCGGACGGCATTTCCTATGGTGAGCGCACTACGATCTTGTGGCCCTATGCAAGACTCGCGTTGCTTGTCCTCTGCGTTATTTTAATGGCGACATCGGTACTGTTCGCTATCGTCTGGGTTTTGCAGAAACTTTTTGGTGGAATGAAAGACGTTCAACATTTAGCAGTCAGAGCGATTCCGCTGCTCGCAACTCTGTCCTTCTTTGCGTTGGCCCTGTGCTTCACAAAGCTCAGCTGGGACACCGGAAAATTCACTCTGTGGAATGCAGGGTTTTTCATACTGAGCCTTCTCTTTCCGCTGCTTTCGCTCATCGGGCTGATTCTCGCCGTGCGCGTTCCCAAAAGCGAAATCAACAGCGCCACCCGTATTCACTCTCTGCTCGTCGCTCTGGCCTGTTGCGTGGTCACTCTCTTCGTCGCCTCATGGCACTTCATCGGCCTCCGCATCTGGACGCCCTGATCGCGATTTTGTTGCGTTGAATTATTCCGTGCAGCCGTAAAATCTGTTTGCCGCATCGAGAATGCGTGCAAGCTGGTCGTGCGCATGTTTCTCGTCTGAAGGCAGGATGTCCCATCCGGTAAAGACGGCGACGATATCGTACTCTGGTAAAACAATCAGTTGTTGACCGCCGAATCCGCGCCCGGTCCACGCAACATCTTCGGTGTTACTACCGAAATATTGCAGCCACCATAGGTAGCCATATTTCCAGTCGCCTCCAGGGACGGCAACGTGCGGCGACACAGAATCTTTGATCCATGCGGAAGAAACGACTTCTTTCCCCTCCCACATTCCGCCTTTCACAAAAACCTGTCCGATTTTGGCGAGATCGTGCGCCGAGAGATACAGTCCTCCCTCTGTGTCTGGCAGGCCGGTCGGCGAATGTTTCCAAAAGTAGCGCATTCCCAGCGGCTTGAAGAGATGTTCTGCCGCGTATTCATCGATATTTTTTCCAGTCACCTTTTTGAAGACCTGGGCGAGCAGCACTGTCGCGCCGCTGTTGTAGACGAAGACTTTGCCCGGGTCATTGGCCATCGGCAAGTCGATCACATACTGTGCCCAATCGTGGCTCGCTTCCATGATGTCGGCAGAGTTTTTCGGATCATCGTACGGCAGATCTTCGTGCCACTCGATGCCTGCGGTCATCGTTAGCAGGTCGCGTACCGTGATGCGTTTTTTTCGGTCGTCGAGGTTTTGGATTTTCTTGATCCCCAGGAGCGGCACAATCTGCGCATCCAAACTGGCCGTAAATTCATTTCGCATCCTCGCGATTCCATATGTGACCGATGTAACCGTTTTTGATATCGACTGCATCGTGTGCATGTCGCTGCCATTGTAGAAGGGATGAAAATTCGTGCTGAAATAATTGTACGGGCCGCGCATGTCATGATTCAGCGGACCTTCTTTTTTGGCGCGCTCGCCGTAAATCTGGCCGTAGTCGTGTGGATAAGACTTGTCATAAACGGCAGTGCCGCAGCGCAGGATCAACATACTGTCCACAAGTCCGTACTTCCCGCTGGCAATATCGGCATCGAACGCCGCGAGCTTTGCCGGATCGAGGCCGAACTCCTTTGGCGTCGCTTTTGGCCAATCCTTGGAAGTTCCAGCCTCCTGCGCGGTCGAGGAGGCAGCTGCAAAAACGCATAAAACGAGAGCTGCGATCACGGCGATTTTTCTGACAAGCTTGTTCCGACTCGGCAAACTAACGGCTCTTCTCTTCATCGATTCTCCATTTCGTTTTGAGTCTCAATCATTCAGCGAGGTGAACTGTAGCAGCGGATAAAGCTCGCGAAATATTTTTGCGACGTCCCGCGGAAAAGTGGCTCGTGTGGCATCGGCGGATTTTAGCTTGCGGCGCACGATCCACGCCTGCAGTTTCTTCCAGTCTTCGGGCCCAGAAGGCCAACCCTTTTGTTCCGTCCACTCACCTTTCGCCGCGCCATACCAGTAAGTTTCGTAGCGTTTGCTCAGGCGTTTCTTTTGTTGGGCAATCCATTTCGGCTGCGCCAAGAGGCGCGCGTCGCCAATCACCGCCAGCGCGGACTCCTTGCGCTTCGAGCCGGCGTAAATGCGGAAGCCCGCGGTCACTGCGTCGGCGGAAATTCCGACATAGAGCTGGCCGGTTTCTCCTTCGCCGGAAAATGGCGTGGAGAATTTCAAATACATTTGCGCGCGATACGGTGTCTTATCTTTTGCGAAACGGATATCCCGGTTGATACGCGAGAAATTCGCACCCGTACGTCCGGTGGTTTCGAAGCGCGTGTCGAGTTGCAGAACGGCAGGACTGACTTCCTCGAGTAGCCGGCGAAATGGTTTCACTACAAATTCCTGGTAGCGCTCCCGATTCGCATCCATCCACACTTTGCGGTTGTTGCGCGCCAAGTCGCGAAAAAACTGAAACGTTGCGCGCGTAAAAATCGGCTCTGGTTTTGGCATGCGTGGGCCTCAATGCGGTTTGGTGGTGACAAGAGTACACGATTCCCATTCGGCGTCAATTGAACTATGCTGTGCGGCTTGCTGTGTTGGCTGGCAGTCACGTGTTATTCGAGTTCCAATCGAAATGAGGATGCGATGAAGCGAAGCAGATGGATTGTGGCGGGAATATTTCTGGCTGGCGCATGGGCGAGTGCCGTTTGGACGCGGCCCATGGCGGTCGTAAAAGCGGACGACGCAAAACCCGCGGTGAAAACAGAACCATGGAGAGCGGAAGACGAGATCTTCCAGGAATACGCCCGTCAACTGCGGATTTCGCCTGACGCGAAGTGGCTCGTCTGGGTGAAGTCGACGGCCGACAAAGAAAAGGATGCTCGCGTTTCCAATCTCGTTTTGTCCAGCCTCACCGAAACCAAAGAAATCGAGCTGACGCGCGGCACCGACAACAATTTTGGCCCGCGATGGTCGCCTGACAGCGAGCGAATCGCGTTCGTCAGCTCGCGGGCGCGCCCGCAGCCCAAACCGGATACCGCACCAATCCAAATCTGGCTAATCAACCCGCACGGCGGTGAGCCGTGGGTGCTTACGGAACTTTCACGCGCGCCGCGCCAAATCGACTGGCTGGACAAGGACACGATTATCTTTAGCGCCGAAGAAGAGCCCGCTCTTTACGAACAGGAGTTGAAGAAAAAGAAAGACGATTCGCAGATTGTTGATGATGCCGATCACGCCGCGCCGGTGCGCTTGTACAAGATCAGCGTGAAGGACAAGAAAATCACACGTCTTTCAACCAACACGGATTGGATCGAAAGCTGGAGCGTCTCGAAAGACGGAAAATACGTTGCCGCTTCACACGCGAAAAGTTTGCATTACGAGTTCGATCAGAAAGTTCCGCCAATTGCCGTGCTCCACAATTTGAGTGATGGCACGGAAAAACAGATTTTCACGGAAGGCCGTGTTCGCCCGGACGGATTCGAGTGGGCTGCGGACGGATCCGGTTTTTACGCCATGGCGCCCTATTCGACCGATCCTAAATTCCTGACTGCCACGATTCTCAAGGGTTATTTCTACGATTTGTCCTCCGGCAAGGCGACGGAAATCCCTGCGGATTGGGAAAACGGATTTGGCTTTGGCCTCGAACATGCGCCAGGCGGATTCGTTGCCGATCTCGCGGCAGGTAGCCACTCGGAGTTGGCGCGCTATAGTGCCGAGAAATCAGCTTCGGGTTGGACTTGGCATCGTCAATCGCTTGTGGGCGAGCACGTAAAAAATATTCGCGGATTCTTACTGAGCGAAGACGGAAAAACAATCGTCTACGAATATTCGACAGCCAGCAAGCTCCCGCAGATTTACCGCGCGCAGCTCGACGGGAACAAAATCGTTTTGCCTGTGCAAGTCACGAAATTGAACGAAGCGCTTGTGAACGGGCGGACGTTTGCGAAGACTGAAGTCATCCGCTGGAAAGGTTCTCTCGACGAGGAAGTTGAGGGCATCCTCTACTACCCAACGAATTACCAAGCCGGAAAAAAGTATCCGGTGATCACCATGATTCACGGCGGCCCCACGGGCTGGGACTCGGACGCGTGGGATGACAATTGGGCGTATCCCGTCAATCTGATGACCCAGCGCGGCGCGTTCGTGCTGCGTCCAAATTATCACGGCAGCGCCAACTATGGGCTGAAGTGGGTGGAGTCGATCTGCTGCGGCAAGTATTACGATCTTGAGACGCCGGACATCAACATGGGCGTCGACTATTTGATCTCCAAGGGCATGGCCGATCCGGACAAAGTCGCGACGCTCGGTTGGTCCAACGGTTCGATTCTTTCCATCAGCCTGATCACCACGTATCCCGCGCGGTACAAAGCGGCCAGCGTGGGTGCTGGCGACGTGGAATGGATCAGCGACTGGGGCAACGTGGATTTCGGCGATTCGTTTGATTCTTATTATTTCGGCAAATCGCCGATGGAGGATCCGCAGCTTTACATCAAGAAGTCGCCGTTCTTCAAGATGGACAAGGTGCAAGCGGCTGTCCTGATTTTCCACGGCTCCGCCGACCGCAACGTTCCTCCAGCGCAAAGCTGGTCGTTCTTCCGCGCGTTGGAGTACTACGGCAAAGTCCCCGTGAAATTTGTAGTCTTCCCCGGCGAGCCGCACGGCCCGCAAAAACTGACTCATCAATTGCGCAAGGTGGAAGACGAAGTCGCGTGGTTCGACAAATATTTCTTCAAGACCGCTACGCCGGAAAACGAAGCATTTAAGAAGGACTCGCCTCTTGCCGATTCCTTGAAACGAAAGAGCATTCTGCATGGGGGTTCTCGGTTTGGCGTTTCGTGGGTCAAGCCTGGCTCTGGGAAAGACTCCACGCCAATCCTCATCCCGGAAGTTGTAAAGCGACCCCAGCTCGAAATTGGAAGATTTGAAGTCACTGTCGCTCAATATGCGGACTTTCGAAAAACAACGAGCGTGGACGCCTCTAATCAAAACCATCCGATAAGCGGAGTCACTTTGGAGGACGCGAAAGCCTATGTCGAATGGCTCAGCAAATACACCGGACAGACATGGCGTATTCCATTTGAAGATGAAGTGAAAGATCTCTACGAAAACCGTGACGGCGAAAACACGCTGGATTACTGGGCCGATTACGCAGCGAATCCGGAGGATTCCGCACGGCTTCGTGAAAAAGCCAAGGAACTTGGTGGCACAGCTCCCTTGCTGAAAGAAGTCGGCAGCTTTCACCCCCAAGGCAAAGACGACGAAGAGCCGATTTACGACCTCGGTGGAAACGCAGCCGAGTGGGTTTTGACGCGCGACGCCAAAGGTAAATTAATAGGCGGCAGCGCGGATTGTCCCGCCGATCCAGAATCCAGTTGCACGCCTGCGCCGGAATACATTGGGTTCCGCGTGGTGCGTGGAGCTGCGAAACCGGCACCGCCATCGAAATAGTCCCGGATTGTTACGTCCTCGGTTGTAGGGGCGCAGCATGCTGCGTCCCTACCAGCAGGATTTGGCCCGATTTGCGCGGGCCAGATTGGCGCTTGCGGGTTTGGGTGGCTTGGCGCTAGCCTCGTTTCATGAGCGACTTCACTCCAACGAAGAAAACGAGAGTTACAAGAAAGCCGGACCGAGGACGTTACGACCGGCAAACCGTTTACGATATTTTGGACCAGGCGTTTGTGTGCCACGTCGGGTTCATTGCAGATGGAATGCCCTTCGTGGTGCCCACGAATTATGTGCGCGTAGGCGATAAACTTTTTTTGCACGGCTCGACGGCTAGCCGGTTGATGAAAACGCTTGGCAGTGGGGCGCCGTTTTGCCTCAGCGTAACTTTACTCGACGGAATTGTTTTTTCGCCGACGGCGACGGGGCACTCGGTGAACTACCGCTCGGTCGTAGTGATGGGCAAGGCCGAGCCGGTCGAGGGCGCGGAGGCGAAACTAGCGGCGATGCGTGACTTTGTTGAGTACGTGTTGCGCGGCCGCTGGGCCACGGTTCGTCCACCGAGCGAGCAAGAATTGAAAGCCACGATGGTGCTGGCGGTGCCGCTGGTCGAGGCGTCTGCGAAAGTTCGGATAGGGTTTGCCGTCGATGACGACAAGGAGTACGCCGGCGGAGCCTGGACAGGAGTGCTGCCATTCAAGTGGACGCCAGGAGAGCCGATACGCGACCCGCGCGGCGACGCAGCGATTCCAGTGCCTGCTAACATTCAGCGCTATTCCCGCCCGCAGTAGAAGTTTGGGCCGCCTCCGCTGAGCAGATCACGAAATTTAGCGAAGATGTAATCCGCTCTCCGAGAGTTCGGACCGCGGGTTGTACCGATCAGATGAGCGGGCATATACTTGCCGCACACTAAGTCTCTGATCGATGTATTTGTGGGAGCCCCAGCACCCATGTTACGGAGCGGCGTGAAAACACTCGAGCAAGCAAAAGAGAAGGCCGAGGAGTTTGTGAGTTCGAAGGACAAACTGGCTCGGCTGCTATCCCTCTCGATGCGCAAAGCGAAACAGAATTACGAGTTTTTGCTCGCGCCTTGGGAAAGTCTGCAGATCCTCTTCAGAATGATCCGTGCATGGCTTGGGGGAAGGTACTCTCCGCCGATCCTGACGGTGCTCGGAGGAATTGCCGCACTCGTTTTTCGTTGAGCCGTTCGACTCGATACCGGATCCCATCCCCGTGTTGGGGTACCTGGATGACGCGGCGGTGATTGCGGCGGTAGTACGCATGAATCTGACTGAGATAAGCCGGTTCAGAAACTGGGAAGCTTCTCTCCACAACTGGCAGTTCCAGAAGCGATAGTGCAGAAGTTCCTTCCTAGAGAGCTCTATCCCCCGGATCAGGGAGTATGAATGTCACCCGCCGAAAGCTTCTGTTGACGTTCAACAGGAGTGTGATAGGCTCGCGTTTTCTCCTGTTGACCGTCTAAAGGAACGCATGGCATCTATTTAGGACTAGATTCCTATGAGGAGCGTTTGTTTGGCAAGTTTGGAGGATGAAGCAGCGCATGCGAGAACATTGGCGCACTTTTATTCAACGCGCCGCTAACCTTTTTCGGCGACGCCGTCTCGAACACGATCTTGACGCAGAGATGCGCTCGCATCTGGAGATGGCCGTTGACGCGAACCTGGGCAAGGGCTTAAGCGCGGATGAAGCGCGACGCGAGGCGCTTCGGAGTTTTGGCGGGGTGGAACAAACGAGGGAACAGTATCGCGAGCAGAGAGGTTTGCCCATGATTGAAACCACACTGCAAGACTTGCGATTTGGTTTGCGGATGCTGTGGCGGAGTCCAGGCTTTTCCGTACTAGCCATTCTGTGTCTGACTTTGGGGATTGGAGCGAACGCCGCAGTGTTCAGCTGGGTCGAAGGGATTTTGTTTCGTCCGTACCCAGCAGTGGCACACCAGGAACGATTGTTTGCGCTGGCGGGAACGGCGCGCGGCGAGACGGGAGCAACCGGGCTTTCTTGGCCGGATTTCGTGGACTTGCAGCGGAACTGCACGCTCTTGGACACTTTTTTTGTAAGCAAGATTACGGGGACTACCCTGAGTATCGGCGACCGCGCGGAGCGGACGATAGGGAGCATCGTATCGGCGAATTATTTCGATGCGCTTGGGGTTCATCCAATGCTCGGGCGCGGATTCGAGGCGGGCGAGGATACGGGCCGGAGCGCGCATCCGGTCGCGGTGATCAGTTATCAGCTGTGGCAAGGGCGCTTCAAAGGCGATCCGCAGATTGTCGGGAAAACGCAGCGGCTGAATGGAGTGGTGCATACGATTGTGGGAGTGGCGCCGGATGGCTTTTACGGAACGTTTGTGGGCTGGGGAATGCAGTTCTGGGTGCCGGCTTCGATGGAGGACATATTTGAAGCGGGGGGATACAAGCTGGAGGATCGCGGGGCTCGGTGGATTGAAGCGTATGTGCGGCTGAAGCCGGGCGTGACTCGAGAGCAGGCGCAGGCGGAGATCTCGTCAGTTGCGAAACGATTGGAAACCGATTATCCCGATACGAATCGCGGCCGCGGCGCGCAACTATGGCCGCTTTGGCAAACGCCATTCAACAATGCAGGGACGATGCTGCCAACGCTGGAAATCATGCTGGGCGTGGTTTTCTTTGTGTTGCTGATTGCGTGCGCAAACGTTGGCAATTTGCTGCTAGTGCGGTCCTTTGCGCGGCGACATGAAATGACGGTGCGGCTGGCTCTCGGCGCGGGGCGTGGGCGATTGTTGAAGCAGCTGTTGACGGAAGGTGTGATTCTTTCGGCTTTTGGGGCAGTGGGGGGGCTGCTCGTTGCGTATTGGTGCCGTCATGCACTGGTGCTGCTGTTTCCGGCGCGGGCGGGTGTGGCGATGCATCTGCCGGGTGAAATTGACTGGCGCGTGCTGGCTGTGAGCGCCGGCGTTTGCTTGATTGCAACGCTGGTGGTCGGTCTGGTGCCCGCGATGCAGAGTGGAAAGATCGATCTTGCGGCGGCGCTGAAAGCGGATTCGGCGGGAGTGGTCGGAAGCCGAGGAAGAGGTTGGGTGCGTTCGGGATTGGTGGTGGTGCAGGTTTCGCTGAGTTTCATTCTGTTGGTAGGAGCGGGATTGCTGTTACAAAGTTTGCAGAAGATACGGACGTCGAGCCCGGGATTCTCAACGCATGGTGTGATCCATACGTCGGTGGATCTGGTGTCGGCGGGATATGACGCACAGCGGGCGCGGAATTTTCAAGATGAATTGCTGGAGCGCGTGAAGGGGCTGCCGGGTGTGGAATCGGCGACGTTTGCGCGACTTATGCCGCTGGACTACGGGACGTATTCGTCATCGCCGATTGCCGTCGAAGGGTATGTTGCGCCGCCAGAGGAGCAGCCGACGGTGGAATACAACGAAGTGGGCGAAGAGTATTTGGCGACGATGGGGATTCCATTGGAGGCTGGTCGCGAGTTTACGCGCGCGGATGATGAACGATCAGCGTTGGTTGCGGTGGTGAACGAGACGATGGCGGGGCAGTATTGGCGCGGGAAGAATCCGATCGGCGAGCACGTGCAGGTGAAAGGGCGGTGGATGCAGGTGGTTGGCGTGGCGAAAGATTCGAAGTACGAGAGCGTGCGGGAAGCAGCGAAGCCGTTTTTTTATGTGCCGTGGCGCCAGAATTTTTCTGTGGGAGCGGGCTTGTACATCCGGACGCCGCTGAGTCCCGAGACGATGGCTGCAGGCTTGGCTCGTGAAGTGCACGCGCTGGATGGGAATCTGGCGCCGTACGAAGCAATTACGCTGCAAGAGCAAGTGGATCGCTCGACGGCACCGCAGAAGGTGGCGGTCACTTTGGTAGGCGTGTTGGGCGGATTGGCTTTGGTGCTCGCCACGATTGGGCTGTATGGCGTCATGTCATATGCGGTTTCACAAAGCACGCGGGAGCTGGGGTTGCGCATGGCGCTGGGCGCGGAGGCTGCGAATGTTTGGCGGTTGGTGATGTCGCGTGGCTTGACGTTGACAGCGGGCGGGTTATTGCTGGGTGCGGCGGCGGCGCTTGCCTTGACACGGTTACTCGGGAATTATTTGTTCAAGGTTAGCCCGCGCGACCCGCTAGCGTTTGGAGCGGCGTTTGCGGTAATGACAATCGCGGCGCTGGCGGCGTGCTTCTTGCCGGCGTGGCGAGCGACGCGCACGGATCCGGCGCGCGTGCTGCGGGAATAACTCCCTACATTTGATTCTTCATTTGCTTCTAAGAAGATAGAGCGAACTATTTTCTGGCAGAAGAGCCGGCGAGGGCGGTGGCTACGCCAAGCGAGATAAGGATGCCGCCGCTAACGTAACGCTCGTTACGCATCCAGCGTTGGTTCGCGCGGAGCCAGCCGGCTACACTGCCGGAGAAGAGCGCCCAGAGCGAGTCGCTGGTGGTGCCCATGACGGCGAAGAGAATACCGAGGGAGAGGATTTGCGTGGCGACGTGGCCGCGGGCAGGGTCGATGAATTGGGGGAGGAAAGCAAAGAAGAAGAGGGCGGTTTTGGGATTGAGGATGTTGACGACAATTCCTTGTGAGAACACGCGAGCGAGTGTGACGCGCGGCGTGCCGGTATCGGACACTGCAGCTAACGATTCTTTACTTCGGAGTCGTTGGATGCCGAGATAGATGAGGTAGGCGGCCCCTAAGTATTTGACGACGCTGAACGCCATGGCTGAGGAGACGAGCAGCGCGGAAAACCCGACGGCCGCTGCGGCAGTGTGCACCAAAGTGCCGACGCCGATACCGAGAGCGGAGACGAGGCCGGCGTTGCGCCCTTGACCGATGCTGCGGCCTACGATGTAGAGGACAGCTGGGCCGGGGATCGCGAGCAAAATCGCGGCGGTGGTAACGAAGAACAGAAGCTGGGAGTGGCTGGGAAGCATACGCGTTGGAAGCTTGAGACTACGCGGCGGTGAGCAGAATCGGCTCACCCTTGGTGATAACAATGGTGTGCTCGTAGTGGGCGGAGAGGCTGCCGTCGGCGGTGCGGACAGTCCAGCCGTCGCGATCGAGGGAAACACGGCCGGTAGTGGCGGCGATGATGGGCTCGATGGTGATGACGAGTCCTTCGGTGAGGAGATGGCAGGCGCCGGGATCGGCGTAATTGGGAACGCTGGGCTCTTCGTGAATCGTGCGGCCCACGCCATGGCCGCCTAGTTCGCGGACGACCTGGAAGCCTCGGCGGCGGACTTCGCGCTCGACGGCGCGGCCGATGTCTTTCGTGCGATTGCCGGGACGCGCAGCAGTGAGGGCTTGACGAAACGCGCGCTCGGCGCAGTGAGCCAATTCGCGCGATTTTTCAGCGACGGGCGGAACTTGGATGGTGACGGCGGAATCAGTGTGAAAGCCGTCCTTGACGGCGGTGAGATCGAGCTTGACGAGGTCGCCGGGTTGGATCGTGCGCGGGCCGGGGATGCCGTGGACGACTTCGTCGTTGACGGAGATGCAGACGTCGCCCGGGAAATTGTAGATGAGCGGTGGAGAGGAATGCGCGCCGTTTTCAGAAAGGATCTGCGCGCCGATGGCGGAAAGTTCGCCGGTGGTGACGCCGGGACGGACGGCGGCGGACATGGCGCGGAGGGCTTTCGCGACGATCAGGCCGCAAGCGCGGAGTTTTTCGAGTTGTTCGGCGGTGGTTATGGACATTGTTTCCCTTTAGCGCTGAGATCGTGGAGGGGACCAGCCACAATTAGGATTGGCTGTGCCAATAATTCTGCAAACTCAGTGATGCCCGCCGCCTCCGTCGAACCCGCCGTGCCCGCCATCGAATCCGCCAAAGTCGTGCCCGCCAGCGTCCGAACCATGATGCACTCCGTCGTGGCAGTGCCCCTGATGGTAAGAACCATCGGATCCTACGGTGTTTTCGACCCCGAGGCCAGGGTCTGCAATTCCTTTGTTCTCTGATCGCATGGATTGAATGGAGCGCCAGTTAGAACGTAATTGCTTCCAGGCTGACCCAACTGCCAAAAGCACGAGCACCACGAACGCAATTAAAAGGATTCCCATATTCACCTAGTGGCAGCCGCAACCACCGCCGCAGCAACCGCCTCCTCCTGAGGAACTGCTGGACGGTCCGGATGACCCGCTGGAGCCTGCCGTGGCGAAGACAGAGAGCTGGATGGTCGCTTTCTTGCTGGCGCACTTGGGGCAGGCGATTTCCTGCTGCTTGTTGATTACGATTTTTTCGAATTGGGCTTGGCAGTCGTCGCAGACGTATTCGTAGATAGGCATTTGCTTACTCCGGTGGATTCCTTTTGATTATAGCAGGAGCTTCGCTCGAGAGGGTGACGGACAGATTTCCGAAGGGAATCAGCTCATGTAAAGGCCGCCGTTGGGGTTGATGGTTTGGCCGGTGATGAAGGAGCTTTGGGCAAGCAAGACAGCGAGACGGCCAACTTCCTCTGGCTCGCCGGATTGGCCAACGGGAATGCGGGAAATATAGTCTTTCGGGATGTCGGCGGTCATATCAGTCTCTACCAGCGCGGGGGCGATTGCATTGGACGTGATGCCCTCCTTGGCATATTGCGAGGCGTAGGAGCGCATCAGGCCCAGGATGCCGGCCTTGGTGGCAGAGTAGTGGGGACCGATAATGCCGCCGTACTGGGCCGCAATGGAAGACAGGTGAATGAGACGGCCCCAGCGGGCGGCGCGCATGGCGGGAAGCACGCGCTGCGTGACGAGAAAAACCGAGGTCAGATTCACGCGGATAAATTCGTTCCAGATTTCTTCCGTGACTTGCTCGGCGGGAAGAATTTTGGCAATGCCCGCGTTGTTCACGAGAATACTGACGGAGCCGAGTTCTTTCTCCGTCGTTGAGACGACGCGATCCACATCTGAGGAAATGGAAACGTCGCCCTGAACAGTCATGCTTTTGCGGCCCATGTCTTGAATGGATCGGCAGACGGCTTCCGCGGCCTCGGCTTGGACCCGATAATTTACGGCGACGTCAGCGCCGGCTTGAGCAAGGGCGAGTGCGATTGCTTTGCCGAGGCCGCGGCTGGCGCCGGTGACGAGCGCGACGCGTCCTGAGAGTGTGCTCATCGGAAAAATCCCTTTCTAAATGCGTCTGGCTCCGGGTGACCGGAGCCAGATACAAACTGCGGAGTGGACAGGATACATGTTGCCGAGATAGGGCGCAGCATGCTGCGCCACTACAAGGCGAGGTTGATTAGTCGCCGGCTACTGCCTCAGTAGCTTTTTCAGCGGCTGCGGTGGCACCGTTGCCGTTCGAGTGGCCGTTGCCATTGCCGTTTGCAGGGGCGATTGTTACCGGCTTGCCTGCGTTGGCGAAATTGGCTGGCGTGGCTTTGGCGATGTCGGAGACCGAGCCGATTTGAACTACCGTCGGTTGGGGCTTCTTGAGAACGAGTTCTTCGTAGATGGCGCGGACTTTGGCTTGTTCCTCGAAGGCCTTCTTGCGGCGAGCGCGATCTTCTTCCGCGGCGGTTTGCGGAATGTCGTGTTCGAGGTGGCGGACGCGAGCGGCGTCATCGGAGTCAATGTTCAGAGAGTGTTCGAAGCTCTGAAGATTGACGCTCTTGCCCTTGGCGTAAATTTCGTGTTTGCCGTGGTTCTTGTACCATTCGGCAACCGTCGCGTTCTTGTGCATGTTTTCGATGATCTGGCGCCAGCCTACGCCTGTGTTGTAAGCGCAGAAGGAAATTTCGCCTTGCTGCGTGGCGTAAGGAATGATGCACATTTCGGTGCGGCGGAAGTCGTAGTTGAAAAGATCCTGGAACCACATGCCGGCGATGAAGAGAAAATTCCACGGATCCTGGCGGCGCTTCATGGCGTCGTCAATCTTGCGATCCGGGGAGGTACGGCCGTACTTAGTGGTGGCGCGCTTGGTGAGCGCCCAGGTCTTATCGAATTTCTTGAAGAGCGCGCTGAGCGTGAGGCCCTTGGGTCCGCGGAACGGGTGATAGTTCTTCAAGAGGGCCATGGCCATCATGAAGTTAGAGAAATTCTTGCCGCGAGCCGCATCTGTGATGGCGGTGACGTCCTTGGTGAGCTGGACGGCATCGAGGAAGCGCGGAACCGGCGCCCACTCTTTCGTCTCTTTGTTGATCATCATGGCGGTGCCGACGCCGCAGTTCGGGTGGCAGCCGCAGCTCAACGAGCCCCAAGTGGACTCAGTGCCCTTCACCATGTCCGCGAAACCGGCGAACGTGCTGATGAACGAGATGGGGAACCAGTCGCGCGTAGGCTCGACCTTGCCGACCTGCGCGCTGACGTCTTTCGCGAGATGCGAAAGCGTGTAGCGCTGGCGGAGACGGCGCTCCGGAGTGATGTCTTCATCGCGGCCAGTGAAAGAAACCGGCTGGAAGCTGACGAAAGCAATTTTCTTGGGATTTTCCATCGCAAACTTCACGACCGAGCCGACCTGGTCGTTGTTCACGTTGTTGACGATGGTGACCACGAGAACGATTTCGATGCCGGCTTCGTGCATGTTCTCGATGGCGCGGAGCTTCACGTCAAAGAGGTTGCCGATCTGGCGATGGCTGTTGGCGTCGTTGCCGATGCCGTCAAATTGCAGGTAGGCGTAGCGCATACCGGCGTCGAAGGCCTTCTTCGAAAATTCCTTACTCTTGGCGAACTCGATGCCGTTCGTGGCAGCCTGCACGCTGTTGTAGCCAATCTTGCGGGCGTAGGAGACGGCGTCGAGAAACAACGGGCTCATGGTCGGTTCGCCGCCGGAGAACTGCACGGACATCTGGCGGCGCGGTTTGATCTTGAGCGCGTTGTCTAAGATCTCTTTAACCTCGTCCCAGCCGAGTTCGTGGACGTAGCCAACTTGGTTTGCGTCCATGAAGCAAGGGTCGCACATCATGTTGCAGCGGTTGGTGAGGTCGACGGTGAGAACGGAGCCGCGGCCATAGCGAACGGTCGAAGAGCCGTGCTTGTGAAGATCTTCGTCGTTGTGCGCGGGAATATCGCGGCCAGGGAACTGCTTCTCGATCCAATCGAGAAATTTTGCATCGATGGCCATCATGTCTTCGTAGTGGCCGTGGATGGGGCAATCCTTGACCATCCAAATTTCGTTGTCGCGCTCAATAATCTGCGCTTTGATTTCGCCGATTTTCTCGTTCATCAGATCGCGCCAGTCTTTTTTGCCGGCGATGATCGCTTCACGCGCCTCTTTGACGCATGCAGGGCACAAGGAATCGGTTTGCCGCGGGAAGCCAAGCGTGGGCTTGGTCTTTTCCCAGGACTTGAGCAGCGGCTTTTCTGACCACTGCGGCGTAACGGAGGGATTCGGATTGCGCTTGTTGAAATGCTGAATGCTGTTAAACGTGACAGCGGCAGCCTTGCACAGCGCCCAGTCAAAAGTTCTCAGAATCTGCGTCCCCACACGATTCGGCATAAAGCTCTACCCTCCACTTTCAAAAGATGCGGCCCAACTGCTCACTGAATTAGATGAAACCGAGCCCTAAACTGCCCCCCGGGCTCGAAATACCGTACCATTTTCTACTGGTACGTCCAATAAGTCTTTGTACGCCTATAGTTTGACGGTAAAGGGGGGAGGATGCCAGCAGGTTACGTCGAACGGTCGAAAATGGGGGTTGAACGGCAATTAGGGGCAATGAACGGTAGTCTGAAGAGGGGTGGGTTGGGGGTTACTTCTAGTGCGAATGGGCTAGAACTTTGCATCTTTTGGGAAGCGTGGTGTTTCGATTCGGAAAAGTAGTCCCTGTTTGGTTGCCCTACTCATTCAGCGTGGGACGAATGACGGCAGTCACAAAATGCGCGAAGTGCGAGGCGCCTTCGTCAAGCTGCAGCCAGCGAACAACGCAGTGATCGGCGAGATATTTTGTCACTCTCGTTTCTGGTATGCCGAGATGCTCAGCAAGTTGCGGTTTGAGAGAATCCGCGCCGCGACGGCTGGCACCACCTCGCAAAAGATTTCCTACTGCGATCCGCAGTGTCTGGCAGGCTTCAACGTAGTAATAGCTGGTGAGATCGGAATCGGTCAGAACGAAAACGCCGGGACCGACGGGCGCATGGTCCGCTTCGCTAAGTTTTACAGGCGGACAGGTCAACAAGCGGCGTAGCTGCATTTCGAGAAGAGACAATCTGGAGGAGAGACCAGGATCTCCGGAACGGCCGCGGACGCTCGGACCGCCGGGCTCTCCAATCGGTTCGATCGGCAGTGAAGGGATGGCGCGGCTCTCCGCAGCTCGCGATGGTCTGGGCTCGACCTTTTCATCAAATACTCGCGATGGCAAGCCCTTCGCAGGAGTTGTAGATTCCGAGGTACGGGATGTGGAGACGGCTGCGGGGCTTTTGGAAGTTTCGCTCTTGCGGCGATTGCGGCCACCTCTACGGCCGCGACGGCGGCGTTTTTTATCGGGTGAATCCGGAGACTCTGCCTCGGATTTCACGGAAGCATCTTCGGTCTCGGCTTCTGATTCAGTAGAAGCATCCGGAGTTTCAGACGCGGCGGAATTCTCTTCATGCGTGACCGCCGACTCAGCAGCAGCAATCGAAGGCGGTGCCAGCATAAAATCGCCGGACGAATGCGCGGGATCGACGGCTGCAACTTCCGCGCCAAGTCTGACGGCTGCTTCTTGCGCCTTTACTTTCCAATCCGCTCTGCGAAAACGATCCGCGGCGGCGAGGTACCATTTAGCCGCTTCTGGATTTTGGCCTGCGGTTTCGAAATAGCGTGCCAGTTCAAATGCCACCATGGCGTCGCGCGTTTTTTCGTACAAATTAGAAAGTTGCCCGACGGGGTCTTTGCCGGTGCGGGCCCGACGAATACGGGCGGTGATCTGTTTCCAGTCAGCCATGTGTTGGCTTGCATTGTAGCAGCGGAAGCTTGCTACAGCCAGAGGAGGTGGGAAGTTAGAGGCAAAAGATTCTTGCCCGCCGGGGTGATTCTTTATTGACGGGGGCGAAGGCTGTGAGTATTCTTCGAGTAGCCCTCTTGGAGGCTTCAATGGCGCGCTCGCGCGAAATTGTTGCTGCATTCTTTGTTTCTTGTTTACTGATGGCTCCGGTCTGGGGCGCTACTACTACGGGCGCTCTGGGGACAGTTGTATCGTCAGACGGCGCGAGTGTCGGCGGAGCAGGCGCAGCCGTGGGCACAACTATTTTTATTGGCGATCGACTGAGCACCGCCGACATGGGAAGCATGCAGCTGCGGACCCAAGCGGCGCGATTTCTACTTTCTGCGGCTTCTGCGGCCACGGTTAATGAAGATGGCGGAACGCCAACGGCAACGCTGCTGCGTGGATCGGGAACATTTTCCACCTCCAACGCAAACGCGTTTGCACTAAACGCTTTGACGGCTGTGATCAAGCCGCAGTCCGACGCACCCACGATCGGGCAGGTAACCATGCTTGGCGAGAAGCAATTGCTTGTCAAAAGCATCCGGGGGTCGCTGACGATTACGGTTGGCGATGATTCGCGGGTGATCGCGGAAGGCGAAGCGTATCGCATCGTTCTTGACCCCTCCGCGGAAGAAGCCCAGGACCAACCTCCGCCGCAAGGCGCAGGCGCGAAAGGATCAAACAAGGGACCGCTCAAGGCAGGAACCAGCAAGTTTGTGTGGTATGCAATCGCACTTGTAACCCTCGCGACCGTCTTCGCGGTTCACAAGGGACTGGAAAGTCCCGACAGGCCCTAATTTGTTTTTCTGAGCAGTTCAGATCGTCGCGATAACTTCCATTTCAACGAGAGCGTCTTTGGGCAGGCGAGCGACCTCCACGGTCGAGCGAGCCGGCGGAGTTGCGGAAAAATAGCGCGCGTATATTTCGTTCATAGCGGCGAAGTCGCTCATGTTCTTCAGAAATACGGTCGTTTTTATGACGTGGCCCAGCTTGCTGCCCGCCGCTTCGACGATGCCTTTTACATTCTCCAGCGTGCGTTCCGTTTGCTGCTGAATATTTCCGGCGACAAACTCGTTGGTCTTTGGATCGATGGCAACTTGTCCGGAAACGAAGAGAAGGCCGTTAACCTTGACGGCCTGCGAATATGGGCCGATAGGTTTTGGACCGCGATCCGTCAGAACAATTTCTCTCATGGCATGGTCTCCTTGGAAGTGGTGGCGATAGCAGCGGAAGCATTCTCATAGCGTGCGCGAAACTCGTCCGGAACCCCGGGGCGCTTCATCCACAAACGAACAAACTCGGCGACATTCTGATGGGTTTCCTGCTCGAATGCAGCGATCAGATCGTCGAGATCGAAGCCCCGCCCTTGGCGAGCGGAGAGCATGTGGCTGATCGCGCGGCGGAAAACCTCCTGCCCGTAGCGCTCCTGAAGAGCGTAGAAGAAAAGGAAACTCTTTGCCCGCAGCACAGTTTCATCTTCCGTTTTGCGAGCCACTGCGCTCTTGGGAATCATACGCAACGCGCGGCGGATTGTCTCCGTCCGGGAAGTGGGCCCGTCGATGGCTTCTTGGCCCACCGCGGAAGCGAACGCAGGAAGAGCGGAAAGAGGCGGCTGTTGTTCGTAAAAGCCGGGGTTCTGCCCGTAACCAAGCCAGCTTGCGGCGAGGCCAGGTGCAGCGGCGGCCAGCTTTGGCGCTCCGCCACTAAAATCGATTAGCAGCGTGTCGAGCGAGGCGAGTTGGGAGGAAACGGCGCCAGGCTCCGCGCTCAAGAGATTGGCATAAACGGACTCTGCGGCGGTAAAACAGCCATCCAACACGGGACACTCCACAATCCAGAACGGCTTGGATTTTTGGGAGCGGGCGCCAAAAGTGGAGTCATAAGCCTGAACCGCGCGGACGAGGGCATCCAGGGATTGTTGCAAACGCGCAGAATCTTCTTGAGAGCGAGTCCAGAGAAAAATTTTATTGCCAGTGCCCGCTTCCAGCAGTGTTTCTTTGTAGAGCCCGGCGATGACGAACGGGTAGTGATCCTCTGGATGTTGCAAGGATTGAACAGTGATTTCGCGGCCGTTCCGCGACGTTTTTTTAGAGCCCCCGCTCATGTGAACTAGAAATCCATCGGGCACCCGCACCACCAGCTTCCACTCCTTTGGAGGAACTCCCCCGGTGGCGAACAAGCCCTGCGAGGGAAGCAACTGCGGCGCCCAGCCCTCCGAAGGCAGAAAAATTGCATCCGCGGCAAAACGGAAACCGGCTTGGCCTGCGGCAGAAGTCTGGAATTCCGCCGAGAGATGGAGGGTGTGACGCTGGGAGATGGTCCACTTCTGCGGAAGTGCAAGCATTGTGTTGCGAGGATTCGCAGGCGAGTTTTGTTCGGCGAGGGCGGCGCCGTCCCATGCGGCCTGCGCTTCTGCAACGTGGAAGCCGCGGCTCCAAGGCAAACGCAGTTCAATCGAAGTAAGGGGCTGATTGCCTGTGTTGCGAAGCTGATAGTCCGAGTCGACGCGAATTCTTGGATCAGGCCCTGGCAAAAACTGCACGCGGATTTCCTGCTTTTCAATGGAATACCCGGGCCCCAGCGCCACAGCGCAAGAAGATACCCAATAAGCTACAGCGGCCAGAAGCAAACAGAGAAGCGGACGGACATGCGAGCGCGGCAACAAAGCGACACGATTGTAGCGAGGGAAATCGGAAGAAGCAAAAGGGAGAACGGGAGTTCATGCCCGTTAAGAGACAACAGGCGTCAGCTCGGTTTGCGGCCGTGCACGCGTACAAAAGACGTGTCTTTGTGATTGCGCGTACTTTCACGAGCTTTAATTTCTTTTTCGGCCTGTTCGTCGGTCATTCCGGCATTGATGCGCTCGAGGACTTGGCGTTCCGTCAAGCCGGTGTTCTTCAGCCGCGAAATTTCGGCGCTGGCCATGACCGGCAGGCCATCCAAATGGCGCTGCAGGACGAGCTGGACTGTCGAGTCCGAAAGACCAATCAGCTTGAGAGTAACCGCGTCGATGCTGATGGCATCGAGCTGGTCGGCGTGGGCGATATCGAGAATCTGCTGCTCCGTAAATCCGGCGCCAGCCAAATCGGAAGCGGATTCGGCGCTGAGGAAGATACGCTTGTGAACGTGCGCGGAGCTCACCAACTCCACACAAGTGTCATCGCTAATTCTTGCGTGCTTCATCTTGACGACTTGGGCGATTTCCAGGTCCGAGACGTTGAGCCCTTTAAGCTGCTCTATGTCGCTGGAAAACATCCCCGCCTGGTCTAGCGGACGATAGTCCGCGAGGGGATGCTGGTGGCAGCCCACCACTGCGAAGACCCACACACCGAGAAGCAATCGTTGGTACCACATATATATATTGTAGAGGTGGGGAAGCGGCAAACGTGGGCGTGTGCTTGGGTGATACCCGGCAGAAAGGACAGGTGCGAAAAAGCCGGAAATTAAATCTGATAAACGCGTTCAACCCCGAACACGCCGGTCACTTTTCGAATGTTAGCGAGAATAGTCTCCAGCTGACGACGGTCGACGATTTCAAGGCTTGCTTCAATGCGGGCATTCTGGCGGTCCGGGCGGCTCTCAAGACTTCGGATGTTCGATCCCGCTCCGCTGATAACGGCCGTGATTTCCGCAAGCAAGCCTGCACGGTCCTTGCCTCGAATCGAAAGCTGCACCGGGAAAGTAGCCGCGCTCTCTCCGCCCCACTCGACGGCGATGCGGCGCTCCGTCTGATACATCAGGTTTTGAACGTTGGGGCAAGCACGCGTGTGCACCGCAACGCCACGGCCGCGCGTGATGTAGCCGACGATGTCGTCGCCGGGAATCGGATTGCAACATTTTGCGCGATAGACGAGCAGGTCGTCGTGGCCCTTGACGATCAATGGCGCTTCGCCGAAACCCAGCATGCGCTTGACGGTCTTTACCAGTGTCGGCTTGGAATCTTCCGCTTCCGACTCCTGGCCCTTTTCTGGTTCGCCAAGCAAACGCGCGAGAACCTGTCGCGCGGAGTATTTGCCGAATCCTACCGCGGCGTAGAGATCCTCCTGCTTCGAAAGTCCGTAATCTTCCAGCAATTTGTTCCACTCGGCTTCCGGGATTTTCTTCAAACCGCGGCCAAAATGGCGGGATTCCTTCTCCAGCAGCTTTTTTCCCATGTCCGTCGCTTCTTCGCGCTCGTGCAGGTTGAT
Organism: uncultured Acidobacteriota bacterium; assembly: GCA_963740015.1. GTDB lineage: Bacteria > Acidobacteriota > Terriglobia > Acidiferrales > UBA7541 > Acidiferrum. The sequence goes on along the minus strand of CAVUCM010000021.1, from coordinate 65,797 downwards.
CCACTGGCGGATCTTGCTGCGCGCATGCGAGGACTTGACGAAACTGAGCCAGTCCCGACTCGGCGTATGGCTTTTGTTAGTTAGGATTTCGACTACATCTCCGCTGACAACTTCATGGCGCAGCGAAACCATCTGGCCGTTCACCTTTGCGCCGACGCATTGATGGCCAACTTCGGTGTGCACGGAATAGGCGAAGTCGACGGGAGTCGCTCCTCGGGGCAGCTCAAGCACGCGCCCTTTCGGCGTGAACGCGTAAACCTCAACGGGCGCCAAATCCACTTTCAGTGTGGAAAGAAATTCGCCAGGTTCCTGCAGCTCTTGCGACCACTCAATAAGTTGCCGCATCCACGCGATGCGTTGATCGTCGTCTCCGGAGGCAGGCTTGCCGCCTTTGTATTTCCAATGGGCGGCGACGCCTTCTTCCGCGATCCGATGCATTTCCTGTGTGCGTATCTGCACTTCAAAAGGCTGCCCGCCGTGCAAGACGGTGGTATGCAAGGACTGATAAAGATTCGGCCGCGGCATCGCGATGTAATCTTTGAAGCGCCCTGGGACGGGCCGCCAAATGTGATGCATCACGCCCAGCGCGGCATAACAGCTTCGCTCCGAATCCGTAATCACGCGGACGGCGAGCAAATCGTACACCTGCTCAAGACTGCTCTGTTGCCGCAGAATTTTGCCGTGCAGTGAATAGAGCCCTTTAACCCGCGCTTCGAGTTCCGCCGGAATGCTGCTTTCGACGAGCTTGGTGCGAATCGTGCCCTGCACTTCCTCCAAAAATCTTTGGTAAACGGGACTCTTTTCCGTAACCTCTTTTTGCAGCGCGAGAAAGGCCTCCGGTTCGAGAAAGCGGAAAGACAAATCCTCAAGTTCGCCGCGGATCACTCCCATACCAAGCCGATGGGCGATCGGCGCGTAGATATCCAGCGTTTCCCGCGAAATGCGCTGTTGCTTTTCGGGCCCGAGGTATTCGAGCGTGCGCATGTTGTGAAGCCGGTCGGCCAGTTTGACCATCACGACGCGAACGTCATTGACCATCGCCAGCAGCATTTTGCGGACATTCTCGGCCTGGCGCGTCTCCGGAGCCGTCATATTCAGGCGGCTGATTTTTGTTACGCCTTCCACAAGGTGCGCAACGTCCGGTCCGAAACGCTCCTCAATGCGCGCGACGGGATATTCGGTGTCTTCGATAGCGTCATGCAGAAGTGCGGCCGTCAAGGTGGTCGCATCCATGCGCATGTCGGCGAGAATATGGGCGACTTCCAGAAGATGCGAGATGTACGGATCGCCGGAGCTGCGGAATTGGTCCCGATGGCGCTCACAGGCAATTTCGTAGGCGCGGCGAACTACCCAAGGGTCCTCGGAAGGCCGATTTTTGCGAAGTTTTTCGAGGAGTTCCTCGAAGCGAGACTCCAGCTGGCGAATAGCTCGATCCCGCTGGAAGCTTAGAGGAACATTACTGGGAGACGGCATATTAAATTATACGCCCGAAACGGGTCGCACGCGAGAGCCGAGAAAACCGGGTAGTAGGCCAGTTTCCGGTAACCGCTGCCAGCTCAATCGGTCGACGCAACACCTTCTAATTAGTTGATCCGCCAATACTTCCCCTGAAGAACCGATCTGTTTGGCTGTACTCAGTCAAAACCCAGCCAGGGTAATATTCCGGATGATTTGACCTAGCCAGCGCTTTTAGCTTTTGTTTTCAATGCAATGTGGGGCAGAGCTGAGTGTTGCGTTGACCCATTGAAACCACCCGCCTAATCGGAAACTGACCTACTACCGAAAACCGGAGGGACGAGCCCCGGTTGAAAAAGGAAAGGACGCCTTTGTAGGCGTCCTTTCCACTAGAAAATCGATTTACTACAGACGATTCAGCATCCTGAACTAGGGCGTCTGTTGTTGCAGGTCCAGACGTTTTTGTTTAATCTCCTTGATCTTTTCTAGGAGATCGTCCGCCTGCTTCTCCAGCGAAGCGCGCTCGTCTGCGCTCTCTACCATGTCGGCCTTGCGGCGGTAGAGCAGGCCGAGATAGGCCATAGCATCGTCATAATCCGGCTTCAGCGAAATGGCCTTTTGCAGGTCAGCGATGCCTTCGTCCACGAGAGGACCATATTTCGCAGTATAGTCCGTGCGGACGGGAGCGGGCAGTGGCTGGTCATCGTGCACTTGTTTCTTGATGTTGTTCTTGTTGTAGTCCAGGCGCATTGCTGCGTTCCCGCGCCACGCCAGCGTCCAGTCAATCACGCCGATCCAGTAATAGGGCTCGGGGTCATCCGGCTTGATTTGAATATGACGCTGATGGAAGGTCTTCGAATCCTCGAAGCCCTTTTCATTAACCGGCGGCGTCCCTGCCATCTGGAAAAGCAAGGAACCGATGCCATCGATCGCCGTCAGATTGTTGGGATCGATTTCCAGGATGTTCTTAAATTCCGTGATGGCTTGGTCGCCTCTCGCTTTATTTTCGGGAGAAGGCGCGCCAGGAATATACAAGCTCGCGTACGCAGTAGCCAGGTACACGCGAGCCATCATCAGACTGGGATCGAGCTCCGTGGAGCGCTTGAAGTCCTCGATAGCGGCATCTGACTGGCCGGCCTTGAACGCGTTTACGCCCTTGTTCAAGAGATCGCGTGCTTTGAGCTTATTGCAGCCCGAAACGCCGACCGTGAGGATCAACATCGCTGCCAGAGAAGCGGTCCGGCGAGCATTACGAACTGATGCATAAGTCATCGAAGCATCCATCCCTGCTAGGATTCAGATCCGCCCTGCGAGGGGCCAATCTACACTATTTAGTGCGCGTTTTCGAGTTCCGGCGTCGTTAGGCCCACCGTCGTGATTCCCGAGCCACGCATCACATCGATGGCCCGGGCGACTACGCCAAATTCGACAGCGCTGTCTCCCCGGACAAAAGCAACACGACTTGCCCGCATCTTGAAAATTTCCTCAAGCCGGCCTTGGAGATCTTGCCACTGCACCGGGTCTTGGTTGATGCGCAGCGTGCCATCGCCGAAAACTTGCACAACAATCAATCCGAGCTGCGCGGGCGTCTTGGCCTTGGCATCCGTTTGCTGGGGCAAGTCCGCCGTAAGGCCGAACTCCGGCTTGGGGCGGATCATCATAAAGATGACCAGAAGCACCAGCAGAATATCGATCAGCGGAACCACGTTCATTTCCGCAATCGTTCCCAGCTTTGAACTGCCCAGCGAAATCCCCATGAGTCACCTCGCATAAAGAAAATTCCCCGCGAGGAGGACTCTCACACCCTGCGCCGGCCGAAATGCGGCCGAAGTGAAAAAGAAATCCTTATTGCCTGATGCTGTGCTTACTGCCCGGCTTCGAGCTTGGCCGTAATCAAACCGACTCTGTCGATTCCTGCGCCGCGCATGATGTCAATCGCGCGGGCAACTTCCATGAACAGTACATCGTTGTCGCCCTTCACGAAAGCAATTTTCTCGGCGCGCTCTTTGAAAATCGTTTCAAGCCGCGGACCAAGTCCATCCCAAGTCGTGTCTTCGTTGTTGATCTTCAGCTTGTTATTGACAAGCACCTGGACCACCACGGTCTTGTTCTCCAACTCCACATCTTGCTTTTGGTTCGGATTGGGCTGAGGCACAAGCGCGTCCAATCCGTGCGGAGTGAGCGGAGTGATAACCATGAAAATGATCAGCAGCACGAGCAAAATGTCGATTAGCGGAACGATGTTCATTTCCGCCATCGCACCGCCCTTATTTTCTCCAACAGACATTCCCATTGCGAATCTCCTGTCAGCCTGCGTTTCGCGAGCTTTGCAGGCCATCAAGCCGCGCCAGGTGGGATCCGGCGCGGCCCTTCTGACTCAGCAAACGAATGGTACAAACACTTCAAACACCTCAGCCGAACGCCTCTTTAATCCCCCGATGGAGCTGGCGATGCATTCGGAGGCGGGGCCGGTGTCCTGCGTTCTTGTTGATTCTGCTCGGTCAAAAGGCCGAGTTGATCGACGCCTGCGGAGCGAATTTCGTCCACCACCGCAACAACGTCGCCATACTTGGCGCGAGCGTCGCTCTTCACGTAGACAGTCTTATCGAGACGAGCGGACAACATATCCTTAACCTGCCCGGTGATGTCGTCCTTGGTGATCTTCGTATTCTTCAGATAGATCGTTCCATCTCGAGTAACCGCCACGATAATCGCGTCATCCTTATCAGCGTCCTGCATTTCCTTTGCATTGTTGACCCTGGCCATATCCACTGGCAGGCTCTTCTGCAGCATTGGTGTGACCACCATGAAGATGATCAACAGGACAAGCATGATGTCGGCCATCGGAATGACGTTTGGCGACGCCATCTGCGCTCCGACTTTTGGTTTGTAGCCCATGGTTTACCTTATTTCTTCGCGCCGCGACGCAAAATGAAGTAGTTAATCAACTCCATCGAGGAGTTGTCCATTTCCACGTCGAACGCTTCGACTTTGTTGGTGAAATAGTTGTACGCCCACACGGCAGGCACTGCGACTAGAAGACCGAGAGCCGTGGTGACGAGGGCTTCAGCGATACCGCCGGCGACTGCCGACAGACCGGTTGCTTTGCTCGTTTCAATTCCCTTAAACGCGTTCAAGATGCCGACGACCGTGCCGAACAGTCCGACGAAAGGAGCCGTCGAGCCGATGGTGGCCAGCGCCGAAAGGCCGCGCTTCATTTCTGCGTGAACGATGGCGACAGAGCGCTCGAGGCCGCGCTTGGCCGCTTCAATCACGTCCGCGTCGCTAACTTGCTGCGAAGCGGATTGGAATTCGGAAAGCCCGGTCGCCACAACCTTGGCGATATGGCTCTTCTTATTCCGCTCGGCGATGGCAATCGCTTCGTCCAGCTTGCCTTCCTTCAACGCCCCGGCAACCTGCTGCACGAAAACGCGCGACTGTTTGCGAGCCGCGCTGTACATCAGGGCGCGGTCAATCATTACGCCGAACGAATAAATCGAAAGAATGAAAAGGATCGCAACCACGATCCTGGGTAGGGTGCTCATTGAAGACCACATGCTCCGTAGATCCCAGGAAGTAGCCTGAGATTGCAAGAACAGGGCCGCGTTCACAAACAGGGTCGCTACCATTCGTTTTGCTCCTTAGATCTGATGGCCCCGGGTCTCCCAGGGCCAACGCGAGAGTTTGCCAAGCTTTGCCGCCCGGACCAGCGCGCCTGTCCCACGACGGGCACGCCAGACCGCTTACTGGTTCAGAGAGAAAATCACGTCAATCGTGGTGTCGACTTCGACCGGCTCGTTATTGAGCAGCGTCGGCCTATACCGCCACTGCCGCACCGCATCGAGCGCGGATTGTACCAGCAGTGGATGCCCGGAGATGACTTCGAGTTGCTGCACCGAGCCATCCTTGCCGATAATTGCATGCAAACGCACAGTGCCTGCAATGCGCGTCTGCCGAGCCAGCGGAGGATATGACGGCTGGACTCTATTGATAATCATGGCAGCCTGCACTTGGCCGCCCTGCTTGATACGCGTCTGCGTTGGCTTCGGCGGTGGAGGAGCTCCGCCCATGCCGCCGATGACGCCGCCAATCACGCCGCCCATCGAACCGCCGGGCACGCCGCCCGGAACGCCGCCTTGTACGCCGGCATCCATGTCGGGCGCGTCTTCCTTAATAATCTTGATGTCCTTCGGAATAGCTTTCGGCTGTACCAGTTTGCCCGCGTCCATCAAATGCACTTGTGGCTTGATGTGCACAACCGCCGCGGGAGGCGGCGGAGGGGGAGGCGGCGGTGGTGGCGGAGGAGCGGTAAGCATGGTCGCCATCATCGTCTTCGGCAGCGCTTCTGTGTAAATCAGCGGAATGAGGATCAGGATACCCACGAGAACGGCTTGCACAACCATCGACAGCACTACGGTCCATGGTTTGTTCGTCCGCTTCGTATCGCCTGACAGCACCATATCTTCAAACATGAATCCTACCTCCTCCCCGAAGGAGCAAGACGCCCTGCGACGCCTTCACTTCCGCGGGTTTTGTTTCCGGCTGCGGGTCCGGTGCCAACTGCGACGCCCTGTTGGCCGCGCCAGTGATTCCACGCGACCACAAGCGGTGCTGCAATACCAAAACTGGAGTACGTTCCTACCACAATCCCTACCACCAGAGCAAAGGAGAATGCACGAAGCACCTGGCCGCCCATCAGGAACAGCACGAGCACAGTAAGGAAAGTTAATCCACTAGTTAGTATCGTCCGGGAAAGCGTCTGATTGATCGATTTGTTCACCACATCTGGAAATGGCTCGCGGCGCAGCAAACGATTGTTCTCCCGGATGCGGTCGAAGATGACGATAGTATCGTTCATCGAATATCCAACCAATGTGAGAAGCGCCGCGATAACCGTCAGCGAAATCTCGAAATGTAGCAACGAGAAAAAGCCCAGCGTAATCAAAACGTCGTGAAACACCGCAAGGACCGCGGCCGCCCCGTAGACCAACTGGAATCGAAAGGCAATATATACCAGCATGCCCCCCAAAGCATAGAGGGTAACGACGATTGCCTGGCGCCGAAGCTCGCCTCCGACCTTGGGGCCCACGATTTCCACGCCGCGAATCGCGAACGATCCCAGACTGTAGTTATCCTTCAAGGAGGAAAGAACACCGGGAGTAACGCCGTCGACTTTAGAGACGCTGTCAAAACTGGTCAGCACGCCTTGGCTGTTCTTGTCGCGATAATCGAGAATTCTTTTTGCAAGCTGCTGATACCGGTCGCCGGCATTCGTCGAAAGCAGCAATGGATCGTGTTGCGTGAAGAAAAGGGTTAGAGAGGGAACCGAAGCTGAATTGAAATCGGGCTTCGAAGAATTGTTTGCTCCGTAAATCGCATTCAATGCACTGATGACCTGGTTCTTGCTGGCGTCGCCCGCCTCGTCGCCCTGGTTCTTCTGCGCGACGAAGATAAGCACCTCATTCGAGTTGGGGTTGGCGATGTCGCTTACGGTCTGGATTTCACTATTGCCGAGGCCTTGCGCGTTTAGGCCGCTGCGAATCTGATCGATATGCGGAGGCTGAGCGAAGCGCACATCGACGTTTGTGCCGCCCTTGAAATCGATGCTGTAACGCAGGCCACCCTGAAGGAAGATGGAAGTCCAGCCGGCAATTAGCAAAATGGCGCTAAGCGCATAGAAATACTTGGCTTTGCCCATCCAGTCGATATTGGGCTCTTTGAATAACTCGATCATGCGCCTTTTACTTCCCTTCTTTAGACTCCACCTTGGGTCGAATAGTTCCCGCTGCCTCCCTGCCCAGCTTGGGGGAGGATGCCAAAGATTGCTATGACTCTATCGTTTCTCCAAAAGCCAGTCTTTGGCCCTATACGTCCTGGTACCGCTTAAATGCTCAATTCGCTCTGGCGGTCCATCTTGGCCAGGTGATACTGGAAAATCGTCTTGGATACGTAAATGGCCGTGAACACGTTGGCAATCAAACCGATCGTCAGGGTGATAGCAAAGCCCTTAATCGGCCCCGTGCCGAATAGAAAGAGAAAGAAAGCAGAGACAACCGTCGTAACGTGCGTATCGATAATGGTTAGAAAAGCCTTGTCGAAACCCGCTTCCACGGCGGAAGCCGGAGACTTGCCGTTACGCAATTCCTCGCGAATACGCTCGAAAACCAGAACGTTGGAGTCGACACCCATACCGATGGTCAGAATCACGCCGGCAATGCCAGGCAGAGTAAGCACGGCGCCAAAAAAGGCCAATGCCGCCAGTAGGATAACCAAGTTCAGGATAAGGGCTAGCACGGCATTGCCGCCCGAAAGCCGGTAGTAGAACAACATGAAGATCATCACCACCAGCAAGCTTAGAACGGAAGCTTGCACGCCGTGGCGAATCGAGTCGGCTCCAAGTGACGGTCCAACAGTGCGTTCTTCGAGATACTTGATCGATGCCGGGAGTGCTCCAGCGCGCAGCACCAGCGCGAGGTCGTGCGCGGAATCCTGGCTAAAATTGCCTTCGATCATGCCGGAATCGTCGATACGTCCATTGATGCTGGGTGCCGAATAAACCCGATGATCGAGCACAATGGCCATCTGCCGCCCGAGATTCTGTTGTGTAAAGGGACCAAAGCGGCGGGCTGCTTCACCAGAGAGCGTAAAGTCCACCACCCATTGACCGGGGTTGTTGGTGTTGCGGTTTTCCGCGGCGCTGCGAAGATCGCGACCCGTGACCACCGCTGAGCGCGTCAGGATGTACCACCCTTCACCGTCGGACGGACCCCCGGGCGTCGAGCGTGTCGCCGCGCGCCCAGCCACGAGCTCGGTACCGGCGGGCAAAACTCCGCTGTGTTTGCTCAAAGCATCGGTTTCCGAAGTGTAGATGACGGGATCTTCCACGAGCTTTAACTCAAGCTGGCCGCCGGCTTGAATGACCTGCTTTGCACGCGAGGGATCGCCCTCGCCGGGGAGTTGCACCAGAATTTCATTGCTGTTTTGGCCGCCGCGAAGCTGAATCGTGGGCTCAGTCAGACCGAGAGCATTGATGCGGCGATCGACGGTTTCAAGCGTCTGCGTCATCGTGTTTTCTTGAATTTGCGCGATGGCAGCGCCCCGGAGAGTAAGGGTGTAACTCGAAGGATCGCCAGCCGTGGGGGACATATCCCAAAAATTGGCGAATTGCGCGTTCACATAGTCGCGGAATTCCGGGAGCCTCGCTGAGTCCACGTTGCGCACCAGAATGTGCGTGTCATCCACGCGTCGCACTTCATCGTAGCTAATGTTTTTGCCGCGCAGCCACGTTGAGACGCGTTCGACCATTTGATCGGTCTCTTGCGCCACGGCTTCCTGCGTCTGTACTTGCAGTACGAGATGCGTGCCGCCCTGCAGATCGAGCCCGAGCTTGATCTGGTGACCGAAATTATCTTTCAACTGCGCCACGGACGTGGGAAATGTCGGAAGCCCCACGAGGCCGTAGATGCAGCCGAGAATGACGAGAACGATGAAAACTACTTTCCACTTCAGATTGGGGTTCATGGTCAGAGAGTTGAGCGCTTTATTCGGCTGCGGGCGGGGTTATTTCGCATCTTCCGATGCCTCCACCTGCGCAATCGCCGAACGCGCGATGCGGATTTTTACCTGGTCGGCGATCTTAAGGATCACTGTGTCGCCGTCAATGCCATTGATGGTGCCGTAGATGCCGCTGTTGGTGACGACCTTGTCGCCGGATTTGAGCGCGGCGATCATCGCCTGCATCTTTTTGCGCTGCCGCTGCTGCGGCAGGATGAGCATCACGTAGAAAATGGCCATCACTACGACCATCATTACAAGAGGATTGCCAAGCAGGCTCGCTGGTCCCGAAGCCTGGAAGAAAATCGCCGCCATGTTCGTCAAGAGCTGCATCTTTCCTTTCACCAATTACGGGCCGGCCCAACAGCTTTAGGGACGGAATCAGCCCGGCGGGATTCGCTTCCCCGCTCTCACAACCGCCGGATTCTCTGCTCGTGTTGCCGCGCAGGTCAGCCGCGGTGCAAACCGGGCTGCACTTGAAGAATCTCGGACGCTATTCCGGTCCAACGTTTCAGGCCGGACCTACAGCATAGCGCGCGTGCATCTCAGAAGAGAAATTCGCTAGGTTCCCAAACTCGATAGCCTCGCGGATTTGCCTCATTAAGTCAAGGTAAAAGTGGACATTGTGGTGGGTGGCCAGGATCGCTGCGGTGAGTTCTCCGGCGGCGAAAAGATGACGAAGATACGCGCGTGTGTAACGGCGACAAACGGAGCACAAGCAGTTTGGATCGGGCGGGCGCTGGTCCATGGCGTAACGAGCGCCCTTGATGAGCACGCGGCCTTCGCTCGTGTAGAGACATGCGTGGCGCGCGGCACGCGTCGGCAGCACGCAGTCCATCATATCGATGCCTAGCGCGACGTAGTCTGCGATTTGCTCGGGCTTCCCTACGCCCATCAAATAACGCGGCCGGTCGCGGGGCAAGAGCGCGGTAACTTCGCCCGTCATTTCGCACGTGAGTGAATGCGGTTCTCCAACGGCAAGCCCGCCGACAGCGTATCCGGGGAAATCCAACTCGAGAAGTTGTTGCGCACTCGCGCGTCGCAGATCGGCAAACGTCGCTCCTTGCACAATCCCGAATTGCCACTGCGCAAGTTCTTCGTTGCGGCTCGCTTGTTCGAGAAAATATTTTCGCGCGCGTCCAGCCCATTTCGTCGTACGCGCGACAGCCGCCTCCGCTTTATCGCGCGGCGCGGGCGTCTCGATGCACTCGTCCAAAACCATCGCAATGTCCGAACCAAGCGCCAGCTGAATCTCCGCCGCTTTTTCCGGCGTGAGCATGTGCTCCGACCCGTCCAGATGCGAACGAAAGCGCACACCCTCGTCCGTAACCTTGCGCAACTCGGAAAGACTGAACACTTGGAAGCCGCCAGAATCGGTGAGAATCGCGCGCGGCCACGACATGAACTTGTGCAAGCCACCGAGTTTGCGCACAGCCTCGTGCCCCGGCCGCAAGTATAAGTGATAGGTATTGGAGAGGATGATCCCAGCGCCGAGTTCTTCAAGCGCCTCGTTGCGCAAACCCTTCACGCTCGCCTGCGTGCCAACGGGCATGAAACATGGCGTATGCACCGCGCCGTGTGGCGTGTTCAAAACCCCGCGCCGGGCTCCGGTTGGATCCGTTTTTGTTACTTCAAAAGAAAAACTCACCCTGCAAGTGTATCAGGAGAAAGCGAACGCGAATCCCACGCGGCACACCACATATGCAGCCCACACCCCAAACGCAATCATGTAAGGCTTGCTGCCCTTGAGCTTCTTCGGGTTCGTCGCCGCAAATCCGATGGCGATCAGAATCAGCGTCCAGAACGTGAAAACGTCGAACGATTTCAACAACGCCACCATCCACTTCGCCGCATCATCCGGCAGAAACGCGGCCAGATTCGTCGCGGCTGGATTCTCAACGTCGATCGCGCTCGGGTCCTTCAAAAGTAAAATCAGTAAGAGCAGCGGGCTGCTAATCAATCCCGTCATGAACGCGTGCGCAGTAATACTGAAAGCCGTCGAGAAATTCGTGCTCGCGCCCCCCAGCAACGAATATGCACCCCAAAAAACCAGAGTAAAAATGAGCGCGATGAAAATTGGGCCGCACACGCCAATGGCGTAAGTGAAAGGCGTGGTGAACTTGACGCCCGCCTCCACGCGCTGCTGCTTCTGCTCCGGCGAAAGCTGCGAAGCCTGCGGACTTTTCTCAATCTGCTGGCTGATGTATTCCCGCCAGTTGACGCGCTGAACGAATGCGAAGCTCACCGCGATGCTGAGAATCGTTAGCAAAACCATGGGCAGAAACCACCCAGGCTTTCTGACGATATCCTCAAAAGTTTTTTGCGGCGAAAACAGCACGCCAAAAACACGGCTTATTGCGCTCATCTGAGGCTGCGGCTCGGGCGCAGCCGGGGGTACCGCGGTTGTCGTTGCCATCGGAAAATCCTCCACCACGAGGTTTGGAAATGCTCTCTGTCAATGCAATACGCAGGGAGCAATCCAAAGATTTCATCGTGCGGATTCTAGCCTAATCGGGAGGAGATTGTCAGTTTGGAGATAATTGTTGGGGGAAAGGAACGCAGATAAGGTCTAACGCACCGGCAATGCCGGGACGGCGGCGAGCAGTTCGCGTGTGCAGGCGTCGTTTGGCTCGTGAAGGACTTGCTCGGCAGCGCCGACTTCGACAAACTTGCCCGCGCGCATGACGGCGATGCGCGTCGCGGTTTGCGCCACCACCGGCGAGCTGCCCGACTCGCTGACGAGCCCGAGCGACTCTCCCGCAGCAATGCGCAGCGACACCTCGTTCATGGGTCGCACCCAACCGTTCGGTGTCGGCAATTCGACCGTCAGTCTGCGAACTTCGAGAAGATTGCTCACAGTAAAATCTCAAGCGCCCGCACTCGATTTCAAATAAATATTTTTCGGGTGTGCTGTACACTCGCCGCTATGCTCACGTTGTTTCCGGCAGATTCTGTGCTGCACGAAGAAGAGCGGCTGCGCCAGAAAGCGCAAACTATTGGTTTCCCGAGAGTCGTCGTGATTCCGGTCTGGAATCTGGTTCTTGGCGCGATTGCTTTTCTCTTTCTTGTTGTCTGGACCGCCCGGGTATGGACGTGGCTTCCCGGAATTTGGCGGGGTGACAACAAGTTCACCGTTCTTTTAATTGTTGGCGTCCCGCTCTTTATCCTCTACGCGTGGCTGGAAGATTTGCGTCGCGAAGTTCGCAACCGCTCGCTGCTGGAATTAGGGAAATTGACCGTAGGCCGCGTTACGTGGCAAAAGACCGTCGGTGGAAAATCAAAAACAAGCCGAATCACCTATGTCTTTAAGGACGATTCCGGATTCGAGCGTCACGGGGAAGGGACGGATCGATCGAGAAAGTATCGGGAAGGAATGCCCTTGCTCGTCTTCTTTGACCAGAGCGACCCGTCAAGGAGTGTTGCCGCGTGCTGTACGACCTGGAGGCTAAAAGACCCAGATGGCAAATTCCTGAATCTGGATTGAGTTTGCGTTCGGCCTATCGCTTGGTTAGCGGGAGGACGAATTTCAACGCGGTATGCGTCGCGGAGAAACCGACAACCTTCACATCCTTCAAGCCTGTTTTGCGTCCTGCAGCGATCACGTCTTTCTCGGTTATGGTTTTTTGGCCTTTGGGATAGACGATCCACAGAGCGGTGGCACCTTTCAGGGACTTCGCAATTTTCGAGACGGCGGAAAGCCCCTTCACCGAATCAGCGGCGAAGAAAATTGTATCGGAGTCGGCGGCAACTTTATCTTTGGTCACAGAGTCTGCAAGCGGCTTTAGTTCATCGAGAAACTCAGTATCGAAGTTGCCGAGCAGACAAACTTTTACCCCAGGTTTCACGCCGATTTTTTCGATGCGCGTTTTCGGATGAAGGATCTTTTCGCGCCACTTCTCCGCAGCAGCACCAATCTCAAAGACCGCCAAGCCATTCACCGTCTGCAAATGCAGCTCGCCATCAAGCGCCTTCGCCGACTTGATCGAAGCGAACGGAATCTTCAGCCGAAACTCACCGCGAAAGAGAATTTCACTCGTTTCCAGCAGCGCCTTCCCTTCGGATGTTTCCTTGCCGAACCGCACGGTGCATTTCAATTCGCTTCCCATGGCAGGAGAGCCTCGCTTTCGTTCGCCCAGACATCGATAGACGTGAACAGATGTAAACCGCCCGCTTCGCCACCCGCAAATCCGCGCGCCTACGATAGTAAGCTAGAGGGCTCGATGGCAACCGCGACGACACCCCCTGTGGACTGGAAGCTGATCTGGGCGCAGCGCGGCTTCCGCTTTTTCTTTGTGGCCATGTTCGTCTCGCTCTTCGGCAGCGGCATGAACTTCGTCGGCGTGAGCTGGTACATCATGGCCGCCACGCACTCCACGGTGAAAGTCAGCCTGCAGGTAATCGTCGTGACGCTGCCTGGTCTTTTAATTCCATTTCTGGGCGGCGTGATTATCGATCGCTTCGACCGGCGTTATCTCGGTGTCTCGCTGGATCTGGCTCGCGGCTTTTTCGTTCTTGCCACCGCTTACATCGCGTGGCGCGGAAACCTTCAACTCTGGCATCTCTACGCCATGACGCTGATCACCGGCACCGGTTCAGCGATGTACTGGGCCACCGTCAACGCGCTCGTCCAGGAAGTGATTCCGCCGAGTGAGTTCACGGGCGCAAACGCCGCCGTTCTTATCGGCGTGCAAAGCGGCATGCTCATCGCTGGCGCCGTCGTGGGCTTCCTTTACGATCGCGCTGGCATCGGCGGCATTCTTTTTATCGACGGCCTAACCTACTTTGTCTCCGCGTTTTGCCTCTATAGCATCCGCCGCGGCTACGTCTCGCCGCGCGACCATCTGAAATACCCGCGCGAATATTCCGAAGCAACGGAAGCAACCGCGGAAGCTCTCGAATCCGGCGAAAATCCCGAAATCGCCGAAGCGGGTCTTTCGCTCGCGGTTTACTCCGATCTGAAGGAGGGCTTCGCCTATCTCAGAACGCAGCCGCTTGTGCGCGCGCTTGGCGTAACGCATTCAATCATGATGGCCGGCGTCGTCAGCGGCAACGTCGTCCTGGTCGCCCTGGTGAGCGACATTTTGCACGGCGGCGCGGGCTGGCTCGGCTTTCTCGAAGCTGGCTGGGCTGTTGGCGCCATCACCGGCGGCATCATCGTTAGCCAGCTTCGCACTTCGCTGCGCATGCCGCTGTACGTTGCCGTTTGCGCGGTGCTCGCCATCGGCCACATGGCAACACCGTTCGTCGCGTTTCTCACCGGCGCAGTCGCGATGCAAGCCATCTTCGGACTTTGCCGCGCCATCGGCGGAGTCACAGCACAGTCAGGTTTAATGTCCATCGTTCCGCGCCACTTCATGGGCCGTACGCAATCCGCCATGGCCATTTTCACGACCTGCGTTCAGCTCGCGATGAGCATTGCTCTCGGCGTCGTCGCGCACGCCGTTAGTCTGGTTGCGGGTTATGCCTTGCTCGCGCTGCTCTATGCAGGCGCCACACTCTCTGCCTCCCGCGCTCGGCAGCTCATGCGTTAAACTTTGGAAGTAGTTTTTCCTGCGTGCGAGGCTCCGTGGAAATCAAAACCATTCAACCGTTCCTGCACTATTTTGGAAACGTTCGCGAGCGCACCATGCGCGTGGCGCGCTGCATCCCGCCGGACAAAATCGATTGGACGTACGCGCCTGGCAAATTCACGCTAGGCGACATTTTGCGGCACCTTGCTGTAGGAGAGCGCTACATGTGGGCCGAAAACGTGCAAGGTCGCCCGGCCCGCTACACAACTCACGGCAAAGAACTCGCCGACGGTTACGAAAACGTGATCGCGTTTGTCGAACGCCTCCACGTAGAATCCATGGAAATTTTCGGCCGACTCACTGACGAAGATCTTCAGCGCAAATGCAATACACCAGACAACGTGCCCATCACCACCTGGAAATGGCTTCGCCTCATGCCCGAACATGAAATCCATCACCGCGGACAGATTTATCTTTATCTGGGAATGCTGGGAGTAAAAACGCCGCCGCTCTACGGGTTGACTTCTGAAGAAGTTCGCGCGCGCAGCGTGATGGATTGAGATGACGGCGGAATACAATCATGCTCGCCAAGCATAGAGTCGCGCTTAGAGGTGCGAACGGTGGAAAAAAGCGGCAGCAGAGCTGCCGCACTCCATATTCAGGCGGGCTTCGGCGCGGGCGTCGCCGGAGAACTCGGCGGCACAATGGAATCCTGCCCCAACAAATCTACAGCGGCTTGGTTTAGCTTCGCGCGCATTTGATAGCGTTCATTCGCGCGCGTGATGTATCGCACTGCGATTTCAATCCCGCCGACGACCGGCTTCACATTGATCGCCGGCGCGGCGGTCAGAGTGTGCGCCGTCTCTTTGGAGCGCGAGACACCCTCCCATTCCTTCTCCGCCTGTTTGGCTGTCTCCGCCGTCGCTTCCAGCACCTTCTTCTGAATCGCGTCGACAATCGGGTAAGGATCGCGCCCCGCCGGCAGCACCACTTGCAGCTCGTCCCACAACCACTGGCCCGATGTCGAGAAATTAAAATAATGCCCTTCGATCGCGAAGCTATTCGTAAACGTCACGCGCCGCCCCGTTGGATGGCCTGAGTCTGTCCAATTGCCGGTCTCCAGCAGAACCGTATGGAACATGCCGAGTTCGACGACTTCTCCTGTCACTCCGTTAATCTCCACCCAATCTCCAAGCCGAATCCCATTCTTTCCCATCAACACAAACCATCCGAGGAATCCCACGATGAAATCTTTCAGCGCAACGGTAAGCCCCGCGCCGGCCAATCCAAGAAATGTCCCCAGCTGACTCGGCGGCCCGAAAATCACCAGCAGGACCAAAAGCACCGCAAACACCTGAATGGACACTCGCGTGACAGTCCGCAACGTCTCCACTTGCCGCCGGTCCAGTGAAGTCTTGCCGAGCAAGCTCTCCAGCCAACGATCAAAAAACAAAAGGACCAGCGCAATGCCCAGAATGATCAGCACCCCGCGCAACGTAAGATATATTTCGTTCCGGCGCTGCCCCTCCACGACGCTCAGCCACTGCCCGTAAATGTTTGCGAGCTGTTTGTGAGCATCGACTCGCTTGTCGAACGAAGCCAGGCTTTTCTGGTCCGCGGAAATTTGCTTTGTTTTTTGCAGCAGATCGCTGGACTCATCATGACTGCGCTGCGCCCGAACGTCTTGTCTTGGTTCCGTGGCATTTTTCGCATGATGGGCCAGCTGAGGCGTGGCTGCCTTCGCCGCGTCGATCTGCGCATCCAGCGCGTCGTGCTTTTTCGCAAGATCGTTTGCTGCTGTCTCCGCCGCCTGCTGCGCCCACAGCAGCAGTTGTTGTTTCTGCCGCAGCAGCGACCATTCCTGATAACGGTGCAGCAGTCCAGCCAAATACTGCGGCGGCGCGACGTTGGTAGCGGTCGTAACTCCCGTCTTCTCGGCCGCTTTGTGCTCAGCCTCCATCTGCTGGATGCGATCTTCGGGATCGCCTCCAGCTCGAATCAAATCCTGCTTCGCATCGTCTACTTCATCTTGCGCGAGATTCAGATCCTCTTGCGCGATGGCCAGGTTGTCTTGAATCTGTTCCTGCTTTTCGCCCTTCGCTTTGGCGGCCGCATCCGTAAGTTGCGACACTTGCGATTGCTCGTCCTCCAAAACTTTCTGCGCCTTCTCGAGCCGCGCCGCAATCTCTTTCGCTTCTCCCTTCAGAACCGGAGGGTACTCTTTTGCGTCGTGCAGCGCGGCCGCAAACGCCAGGTCCACTTCAAAGTCCGCCAGCCGCAGCGCTTCATCCGCGAGTGGCTTTTCATCCGGCGTGAGCGAGAGTTGCGCAAGCTGCTGCGCACGCTTCAGCGGCGTCTGGTCCACCAGGCTCTCCGCTTGAAGATTGCTCACTGCTCCTAGAGAGAGACGGGGCGTAAGATACGGCTGGCGCATTTCATACAAGCCATATGCGGTAGCGAGCGACAGCACGAGGAGCGCAATTGCAGCGATTTTTGTTCCAGTTTTCATTCGTCCTCAGTCGGGGGAGGGTCCAGCCATTCTAATACGCGCGATAGCGCTGTGGAACGTGCATCTTCGCACTAACTGTTTAGAAATTTCGCCGGGGATTTTCCCGCCGCGTCTCGTTCCCTCAGCTACGCTGGATTGCAGACCGGAGAAGATCAACTTGGATTCGCGTCTTCCCAAAATGCTGTTCGTACTCCTCGCCATTTTTGCGGCGATCTGTTTTTCTTATTACTATCCGCGTCTGCCCGATGAGCTCGCGTCTCACTTCAATAGCCGCGGCCTCCCCAACGGCTGGCAATCCAAACCCATTTTCTTCGCGTTTTTTGCGGGAGCTCTTGCGATGACTGCGTTTCTCGCCCTCGGCCTCCCGCGCCTTCTCAAGAGCATGTCCGTCCGGATGATCAATATCCCCAAAAAACAGTACTGGCTCAGTCCGGAGCAATCAGAGGCTACGCTGGAATTCTTTAGCACGTGGTTCGCGTGGTTCGGCTGCGCCGCGCTCGTACTCCTTCTCTTTATGTTCAACTACGCCGTCCAATCCAATCTGCACCCAGACCAACGCCCCGATCCCGACCACGTGCTGTATGCAGTCCTCACCTTTGCAACCTTCGTCGCCGTCTGGATCACACGTTTAGCCACGCGCTTCGCCCGTGTCCCACGTGACAGCTTCACCCAAAAATAAAAACGCCCCGATTTCTCGGAGCGTTTCGTGTTTCCAATTTCGATTTTCCGCTCTTTCTACAAGTAATCGCGTGAGGGACCTTCGAGGAAGGCGCGGAGTTTGCGGGAGCGAGAGGGGTGGCGCAGCTTGCGCAGCGCTTTCGCTTCGATTTGGCGGATGCGCTCGCGCGTTACTGCGAACGACTGTCCGACTTCTTCGAGGGTGTGCTCGCTGCCGTCATCTAGACCAAACCGCATCTTGATGACTTTTTCCTCGCGCGGCGTCAGTGTCTTCAACACCGAAGACGTCTGCTCCTTCAAATTCAAATTGATTACAGCGTCCGACGGCGAAACCACGGCCTTGTCCTCAATGAAATCGCCAAGATGCGAATCTTCCTCTTCGCCAATCGGCGTCTCGAGCGAAATCGGCTCTTGCGCAATTTTCAGAATCTTGCGCACCTTGGACACGGGAATGTCCATACGCTTGGCAATTTCTTCCGAAGTCGGCTCGCGCCCGAGCTCCTGCACCAACTGGCGGCTCGTGCGCACCAGCTTGTTGATGGTCTCGATCATGTGCACGGGAATACGAATCGTGCGAGCCTGGTCGGCAATCGCGCGCGTAATCGCCTGCCGGATCCACCAGGTCGCATACGTCGAAAACTTATATCCGCGGCGCCACTCGAACTTGTCTACGGCCTTCATCAAGCCGATGTTGCCTTCCTGAATCAAATCCAGGAA
Organism: uncultured Acidobacteriota bacterium; assembly: GCA_963740015.1. Taxonomy (GTDB): domain Bacteria; phylum Acidobacteriota; class Terriglobia; order Acidiferrales; family UBA7541; genus Acidiferrum. Next base: position 47,374 of record CAVUCM010000021.1, on the reverse strand, counting down.
CTGCAATCCGCGGTTCGTGTATTTCTTAGCGATAGAAACAACCAACCTAAGGTTGGCTTCGATCAGTTCCTTCTTGGCTTGCTCGGCTTCTGCTTCGCCGCGGTGAATGAACGTGAGCGTGCGCTTCAGTTCGGTGAGGCCGACTTCGCTGGCCTCTTCGATATCCTTCAACTCGGTGCGCCGCGTGCGCAATTCCTTACGCGCTTCCGCGGCGACGTCGCCCTTTGCGGCGTCCACGCGCCGTTCGAGCCGCCCCGCCTCGCGCTCCAAAGACTGCAAACGCTCGACCGTCCCGCGCATCTTGTCGATCAGCCGCTTCTTCTCGAATGGATTGAAATCGATCCCGCGAATCTCGACGGAAATCTCGACGCGCGTGCGCGACACGGCCCACTTCGCCTTCATGTACGGCTTTTTCTTGGCCTTCGGCGTGGCCTCCAACTTCTCCGCTTGCTTCAAAGCCAAGTCGTACAGCTTCGCAATCTTGTCGATGTACTTCAGCGTCTGCTTCGTCTTGTTCGCTATTTTCTCTTCGGTGAGCTCTTCGTCGTCAAACTGCACGATCTCTTTGATCGACCGTGCGCCCTTGCGCAAATCCTCGCCCACGGCGATCAATTCCTTGATCACGATTGGCGACCGCGTGATCGACTTCATCACCACCAGTTGCCCGCGCTCGATGCGCTTCGCGATGGTCACTTCGCCTTCGCGCGTCAACAGCGGCACAGTGCCCATTTCGCGCAAATACATGCGCACGGGATCGTTCGTTTTTTCAAGAGAGCCCGGCGTCAAATCCAGATCGCTGCCGCCTTCATCCGAATGCGCGTCGTCCTTGACGACTGCATCCCGATCGCCGCCTTCCGTCGACACTTCCACCGCGCGCGCCGCTTTCGCCGACGCCTGGTCCTCGTAAATCTCAATGCCATTTCGTTCAAATGTAGTGAGAAGGTCGTCGATCTCTTCCGAAGAATGCACTTCCGCCGGAAGCGAATCATTCACTTCGTCGTAAAGCAGATAGCCGCGCTCTTTGCCGACGGCAATGAGCTGCTTTACCGCATCATATTTTTCTTCAAGACCCACTGCCGCCACGAATTCCTCCAGGCTTACAGGCGCGACCCCAAACCTTACCGGTCAGCGCCGCCAAAAAAATTATCCAAAAGCACCCAAGTTGCAGACGCAGGCAGTATGCCACGCTTGCGCAGCAGACTCCTCTGCGGTCACCGAAACGAACCGTGGGGAATCCCCCACCAGATCACTCTTCTTTTTGTGAATTCCTTTATGGTGCGCCGCGCCGCCAGCTCGCCGTTTGCCCTGTACTTCGCCCGTTGTGCGCTCTCAGAGTACGTTCCCGCGTCCCTAAGTACATCTATATAGATGCAGTTAGGTGCGTATTCGTTACTCGCGAAACCCTATTACGCTACACGCCTAAGTCCGCCCTCGTCAACAATTTAATCGGTGGAAATCTGTGGAAGGAGTTCTTCCCAAACCGTTTATCTAGAAGCCGTAGCCTCCGGCCAATCGAAATTCACACTCCAGCAGCGCCCTTGCCGCTGTTTTGGCAATATGCAAGCTCCCCCGCTTTCTCGAGCTCCATGTGTATGATGTTTCGCAGGCAAAAACGACTCGCTCGAAATGGCATCAGTTTTCTCACATGCGGTGGCCGCCCTCGGTATCGGCGCATGCTTTTACCGGCCCGGTACTCCGAAGCGCGTCTGGGTAGCCGGTGCGCTATGCTCGGTCATCCCCGACCTGGACGTCATCGGCTTTCGTTTTGGCGTTCGTTATGGCGACTTCTGGGGCCATCGCGGCTTTACGCATTCCCTCGTCTTCGCTGCACTCTTGGCAACTCTCGTCCTTCTTCTCGCATTTCGGCAAGGGGTTCCTGGCCTAGGTCGGCTCGGCTTGTGGGCGTATTTCTTTCTAGCCACTGCCAGCCACGGCTTGCTCGACGCCATGACCGACGGCGGCCTCGGCGTCGCCTTTTTCTCCCCCTTCAACAATACCCGCTACTTTCTTCCGTGGAGACCGATCCTCGTCTCGCCCATCGGCGTCACCCGCTTTTTCAGTTCTCGAGGCCTTGAGGTGGTACAAAGCGAACTTCTCTGGATTTGGTTTCCGACCGCGCTGCTCGTGCTCTCGGTTAGGCTCATACGTTGGCGAGCTGCGCTCTCATCCAAGCCGCAGTTGTGAATGAGATTTGCGGAGTTCCCAAGCATTGGCGGCCCACACTTCCTTGGCTGGATCGAGGAACAATAGTTGGCTATGCATTCCCCATTGGGAGAGTCGCCTCACGCGGTTCCTTAGCCTATACTCGGCCCATGCGGCACAAAATCTTGATCTGCGTTTGCTTGCTAATTTTCATTCTTGCTCTCGCTGGCTGCGTGTCCGGCCAATCTAGTCCTGACTGGACGCAACCCTTCTCCCCGTTTCGCATCGCGGGCAATCTGTACTACGTAGGAAGCAGAGGACTTGCGAGCTATCTGATCACCACGCCAGAAGGAAACATCCTGATTAACAGCGATCTCGAGGCCAATGTGCCGATGATTTCCGCGAGTATCGAAAAGCTCGGTTTCCATTTTGCGGGCACTAAGATTCTTCTTATTAGCCACGCGCACTGGGATCACGATGCGGGCAGCGCCAAGGTCATGCGGTTGACCGGCGCAAAGTACATGGTGATGGATGCGGACGTTTCCGTGGTCGAATCCGGCGGCAAAACTGATTTTCAGTACGGCAACACACCCAGTTCGCTCTATCCGGCCGCCAAAGTCGACCGGATTCTTCACGATGGCGACGAAGTGAAGCTTGGTGGCGCGGTGCTGGTCGCTCACCTCACGCCCGGGCACACCAAAGGCTGCACCACGTGGACGATGAAGGTTGCCGATGGCGGCAAGACCTATAATGTGGTGATCGTCGGCAGCCCTAATGTCAATCCTGGCTACAAACTTGTCAGCAACCCTGCCTATCCGCAGGTCGCCGAAGACTATGAGCGCATGTGGCGCGTTCTGAAGTCATTGCCGTGCGATATTTTCCTCGGAGCCCATGGCGGCTACTTCGGTCTCGAAGAAAAATACCCTCTTAGGAAAGACGGCGGCGCAAACCCCTTCGTTGATCCTGATGGTTACAAGAGGTTTGTCGCCCAAAAGGAACAAGAGTTTTACGACGAATTGGCAAAGCAAAAACTCGCCGCCAAATGAATCATTATTTGGCAAAATGGCAAAGTCGTTTGCCTACCTAGCCGCCGCAAGCCGGCGCATCAGATCCTGCTTTTTTTCGAGTAGCCCGCGCATTTCCGTCACGGGGGGGTTCGCTTCGATGCTGCGCTGCACCTCGGCCAGCTCCCGCTCAGCTTGCCGATGCTGCAGGGCTTCGACGCAGCTGACCGCTTCTTCCCAGGTCGGCTCGCTGGCTTCCTCGAAGAGAATCTCGAAAAGTATGCGACGGTCGCGCTCTTCGAGATGCGTCGCGACTTCCGTAGCCTGCATAGGCTCGTCGGCCAAGCTCGCGACGATCAGTGCCGCGAAAACTTTCTCGGTTTCGAGCCCGTGATAGAGCTGGGCCGCCTGAAGCCGTTGCGCGAGTTCGCGGCGGAATCCCTCGGCCTCCGCCAGCATACGAATCAATCGCCGCTCAACGGGCTTTGCCGAACGGCCCACCAACTCCGGCTGAATCTTCAATTCGCTGTGACGCTGCGTAGCTGCTTTGCTGAGCGCGGCGCGCAACACTGGCTCGTCCAGATGAAGCTGCTGCGCGATCCGTGTGGCCCACTCAGAACGAAGAATTGTATTTGGAATTTTTTGAACATAAGGCAGGAGAAAATTGACAGCACGTCGCTTCCCTTCCCCTGTCGTCAAATCCATCTTGCGCGCCCGTGCGATCAAGTAGTCCACGTACGGCGGCGAATCTTTCAGTAGCTTCGTGTACTCTTCAACGCCTCGTTCGCGGATGAACAAATCCGGATCAGCCTTTTTGTCGCCAACGGGTGGCAGCGCCAGCACGCGCACCTCGAAATCCTGTTCTAGCAGCAGCGACACGGATCGCTCAGCCGCCAACTGGCCCGCGTTATCCGGATCGTAGTTAATGATCACGCGTTTCGTAAAGCGGCTCAGCAATTTAATCTGCGGTTCCGCAAGGCTCGTCCCGCAGCTTGCAACCACGTTGCTGATTCCCGCGCGCGCCACGGCAATTGCGTCCATGTAGCCTTCGACCAGCACTGCGAAATCCGACCGGCGAAGCGCTTCCTTCGCGCGGTCCATGTGATAGAGCACGTTGCTCTTCGAGTAGATCGGTGTCTCTGGGGAATTTAAATATTTCGGCTGATCATCGCCGAGCGCGCGCGCGCCAAATGCGACGATCTTTCCCGAGTCATTCGCGATCGGAAACGTAATGCGGCGGCGGAAGCGGTCGAACATTCGGCCGCCCTGGTCCCCGCGCGAAATCAAACCGGACTCAACGAGCAATTTCTCCGGATATTTCTGTTTCAGCGAACGCAGCAAGGCATCGCCGTCGCTCGGCGCATAACCGATTCCGAACCGGTCAATCGCCTTGGTATCGAGGCCGCGGTCCTCGAGATAAGCGCGCGCCGCTTTCCCTTCGAGCGTACCGGAAATTTGTTTCGTAAAGAAAGTCTGCGCCTCACGATGCATCTCGACGAGCGCCGAACGCTGTTGATTTTCTTGCCGTTCCTCCGGCGACCGTTCTCTGGGCCGTGGAATTGCAATCCCACACTTTTCCGCGACAGTTCGCACCGCTTCCGGGAACGCGGACTTCTCCACGTCCATCACAAAATTAAAAACGTCGCCGCCCTTGCCGCACCCAAAGCAATAAAAGATCTGCTTAATCGGAGACACGGTAAAGGAAGGAGTTTTTTCCTGATGAAAAGGACAAAGCCCGCTGAAATCTTTCCCGGTCTTCTTCAGGCGCACATACTCGCCCACCACGCGAACAATGTCCGCCTGCTGCTTCACCCTCTCCGCAAATGATCCCGCCTCTGCCATGTCACCTACGATCGCAATTCTACAACTGTGATGGCTTTGCCGCCTTGTTCCTCGGTCTCAAAGGAGGTTCGCTGGACTAGCGGGTGCGACTTGAGGAATTCGCCGAGGCCCTTGCGCAACGCGCCCGTTCCGTGGCCGTGGATGATACGGACGCGCGTTTGATTGGCGAGCGCGGCTTCGTCGAGATATTTGTCAACACGCTCTGTCGCTTCTTCAACGCGCATGCCAATCACGTTGATTTCGCCAGATGCTGCACCTTCGCCGGGCTGCGAAGTCACGGTGACGCTGCCGCGCCCTGGCGACTGTAGGGGCGGGGCTTGCCCCGCCCGCGCTGCCGCGCCAACCGCCTGCTCGATGCCGATGATTTCATCGACGGCGACTTTCATGCGGAGTGGGCCCGCTTCGATCTCGGCGGACGATCCGTCTAGTCGTCGAAAGATGACTGGCTTGCTGAAGCCGCGTACGCGAATTCTTGCGCCGGGCTGCAACGTCTCCGCGCGAATTGGTTCTTGGCTCGCAGAGTTAGTGCCTAAGTCGGCTTGCGAATCGGAGATGGTCTGCACCAGCGCGGCGTTGAGTTCTTCGCGGGCTTCGCTGCGAATGTCTGTGCCCTTCCGCTTCGCTGTCTTTTCGAGCGAAGCGCGCAGTTCGCGTTCTTTGACGGTTTCGATCAGGCGAGCCACGTTTTCATCGAAGCGTTTTTGCATTTCGGCGAACTGTGCTTCGAGTTCCTTGATGCGTTTTTGCTGGCGCTCGATCCATTCGGTGCGCAGCTTTTTGCGCTCTTCTTCAAGTGCGTGCCGCTCTGAGGCCATCTGTTGCTGCATGCGGTCGAGTTCATCGCGGCTGCGGTGCAGGTAAGCGATCAAATCCGCAGCTTCGCGCGATTCCGGTGTCAACAATGAACGGGCTCGTTCGATGATGGACGTTGCGATACCCAATCGCTGCGCAATGGCGATTCCGCTCGAGCCGCCAGGAACACCGACCATTAGGCGGTAGGTTGGCCGCAGATTTACGTCGTCGAATTCCACGGCGGCGTTCACCACACCAGGCGTCGTCGAAGCGTACGCCTTTAATCTGTCGTGATGCGTCGTGGCCAGCACGATGCAATTCTTGGTGCGAAATTCATCGAGGAGCGCCACAGCCAGCGCCGCGCCTTCTTCTGGCGCAGTCCCCGTGCCCATTTCATCGACAAGCGCAAGCGATTGCGGCGTCGCGAGATCCAGCATGGTTTTCAAATTCAGCATGTGAGCAGAAAACGTCGAGAGGTCCGCAGCGATGGACTGTTCGTCGCCGATGTCCACAAGCACGCGGTCAAAGATAGGCAGAAGCGCGCGTTGCGCCGCCACGGGAATTCCGGATTGCGCGGAGAGCGCCGCGAGTCCCGTCGTTTTTAGCGCGACAGTCTTGCCGCCAGTGTTCGGGCCGCTGATCACCAGAACTTTTTCCGCGCCGCCCAGCGCGAGTGTCATCGGCACGACAGCACGATCTTCGCGGCGCAGCTTGTCTTCGAGCACAGGATGCCGTGCCGCTTGCAATCGCAAGTCGCCCGCGTCGGAAAACTCCGGCATCGCCGCATCAAAATCGCGCGCAAAACGTCCGCGAGCGAAAACGCTGTCGAGCTCCGAAATTGTCTCTGCCGCAGCGAGCAGCGGTTCGCGAACGGCCTGCAGCCGCTCTGTTAGCCCGCGCAAAACGCGGATAATCTCCGCCGCTTCCTCCTCGGAAAGCTGCGTAAGTTCGTTGTTCGCTTCCACCGTTTCAAGCGGCTCGAGAAAAACGGTCTGTCCTGTTCCGCTCGCGCCATGCACAATTCCCTGAACGCTTCGCCGGTTTTCCGAGCGCACGGGAATCACAAATCGTTCATTGCGCAGCGTAACGTAATCCTCTCCGGCTTCCGCGTTGCGAGAGCGCAGGATCTGCTTGAGCGTTTTCTGAATCGACTCGCGCGTCTGGGAGATGTTCGCGCGAATGCGCCGCAAAGTGGATGACGCATCGTCGCTGATCTCTCCATTTGGCAGAACGCATCGCCGAATCGCCGTCAGTGGTTCGCGAAAATCACCGAGCGCGGTTACACGTGCGGAAAGCAGAGGAAATTTCGCCGCTTCTTCCCGAAACTGTCCGCGCAGCCATCCCGCGGTTTCGAGGAGCGACGCAGCGCCCAGAAGTTCTTTGGCTTCAAGAACGATTCCAGGTCCCTCGATTTTTTCCAGCCACTCCTGCGGGTCGGCCAGCCCACCAAATCCCAATTCACCGCCGCCGCGCAGCCATTCCCGGGCTTCGCGGATCAATGCAAACGTCTCTTCCAGCGCGGCGCGATTTGTCCCGAACTCCAGCGAGTCCACAGCCCGCCGGCCCGGCGCGCAGGTCGTCCTCAGCCGCAAAAGCTCCCGCAGCTTGTCAAATTCGAGTACGTCTTGTGCTGTCCGCGACATTTTCCTTTTTTGCTATTTCAATATTCTCTACAGAGCTCCCTTACTGTTTCGCAGGGGCATGCTGCGGCGTAGTCGCAACTCCCGCCTCGTCAAATTCTTCAATCATCGCAACACACAGTCCGTTCAGTGCTTCGACAGCTTCGTGACCTTTTCCACCCTGATTGTTGCTAAGGAACGAAAAGATCAGACGGCGCCCACTCGGCGTTTCCGCAAAACCGGAAAGCGTCCGCACATGTTCCACTGAGCCCGTCTTCGCATGAATTCTTCCGGCGGCGACTGTGCCCTTCATGCGTTCTTGCAGCGAGCCATCGATGCCTGCGACTGGCAGCGACGCATAGTAGGGAGCGAACCACGTCTGGCCTTGCGCATACTTCAGCAACGTTACGATCGCTCGCGGCGTAACCAGGTCGTGGCGCGAGAGACCTGAGCCATCCGTTTGAATTACGTCGTCGGGCGCAATTCCCACGGTGGCATAAAAACCCTGAGGAGTTTTCAGCATTTCTTCGGAAGTGCTCCACAAACCATTTTGTCGCGCCGCGGTTCGCAGCAATATCTCCGTATGCAAGTTCTGGCTGATTTTGTTGACGAGCTTCACGGAATCTCCCAGCGGCACGGACACATGTTCCGCGAGGATAGTGCGCGGCGTCACATCCGCTTCGGGAATATGAACCGCGCGGATTTTCCCATCGATCTTCAAACCACGCTCCGCTAGAAATGCCGCGAGCAACGACGCCGCGTGTTGCGCAGGCTCTTCAATCGCCAGCACCAGTTTGCGCGGCGTGCTCTTTGCCGGCAGCGTGCCACGCACTGCCACGAGGTTCGCGCCCGGTTCGCGCGTCAGCGTCAAATCCGATTTCAGCCCTGGCATCGATGTCGTCACATCGTTCTGCAATGCAAAGTCCGGAGTCAGCGGCGCGACCACCGCCTGCACTGGGTCTCCCGGTCTCTCGCCCGGCGTCAACGTTACCGCCACTGTGTTGTCATCTACAACGATCGCAGAAATCGCAGCGCCGTATTCCCAGACCATGTCGTCGATTTCCCAGCCGTCCGGGTAACGCTCACGGGGAAAGTAACTGTCGTCGCCGATCACATCGCCGGAAATTTCTTTCACGCCGCGCGCTACTAGCGCATCCGCAAGCTCGGCCAGGGCTCTTTCCGGCTGCCCGTCAAACTCTTCCTTTAGTTCATAAGGAAATTTGCGGTTGGAGAGATTCGGATCACCGCGACCGACAAGCACCACGTCACCGGAAAGCTTGCCGTCCGGTGAAATCGTGCCGCGTGTTTCAAGCGTAGTGTGAAACTTGTAGTCCGGCCCCAGCTTGGCCAGCGCCAGCGCTGTGGTAAAAAGCTTCATGTTTGAAGCGGGCACAAAATAGCCGTCAGAGTTTTTCGTGAAGAGCGTTTCTCCCGTTTGCGCATCAACGATCAGGAGTCCCCAATCGCCTTTGCTGGAAGGCGAAGCTCCGAGCAGCGTCTCGGCACGCGTGTCAAACCGAGCCGCGGCGGCAGTCCGCTTGGTAGAGAGCTCTTTCCGGTTCCCGTCGTCCTTCGCCGCGCAGCAAGCTTTTTCCAGAGTCTGATTGGACTGCGCGCGGCTGCTAGTTGCGGCCAAAACGTAGAGGGCCACTGTCAGTGCCAATGCAACAGCCGGCGATGCGCACGATCTTCGTGAGTGCATGTCTTCTTTGCCCTTAATCTCCGCAGGTGAAAGTATAGTCGAAAGCCCGCACAACATTTGTTCCGTGCTTCGCATCTACTCAGATGTATCGAATGAAACAGGCCCACATAAACTGTCCTGATAAGCTGGCGGTTGCGTACAGGCTCCGGACAACCTATCATTCCTTATCCGGACAAATAGATTTCAACGAGGTGAAATTTGATTAAGAGGATTAGTTCCTGCCTTATGGCACTGGCGATGATTGCTCCGCCACTGCTCTCTCAGGCAGACAAAAAGGAAGCGGATAGACTTGAAAATTGCGGCACCGTTATGAAGGAAATTATGGATATCCCCGATGACATTCCTCAGGATCTCATCGACAAAGCCGAGTGCGTCGTTATTTATCCCTCGGTCTTAAAGGGCGCCTTCGTTGTCGGAGGCAGCTATGGCCGCGGCGCGATGACTTGCCGCACGGGCGAACACTTCACCGGACCATGGAGCGCACCGACGATGATGGCATTGGAAGGCGGCAGCGTGGGGTTGCAAATCGGCGGACAAGCCACCGATTTCGTTCTGCTAGTGATGAATCCGCGGGGAGCTCACTCCATGATCAAGAGCAAAGTGAAGCTCGGTGGGGACGCTTCGGTGGCCGCGGGGCCAAAGGGCCGAACAGCGAGCGCCGAATCGGATGTGACGTTGCGAGCTGAGGTACTCAGCTATTCGCGTTCGCGCGGGCTATTTGCCGGCATCTCTCTTGAGGGCTCGACGGTTCGTCCTGACAATGATGCCAACGAGCGCGTTTACGGAAAAAAGTTGACGGCGGAGGATATTATTTTCAAGGGCGCAGTGGCGGTGCCGCCGCCGGCCCAAAAATTGGTCAGCACTCTCAACCTGAAGACTCCCAAGAACATGTCCGATCCGAACTCCTTGAAGGAATAGGCTGGACAATCAGTAAGGAAGCGCGAAGGCCCCGGAGATTGCGCCGGGGCCTTTGTGTTTTTGCGGCGGAAAAAGAGGGAAAGAGATATTGACATCGCACGATTTCTGACTTATGGTCACTTATGAACAATGGTCAAGAAAACCAAGCCGACGACATTAACTGTTCCCCGTTCACCTACCCGGGCTTCCCATGGCCGCCGCGAACGCCGTACAGCTGAAACCCGCGAACGCTTGTTTCGCGCGGCGTTGGATCTCTTTGCCAGAAAAGGCTTTAACGAGACAACGGTGGAAGATATCACCGAATCCGCGGACGTCGGCAAAGGCACCTTTTTTAACTACTTTCCCAGCAAGGATCACATCCTGCTGGCCTTTGGAGAGATGCAACTCGCGAAACTGGAGTCTGCCGTCGAGGAGGCCCGCAACACCGGGGAGTCCATGCCCAAGTTTCTGCGTTCGCTGGGTGTCCGTATGACTCAGGAACCCACTCGGCATCCCGGCATAATCCGGACTTTGCTTCAGGCATATCTCTCGACCACTCCCGTCCGTGCGGCAATGCTCAATTTACAAAAGCGCGTGCACGCCCTGCATACGGAAATTGTTCGCATCGGCCAGGAGCGAGGCGAAATTCGCAAGGACCTTCCGGCCTCGGAGATCGCGCATGTTTTTCGGCAAACTATTTTCGGAACTCTATTGCTCTGGTCGTTGAATGGTGACGGTACATTGCACGCGCGCATGGAATCCGCGTTCAACGTGCTGTGGTCCGGCCTGGCTCCGCGAAACGATGGAGTTTCGCAACCGGAAACCGCGAGGGTGGAGACCGTATTAACCGGAGTTCCTTTATTTACTTGTGGAGATTGATTCATGACTCGTAAGCGTGTGTTCATCCTGATTCTCGTAGCGCTCATATTGGGCGGCACGACGGTTTACGCCACATGGTTCCGGCGCGATAACGCGCTGCAAGGCTCGGGCACAGTTGAAGCTCGGAACATTCGCGTGGGGTCGAAAGTGGGAGGGCGCATCGACAAGGTTTTGGTGCGCGAAGGCGATCGCGTGCAGCCTGGCCAGACTCTGATCACCTTCGACGACAAGGAATTGCTGGCTTCGCTCGATCAATCTCGCGCCGCAGCCGAGAAAGCGCAGCGTGGCTATCGGCCCGAAGAAATCGCTGAAGCCCGTGCGGCTGCCGCGCAGGCGAAGGCCGATTACGAATTGCGCCAGAATGGCTACCGAAAAGAAGATATCGCGGCAGCGCAGTCCGACGTCGAGCGAGCTACCGCGGACGAAGTGCGCGCGCGCCTGGATTTTCAGCGTTACCAAGCGCTGGCGGAGAAAGACCTGGTTTCGAAACAGCAGCGCGACACGGCCGAGGCCAACTGGAAAATGGCGCTGGCGCAGCAACAGAACTACCAGCACAAACTCGATGTACTGAAGCGCGGCTACCGCCCCGAGGAAATCGCCTCGGCGGAGGCGCACTATCGCGAGACGCAAGCAACCCTCGAGAAATTCGAGCGCGGGAATCGCCGCGAGGATGTTGATCTTGCAAAAGCGGCTTACTCCTATGACGAAGCGCGATTCCGCGAACGCGAAGTGACCGCGCCATCCGCCGCTATTGTCGAAGTTCTTGATGTGCGCCCGGGAGATATCATCGCTCCGAACACGCCTGTAGCGACACTCCTGGAGCAGGATCAGATTTACGTGCGAATCTATATTCCGGAGACGGAGCTCGGCCGCGTGCAGGTGGGGCAAAAAGCGGAAGTGCGCGTCGACTCTTTCCCGAAAACGGTTTTTGATGGTGTGGTGGAACAGATCAACCAGCAAGCAGAATTTCTTCCGCGGAACGTGCAGACGCGCGAAGAACGCGTTCATCAGATGTTCGGCGTGAAAATCCGTATTAACGATCCCGCCGGACATGTTCTTGCAGGCATGGCCGCAGATGTGAAATTGAAAGTGGGAAATTAACACGTGGCTACCGGTCTGCAAAATCCCGCCGAACCTGCCATCTCCGCCGAACATCTTGTGCGGCACTTCGGCCAAGTCACTGCCGTCAATGACGTGAGCTTTCGGGTCGAGAAGGGCGAAATTTTCGGCTTTCTCGGCCCCAACGGCAGCGGCAAAACCACCGTCATCAAAATGCTTACTGGTCTTCTGCCGCTGAGCAGTGGGTCAGCTTATGTCGAGGGCCTGGACGTTCGCGTGGATTCCGAAGCGGTGCGCGAGCGCATCGGCTACATGTCGCAGAATTACAGTCTCTATCATGATCTTACCGTCGCGGAGAATCTGCAGTTCTATGGCCGGATATACAGCCTCGAACCGGCTCGATTGAAACGACGCATCGCGGAAATCGTGGAGCTCAACGGGCTTGGGCCATACATGGACCGCTTGTCCTCGAGGCTTTCCGGCGGATGGAAGCAGCGCCTCGCACTCGGCTGTGCCATGCTTCATGAACCCAAACTTCTTTTTCTCGACGAACCAACGGCCGGAATCGATCCTGTGGCGCGCCGCCAACTTTGGGACTTGCTGTTTGAACTTTCGGGGCATGGCATCACTTTTTTCGTCACCACACACTACATGGACGAAGCGGAGCGTTGCAGCCACGTGGCTTACATTTATTACGGCAAGCTCATCGCGGATGGCACACCCAATTCGCTTCGCGAATTGCCGGACGTTCAGCCAGCGGGAACGATACGCGTGGAGATTACGACGCCGGAAGTAACGCGCGCGCTGCGTTTCGCGCGCCAAATGACCGGCATACGCAGCGCGACGATTTTTGGCCAATCGATCCATGCGCTCGTGGATGACCACCTGGATCTTCACAATCTTCAAAAGCAGCTTCTAAAGAACGGCATTGCCGTGGCGGAGATTCGACCGCTCGCACCGAGCCTCGAGGACGTATTCGTCGAGCTGACCTACAAACAGCAAGCGCTTTTGGAGGCATCGCGTGTTTGACGCTTTTCGGGGCTTCGGCGCGGTGTTTTACAAAGAGGTTTTACACGTCCGGCGCGATTTTGGGACGCTTTTCTTTTCGTTGATCATCCCGCTGCTGCAGATGGTGCTTCTCGGCTTCGGCATTGATACCAACATTCGCCAGGTTAACACCGTGGTTTTTAACGCCGACGGGCGCCGCGAAAGCCGCGAGTTCTTGGACCGTCTGAAGAACTCCGACACCTTTCACATCGTTCGCTACGTTGAAAGCGATCACGATATGAATGACGCGATTATCAGCGGCCACGCGCGTGTGGGCATCAAAATCCCAGTCGATTATTCGGACCGGCTGCTGCATAACATGAGCGCTCAAGTGCTGGTGCTAATCGACGGATCGGATTCCTCCGTGGCCGGCTCGGCGATTCAGGTGGCTACTTCCATTGGACTGGATGAATCGCTTCGCCGCGTTCTGCCGGATCGCGCTACTTTTGCCATCGACATTCGTCCCCAGCTTCTTTTCAATCCCGATTCGCGCTCGCCAAATTTTTTCCTTCCGGGGCTGACGGCTATCCTGCTGCTTAACGTCACAACGTTTCTTACTGCGTTCGCCATCGTTCGCGAAAAAGAACGCGGCACACTCGAACAACTTTTCGTAACGCCGGTGCGGCCGTTCGGACTACTTCTGGGGAAAATTCTTCCTTACTACGCGATCGGCTTCTTCGAGTTGTGCCTCATCGTAACAGCCATGCGCTTCGCCTTCCGCGTTCCCATTCACGGAAGCGTGCTGCTGCTCGCGTTTCTCTCGCTGCCTTATTTATTTGTTTCGCTCTCTCTGGGGATTTTGATTTCCAGCAAAGCAAACTCGCAGGGAGAAGCGATGCAGATGGCTTTTCTCACTATTCTTCCGAGCATTTTCTTTTCTGGGTACATTTTCCCGCGCGAAACGATGCCTCTAGTCTTTCGTGTCCTTAGCTACTTTGTTCCTGCCAGCTATTTCATAAACATCACTCGCGGCATCATCCTTCGCGGAGCCACTCTTCAACATTTATGGCTGGACGGGCTGGCGCTATTCGCAATGGGCACGTTCTTGCTCGTCATGGCTGCGCGGCGCTTCCGGAATAAAGTCATCATGGCGTAGACGGGAATCTCGGCTTGCTCTTCAGAGCTGAGACAAATTACTATCGCCGCTCCAGTCCAGAGTAGAGGGTATCTTCGGTGGACAATCGCTTTTCTGGTTGGGTCATACTTTTGTTTATTTTGCTGGTTGCGGGCGTGTGTGCGGTGCACGACGGAGTTCCCGGACCCGTAGCCGCTACTGCACCGCAAGATGTTTTTTCCGCAGATCGAGCCCTCGTTTATCTGAATGCCTTCGCGACCGCGCCTCATCCCCTCGGTTCGGCAGAGCACGACCGGGTGCGCGATTACCTGGTGCAGCAGTTCACGGAACTCGGGCTCACTACCGAAGTACAGCGAGCCACGGGCGTCACGCCTCGCTACGAAGTCGCGGGAACTGTGGAAAATATCGTTGCCCGATTGAAGGGCACGAACGGTGCGACGGATGCCGTCGCGCTGGTCGCGCACTATGACTCCGTTCCCGCTGGTCCTGGGGCGGGTGACGATGGTGCGGGTGTGGCTGCTTTGCTCGAAACGCTTCGCGCCTTGCGGGCCGGCCCACCATTGCGCAATGACATTCTTTTTGTGATCACTGACGGCGAAGAAGACGGGCTGCTCGGCGCTTCCGCGTTCGTTGCGGAAAATCCAGCGGCTAAAGATGTGCGCGTCGTGGTCAACTTCGAAGCACGTGGAAACACCGGCGAATCGCAAATGTTTGAAACGAGCGCAGGCAACGGCCGGCTCGTGGAACTCTTCGCGCAGGCTGCGCCGCATCCTTCGGGTTCTTCGCTGACTTATGAGATTTATAAGCACATGCCGAACGACACGGACATGACCGTGTTCAAGAAGTCCGGCGCGGCTGGCCTGAACTTTGCATTTATTGGTCACTGGGAGGCTTATCACACGCCACTCGACAATCCGCAAATGCTCGATCGCGGCAGCTTGCAGCAGCACGGGGAAAATGCGTTGTCTCTCGCTCGCAACCTTGGCAACACGGACCTCAGTCAGCTTCAGGACCGCGACTCGGTGTATTTTTCATTACCCGGAAATTTCTTTGTGCATTATTCGAGCCGTTTTCTTTGGCCTCTCGCACTTCTTTCCGGCGTCCTGCTCTTCGGCGCAATCTTTTATGCGAAAGGCGCCTGGCAAACGAGTCTGCTATCCATATTGGCCGGATTCTTCGTGCACTTTGTCATTCTTCTTGTGTTGTTGATGGTCGGACTAGGATTTGTCCTCGGCGTGCACTGGCTTCACCTCCATGCGCTTCAGGAGGGCGGACTCGAACAAAGTGCGCTGTATGCATTCAGTCTATACGCTTTGCTGGCTGCCGTTCTGATTTTGGTTTACTTGCTGTTTCGCAAGAGGATTAAGCCGCCCGCGTTTTTTCTTGGCGGCGGGCTCTTGATTTTTGTCCTCATCCTCGTGACGACGAAATGGCTTCCAGGCGGGAGCTATCTTTTCGTCTGGCCGCTGCTGGCCGGTCTCGTTGCGTTCATTACGGCAGCTTTTCGCCCGGGCCGTCTTTTGCTTCTAGCTATTTTGCTTCTCTGCGTGTTGAGTATGCCCGCCGTGATTTTCTTTGTACCGCTTCTGCAAGGCTTTTACACTGCTCTTGGCTTTACTTCTATAGGCGCTCAGCTCCTAAGCTTAACTCTCGGCGTGTTCTTCTTCTTCCTGTTCCCTTATCTCGATCCAGTCCTCGAATCTGCCGGTAAACTTCTTGCAGTTCTCGCGTTTAGCATCGCGCTCGTTCTGTGTATCATCGCAGCAAGAACAACGCGTTATTCTTCGACTCATCCGAAACCGAGCTTGTTCGCCTATGCTCTCGACGCCGATACAGGCAAAGCTCTTTGGACAAGCTCCACGAACCGCGTGGACTCGTGGACCGCTCAATATCTTGGCAATTCTCCCTCTCGCGGAAAGCTTGCTGGTTTTGTTCCCGATTGGTATCCCATCGATTTTCTTCAGCACGAAGCGCCTTCCATCGCAGTAGCGCCCCCACAAGCGGACCTGATTGAAAACTCGAGCGACGGCGTGACTCGCACGCTGCATCTCCGCATCACCACGCCGCGGCGCGCGCGCACATTTCACGTCGGCGTCGCACAAGCAGAAGTTTTGAGCGCGAGCGTCAATGGACACGATATTGGCAGGCCGTCCGACGCGCGTTGGCACCAAACCGGCCACTGGGGATTCGATTACGCCAATCCGCCGGCTGAGGGAATTGATGTGCAACTCCGGGTACAAGCTGCGGGGCCCGTCACTATCGTGTTGGTAGACCGCTCCAGCGGGCTTCCAACCATTCCGGGAGCGAATTTTCCTCCGCGGCCGGCTGATTCCATGCCGATACACTCCGGCGATCAAACCATGGTGCGCAAAAGTTTTGTTTTCTAGCGATTTTGTCTTTTCACCGTTGGCAGAGTACTCTGCTGGTTTCCCATTGTATCACTGGGGGCCGCTGTGTCCTGTCCAATCTGTGAAAAACGCAAAGCGGAAAGATTCTGTCCAGCGAAGGGCGAGAAAATCTGCGCCGTTTGCTGCGGTAAGGAGCGGGAAGTTTCCATCGACTGCCCGCCGGACTGCGCCTACCTAGTCGCGGCGCATCGGTACGAGGATCAGCATCAGCGTTCGCTGCCGGAGAACACACCACTCCTCGACGTTAAAGTCCCGCAAGACGTGATCTACACTCACCAAAATGTTCTTTCCGGGCTGGCGTTTACTGCGGCTAAATTTTCCGCCGCGCATCCCGCTACGACCGATCCGGATGTTCTTGACGCGCTGCGCGCTCTCGCCGAAACCTACAAAACGCTGGGCTCGGGAATTCTTTACGAGAAGCCTCCGGATGCCACGCTGCCGCGCGAGCTTTACGCTGCACTCTCGGCATTTCTGAATGAATCCAAGCAGCACAACGCAGAACGCGCCGATGCGCCGCCGGCAAAGGACTCCGAAGTTTTTACTCTGCTCGTTTTCCTCTATCGGATGGGACTGCTGCGAACCAACGGCCGTCCGCGCGCCCGGCGCTACATTGAATTCCTTCGCGGGCAGTTCCCTGCTGCGCCGGAACTCAAGCGCGAAGAATCCCGAATCATCGTGCCGTAATGCGGCTCCGCTCGGAGACGCGACGGCGCTGGAATCTGATAGTGTTTTCTTCCGCAATTGGTTCACGGAGGTTGCAAATGTCAAACGGAAAGCTGGGAAGAGGTACATCGAGACGAGCAATTAGGACGAGTGCGTTTTTCTCGGCAGCTGCGTTGGCGGCACTTGGCATTGCGGCAGCATTTGCGGCGCCGGTTCGAGCTCGCGGGGATGAGCGGGAGTCCGCCGCTAAACTCGTCGCCCGTACCATGTTTAATCCGGAATTCCACGTGAAGACTTTTCATGGAGGAGAATGGCTGGGGAACGGGGATTTCTATCTGGCGATAGAAGCTGCGGCCTCGGGTGGCGGCAGCGACATTGTGCGTTATCAAACGTCGACTGGAGCTCGAGAGATTCTAGTTGCGGCAAACCGTCTGATTCCGGCTGGCGAGAAAGCGCCGCTGCCTCTCGAGGATTACACAATGTCCTCCGACGGACAGCAGGTTCTGGTGTTCACGAATTCGCATACCGTTTGGCGGCAGAACACGCGGGGCGATTATTGGGCTCTTAATTTGAAGAGCGGTTCGCTGCGCAAACTTGGCGGCGATGCTCCTGCATCGAGCTTGATGTTTGCCAAGTTTTCACCCGATAACAGCAAAGTTGGCTACGTTCGCGGCAACAATGTTTACGTCGAAGAGTTGGCCAGTGGAAAAATCACACAATTGACGCACGACGGATCAGACACCGTCATTAACGGCACTTCCGACTGGGTGAACGAAGAAGAGTTTGATATCCGCGATGGGTTCGAATGGAGTCCCGATAGCCGCGCCATTGCTTTCTGGCAATTTAATACGACTGGCGTGGGGAACTATACGTTGATCTACGATCTTGGCGCGCCGCGCGGCGAGATCGTCACTGGAATTCCTTATCCCGGCACAGGTCCGTATCCGCAGACGCTGCAATATCCGTATCCACTTGCGGGTACGCACAACTCGACGGTCCGCGTGGGTGTCGCGAGCGCGGCTGGAGGGGAAGTTGTTTGGATGCAGACCGCTGGAGATGCGAACAATTTCTATATTCCGCAGATAGGCTGGGCTGACTCCGGCCATGTGCTCCTGCAACACATGAACCGATTGCAGAATAAGAATGAGTTTCTGCTCGCGGATGCGAGTTCGGGCGTAGCGCGAACCGTGTTCGTTGACGAAGACCGCGCCTGGGTGGATGTGAATGCGTCGGTTTTGTGGGTCAACAAGGGCCGCGAATTCCTGGTGCTGAGCGAACGCGATGGCTGGCGACATTTGTATCGTGTGGCGCGCGAATCCGGCAAAGCCGAGCTTGTTACGCGCGGCGAGTTCGACGTGGTAAACGTCGACCGTGTCAGCCCGGATGAAAAGTGGGTTTATTTTAACGCATCGCCGGACAATCCCACGCAGCGGTATCTGTATCGCTCGCGGCTGGACGGCTCGGCTACGCCTGAGCGCGTCACACCACCGAATACGCCCGGGACGCACTCGTACACTATTTCGCCGAATGGCGAATGGGCCTTCCACAACTTCTCATCCTTTAATGAACCGCTTATGTCTGAAGTGGTGCACTTGCCCGATCATCGCGTTATGCGAAACACCGCAGACAATTCCGTGCTTGCCGAGCGTGTAAAACCGCTATCGAGCGGGCCAGCGGAATTTGTGAGAGTGGACGCGGGTAACGGACTGACGGTCGACGCGTGGTTGATGAAGCCGCCTAATTTCGATCCTGCGAAGAAATATGCGCTCATTGTGAATGTCTATTCCGAACCCGCCGGACAAACCACTGCGGATCGCTGGCCGTCCATGTTCGACCGCGCACTTACTAGCGCCGGGTATCTTGTGGCGAGCTTTGACAATCAGGGGACACCCGCTCCGCGTGGGCGCGAGTGGCGCAAGGTCGTCTACGGAAATGTTGGGCCGCTTTCGTCTCAGCAGCAAGCGGCCGCTCTTCAATCGCTTGAGAAAACTCATACGTATATCGATGCGAAGCGCGTCGGAGTGTGGGGTTGGAGTGGCGGCGGTACGGAGACGCTCAATCTGATGTTTCGCTATCCAGAAGTTTACAGCGTTGGAGTTTCTGTCGCGCCTGTGCCCGACCAGCGGCTTTACGACAGTATCTATCAGGAGCGCTATATGGGATTGCCGCAGGATAGTCCGAAGGCCTACGAACAGAGCTCGGCCATTAATTTTGCGGGTGGCCTGCACGGCGACTTATTGGTGATGCACGGCTCCGGCGACGACAATGTGCATTTCCAGGGTTTCGAGCTGCTGGTCAACAGATTGATCTCGCTCGGCAAACAATTCGATATGCGCGTCTACCCTGGCCGCACCCATGGCATCTTTGAGGGCCAGGGTACGAGCATGGACGTTTATACAAACATTCTCGGCTACTTCGAAGCTCACCTGCCACCGGCGCCGTAGCTAGCCGAGCGTCATTGAGGCTGAGGAAGTTCGACGCAATCGCTGTGAACCGAAATAGAAAACACCACTGGCAAACAGTATTTGTCTAGAGGCTCCGAGAGCCGAAGTACAGTACACCCGAGTAACTAGGGAAAATCATCGAACTCTTTTGCGCTTTGCGATCCAAACAGCAGCGCCTTTGATGCCCTAAAGAGGAGAGCGGAAAATGTTTGCAGTAATGGGCGTTACCGGGAACGTAGGTGGTGAAGTAGCGCGCAACCTATTGGGGGCTAAACTGCCCGTCCGTGCGGTTGTGCGCGACGCTAGCAGGGGCAAAGTTTGGACGCAGTGCGGCTGTAAGCTTGCGACAGCGGATATAAATGACGCGGCTGCACTCGCCGAGGCATTCAAAGGGGCGGAAGGAGTTTTTGTGCTCGTTCCGCCGAGCTTTGATCCCTTGCCGGAATTCCCCGAGGCTCGTGCCATAGCTGCGGCACTGCGCGTGGCGTTGGACGCGGCGCGTCCAGATCGAGTCGTCTACTTGTCGACCATCGGAGCGCAGGCAATCCAATCGAACCTGCTTTCGCAACACACGCTCATCGAGCAAGAGCTGCGAACGTCGCCCGTACCCATTACGTTTCTGCGGCCCGGATGGTTCATGGAGAACGCGGCCTGGGACGTCGCTCCAGCAACCAGCAGCGGCGTGGTTCCGAGCTTTCTCCAGCCACTCGACAAACCCTTTCCCATGGTTGCGACTGCGGACATCGGGCGCGTCGCCGCCGAACTGCTCCGCGAAACGTGGACGGATCATCGCGTCGCCGAGCTGGAAGGTCCACATCGCGTAACTCCAAACGAGATCGCAGCTACTTTCGCCCGTCTGCTTGGCCGGCCGGTCCGAATGGAAGTGGTTCCCCGCGAAACTTGGGAGCCGCTCTTCAAATCGCAGGGCATGAAGTACCCCGAGCCACGAGCGCGAATGCTCGACGGCTTCAACGAAGGTTGGATTGAATTCGAGAATGGCGAAGCTGGCTCGCGCAAAGGAAGTGTCAGCCTGGAAACCGTGCTGCGGGCTCTCATTGAGAGAGCGGGGAATTCCTAGAGTTTGTTCGATTCCCTACCCTGCGGCGCAGGAGCGCATGCCTTGCAAGTCCGCGGTGGCGGTTGTGGCGCCCCAGCCTAGTTTCATTTGCGCGCATGGCGTTGTGCGTTGAGTGTCGCGGGCCAGGCGCGACTCGAAGCCGTACTTTTGTTTTAGGCGTGCTACGCGGTCGGCGATTTGCTTTCGGTACTTCTCGGGGGCGTAGGCTTCTTTTGTGTACCACTCCTCGTATTGTTTTATGAGGCGAGGGAATTTTTCCCGTATGAATGGCAGGAATTGTTTGGCGGAGGATGGCATTAGAAAGAGGACGCCGGAGAAAAACCATTGGGCGCCGGCTTTGTGGGCGGCTTCGGCTACTGCTTCGAGTTCGCCTTCGCGATCGGTGATGCCGGGGATTAGAGGTGAGGCGGAGACTCCTACTCGAAGGCCGGCTTCTCGCAATTGCTTCACGGCGGCAATTCGCAAATCTGGGCGTGGGGCGCGAGGTTCGAGCAATCGCGCCAATCTTGCGCGCAGCGTTGTGATGGTAATGTTGAGGGAAAGCTCGGAGCGTTCGGCAATCTTCTTAAATATATCGATATCGCGCACGATCTGGTTCGATTTGGTGATTACGGAAATGCTTAGGCCTTCGCGCTTCGACAACTCTTTGAGGCAGGCGCGGGTCACTCCATATTCGCGTTCTGCCGGTTGATAAGGATCGGTCGCGGTGCCGATCGCAATGTGTTCGGGCTTTTCGCCGCCCGAGCTTTCGGACTCATACGAGTATTTGTGGGCGACGTCGTAGGCCAGCAATGGGGCGGCATCTTTTTTCACAAAAATCTTGCGCTCGAATTCGCCGCCGTCCAGTTCCATGTACTCGTGCGTGTAGCGGGCGTAGCAGTAGAGGCAGCCGAATTCGCAACCTCGATATGGATTGATCGTCCAGTCGAACGGGACGCGCGCCGAGTCGCAGCGGTTCAAGATGGACTTCACCGGAAGCAGGAAATACTCCGGTCGCTCGGCGGATTTGCGGTGGCTCTCCGCGGGCGGAGAGCATGCTGCGAGGCGGGCAATGCCCACCAGCGGTACGGCTGCGTCCTGGGTCCGGTGACCGGCGCGGCTTTCTAAGCCATGCGGGACCGCCTCTTGCGAGGTCGGCGGGGGGCAATCCGCCGTGGTGTAACCCGAAGTGCTGCCGCCTAAGCCGGGGCTCGCTGCAGCTCCCACTTTGTCGCTGACATTGTCCTGGACATTGTGGCTGCTACCTGGCGAATCACCGGCCTTTGGTGTTGGGCTTGTCGCATAGGGGCTAACAGGAAAGAGAGTCGCTGTGGATTGTCTTGCGCGGCGGCGTCGGATACCAAAAGTCCGAGCCGTGGAGGAAAGAACTGGAGACATAGCCCACCTCGAAGCACGGCCAAGTATTTCGCTTTTCGTTCGCCATTGTCAAGCAGTTTTCGCTTTTTATTCGTCTTAAATTCCTGGCTTAACCTCTTGGTTCGCTCTGCTGTTTCCGAACATTCGTGCGCATTGTGCGCTTCAATGCCAGAGGGTATCCTGCTTGTTCGGGAGGATCCGCGTGCAACAGTCCCCACTAGCACGGTTGCTTCTAGGTGCGTCCGCCGTGGTTTTCTCGGCCTATTTGTGTTCTGCTCAAGCGCAGCAACCCCAATCGCTACAGCAGCCTCCAACGCAACAACCTCCCCCGAAGGCGTCGGCTCCGCCTCCTGCTGCAGCAACTCAAGCCAAGAAATCCGCAGCCGGACCAGCCGCCCCTCAATCAACTCACTACCCCATCCTGCTTTTGGTTCAAGGCAACGACCAATCCTGGAGTCTTCGCATTGGCCTACGAGGACCGGAGCGTCTTGATCGGAATGGTTATCCCCCGATCCCGCTGGAACCCACCGACGTGGCTCGCGAAGGCGTTACAGACTCATGGACTTACCACGCCAAGGACTCTCAGACGGGCGCCGCGGTTTCCGTCCATATAACCCGGGAAGCTTGCACTGATCCGGCTTCAACCACGAAATTCGCCTTCACTGCATCGGTGGAGCACGCCCAGATCGGTGGAATGCAAGGCTGTGCCCGGGTTGCCACAGAGCTCTTCCCTAAGATCAACAATCAGCCTACCGACGACGATGACGACACCAAAGACAAGCCTGCGCCTCCGACGATCACCCACTTTAAGGCGCCCGTTGCGGTGGCTTACATCAATGGTGCAGGTAAGCTGATCGTCAAACGCGGCAGCGTCGCCCGCGCCGTCCCAGGAAAGGGCGGCGACCAGCTGGCTCTGTCGCATGATGGGAAGCGCCTGCTTTACACAACCGAGGAAAAGGGCGCAGAAAAAGCGGCCGAGCGGACGATTTCCGTTTATGACTGGGCTACGGGCAAGTCTACCGAGTTGCTCAGGGGTCCCCTGCAGCAAGCGTTTTGGTCGCCTGAAGATACGCGCGTCGCATTCCTGAAATTTGATGGTTCCAAGTGGCAGGTTTGGACCATGCCAGCGGATGCGCCTGAAAAAGCGGCTCTCGTGTATCAAGGCGAAGCCATTAATTTCCAGGGCTGGGCAGATGTGCAAACGCTGGTAGCCGGCGACCTGCAAACTCTCTCTTGGATTGGGGATGATGGAACTGTGAAGCAAACTCTTGCCAGCGCTGACCTGTACGGCAAGGATCAATTCGGACTGTCCAGCGCGAATACCGTGCGCATTCATCCCCTTAATCCCGACTTGCTACTGGTTTCAGCTGAATTAGTGCCAGCAGCTGCAGCGGCCTACTTGAAGAATGCCCAGGCTACGAATAAAGACGCCGCTAAAATTACCGGGACGCCGGCAGGGCAGGCGGTTTTCCTCTATGAGATTAAATCCAAGCGCCGCGTCCTTTTGAGTCCGGCAAACTTGACGAGTTCTTTCGCTGAGTGGTCTCGCGACGGCTTACAGATCTATTTCACTGGCCGCGAGTCATCGGCAAAGCCGTTGGGGATTTACAAGATGTTCTGGGACGGCACCAGCCAGCTTAAGGTGCTAGACGGATATGACCTTGTGATTGGTCAATAAGAGTCTCGCTGCCAAGTTTCTGGGCTAGGATGGTCAGTATGTTCATGCCTGCAATCCGCGCGACGGCTGTTTTCCTCGCCATCGCAGCCTCGGTGTCACTCAACTTGCCGCATCCTTCCATAAGGGGACAGCAATCTTCACCGGATCAAGCACCGGCGGCGGCGGCCCCACAACCCGCGCAGCAAACTCCTGCTCCGCTGCCTCATTCCTCATCTCGCTCTTCGCTTCGCTTTGCTTTGCCGCGGCGCGAGTACCTCTGCGCCGGCGGCGCAAGAATTGTGATTCTGCTGGAAACCAAGGCGGCGCGGCTGACGCTGAACGGGCACATCTACAATATGAAGCAGGTTGAAACCGACTCCGGCTCAGCCTCCGACTCTAAATACGCAGCGGGCATGGTGGTCTGGTCGAGCACTGGCGAAGATGGCTTCCTCGTAGATAATGCGGACGCCTCGCATCCAAAGATGCTGGCCGAACAGTGCCACTTGCAAAGCTCGTACCCCCCAGCCGCGCCCACCGCCGGATCAATCAATGGAACGGCAACCTTTGGGACGGCTCCCCCCTTGCCTGCGGATGCTGTTCTGATTGTGCAACTTAGAGATACTAGCCATGACTCTGACGATCCGGCTGCCGTTGTTGCCGAGGAAAGAATCTCGATTGGCGGGAGAGCTGCCCCCATATCCTTTGCATTGAAGTTTGACCCTTCAAAAGCCACTAGCAAGATTCCGTTTGTGGTTTCTGCGAGCATCACGGGGCACGGAAAGCTCCTATTCGTTCTCGTCAAAGCGGCTACCATCCCCGATATCGCCAATCCCGCTCGAGTTCATCTAGCCCTTTCGCGGGCAACATCGAAAAAGGGTCAAACGCCGACTTCTCCGGTTCCGGAAGCTCCGCCGCACCTTTAGGACTGATTTGGTCCGGCATTGGCCGATACGCGGCAGGCCCTTGCTTGTCTGGCTGGGGTGATTAGGCCCAGCGCTATACTTATTTGATGGCGACGCCTACTCCCGTGCAGCCGCAGCAGGTCGGCATTCTTATCCTGGATGACGACGACAACAACCAGGGTGCGCTGCGTCAAATCCTGGATTCGGAAGGCTGGCGGGTCCGCTTGGTTCAGGACCCTAAGCAGCTGCTTACTGAGCTTAAGTCCGGCGAATGGTCTTTGGTCATCGCCAACATTGCTTTGGCCGGCACTGACACCCCGATTTTCATCACACTTCGCGAATTGGCCGGCGTCTCCTATGAAGAGGGAGGGCGCATCCGTGCCCTTTATCTGGTGCCGGAAATGACCGGCAGCCAGTACGTTGCGGCGCTCGAATTGGCCCGCGCTCAGTACGTCGTGCGGCCTTTCCATCTGCACGATTTTCTCGAGAAAGTCAGCGATCTGCTTGTGGAAGTGAAGGCTATTGAAGGACCGATACGCCAGGTGCGGCATGAGTTTGGTGCAATCCGGAAGAAAAAGAAGCAGGCGGGACGGTCCAACTCGATGTTTGCTTCACGAGACTCCTATTCTTATAGCGACGAAGAAATCGCCGAGTACGAAAAACAGGAGAGCGAGGCTTCTAAGAGCGGTAGGAGCAAGCCTCGCACTAATTTGGGCGGGACTGATCGGTAGTTTGTGTGGTTTTGAGAATTATCTTTTGGCTGCTTCTGCTGGCTCCATTTCGTTGCATACCCCTTTCTAAAAATCTGGACGAATAGGATTTGGTTTGGCTACGGCTCTGTCGATCTTGGCTTTGCGTCGCTTGCAGAGCATTTGCTGAGGACCGCGAAAGCGCACAGGCAGGAGTACGCCTGTGCTACTACGGGCGCATTGCTTGACTTCGGCCACATGCAAAGGAGATGCTACCGCGTCCAAGCTGTCGGTGGAGTTGCGGTTATGGACCGAGATCAACGAGGGATCGAATGCGATTGCGAGTGACTACGAATTTTCTCTTGTTTCGATTTGCTTTCCTGACGGCATTAGTAGGTTGCGTTCTGATTCCGTTGGCCGCGCAACAAGCCGATTCCGGGGGGCGGCGGGTTCTCACCGCTGAGGATTACAAGCACGCTGAAAAATTCATGATTTATAACGTGCGGCCGCTCGTTTTTCATGATGTGCACGGCAAATGGCTGCCCGATGATCGCTATTTGTTTCGCGACACGGGGCCCGACGGGAGCGAATTCGTACTCTTTGACGCTGCTCATGGCACGCGGCAGCCGGCGTTTGATCACGCCAAAGTTGCTGCTGCCCTTTCTGCGGCAGCCGGAGCTTCCTACAACGCGGCGCACCTACCGTTTATGGCGTTTGAGTTTTCCGCGGACGGCAAATCGATTTCGTTTCTGGTGAAGGGCCAGCAGTGGACATGTGACTTGCAAGGAAGCAAGTGTACCGCCGAACCCAAGACCGCCAAGCCTGCGGCGGAACGTCCTGAAGAGGAGATTTCGCCGGACGGCAAGAGCGCGGCATTTATTCGCGATTTCAATCTCTGGCTACGTGACGTGGCCAGCAACAAAGAAACGCAGCTCACAACCGACGGGGTGAAGGACTTCGGCTACGCGACCGATAACGCCGGATGGATTCACAGCGACCGGCCTATTCTTTTGTGGTCGCCCGATTCCAAGAAAATCGCGACATTTCAGCAGGACCAACGCGGTGTCGGCGAGATGTATCTTGTCGAAACGAAAGTTGGGCATCCGGTGCTTCAGGCGTGGAAGTATCCGCTGCCGGGCGACGACGTTGTCACTACCATTCAGCGCGTGGTGATTGATCTGGATACGCACAAAGTGATTCGTTTGCAGCTTCCGCCCGATCAGCACCGGACGACACTTTGCGACGACGTGGAATGCCGAGGCAGCGACTGGGATGACGTGGAGTGGAGCGCAGACGGCGCGCACCTAGCGTTCGTTTCGACCTCGCGCGACCATAAACATGAGCAGTTGCGTGTGGCCGATGCGACGACTGGTACTGTGCGCGACGTTCTGGAAGAAACGGCTGCTACCCAGTACGAATCAGGCTGGGGCCGAGTGAACTGGCGCTACCTGCCTGGTTCCAACGAGATCATTTGGTTTTCTGAGCGCGATAATTGGGGCCACTTGTATCTTTACGATCTCGCGACGGGCAAGCTGAAAAACCAGATCACTTCCGGCGATTGGGTGGTCACGCAGTTGCTGCGCGTGGATGAAAGAAATCGCACGCTTTATTTTATCGGCTTGGGGCGTGAGAAAGGCGAGAACCCTTACTTCGCCCATCTCTACCGCATCGGATTCGACGGCAAGAATCTCGCTTCATTGACGCCAGAAAGCGGAAACCACGAAATCAGTTTTTCGACTTCGGGACGGTATTTTTTCGACAGCTACTCCAAGCCTGACGTGCCCGCCATGGCCGTGGTGCGCGACGATGCGGGGAAATTAATCTCGACGGTCGCGAAGACAGATATCTCGAAGCTTCTTGCGGCGGGATGGCAACCGCCGGTTCCTGTCACCGTGAAAGCGCGCGACGGAGTCACCGACCTTTATGGGTTGATGTACAAACCGACAAACCTCGATTCGGCAAAAAAATATCCGATCGTGAATCGGATTTACCCGGGCCCGCAGGGCGGCAGCGTGGGTTATTGGGGTTTCGCGCCTGGGCGCGGCGATGCGCAGTCTCTCGCCGAACTCGGTTTCGTAGTAGTGGAAATCGAGGGCATGGGCAATCCCTTGCGATCGAAGAAATTCCATGACTTCTATTATGGGAATATGGGTGATAACACTTTGCCAGACCAGATTGCGGGGATGAAGGAGTTGGCGCAGAAATATCCGTGGATCGATGTCGCGCGCGCGGGGATTTTCGGCCATTCGGGCGGAGGATACGCTACTGCCGACGCCATGTTTCGCTATCCTGATTTTTTCAAAGTGGGCATTTCAGAATCCGGGAACCATGACAATCGTGAATATGAGGATGATTGGGGAGAAAGGTATCAAGGACTGCTGGTTAAGAATGCGGATGGCACGACCAATTACGATGACCAGGCTAATCAACACTTGGCCAAAAACCTGAAGGGACATCTTCTGCTCGCACACGGGACGCTGGATGACAATGTGCCGCCATACAACACGCTGCTGGTGGTGGACGAACTCATCAAGGCCAACAAGGACTTTGATCTTTTGCTTTTGCCAAACCAACATCACGGGTACGGGAGCGCGACGCTTTATATGACGCGGCGACGGTGGGATTACTTCGTGCGCTATTTGCTCGGCGCGGAACCGCCTCATGAGTATGAGTTGAGTCCGCCCAAACCATAGTCAGTTCTAAGACAGATCGGGTGCGATAGGGAGCTTCTTGGGAAGGGTGTGCCCGGGTAATTTCGCAGGTGTTGCTTGAAAATGTCTCGCGGAACGGTGCGTTTGGGAGTCAGTGCAGAGCGGTTTTTTTACACAGAGGACGCAGAGTTCGCTGAGGTACGAGAGAGAAGAAAGGAAAAAGGGCAGGTCAAGGGCAAGGAGGGCCGACAGTTCGCATGGCGTTTGGCCTATTCGTGGAGGACAACAGTCAGCAGAGATTTGTTGACCTTGATTTTGCCGTTGTATTCGATGAAGCCGAGTTTTCTGAATTTATTCATGAAGAAATTGACGCGGGAACGCGTGGTGCCGATCATTTCGGCCAGGGTTTCCTGTGAGACTTGGGGGAGGCTCCGGTCTGGCCGATCTTGTTCCCCATAGCGGGCGAGCAGGAGGAGAGTTCGGGCCAGACGCTTCTCGCTAGAATTGAAGAGTTGATCGACCAAGTCTTCTTCCACGCGGATGTTGTGGGCGAGCATATACCCGATAAAACGGTCAGATAACTCATGCTCTTCATGGAGCACACGGAGCATTTCGTTTTTGTTGACGACTAGAAGGGTCGTGGGAGCAATGGCGGTCGCCGTGGCCATGCGCAGAGTTTGGCCTGCCATGCAGCCTTCTCCAAAAAAGTCTGTCGGACCGAACATCGCGACAACGGCTTCTTTGCCCGAGCCATTTACGACGGAAAGCTTTACGCCGCCCCTCTGAATGTACATGACGGTGTTCGCACCGTCTCCCTGGCTAAAGATGGATTCACCGCGCTTAAATTCAGCGACTTTTCTTGATACGCCAGCGGTATCGAGAAAAGCCTGTGGGTCGAAGGGACGGGGATTCCCGGCGTTGGAGCTTTTTTTCTTCATGGGGGGCTAGGAGATGCAGCCTCTTCGAAGCTGCTTAGAGTACAAACCCACAATACCAAGGACTTCGCCGCCGGACTGTGCAAAAGTGAACAGTGGCTATTTGGTGCGATTGATTCGATGGCGCTAAGTGATCTGTTCTGGCTTCAATAGCGTAAGCCACGCTATGAAGGGGGTAGAGCCTGGGTCCGCACCGGGCTGGGGTTAGCGTTGAGAGACCAGCGGAAAAAGCGATGATCGCACTTCAAACAACGGAATGGACGGACGAAGAGGACTGCAAGAAAATTGGATTCGAGAATTCCACGACGCTTTGAGCGATGGATTCGGTGACTTTGGCATACAGGGCAATTCGTGGACATGGTGGCCCTCATTGCTGACATTGCGGTCGCACCGATATCTGGGCCGTATAGGAACTTGTGCGTGAACCGTTGAAGACGTTTCGAAATTTAGCAAAGTGAGCGGAGGAGGTACTGTCTAAAAAAGGACAGACTCGGAGATTAATTCCTACTAAGGTTTGGGTGTGCCGATCGCTTATGCCGATGTCCCCTCCCGCGGGGCGGCTCAAGTAGGGTTCGAAGGGTATTGTTTATGTTTCCCCTGTCCGGAAGCCAACCCAGGCTAAATGATCACGACGGTGCCAACCGGCGTGCAGCTGCAAATAGGTGGCAGTCCCTGCGTGTTCTGTTTGTTCATCGCGATGCTGATGAGATCGATTCTTGTTTGCAGGAACTGAAGAGAGCGGAATTCGCGGTTCACGCGGATATCGTCTTGACCCTGGGGCAATGCGTCGAACAACTGCGCAAAGAGCCGTTTGACCTGATTGTCGCGGAATATCCAAGCCCCAACTGGAGCGGATCCGAAGCATTGGAGGCGCTTCGCCAAATGGTGCGGAGCGTACCTTTAGTCTTCGTGACAACCAGTTTGCGAAGAGAGTCCAGGGCGGCATTAGTAGCAAATGGCGCTTACGATTTTATCGAACCCGAACACATGGAGCACTTGCCAATGGCAGCTCGACGAGCGCTCGAAGAAAAGAAGCTGCGTGAAGAGCTGGCGCAGGCGGAAAAAACCAGCGCAAGTGCGGAGGCGCGCTATCGCGCACTGGTTGAAAACCCTACTTACGGAATCTGCCGCGTGGATGCCAAGGGGAAATTCGGTTATGCCAATGCAGCTTTTCTGAGCATGCTGGGGTATTCGTCCAGAGAGGAATTCCTGAAAAAAGATTTTGCGGGGAACGTGATTCGAGATGATGAAGTGCGCGAACGCTGGAGTGAGTGCCTGAAAGTGGGCGCGGAGATCGAAGGGTTCGAGATGGAGTGCCTGCGGAAAGACGGCGCGACGGTGAAGGTGCGAATGAGCGGACGCGCGGTTTACACAGGAAACAGAGCGTTCGACGGCTACGAGATAATTGTGGGAGACGTAACAGAACAGCAGGCGCGGGAAGTGCGACTTAGAGAGCAGGCCGAGAGCGATTCGCTGACCGGATTGGCCAATCACAGGCGTCTTTTCGAAGTGCTGCACACGGAAATCAGCCGCTCAAAACGCACAGGGCGCGAATTCGCGCTGATGCTGCTCGATGTGGACCAGTTCAAAAATATCAATGACAAGTACGGCCACCTGGTAGGAGACCGTGCGCTTTGCCGTCTTGCGAACGCATTGCGAAGCTGCTGCCGGTCAATCGACACCGCTGCAAGACAAGGCGGAGATGAATTTGCTCTGGTGCTGCCGGAAACGGGAGCGGTCGATGCGGCGCTGGTGGGCGAGCGAATCTGCGAGCTTCTCGCCAAGGATGTGGAAGAGCCAGCGCTTTCGGTGAGCGTGGGAGTGGCGGCCTATCCCGGGGATGCAGAATCCGTAGGACCGCTGCTGTATTCGGCGGACGCCGCATTGTATGAGATAAAGGGCAAACGAATAAGTTTCGAACCGGTTGGCCCCACGCGGCGAGTGTCGATGAAAGCCGAGCAACGCGAAGTGGGCAAGTCTGCGAAGCAGGCAAACAGCAAGTTGTGAGACCTGCTGAGCGGATTTGACAGGCAGGATTAGGAGAAGCAGCTATGAGAGAAGGCGGACGCCGAAGCAAATGGGTCAGCAGACGATTACGGTCGCAGAGGCGTGGCACCAACAATAAGAATGCGTATTTGCTAGGAGAAAAGAACATTCTGGATATGATCTCGGTGGGCGCGCCGCTTGCCGCTGTTCTCAATAACTTGTGCACAGCCATCGATCTGCAGATAGGAAACATCGTTTCGGTCATGTTGCTGCCAAATGACACAGAGCGTGATTTCAAGACTATCGCGAAGGGAGCTCTACAGTTTGGAGTTCATCTTTATTGGTCCGCGGACATTCCCTTGCGGGACGGAGACGTATTGGGGTCTTTCGAGATGTACTGCTGCATTCCGCGGACACCTACGGCATTTGAATTGAAGCTGATCCAGCGAGCGACGCATCTGGCGGCACTTGCTATCCGGCGGTACCATGTGGATGAGGATCTGAGCGGTACGTGCAGCGCCTGGAAGC
Organism: uncultured Acidobacteriota bacterium; assembly: GCA_963740015.1. Classification (GTDB taxonomy): domain Bacteria; phylum Acidobacteriota; class Terriglobia; order Acidiferrales; family UBA7541; genus Acidiferrum. The sequence goes on along the minus strand of CAVUCM010000021.1, from coordinate 16,019 downwards.
GGGCGTTGGAAAGACAGTCAAACGAAACCACCCTCTTGAACTGAAGCGGGCACGCGGCGGAGCAACTTCTCGCGAGGCCTGGATTCTGCAAGCCTTCCCTGCAATTTAATCTGCAAGAAAATCAAGGATAGTCGTTCTAAGCCCGAGGTGCGTCCTGGAAGGGGCGCGCGAAGGAGGGTTTATGCATCGATCTATGCTGGGTAGCATTTTAGGGAGTTTGTTTGGGGTGAGCGCGTTGGGTGGATTGGCGCTTATTGGGGCGGCACCGAATCCGGCGCCGGGGAACCCGGAAGGAAATTGGCGTCTATTGGATCCGGTGGCTTACGAAAACATCGCAATCTTTCCGGTCGTAAGTTCTTCCACGCAGGACACTTCGCCATTTTTGACTTTGGATGAGGGGCTTTCGAGCGGAGAGGTGATTGTCAGCGAGCAGGGGGCGGCTGGTTTGGCCCGGACGCGAGACGGGCGGCCGGTGGCCATGCCGCAGTACAACAGCGGCGCGAGCGTCAATCAGCTTGTTTTGATCAACCGCAGCAAGCGGCCGTTGCTTTTGCTGGCAGGCGAGTTGGTGAGTGGGGGAAAGCAGGACCGGATTATTGGGAAGGACAGGATTGTGCCGGTTGGGTCGGAACCACTGCCGCTGGACGTTTTTTGCGTAGAGCATGGGCGGTGGACGGGAGCGAGCTCGCAATTTGGAGAAGCTAAGGTGATTGTGCATCCGAGCGTGCGCGAGCAGGCGGCGGTGGCGCAAAACCAGAATGAGGTGTGGAATGCCGTGCGCTCCGGAACTTTGGCTGCGCCAAAAGCAGAACCTTCTGGAGGTGGGGGACGGCCGGCTATCCCTCCACCGCCCCCGGCAGCACTCAGCGCCGATGTCATCCGGGATGCGATTGCCACGTCGGCACCTACGCAGTCCTATGCAAGAATCTATGAGCACAGCCGCGCAGGAGCCTCGGTCGATGAGTTTGTCGAGGAATTGCGCAGACGGTTTGACCGGGCGACTCTTGGACTTAAGGGTGAGCGCGTTGTTGGCGTAGTCGTGGCGTATGGCGGAGATATCGCATGGAGCGACATTTTTGCGTCCGGAGAGTTGTTTGAGCATTATTGGAGCAAACTGCTGCGGAGTTACGCGGTGGAGGCTTTGGCGCGGCCGAGTTACCGGGAGACGGCGGCGATTACGGATGCGCGAGAGTTTTTGCGGAATTTGAATGGGAGAGAGGTGGTCGAAAGCGAGCCGGGGGTTTACCGTTGGCGGGAGATTACGGAGGGAAGACTATCTTTGATTGAGTTGGAATCGATTGCGCCGCGAGCGATGACTTTACATCGGTTGTTGTTGCATCGGACGTCGTGAGGCGTTGCGCCTAAGACGGAGACTGTCTGGACGCAGGAAGAAGGGCACGGCCCTTCGAAGCTCAGGGTAAACGTGCCGTGCCCCTACGGATTGAGGCGGATGACTCGACTGCTATCCGCGACGTGACCGAGCAGAGCTGCGGCGGTGGCTGGCCAGGACGGGTGCATGAGATCGGGAGCGATTTCGGCTAACGGGGTGAGGACGAAGCGGCGCTGGAGCATTCGAGGATGGGGCACTTGCAACTCTGGGGTGGCAATCGTTTCGGCGTCGTACAGAAGAATGTCCAGGTCGATTTTGCGTGGACCTTTTGCGAAGTCTTTTTTGCTACCGAGTTGCGTTTCGATGGCGCGTAACGCCTGCAACAGTGCGTGGGGCTCCAGACTCGTTTCTGTTTCCACTACACAATTGAGAAACCACGGTTGGTCGAGAAAGTCGACGGGCTCGGTTTCGTATAGCGACGAAACCTGATTGACGTGGACGCCGGCGGAAGGAAGCGCGGCGATTGCCGCACGGATGTTGGATTGGCGGTCGCCTATATTTGAACCAAGCGAGAGATAGATCGTGGGCATTTTGATAGGCGCTAGGCGCTTCGCGGCTAACTGGCTGCGATCTCGCGAAGTTTGCCAGTGGCCACGTCATATACAAAACCTCGCACTGTGACCTCTTTGGGAACCCAAGGATGCGTGCGCAGCTTTTGCAATTGATGACGAACATTCTCGTCGATGTTCTGGAAGGCGTAAAAGAACGCGGGAGAGATCGCTGCGGTTCCCGCACGATTCTGGATCCTGTTGCGCAAATCCTGTTCGGAGGTAAGCATCAGGCCACAATCTGTGTGGTTGATGACCATGAATTCCTTGGTGTCCAGAAGGTAGTGGGAGACGACCAAGGAGCGCAGGGTATCTTCCGTGACGATGCCGCCGGCGTTTCGAATGATGTGGGCGTCGCCGGTTTTCAGACCGAGAGTGCGAATCGAAAGCCGCGTATCCATGCAGGTCAGGATGGCTAGATGGCGCTCGGGGCGCGGCGTGAGTTTTCGCAGTTCGTGCGTGCGAGAGTAAAGTTCGTTAGCTTGAAGAACTTCGTCGATTACGCTCATAGTCGATTCATTCTAGCAAACAGTGACGGTTGGATTCTGGTGCGGCAGATATAGAGGTATTGAAATCCTCCCGACAGGCTCAGAAGAGGCGAGGCTGGCGCTTGGGTAGTTCTTTGCCGAAATATTCGTAGGCGCGGGCAGTGGCCACGCGGCCGCGTTGCGTGCGGTCAATCAAACCAATCTGCATAAGATAGGGCTCGTAGATTTCTTCGATGGCGTCCTCTTCTTCGGAAAGAGCTGCGGCGAGCGTTCCGAGGCCTACCGGGCCACCTCCGTATTTATCCAAAAGAGCCAGCATTAGGTTGCGGTCGACTTCGTCGAGGCCGCTTTCGTCGACGCCAAGCATGGCCAAGGCTTCTTGCGCCACGGCGCGGGTGATGCGGCCTGCTGCGCGTACTTCGGCAAAATCACGAGAACGGCGAAGCAGGCGGTTGGCGATACGCGGCGTGCCTCGGCAGCGACGGGCGATTTCTTCGGCGCCACCGTCGTCCATCAGGATATTCAGGATTTTGGCGGAGCGGTGAATAATGATCAGCAAATCCTCGGGCTCGTAGAAATCGAGGCGGTGGACGATGCCGAAGCGCGATCGCAGAGGTGCTGTGATCAGTCCAGCGCGTGTGGTGGCGCCGATGAGTGTGAAATGTCCCAGTTGAAATGGATGAATGCGGGCGCCGGGGCCCTGGCCGATGATCAAGTCGACGCGAAAATCCTCCATCGCGGGATAGAGGATTTCTTCGACGGCGGGTTGCAGGCGGTGAATTTCATCGAGAAAGAAAACTTCCTTACCTTCGAGCGAGGTGAGGATTGCGGTCAGGTCGCCTTTGCGCTCGAGCAGCGGCCCCGCACTCGTCTTGATGGGGACTTGAAGTTCGTTTGCGATAATTTGCGCCAGAGTGGTTTTTCCGAGGCCAGGCGGACCGTAAAGGAGGACGTGATCGAGGGCCTCGCCGCGGCTGCGGGCAGCTTCGATGGCGATAGAGATGTTTTCTTTTACGCGTTTTTGGCCAATGTATTCGTCGAGGCGCTTGGGGCGGACACTGGCTTCGATGCGGGCGTCTTCATCATAGGAAGCGCCGGAGACGATTCTGTGTTGTTCGTTTCGATCCATGGATCGTTTTGCGCTAGTGTCGGGCATTGTTGAGGCTTCGCTTTATTTTAGACCGCTGGCCGACCTAAAGGTCGGCCCTACAACTACAAGATTAGGCGCCGGCATGAGTTGTGCGACCTTTGGGCGCGGCTAGCGATTGCAAGGCAGCACGCAACAATTTCTCGAAATTCGTTGTGCCAGCTTCGCGCTTGGCCTCGCCTGCCGCGGCTTCGGCGGCGCGCGCATCGTAGCCAAGATTGATTAGCGCGGAGATAACGTCGGCTTCCGCGCCTGCAGGGGAGGCGACTGCTGGTTTCTGGGTCTCCAACACGACGGCCTCAAGCTTGTCCTTTAGCTCAACGACCATGCGCTCGGCGGTTTTGCGGCCAACGCCTGGAATTTTCGTTAGGCGCCCTAAATCGTTGCCACGAATGGCAGGGACGAGTTCCTCAACGCTCATACCAGAGAGAATTTTCAAGGCCAGAGAAGGCCCGACGCCGGAAGCAGAGAGGAGCAACTCAAAAAGATGCTTTTCGCGAGAAGACACAAAGCCGTATAGGGCGAGTGCATCCTCGCGAACATGTGTGTGAATGAGAAGAGTGACTTCGGTGTGGAGCTCGCCGAGCGCTGCGTAGGAGGAAAGCGGGACTTGAACAAGATAGCCCACGCCGCCGACATCGACGAGCACTTGATTCGGGCGTTTTTCGTCGAGGCGTCCGCGAAGCTGGCCAATCATGGAAGGCCAGTATTGCCGCCTTTTCTTCGCCTGTCAACGCGGTTGGGGGATAGGGGATAGGCTAGAGCGAAACTGCCCTATTTGTGCTGACGGAGTGATTGTCCGGTAGATATCGGCAGCGATTCATGGACAGCATTTAGCGTAGCGTTGGAGGTTCCATTCGTATGACGCAATAACACGAACGCTATCTGATGTGTTACGTTGAAGGGCGTCAACTCTAGGTTGGATTGCGCGAATGACACCCATACCTCCCGCTCCGATGGACTTTCGCGAATGCTTGATCTATCGACAACTCAAGAACAAGAGTTCGCCGGGGGATGGTGCCATAGAAAAGCTCGACATCTTGGTCGAGCAGGCTACTCCTCTTTTGGATTCCATAATATCCGGGCCATTCAAGCATTTCACTCTGCATAATAGGGACCATGCCAAAAAGCTTCTGCATCTTTGTGAATATGTAATCGACCCAAGCACCCGGGAGTCGCTTTCGGCGCTTGAAATTCTGGTAATCGCTTACTCTGCATATCTACATGATCTTGGCATGTCCATCACTTCGCCTGAGGAGCGGGCGCGAATTCTTGAAAGCCAGGATTTTCAAGATGTGCTTACGGAATGGCCGGAACTATCGGAGGCATTCCAAAGATCACGAAAACGGCTTCAAGAGATCGTCGAACTGGGGGACAGTCCTGAGAGTCCGAAGTTGGGTGCAGCAGCTGTAGAAGCAGAACGCCTCAGAATCGAAGGCGAACTCTTTCAGCTACAGGAAGCTGCATTCGTGACCTATCTCAGACCAAGGCATGCTACTGAACAAAGGTATCGTGAGCTGATTTCACTCTTAAAGAAATCATCTGGTCGGAACGACTTGTTCGAATTCAGAGGAGTCTCATTTGAACAACACTTAATAAATATCTGCGCGAGCCACAATTTGGACGCGGGAGTACTTGCGGAAGTAAGAGCGTCCAATGACGAACGATTCCCCCGTCAACTTGTTCTGAGTAGCCAGCGACTCAATTCACAATTTTGTGCCTCCGTATTGCGAATCACCGACGTGCTTGATTTCGACCGTGAACGCACACCCAGAGTATTGTTTGAGAGTTTGGGTATTTCTTCCCGTGCGCTGCCAGGAGCTGAAGTTAGCCTGCAAGAGTGGCAGAAGCACATGGCGGTACATAGTCTCGACATCCGTAAAGACGAGATAGTTATCGCTGCCGAGTCTAAACATCCGGCAATTGAAAAATCAATTCGAGAATTCTGCCAGCTGATTGAGCGAGAAGTTCGAGACACAAGTACAGTTCTGGCGCATAACACAGGCGAGATCGCTGGCATTTACAAACTCCAGTTGCCCGTCGTGGTGAGACCTCAAGTTACATCGGTAGGGTACATTTATAAGGAAATGTCTCTTGTTATGAATCAAGTAGCGATCATGTCGCTTTTGATGGGCGAACACCTATATTCCCAGAAGGGGGTGGCCCTTAGGGAGCTTATTCAGAATTCAGTAGATGCATGCGTCGCGCAGGCAGAACTTTCGTCAGGCCCTGACTACAAACCTGCAGTGAAATTAGGTCTATACACTGACGCGATGAAGGCCGTTTGGATCGAAATAACAGACAATGGCATCGGAATGGACGAGCATGTCCTCAGCGAATACTTTCTCAAACTCGGAAATAGCTATTATCGTTCAGCCGAATTCTTCCGGTTGTCTAAAACAAGCAGTCAAGGTACGCCATTTGTCCCGATTGCAAGGTTTGGAATTGGAGTTGCCTCACTGTTTATGATCGGGGATGTTGTGGAGGTATTGACGCGAGCCTCAAAATCCCCGAGGCTCGATTCTATCGCCAGGCTTGTGCGGATCGAGCGAATGGGAGGCTTGGTTTTTGTCGAGGAGAACTTGGAATGGGACGCCGGAACACGGATTCGAGTCCGTTTGCGACCGGATATCCAAAACAACGTTGAGCAATTTCTGATCGACGTTCGTCGGTATCTTCGAACCGTTGTGGTACGACCCAAAGTAAACACGACCGTCAATCTTATTGGGAGACCGTTCGATGTCAATCGAAAATCATGGCTGAGGCTTAATAAGACGGCGACGGCTGTGGCCGACTCATTGGGGCTGGAAATCATTTCGATTCCGCTTGAGGGTTTAAGCCAAATAATTTCGGGGATAGCATTCCTGATTCTTCGCAAGTCTCCTGATGGGCTTTCATTGGTTGGACCAACGAAAAAGAAAGGATGGTTTCACGACCTAACTCCAGAATTAATTTTTGACGGATACGAAGGGAATCGCGTCACTGTAAATGGATTCAAGATGACCTTGAAAGGCCAGAAAAGACTCCATAGTGCGGGCAAGATAGTTCTGCCGTTGGCGTTCGATATCGAAGTCCAGCCAGACAGCAGCGTAGTGTTTGACGTATCTAGGGATAGATTGATTGGGCAAACCAAGCCGGTGCTAGTAAATGAATTCCGGAGTACGGTTTATCGCTCCTTACTCCAATTGGGTATTTTCGACAAACTCGATAGGCCAAGTCGCGAAATACTTGAATCGATACTACTAAGTAAGTTCCCCCCTAATGCAGAATATAAGTTCAGAGCGCCAATCCGCGATGAAGTTCTGCTGGGCCGCGTGCAGGCCGCACTTCCAAAAGATCATTGGCCACAAGGCATTCACAAGACGATAGCGCGAGATCTCGATCTAACACCCAATCTAGTTTCGAGGGCCATTTCCACTTTAATTGATCTGGGTTTGGTTTCGAAACCAAGTTCAAGTATAGAAACCCAGGCAGAGTCTTAAGAGCGCGACCCCATTCTGATTCCGCAGGCAACGACATGAGTCGTTTTGAGAAAACGTCGTATATTAGAGGAATATGGAATGGGTATGCCCACAATACTCACGGTCGCGTGTGGATTGGGCTGGCGAGCTCCTGATTTCAGACCAGCCTGATTCGGCGAAATTTGATGAGGCACTCACTATTATCAACAACTGGCGTGCTTCGCATAGTCGGCCTCTATATACATTTCGTTTGGGACTACGCCGACATGCCGAGAAGGTCGACGAAAGCGCCTTGGTCGCTCAGCGAATCAAGAGGCTATCGTCCATCTCTCTTAAATTGAGGCTCGCACACGGAATGAAACTTTCGAGAATGCACGATATTGGAGGGTGCCGCGCCGTCGTTAGTTCAAATGATCTCGTAGAAAAATTGGTTAAGGATTATAAAGCGAGCGATATGAAGCACAAATTGCTGCGTGAAGACGACTACATTACAAACCCCAAAAACTCGGGATACCGCAGCTATCATCTGATCTACGCATACTATAGCGACAAAAAAGCCACTCACAACGGACTTCGAATCGAAGTACAGATGAGGTCACAACTGCAGCACGCTTGGGCGACAGCGGTTGAAACTGTTGGAACATTCATTCGACAAGCACTTAAATCAAGTGTCGGGGAAGACCAGTGGCTCAGATTTTTTGCATTGATGGGAACTGCTATCGCTATAGGAGAAAACACTGCTCCCGTGCCGAATACACCTACGGAGCGAAACGAACTCAAGCAGGAAATTCGTGAATATGCGAATAGACTTGACGTTGCAAATCGACTTCACACCTATGGGGCTGCACTTCAAACAGTTGAGATACCCGTTAAAAATGCTGAATACTATCTATTGGAACTCGATACCTCTAAGATGCGCGTAAACGTTCTGGGGTACACAAAGAGAGAGCTGACAAAGGCGCAGCTCGATTATTTGACGACTGAGAAAGAAATTGCCACTGCTTCTGGAGATGCGGTTCTAGTATCAGTTGACTCGATGGCAGCGCTCAGGCGTGCCTATCCTAACTATTTCTTGGACACCAAACGTTTTGTTGAGGAAGTACAGAGGGCAGTCGCATGAGTCTTGAACAATGGCGAGCAGATGTGGCTGCCTACACCGTTCACAAAGAGTAGATGTTGGCGAGCAGCTGAGCCAAGCGTCCTCTTTTCATATAAGATGACGGAAAGAAGCTTCCGTATCTGGAGTTACTATGTTCATATCTTGTTTGGTCCTGCTATTCGCGCCAATTTGTCCCCCGCCCAACGGACCGTCGGTGGCCAGCGACCAACAGTCTGCGGACTCTTTACCAGTCGCCTTAAGAAACAAAGATGTTCTTGATATGTTGAGTGCAGGACTGACTGGCGAAATCGTCATCGCAAAGATCACCTCTTCACATTGTGATTTCGATACGTCACCTGATGAACTCAAAGCTCTTAAGAACGCAAGAGTGCCCGACGAGGTCATCCTGGCGATGGTAAAGGCTCCGACTACCCCGAAGATTTCACCACAGTCTGAAGCAATCATCCGGACGGTACAGGTCACATGTCTAGCTGCGAAGGAAGTCCCATTATTACCAGCGCCCGGTGATAGTCATCCGCTTATGCAAGTCAGATGTGGGTCAGAAATATTTGTTCTGAAAGAGCAGGAACCTTGGGACAAGGTCCGAACGCTGGATGGAACGGTCGGCTATTTGTCTGATTTCTTTGTGCCTAAACCTGCTTCAGCTGCAGTTTCTACTCCCGCGTCTGGGCAGAATAGTGACGAGGTTTCGCGGCCCTCGGTTCCACAGAACATGATTAAAGCTATCGCATGGCGGGCGGTACCGTGGGTGACGACCAGTTACTATCAAACGCAAGGCAGCGCGAACACAGAATGTACAGGTAGCGGGAGTTGGAGCGGTAACATCTGGCAGGGAAACTCCTCATGCTCGACTCAATACACACCGTCGCAAACCGTCCCAGTCAACTGGCAGCATGTCACCGTCTACATTCTCGTTGAATCTTCCGACGCGCGAATGGTAATCGCTTGCACCAGAAATTGGGCTTTCAGCAAGTGCAGTTCACTTGTGCCCGGCGATATGTTTCCGTTCGAGTACAAAAAGGGCAAGATCGAATTAACCGGGCATAAAATTGGTAAAGAAAAAGAGCAGACCCTATCCTTTGACATCGTGTCTAACGAACAGCGATGAAGTGGCGTCAAGGCTAACGCAAACATAGCAAGTCTAGATTTTTTTACGCGATGGGCTGTGCGCGTAACCTCTTCACTGAGCTGACAAGACTCCAACTAGCATCGCAAGATTTTGCCAGTGCCTCGGATGCGGAATACAACGGCCTCCGCGAATTCTTAGTGCATATGGCTCTGAAATCGAAAGTGTGGACATAATCTTTGGAGCAGCAATTCTTAGTAGTTGTGGTTGCACTCGCTCTCTATAAGTCTTTTTGTCTAGCCAGTCCGGTTTTTCGTTCGGATTCCACGCATTCTGCGCAGCAACTTGCCGCCTTTGGCTCTCTGCACGGCGTGACTGTGCGACCGGGTCAAATCTATCCAACCGTGCCAGTTTTGGAATTATTGGAGAGTCGTTGGACAGGGTCTTCGTAAACGGAGTCCGAGGTGCGACTCCGGACTCTGATAAGGGTTGTGTGGGAATCCCTTTTGCTTCCCGCTTTCGATCTTGCGTCAAACGTGTGGCAGGAGCCTCTATCTTTGAGGTACTTGAGCTACCGGACCAAAAAGCACGCAACATCCACTCAGCGAAAGGTCCCAAAGCTTGCTTCCAAAGCTTGGAGGTTTCCGAGAGTTGGGCGGCGAACTCGCCGGTCAGCCGACAATTCCCATCTCTCTCCTCGAAAAACCATTTTCGTTGTAATGATCCACTGCGCAACCAATTCAACAGGAACGCGTCCACTTGCGGACGAATCGGTTCCATTAGATCGCAAGCCAAACTGTCTCGCGTGCGCGTGTCGCTATGAAGAACTCCAAGGCCGGGATCGAGGCCGAGTTCAGAGATTGCCAGTCTCGCCTCCGATTCCAGAATCGCGTACAAATAGTTGAGCATTGCATTTGCGGGATTGACCGCGAGTCGTGGCGATTTGGTGAGAGGTGAAATGCGGCTTCCAAAAACGCGCCAGTGTTCAGGAATACGCTGTGAGTCAGATCGTGGATACTGCAAAACCAGTGTGTGCCAGACGCGCCAGTATGCGAGAGCCCCGTATGCTTCACAACGTCGGATTTCTTCCCTGGAGGTTGCCTTCATCAAGGCGTGCCGCTGACCGGAGATTACTTCTGCCGATGCATCGTCTTGAAATTGATCTCGAACGAGCCGCTCTTGCGCTAGCAGCTTTCGCTTGATTAGTTCTATCGCAATGCGCAAAGCCACTCCCGAACTTTCAGCGAGCGATTGTGCACGCCGCAAACGAGCGTCAGAAGGATGCACAGGGCCAGTGGTGGCCAGAACCTCTCCGAGCCTGTCGAGCATGACAAACGCGGCACCTTGATCGGCCAACCATCTAAGCGCAGCCAAGGAAACGAGCCCATCCGACCCGATTACGACAAGCCGTTTCAGTCCATGCCCAACGCGAGGAAAGCGAGCATAGCGCCTCTGCTTGCCGATCCCGTCTTCAATCGTTAAGTGACCACGGTCAACGCAAATACTTGTTCCGTAGCCGAAGAGAGTTACGACGCCATGCCGAGGTGAGATTGGAACAAAATTGCAGTGCTGAAGATGTTGAGGTACGGTCTGAATAGCTGCCATTGGAGATCAACCTCCCTTGGTGGTTAGGGCTTGTCGTCTGCTATAACAGACGACAGGCCCGTGACTTTAATTAACTCTATTTTACTACTCGTGGGGGCTTCGGTCACTGTATCCGACGGGTTGATGCAGCCCTTATGTGTTTCGGCAGTTCAATCTTTCTCTGTGCAGCCAACACCATATCCGCCCGACTCCGTTGCTGAAGATGCTTGAGGTACTGGTCGAGAATCTTAAACGGTATGGCAGACACGATTGGATTTGTGCGGAAGACCTGCTTAATCGCGCGCTCTATATAAAACCAATCTTCGACCAAACTAGCCTTGGCTTTGCTGTGACGGCTGGGAAGCAATAGAATTCCAGCTCTGAAATCTGCAACGAGGACTCGCTCCGTTCCTTTACGGGCTTTAGCAGCAAGATATCGAATCGCCTTGAAAAGTTGGTACGTCTGACCATTCGCGAACGCGCACGGCAATTTGATACAGCGCCGCATGGATTGTCGCCAACCGGAATAGGGAACGTTCGCTAGCGCGTTGGCAAGACTTAAAGGTGTCAGTTCGTATCGCTTACTTTTAAGGAATCTAAAAAGTTCCTGTCGTGCAACACTGGCTTCGAGGGCTCTCTCCTCCTCTTCAAGTTCACGCCACTCACCACGGAACGCTCGGGCTTCTTGCTCTGCTTCTGAGTATTCTTTGCGCCTCTTTTTCTGTTCTCGCTTCAAACTTCGACGATCGGGCTTCTGCGTCAAAACGCCGTCCAGTAAGTGAAGATTGTCATAAGTTCGGCGACTCGCTTCTGCAAGGCTGTAGCTCCGTGGCACCAAGGCCCGCCGTCTCTTTCGAACTTTCCGCAACGCTGCCCAATCACTCGTCCGTGGACTCGGGTAGCAGAACGCCAAAAGCATTTCTCGTGCGTAGGTCTGCAACAATGGGCCTAAAACAGTTGCAAGCTCATCCGGGTCTTCACAATGCGAGAGTTCCCAGCCGATTTCCCCCCAAGCACCCTCGAACACTTGTACCAGCTGGTCTCTGCGATTACCCAGCTGAGGATCGCTGAACTCTGTTCGCGGACCTCGACGTTTCGCGGAGGAATTTTCCAAATTCACGTCAAGCCCTTTCTGCAAACGCCGATTGCCATATATTGACGAAAGCCACGACGCTCATTGCACCTAATTGATTTCGACGCCCAACGCTGATTGCCACAGATTTCGATTCTCCATTCATAGCGCCTTTCGGGGTGATTTCGCAAATCAGGTTTACCTTCCTCCCTGAAGCGAACTCAATTCGGCCCGGACGGGCCGTGTGAACAGGGGAAAATCAGCCATGAAGCGCAAATCGAGAAGAGAAGTTCAAAGGAAGACCCGTCGACACCAACCGCAACCGAGAGGGAAGGGACGCAAACGCGTCGTGCGAAAGAAAAGAGGAAATGCGCTGCCTTTCAAAAAACCAACCACGGCGAGACAGTATTTCTCGCTCTCTCGCAAGAATCAGGATGCTTGGGACTCGATTGGACATGTCATTTCAAAAATAAGAGAGGGGATGACTCTTCCCAAGGCGGCTAAAGAATTTGGTCTTTCCTCCAAGACTGCTATCTCTCTTGGCCGCTCCGCACTAAGAAAACGAAAAAACGGGCGATACGTCGCCAAAAAAGAGGACCAACTATTACGCATTGTGAATGCATTAACTACTGAGGGCAGAAAAGAGATTGCAACACGCGATTCTCGACAGGCCAGCCTCGTTGGCGGCCATTGGGCAGCGGTCCAGAAGTTTCTTCAAACGGGAGACGATTCCGCACTTTTGAAGTTTGCAAAAAAGCGGATTGTCGATGCACGCGGCAAGCGCTATCGCTTGCTGACAGACTTGAAAGAGTTGGAAAGACTGGGTTCGGCTGGAGTGTTGAGGTTCGAGTCGATGTACGCGGGTGGCACGCGATGAAGAGGAAACTACCGCGTGATCCGATTGCAGCGTTTGAACGAGAGGCCAGGGCAGCCAGACAGAGTCGGCCAAGGTAACCGGTGCATCAGTGCGGTGAGGATCGCCCCCTAGCATTGATTCCGGGGAAGCAATCCGACAATTTGCGCGAATTGCCAGCGCGAAGAAATTTGGAAATTTCGTTGGATGATCACCATCCTGCAGGCGAGGCAAACGACCCGACAACGACGCCAATTCCAGCGAACGATCATGCGGTGTCCTGACCGACAAGCAATATGAATGGCCCAACAGAGACTTGGGAGAATCGGGAACGAAGCCCGTTGCTCGCAGGTGCTGCTTGCATCCGAGGTTACTGCGAAACGAATGCCTATCTTGTTGATCGGCTTTTACTTCGGGTCGTAAGGTTGCTTGAAGCACTCGACGAAACATTGCGGGAGACGTCTTGGGCCCGATTGGTGGATGGGAACGAAGATGGAGGAGTTTATGCACGAAACGCAAACCCAAGCGCTAGGCAAGGATGGTGAAAACAAACCCGTCTCTGCTGCCCGTGGCGATTCGAGTTTTTCCGGCGCTCAAATCCACCGAGCCCAAAAGTCACAAGAACAAAATATGGCGTCTGCCTCGCGCCATGTTCGTGTTCGATACTGAGACGCGAACGGACGCAAGCCAGCGTTTAACGTTCGGAAGTTATCGATTCTTCGTCGACAATGAGTTGCGCGAAGAGGGCCTCTTCTATGCCGACGACTTGCCATCCAAGGACCGCAAGACGCTGGAAAAGTATGTAGCCGCCCACGAACAGCCGAGGAACCCGGCTCCTTCTGTTAACTCGTCGCGAATTTCTCAAGAAGTTGTACAAGGCGGTCTACAAAAGCCGCGCTCTCTTGGTGGGCTTCAATCTGCCCGTTCGACTTATCTCGAATTGCCTTCACCTCACGTCCAGCGCGAGGACGGTTTGCGGGCGGATTCTCGCTGGCCATTTGGTCGTATATAAAATCCGGAGTGGAAAGACCCTCAACCCGTCGCCCCAGCATTGGTATCAAGCACATCGACTCCAAGCGGGCCTTAAAGGGTTTCACTGCTCGTTTCGGGCCCGACGATTCCGATCTGATCCCTGAAAATTCTGCGACAGGGCAGCCTGAGAAGGGATACAAATTTCGCGGGCACATGCTCGACTTACGAACGCTGGCCTTTGCACTTACTGATCGAGCTTATTCATTGGACAGCGCCTGCCGTGCCTTCGGCGTTGAGCATGGAAAGCAACATGTTACTCGCCACGGTATCGTCACGAAGAAATATATCGACTATAACCGTCGAGACGTTCTAGCCACGTCGGAACTGGCGATCAAACTTCTCGCTGAGTACGCAAAACATCCGATTAACCTACAGCCCACAAAGGCGTTCTCGCCCGCATCAATTGGCAAAGCCTATTTGCGGGCGATGGGAATCAATCCAATTCTGGAACGGCAACCTGATTTCCCCGCAGCTTACTTAGGGTTTGCGCAGACGGCGTTTTTTGGCGGAAGAACGAGCGCTCACATTCGAAAAGTCCCTGTCCCGGTTACTTATGTGGATTTTCTCTCGATGTATCCGACCGTTAATGGCCTGATGGATTTGCGACGATTTCTCATTGCGCGTGAAGTGAGGGTGGTCGAACACTGCCAAGCAGAGATCAAGAGGTTTCTCAGTACCTTGGACCTCTGAAAAACTATTTTCTCCAAAAACTTGGATGCGACTTCCCGCGTTCGTAAAGCTAATACCGAACGGCGACCTCTTACCGTCGCGAGCCAAGTACAGCGCTGCGAGTAACGATTGGCAAGTAGCTCTCAATTATCTCTACCCATCGGACAACGCGCCCTCGGAAGGCTTGTGGTTTTCACTTCCCGACGTAGCGGCGTCGGTTCTTATTAAAAGGAAGATTCCGTTGATCGTCGATGCTTTCAAGCTCGTTCCAGTCGGAAAGCTGGCGGGTCTCAAGACGGTCCGTTTCGGTGGCGAAGTTGAAGTTAATCCCAAAAATCAGGACTTGTTCCGGACGCTCATCGAACAGCGGAAATCCTTAAACAGAAGAAAAGAGCTATCTGAAAAAGATGTGGACCGTTTGGATAAGTCTCTGAAAGTTTTAGCAAATGCCACGAGTTACGGAATCTTCGCGGAAATGAACCGGCAAGAATCAGAGAAAAGAATCAAAGTCCAGTGCCATGGGCTCGATCCGGAACCATACGAATGTTCTGTTCTTCACCCCGAGCAAGCGGGCCAGTATTGCTTTCCGCCGTTAGCGTCGCTAATCACAGGGGCCGCGCGATTGATGCTCGCCTTGCTCGAACATTCTGTTACAGGGCTTAGTGGAACCTATGCGATGGAAGACACGGATTCCATGGCAATTGTCGCGACGGAGCGCGGCGGATTCATTCCTTGCAAGGGTGGGGAGCATCGTTCGCAAAACGGTAGAGGAGAGGATACAAGCTCTCACATGGAAGCAAGTCGACCAGATAGTTGCGAGGTTTGAAGCTCTAAACCCGTACGACCGGAGTGTTATCTCTGGCTCCGTTCTGAAAATCGAGGATGACAACCGCGATCCAAAGACAGGAAAGCGGCGACAACTTTATTGCCTGGCGATTTCTGCAAAGCGTTACGCACTTTTTCTAATGTCAGAGAACGAAAAACCCGTATTACTTCGCGAAGAAACCAACAACAAGAAAGATAGATGGTCGCGCCATGGTCTTGGACACTTGCTAAACCCGACCGATCCGGAGGCCTCTGATCGAAATTGGACTTGCGCTGTGTGGAACGCAATCATTCGCAAAGCCGTGGGTCTATCTGCCAAGCAGCCAGTATTTGCAAATCTCCCAGCAATCGGTCGAACCACGGTCAGCAGTCCGTCGCTAATGAAGTGCCTCGAATCTCTCAATGCCGGAAAACCGTACGCCGAACAAATCAAGCCATTCAATTTCCTTCAGACTAGCCAAATCAGCCCTTTCGGCCATCCGGAGGGTGTTGATCCCGAAAAATGCCATCTCATTTCCCCCTACGATCCTGATCCTCGGAAATGGCTCGAAAAGGAGTGGGTTGATCAATACACCCGGAAAAGGTTTCGCATCACGACGCGCGGTCATTACGGATCAAGAGATATCGCGCGAGTTAAAACATACGGAGATGTTGTCACTGAGTATGAATTTCATCCAGAATCAAAATGTGCTGACGCGCTTGAGCATGGAAATTAACGAGGCATACAGATGAACCAAGTAGGTGAACATAAAAAAAAAAAATTG
>CAVUCM010000020.1:0-217076 GCA_963740015.1 uncultured Acidobacteriota bacterium | reverse complement strand
TAGCATGCGATGAGTTCTTGCCGAGTTCAGAGTCCGCCGTCTTTCCAGCGGTTCGGAGGAACCGCTCTTCTTATAGCGTCGCCTCAAGCTGCAATTCATCGATCATTTTTTCGAGCTGATCGTTTGCTTTGTCGCGCTGCGCTTCCGTGTCGCGGATTGTCTTGCGCAGCGTTTCGAGTTGCGTTTCCTGTTCATCGAGCTGCTTCGTGTAGCGCTGCAGCAGCGCTTTCTCCTCGGCGCTTCCGCGCAATGCTTTCATGTTTTCCCGCAGCCGGTCCTGATCTTCCACGATACGGTCGATATCCTTTTGCCGGTTTTCCATCTCCTCTTCGAGCTTAGCCACCACAGCTTTCTGGTCCATGATTTTCTGCAGCGCTTGCGCCATCTCCGGCGTGATGGTCTTGGCTTTCACAAATAGGCCAATCTGATCCGTATTCAGGTTCGAAATCGAGTAGGTCACATCGAGAGTGCGTGTTTCTTCCACCGGCAGAGATGCCGTGGCCTTCGCCGGAACTTCCAGCCGGAAGCGATAGATCCCCGGAGCCTTTTCTTCCGGTTCCGTTGCGCCCTTGGCCATCGACCATCCCGCGCGAGCCGCGTGCTCAACCACCAGCGTTCGCGGTGCGGCGTCCTGATTGCGCACCGTGTAAAGCGTGCGTTCTTCCAGGAGGCTGACTTGCGTAAGTATTCCCTTGGAGATCTTGGCCAAGGTCACATGCTGCGGCCGGCTGTTGGTTTGCGCCTCCACCAGCAGCCCCAGATCCGTGGCATACGAGAGCAGCCGCCGTTCGCCCGGTTTGATTGGGTCGGTCAGCCCTTCGCCCGCGAAGACTTCGTTTTCCAGCACGCTAAAGCTGCCGCGGTCGAACGTCAGCGCACTCGTGTTCTTCAGCCAAACGCCGCGCTGGTGGCCAGTACATTGATAATCCCCCATAGGGATGAGCCTCTGGACGAAGTCAGGAATGCACCCGCTGCAGTAACTGGAGTCGCGATGAACGCGAGAATTCTTCCTTTCCTATAGCGCAGCAGCAGGTAACCGCTGAATCCCAGAACCAGGTTCCAAGCCACCATGATGAAATCCGAGTAGCGGCCGGCGCTGACGAATACTGATGTCTGCCGGTAAGCAATTTCGCCGGTAAGGGGTGAAACGCGGTAAATGAGCGATGCCAAGGGAGATTATGACTAGCGCCAGGATCAAGTAAACGGTGAAAGACCGGCGCAGCTCCGCCTCCGAATTCAGCAGCGCATAACCTAAAATAATCAACGGAACGTAATAGAAGAATATTTTAAAGCCCATCAGTCCGTACCAAATGCTGGTCGAGGCCGGATTGAATATCTGCATGCCGCCGAACCAAATGAAGATCAACAGCGGAATGAGGGAAGGTGGCTTGAAAATTGCCACTTTCTTTCGCCGGAAGGCCGCAACAAAGGAAATGAGAACCACCAGGAACAGGAAATCCTTGGCAAAATAAATCGCCATGTTATTGCCGGAGAATTTCCGCGCGAAATCCTCGAACAGGAGCCAGCTTAAAAAAAAGTACACGCCGCTACGCCAATTGTCGAGGATCGCTATAACGACCGCTCCGCCAAGAATGCAGAGGACCGCCTAGGCCAGACCAGTCAGATCGTCGTTGATCACATATTGTGCGCTTTCGTAGGCGGCGTACGCCCCCACGACTAATGTGCCGAAGACGAGCAGCGGGCGTCTTCCGAAGTGGCCGGAAGACGGAGTGGAAGCAAGACTCATGATCTCTCCTCGATCACTAGGACGTGATTATCGCCGAGAATTGATCGGCCGGAAAATGCCAGCGAAGCAACGCGCAAACCCCATGCCAGAGGTTTTCTCGTCAATTGAAAGCCATTCGGAGGAAAAATCAGGTGCTCCCGAAGCCTCACGCCGGCCGCGGGAAGATACTGACGCTGGAGAAGGTCGAAAAAAATGGGAGAGATGTGGGTAGGATCTCCGTACTCATCCATGGTGCGAATTTTTCCGGAGACAAGAAATTTCAGACGGGCAGGCAGGCAATCTACATTTGGTGTTGTTAACGCTGCAACTCCGCCAGGTGCCAGCAGTTTGCCCACATTTCGTAAGAATGCGATGGGGTTTTCAACATGTTCGATAACTTCGATGGCCGTGACCAAGCCGAATTTGCCTATGCCAAGCTGCGAGGCAAAGTCCGGCTCGTTAAAATCCAGACACCGATGGGGAACTTCGGCTTCAAAACCAACAGCGTCACGATCGACCGCCACAACTTCGCACCCCAGAGAGCGTAGACGGTCGGCCATCGCACCGGGACCCGCCCCCAGATCCGCTGCCCTCACGCCTGTACGTGCGTAACGGGAAAGGATGCGTTCACCAACGAACTGGTGAAGGCCGCTGTTGGTGGCAGTGCGCAGCATCTGTCTCTAAAGGCCCCCGTAGACACAACGAAAAACGCCGCTAGCACACCTATCATACGGCCGTTGTGTGAAACTCGATAGTTGGATTGCTGGAGCCATCGGTTAACTTTTGAGTGGAGATACGCGTGCCCACCGTCGCACCTAGGATTATTTTACTGGTCTTCGATTGTCTGAAATTGGGAGGGGGGCACAGACCAGGTTGCTCCTGGGCCTTAACCTAGAAAAGGGCATACGCACGTAGTAGACGTGGCGCAGAAACACGGGCACTTTTCCTTCCCTTTATTTGCCGGTGAGGGCTCAGTTTTTCCGCCGAGCGCCTGCGCCACTCCTTCTGTGAAATCCCCTTTTATGAAATACTTTCACTTCAATTCACGCTCAGGAGTTTCCATGCCACGCTACCTCTCGCAACACACGCTCGCCTGCCTCACGCGCCAAGGTGCGGAGACGCTTGCCCAACGCATGCAAGGCGGCGGCCCCGCTTGTGCCGATCGCGTGCTGGTCAACATGCTCGAGGGAAAGATGTTTGCTGAGTTCCGCTCGGATTCCCGCGAAACTCTCGAAGCCTGGCTGAAAGCAGAAGGAATGCACTACGACTGGGTCGTGCGGATCGAGTGGGAATCGCGCAACGGGAAGCTGGAGATTGCCGAGTAGTGCTGCGTAAACTAATCTAAATAAGAAGGTTAGCTGGGATCACGGAGCGTACGAGATTGCCCTCTGAATGTCGATAAAAAAGAGGGTGATTTGCAGCCTCATCTGCGCTAATCTTTCCTTTCCACGTCTAACGTGAAGGAGAAACAATATGTCTGACTATGCGCATCCAGAAGTACTCGTTACCACCGAATGGGTCGCTGCCCACTCAAAAGACGCGGGCCTCCGCGTCGTAGAAGTCGACGTCGATACCACTGCCTACGATCAAGGGCACGTGGACGGCGCCATCGCCTGGAATTGGCAAACCGAACTCCAGGATGCCCTCCGCCGCGATCTCGCGGCCCCAACCGCGTTCGAAGAATTGCTAGGCAAAGCCGGAATCTCTTCCGAAACGACCATCGTCCTCTACGGCGACAACAACAACTGGTTCGCGGCGTGGGCTTTCTGGCAACTGAAATACTACGGCCACGAAAAAGTTCTCATCATGAACGGCGGCCGCAAGAAGTGGCTTGAAGAAAAGCGTCCGCTCGTCACGGATAAGCCCTCGGCCGCTGCGACTTCCTACAAAGTGAAGGCAGCGAACGCCGCGATTCGCGCGAAGCGGGACGACGTTTTCGCTGCCGTCGAGAAAAAGTCCGGCGCGCAACTTGTCGATGTGCGCTCGGTAGACGAATTCACTGGAAAGATTATCGCGCCTCCCGGCATGACCGAGACCGCGCAGCGCGGGGGCCACATTCCCGGCGCGGCAAACATCCCTTGGGCGCAGGCTGTCAACGAAGACGGCACGTTCAAGAGCGGCGACGCGCTAAAGCAGCTCTACGGGGCGAAAGGCATCAGCGGCGACCGCGAAGTCATCGCCTACTGCCGCATCGGAGAGCGCAGCTCGCACACCTGGTTCGTCCTCAAATACCTTCTGGGCATCAAGGATGTGCGCAACTACGACGGTTCATGGACAGAGTGGGGTAACTTGATCGGCGCGCCCATCGAAAAAGAAATCTCGGCTGCCGTCGCGAAATAATGAACGAGCCGCCCGCTTAAGATTCATTTTTCCTAAAACAGAATCACCAAAAGCGAAACGGGGCGCGATTTTTCGCGCCCCGTTCGATTTTGCCTGTAAAAAGATTTAGCGAGTCCGTTCACGAATCTTATTTTGGCGCGGAAGCCGGCTTCAAGAACATAGAGTCATCCACAGGGACATTGTTCTTGATCTGTGTCAGCCGCAGCGTAAAAACGTTCCCCTTTTCCACGTGCCGCAAACGAAACGCGAAGTAAGCCCCGTCGACGGCGCGATAGTCCTCCATATAGTTCTCCACCCGGTAGTCACCATCCTCGCGGTGCAAAGTATCGTCGGTTCGCACGGGGAAGCCGCTTTCCGTATCGAAATAAATCTTCGACGTGAGTTTCTTTTGCGGTGTGAATTCCACCACATACGCCGTGTGCATGCCGACCTTTTCTGTGCCCAGAACATGCCCGGTTACGGCCAACAATAACGCGTCGGCGCGGTCATTGAAATTTGACTGGCGGATGCGGCTCTCCAAAGCCGCGCCGGTGATTTCATGCATGCCACCGGAAGGGTCCTCGATCCACGCGTTCTTGCCATCGCACACTTGGCGGATGGCCACGCCGTTGGAGAGTGTAATTTTGTACAGAGTTTTGTTGGGGGCCTTGCTGAAAATTTCAATCGCCGCAAAACCGGAAGCGTCCTCGGTCTGATAGATGCCTTTCAGGTAGCGCGTGGTAAAACCGGACCAGACAGCGTGGCCTCCGCTAACCGTCTCAAATTTCTCGAGCAAGTCCTTGGTGTTGGGCAGGACTGTCGGGCTTGGATCCACTTTTGTGACAGAGCTTACCGGCGTGACAGGCGAAACGCTGGGCGAAGGATTTTGCGCCCCCGAGTGTACTGCGAAAAAAGTTCCGACAAGGGCGGAGGCAGCGACGGGCAAGAGCCTGCGGTTCATAATCCCTCCAACGCACGAAATCGTGTGCATGAATCTATCTTTAAGTATGAGTTGCTTTTCCAGAACGATGGATTCGTTGTGGTGCAGGGTGGTGGGAAAGAGACTGTCCAAGAGGGCAGGTCGGCTTCTTGAGCAAGCTCGCGCTGCGGTTGGGCAGCGCCCAATCTAGGATCGCTGCCCATCGTTGTTTTTCTGCGCGAGACACTTGTTGCAGGATGCCGAAAATAGCGACCTATTCTTGCTTCACCAATTCGACGCGGCGATTCTTTGCCCGCCCGTCTTCGGTTCCATTGTCGGTGAGGGGTTTCGTCTGGCCAAAGCCCTTGGCAGATAGCCTAGTTGCCGGGATGCCGTGAGCGGTAAGCCAGGCGACTACGGCTTGCGCGCGCTTCTCCGACAGAGCCTGGTTTGCGGCGGCGCTGCCTTGATTGTCCGTGTGCCCTTCCACCAGGAGCTTTAGATCCTCATTCTGTTGAAGTAACTTCACGATTTCGCCGAGTATATTCTCCGAATCCGGCAAGATGGCGGCCTTCCCGGTATCGAAGTGAATTCCATAGACCGCCACGTGCCCGCTCTTGTTTATTTCGTCGCCGAGGCTCGATGCGTCTGCCGTGACTTCCTGCTTCATGTCTTTGATAGTCACGGTCTTCTGCTCGTAGGCAGTTACGCGCGCGTAAATATAGACCCAGGCGTTGCCCTTGTGCGCGGTGATGCGCTCCGGTTTGTCTTCGAAATCAATAACGAAACCTGATTGCTTCAGAGCGGTCTCAAAATTCCGGAAGAGTTGCAGGTTGCTCGTGCCTTCCCGAGTATCGTACGTCCACGAGTGAACTTCCCCCTCGAATGTCTTTGTGACCTCTTCGCCGTTCTTGTTTCTGCTGACGGGCAGCTCCGCTTCATCAAACTCCTTGTTATCGCACGAATCGATATGGCTGCCAGGAAACCGCGTAACAAGCGGCGAATCCTTGCAGCCTTCCGCGTCGGGATCCTGAGCGCGCAGAGTTGTCGCAAAGAAAAGAACCGTCGAGCAAAGCATCAAACGCAACAAAAGCTTCATGTAAGAAATCCCTCCGTCGGAAATGGAGTGACAGTTTACACGACGAGTGAGAAAGCAAGATTCGTTATTGCCACCTCGTGTTCTATCCGTTCTCGTTGGTGAATGTGTCACATAGCTTGACGTTGCGTCTTCCTAGCATCGTCAGCGGGATTGATCAACGCTTCGTCTGACCGTGCTGCTAATGAGTTTTTGGAGCGAAGCGCGGGCAATTGGGGATAGAATACGCGCCTGCTTGAAGAGGTGAGGAGTCATGGAACAGAAACAAAGGCGAGAACCAAGATATCCTTTCATCGCCTCCGCAGAACTCCAGGAAGAGAATTCCGGAGCACGAATGAAATCGCGCATCAGCGACCTGAGTCTGAACGGTTGCTATGTCGACACCGTGAATCCACTGCCGGATGGCACGCTCGTGCACTTGAGAATATTTACGGAGACGCATTCCTTCGAAGCGCCAGCAAGAGTGGTTTATTCGCACGCGTTCATGGGCATGGGCATGCAGTTTCGCGAAGTTCAGCCAAAGTCCGTAGAAGTCTTGCGGCTGTGGCTGCCGGAAGCCGCCGAACAAACGAATAAGGCACACGGTTAATTCAAGAACGACTTGATCGCAAGATTGCACGAAAAACTCTAGGTAGCTGGAGGCAATCATGGAAAACAAATCTGACTTAGAGCGCCTGAACGACAAGAGCCGCGAGTCCGCTGGCTGTGGTTCTGAGCAGAGCGCTGGCGCGGCCGAGAACGAAGCCGTACCCGGCCGGCGATTGTTTCTGCAAAACGCAGTGGCCGGTGCCGCAGCACTCGCCCTGCCGAAGTGGGCGCACGCCGCTGCAGCCCCAACAATCCCTGCGGACGAAATGGAGGGTATCCGCGCTCAGATCGAGAAACGCCACGACGAATCCGTCCAGCGTTTGCAGCACTGGATCCAGCAGCCTTCCATCGCCGCGGAAAATCGCGGTATGACCGAAGGCTGCGATCTAACCATGCAAATGCTCCGCGACGCCGGATTCGACCAGGTCACGAAAGTTCCCACTGACGGCCAACCCGGAATTTTTGCCACACTCGACGCTGGCGCGCCCCGCACGGTCGGCCTCTATTTTATGTACGACGTGAAGCAGGCCGATCCTGCTGAGTGGACTTCGCCGCCATTCGCCGCAGCGCTGGTCGATAAGCCAGGCCTCGGCAAAGTGGTTGTCGGCCGTGGCGCCGTGAACCAGAAAGGCCCCGAAGCGACGTTTCTCGCCGCACTGCACGCCATGCGCGGCGCGGGAAAGAAAATGCCGGTGAATTTTGTTTTTGTCGCTGAGGGTGAAGAAGAAATCGGCTCCCCACATTTTCCGCAAGTCGTGCACAAGCCCGAAATCGCCGCTGCCCTGAAAAAATGCACCTCCGTCTTCATGCCCTACGCAGCACAGGGCCTGAACGGCGAAGTGACCATGACCCTCGGCGCGAAAGGCGTCGTCGAGCTTGAACTGGTTTCGAGCGGCGCACGCTGGGGTCGCGGCCCGAAGAAGGACCTGCACTCCAGCAACAAAGCGCGCGTGGATAGTCCCGCGTGGCATCTCGTCGAGGCGCTCGCATCGCTCGTCTCACCGGACGGAAACGATCCCGTGGTCGAGGGTTTCGCCGCCAAAGCGCTCCCTCTCTCCGACGCCGACAAAAAAATGATCGCGGAAGCCGCGCGCCGTCTCAGCGAAGCCGACGCAAAACAGCAGATGGGTGTCGAACACTGGGTCCACGACGTGAGCTGGCAAGAATCGCTCGAACTGCTCTGCTCGCGTCCCACAATCAACATCGAAGGCTTGGTCGGCGGCTACACCGGTCCGGGCGGCAAAACTATTTTGCCCGGCAAAGCCGTCGCCAAAATCGACATGCGTCTTGTCCCGGACATGACGGCGGCAGGATCGCTCGCCGCTCTCAAATCCCACCTGGCCAAAAAAGGCTTCGGCGACATCGAGGTGAACATGAGCGGTGGCTACGATCCGACGAGCACGCCCGCCGATTCCTCCATAATTCGCGCCTCCATTGCGGTTTACAAAAAGAACGGAATCGATCCAGTACTCCTGCCGCGCCTAGCCGGTTCCTGGCCTGGTTTTGTGTTCACGGGTGAACCACTCCATCTTCCCGCTGGCCATTTCGGCATGGGACACGGCAACGGCGCCCACGCCCCCGATGAGTACTATCTAATTGAATCAAGCAACCCTAAAGTCGCCGGGATGGACGACGCCGTCCGCGCCCACGTGGAATTTCTCTACGAGGTAGCGCGCACCGCCTAAAAAATAAAGTTCGTGTAATTATTCCCCACTCAGGGAACCAATCCTCCTTCGCAACGTCTTAACAGGTATATCTCCGTTGCGGAGGTGAGTATGCGGACCCTAGTGCAAGATTTACGCTTCGCGTTTCGGCAGTTCCTCAAATCGCCCGGATTTGCCGTCAGCGCCGTTCTTTCTCTTATGCTCGGCATCGGGGCAACCACCGCTATCTTCAGCGTGATTTATGGCGTGCTCCTCGATCCTTACCCGTACAAAGATGCAAAGCGGATGGTGCACGTGGAGCTGAAAGATAAAAATGGCCGCGGTCCCCTCCTCATCGTCAACGGCACACAAGCCCAGGAAGTACTTAAAGCCTCCTCCGTCGAGGATGCCTTTCTGCAAGATGAAAAACGCGAAAATCTTACCGGCGAGAAATTTCCCGTCTCCGTCCTTGTCGGCCTATATTCACCAAACATGTTTGACTACATGGGCGTTCCGCCATTGCTTGGCCGTGAGTTCACTCCTGCCGACGCTCCCGGCGGTAATCCCGAGCCTATTGCGGTCCTAAGCTATCTCTTCTGGCAACGGCAATATGGCGCGAGCCGTGACGTGATTGGAAAATCGATCGAGCTGGACCACAAGCCCTACACAGTCATCGGCGTGGTCCCGCCGCGTTTCACTTGGGGCGATGACGACGTTTACCTCCCCGCCATTCCCAATGCCGATCCCCACTATTACTGGAATTCCTTCCTCAAGCTGAAGCCCGGCACGAAATATCCCGCCGTGCAGGCGGAGATGCAATCGCTGGTGGACCGCTTTGCGAAGGACGATCCAAAGAATTATCCGCAGGAAAGGCGCGTCAAGATTGTCTCGCTCAATGAAGAGGTCCTGGGCCGCTTCGCAGGAACACTCGTCTTCTTGTTCGGAGCTGTCGTCGTGCTCCTGCTCATCGGTTGCGCAAACGTTTCGATCCTTCTTCTAGCTCGTGGCACGGCACGCCAGCACGAGCTTGCCGTGCGCACTTCGATGGGCGCGGGACGCGGCCGGCTGATCCGCCAACTCCTCACGGAATCCGTCCTTCTTTCCGCGACAGGCGCTGCGCTTGGCGTTCTCGCTGCGTACTGGGGAGTCAAAGCTCTCTCCACCATGCTGCCGTACTACTCGTTCCCTCACGAGGCGGCCATTCACGTCAACGGCATGGTTTTGATCTTCAGCGCCGCGATTGCCCTGCTCACCGGAATTCTCTTTGGCATTTCACCGGCATATCAGCTTTCGCGTCCTCAGCTTGGCGCCCTCATTCAAGCAAGCAGCGCAAAGCTCACTGGCAGCGCGCGCAGTCGAAACACACACCGCCTTTTGATCGCCAGTCAGGTTGCATTGACTCTCTTGTTGCTCGCGGGCGCCGGCGGAGCGATGAAAACGTTTGTAGCGAAGGTGCACACGCCGCTCGGCTTCGACCCTGACCATGTTTTCGCAATGAATGTCGCTTTACCAAAAGGCGCCACAACGACCTGGCAAGAGCGCATCAACGAGAACGAAATGATTCGCCTGGTCGTCGCGCAAACACCGGGAGTGGAGGAAGCAGGCGTTTCCACAACGTGGTTCCCCGGTTTCGGAGGCTTCAACGCAAAAATTGAAGTGCAAAGTAAACCGACACTGACGGATGCGCAAGCAGTCCTAACGCTCATCAGTCCGCAGTTGCTCTCAACGCTGCGCATTCCTCTGTTACGCGGAAGAATCTTCGACGATGCCGAGTCCAAGCGCGCCGCTCATCTCGCCATGGTGAATCAGGCTTTCGTGAAGCAATATCTCGGCGATCTCGATCCCATCGGCCAAAGTGTTCGCAGCCCGATGCTCAAGATCGATCAAGCCAATCTGCTTTCTGCGCAATCTCCCGACGATTGGCTCGAAGTCGTCGGTGTAGTCGGAGATGCAAAGAACGACAGCTTGGACCATCCCGTGAAACCCGCGATTTTTCTTCCCTACAGTTTTATTTTGCCAACGGATGAAGCGTTCATAGTGCGAGCTGACGGAGATCCAAGCACGGCCATCCGTTCGGTGAAAGAGCGGCTGCGCGAAGTTAATTCCGAGCTCGTGGTTGGTCGCGACCACACGCTCGGCTGGTGGCTCGACACGGATGGCTGGGGGCGCGAGCGCTTTATCGCCACTATCTTTGGTATCTTCGCTGCTCTCGCGCTCGTTCTCGCCGCCACCGGACTCTACAGCGTGGTCTCTTTTGGCGTGACCCAGCGCACCCAAGAGTTGGGCATCCGCATGGCCCTCGGCGCTCGCCCCGCCTCCGTCGTGAAACTCGTTCTCGGCTCTACCGCAGCCATGCTCAGCATTGGCGTCGCCGTCGGATTGACTTTGAGCGTGATTCTGAACCGCGTGGTCGCTTCGTGGGCCGGAGGAAGTTCGCGCGATCCATTTACGTTGATCGTCGCCGCTTCGATTCTTTTTCTAGTTGCCGGAATTGCCTGCGTCTTGCCGGCGTGGCGCGCCGCTTCCATTGATCCCATGCGTGCTTTGCGTTTGGAATAGCCGTTCGCAATTACAAGTTGTCACTAGACCAGGTCAGTGCGAAGTGGCAGTTCGCTGCGCAGTCGCCGGCTCTTGCAGCATTTTTTCGCCTGCCTCTAAAACCAAATCACGCTTTTCTCGCAGCGAAGCAATCGTCGGCACGGCCACCCTATCCGGAATCACGCCTTCGCCCTCGAGCTTGCGGTCCTTCGGAGAAAACCAGAGCACTTCGCTGATTTCCAGTACCCCGCCGCCTTTCATGACCCTGTCATGAGTGATACCCAGCACGCAGCCGCACGATGGGCTGCCCACAAGTTTCGCGCGCCCGGAATCCTGCATGCCCGCCGCAAAGACTTCCGCGGCGCTAGCCGAATACTCGCTCACGAGAATTACCATCGGGCCGGAATATACCTGCCCTCCATTCTTGCCTACAAAAACCTGCGTTTCTTTGGTGCGGTGGCCGTCGCGCTCGGAAGCCGCAACCTGTTTCCTGCTCATTCTTCGTTCGAACAGCGTTTTACTGTCGAAAAATAATCTCGCCATGGCTTCCAATGTTGCCCCAACGCCGCCACGGTTCCCGCGAAGATCCAGAATCAGCCCTGGTGTAGCGCGCAGATTCTCGACGGCCGCCTTAAAATCTTTCACCAGCGAAGGATGAAACTCGTCGAAACGGATGTATCCGAAGCCCGAAGACAATTTTGCAGTAGTAACGCGAGGTTCCGTGGAAAGAGTCTGCCGTGCAAATTTGACGTCCAAGGAAGAACCATTAGCCCGCTCTAGACTTGCAGTAAATGGCGAATCGAGCGAGCCTGCAAATACATTGCTCAGGATGCGCAGCTTGGTCACGCGTTGGGTGGAAGAGGGCAACACTTTCGGTGCCACTTCAGCCAGGCGTTCAGCAATCGGCTGTCCATCCAGCGCCGTCACGATCATTCCCGGCTGAATCCCCGCGTGCGCAGCGTTGCTGTCGGGGAATACATCTAGCACGGCAATCTTGTCTTCTACATAACCGGCCCGGAAACCGACGCTTACTCCCTGATGTTTCTTCCGATTCTCCCATTGCTCCGGCGAACTAAAACGCGTGTGCGCGTCGTGCAGCTCCGCGGTCATGCGGTCGACAATCGAATAAAAATCCTTGTCATCTTTAGCCGCCTTCACCAGCGGCAAATAACGCTGGTGAATTTCCTGCCATTTCACGCCGCCGAACTCCGGATCGTAATAATGCACATCAATGTCTTTCCAGACTTTTTCAAATATTTGCTCGTAGTCTTTAGGGGAAAGGCGGCGCGCAGTCCCGCTCGTCGCCATCGAGGAGGCTTGGCCGAGGATCAGGACAGCGAGAATCGCGTTACGATACACGAAGCTGGGCAGCACGTGTTTCATGATTTCCGCGTTCGATGTTTTTACGAAACCCACTCAAACAGAAAAGGTCGCGTGACTGGTTCGACAAATGCCCCAAGCGCCCGGAAATAATAACAGCCTGGACACTTTGACGACGAAGCGCATAAAAGAGTTGGCTAGGAGATATGGGCGGTTTTCCAGTTCATCTCTGCAGGCCCACCTGTCCGCCAGCGTTTCTCGCCAACAAAGAGCCAAGCGCCAAGAATCTTTAGTAGGGGTGGGGATTATTTAATCTTTAAGGGCCCCGCCCTTCGCGCCTGATGAGAGATGCACTCTAGTTCGGATGATCGTGCGAGTCGCGGTTCAGTTGCTCCAGGTTTTCGCGGGCTAGTTCATTCTTTGGGTCGATCACCAAGGCACGTTCGAAATGCAGCCGCGCTTCTTTCAAGTTTCCCGTCTCCGCCAGCGCGCTGCCCAGATTTGCCTCGGCACCTGCATCCTGAGGATTCAGTCGTACCGCGGCGCGGAAATGCAAAAGCGCTCCCGCGAAGTCGCCCTGCGACGCGAGCGCATTCCCGAGGTTGTAGTGCGCATCGAAATAATCGGGACGACCCACAAGCGCGGTCTTCAAATAGCCTATGGCTCCGTCCAGGTTGCCGCTCGCCAATAGCACGGCGCCGAGCGCATTGTTGGCGGTCGGATCATCGGGGCGCAGGCGAACAGCTTGCGTGAACTGCAGCACCGCTCCGGAGAGATTCCCTTTCATTTGAAAAAGCGCCGCGAGGTTGTAGTGCGCTTCGAAATCCCCTGGATCATTTTGGATGTGGTGCAGGGCCAGCGCCTCCTGGACCGCCACGCGAGGATCGCTGGCGCCTCCGGCAGATTCCTTGGGTAGCACCTGCAGCCACAAATGCGCCATCTCATCGCTCGCTCGGTTGCCCGCCAACACGCGTTTCGGCGGCTGGTTGGGATTCCGAATATTGTCCGCCGAGTTGTCATACGTGAAGCGCATCGAAATCGTCGTTCCCGCTGGCAAGTCCACGGGCTCGGAGTATCGATAGACCGCCTGCCAATTCAAATCCCAATTCCCGATGTGAATCAGAGTTTTCTTCGTGCCGTCCGGCAGAGTTGCGAACCCGAGCAGATCTTTTCCAAGATAGTGCGCGTGCGGATAAATAGCCAAAACGCTGGCATCCACGGGCAATGTGAAATCGTCGGAAACTAGAAAACTTTTCTCACCTGCCGGAATGTCCAGCATGCGGTCATTATCAAGCTGCAGCAGGATGGGATGCATCGTCGCCGGCTTGTCCGTGAAGTAGAGTCCCAGCGTCGGTTGCATCGGTTCAGGCTTCCCCGAGGGCTGGAAATGCGTGTTCAAAACCAGATCGGTGTTCTTGTCCAGCCGCAATGCCATTCCATCCGGCTCGACATACGGCGGAGAGCCCGGCTTCCAGAAAAGAAAATGGCTGTCCGGATCAAACGCTTCCGACTCAATGACAAGTTCCATTCCGCCAAATCCCGCCCCTGGCTCTTTTTCAAGCCGGCGCCCATTTTCTTCGCGGTCCACCAAAACGTTCGCATGATGCACAAGCCGTTTATCGCCGGGCCGGATTTCGATTGCCTTTAACCATCGCGAGCTATGCACCGGCGTCCGAAATACAAAATTCCAATACGAATCGCTCCCGCCCGCTGGAAGCAAATACGGTTTCGTGGCTCGAACGATCACGTCCGGTTTGCCAAGCTGCCAGCCCGCGCTAAAAATCGGCTGAGGCGGAAGATCCGATGGATTGCCTTCGATCTCGCCCTGGTCCACCCATTTTTGAATCGTCGCGATTTCCGCGTCAGTCAGGCGAAGCTCGTCCGCAAATTTCAGCTCGCCCGGTTCCGGAAGCCACGGCGGCATGATGTGTTTGCTTGTGACGAACGCAATCTGCCGCCCGTGCGTTTTTACGTCCGCATAGGTAAGCAGCGAGAAAGGTCCCGCCTCGCCAGGATGATGGCACTGCGCGCAATTTCGAAAAACAATTGGGGCAATATCGTGGTTAAACGTAACTTGTGTCTGCGAAGCGGCAGGCTTCAGCGGTAATTGACGCTTAGCTGCGCCGTGGTGCGCCGCAAACGCAGCCGAAGCCACGGCGAACACAAACAACAATCCAGAAAATGTTTGCGGCGCGCGCGTCATTCCACGTCCGAAATGTAACATCCCACGCCGTGAGTCGCTCCCACAGCCAAACTCTTGCCGCTGAGCGCAGCAGCAATCGCATCCTCTAACTCATGCGTTGTAGCAACAGTGCGGGCCCGCCCAATATCCTCATATAGATTGTCAATTCTGCCGTGGTAGACGAGATGCCCGCGCGAGTCAAACACCGCAACTTCCGGCGTGATTTCCACCTGGCTCTCTTTCACCAGCAAATGTTGCGGATCGCGCAGCGCCGGAATCTTGTAGCCGTACTCCAGTTCGTGTTTGCGGATCATTTCCGCGGATTCCGATTTGCTCGGATAAACCAGCCAAAACGCTACCTTACCAGCCAGCGATGCACTTAATTTCTGGATTGTCGGCGCATATCGATTTGAAACTGGGCAATCCGTGCGCACAAAGACCAGCGCGACAACTTTTCCGCCGGACGACTTGAGCGGATCAACAGGATTTCCCGCGAGATCAAAAGCGGCGTTTTGCGCACCGGCAGAATTTGAAGCGAACGTAGCTAGCCACACCGCAGCGATAAAAATAATTAGCAGGGGAAAGACTCGAAAGACGTGCCAACCGCGGCCCATAGTTGCCCGCACCAATCGGGCCTGCAAATTTTACTGCGCCGTGTAACCGTTGTCGAAGAGATTAGCGAAACTGCCTCAGCTCAGTGCAAGAACCCAGATGTTGTTACCGGAGGTCGCCCGGCTGCACACCCTTCTTGCGCGCTTCATCGAGCAGCGCATCGATCTTGTCCTGAAGTTGCTTCTTCTTGTCCTGCAGTCCGGTAATTTGCTGGTCCACCGGCTCGCGGTTGTAGCCTTTATTGATCTGGTAGCCGCCGGAAGTTGCTGGCGTCTTTCCCTCGCTGAAGTCTTTGAGATCTGCGAGCTGCTTGTCGGCGTCATCGAGCTGCGACCGCAGCTTCGCAAGTTCTTTCTTCGTATTCGCAATGTATTGTGGATCTGCCTTTGCGCCGGTGCCCGTTTTGCCGAGGTTTTTCGAGTTTCCGACCACCGAAATAGGGCCCGTCAATCCGTTGACGTCCTCATTCGTCCAAACTTTTTTGGTCTTTTTCGGGTCAGGTGCGCCGGGCGCGGTTGAATCCGGCGTTGGGGCCGGCGAAATTGCCGGGGCTGGGCTTGCACCCGGAGAGTTCGAGGGAGCAGGACTCTGCGCAAAACACGTGGAACAGCTAATCACCCCGCAGAACGCGAGAGCACTCCAAAAATTGTATAACCGGGTCATAAAGCCTCCGATGTTTCGAGGGCCGGGGCTAGTTCTAGTACCTTAAACCCAGTATACAGGACAAAGTTTCAGCGGTCTGCGACGGGGCCACCTGGCTTGCCTAATTCGGCACGAATCATGGCCAGGGCTTCTTTGGGGGGACCAATGCGGCGGTACTGGCTGTAAAAGGTCCGTTCGTGGATGGAAATCGTGCTGAAGAGTTTTCGGCCGTCGAAGTCGTACTGAGAAAACGAGGGCATCCATAAACCAGGGAGCATTTCGTAACGCTCCTGCATGAAGTGGCTGCCCTTATTAACTTTCGCAAGGAACAATCCGACCACGATGTCTCCGGTGACCTCGCCTTCCACCCGCGCGAGCTGCCCCGCTTCCGGATCGATCCACACAAATCCGCGAACCTTCGCAAAAATAGAAGTGGTGCGCGAAGTGGCCTTGTAGGCTGGATTCGGTTCCATGCTGTATTTATAAAGCACGCGGCCTGCTCGCGTCTCCGTGGACAGATAGGTGTAAAGGAAAGCGGTGCGCGTGGCGTCAATCAGATCGTCCCGCTCCTTTTGCTTCTTGGCGATTTTGTCGTAGGCGTCATGCTGGGCGTGTCCATCGTCCCCAGCCCAGGAAAGTGCCTTCTCGAGCTTCACAAGCTCCGCGTGATAAGCGTCGGGGTCCGCAGGCTTGCCGTCAGGCCCGATAGGAATGTGGTCGACGCCGGTGCCAGCGGGAACAACTCGGGAGATCTTGATATCGCCAAGCTGGGGATCACCCAGGTTCTTAAGCAGCTCCACGCGTTCCACACGCTCGTAGAAATTCATGGCCTGGTCGCCCTTCTTTTCATTGACCAGAACCAAGTCCAGCAAGGCCTTCTTTTCAGCCTCCGTTTGAGGAGGTGAAGGTGCAGCGGCCTCCTGAGCCAAAGAGATGGCTGCGAAAGCCGGGAGCAGACCGGCGACGAGAATAAGGGTTCGTAAACGCATACCGTCAGGCGGGTAAATTCCCGCGAGCACATCTTAATTCTGATTCTTGCACCAGGACAATTGTTGCACCCCAAACACTGAATGGCTCGTCCACTGAGTGACCTAAAGGTCGAGTAAAGAGAATAACCGCCGCAATTACCCCTTTCGGCCGGAGCTCTCAGATTATGGCTCGACGGTTCTTCTAACAGTTCCTGGCGAGCGCCGTCTAAGTCCTTTAGAATGAGTCTAAATTAAAAGTTGCCAAGATTTAATGAAAGCAAACAGCCCTTCCCAACGTCTATATATCGGGAACGAATCGACCCTCTTCCCCGTATTACCTTATGCAAGCATGCAAGCGGAGGTCTGTTTGGGCGTAGCACCTATTGAACGACTGGGCAGCATCGGGCGGGTGATTCCGCAGACAACCACTGCACCTTTTTCTCTGGGCAGATTCCGCAGAGCGGCGGTCACTGTAATGGAGACTTTCAAGCTGTCTCTTGACGCCCTCCGCGCCCATAAGCTACGTAGTTTCTTGACTTTACTGGGAGTCATCCTGGCTGTAACGACCCTCGTTGCGGTCATGAGCGTCGTAAACGGCCTCACCTTTTATGTCGCGGACAAGGTCGCCAACCTGGGTGCAAATGTTTACGTTCTAACCCGTTTTGGCATCATCACCAGCAATGACGAATGGATCAAAGCGCAAAAGCGGCCGCTCATCACCATGGACGAGTTCGGCAAGCTCAAAGAGGGCATGCGCACCACGAGCCAAATCGCCGCGGTGCTTGGCACCTCTTCTGATGTGCGCTCCGGAAACGAACTCCTCGAAGATGTGAACATCGAAGGAGTTACTCCCAACTATTCCGATGTTCGCAGCGTGATCGTCGCCTCGGGCCGATTCCTCACAGAAGCGGATGAAACACATCACTCGCCGGTAGCCTTCATCGGCGCAGACTTGGTAAGAAAATTTTTCTATAACACCGACCCCATCGGCAAGACCATCCGCGCGGGCTCTCACAGTTACACGGTTGTTGGGGTCGCGGCGGTCATTGGCAGCGCCTTCGGACAATCGCAGGACCGCTTCATGTATATCCCCCTTGGCACCTATTCCAAGGAATGGGGCAACCAAAGAGATTCACTCACGCTCTTTATGCAGGCAGGCAACGCTGAAATGATGGCCTCCTCTGAAGACGAAGCGCGCATGCTCCTGCGCGCGTGGCGCCACCAACCTTGGGATTCAGCGGACAGTTTCGGAATCATCGGCTCTGACTCGATCATGGGCCTCTTCAAACAACTGACGGGAAACATCTTCATGGTCGCCGTGGGTTTGACGGCCGTCTTCCTGGTGGTTGGCGGAATCGTGATTATGAATATCATGCTCGCCAGCGTCACCGAACGCACCCGGGAAATCGGTCTTAGGCGCTCTCTGGGCGCGAGAAAGAAACACATCGTCCTTCAATTTGTGACGGAATCCGCGGTGTTAGCCGCCATGGGCGGCCTGATCGGAATTATCTTGGCCTACATAATAGTCGCTGCCGCCCGCGCAGCGACTTCGATTCCCATGCGCACGCCCATGAGCGCCGTGATTCTTTCGCTCAGTGTTTCGACGGGGGTTGGCCTTTTCTTCGGAATTTACCCTGCGATGCGCGCGGCAAAACTTGATCCCATCGAAGCACTGCGGGCGGATGGCTGAGGAACGTTGACTCCTGCAACCGGGGTCACACAAAACAACAATGGCACAGCAACACGGCGAAAATCTGAAGCAAGCCATGGACACGCTTCGCGCGCACAAACTGCGCAGCTGTCTCACCGTTTTTGGAGTGGTCCTCGGCGTGAGCGTGATCATGCTGGTGGCCGCTCTGATCACCGGCTTCGACGCGCAAGTTCAGGAAAACATCAAGCAATTCGGTGCAGACACGGGATTTGTCTCGCGCTTCGAGCAAGGTCCGCACAATGGAGGCCGCCGTCCCAAGGAAGAACGCGAGCGCAAGCCACTGACGCTCGAAGATGCCGTCGCCATTCAAGAGCGCTGCCCAGCAGTGAAAGATGTCACGGTTTTTCTGACCTGGTGGGAACAAGACCATAAAGTGCGCACAAAATCCGGCGAAGTAACTTCCATCGATTTCCGCGGTGTGCAACCGAATTTCGGCCAGGTCTACGCGAATGCCTCGACGCTCGAAGGCCGCTTCATCAGCGAAGGCGATGACCTGCACCGCGAAAAAGTCGTGATGCTCGGCGAAAATGCCGCGCCGGTGCTCTTTCCCGAGGGCTCACCTGTCGGAAAAGACGTGATGATCGACGGCTCGCCGTTTCGCGTGATCGGCGTAGTTGAAAAACCGAAGGGCATGTTCGGCGCGGACGATGAAGACAAGCGCGTCCTGATTCCCTACAACACCTTCCACAAAATTTATCCTGGCGCTTACGAAAACCAAATCCGTTTTCAAGCCTTTCCGAACCAACTGGATCAAGCGGTAGACCAAGCAACGGAAGTTCTGCGCCGCCGCCGTAACGTTCCCTACGACGGCAGAAACAATTTTTCGATCAATACTTCGCAACAGGAGATCGAGCAGTTCCACAGCATCCTCGGCATGGTTGCTCTCGCCACTGTCGTTCTCAGCGGCATCGGCCTGCTCATCGGCGGCGTCGGGGTGATGAACATCATGCTCGTCAGCGTGACGGAGCGGACGCGCGAAATCGGCATTCGCAAAGCGATCGGCGCGAAGAGCAAAGATATCACTTGGCAATTCCTGCTCGAGGCCATGACGCTTACCGGAGCCGGTGGCGTTATTGCGCTCGTTCTGGTGAACGGCTTGGTGATCCTTGTGCGTCTCGGATTGAAGTGGCCCGGCAGCGTGCCGATATGGGCGGCAGCCACCGGCATCCTCGTCAGCGTGAGCATCGGCTTAATCTTTGGAGTTTGGCCCGCGATGAAAGCGGCGAAGCTCGACCCCGTCGAAGCGCTCCGCTACGAATAACGCGCAGCACCTCATACTAGTTTTTCACCGAGATAATCAAAGGTTTTACAATTCAGAATATATTGGACTGCTTATCGAAGCGGAGATCGCTCCAAGAGAGGATCGATGGACGAATCCTCGCGTGCCTGGGGCACCGAGTTCGTTAAATTGTGCTTCTGGGTTGAGGCTTTGCGAATGGGTTTCTGCGGAATACTCTCGTTCAGGGCGGGATCTTGCGGATTCGATGGACTCAGGTCATGCGTCGCGAAGCCTGTGTCTTTCGAGGAATTCGGAACCACCGACGCGATGGCTGGTGTGGACCAAGTCCGAATCCAATCGCGCAGAGAATCCGCGGCGGTCACAGCTCCTACAAGCAGCAGAACAGCTGACGCGATGGCCAGTAGATCGCGTGGATGCGCCGGGCGCATGAACCAGTAGGGACGTTTCGGCTGCGCAGAGAGTTTGTCTCCGGCGCGAGCGACTAAATAAAGCGCACGCGCCAGATCGGTCCCAGATTGGTAGCGCTCATCGGGGTTCTTCGCAAGACATCGCGCAATGATTCGATCGAAAGCAGCCGGAATGGCCGGATTGCGCTTTGATGGCGGAACGGGATTGTCGGTAAGAATTTGCGCGCAAACCTCTCCGAGCGAATTTCCAGAAAATGGCCGAACACCTGTGATCATCTCGTACAGCACGACACCCAGCGAGAATAGATCGGAGCGTCCATCCTGCTTCTGTCCTTCAATTTGTTCCGGCGATAGATAAGCCGGCGTGCCAAGCACGCGGTCGGATCCGGAAACCTGGGAAGCAAATCGCGCGACGCCGAAATCCACGAGCTTCACTTGCTCATTTTCGGTGATGCGAATATTGCTGGGCTTGACGTCGCCATGAATGATTCCCGCCCGATGAGCATAGCAGAGCGCGGATGCGAGATCGGCGCCCCACACAGCCGCACTGGAAAAAGGTATCGGCGATTGCGCCAGCAATTGCTTCGAGGTTTTTTCCCGAAACAAATTCCATCACGAGAAATGGAGTCCCGCCGGTATCGGTGCTGACGTCGTAGAGTTGGGCGATCGAGCTATGCGAAAGGCGCCCAATCGTCTGCGCTTCGCGAAGGAATTGCTCCTCGCTGTTTTTACCGAAGCCTTGCAGAAACGATTTCAGAGCGACGGTACGGCCAATGAGGGTATCGCGTGCCTTGTCGACCCGGCTAGTCCAGCCGCCACCGAGAGTCTCAATGATTTCATACCGGCCAGTTTGGAGCGTAGGGCTCATGCGGAGCGCAGCAATCGAGTGGCACGTTCGCGAAAACTAGTGTGCTGTGCCTGCACCGGTGCCGCAAGCTTGCGGCGGGCCAGGGGATACAATTCGGTGGCCAGCAGATCCGCGGACTGATAACGGTGCGCCGGATCTTTTTCCAGCGTCTTCGCAACAATCGCGTCGAATGCTGTCGGAACGGAAGGATTTGCCTGCGAGACCGGAAGCGGCTTTGAGGAAAGCACTCGCGTGCAAATTCCCTGCAGCGAATCGGAATCGAAGGGGCGCTTGCCCGTCACCATCTCGTAAAGAACCACGCCAAGCGAGAAGATATCGGAGCGCGCATCCTGCGGCCGACCCAGAATCTGTTCTGGGCACCAGTAAGCCGGAGTGCCGAGCAGCGGCGTGTCCTTCTTGTCGTGGCTGGCGAGGCGCGCCATGCCGAAGTCAGTGAGTTTTACGCGGCCATCATCGAGAATCAAAATGTTCGCGGGCTTGATGTCGCCGTGAATCACGCCTCTGCGATGCGCGAGATGCAGAGCCGAGGAGATCTCTCCGACCCATGCGCATGCGCGCGGAAGGGGAACAGTTCCCTTGGCGAGAATTTTGTCCAGTGGCTGCCCTTCCATGAATTCCATCACGAGGTAGGGCGTTTGCGTTGGCTCGTCGATTCCCATGTCATGCAGCGTGACGACACAGGGATGCGAGAGCTGGCCGACAACGCGCGCTTCTTGCAGGAAGCGGTCGCGGCCCGCGCCTTGCGCCAGTGCTGGCGAAAAGAGTTTGATGGCGACGATGCGCCCAATCATGGGATCGTGCGCGCGCACGACTTTGCTGTTCGCGCCGGCGCCGATTACGTCGATAACCTGATAACGGCCTACTTGCATGATGGCCTTTCCCTCAGTATTACCTTGCCGAGATGTAGGGAGGATATCGAAGGGGGCTGTTCTATTAAATGAAGCAACCGTGCTAGTGAGAAGAGTACGAAGGTACTAGAGCAAAAGATTTAAATAAGCAGATTTTAACTTGCAAAGCGTAACGTCCAGTGTCCGCGAGTCGCATTTTTCGGAAGCGGAAAAGCACGCAACGGAGCTTCGCGCGATCGCAAGGAAAAAGCGGGAATTTCTCAGGGAAGATAAATTGTAAGAGTACCGAGTACTTCCAGAAACCGAGGAATGGCGCGAGAATCCAGTTTCACTCTTTATTTTTGAACGGCATGAGGGCCGGCGCAGTGTTCAGGCGCGAGGGAAAATCCCGGACGAACGCAGCCATCGAGGGATGCCACGCGCCGTTGAATCCGAAATAGTACATTTCTTTCAGAGCCTGATTCGGGGGCAATTTTTCAAATGCCATGCGGTACGTGGCGACGAAAACACCGGTGCGGTCATCGCCGTAGCGGCAGTGCACGAAAACTTTCTCCTGCGGATTATCGCGGAAAATTGCGAGAAATTGAGCGACCTGTTCGTTGGTTGGCGGAGACCAGCCTGGCACAGGGATGTGAACGAAGCGAATGCCCAATGATTCGGCACTTTTTTCTTCCCTTCCAAATGTTGCCGGATCTTCGCTGCGGAGATTTACGATCGTGGTGATGCCGAGTTTCTTCAGCTCGAGCAATCCCGGATCTCTTGGTTGTGCGCCGCGATACAAATGGTCGTTGATCTTTCCAGCGTTCGGGACGCCGGGGATGTGAAGTTTTTCGCCGTACGCGGAGTGCATCTCGGAGGGAACAGATGGCTGCACTTTTTTCTGCGCGGAGAGCCATGCGGGGAGAACGAAAACAAAAATCGCTGAAATGAGGAGCCGAGCGCGCTTCATATTTGGTTCGATGCGGTTAGTGTAGCGCGCGAAGAAAATGCGCGAAAGTCGTTGCAAGGCAAGTAGTTGCTCAGAAAGGGCACCACTACAAATAGACGTGGTACGAAAACGTCAACCACATTTTGCGTTTTTCTCTTGACAGGAAATTCACACACGTTGATACTTCGATTCCAGATTCGGGGAACGTGGAAGCGCCAGGCGGGCCGAGTCGGGGATGTTGAATAGGTCCGTAATGACTCCACGTAGCCAGCCGGGTTCTAAACAAAAAAATCGAGCGCGAAGTTCAGCTCCGCGCCCGTAATTAAGGCGCGGGATATGCTGCGAGGCTGTGTGAGACCCACCAGCCAGCGGCAGAGCATTGGCGTTTCGTACAACTTTTGATTTTGGCCGCTAAGCGGTCGATGGAAAGGTCGGCTGCCGAGCGGTCGCCTTTTTCTCTAAAGCAGTGAACGGGCCCTGAATTCAATCTGAAGTGAACTGCAGGGGCATCCC
Source organism: uncultured Acidobacteriota bacterium (assembly GCA_963740015.1). Classification (GTDB taxonomy): domain Bacteria; phylum Acidobacteriota; class Terriglobia; order Acidiferrales; family UBA7541; genus Acidiferrum. Next base: position 194,008 of record CAVUCM010000020.1, on the reverse strand, counting down.
AGCACCCTGCAGAGTGCGGCTAAGTAGAGTTAAAATAAGGGGTTCCCCCGCGAAGAGTGGGAGCCCGAGGTAGTGGAGGAACGGGATGGCAACAGTGAAACATGCAATGACTGGGAATTCCCCGATCACGGATACGACTCCGGAGACTACGGGAGCGGCAACACACAAAGGCCTGCCGTTTGAACGGTATTTCACTGACGGAAAGATTTCGCCGTTTGACGCGGTGGAATGGGAGAAGCGCACGGCGCTGATCGGCAACGAAAAGGGCGAGACGATCTTCCGCCAGGAAAACGTCGAAGTGCCGAAGAGCTGGTCGCAGACGGCGACGAACATCGTCGCCTCCAAATATTTCCATGGCAAGCCCGACACGCCGGAGCGCGAAGGCTCGGTGCGCCAACTGATCGGCCGCGTGGTGAATACGATTGTCGGCTGGGGCGAGCAAGGCGGCTACTTCGCCTCCGACGCATCGCGCGACGCTTTCCGCGACGAGCTGACGCATCTGCTGGTCGAGCAGAAGATGGCTTTCAATTCGCCGGTATGGTTCAACGTGGGCGTGCAGCCCAAGCCGCAGTGCTCGGCCTGCTTCATCAATTCGGTGCAGGACGACATGGAATCGATCATGGACCTGGCGAGGACCGAGGGCATGCTCTTCAAGTGGGGCTCGGGCACGGGCACGAATTTCTCCTCGCTGCGCGGCAGCCACGAAACTCTTTCGGGCGGCGGCATCGCCTCGGGGCCGGTGAGCTTCATGAAGGGCTTCGACGCTTTTGCGGGCGTGATCAAGAGCGGCGGCAAGACGCGCCGCGCGGCGAAGATGGTGATCCTCAACGTCGATCATCCGGACATCGTGGAATTCGTCGAATGCAAGATGAAAGAAGAGCGCAAAGCGCAGGTACTGATCGAGCAGGGCTACGACGCCGCGATCGACGGCGAAGCCTACGCTTCGATCTTCTTCCAGAACGCGAATCACTCCGTGCGCGTGACCGACGAATTCATGCAGGCGGTCGAAGACGACCGCGACTGGTGGACGCGCAACGTGAACGACGGCCAGCCCGCGGAAAAACTTCGCGCGCGCGAACTGCTGCACCAGATGGCCGAGTCCGCCTGGCAGTGCGGCGATCCCGGCATGCAGTACGACACCACCGTGAATCGCTGGCACACCTAGCAACACGGCGCGGATCAACGCCTCGAATCCGTGCTCGGAATACATGTTCCTGGACGACACGGCGTGCAACCTCGCTTCGCTGAACTTGATGAAGTTTCTGGGGCCGAACGGACTCTTTGACGTGGAGGCTTTCCGGCACGCCGTGGACATCACCATTACCGCGCAGGAAATTCTGGTGGATAACGCGAGCTATCCGACGCCGCGCATTGCCGAAAATTCGCACAATTTCCGCCCGCTGGGCCTGGGCTATGCCAATCTCGGCGCGCTGCTGATGTCCCTGGCGCTGCCTTACGATTCGGACGGCGGGCGCGACATGGCCGGCGCGATCACCGCGCTGATGTGCGGCGAAGCCTATGCGCAGTCGGCGCGCATCGCCGAGAGCATGGGCCCGTTCCCGGGCTATGCCGTGAACCGCGAGCCGATGCTTGACGTCATTCGCATGCACCGCGATTCGCTGCGCCCCATCAAGGCGGAAAACGTGCAGACCGCCTCTTCACGGCGGCGCACAATTCCTGGGACGACGCGCTGGCGCCTGGCGAAAAATTCGGCTACAAGAATTCGCAAGTCACCGTGCTCGCGCCCACCGGCACCATCGGCTTCATGATGGATTGCGACACCACCGGCATCGAGCCCGACCTGGCGCTGGTGAAATACAAGAAGCTGGTCGGCGGCGGCGTCATTAAGATCGTCAACAACACCGTGCCACAGGCGCTGATGAGGCTCGGATATACGCCGGAGGAGACCTCGAAATCGTTTCCTATATCGACCGCAACGGCAAAATCGAAGGCGCGCCGGACTTCAAGCCCGAGCATCTGCCGGTTTTCGATTGCTCGCTGGCCGCTGGGCGGCGGGCGCTCCATCGCCTGGCGCGGGCATCTGAATATGATGGCGGCCGCGCAGCCGTTCCTTTCCGGCGCCATCAGCAAGACCATCAACATGCCCGAGGAATCCACAGTCGAAGACATCATGCAGGCGTATATTGAGTCCTGGAAGCTGGGGGTGAAGGCCGTGGCGATCTATCGCGACAATTCGAAGGGCAGGCAACCTCTCTCCGCGGCGGCAGGAAAGACGACAAGAAAGGAAGCCGCGGCGGCGCAGCGACCGAGGCAGCCGCCGGCCGCTGCAGCAGGAACTCTTCGCGGCGCGTTACGCCGCAAGCTGCCGGACGAGCGCAAGTCGATCACCCACAAATTCTCGTCGGCGGCCATGAAGGCTACATCACCGTGGGCATGTACGAAGACGGCACGTGCCCGGCGAAATTTTCATCAAGATGGCCAAGGAAGGCTCGACGCTTTCCGGCGTGATGGATGGCTTCGCGCTTTCCGTCTCCATCGGCTTGCAGTATGGCGTGCCGCTCAAGGCGCTGGTCGACAAGCTGATCAACACGCGTTTCGAGCCTTCGGGCTTCACGGCCAATCCGGACATCCGCTACGCCAGCTCGGTGCTGGATTACATCGCGCGCTGGCTCGGCGGCGATTCATCTCGGCCGACTATCTGAAGAACGGCGAGCGGCGGTGACCGTGCTACCGTGCCTCTCCCGCGCCGACGCTTCGGCCGTTGCGACTGATCCGTGCCGCCACGCCACTACATCCGCGAAGCTCCTGGCCGCGCACGAAGGCGCGCCGACTTGCTCCGAGTGCGGCATGCTCATGACGCCTAACGGGGCTGCTACAAGTGCGGCAATTGCGGCAGCACATCGGCTGCAGTTGAGGACATTCATCAGGCCGAGGGACACGACACGATGAGCGTACACTCCTCCGTGTTCAGGGTCGGGCCCCAAGACCGGCCCCGGAAAAACCGATGATGTGCTGGATCTTCTGGACATCGTTCGGCATGGCAGGCGGACCCAGTGCTATTTATGTCGTGACCTACGATCGACTCGAGAATCGGCTGGAGAGCGCCCTGCAGGACGAGCCGGCATATCGTAAACCTGCGCGAGCCGAGGGTGCGCAAGCCTCGATCGAACTCCTCGAGCGTATCGGAGTGGACTTTCACCTTAAGGAAGTGCGCGGCGCGCTGGAAGACATACTTCGGCTCGGCGCAGCCAATATCCCGGATCCGTGGCTCAGCGACCAGGAGTGCTGGAAAAAGGACTCGCTGAGGGTCAGAGACCCTTAATTCGACCATCAAGAACGTAGACGCCGGAGGGTTTGCCAGTTCCGCGCTTTTCCGTCCGTTGAGATTCTCTCCCCCCCTGTTTTTGTAAAATGTGCTCAACCGATCGATCGTGGAGGACTTGCGAGCGTACTTTCCTGTTCTGTCACGGCACTTGTAAGAATGGAAATAAACGATTAGGTTTGCTCTCTTTTTGTTCGCTGAGAGAGCAGACGGAGAGCATCGAGTTTGCAGCTGGGGCCACAGCAGGAAAATCAGGGGAGAAAGAAAAAAGCGGCAGCAGAGCTGCCGCAGTCCAGAAATCTCAAAGGCAAAGATGACCAAAACTGGTAGTACCGAGTCAAGAAAATTCAGAGGATGCCGAGCGCCCTTTGCGAACCGCTATGCCTGGGGGCGGCGAAACCCGCGGAAGTGTAGCACAGCAGCGAGAAACGCAATCACGGTCGAGCGTAAGGGCGACTTCGACGGTGGGGTCGACTTCAATGGGCTCACCCGTGAACAGGTGGGCGTATAGCGCCATTTGGCTCCGACCGCTTCCACGGACGACTTGGCCAGTGAGCAATAGCCCTGCAGAACGACGAAATGACTGACGAAGCCGCCTTTGTCGATGATTGCGTGGAGACTAACGGTTCCCTGAAGATGTTCCTCGCGCGCGATTGGCGGGTATTGGGGTGAAATCGGTTCACCAGCTTCGCGGCCTGCACGTACCGCCTGGCGAATGCGCTAGCAGGAGGATCGGAATCGCTCGAACGATCTGACGCATCCGGATTGCGAGCGGCGCGCGGACTATATGGAAGTGGTTTGGTATTTTAGGGGCGAAAACAAAACGAAAGCCGCCGTCGACATAGACGAGCGCAAACATGCGCAGGAAATGGTCGCTGTTCCGGCAGCGGAGTTCATAGAGCGGGATGGGCTGGATGCTAACCGAGTGTACCGAAGGCGCCTCCGCCAGCATCGTCGTCGCAAGTTCCGGTGAAACGGTCGGCGGCGCATCCGTGTTGTGATTTTGGAGGGCTCCGAAGAAAAAGGTGGAGGATTTCGCCGGGAGACGATTTCGATCGGCGGCATATTTGTGTGCCTTCGTTGTTAGCCATGCCAGGACCAAAGGTCTGGAGGTACCACGCAGCGGGACGGGAAGAATCATGGTTTGAGCCAGCGCCGACGCGCGAGCGGAGTCGCCATCCTTTTGTGCCTTGAGAATTTCCTTAGCGAGATGTTCCAACCCGCTTGTCGTAGTCGGGAAAGTCCAGTTTCATTGGGTTGGTGGGACTCGTGGGAGTTTGCGTGGCGGCAGTCACCTGGGCGCACGAACACGTCACGCTTATATGAAGGAACGCAATCGCGAGCAACAAAGCCGCGCGGGAAGTGGCGATCACGGCCGCATTTTGTACGGCAACAACATATTTGGCAAGTTTTGCCGATAGCCAAGCACAAGTCATGTTGTGAAAGCGGTAGTGGCCCAAGATTTCGAATCTAGCGAGGGCGCGGGCGAAGGGGCGGGCGCGCGGTTAGCGGGCGGGGGCGCATGCGGAAGCGCGGGCTGAGCGGCGGAGGAACATTGCGGAGGAAATCGCCGCAGCAGGGACAGCGGCCGTCGTCGGCGATGGGCCGGTGGCATCGGCGCGGAGCCAGTGGCCGCGGGCTCACACATAGGATTGATGCATTGCACGGTGAAACCGGGCAGATACTGCATTGGCGCTCCCTCAGCTGGCCGCCAGCTTCGCGGCACAAGTACATCGTGTGCGACAGAAGCTCCCTTGGGCGGCCCAGACAGACTTGTTGGCGTGGATTCTGCCGTTAGCAGGCTGTGGTGTCAAGAGAATTGAGTACAAGGGATTGTGGTGGGGTTGCGGAGAGGGAAGTGAGTAGAGAGTAGTGGGTAGTGGATAGTTTACGGCGACTCAGCTAGGTCGAGCGGAGTTGGCGGGAACGTATGGCGTAGGCGGAGACGAGAAGTGCGGCGGCGAGGGCGATATAGATCAGGGCGTAAGACGCGGTGTGTGCGCCGCTGGCGGCGCCAGTGAAATCGATGCCGGGCGTGTGATTCATCGGGCCGACGTACCAGATGGCGGTGAGGAGTCCTTCGAAGGGCTTACCTGTGCCGCTGAAGGTGCCGAATGCAAGAGCGAGAGCGGGGAGAAAAAGCGCGCCTGCGCTCCACGCAAAGAGGCCGGCGAAATTGCGGGCGAGGAGCAGCCTTACGCCGGCGCCAGCGCCGGTGAGGGCGGCGACCGTGAGACCAGCTAGAAAACATGCCACCAATTGGCGTGGGAGAATTTTGGCGCACGAGAAGAGCAACGAGCGTGTGCTGAAACGAGATTCGCGCGAACCCATCGCCGACCAGACCATGACCGGCCATAACCACGCCACGGCGAGAAGAGGACCGCGGGATATCTGGAGCGGTGATGCGAACTGTGCGATGAGCAGTCCGGCGGCGATGGCGTACCACCACCAACGGAGACCTTTTAAAGCGAGGCGGAGTTCGGCGGTGAAAATACGCCTGAACGCGGTGGTATGGGCATTTGCAGCGAGCGGGGTGAGATGAACGGCCGCGAGGTTTCGCTGCGGCTGCTGTCCCGACGTCAGTTTGTTCGGCGAGACGCGCGGGCGGGATTTTTTCTATTTTTCCAGCGGGGAAGAACCAACTCACAGGATCGAAGCGATCGAAGAACAGCGCGGCTAGCAGAACGATAGCGACGGAAGCCACTGTCCAGTCTACGCGCAGGAGAATCATTTGGCTGGTCCACGGAACGCCGTGCCAGCGAAACGTGTCTATGATCTTGACGGGGGAATCGGCGATGGTGAGCGAAAAACCGTCTTTATATCCGGGGATGTAGGCGCGCGCGCCTTCCATCATGCTGTCGGCAACAGTCATCAAGCCCATTGGATCGAGCCAATGCTTGCCGGTCACTTCCGGAAGGGCGAGGCCCAGAAAGGACCATACAAAAAACCACGCGACGTTGCCGAAGACGCCGCGCAGAAGCGGAAGTGTCTCGAACAAAAGCGCGAGCGCAGCAACGAGGGCCATGGCGGGTAAAGCGATGACGATGAAAAGGAGCCAGCAAGGCGATGGTGTCCAGGTGGGGATCTTCGGCTGCGAAGAATTGCATGGCGACGGCGGCCACGGCGAGGACAACGACCATGGAGGAAAGAACGGCGAGATTGCTGAGGAACTTGCCGAGAGCGTAGGAAATCTTCGAAAGCGGGGTGGCGGCGAGGATTTGGCCGACACCGGTTTGACGGTCGCGGTCGATGGCGTTTTTGACGATGTAAAAGCCGACGAGCGAGACGAAACATGTAGTGACGACGGCTACTAGGGCGCCGATCCATGCGGAGGTGTACACGCCGCGATAATCACCAAGATGGAGGGTGATTCTGCCGGTCGCGGCGGCATAGCCGAGGAAGACGGCGAACAACAAAGTGAGAAGGAAGCTGTAGCGGCGCGTGCGCTCGAGAAAATCGGCGCGGGCAATGGCAAAGATGGCGCGCGGAGCGTTCACGCAGCGGCTCCAGCGGTGCTGGCAGAGCTGCGTTGCGTGGCGAGGACGGCCAAGTAGGCGTCTTCGAGCGACGGCTCAAGCTGGCGGGCCGCGTTGGATGGCGCAGCACCGGCGACGACACGCGCGTGTACGCCGTCACTACGGTGGGCCGTGCTGCTGACTAGGTGCTTTTCTCGAAGCGCGGGAAGCTCGGCGCTGGGGACGACGACTTCCCAAATTTTTCCTGCAACTTGGGAGAGGAGAGCTTCCGGAGCGGCGTGAGCGAGAAGCTGGCCGTGCGCGAGAATAGCGATTTCGGTGGCAACGGCTTCGATGTCAGAGACGATATGGGTTGAGAGGATAACGATGCGCTCGCCGGAAAGCTCGGAGAGCAGATTGCGAAAGCGGACGCGCTCTTCGGGATCGAGGCCCGCGGTGGGTTCATCGACGATGAGTAGCTGCGGATCGTTGAGAAGCGCTTGCGCAATGCCGACACGCTGACGCATGCCGCCGGAATATCCACCGAGAGGACGTTTGGCGACGTCGGCTAAATTTACGAGTGCGAGCAGCTGAGAGATGCGCTCGCGTGCTGCAGCGGCGGGAATGCCTTTGACTGCGGCGAGGTAGTCGAGAAATTCGATGGCGCTGAGATTGGGATATACGCCGAAGTCTTGCGGAAGATAGCCGAGTACGCCGCGAAGGGCATCGGGATCGCGCGCGATGTCTTTGTCATTCCACATAACGCGGCCAGAGGAAGCTTGCGTGATCGTGGCAAGGATGCGCATGAGCGTCGATTTGCCGGCGCCATTGGGGCCGAGCAGTCCGAGGACGCCTGGCTTTAGCGAAAGCTGCACGTTGCGCAGCGCTTGCACACCACCACGATAGTTCTTGCTTAGACTTTCAATCGTCAATTGCATGGGAATCCGTCCCGCGGAAAGAACCGGCCGCTTGTTCTGGAGAGAATACGCGGAAAAGGGGCAAAAAGTTTACGGGAATAGCGAATAGAGATGAGAGTAGCGGGAGAAAAGCGGGCCGGCCTGTATCCAGATTCCAGATTATTGTCGATCAGAGTTGCGGCGGAGCTGGTGGCTTTGCCGGAGCAGCGGTGCCTGCCGATCCCAAGAGCGCTTCGAGACGCGCTTTCAAAGCCTCGACCGTCTGCTGCTGGCCTGCAAGTTGTTGCGTAAGATCGTCGAGCTTGGCCTTGCCTGCGGTGTCGCTGGCGGAATTGGGTTTGGAATAAACATTATCCTGTTCCAACGAGAGCTCACGCTGAAGGAGGTCTAACTCTTTTTGGGCATCGGCCAGTTGCTGCTTCTCGCGGGCTACCTCCGGGGAATCCTTGGCTTTTGGGTCGGCATCCGAGGCGGGTGAACCTGGAGCGAGCGCGGCCTTGGCGTCTGCCGAACTGGAGGAATCCGCAGCAGATGGGGCTGAAGCGGCCGACGAAGGTGCTGGAGCTGCTTCCGAGGATTGCGTGGGTGCAGTCGCGGGAGCCGGTGTGTCGGCGACGGGAGCGGCTGGCTTCAAAGTGTCGTTGGTAATGACCGGAGATGGCTGCTTATCGGCAGCTTTCTTTTGCTCGCGCGCCCGGCGTGCGGCATCCGCAACCGACTGAGTTTGCGAGTCCTGCGATTGAGCGCGCGCTGCCAGCGGAATGATGGCAGAGGCAATCAGAGCGGCAAGGGCCAAGCGCAAAGAGATGCATCGTGACATGGTTTTATACCTCTTTAGGCTACGGGGAGGGTCAACCCCAAGGATACCTCCTCAATTGGCTACCGACAATTCCTGTGGGGCCCGATGATGCGAATATGGCAACTGGTAGGAGCTGGGGGGATTATATAGAGCAACGGCAAGTGTTCTCGCCAGTCCTGGGTGGGTTGAGGCGTGGATAGGAGTCCCGCCGGAGTAGAGGCTCGAGCTTAGCGGGCAGACGCCTGTTGTGTGGGGGCTACGTCGTGGAACGAAAAGTGGGTCTGAAGGTTTTTCACTGGCTGCCCGTTGATCTCCGCGTAGGGGTAGATGAAATAGTTGAGCGGATCGCCTTTTTGGTCGGGCGAGAGGCGGATGTCGCGGCCGTACGTGAAAAAAACGCGGTTTACGTCGTGCGCGCCAAAAAAATAATCGTGCTTGGCGGGATTTTTCCAGGCTTCCGAGGCGTCGACGGGCACCCATCCCACGCCATTCAGATAAAACTCAGCCCAGCAGTGGTAACCGGCGATATCGCCCTCGGTCTTGCCTTCTGGGATAGGGAAACCAATTTCGAAGCGCGCTGGAACACCGGAAGAGCGCATCATGCCGATAAAAAGAGAGTGAAAGTCTGTGCAGTTTCCGCGCTTCGCGGTGCAAGCCCAGACGGCGTCGCCACGGCCCCAGCCTTCGCCGGTTTTGTCGTAGCGCATCGTGGAGACGACGTACTCATAGATGTGACGGGCCTTTTCGATTTGCGTGGTGTCGCCGGCGGTGTGCTCTTTGGCGAGTTCGGCTATCGTGCCGTTCAGGGGAACGAGTTTGTCGGGTTCGAGGTAACGAGCGAACATCGGATCGGAGGAAGAGACGGCGACATTGTTCGCGGTGGCACCAACGAGAGCGACTTTATGCTCGTGGCGCGTCGCGGTGAAGTGCAGAGTGACTTCAAAGCCGGCCGCGGCCTGTTGGGCCGTGGGCTTAAACTCGGCAAACGTGTTTTTGTATTCAGAGTCGCGGCCTTGCGAGTAGGCTACGGGGCTGTCGATGCGCTGGCTGCTCACATCCTGGTAGCCGTCGGTCTGCGGCAAAGGAATCCAGAGGCGCACGGGGCCGGCGGGATTTTCCGTGGCGGGGAAATGAACCTGGTAGGTGAATTCGAAAGAGCGCGTGGCGGTTTGTGACGAAAAGTTATCCGCCGTGCCGTGGTCAGCATTTGCAGCGGTGCCCACCACAGAAAAACCGACAAGGAGAAGCAGAAAGAGAGAAAGCCAGCGTGACATGGAGGAACTCCTTGATGGGCGAAGCGAATCGGCTAAGAACTTTGCGATTATACTAGATTCAGGAATTAGATGAATAAGGGCAAGGATTGAAAAGCGATGAGCAGAGCTCTTAGAGTCGGGTTGATACTAGTGCTTGTAGTAGCTGTTTGCGTTTGCGCACGCCCGACGTTTGGGCAAGAGTCGCCCGCACCAACAGCCGGGGTGTCAGCTGTAGTTGATTCGTCGATTTCAGAGAAAGAAAAGAATGTAGTGCCGGAGAATTCGCACCGGTTTTGGGATAAAGAGAACGACTGGTTGTTTGTGGGTGTCGGCGCGTCGCGAACGCTTGATTATTTTTCTACGTTGAACATGCGGAGCCGTGGACGGCAAGAAATTTTTCTCACGAACGATATCGTCGATAATCATGCGGCATTCGCGATGATTGAAGCGTCGGCAACAGGAGTTTCCATCGGAGCGTCGTATTTGTTCCATCGTTACGGCCATCACAAACTGGAACGCTGGACATCGATCGCGCACATTGGGCTGACTACGACGGGTGCCGTACGAAATTACTGCCTGAAGACGGCACATGCCGCGCCAATTCCTGGTATGTCTTAAAGCCTCTGGGTGGGCTGGAGAGGCCGCCCGCGTTGCGGTTCCCAATCCCTCATTCATTACCTCAAGTCTTGCGTGCTGGCGCATCGTGGGGCATACTCCCGCGGCGTGCGGCCTTGGTCGGTAACGCACGGGTGGTTCTGCTGAGTGGTTTGCGAGGAGGTCCGAATGGAGCGGTGTTTTTGTTTTCACCGTTTCGGCGTGTGGTTATGTCTGAGCTTGTGTCTATCCGCCGGAATTTGCGGAGTTACGCAGGCGACAGTAACCGCGAGTGCGCAACCGTTCACCGCGCGAACCGCTACGGCTACTTTGCTTCGTACTGAAACACAATCCTCTTCACCGGCGGCTCCGCAGAAAGCAAAGAGCGGGGAATATGTGCTTTCGCGCGACCGTTATGAAAAGGCGGTCACGTACTCTCGCTCGTCTTACATCATGTACTTCGTTTCGGTTGGACTCGATGTCCTGGCGCTCGTCGTCTTCTTGCGGCTGGGAATGGCCGCGAAATATCGGGATTGGGCGGAGAGCGTTAGCGACAAGAGGTGGATTCAGGCGCTGATATTTGTGCCGATGCTGGTATTCACAGTAGATTTCGTCGCTCTGCCATTGCGTATTTACGGGCACGTGCTCTCGCTGCGGTACGAAATGTCGGTGGAAAGTTGGGGAGCCTGGGCCTTGGATTGGGCCAAGGGCGAGTTGCTGATGATGGCATTCGCACTGATTCTTGCGCTGATTCTGTCGGCCGTCATGCACAGGAGCCCGCGGCGATGGTGGCTGCTCTTCTGGGTCGCGACACTGCCTATCGTGCTCTTCGTTGTGTTCATTAGCCCGTGGTTTATTGATCCGCTCTTCAATAAATTTGAACCCTTGCAGGCTACAAATCCGGATTTGGTTGCGGCCATCGAAAATCTTACGAGACATGCGGGTGTTCCGATCCCGCCGGAGCGCATGTTCTTGATGAAGGCCAGCGAAAAAACCAATGAGATCAATGCGTACGTGACCGGACTGGGAGCGTCGAAGCGCGTGGTGGTGTGGGACACCACGATTCAGAAGGCAACGACCGACGAGACGCTCGTTATCGTTGGTCATGAGCTGGGACACTATGTGCTCGGGCATGTCTGGAAAGGATTTTTGTTTGCGGCCGTTCTCCTGCTCATCGGGTTTTACGCGCTATTTCGCGCTCTGCACTGGACGCTAGGCCGCTGGGGCGGGGAGTGGAGGATCTACGGACCTGAAGATTGGGCTTCCTTCGCCGTGCTGCTGTTACTGGTGGAGATAGGAATGTTTCTGGTGTCGCCAGTGGCGAATGGGTTCTCACGGATGCAGGAACATGCCGCGGACGTCTACGGATTGGAAGTTACGCACGGGATCGTGCCGAATTCATCCGAGGTCGCGGCGCAAACGTTTCAAATACTGGGAGAGATTGATCTGGCGGACCCTAATCCGCCCGAATTCATCACCTTCTGGCTGTACTCGCACCCGCCTTTGGCAGACCGTCTGGTTTTTGCGCACAGCTACGATCCGTGGTCAAAGGGCGAATCGCCGAAATATGTGAAGTAGCCGCGGTAGGATTTTGACCGTTTGCGCGCTTGGGTCAGTGGCGGCCTGCGGCATGCCTGCGGGAGAAAGCTGCGACCTTATGGCGATTGCCGCAACTGGACATCGAGCACCAGCGCCGGCGCCGCGTGCGTGAGTTATCATAGAAAAAGAGACCGCACGATGTGTTGGAGCAGACGCGAAGACGGGCGCTTACGCCTTCCGCAATGAGTTCCGCTGCTGAACGCGCAATAGCGGCGAGGAGCCAGTCCAAACCGCCTTCGCGGGCGACAAAGTCCAGACCCCAAGCGCCGTTTTGATGGAGGAGTTCGTCGTGTCCTTCTGTAATGCGCAATACTTCGTTGATGGGCCCGACCAAGTCGCGCGACAGGGAATCTTTGTAGATAAGCGCACCAAAGCCATCGTGAAGGGAAGCGTGCAGCCTTTGGGCTTTGCCGAGGAGAGCGCCAGCGCTTTGAGGGTCATTTTGGGGTAGCGCGAGCAGTTGAGCACTGCGTTCCGAGGAGATGATTCGGGTAACCAGGAGAAAACGAAGAAGCGCTTCCCAGGAGAAATCGGAGGAGGAGCCTAGCTCGTTGACGAAATCGATAGAAAGACGGCCACCGATAAGGCTAGAGGAAGCGGGCGTGTCAGTCATGGTGTTTACCTCCATGAACCGGTTAGGAGACGATCTTTGGAATGGAATTCTGGATAACCGGTTAACTATAACAAACAAGTTAGGCGGTGTCAGTCTGTATTTGGTCAGGCCTAAATAACAGTCGGAGCAGGTGCTTATGAGATTGTTGGCCGCGGCGGTCTTGGTGGTCTTCGCAACAGCTTTGAGTTGGGGATGGAAAGCTACAGTGGCCGCGCAAGCCCAGAGTTCCCAAGGCGCGGTTGCTCGTGAGCCCGTCATTGTGGAGCTTTTCACCTCGGAAGGTTGCTCGAGTTGCCCTCCTGCGGACGCCCTCCTGGCCGAGCTTCAAAGCCGACAACCGGTGGGAAATGCGGAGATTATCGCCCTTGAGGAGCATGTGACGTACTGGGATGAACTGGGCTGGAAGGATCCCTTCTCTTCCTCTGACTGGACTACCCGTCAGTATGACTATGCCAGCGCGCACCATACTGGAAGCCCGTACACCCCGGAAATGGTGGTGGACGGGACAGCCGGGTTTGCCGGCAGCCGGGGAGGAACGGCTCGCCAGGAGATTGAAAAAGCTGCGGGAACACGAAAAGCTAAGGTGGAGATAAGCGAAGTTTCGCTCATGCAGAACAATTCGGTCGCACTGAAGATAATCGTAGAGAAGCCCGTGAGCGCTGCCCCCAAAGACACCGAGGAGGTCGTCCTGGCCATCACGGAGAGCGGGCTGCACTCTTCGGTCAAAGGCGGAGAGAACGTCGGAAAAGAATTGCAGCACTCGCCGGTGTTGCGAGAATTGAAAGTGATCGGGGTTATCGGAAAGAACGGTCAGGAAGGATTCAGCGCGCAACCTGACGTGAAATTAGATTCGAAATGGAACGCCGGGAATTTGCGAGCAATCGTGTTCGTGCAAGAAAGAGAGAGCCGGCGGATCCTGGCAGCTGCGGTGCTTCACCTTACATAGCGAGACTGACATCGGGCTAAAGGAAATGAAACGACTACGAATTCAGACTTAGCGAAGAGATACACGAACACCTGTGCAGCACTGTGCTATTTTGTTTTCCCATCAAAGTGACAAGATTGAGTTCTGGCCGCTGCGTTCAGCAAGTACCCTACTCGCACCTGCTTACCGGCTGCTCACGCGAGCGTCAGAGAGTAAAGCGGCTGGTGCGAGTTTTGTTGGAGCAATGAATGGATGACCAGTCGTTCGGCACGCCGACTGAGCCGCAAAGGCCAGCAAATTCGTCCATAAGCGGATTTCCTGGAATTGTGTTCCTGAATAAAACGGGCCTACGCGCAGGATGGCGGCTCCTAATTTACGCAGCCCTATTCTTTATATTTTGGTCAGTTTCCATTTATTTTCTCGGACTGTTTTTGCGGCCGGCATGGGGCGTTTTTTCGCTTAGCTTTCAGTTCTTCGGCGAGCTGGGGAGCTTTCTCGCGGCATTTCTCGCCGCTTGGATTATGTCGCAGTTAGAATCGCGGCCCATGGGCGTTTATGGACTGCCCGCGCGAGGCGCATTCGGGAATCAGTTTTGGCTCGGATGTTTATTTGGTCTCTGTGAGATTACGGCGTTGATTTTGCTCATTTCCGCTTTCCGAGGATATTCTTTCGGCACTCTGTCCGAACGGGGTGGTGCGATCGCTAAGTGGGCGCTGTTCTGGGCCATTTTTTTTGTTGTGGTCGCTTTGTTCGAGGAATTCCTCTTCCGCGGCTACGCTCTTTACACCCTAGCCGACGGTATCGGCTTTTGGCCGGCGGCAATACTTCTCGCGGTTTCCTTTGGAGCTGTGCACCTCCGGAACCCTGGTGAAGGTTGGGTTGGCGTAGCTGGCGTGTTATTTGTGGGCTTGTTCTGGAGTTTCACACTGAAACGCACGGGAAGCCTGTGGTTCGCGCTCGGCATGCACGCGACTTTCGATTTCGGAGAAACGTTTCTCTTCTCCGTTCCGGACAGCGGAATGATTTTCCCGGGCCATCTTTCAAACGCGACGCTGCATGGGCCGAACTGGCTGACGGGCGGCACACCTGGACCCGAAGGCAGCGTCTTTGATTTTTTGATTTTGGCTGTTTTCTTTTTTGTCTTTGACCGTTTGTATCCCGCAAGACATGTACAGAGATACGTCCCGCCTGCGAACTAAGAGTTTCAGTGCACAAGATCGGAAGCGTAAACGAGGTGCACGCCACGCGCTTCCGCTTGCGGCAGAATTTCGCGAAGCGCTCGCAGGGTCGCTGGATGGGGATGTCCGATGGCGATGGCTTCTCCCTTATCCTTCGCGCCGCGGAGCGCCAACTCGAGCTGCTTGCGCACGGCGGAAACTTCGGCGACATCATCGAGGAACGGAACATTCCGGAAACCGGAGCGCACGCCGAGTCGCTGCGCTGTGTCGTACGCGACGGTCGCCGCCGTGGTGCGACTGTCCACGTAAAAAAGATTCCACTTCTGAAGTACGGGCATCAGCTCTTCCATGAGTGCAGCATCGGCGGTGGCCTGAGAGCCTTGATGGTTGTTGATGCCCACTGCGTTTGGAACGCTTTGCATCATCTGCTCAAAAAGCCCTGGAATATCACCGGCGGGCGTACCCGGATGGAGTTCCTGCGCTTCGGGCGTTTCGTTTCCGACGGATTGCATGGGCAGATGCAGCATGACTTCGTAGCCCCGGCGGTGCGCCTCTTCTGCGATCTCAACGGAATGCGCGTGATTCGGCAGGACGGAAACGGTCAGCGGATAAGGCAAAGCGAAAATCGCGTCCGAGGCAGCGCGATCGCTGCCGAGATCGTCAAGGATAATAGCTAACCGCGCGCCGTTGTTCTTCTCGCCCTGCCGCGGAGCCGGCGAAGAAGCGGCCCTGGCCGTCGGAGCTACGATGTGAACAGAATTCGTGATCACGCCGGCACTGCGATAATCCAGCCGCAGAAGTGCTCCAGAGCTTGTTCCCTCGTCCCGCGTAAGATTGTGCGAAGTGGCGACACGGTCCAACGATTGGATCAGGCGGGCCATCGATTCTCGCTGGGATTGCTCGGTAGCGCCTGCGGGCAGCGCCACAAAAAGATGATCGACGCGATCCGCATGCGTGCCGTCAAATTGAAGTTGAGTTGCGATGTCTCCCGATTTCTTGCCGAAACCAGTGGAGGCATGCACCATATCGCGGGTGATCCCGTGGACCTGGCTGGGCGAGAGACCTTTGGGATGTTCGCTCTTGCAGCCCCAAGCGAAAAGGGCCACTAGAAGCAAGAAAACAGACGGGAACGCAGTTCGGCGCGGCGCGAGGTATTGATGTCGGGACACAGTTATTTGAGTTGTTGCCCAGCGCCAAACGAACACAGAACCCTAGGCTGCTTTTTTCTGCGGAGCCTTCAGGAGTTCGAGGGCTTTACGGAAGATCGGATCTTCGGGTGACAAGGGGCGAGGAAGCGCAGGTTCTTTCTGCGCGTCGGCAGAGCCACTATCGTCATCGCCAGCGTCGGCATCGTCTTCTGCGGAAGCGCGCACGACCTCGGAGGGCACAACGCCCGTTTCGAGAATGGACTTGCCATCCCCATTGTAATAATTGGCGACTGTGAGGAAGAGAGCCGCCCCGTCATCAAGAGAAATCAGCTTTTGTTCTGAGGCCATGCCGAAGGTGCGTTCACCAACGACGTCGCCACGATGATTCGCGACCATGGAGGCAGCGAGCACTTCCGCTGCGCCGGAGGTCGTTGCATCGATCAGCACGGAAACGGGTGCTTTCCAAACTACTTTGCTCGGATCTGCGGAGAAAACCTGGGTGGAAACCGTTTGGCCGCGGAGCGTCGTGAGAGTCCCCGAGGGAACGAATAGCTTGGCGACAGCAATCGCTTCTGAAACCGGCCCGCGCCCGCATTCGCGAAGATCCAGGATCACTTTGTGAATGCCCTGCTTTTCCGCCTCTTGAAGTTTGGCGCGAATTTCGTCGGCGCGTCCCGGATCAAGCGAAGGTAAGCGAAGGACGAGGAAATCCGGGTCTACCTTTTCAACGATGATCTTCGGAACGCCGAGTTTTTCGCGCACAAGGTCGACCTCGTCCGGATCGGCCTTGCCGCGGCGGATGACTCCAACTTTTACGCCTGTGCCCGGCTGGCCGTGCAGGAAGTTCATGGCTTGGCCAACGGACATATCGCGCGTCGTGAAGCCCGCGACGGATTCAAAAATGTCTCCGCTATGGATGCCCGCTTTTTGTGCGGGACTATCCGGCAAAACTGAAACCACAATGATGTAGCCGAAACGCTTGCTGAGGGTGAGGCCGGCATCACCGGTCGCATTCGCCGCCTGCTTTTGTTTGTATTCCGTGTATTCGCGCGCGGTGAGGTAGCTGGATTGCGGGTCGAGAGATTCCAGCATTCCGTGGAGCGAGCCCGACGTCACCAAATGGAGATTCGGCTCGTCGACATAATCCTGCTGGATTTTTTGGAGCACTTCGCTGTATACCGTGAGCGACTTATAGGCCTTGTCGTCCGGCGTGCGGCCGAGGACGTGGCCCAGCCCGGCGTAACAGAAGATAACCACCGATGCGCAAAGAACTCCGATGCGAGCCGTACGATTCATGCCTCACCTGTCCCCTTCTGAATTCGCGAAGCTACCCACAGAAACAGACCTTCCATTATAGCACTCACAGAAGATGGGACGCGCCGGGAATGATAAAGGAAGCCTGGGAATTTCGATTTGTGTGCAGGGCAGTGGGGTCGGGTTGGGTGTAAGACACGCTTAGTAGAGAAAATGATGCAGAATTGACACACTGAAACTAAGATTGCGCGTTCGTGTTCTTATAAGTTACTGAAATACATGGACAAAGCCGGGAAACCATGGCAAACAACATGGTATCTTAGTGAGGGGCAATGTTCCAAACTACTATAGCGAGAGAGGCGTCTGCTGAAGGTGTGGGCCTTCACACCGGAGTTTTCGGACAGGTACGCCTGCTTCCTGCTCCTGCCGACACTGGCATTGTTTTCCGCCGCACTGACCTCGACAATTTTCACATTGAAGCGCAGGGACACAACGTAGCACGCGTCAGCTATGCCACCAGCTTGATGAAACAGGGCGTGCTGCTCTCCACCACCGAGCATTTGCTCGCAGCGATCTATTCCTGCGGCATCGACAACATTTTTATCGACATCGACTCGATCGAGATTCCCATTTTGGATGGCTCAGCCGAGCCTTTTATGCAGATGCTGGAGCATGCCGGCGTTCGCAAACTGCGCCGCAGGCGCCGCTATTTGAAGGTGCTGAAGCCGTTGGAAGTGGAGGAAGGCGACCGGCGCATCGGTATCTACCCGGCAGACGAATTTCGAGTGCGCTGCTATGTCGATTTCCCTCATCCGCTTGTCGGTCAACAAGAAGTCGAGATGGAGGTAAACCCAGAGACTTTTCGGCACCTCCTGGCGCGTGCACGCACCTTTTGCTTCGAGCGAGATATAGAGCCTCTGCGCTCCATGGGCTTGATTCGCGGGGGCTCGCTGGAAAACGCCATCGTCTTGACCAATGAGGGCGTAATGAATGGGCCTCTGCGCTTTCCGGATGAGTTTGGCCGGCACAAAGCGCTGGATTTGATTGGCGATTTGGCTCTGGCGGGTTTGCCGTTGCTGGCTCGGGTCGAGGCTTACAAGGCGGGTCACGCCCTTCACACCCAGCTTGTTAGCAGACTGCTTGGCGACGCCTCGCTTTGGACGATAACAACAGCAGAAACAGCGCCGGTAGAACGCGAAGTTCGTCTAACCACGCTTACTCCTGCACCGGCCACTGATTAGGTATTCGCCCCTCCTAACGCATCCCGCAATTGCGAAATCTCCGAGGCTCCCGCAGAATGGGCTGAAACCATGTCCAACCATGATCTCGCTATTGTCATCCTCGCCGCGGGAAAAGGCACGCGGCTGAAGTCGAGCCTCGCGAAGGTATTGCACCGCGCGGGAGGACGCACACTGATCGAGCACGTCGTCCGCGCGTGCGCGCCAATCGCGGCAAAGCAAACGCTCGTCGTCGTGGGGCACCAAGCCGAGCAGGTGACGTCCATGGTAGAACCACTTGGCGCGGAGACCGTGTTGCAGCAGCCGCAGCACGGCACCGGGCACGCGATGCAAGTCGCGCGCCGCGCTCTGGGTAGAGCGAAGCTTGCCATTGTTTTGCCGGGCGATGCGCCGCTGGTGCGGACGGAAACGCTCAAGGCTCTCATCGCTGCACATCGCGCTGGTGATGCCGCTGCCACGATATTAACCGCTGTGCTCGCGGATCCCTCCGGCTACGGCCGTATCCTGCGAAAATCGGAGACAGCCGTCGCGGCCATCGTAGAAGAGTCGCAGCTCACTCCGGATCAGCGCGAGCTAAATGAAATCAACTCCGCGATCTATTGTTTTACCCTGGATAAGCTTTGGCCGGCTTTGGCGCACGTCAAGCCGAACAACCATCATCGCGAGCTGTACCTCACGGACACTATCGCTGTAATGACGGCGAAGAATGAAACCGTCCTTGCGGAAGTCGCACCCGACCCGCGAGAAGTTCTGGGTTGCAACACTCGTGCTGACTTGGCGGAAGTGGACCGCATATTTCGCGAACGGAAACGGGCCGCGTTGATGGATGCTGGCGTGACCATTCAATTGCCTGAGACCGTGCTGATCGATCCGGAAGTGACTGTGGGTGAAGACACGGTGATTGATCCCGGCGTGCAGCTTCTCGGCAAGACGAAGATCGGTGCACGATGCATGATTCGCAGCGGCAGCGTGCTGACCGATGCGCTGCTTGGGGATGACGTGACCGTGGAGCCGCATTGTGTCGTTGCGCAGAGCCGCTTGGATGATCGCGTGATCATAGGTCCGTTTGCGCGTTTGCGCCCGGATAACCACTTGAAGGCGGGCGCTCGCATCGGCAATTTCGTCGAGCTCAAGAAGAGCACCATCGGGGAAGGCACCAAGGCGATGCATTTGACGTACCTGGGCGATACGAAGATCGGCGCAAAATCAAATATTGGCGCTGGCACCATCACCTGCAATTACGATGGATTTCACAAATTTCCGACTTCGATCGGCAATAAGGTGTTTATCGGTAGCGATAGCGCGCTCATCGCGCCTGTACGCGTCGGCGATGGCGCTTACGTTGCTGCTGGCTCCACGATCACGGAAAACGTTCCGGCTGATGCGCTAGCTATAGCACGCGGCCGCCAGGTGAACAAGCCGGGTTGGGCCTCTAAAAGGCGGCGCGAGCTGGCTGCCGCTGAAAATCCCAAGAAAGCGAAACGGCCACGCAAAAAAGCAAAGGCCCGCAAGAGCGTGAAGAAACGCCGTTAAATACTCCTGCTCTCTGCACTTTCTTAGTTCCTCTGCGTCTCTGCGTTATCTTCTATCTTGTTTTTCACCTTCAGTTTGAAATCGCCACCCTGTGCTAAAATGGGAGTTTCCCGAATGACCTACGGAGCCAACACGCAATGAAATTCGGAGTCGTCGTCTTTCCCGGATCCAATTGTGATCACGACGCGTTTTACGCCCTCGGCAGCGTGATGCACAAACCCGTCGAATTCATCTGGCACCAGTCGCAGGACCTCGAGAACTGCGACGCTGTCATATTGCCGGGTGGTTTTGCGCACGGCGATTATCTGCGCACCGGCGCCATTGCGCGCTTTTCTCCCGTGATGAAGTCTGTCGAAAAATTTGCCAAGAACGGCGGCATGGTCCTCGGCATCTGCAATGGCTTCCAGATTCTGCTCGAAGCAGGTTTGCTCCCCGGCGCGATGATGCGCAATAGTGGTCTCCGCTATATTTGCAGGGCCGTCCACATTCGAGTCGAGCAGACCGATACGCCGTTCACGCACGCTGCGAAGGCCGGCCAAATACTTACAGTGCCCATCGCACACAACGACGGTAACTACACCTGCGATGAAGCAACGCTTACGGACCTCGAGAAAAATCGCCAGGTCGTTTTCCGTTACACGACTTCGGACGGCTCGGATGACGCCGCAGGCAATCCCAACGGTTCGATGAACAATATCGCCGGCATCTGCAATCGCGAACGCAATGTCGCCGGTCTGATGCCGCATCCAGAGCGCGCCGTCGAATCCGCTCTCGGTTCCGACGACGGTCTGGTCATTTTCAAATCGATGGTGGAAGCCCTCGTGGGCACGGCGAAGGCCACGGCGTGAGAATCGCTGTAGATTTTTCGAAAGAGTCCCGGGGATCCTCAACTCTCTCTCGTTTTGAGCGATTCAATGAATGAAGAACTTTCTGAACTAAGCTACGAGGAATTTGTTCGCGCACGGGAGCAGCACTGGCAGCAGGAAGCGAAAAGTGCCGGGAAGGACGTTGTTTCACCGGCGAACGACACAGCATCAGCCGCACAGGACGCCAGCAATTTCATGTTGTACGCGCCCGGGCCGGAAGGTTTTTTCGCTGTGTTTGAGGATTCTGACCAAACCGGCTGGTTTTATCTATACAGCGCGCAGCAGAAAAAAATCCTGAGGTGCGCGGACATTTACAATCGCGCAAATGTTGTCGTGGACGAGGATGTCGTGGATATAGGCTGGGCGGTGGACGGTTCCGCTTGCGGCCTTGCCGTCTGGGGCGAATTTCGAGCGTTTTTGGGAGTCTCGAACGATTTGGAAACGTGCAAGCCAGTTATGAACGCCGAGGAAGACGGCATACCTGCCAGCGAGTGGCCTGCTGGATTTGATCGTTATCTCGAACCGAAAATCGACTGAAGGACCACGATCGTACAAATGGCCACAGCAAGCGCCGAAATCAAAGTGACTCCGGAAATCGCCGCCGAACACGGCGTGACGCGCGACGAATACGCACGCATACAGCAAATCCTCGGCCGCGATCCCAACATCACCGAACTGGGCATTTTTAGCGTGATGTGGAGCGAGCACTGCTCTTACAAATCGAGCAAGGTGCACCTGAAGCGACTGCCCACACGCGGCAAACTCGTTGTGCAAGGACCTGGCGAAAACGCTGGCGTCGTGGACATTGGCGACGGCCTTGTCGCCGCGTTCAAAATCGAATCGCACAATCATCCGAGCTTTGTGGAACCATTTCAGGGCGCGACCACCGGCGTCGGCGGCATCCTTCGCGACATTTTTACAATGGGCGCGCGGCCCATCGCGATTCTCGATTCGCTGCGCTTTGGCGAAATTACTCCAGGTAAAGGTACGAGCGATGAAGACGCAGCCAAGAACCGCCGCATTCTCGACGGAGTGATTCGTGGAGTCGGACACTACGGGAATTGTTTTGGCGTGCCAACCATCGGCGGCGAAGTCAGCTTCGAGCCGTGCTATTCGCAGAATCCTCTCGTCAACGCGTTAGCGCTCGGCATCGCGCACAAAGAAGAAATTTTTCTCGCGAAAGCGAAAGGCATCGGCAATCCTGTGATTTACGTCGGCGCAAAAACGGGTCGCGACGGTATTCACGGCGCGTCTCTGCTCGCTTCGGCTGAGTTCACCGAAGAATCCAAACAAAAGCGCCCGAACGTTCAAGTCGGCGACCCGTTCATGGAAAAGCTGCTACTCGAAGCCTGCCTCGAAGCTATGCAGACAGGCGCGGTAGTCGCCATTCAAGACATGGGCGCAGCAGGCCTCACCTGCTCGACCATGGAAATGGCTTCGCGCGGCGGCACTGGCATCGAGATCGATCTCGCCAAAGTTCCCCAGCGCGAAACCGGCATGACGCCTTACGAAATCATGCTCAGCGAATCGCAGGAGCGCATGCTCCTCGTCGCCGAAAAAGGACGCGAGCGCGAAGTCCTCGACGTTTTTAAAAAGTGGGGACTCGATGCTGTCGTGGTCGGCACGGTCACCGACGGCGGTATCGCGAAAGTTTTGAATCACGGCCAAGTAGCCGCGGAAATTCCCGCGCATCCGCTCGCTGAAGAGGGCCCCGTGTACCGCCGCCCCATCGCGCAGCCGCCTCTACGCCACGAAACGGCCGCCGATTGGTTTGCGTTTGCGCCCGACGGCACCAATCTCACCGCGAATTTTACAAAGCTTCTCGCTTCGCCCGCGATCGCCTCCAAGCGCTGGATCACTGAGCAGTACGATACGAGCGTCCGCACCAACACGCTCGCCGGGCCCGGCGCAAGCGATGCTGCGGTCGTGCGCATCAAGGATCCGCAAACCGGAATCGTGAAACGCGCTCTTGCTCTTGCTACCGACGGCAACGGCCGCTGGTGTCAGTTGAATCCGCGCGTCGGCGCGATGCACGCCGTCGCCGAAGCCGCGCGCAACGTCGCCACCTCCGGCGCGCGCCCCATCGCCGCTACGAATTGCCTCAATTTCGGCAGCCCGGAAAAGCCGGACGTCATGTGGCAATTCAGCGAGGCCATCGACGGCCTCACCGTCGCCTGCACCGAACTCGGCACGCCCATCACCGGAGGCAACGTCAGCTTCTACAATGAGACGCTCGGCAAATCCATTTACCCAACGCCGGTCATCGGGATTCTGGGCATTCTCGATGATGCTTCCCGCGTCCTGAAAATTGCCTTTCGCGACGATGGCGACGTTATCGTCCTCCTCGATGGCCATTCTGTAGGGGCGACTCTTGCGTCGCCCGCGGGCGGGGCAAGCCCCGCCCCTATAGATGAATTTGCCCGCGAATTTTCCTCGTCGGAATATTCCAAAACGATTGCGGGCATCGTTTCGGGCGAGCCCCCAGCGATCGATCTGGCCGCTGAAAAACGCCTGATCGATTGCCTCGTCGCACTCGCCTCCGACGGCTCCGTGCAATCTGCTCACGACATCTCCGATGGCGGCATCGCCGTGACCGTAGCCGAATCCTGTTTCGCAGCCGCTCCTTCCCCAGCAGGGGCACGGCCCTTCGAGGCTCAGGGTAAACATGCCGCGTCCGTCTTGGGTGCCGATGTTTACCTGGGTACGACCGATGCCCCCGCCGAACACACACTCTTCAACGAACGCGGCGCCCGCTGCGTCGTCTCTGTCTCCCCCACAAAACTTGCCGCTGTCCTCGCAACTGCGAGACAATACGGCGTGGGCGCGCGCGAGATTGGCAAAGTGAAACTTAACAACGCGCTGCGCATCGAATATAAGGGGAGGGCGGTAGTCGATTCCCCCATCGACACACTGCGCGGCATCTGGGCCAATTCGATCGAGCAGACGTTAACTTCAAAATGACGCAAAAACTCACTTACTCCGACGATCACTTCCACGACGAGTGTGGTGTGTTCGGCGTCTTCGGCCATCCCGAAGCCGCCAATCTCGCCTATCTCGGTCTCTACGCGCTGCAACATCGCGGCCAGGAATCCGCCGGCATCGTTTCCAGCGACGGCACCGAGCTTTACCTTCACCGCGCCATGGGCGACGTAGAAGAAATTTTTCAGCCGAGCGAACTCGCTAAGCTCCCGGGAACGCTGGCCATTGGCCACACGCGCTATTCCACCGCCGGCGACAAAGCTCTCCTCAACGCTCAGCCCATCATGATCGACTGCAACAAGGGCAAAGTCGCTCTCGGCCACAACGGCAATCTCACCAATGCCGCGGAATGGCGCCGCAAACTCGAGCACCGCGGCTCCATCTTCCAAACTAATAGCGACACCGAAGTGATCGTCCATCTTATCGCGCGCTCGCAAGCCCGCAATCTTTCTGGCGCGCTTGGCGATGCTCTCAATCAAGTCGAAGGTGCGTACTCACTCCTCGTTCTGACGCAGGACGAACTGATTGCCGTGCGCGACCCGCGTGGGTTTCGTCCGCTCGTTCTTGGCAGGCTGCCTCTGCCCACCGGCGGCGAAGCATGGCTGGTTGCTTCTGAAACCTGCGCGTTCGATCTGCTCAACGCGCAGTATGTCCGCGAAGTCGAGCCCGGCGAAATGGTGCGTATTTCGCGCTCCGGAATCGAGTCGATCCACTTCGCTCCGCAAAAACCCATGCAGCAATGTATTTTCGAGCATGTTTATTTTGCGCGTCCGGACAGCATCATTTTCGGTCGCTCCGTCAACGAGAGCCGTGAAGCCCTCGGCCGCCTACTCGCGCAAGAACATCCCGTTGATGCCGATATTGTCGTTCCCGTTCCCGATTCCGGCGTGCCCGCCGCCGTCGGTTATGCGCTCGAATCGGGAATACCTTTCCGCATGGGTTTGATTCGCAATCACTACATCGGCCGCACGTTCATCGAGCCTTCGCAAGCCATCCGAAATTTTGGCGTAAAGCTAAAATTGAATCCCATCCGTGGTCTCATTGAAGGCCAGCGCGTCATTCTCGTCGACGATTCCATCGTCCGCGGCACCACCAGCCGCAAGATTGTGCGCATGGTCCGCGAAGCCGGCGCCCGCGAAGTCCACGTGCGCATCAGCTGCCCGCCCACCATTTCTCCGTGCTACTACGGCGTGGACACGCCAACGCGCGAAGAACTTATCGCTTCCTCGAATTCCCCCGAAGAAATTTGCAAGTTCCTCGGTGCGGATTCACTCGGCTACGTCTCGCTCCCCGCGCTGCGTCAAGCTGTGAACGACACCGAAGGCAAGTTCTGTACGTCTTGTTATACCGGTGTCTATCCCACGGATCTCGTGCAGCTCGAAGTACGCGAGAGCAACGGACACGCTGCGGACGCAAAGAACGGCAATTTGACGGATGACGCTCCTATGGAAAAGGCCGTGGCGGTGGAACGTGAAGGCTGACGTAGAAGAAAAGCCGAGCAGCAAAGAGGCCGGCATAGAAACGACAACCGCCACCGAAGAACCCAAGCTCCCCATGGGCAAGCGCGTTCAACGCGAAGCCCTGGCCTGGTTCTGGGTGGGACTCGCATTTCTTCTGATCAACGGCACTATTGGCCAGGCGCGCGTCATTCCTTCTGGCTCGATGGAAAACACGCTTCTCATCGGCGACCACCTCATCATGAGCCGCATTGGTTACGACGCCGGCGTTCCTTTTACCAACTGGCATGTCCCACTCTGGCGCAATCCTAAGCGCCAGCAGATCGTTATTTTCAAGCCGCCCTTCGCGCCCGATCAGCCGGACTACGTCAAGCGCGTCATCGGCCTTCCGGGCGAAACTGTCGATGTTCACGAAGGCGCCGTCTGGATCAATGGTCAGAAGCTCAGCGAAAACTACACGCTTGGCCGCAGCGAGCCGGGCGACTTGAAGCTCCCCTTCACAGTTCCGGACAAATGTTATTTTGTGATGGGCGACAATCGCGGCAATTCCTACGATAGCCGGTTTTGGGGATGTGTTCCGCGAAATGACATTATCGGGACGCCGGTGATGATTTATATGTCGCTCGATGTCGGGCAAGATGCCTGGGAGCCCGGACAGATTCGCGAAAGATTTGAAGCCTATGCGAATGCTGTCATCCATCCAGGTACTGTGAGATGGAAGCGTCTGTTCCGGACGTTTTGATCTTGGTGTTTTGTCTTGAAGCTCTTGTTTAAGCGCGCTTTCAATAAGCGGCTAGCTCGATAAGTCTGAGGATTTCGCCGCGAGCCGCGGCAGATTACAGGTCACTCCGCAAAGTGCACGACGGACGCGATTCTGCGCCGGGATAAAACGAAAGCGAATCGCCCTCGATGAAATACGCCGATGCCGGAGTGAACATCGCTGTCGCCGACGAAGTGAAGCAACGCATCCGGCATCATGCCAACCGCACCTTTACTAGCGGTGTCCTCGGCGGTATCGGCGGTTTCGGCGCGCTCTTCGCCCTCGACAATAAAAAGTGGAAAGAGCCCGTTCTTGTTTCGAGCGCAGATGGCGTCGGGACCAAGCTGAAAATCGCCATGGCTATGGGCGTGCATTCGACCGTCGGCGGCGACCTCGTCAACCATTGTGTCAACGATATTCTCGTACAGGGTGCCTCGCCGCTTTTTTTTCTCGATTACCTCGCGATGGGGAAACTTGATCCCGCGGTCATCGAGCAGCTTGTGGAAGGCATGAGCCGCTCTTGCCGTAAAGCGGGATGCGCATTGATTGGCGGCGAAACTGCCGAGATGCCGGGATTTTATCCTCCTGGAGAATACGACCTGGCGGGCTTCATTGTCGGCGTGGTCGAGCGAAAAAAAATTCTCACTGGAAAAGCCGTAAAACCCGGCGACGCGCTCTTCGCTCTTCCATCCTCAGGCTTGCACACGAATGGCTACTCGCTCGCCCGGAAACTTGTCTTCGAAGTCGCCAAGCTGAAGCCGGACACCTATGTCGCGGAAGTTGGTAACAAAATCGGCGCCGAGCTGTTAAAGCCACATCTGTGCTACGCTCCCGCGCTCAAAAATATCGTCGCGCGCGGCTGGGTTTCCGCTCTCGCGCACATCACGGGCGGCGGCATTCCCGGCAATTTGCCGCGTGTTCTTCCCGCTGGCGTTAAAGCGCAAATCGACCTCGCCTCTTGGCCGGTTCCGCCGATCTTTAAATTTCTTGCCGTGCTTGGAAAAATCGAAACTAACGAATTGCTGCAATCTTTCAACATGGGCATCGGCATGATCCTCGTCGTGCCCCCTGCCTATGTAAAATCTGTCGAAGCCGACCTCAAGCGCCGCCGCGAAAAATTCTTCCGAATCGGCCGCATCGAGCGCGGCGACGCCGGCAAATCCCGCGTCGCCCACTCCGGTTCCCTGAATCTCTAGGTAGGGCAGGCACTCTTGCCTGTCACCTTCTTCTCTGTGCCCTCCGCGTCCTCCGCGTAAATCTTTTTCCTAAACTTAGTTTTTCTTCTCTCGTTCCGCCAAAGTCCAAAACGGCTGCTTCGCCGGCACAAACTCAATCGGCACATCTTTCACGAATGTCTTCAGCCACCGCGCGCACTCCTCCATCCCGGCCTGCTCCGAAGGAATATGCCCAATCACGATCAGCGCCTTCTTTTTCCTTTCGCTCACGGCATCCGCTGCATACTCCACCGTCTCCCATTCCCGCGTCTCTCCCACCAAAAGCACCTCGACGTTTTCCATCTCCAGCGCGTGCGTCTCTCGCACAAATCCCGCTGATCCGGGGCTGAACGCAATCCGTGTCACCTTCATTCCGGGCTCTCCCACCACTCGTAACACAGGCGAACTCAACTTTTTCGCCACCTCCGCTGCAAGCGCCTCCAACGTTTTCTCCGGCATCGTGAACAAGTAAGGATTTCCTTCCTGCTGATATTTCTCCCACCCCATGGCGCGAACCATTCCCGTCAGAATTCCGTCGGGTTTCCTCTCGTGCCAGTGATCGTGAAATCTCCACACCACCATTCCGTGCTTCTCAATGAAATCGCGCTTCTCTTTCCACACTGGATCGCTCTCCGCCATTCCCTCCGGCACATCCAGGTGGTTGTAAAAAGTCGGCTCGTGCGTGATGACGAAATTCTGTCCGTTTGCCGCCGCTCGTTGCAGCACGTCCATCGTTGCCATCATCGTCACCGTAATTCCAGTAACCGGCGCATCCGGATTGCCGGCCTTGAAAGTGTCCACAGTCTCCTTTTGCCACGGTATTCCAATATGCCCCTGAATTGCTGCCACGACTTCTCGCGCAGTCGGCCGCTTCTCCTGCGCGTCAGCCATTTGTCCGCAGATAACAGCTTCCGCTAGAAGCAAGCTGGCAAAAACCACCGAATTCCGTCCCGTCCGAAGCCGCACCGATTCCCGCATCCTTTCCTCCCCGATTCCTGTTTTTCGCCTTTACTCTTCCCTGCGCACTCTGTGTCTCTGCGTTACGTTTTCTCTTCTTCCCCCGCATATTCAGGCCGCTTCGCAGATCCACGCCTCCGAAGCTCCTTTTCCACTTTGTTGAGCCATCGCAATTCTACTTTGAATTGGTCGATCATCAGGCTCACCATCCAAACCGCCTCATGATACGGATGCCCCACTTCCTCCAAAATGGACCGAAGTACCTCTTTCTCTTTGGCGACTTCCTTTTCTAAGAACTCTCGGCGCCGCTCAATTTGCCGCTTCATCACCCCTGGACGTGCCTGCCAGGAAAGCGCCACCCATGTCAGAAAGGGCGGTTGATCCCGCTGTGTCGCCCAATCTTTTCGTTCCAAAGCATCGGCTAGCGCCGCGCGCCCTTTCGCAGTCGTTTCAAAGCTGCTTCGCTCCGGACCCGAAGCGGGCTCGCCCGTCTCCAAAGAGCGAATCATCCCCGCGCGAGCCAGTTTCTCTAGCGAATAATAAACCTGCGGCCGAGAAATTCCCGCCCAATCCTTTATCTCTCGCCTCACTAATTCCGCATTCGCCTGATATCCGTGCATCGGCCGCTCCGCCAGTAAACTCAAAAGAACCAAATCCGGCGTGGTAAGTCCCAATTTCTTTTTCGCCCTACCTGTTTTCTTCAATCTCTCCGCGCTCCTCTGCGTACTCTGTGTCTCTGCGTTATCCTTATCTTTCTTTGTCCTTACTTCTTTATGTCCTTATTTCGTTTCTTCCTCTCCCTGCTCCACCACCACCACTGGCACTTCTCCGCCGCCACCCGCGGATTCTTCGCCTGCGCCACCGCCGCACAGAAAGTATCCAGCACACACGGATCCTGACGCTGCCCCGTCAAACGTCCCATCTTTTCATACATTCGCAGAGGATTCTGCTTCGCCAACTGAGTCACACTTCGAATCCCCAGCAACTCGAAATCGCGCAGCATCGCCGGCCCGATGGATATCAAATCTCCGAGTTCGCGCGTTTTCTCGATCATAAGAACCTCCTTGACAATCGTATTTGCCCTACTTATTCTTAGCTAGTCTAAATGAGACTAGTATATGTCGCAAGGAGAATTTAGACATGCGCGCCTTAACCTTTGCCTTTCTATTCGCTGTTCTGTTTTTCGGATTTGCCAAGATGCAAGCCAATCAAATCGAGGAGAAGAAGTCCATGAACGTCAAAAAAATCACCCCAGTCCTGCTAGTCAACGAAATCGAGCCCGTCCTCCCCTTCTGGGTCGATCGCCTTGGGTTCACCAAAACCATCGAAGTCCCCGACGGCAACAAACTCGCCTTCGTCGCCTTCCAAAAAGGCAGCGTGGAAGTGATGTACCAAACCTACGCCAGCGTCGAACACGATGCCCCACCCGCTATGGCCGCAGCAGCCAGAAAAGGTCCCACGTATTTGTACATGGAAGTAGACAACCTGGACGCCACTCTAGCCGCCATGAAGGACGTGCAAAAAGTCATGCCCGAGCGCACCGCCTTCTACGGCATGCGCGAATTCGCCGTTCAAGACCCGAGCGGCCACTTCATCACCTTTGCCCAGCCCACCGCGCCGCCTAAACACTGAGGCGTATCCGCTTGGGCGTTTCACTGTCCGTTGTAGGGGCGCAGCACGCTGCGCCTCAGCCGTGCAAAGTCACCAACTGTTGGCCATTTTCGTTCAATTAGTTCGATCTTAGAGAGCTAGTACAGCTGCTATGAACGAACCAAACGTTCCAAGATCTCTGAGAACGCCGTCGTTATCTGGAATCCCGACACCGAATTCATCCTCAACATCATCGAAGAAGAGCACTCGATTTTCGGCTCGAGCTACGGCAAACACCTTCTCGATACCGTAATCTTCACTCCTTAAACACGGTTGCTCAAAAATCGGTACAGCGCGTACTTTTAGGATTTTTCCTGCTTCTTGAGGAAGGGCCGCGACCTCCTCGTCCAGAATGGATTGAAACCTCTCTCTGCTGACTTTCTGCCATTCCATGAGGCGCTTCCTCTTCGGCATATTTATTCACTGTTTCGGCGCGGTCGGTGTCGGCGGCGCACGCCGCTCTGCTTCGGAGATCACGGCGATCGACCGTGCTCCGTTTTTGCCAACGGAACGCACCGCAAAGTAGTGATTGTCCGTTGAAACATCCTTCAACACCGTTTGCCCAGCTTTTTCCGCAAAATCGAAAACGCTCCACCGCGCCTCGGTCGTCTCGCGCCACAAAATCTCAAAGCCAGCGCGGTCCGCATCATCCTCAGCTGCCCACGAAACTTTCGCATCGGGCGTAACCGCGCCCGTCAGTCGGACAGTCGTCGGCGGCGCCGGTGCCAGCGCTAATTGCCGCAATACTTCCGCATTGTCGCGCGCGACATTCCCCATGAACGCAAAATTTAAGAACTTTTCGTAGTCGCCGTATTCGATGCCGCTCTCAGTACGCGGCGTCTGGTGCTGGTGATTGTAATTTTCCAGCGGCTCCGTGAAGCGCACCGCAGGTAACCCGGCCTTGGAAAATGGATAGTGGTCGCCGCCGCGCCCATAGCGGTCCAGCCGAAAAATCATTCGAATCGCTGACCGCCCGTTAATCTCCTCGATCGCACGCGCCAGTTCGCGCTGCGGC
Source organism: uncultured Acidobacteriota bacterium (assembly GCA_963740015.1). Lineage (GTDB taxonomy): Bacteria > Acidobacteriota > Terriglobia > Acidiferrales > UBA7541 > Acidiferrum. Next base: position 163,321 of record CAVUCM010000020.1, on the reverse strand, counting down.
CCATCGCAGTCCTCGATCGTGCCATTCTCCGAAAATACGCGCACGCGATGCGGGCCGCCCGGCGCAGGATCCGCGCCGACGATATCGTTGTCCATCATCGCTCCCACGATGTACCCCTGCTCCTTCGTCCATTCCAGCAAACGATACGCTCCCAACAGCCCTTGCTCTTCGCCGGAGAGCGCGCCAAACAAAACCGTCGCACGGCCGCCATGTCCAGCCGCGGCCGCCTTGCTCAGCAATCGCGCTGACTCCAGGACCACCGCAACACCGGAAGAGTCGTCGTCTGCCCCTGGCGCGTCCGTTTCGGGATCCATCACGTTTGAAGGCCGCGAGTCAAAGTCGCCCACGACAATGAAAATATTCTTTGCCAGATTCGGATCTGAGCCTTTCAATATCCCGTAGACATTTTCGAGATGCACCGGATTCGGTCCCGTCCGCTCCGACTTTGATTCGAATTTGTCCACCACGATTTCCAGTTTGCCTCCGGAAGCCTTCGCGATCTCGTTGAATCGCGCCGTAATAAAGTCGCGTCCGCAGCCGATTCCGCGCTTTGGATCGGTCCACGAAGAAAGCGTCAGCCGCGTCCCACAGCTGACTTGTTCATGAATGATGGTCCGCATCGTCGCTTCATTAATGCTTGAGCGCGCAATCGCGCCGGCCGGCCGTGGCAAAATCTTCGGGTGCGGCGCGTTCTGCGGCGGCTCCGCAGGATCGTGCGAACCTGCCGCTCCGCCCGCTACAGCGCTCTTCGTCGCGCCCTGCTGCGCATAAGAAACGACAGCGCAAAAGCCAAGCGGTAAAAGGAAAATCGCCGCTGTCTTGAGAATGTTTCTGCGGAACAGATTGGTGCGGTTGGTCATGGTCTACGCTTTCGAAAGGAATTTAGGTTCGGCGAACGGGCATTCTAGCGCGATGCCGCCAACTTTGCGATGCCATTGCCTGTCACAGTGGACTCGCTGCGGGCGGTGCTCAGGTACACCCAAGTTTTGCCGATGCTCGCGGTTGTGTTAACGTTTTTTGTTTATGAAGAAGCGCATAGGCGTGCTGCTGAGCGGCCGCGGTTCGAACTTCGAAGCGCTCGCGGAGAGCATCGCTTCCGGCCGAATTCCCAACGCGGAGATCGCGATAGTCGTCAGCAACCGGGAAGGCGCACCCGGCCTCGATCGCGCAAAATCGCGCGGCATCGCGACGCGAGCGGTTCCTTCTAAAGGTTTGGAGCGCGAAACGTATGACCGCCAGGTCGTCGCGGTCCTCAATGAGCACAAAGTCGACCTCGTCTGTCTGGCCGGCTACATGCGCCTGCTGTCGCCATATTTTGTAGCTGCATTCCCGAATCGTATTCTGAATATTCACCCGTCGCTGCTGCCTTCATTTCCGGGGCTCGAATCGCAGCGCCAAGCACTCGAGTATGGCGTCAAATTCGCCGGATGCACGGTCCATTTCGTTGACGAAAATCTTGACGCTGGTCCCATCGTTCTCCAAGCTGTCTTGCCTGTAAACGACGACGACACGGAGGAAACTCTCTCCGCGCGCATTTTGCACGAAGAACACAGGATTTATTCTGAAGCCGTTCGAATCGTCCTCGAAGGCCGCTACAAAATCGAAGGCCGCCGCGTCATTCAATCGAACTAAAAAATGTCCGAAACCAAATTCAAACCCGTTGAAGAACAGCTCGCCTACCTCAAAAAAGGAACGGCCGAAATCATTCCCGAAGCCGAGCTGAAAGCGAAACTCGAAAACTCGTTCAAAACAAACACTCCGCTCCGCGTCTATCTCGGCGTCGACCCCACCGCCCCCGACATTCATCTCGGCCACACGGTAGTCCTTCGCAAGCTGAAACATTTTCAAGACCTCGGCCACACCGCGATCTTCCTCATCGGCGATTTTTCCGCCATGATCGGCGATCCCACCGGCCGCTCCGAAACCCGCCCGCCCCTCTCGCGCGAAGAGGTCAATGCCAACGCCGAAACCTATCTCGCGCAGGTCTTCAAACTCCTCGACCCGCAAAAAACCGAAGTCCGCTACAACTCCGAATGGCTCGATAAACTTTCCAGTTACGACATCGTCCACATCTGCGGCCACTACAGCCTCGCGCGCATGCTCGAGCGCGAAGACTTCCGCTCCCGTCTCGAACAACACCAGCCCATCTCCGTCCACGAACTTCTCTACCCGCTACTGACCGCCTACGACGCCGTCGCTCTCAAATCCGACGTCGAGCTCGGCGCCACCGAGCAAAAATTCAATATTCTGGTGCACCGCGATATTCAGCGCGCCTACGGCCTCGCCGGCGAAGTCGCCGTCACCATGCCCATCCTCGTTGGCCTCGACGGCCAGCGTAAAATGTCCAAAAGCCTCGGCAACTACGTTGGTATCACTGAAACGCCGAACGAGATGTTCGGCAAACTTATGTCGATTCCAGATGCTCTGATTCCAACCTACACAGATTTATTGACAGACAGGTCTTCTGCGCTCGACCAAATGCTTGGTGTGCAAGGATATCCAACAAGCCGCCCGCAGAACGAACTGACAAAAATGCTCGATCCTCACCCGATGGAAAGAAAGATGGAACTTGCCGAACTCATCGTTTCTGATTTTCACGGAAAAGATGCTGGACGCAAAGCCGCCGAACACTTCCAGCGTGTCTTCCGCGACCGCCAAGCCCCCGAAGAGTCAATCGAAATCTATGTCCAGTGGGACTCCAAGGTGGGCGGAGTCTGGCGCGAAGACTTGAAGAATGGAGATATTAGAGACCTTGGCCCCTGGTTGCCTTTTGATGTTGCGACAACGGGGATCGAGAAATGGTCCAAGCTGCTCACTCAGACCAAACGAGTACCGTCAGCCAGCGAAGCCGAGCGCCTAATGAAACAAGGGGCTGTTGAAATTGATGGGGACCTTCTAAAGGATCCGACTGCCAAAATCAATCTGACTGAAAAGAGAAATTCTCTAGTTAGGTTGGGCAAAAAACAGTTTTTCCGACTAATTGTCGGATTCTAGTTGCGGGTCTCTCAGCTCACGTCAAAACTTCCTTCACCAACCCCGCCACATGCTCGGCAATCGACGGCGCCGCCGTCAATCCGGGCGACTCAATCCCCACCAACTGAATTGCTTGCGGCACCGCCGGATCACGCGTAATCACAAAATCCGCAATACCATGGCCCGTAGGTGGCACCAGCTTTGGCCGCAGCCCCGAATAGCCAAGATGCAAGTCGCTCTCTTCAATCTCCGGCAAAAGCGTCTTCGCGCTTTCGGCAAAAGCCGCAATCGGCAGCCGGTTTTTCTCGTAGTTTTCTTTTCCATCCACGTAAGTCGCGGTAGGACCGAGCAGAAACGTTCCCCACAGAGTCTTCGTGAAATGCACGCCGAGACTCAGCCCATCGTGGTGCGGCAGGGGATAGACGAGATCGTTGATCAAGGAAGCCCGCGGCCCGCGCACCTCGCAATACTCCCCGCGCACGGGATAAATCTTCCACGATGTATTCCCCAGCAACCCCGCCACTTCATCCGCGTAAAGCCCGGCAGCATTAATCACGCAACGCGCTTCAATCGTTTCGTCCTGCACATCCTCTTCGTCGCCGATGCGCAGTCCAACGCGTATCGCGCCCCCTATAGGCTCCAGCGAAACCACGCGCGCATGCGTAACAATCTCCGCACCTTGCCCCGTAGCAATCCGCGCATACGCGTGCACTAACTCCTCTGCTGAAACGATCCCCGTTGAAGGCACCACCATCGCCGCCGATCCACGGATGTGCGGCTCGCGCTTGCGAATCTCCTCCGGCCCTATGATGCGCAATCCCTCTACGCCATTGTCTTCGCCTTTTTTCTTCAGCGCCTCAAGATCCGCCTCTTCATGCGTGTTTGCTGCAACAACCAACTTCCCCGTGTGGCGAAACGGAACATTATGTTTTTTGCAGAATTCGTAGGTAAGCCGGTTGCCTCCGATGCAGTGCCGCGCCTTCAATGAGTTTTTCGGATAGTAGATGCCGGAATGCACGACCCCACTATTGCGTGAACTGGTCGCCATGCCAAGCTTGGGATTTTGCTCGACGAGAAATACATCTTCCCATTGCGTCGAAACGGCCCGGGCAATCGCGCAGCCAACGACACCACCACCGATGATCAGAATGTTCGCTTGGTCCATAAATCCATTTTATCCGCGGACATTATCCATGCGCATTGATTTCGTCGAAATATGGTTTGCATTCTGCCAACCGCGCCTGCGTTCCATCGTGCACGGCATATACAGAGCGTTGCGGCTCCTCGTAGTGATTGCGCCATAGTGAAGCCGCCCCATGCACTCCGTCCTTATTTAGCGCATAAAAGAAAATGTGAAACGTTGCGAGCTTCTTCTTGTCATTGTTGTAGTTGTGTGCGATGCGCGCCAGCGCCTCAAGGCAGGCATCTTGAGGCGACTTTCCCAGCCGCATCATTTCGACAATTGTGTGTCCGCCGCAGATCTTGATATTTTCTTCGCCTTTTCCAGTCGAGCCCGCCGCACCGACTTCATTGTCCACATAGCAGCCTGCCCCGATAATCGGTGAGTCCCCCACCCGCCCAGGAATTTTCCACGCAAGTCCTGACGTGGTCGTTGTAGCTGAGATGTCTCCTTTTTCATTCACCGCCATGCACGGAATTGTCCCCGTAGGGGGATGCGCAATCACGCGTTCGGCATAAGCGATTTTCTCTTTATCACCATCGAAGATGGCAGCAACGTGTTCTTTCCATTCCGGGCTATCAATTCCAGGACGCCAATTCACCGAGGATGCCGCCTTCCACGCCAGCCAAATCTTGCGTGAATGCTCGGTGAGCAGGCTCATATCCTCAAAACCTTCATCGACGGCAAACCGATGAGCGCCCTCGCCAACAATCATGACGTGATTTGTCTTCTCCATCACCGTTTGCGCTAGCCGCGAGACATTCTTGATGCGCCGCACGCTGGCGACGGACCCTGCCCTGTGCGTTGGACCGTGCATCACGCTAGCGTCCAGTTCCACTTCGCATTCCTCGTTCGGCAAGCCCCCGAAGCCCACGGAGTCATCGTTGGGATCGTCTTCGACGATAGTCACGGTCGCAACAACCGCGTCCAGCGTGTCGCCACCCTTCTTCAGAATGTCCATACCTTTATCGAGCGCGTGAAGTCCGTTTGCGCTTGAAATAATGATCGGGCGCGTGCCTTGCGCTGGCGCGATTGGCGTCGGCGACTCCACTTTATCCACCGGAAGCGTGCGCCTAAAAGCTTTGCCCGCGCCTGCGGCAAAACTGCCGGCAAGAGACGTAAGAAAGAATTTTCGGCGTGACCAAAGTTCCATGACGAAAGTCTCCTCGAAGTTCGGCTGCAATATACAAGCGGAAGAGCAAGATTGGAAGTTGTGACGTCCGCCTTACAGCTATCCCCGACTGCTGCTGGAGAGGCGGCGCTCTCTCCCGTCAAATGGGAAACGAGACGATCAAAAAGGGTTCTCTACCTGATTTTTCTGCCACATCCGAAAGCCCCCCAGAAACGCATTCTCATTGTTTCCAAGCTTGGCCCCAGGAGGCAGCTTTTTCAGCAACTTGCTGTTTCCACCGCCCAGCACCACATAATCCGCATCGAGCGCGACCTTCAGACTCTTCGTAACCTTGGCCACGTACCGCCGCCATTTTTTCTTGCCCATTCTTTTCAGGCCGCGCAAACCAAGATAGTCTTCGTAGGATTTTCCGTTTTTGTAGCCAAGGTGGGCCAACTCCATCGGCTGCAAAACTCCGTTGACGATCATCGCCGATCCCAATCCCGTGCCCAATCCGAGAAACAACATCCGCCCGCCTTTGTAACTGCCAACCGCTTGCATGGCGGCATCGTTGAGAATCTTTACAGGGCAGCCAAATGCTTTATGAAAATTGAAACCCACCCAGCCGTGTCCCAGATTGTGCGGCTCGCGGAGTGGATGACCATTGATAATCGGTCCCGGATAGCCCAGCGAAATGCAGTCGAATTCCCAATCGGCCACGGCCTTCTTCACCAGGCTCACCATCTTGCGCGGTGTCATCGTCGGGCCGGAAGGATATTTGCGCGGCTCTTTTTGCCCCGTCGCCAGAACCTTGATGTTGGTCCCGCCAACGTCGATCACCAGAACTTTCGGAGATTTTGCTGGTTGCCCCGTCTTCATGGCCGCTCCTCCGGTGAATCATCCGATGCTATGGGCAGCGTCTTTCGACGCCCGGAGAATTCTAGAGGGAAGTGGCAATTCAGCGAAGGAAATTCGCACGGCGTGCCGCTGAGGCGGAAGCTAAAATTGCGGAACCGGTTCCACGTAGGCCTGACTGGCGCCGCCAAGATAGCTGACGGTCCTGGCGCTCATGTCCACTCGATAGCGAACGACTCCGGCGCGCGCGATTTCCTGCAGGAACACCATATAATCCGGCTTGGTTTTGTTTCGTTCTATGGCAAGGTTCACCCCCGCAGCATCAAAGTCTGCGCTGACTTTCAACGGAGTGAATCCCGGAGGCGGAGGCTCGTGGATGGAGTCTCCCGACCCGTGATAAACAATGCCGTGGGTAGCGACTTCTGTTTCGTAGTGCTCGACGCCCGCGTCTTTGAGAGCATCGAAAATTGTTGGGTATGGCCACTTCTCTTGCTTGCTCTTCGTAAAAATCTCTTCGACGCGTTTCTTGTTCATGCCAGCCATTTGCGTTGTGGCCTCCATGTGAGGCCATTTTATCATCTACCGATTGGAGCGTTCAGTCATGGCTGGTAAAGCCAGGAGGCGGGCGTGGCGGGAAGGTTGCCGCCGCTTTCGGCGTAGCCTCCAGTGATCAGTGCTTTGCCGCTGGGCAGGAGCGTTGCGGAGGCGAAGAAGCGCGCGGCTCCCAACGAACCTGGAACTTTGCTGAACGTGCCCGTGGTTTCGTCATACAGCTCGGCGGAGGGACCGCCTCCGGCGACGAGGACTCTACCGTTCGGGAGCAGCGCCACAGCAGCGGGCAATTTGAAGCGCGGAGTACTCATCGCGCCGGTTGTAGTGAAGGTCGCGGAGACAGGATCGAAAATTTCTGCGCTCGCGTATTCGCCGTGCCAATCGCGGTTATCCGAGCCACCGACGATGAGTACTTTTCCGCTGCGAAGAAGAATCGCCGCGTGTTTGTGTCGGCCCACACTCATCTGGCCGGCAGAACTGAATTTTCCCGTAGCCGGATCGAAAAGCTCCGCGGAGCGATAGACGTTTTGCGAAGGGTAGTGGCCTGAGCTGCCGCCAACGATCAAGACTCGGCCATCCTTGAGTGCCGTCGCCGTGTGCGCTGCGCGCGCGTCGGCCATACTGCCTGTCTGGGTAAATTTTCCCGTGGACGGATCATAGATCTCGCCGCTGGCGATTTTATTTTCCTGGCGATCTTCGCCACCAACGATGAGCACCCGGCCGTCCGCAAGAAGTGTCGCCGTATTTCCCGCGCGTTCGATCACCAGATTTCCCGTCGCCGTAAATGTATTCGCCGCGGGATCGTAAATTTCCGCGGAGCCACGAAGATCATAACGGCCAGTCCAGCCGCCAACGATCAGCACTTTGCCGTTTTTCAAAAGCGTAGCGGTGTGCCCCGAGCGCCCAATGCTCATCTCAGCGACGGACTGAAACGTCCCCGAGTTCGGATCGTACAGTTCCGCGGTCCGGTGTGGGTTGTACTCGCCGCCGCTCCCAGCGAACCCTCCGGCGATCAGCACTTTGCCGTTCGGCAGCAGCGTGGAACTATGACTCGCACGAGCAATGTGCATTGCCGCAATTTCCGAAACTGCGCCGGTTCCCGAAGGCCAAGGAACGCCGGCCAGTGAGACGCAAACGGTAGGCACAAGCATCAGCGAGAACAGAAAGCAGCCAACTGCTTTCTCAGAACGAAAGTTCATGACACGCCCCCAATTTAAATTTGCTGAAGTGCAAGACGTTTGGAAGCGCGTCAGTGTTAACAAAAAATGTGGTACGAAACGCAGCGGGAAGCTAGTGGGGCGCGAGAGTTGTAGAAAAGCTCTCCTGGGCGGCGGAGTCGTAGAGGTGAAGAAGTTCCGCGGCCCGCTTGAGCAAATCGGCGGGCAGGTCACCGGGCTGATAGTCGACCCAGCCGGTAGTGAAGTTGAGGGGAATCCTTTCGCCTGATGCGCTTACTTCGACGGTGCCTAGACGGTTTAGGACTTGTTTGACCGCATTCAAACCGCATTCGGGCAGCAAGAGTAGAAAGTCGTCGTCGCCAAGCCGCGCCGCAATATCCGAGCCGCGGCTGGCTTTTTTCAAGCGACGCGCAAGTTCTTTGAGCGCGGCATCCACAGCGGACTTGCCGTAGCGCGAGCTAAGATGGGCGAACTCGTCCACGTGAATAGTGGCGAGGCTCAACGCCGAATTCTGCCGGCGCGCGCGAGCCACTTCTTTTCCAAGATGTTGCTCGAGAGATGAGCGTGTGTACAAACCTGTGATGGGATCGAGCCCGGCCGCTGCCGAAAATTGCTGAGGCATAGCCTGCGCGTCGAGAGATTGCTCCGCCGACTGATGCCGCAAACGCCTGAAAGACCATTGGCGGTAGATCAGCCACGAATTGAATATGAGAAGCAAACAGAGCGTGGCCCAGCGAGCTTGATCCGCGCCAATTTCATAAAAGTGATCGGCGTGGCGGAAGAAAGAAGTAAACGAGGAGAGCAGAAAAGCGACGCACGAAAGTGTGGTGACGAATACTGCGGAGAGCCACAGCCACCACTCGCGGCGCAAAACTTGCTGCAAGTTGGAGCCATCTGGCAGAACACGGAAATTGCCGGAGCCCTCAAGAGGCGAAGGTTTTGGCTTGCTTGCGGATGTTCCCAAGACAGATTTCATTTTGCGAACTGTGGAACTGGGCTGCCATCACTCTAGTCGCGAGCGGCGAAAGGAGGCAACACCGAAAACGTACAGGCTCGCACGATTCAAGAACCTGACCCTCAGGTCAGGCCCAGGAACCCCCTCCGAAAAATCCGAGACACAAAACACGCGGCTAGAGCACATGACTACAGCACCGTCCCATTCGGCAAAGCGGCCGCAGGCGATTTTGCGGCTGGCAGCGGCGCGTGTTCCAGAACTCTGCGGGCATAGAGCGCGACATTTTTCACCCCGGCGGCGTAGGCCGGGTTGGGATTCCGAATGCCGCCGTTGTATGCACCGATGGCTTGGTCGACGTCGCCGCCGAAGCGGTCCAGTAGATCGCGCAGAACGAGTCCGGCGTACGTGGTGAGCACTTCGCTGTTGACGGAATTCACGTCGAGATCGCGTGAAGGACGCAGACGCGGCGGCAACTGATCGTAATTGCGCTTGTCCTTCAAATAGAGCTGATGAGCCGCTCGCAGCGTTTCGCGCGAAATTTGCCACGCGCCGATCGAATAGTCGCTCACGAGGACGCGTTTGCGGCTGCGCTCGAGAACGATGTCGCCGCGTTCCGCGCGTTTTTTCCAAACGGCGTGGGTGAGATCGCCGTTCACGTCCATGTAATTATTTTCCATTGCTCCGACGCCGAGAAAATAATCGAGAGGCAGGCTGCAAAAATGCGCAACGTCGAGAATGTCCGAAGCGAGCCGCAGCGCCTGATGATGAGTGAGCGGCTGGGGCGCGCGCGTGTTTTGGCCCACAACGCGCCAGTCGGTCTGTGATTTGAAGACGAGAAAATCCGCCAGGGCAGGCAGAAGCTGAAACGAAGGAAGCGTTTCCAGTTTTTGTTCGGTAGGAACGTTGTAAGCGCTCTCGAACATGCGGCTCTGCTGCTGTGCGAAAGAGAGATCCTGCCGCGTCCATGCGACGAGTTCGTAGTGAGCGATGAGGCTGTGAGATTCCATTCGATTGAGGCGAGGGACGGCGGTGAGCTGATCGTTTTCCACGAGCATATAAATTTTGTAGTTCGCACGCTTGCCGCTGTGCCCTGCGATCAGAAAGATTTTTGAGGCCTCGTCCGGATCGCGTCCACGCAGATATTCGTAGCGCAGAAAGGCTTCGAGTTGGTCGTCGAACGAAGCGATTTCCGCGCAAGCCACCTCGTTGGAAAAGGGGAGCGCGATATTCCGGCCCCTGACCATCGGAGCGAGATGGCGATGTCGCGCCCCGACGCGCATGTGGCGCGGCCAAAGGCGATTGGCGGTCCACGAAGTTAGAGCAAGTGCCGTCAGCGCAAGCGCTGATAGGGTCCGCGCGGAGAAAAGAATCGGTGCGGCGGGACGGGGGAGATTGCTGGTAAGTTTTTTGGCTGACATGTCTGCAGCCCCTGTTCGTTGCGGTGAAAGCTCATACTCGAACAGGTAGAAGGCAGATTGGTGGCCGGGGAGAATCCGGCGGCGGCTTGCGACTAAAACAAAGCAAATACTAGGGTTAGCAGGCAGCTCAATGATGAGCGGTGGCGATTGACGTGTCAGATGGACGTGTGTGCGCGTCTACATTTCCACAAGGGATACTGATCAATGGCCTCGCACGCAAAGTTGAGCAGATTGTTGGCAGGCTTGTGCTAATAAGCTGAGAAAGGGCAAAGCTAAGAGAGATTTCTCACTGTGCAGGCCGACACGTTCGCAAGAGCAATGGCTGCCCGCTTGCGACCATCAACGCGTTATTGCAATCCAATGCGCCAGTGTGAATCGGAGTTTGATGGCTGCAGGCGGATGGCGGGCACTGCCCTTCGAGGCTCAGGATAAACATGCCGTGCCCCTACAATTGCATGAACTAGAGTTACAGAGAGAGACGGAGGACAAGGACCATGGCCGGGGAAAACCAGGTGCGGGATTCGATTTTGGAGGCGATTGGGAATACGCCGGTGGTGCGGTTGAAGAAGATTGTGTCGGCGGGGATGGCTGAGGTGCTGGTTAAGCTGGAGTATTACAATCCGACTGGGTCGTACAAGGATCGCATGGCTTTGGCGATGATTGAGGGGGCGGAGGCGCGGGGGGAGCTGCGTCCGGGGATGCGGGTGGTGGAGTGGACGGGAGGGAGCACGGGGTCGTCGCTGGCGATGGTGTGTGCGATCAAGGGGTATCGGTTTACGCCGATTTCGTCGGACGGATTTTCGGATGAGAAGCTGAGAACGATGCGGCTTTTTGGCGGGGACTTGGAGATTTTTCCGACGGAGGGCGGCAAGCTGGTGCCCGAGCTTTATCAGAGGATGAAGCGGCGGGCGGAAGAATTGGCGCAGGAGCCGGGGACGTTCTATACGAACCAGTTTAATAACGCGGACGCGATTCGCGCTTATATGGGAATCGGCAAGGAATTGGTGGAACAGGCGGGCGTCGGGTTGACGGTGTTTTGTGGGGGAGTGGGGACCGCGGGAATGATTGTGGGCGTTTCGCGCGCGTTGAAGGAGGCAGGATGCGGGGCGCGGATTATGGCTCTGGAGCCGGCATCGTCACCGGTGCTCACCACAGGGAAAGGCGGGGCGCACCGTGTTGAAGGGATTGCTGCGGGATTCCGGCCGCCGCATTTGAAGGATGGGGATTTCGATGAAGTGCGGACGGTGGAGGAATCGGAGGCGCGCGAGATGGCGCGACGTTTGGCGAGGGAAGAGGGGATATTTGCGGGCACGTCGTCGGGGTTGAACGTTGCAGCGGCCTTGCAGTTGGCGCGGGAGCTTGGGCCGGGAAGTACTGTCGCTACCGTCGCTGTGGATACGGGTTTCAAGTATCTCGCGGGGGATTTGTATCGAGAGTAGGAAATAAGCGGGAGCTTGGCCTCGGGTCAGTTACACGGTTGATGGGAGCGAGGGAACAAGTCAGCCATGATCCTTCGGTGCGCTCAGGATGACAAATTATCAAGCGCGGCTAAGGGGGCACGATGAATCGTGCTCCTACAACCGGCGAAACACAAAGAGCGGGCACGGCGTGCCGTGCCCCTACAAGTCGAGCAGAGGAAGAGAGAACCAGATTCCTTGCTGCGCTCGGAATGACAAGACGGAGAAATTTGCGCGATGTAGGGAAACGTTATTCAGAAGCCGCTAGGGGGAGGAAGTATTGGGTGCCCTTCACCGGCTCTTGGAGGCGGCGTAGGAGTTGCTGGAGGTCTTCGCTGCGTTCGACGAAGTCGATGTCGGAGGTATTGATGACGAGGAGGTCGGAGGCGGCGTAGCGAAAGAAAAAGTGTTCGTAGGCTGCGGCTACTTCTTCGATGTATTCGGGGGAGATTTGAGACTCGTCGCGGGAGGCTTTTTTGGCGATGCGGGCGCGGAGGACTTCTGGCTTGGCCTGGAGATAGATAACTAGATCGGGAGCGGGAATGTCGGCGGCCAGGGATTCATAGTAGCGGTCGTAGAGTTTGAGTTCTTCATCATCGAGATTGAGATTGGCGAAGATGCGGTCCTTTTCGAGGAGGAAATCGGAGAGGACGGGGCCGGGAGCTTCAACGGCGAGCGCTTCGCGAATGCGTTTTTGGCGCTCGATGAGGAAGTACATTTGGGCGCGGAAGGCGGCGCCGGCCTTTTCCTTGTAGAAATCGGCCAGGAAGGGATTGTCTTCGCAATCGTAGATGCGGCGGGCGTGGAGACGCTCGGCGAGAATTTTGGCTAGCGTGGTTTTGCCGACGCGGAGCGGGCCTTCGATGACGATGAACCGGGGCGATTGCGGGCCGCGCTCTAGTTTAGGAGCGCGCTTGGCTGCGGTGGATTCGTTGGCCGCCATTTTTAGAGAAGCCGCGACGGAGCCGCGGTTGATGAGCTAGATTATAGCAGAGTGGCGCGAACTCCGAATGGGGAGACCCAGGATTTTGGCTGGGCTGTTAAGAGGTAGGAGAAAAGCGGGAGCAGGGCTCCCGGACTCCAAAGGGGCGGTAATGGCGTGCCGTAAATGTGAAAAAGTGTTCACATCGAGGGCTAGTACGGGAGTCCTGAAAAGGGCAAACGGAGGTGCTAGCGGAGGGTACCAATAAGAATGTGACCAACGGACCAGTGCCACCTGCCCTTTTGGACAGTATATTCTCCGTAGTTGAGAGTGGGGACCGGAATGCATAGCTCTTAACTACTGAGGTGAAACATGCTGCTCGCAACGATCCTTTTGCTCTGCCCCTTTCCGCAAAGTGGAGATGCATTAAAGGCAGTTACGGAGCGCCCCGCAGGCGTGTCCATGGATTCGGCGAAAGATTCTTCCCTCTCAAAGGCGCTGCCTTCCGTGCCCGATCCCAAGATAAAGACGGACGCGGAGATTGCGGCTAATTCGAATGCTGCGAGTGTAACTGCCGGTCCGGCGGGTCAACCGGTCGCGCCGGGGAGCGCACCCCTGACCATTCGGCCAGGTAAACCGGCTTTCAATCCAGAAGACGTTTCGGAGCGGCAAAAGAAGATTTGGTATGGGTTGATTGCTGCCTCGTCGGGCGCGGCGGCGTTTGATGCGTGGTCCACGCGGCGGGCGGTTTCGGGTGGATATGGGACAGAAGGCAATCCTTTTCTGCGTCCCTTCTCGCATTCGAATGCAATTTACGCGGCGACACAGGTTAGCCCACTGGTGCTGGATTTCATCGGACGAAAGATGATGACCAGCCGCGAACCCTTGCTGCGCAAGATGTGGTGGCTACCGCAGACGGCAGGGACGGGGATGTCCTTGTTCGCGGGAGCGCACAACGTTGGCGTGGTGCCCTCGAACTAACGCGCTGAAAGATTAGAGAAAATCAAAAGCGTCCCGGTGAGTAAGTTCACCGGGACGCTTTTATTTTGTGCGGTTGACTTGCGGCGGCGTGAGCGGCGCGCGCTCTTGTTATTGATAGTTACTTGCCGACGACAACGATGGCGAAGGAGCCCGGTTTCATTTTGCCGCGGCGCTCACCGGCAGCCGGGGCGTCAAATTCGGCGGACGGAAGAAAAATGTTGTGGGTTTTCAGGTCGAGGCCCATGGTGCGGGCGCTGCGTTTGGTGGGAACGCTTTCGACGACGGTATATTTGTCGGGAGAATCCTGATGGATGACGGTGAGATTTCCGTCGCCGCAGGAGGCGAAGACGTAGCCCGTGGCTGGATCGAAGCCGGCGGCGTCGGGGCCGTCGCAGATAGTTGGCGTGGCGACGACTGCGCCGGTGTCGGCGTTGACGACGGCCATAACTTTTTCATCGCAGACGGCGAAGAGGCGGCGATTCTTGAGGTCCATCGCGAGGCCCGAAGGAGATTTGCATGGCGCGAGCGGCCAGCGATGAGTTTCGGTGAGCTTTTGCGCGTCGAATTGGACTAACTGATTTGTGTCTTCGATGTTGACATAGATGCTGCCCTTGCCGTCGGCTTGGGCAAACTCGGGTTTGCCGCCGAGAGCGAGAGTGCCGGCAACCGTACCGTCGGCGCCGTTGATCGCGGTAGTGTTTTGGCCGCGGCCGTTGAGGGTGAAGACGCGCTTGGTAACAGCGTCGTACACGATGGCGTCCGGATTGGCGTCAGTTTTTACCGTGCCAAGAGTTTTGAGCGATTTGATGTCGAAGATGACTGCGATGTTGGCGCGGCCCGCGCTGACGAAGCCGCGGCCGAGGTCTGGAGCTAGCGCGATCCCGTGAACACCTTGCGTGTCGGGAACATCGCCTTCGACGGCGTAGGTGTCGGCGTTCATGACGACTACGTGAGAGCCGTGGGAGACGTAGACGCGGCGCGCGTCGGCGTCGACGTTGAGATAATCCCAGCCTTCGTCGCCGGGGATTGGGACGGTCTTGATGACGTGATAGCCAGAGGGGCCCGGAGCTGGCGCGGCGGCTCGCGACATTAGGCCGGCGCAAAGGGCCATTGTCAGAGAGAGGGAACCGAAAATCATTGGGACTGCAAAATTCTTACGCATCGTGTTTCTCTCCTGAATTTCTTCGCCCTTGAGTGAGTTGGGGCGAACTCATCTATACAGGTCTCGACCTAAACCCAAGATAAACGACATACGGCGGGATAGCGTGGTGTTTAAGTAAGGCGGGCCGGGCTCTTCGAGGCTCCCTTCGTTACTCAGGGCAAGCAGGGTAAACAAGCCCGACCCCTACAAGGGGTGGTGTTATTAGTTGGTGGATTTGTGTTGTTGGAACCAGCCGGCTACGTAAAGCATTTTGGCGATGTGATGGCTGGGACGGCGGCTGATGCCGTGTGGTTCCTCGGGAACGCGAACGAGCACGGCGTCGACGTTGAGGAGTTTGAGAGCTGCGTAGAATTGTTCGGCTTCGGAGATGGGAGTGCGGTAGTCGGCTTCGCCCGTCATGAGCAGAGTTGGCGTTTTGATTTTGGAGACGAGATTAGTGAGCGAGCGCTGCATGTACTGATCGGTGTTTTCCCAGGGAACGCCGGGGAACCAATATTTTGAGGTCCAGGGAATATCGCTGGTCAGGACGAAGCTGTACCAGTTGATGACAGGATAGAGGCACGCAGCGGCACGGAAGCGTTCGGTGTGCTCGATGGTCCAAGCGGTGAGTACGCCGCCGCCGCTACCGCCGGAAACGAAGAGATTGTTCGTGTCGATGTAGCCTTTGGCGATGACGGCATCGACGCCGCTATTCAGGTCGGCGAAATCATCACCAGGATAGGCGTGGTGGATGAGGTTGGAAAATTCTTCGCCGTAGCTGGTGCTGCCGCGTGGATTCGTGTAAAGGATGACATAACCCATCGCAGCCCAGACCTGTTTTTCAAAATCGAAGCGGTCACCGTAATCGCCAAACGGGCCGCCATGAATTTCAAGGATGAGCGGATATTTCTTGGTGGCGTCGAAATCGGGCGGCTGAATGATCCAGCCTTCGATTTCGCGACTGTCTTTCGAGGATTTGTAGTGGATTTCTTCGACGTGGCCGGGTTTTTTCTGATCGAGCAATTCTTGGTTGAGAGAGGTGAGCACTTTCATCGCGCCCATGCTATTGATGGCGACGTCGCCGGGGATGTCCGTGCGGCCGTACGTAAAGGCGATGGGACCGGCGTGAGCTATGGAGAAGGATCCTCCGCCGCCCGCGCCTGTGGCGGATGCGACGTGATCCGCAATCTTCTTGGCGGCTCCGTCGGGAGAAATAAAGCCGATCTTTGTGTCGCCCTGTTCGTCGTATTGGAAATAGACGCCGCTGTTGTCGGGCGCCCAGACCGGATTTTGGATATCGCGATCGAGTTTATCGGAGATGGAATGGGAGCCAGTGCCGTCGCGATTCATTAAGTAGAGCTTGGTGGTTTGGTGGCCCTGGTAGCGGTCGTCGAAACCGGTGTAGGCGATCCACTTTCCGTCGGGAGAAATAGCGGGATTGTTGTCCGGGCCTTTGCGATTGGTGAGCGCTCGGAGAGAATGGTCGGCTACGCTGAATTCGTAAATTTCGGTGTCGAAATTCTCGTGGTCGGATTCCGGATGACGATTGGCGGAGACGAGGAGAAATTTTCCATCAGGCGTCCAGGTGGCGCGAGTGGCGCCGTATTCGTTGCCACCATTCGGAAAATTTCCGTTGGAGACTTGGCGTGGAGCGCCGCCTTCCGCGGAGACGACAAAAATCTGCATGAAGCCTGGTTTCAAATAGCCCGCGCCGTTGAATCGATAGACGAGGCGATCATAAGCCGTGGCTGGCTCGGCCCACTTGGCTCCCGCTGGCGGCGACGGAAGATCGGCGAGGTGAGGACCTTTGCCGAGAACGAGTGACGAGAAGGAGAGCATTTTACCGTCGGGGGACCATTCGATGGCGTCGGGAGATTGATCGAGATTGGTGATGCGGGCCGTTTGTCCGGAGTCCATCCAGCGAATGTAGAGCTGCTGCTTGCCATCGGTGTCAGACAGATAAGCGAGGCGAGCGCTGTCGGGTGACCAGCGCGGAGAGGCGTCATTGTGGTTGCCGGTAGTGAGAGGGCGATGATCGGTGCCGTCGGAATTGATGATCCAGAGATTTGAGTAGCGGCGGTCGGTCATGGGATCTGCGAAGCGGCGTACATAGACGATTTTTTTGCCGTCCGGGGAGATTTGGGGATCGGTGGGGAGCTGGATTTGAAACTCATCCATCACCGTCAGTTTGTGGGACGATTCTTGCGCTCGTAAAGCGCTCGGATGCACCGAGAAAAGAACTGCAGCGGCGGCCAATGTAGATACTTGTGGCGTGAATCTCATGCGTGGGAACCTCCTCGCTGCGGGGAGTAAATAATGAGGAGGAAATTGTGTCAAGCAGGGCGGGAGGCTGAACCTATGAAGGACAATTCTCTTCCAAGTAAAGAGAAGAAGAAACTTTTAGCGGGATGGTGAGCACTGGGGGACGATCCCACCGCGAAGATTTTTCTCCGGTCTGATGCTCGTCAAGAATTCAACCACAACTTCGTAAAACTCCCCAGCGGCTGACTTTTGGAGCGAATCGCGGGCATTCCTCAGTTTTTCCCCCACTCGCCCGGGGGAGTCCTTCCGTACCATTGACGATGTTACTGGCCGCTACGGAAACTGAGAACAGTATGGCCCGCTACTCAGCCTTTCTTGGGCGCAGGGTTGAAGTCCAATACCGCGCCGGAGACATCCTTTTGCCTGCGTCCGGCACGTTTGTGGCGGATTCGGGTCGCTCCATCTTTTTGGAGCAGCATTTCGAGCAGCGGGGCTCAGAGAAGCATTTTCGTTGGGAGATTCCGTACCAATACATCGTGCGCCTGGAAGAGAAAGCGGAGCCTACCCAGGCTGCCACTTCCGGCATTAGTACCAGCTCTCAAGCGTCCGTTGCAGCTCCTGGCGCGGAAACCTCGCCCGCTGATACCAAAGTTCAGAGCCCATCCAACGCTACAACCGCGACTGGCGGTGCTTCTGCGATTCTTCCACTGCAGAACCGTCCTAAGACCGCCTAGCCCGCTCCGACCTACATCACCCTACCCTTTGCACGACTCTGCCGCAGCGATTCGGTTACAATCGACCCGTCGCAGACCCTACAAATTCGCCGCAGTGGCCCCGTTCCGCGGCCTTGGCGCGCAGGAGGCTTTTCGTGACTACAGATGACCGTCCCAAAATAACCGTAGCGCCCGGAGCAAATAGCAGCTCCTCCAGAAACATTGGTCCTGGCTCAAAAGTCGGATTGATCGGCCTCGGTCTCATGGGGCGTCCCATGGGCCTGAATCTTTTGAAGGCAGGCTATTCACTGACCGTTTGGAACCGCACTGCTTCGCGGGCCGATTCGCTGGTGGCTGCGGGTGCCAGGCTGGCTAGCTCCGCGCAGGAAGTGGCCGCTGCCTCTGATGTACTTATCACTGTCGTCAGCGATCCGCCTGCCCTGGAGGGTGTCCTATGGGGCGGGTCGGGGCAGGGCTCAGGCGCTTTGGGATCCCTGCGCCCCGGCAGTATTTACATCGACTCCAGCACCGTATCACCTGTGCTTGCCCGCAAGATTGCGGCGGCTTGCGCCGAGCGCCAGATCGCGTTTCTGGATGCTCCCGTAACCGGCGGAACCTGGGGCGCCGAAAAAGGGGAGTTGGTCTTTATGGTGGGTGGCGATGCGCAAGTTATTAAGGATGCGGAGCCGGTCTTTAGCGTGATGGGCAAGCGCTGGTTTCACCTGGGCCCGAACGGCGCCGGACAAACCATTAAGCTGGCTATGAACCTCATCTTGGCGCTCCAGGTAGACGCCTTGGCCGAGGCTCTCGCGCTAGTAACGGCCGCGGGGCTGCAGGGAGAGAAACTCGTCGAAGTTCTCCAGTCAAGCATGGCGCGGGCTGCCGTGCTGGATGTAAAGGCTCCCTTGCTGCTCAAGGGCGAATACCCGCCCAGTTTCCCCTTGCGGCTGATGCACAAAGACATGGGGCTGGCACTCGATCTGGCCAAGGAAGCTGGCGTGACGCTCCCTGCTGCCGCAGCTGCCTATTCGACCTATTCCGCGGTTAAAGCCGCCGCAAAAGAAGATCTGGACTACGCTGCTGTCATGAAATTCTGGCAACGCTAAATGATCTCCTAAGTCATTTTATATCAATTGTTTGCTGGCTCGGTGGAGGGAAGGAGAGGGAAAAAGGGTGACACCACCCGCATCGCCGCGCGAAGTGGCCTTTTACACCGAACGGACTGCAGCTTGTTGGTCGAGATCGAGCGAAAGGTTTTGATCGAGAACCACAGCGACATAGCGCGAACAGGTCTTCATCTCCGAAGCTGCCCAGGCGGATATGGCCGGCTGGATCGATCGGAAGCTTTTCTCTAGCTTGGCCACAACACTGTAGTAGCGCTTCACTTCGCGCAACCACGGCGTGCCATTCGTAAGGCGAGGAGACATTTCATCGTAAAGCCCCAGAAGCTTGCCAAAATCGTTGGGCCCGATGGATTCGGCCTCGATGCCAGTTGCAGCGCGCAAGGAATCCGAAAGAGGCTGGTTGGCGGTGGTCAGCCAGATCATTCGCCATTGGCTAATGGCGAATTGCGCGAGAGCCAGGACGGAGAACGCGAGAATGAGGACGGCTGTCATAGTGGTTGTTTGCTGGATGATTGTGCCAGCGGACATTGCGGCCATCTATAGGACCCCCGTACCACTGGACACGTACCGTTCGCACGGACAGGAAGGGCTATTTTTCGTTCCAGCCTGAGATGCCGGACCGCTGGCCTTCTGCTGCCTCGTTCGAGGAAAGTCGTTAACCCGTAAGTAACTTCTATGCTGCAATTCCCGCAAATACCATTGACCGTCGCACGGGGTCACTTTAGGGTGGGGATAACGAGACTTACGCCGGCTGCCCATCTCATGGACGTCCAAAAGAACCTGCACAATCTGGCTCTCGAAACGACCAGCGATCAAGAGATCGCCGCGAATCTGCGCAGAATTGAGAAGCGGGACTGGTGGATCTGGGCTAACTCGATTTTTGTCATGCTGCTCCTCACCGGGGCGCTGATTTCCTTCACTTTGCCATCGCTGTCGCAGGGAGCGACACCTCTTTTTAAGATTAAGGTGACGGAGGCCATTTTTGGATTGGTGGCGCTCATCGTTCTATTCAACGTTTACACCATTTACCAGCAAGTGCTGATCAAGCGCCTGCGGCGCCAGCTTGCCGAGAAGCAGCACCATTCCATGATCTTGCGCGAACTGGCCATGATTGACGCGCTGACCGGACTTTACAATCGCAGGTTTGCCGAGCAGCGGCTTGTTGCGGAGGTCGCTCGGTCTGCTCGCAAGGGCCATCCTCTCACGGTGGTCCTCCTCGACCTCGATGAGTTCAAGTACATCAACGATACGTATGGCCATCCCGCTGGCGATTTGGTGCTACAGGAATTTGCGGCTGCCTTGAATCGCGCGATTCGCGGAGGAGATCTGGCCGTGCGCTGGGGCGGCGACGAATTTGTCCTGATTCTCCCTGAATGTAATCACGAGCAATTGAAGCTTGTTCTGGACCGCCTCGGCCCGCTCGAACTGTCCTGGGAAGCGCGGAAATTTCCCATCAAGTATTCCGTGGGCTGGAAAGAATATGCGTCTGGCGACCAGCCTGAAAGCATGTTGGCCGCGGCCGATCAAGCGCTCTATGCGAACAAGCGCGCGGCCAAGAATACGGCAGTTCCAGCCGTCGTCCCCGCCTAAGTTGTCTGATAAACGCCCTGGATTTCCATCGGCGCGTTTCCGCTGCAGGGACGACTAGTTTTCCCGCGAATTGTTCACAGACTCGAGATACATGGCTTTGAGACTGATGTAGTATCCTTCCGCACTTCGGCTGCAGCGGCGCGCGAATCCAGAGTTGATTGCGCCCTCGGACTGCGGCGGCGTTAATTCGGCGCGCGATTCAAGAATCGGGGGGTTGTGAAAATGACAGGCAGAAAAATATCGTTCTTGTCAGGTTGTGCGCTGGCGGGCCTCTTGGCGCTGGCCGCGACGGTGGCATTGCCGCAAACGAGCAGCCTCGGAATATTCACCAATGAAGGCAGCGTGGGGCAAACGCCGCCGGGCGGTAAAGCCCAGTACGACGTGGCCAAGGGCGAATACCGAATCACCGGCGGCGGCGCCAACATGTGGGGCGCTGTCGACGCGTTCTACTTCGTTTGGAAGAAAGCTTCAGGTGACGTCAGTCTCAGCGCTGATATTCAGTGGGTTGGGACGAGTGCCGCTGAACATCGCAAAGCCGTGCTGATTGTGCGCCAAAGTCTCGATCCAGGCTCGCCCTACGCGGACGCGGTTTCTCACGGCAATGGGTTGACCTCGTTGCAATTTCGCGGCGCGGCAAACGAGCAGACCTATCAGATCGTCGCTGCCGAAGATGGACCGTCGCGGCTACGCATCGTAAAAAAGGGCAGCCGCTTCACGATGTATTTTGGCAAGCCAGGTGAGGAACTGAAGAGTTCTGGGCCGGTTGAATTTGTAACGGTGCAAGATCCTTTTTATGTGGGGCTCGGAGTGTGTTCGCATGTGGCCACAACTCTCGAAACGGCCATATTCTCGAACGTAAAGCTCGAAGAAACAGCCGCAGCAAAATAGTGAGCTGTCTCGGGAGGGAGGAATTCAATGCCTAAAGTCGCCTCTATCATGGCCGAGCTGAAAAAGAAGGGGAAAGAGAGCACACGGAAGATTTACGCGCGCCACGGCATGGCAACCGAAAATATGTATGGCGTGAGCGTCGCCGACCTCAAGGTAATCGCGAAAACGATCAAAGGACAGCAGGCGCTCGCTTGCGAACTCTACGCAACGGGAAATATGGATGCGATGTACCTCGCCGGGATGGTCGCGGATGGTTCCAACATGACCGCAAAGGAGTTGAACGCGTGGGCCGAGGGCGCCGCAAATTTACAGATGATTGCTGAATACACGGTGCCTTGGGTGACAGTCGAAAATTCACATGCTCGCGATCTGGCGATGCAATGGATCAAATCAAAGAAGGAACATGTCGCTTCGTCGGGTTGGTGTACGTTCTCCGGGCTCGTCGCCACAAAACCGGATGACGAGTTGGATCTCACGGAAATCGAGAGGCTTCTCGGCCTGATCGTCAAAGAAATTAAGAGCGCCCAAAATCGGGAGCGGTATACGATGAACGGGTTTGTGATTTCCGTAGGAAGTTACGTCAAGCCCTTAGCGAAACAAGCGAAAAACGCAGCTCGGAAAATCGGCGCGGTTTCGGTCGACGTGGGCGAGACGGCATGCCAGGTACCGCTTGCCATTGCGTACATTGAAAAAAACGAAGCCGCCGGCCGAGCCGGAAAGAAGCGAAAAACTATCCGTTGTTAGGGTCTTGTCCGAACGACTTCCCTAGAATCCCGACTCAAGCTTGGCGCGCGGGCGGGGCCCCTCCAGGATAAACAAGCCCCTCCCCAACAAATTCGAGCAACGTCGCGTGGGTCTGTGCAAACTTAATTCCCAGGATGATATTCCTTCGCGGTGTGCCCTTGGAGCTGCGATTTGTAAAAATATACCTCGCGCAAATCTCCCGTGCTGTAACGTTGGGCCTCGTCGTTGAAATGTGGTGACGCAGGATTGCCGCTTTCGCCGCCCGCCGTCACGGCGCGCGCGCGTACTTTTTCTCCAAACTCGACTACCGCAACAAAGCTGTTTCCGCTCGTGCCATACCACTTTTTCGCTCCCGGGTACGGACGCGCGCCGAAAGACGCTAGCGATCCCCACACCGCCGAGGTGAAGCCCACGGGAATGCTTGGTCCCGCGTCGTTGAATGGCTGAACAATGTCTCCGGTCAGGCGCTGGAATCGGTTGATGTCGCCCCACGGCGTTTTCCAAGTTCCGAAATCCGCCACGAGTCTGTCGGATGCATCCGAGAGCGATTGCAGTAACAAATCTGGCGGTGCTTTTGTGCAGATGTAATCGCTCATGTAGATGCCCGCTTTTTTCGAGTCGGCGCCTACGCGCTTCTGCACGTCCTCGCCCCAAAACACCGCCAAAGAAGTTGGCACGGAGGCCGCTCCCCAACGTAGATCCCATCCGCGCAGTGCCGCAATTTGCTCGGCCACTTTCGCTTTTAACGGATTGTCTGCTCCCGCATCGTCCCACGCCTTTAGCAAACACGGAATCGGCTTTTCAAACCAGGTCAAGTAACTGTCGTATGCCGCTGCAATCAACGAGCTGACCGTGAAGTCTTTTTTATCCTGCAAAACTCGAATTGCGTGCAAGCCTCGCGCCGATTCTCCACCAGTTTCTACATAAACAGGAAAGTCTTCTTTCTTCGGGCTGCTCGACCCGGCGGCCGACCACGGCCAATTGTTCGAGTTGTACAGCCAGCCGCTCTTTGGATTCAGCAGAAGAGGCGTCTCGTCAATAGAAAGCAGCCCTTTCCAATCCGTTGCAGGATTACTTCCGTCGACCGGTTTCGTCCAATCGAAACTCGCATCGCGCTTCGGAATGAAATTTCCGTGAAAGTATGCGATGTCTCCGTCGGCATCCGCAAAAATCGTGTTGTTCGATGAATTGGTGTGCAGCTCCATCGTCTGCCGGAACGACTTGTAGTCTTTCGCTTTCGTCCGTGTGTACGATTGCGTCAGCGCCTTTACCGGCTCCTGCATCAGCCGTATGCTTAGCCACTTTCCATCCGTCTCCGCGATGATCGGACCATGCTGCGTGCGATAGACCGTGAACTTCTTTTCCGCCATGCCGTCCGCGGTCTTGTACGGCACCGTGACCTCTCTAGCCTCGATCGGCCGCTCCTCCTTGCCGTACTTGTAAAAAAACTTCTCGCCTTTTTTCTCGACCGTTTCCAGGTACCAGCTGATGGCATTCACTCCGCTCGACGTGTGCATCCATCCCGCATGGTCATTAAACCCCTGGTACACGAAGAACTGGCCCCACGTCACCGCGCCATACGCATTCAAACCTTCTTCGCTCGCCATCTGCAGCTCAGAACGAAAGAAAAACGATGTGTGGGGATTGATCAGCAGCAGCGCGTGATGGTCGGAAGTATTCGAAGGCGCAATCGCCATTCCGTTCGAACCTTTCGGCTCTTCCACCTCGTCGTCATCGGGCGAAGGTAGCGCGCTCACAGCAACTTTCCCGTAGAAAGCCTCAAGCTGCGCAAGGTTCACTCGCTCGATGTCCCCGCCGATGCTGCCCTCGGTAAAACTCAGCGCCATCCATGGTTCGAATCGCTTGATGACTCGCGGCTTCACCTCGGGATGTTTCGAGAGGTAATAGTTCAAGCCATCAGCGAACGCGTTCATCAATTTCTTCAGCCAGTCTGGGCTCGCCGCATATTCCTTCTTCAGCGCCTCCGGGTCGATAAAAAGCTTCATACGCAAGTCTTGGTAGATTTTCCCCTCGCCCTCCGCCTCTGCTAAACGCCCCATCGCGTTGATGTAGTTGGTTTCCACGCGGTTGAAGTCGTCTTCCGCCTGGGCATAGACCATTCCGAAGACTGCGTCCGCATCCGTTTTTCCGTAAACGTGCGCGATACCCCAATCATCCCGTGTGATCGTGACGCTCGCTGCCTCGCGCTCCCATCGGGCGACGTCTGGGTTTTTCGCGGCTGGTGAAGCAGTCGATTGCGAAGCCGCCGGAAGCGAACCAAACGGGTAAGCCGCTGTCACGAGAAGCGAAATTAAAAAGAATCTCTTCATGAGTGCCCCTGAAGGAATGAAAAACCGCCCGCCGCCACATTGCTTGACCGCCCGAGCCATCTCATGCAATCGCGACAGCGTAGCATCATACTCCCGTCCACCGAGCCAGGCACCACTCAGCCCTTCTCGTCGGCCCAGTCATCGTGTAGATTGCTTTCTTTCATGCGCATTCCTTTCGCTATCCTCGCACTTTCAACGGCGGGCAACTTGCTCGCTGCACCACCGCCGGACGGCATACCACGCGAACTCGCACGCCAGCGCGCCGCTCAACTTTCAGACCTTCACTATCACCTCCGTTTCACACTTATTCCTCATGTGCCATCCGTCTCGGGCCACGAAGATCTTCGCTTTCACTCAAATTCTTCTGGCTCCGTCTTACTTGATTTTCGCGAAGGCACCGCAACAAATCTTACCGTCAACGGCACGGCCGTCCCCGCAAAAATCGAAAATGGCCACATCGAGCTCCCGTCCAGCGCTGTCCACTCAGGCGATAATACCGTGAGCATGGATTTCACGGCTCCCGTCGCTACCGCGGGTAAAGCCATCACGCGTTTCGAAGACAAAGACGACAATACCGAGTATCTGTACACCCTCTTTGTCCCTATGGACGCCGACATGGCCTTCCCCTGTTTCGATCAGCCCGATCTAAAAGGCAGTTTCCAGCTGGAACTCAGCGCCCCCGAAAACTGGACCGCCATTTCGAATACGCCCGTCGAATCTCAATCGCCAGCCGCCGCTGGCCAGCGCCTCACCATTTTTTCGGAGACGCATCCCATCAGCACTTATCTTTTTGCATTTGCTGCCGGCCCATTCCGCAAAGTTCACGAAACTGCCGGACTCCCTGGCCTATATGTCCGGCAGTCAAAAATCAAGAAAGCAGAAGAGGAAGCTCCTGAAGTCCAGGAAATCACTGCGCAAGGCATCGAATACCTCTCCAAATTCTTCGCGCAGCCGTTTCCCTTTCCTAAGTATGACCAGGTCCTGATTCCCGGCTTCGCTTATGGCGGCATGGAACACGCCGGCGCCACTTTTCTTCGCGAAGAATCAGTCCTCTTCCGTACAGCGCCCACGCGCAGCGACCATCTCAATCGCGACATTCTCTTGCTGCACGAGCTCACGCATCAATGGTTCGGCGACTTCACCACCATGCGCTGGTTCGACGACCTCTGGCTCAAAGAAGGCTTCGCCCAATATATGGCGTATCAAGCGCTCGCTTCTCTTAAGACGAACGAAAATATCTGGAAGCGTTTCTACCAATCCATCAAACCCGCCGCCTATTCGATCGATTCCACCAAAGGCACGACGCCGATCTACCAGAGCATCGCCAATCTCAAGGATGCGAAGTCTGCTTACGGAGCCATCGTCTATTCCAAAGCGCCGGGCGTCATCAAGCAACTCGCTTTCGTGCTCGGTGAAGAAAGATTTCGTGATGCCCTGCGCCTCTATCTCAAGGAACACGCTTACGCCAACGCCGAATGGAGCGATCTCGTCCACTCGTTCGAACGCGTCTCTGGAGAATCCCTGCAAGATTGGGCCGCCATGTGGATTCGCCACCGTGGAATGCCCCAGGTGGACGTCGTGTGGTCGTGCGACGAGCAAAACCGCATCGATCATTTTTCTGTCACCCAACACGATGTTCTCGGCGAAGGCGGCGTTTGGCCCATTGCCATGCAAATCGAACTTTCCCATTCTGATAGCGTCGCTAGTCATTTTCGCGCGCAGCTCAACACGCAAAAAGCCGATTTGCACGAAGCCTTTGCCAAGCCCTGCCCGCAATATGTTTTCCTCAACGATCAGGACTACGCTTACGGTCGCTTTCTTCTCGATGAGCGGAGCCGCAAAGCCGTCGGGGATCATCTCGGCGAAGTCAGAGACGTTTTCGACCGGACACTACTGTGGGGTTCACTGTGGGATTCCGTGCGCGAAGCGGAATTCGCTCCGCGCGAGTTTCTTGATCTGGCGCTTCGGCTTCTTCCGGCGGAGACCGATGAAGATCTCGCGCAAAGTTTAATCGGCCATGTCGCGACTGGGCTGCATCGCTACGTGAACAAGGATGTGCGCGCGGAAATCGTGCCGAGAGTCGAGACGCTTGCGGCGGATCGTATGCTGCATTCTGAGGAGCAAGACTTTCGAATCATTTGGTTTCGCGCCCTACGCGCCATCGCGGAAAGTGCCGAAGGCCGGGCGCAACTCAAGGACTTGCTTGTCGGTAAAACTTCGGTCCCTGGAGTTGAACTTCGTCCTCTCGACCGCTGGACTATGGTTACTGCGCTGATTGCTCTCAACGATCCTGATGTCGATTCACTTCTCGCCGCCGAACAAAAACGTGACAGCACTGGCGATGGTCTTAAATATGCCTATGTAGCGCTGGCTGCTCGTCCGGACAGCGCATCCAAACAAAAATATTTCAATGATTATTTGCACGACGCGTCTCGCCCCGAAGACTGGGTTGAGCAAAGCCTCGGTGCATTCAATTATTGGAACCAAACTGAGCTTACATTGCCCTATTTGAAGCCCGCTCTCGATGCGCTCCCTCAAATGAAGCGCGAACGCAAAATCTTTTTCGTTCTCGGCTGGCTCAACGCTTTCATTGGAGGGCAACAATCCGAGGCTGCCCAAGCCCAACTCCGCGATTTTCTCAACACGGCCGTTCTCGACAAAGATCTCCAGCTAAAAATTCTGGAAGTCTCCGATGAACTGGACCGCACAGTGAAAATTCGCCAGCGCTATCCGTGAGGTTCAGGGCCTGGCGTTCGGCGAGAAAAATCCGATCGGCAAATCCCGCGCGGTTCGCAAGCCTGCAGGAGCATCCAGAATTACAGGAATCGAATTTACAACTACTGAGGCGGTAGCGATATCTCCATGCGTGCCGCCGGGAATCACGAGGCTAATGTTTGGATGGCCTTTCAAGGCAAGAGTATCGGCGGGTTCTTTCGCGCCGACGTACATTTGCAGCTCGAGGTACACGAGTTCTTTGCCGCTGCTCAGACCGCGTGCGATTTGGTGAACGCCGGCTGCTTTCCCGGCTTCAACAGTTAAATATTCCGTTTGCACGCGTTCCGTAGCAATCTTGGGCTCAATTGTTTCCGTGATTTCATCAACAGGCAGGTTCAAGCTGTCCGCGACCATGGCGACTGACTCCGGCAAGCCCACGTGCTTGATAACACCGGCTTTGACTTGCGCGCGAAATTCCTCTTCCGTCATGCCAGCGCCGATTTTCTTTTGCAGCGGAAGACGCCGCTTACCACCATCGACAATGCGGACAGCTTTCGCGTGTTCGATCCGCTGGGAAACCGCCGCCAACGTGATGAGCAGTTTGTCCATCACAAAGCCCGGGTTTACGCCTGTTCCGACGAGCGCGACGCCCCAATCCTTCGCAGCCTTATCCAGCTGAGCGGATAGGTCAGGGTAGGTCCGCAGAGGGTACGACAGCTCCTCGCACGTTGAAACGATGCACGCCTCTGCTTCGAGGCACGCCAGCAACTGGTCCATCACTTTCGGTAGCGATGACGAGGTGGAGTGAATCACCACATCCGCAGCCTGCTCGAGCACTTCTTTTGCCTCGGCGGAAACCTTCACGCCCCAGGGTGCATCCGTCGCCCCAGTCACCTCGCCCAGGTCGCGGCCCACTTTTGCCGGGTCCGTATCGATGGCGCCGATAATTTCAATGGCTTGCTTTTCGCGCATCAGCCGCGCGATGGACGCGCCGATCGGCCCAATGCCGTATTGGATTACTCGAATCTTCTTTTTCACGTTTTCCCCCGTCAGTGCGCAGCGCGCGGCGCACACCGCGCATTTTTGCCGCAAAAGAAACCTCTACCATAATGGAATTCGAGCAGGCATTCAACGACGAACGCGACGGATCCCGCGCTCCATCAATGTCAGAGATGTCCACTTCGCTCGAAGGAGCCCAACACACGGTTCTCAGCGTGGTAAACGAGAACGTGGTCGACGCCGCCTAATCTTGCCGATGCAAGCCGCGCGGCACATAATGGGGATGCCCCGCGCGCGCGCTTTTGGAGGACCACATCATGCCAGCAAAAAAACTGTCCGATGCCGAAATACAAGCACTTCTTCCCAAATTGTCCGGCTGGAAAATCGCTAACGGCAAGCTGCACCGGGAATACGAATGCAAGGATTTCGTCGCGGCCTTCGGTAATATGACTCGCGTCGCACTCGTTGCCGAGGCGATGAACCATCATCCCGAATGGTTCAACGTCTGGAACAAAGTTATAATCGACCTCACCACGCACAGCGTAAAAGGCATCAGTGACTACGATTTCGTGCTCGCGGAAAAAATTGAGGAGATTTTCGCGCCCGCTCGTTCGGTTCTCGCCGGTACGGCCAAATAACGTGCCCGCGGCTTTGGCCCCTGCGCCAGGAGCACCCTGCTTTTGACGTTGACACCTGCGCGTCGCAGTGCTACAAAACCCGAAAGGCAAGCCCTTTGGTGGTGAGTCTCCTAGCGCATCTGAATCAGCGAGTGAGGCCGCAGACCTGCCTGGCAGGGCAGGGCTGCAAGGCCGCCTAGGGATTGTCCTGTAACACCCCACCCCACCCCGGGAGGTGAGAACCCTAGGTTTTCACCTCCTTTTTATTTTTCTATGCAATTCGCGGAGGCGCCCCTTGTTGCCAATTCCAACATGTCTGAGGCGCCTCTGGTTTTCGTTTAGCGAGAGTGGGTTTGTCTTCGTCCAACGCGTTTGTAAGGAATTCGGTCCGTTTCGAGATGATCCGTAATACTAGCTGAGGCCAAAAAAAAGCGCCGAACGCAAAGCATTCCCTACATCTCCACATCGAGCCGATGGGGCAATCCATTTCCTGCGACTGTAATGATTATTTTCGTTTTTGAATCTACTCGACGGATTCGATTATTTACATATTCAGAAATGTAGAGATTGCCTTCGGAGTCAACTGCTAACCCGGCAGGGTTTGAGAGCATTGCGGCCGTTGCCACTCCACCATCCCCGCTAAACCCTCTTTTTCCGTTGCCTGCGACAATCGGATGATTTTCAGGGCTGAAACCAACGCGTGACACTATATCCAAAGAGCCTTGGACAAAGTAAACATCGCCCTTGGAATCAACCGCCGGGTCAGACGGCGCTGGTGACCATGGGATGACATGCGGCTGCGGAGGGCAGTTTTGCTCTGGTCCGCCAGTCTGCGCAATTGTGTCAATGATTCTGGTTTTGTGGTCAATGCGACGAATTCGGCAGTACGCGGAGTCTGTGACGAAAATATTTCCGGCGGAATCGAGCGCGATCGATCCCAGGTTGAAAAAACTGGCGTCAACAGCAAGAGCGGTATCCCCGCTGAAACCGACCTTGCCATTCCCGGCTACCTTTGAAACAACGCGATCCGCGAAAGCTATTCTAAAAATCTTTCCTTGGCGGCCATCCGCAATGAAAAGATCGCCCTCCTGATCAACCCCGAGGCCATCGATGTTCCAGAAAGTGACGGAAAGAGCAGATGATCCCTCCGCGGTTTCGCCTGTTTTGCCATTTCCAGCTACGGTCGAAATCAATCCGGTCCGGGCATCCACCCTTCGGACTTGCCCACCGTCACCTATAAACAGATTCCCTTGGGTATCTACGGCAATAGAGTTCAGATAGTGCAGACTGACCTGTACAGCAGGTTTGCCATCGACATAACAGCATTCCTTCCCATTTCCAGCTACTGTCTTGATTGTGCCTTTCCGCAAATCAACACGGCGAACTCGGTCCTTCATTCCCTCAATCACGAAAAGATGCCCTTGGTTGTCGAGGGCAAGCGAACTGGGGCCGTTTATTGCCGTCTTCTTTGCAGGAGTCTCATCCGTGACTTGAGCCAAAGTAGTTAGAGCGGCGACGTTTATGAAACAAACTATGATCACTAACCGTCGGCATGATTCCAAGGGAGGGCCCCTGCAGATCTTAAACCAATCTTCATCCTTTTCGAAATTCAAAAACTTCTCTTTGGCAATGCGCCCTATAACGGAACGGAAGCGCACGACATGGAAGTTCCTCGTCTGCCGGGCATTGGCTCGCAGAACCACTTTTCCCGTAGTCACCCTCGTGGGCAGGTGTCGCCTATTCTTCGCCGTTTGCGCTTTAAGGTCGGGCCTGTTGGCTCTTGGAAGCGCTCGGAGTCAATCTTCGGACGACAAATTCTTGAAGGATATTGGCGGCGGCGCTTTCGCCAATTCCTATAAGCGCGTTTTCGAACGTTAAGCCCGCTCCGTTACGGTCTTGCGATGGATAGTAAAGATTCGAAATCCCGCCTGCGGCGAGACCTCCGAGGATTCCCGAATAATTGGCCTGCCAGCGTTTATTGTCGCCCTTGCAGATCACGGCATTGGCAATCGCGTACAGAATCCGCGACCGCGTACTGCCGGTTCCTTTGTAAAAATAGCGCGGATCTTGCTTAAAGAGCGATGGCAGGATTGCTCCTCCGATGAAGGTATCTATCGTTAGGTTGGCATAGGAAGCGCCGTACCGCTTCGCATAGCCTTGGGCGCCTTGGCCGTATCCGCTGAAATCGTTCTGAGCTTGTTGAATCCCGGCCGTGGCTCCGGTCAGGCCGAACGTCACTGGATCCACGGACGTCTTCCAGGCCAGCTCGAATTTTTGCTTCGGTGAGAGAGGAGCTGCGTTGGAAACGTAGCTGACATAGAAATTTGGAATGAAACCGAGCACGCGCTGCTTCTCTTGCTCTTTGATCTCGTCTTCAGCCACTTCAACAGTATTAGGTACGACGCGCACTTCAGTGATGGCGGTAGCAATCGCTAATGTTGTCTGCGGGACGGTGTAGGCCTCGCCCGGACTCAGAACGCCGGAGATTGTTTGCGTCGCGAAACCCGGCAATGTAATGGTGAGCTGGAAGAGTCCAGGAGTAATGTTGGGGAGGAAAAATTGCCCTTCGCTGTCAGAGGACACTTCTTGGTTCTGAGAGGCATCGTCACGCGTCAACTTCACACAAGCCCCGACGATGATGTTGCCCGTTCGGTCCACAACGCTTCCCCAAATACTTCCGGAGGACTGCGGCTCGCTCAACGACCCGCGGGTTGATGAGTCTGCTGCCAAGGCGCCAGCTACGCCGCTCCCCACTCCAGCGGCGACGGGGGGCTCTTGAGACTGGGCACGAGACGCAGTGCCGCAGAGCAAAATACCCAAGCTCAGCTGTGCCACCTTGGTCCTGAATCTAGGCATAATTATCGCTGTGCGTCCATTATGATGCTCAATCGAGGGTTTTTGGATTCCCGGTAAGCCTGACGTTTTATGAGTTACCTGTACTGCTTGCCAGTCCTCTCAAACCCAGTTACGCGATAACCTTACCAAACATCCGAAGCGGGCCGGTTCTCCTGATAAGCGTATCGAAATTGTATTTCCGCACACAAGTCCGCCGATAATGAGATGGATGCTTGGCAGTGGCAGAAGTCGGCATCATTGCGGAAACTGAGCAGCTGCAAGCATCCTCACGTCCTTGCCTCTTATTGCCGCTTGGTTAAGATATAGTTCCCACTTTGTTGGAATCCGGAATGACAACGCCGCCACCTCTCTTAGCTTTGCATGATGTCACTGTGGTGCGCCGAGAGTCCGCCGAACGGCCGGCTCTCGATGGCGTATCGCTCCGCATCGAGACGGGCGAACATGTTTGCATCCTCGGTCCCAACGGATGCGGCAAATCCACGTTGATTAAAACGATTACGCGCGAGTGTTACCCTGCGGCTCGTGAAGGATCTTCGATTTCGATTCTGGGCCGCGAACGCTGGAACATCTTCGAGTTGCGTTCGCTGCTGGGGATTGTCTCGCCGGATTTGCTGGCGTCTTGCACGACGGACGCTACCGGGCGCGATGTTGTACTTTCCGGATTTTTCAGCAGCACTCGGATTTTTCCGCACCACCATCCTGACCCTGAACACCTGGCGCGCGCGGAGGCTACCCTAGAGCGGCTGGGGATTGCACATCTGGCCTATCGAGCTGTTTCGCAAATGTCTTCCGGCGAAGCCAAGCGCACGCTGATTGCGCGGGCGCTGGTGCACGATCCGCAAACACTGCTGTTCGATGAGCCCAGCAATGCGCTGGACATCGCCGCGCAATTTCAACTGCGAGACACGATGCGGGAGTTGGCGCAAAGCGGGCTCGGCATTTTGCTGGTCACTCACCATGTCGCCGAAATCATTCCGGAAATCGAACGAATAGTACTTCTACGAGAGGGCCGTATTCTGGCCGATGGCCCTAAACAGGAAATCCTCACGGCGGAAAATTTATCGTCGCTCTTTGGCGTGCCTGTCCGTCTCGTACAGCACGACGGCTATTTTCACTTGTATTAAGCGATAGAGGATTCCGCGGCTGGTGCTTTGCTGATCTTGCGCGCGCACCAGCGCCACATCCCGTGCACGCCGATGACTACGAGAAGGAGCACTACCGGATCGATCGGGTGACGGTAGCGCAGCGAGGTGTGCGTAACGTAGTAGAGCAGCGGAAAGAGGATGGGAATGGCCACGACCGGTAATGCATAGCTGTTCTTTGTCGCGAGAAGCACAATGACGCCGAGAAACGCGCAGAGCGGCGCCAAGTCATTGCACAGAAGGGTTAGTCGCAACCAAAGCGAATCGGCTTGACGAAATGCAGCCAACGGAGTCGACGTACCCGTCCAAAAATCTACAAATCGCTGCGAAACGAGCCAGAGCTCGATTCGTGGATGCTCCACTATAAATGCCTCAGCTTTTCTTTTTTCTTCTTCCATGAAGGCAGTCTCACCCATGTGAAGATAGCGAAAGATTTCGCGGTCTTGGGTGATCGCGCCGGGCCGAGACCTGTGCTGGTCGTCGTAGTTTTCGTTGTTGCCGATGTACAGCTCGAACGCAAAATTGGAACGCAGCGGGATGAATTTGTGGAATTGAACGTAATTGCGAATAGTCCAGGGTAAACAGCAGAGCAGAGCAAGGGCGGCAGCTAGGGCTGGCCGCATGAGCCACGACGCCGCGTGAGCTCGATCCCGAATACGGTATGCAGCCCAGGCCAGCAGCTCAGGAAAAAGCAGAGCGATGGCGGGATTGGTAAGCAGCGCGAAGCCCCACAACAGGCCGTAGAGGGACCAGTCGCGGACGCGCCGCGATTCCGCAAGCTCGAGCGTAGCCCACAGCAGAGTTGCCACCAATAGCGCCGATAAAGATGTGTCCCATATCCATTCAAACGGAATGATCACGGCGTTGGGGAAGATAGCCCACAGCCACGCGGCGGCGCTGCCTACACCAATTCCAGAGATTCGCTTGCCCGTGTAGAAAATCGGCACGCACGCGCCTGCGGAAAACAGAATGTTGAGAGAAAGCGCGGCAAAAAAAGAAGGTAGGGAGTAGATGCCAAACAGTTTGAAAATACCCGCGAGAAGATAGGGATAAACAGGGGCAAGCCAAGCGGTTGGGCCGGAATCCCTTTGAAACGGTGAAGAGTATCCTTTTCCGCTGGCAATCGAATAGGCGATATGGCCCGTTTCGGTTTGAAACGGAACGATGCTTAATACTTGCGCGGATATTTGGCGTTCTTCATACCATGCGAACGCAACGCGCGCCGCCAGTGCAACAACGACGATAAGCAGCAATGATGTCGCGGCTTTTCGCAGAGCGTTTTCCACGGACTTCTGTTTCTCCCAAAAATCGGAAAGATTCTCTCATGGGAATGCCGTCGTCGGACGCCAAGCTTGTGAAGACGCGAGAACCCTGCCTCAATGTTCGGCTGGACCCGGCGGAGAAGTAACTGCTATTTGGTTATGCGAGAGGTTGAGAGTGGGCGGGCATCTGGATGCTTCGACGACCAGTCTTCAGGAGGAAACGCGACGCGCCAGAAGGTAGGGCGCGGCTCAGAGAACTCCAGCCCAATTTCAGCCTTGCCTCCACGCACGGGACCAAGAAATACCACGTGGCACTCTTGCTCTTCCTGGGTGCGCTTGTGCTGCATCATCACTTTGCTGCCGCTGGTCACGCGAGCATTCACTAAGATCAAGGCGCCATGCGCGTTGATAGCCAGCGTCTCGGTTTCTTCCTCGAACGCATTGCCTTGCGAGTCCTTTCCGCGAACGCGGACGGCGACTTGCATCAGCACGCGCTGGCTGCGGCGACGCACCGCAGGTGTTCCAGTCGTATTCGGGGGTTGCGACATACCACCTCTCTCGGTCAACTATACCCGGCCAAACTGGATTGTCGAGCGACAACGCCGGAATAGGTACTAAATCGTGATATGGCAAGTTGTTTTTCTTGAGGGCCCATTTTGGTTTTGGATTTGAGGCTGGCTCTTAGCTCCGCTGATCCATGGGCACGTAGTGGCGCGTGTCATGACCGAGATAGATTTGGCGCGGGCGAGCAATTTTCTGCTCGGGGTCGAGTAGCATTTCTTGCCACTGCGCGATCCAGCCGGAGGTGCGCGGAATCGCAAAGAGTACCGGGAACATGGAGATTGGGAATCCCATGGATTGGTAAATCAATCCGGTATAGAAGTCCACATTGGGATATAGCTTGCGCTTAACGAAATATTCATCCTCGAGGGCGATGCGTTCGCACTCCAGAGCGATTTCCAATAGCGGATTCTTGCCCATCAATTCGAAAACTTCGTAAGCCACGCGCTTGATGATGCGGGCGCGCGGATCATAATGTTTGTAAACTCGGTGGCCAAAGCCCATGAGCTTGGTCTCGCCTGCTTTCACGCGCTTGATAAAGTCCGGCACTTTCTGAACTGAGCCGATCTCCAGCAGCATGTGAAGCACTTCTTCGTTGGCGCCGCCATGGAGTGGCCCATACAACGCCGCAATGGCCGCCGCCGTAGCCGAATAGGGATCGACGTGCGAGCTGCCGACTCCGCGAATGGTGTTGGTCGAGCAGTTCTGCTCGTGATCCGCGTGGAGAATAAAAAGAATGTCGAGCGCGCGCTCGAGAGTGGGATTCGGGCGGTACTTCGTCTCCGTCGTCCGGAAAAGCATATTCAGAAAATTGCCGGGATAGCTGAGCTCATTATCCGGATAGACGAACGGCATACCCAGGGTGTGCCGGTAAGAAAACGCCGCAATCGTGGGCATTTTGCCTACGAGACGGTAGGTCTGCTTGCGGCGCGATTCCGCGTCAAAAATATCTTTCGCATCGTGATAGAAGGTCGAAAGCGCCGCGATCGTCGAAATCATCATCCCCATGGGATGGGCATCGTAGTGAAACCCATCCAGGAATTTTTTGATGCTTTCGTGGATAAAGGTGTGATGCGTGACGTTGTACGTCCATTCCTTAAGTTGCGGCGCGGTCGGCAGTTCTCCATGTAGCAGCAGAAAAGCCGTTTCGAGATAGGTGCTTTTCTCGGCGAGGTCTTCGATGGGGTAGCCGCGGTAGCGCAGGATGCCGGCGTCGCCATCTATAAAAGTGATTTTGCTGATGCAGGACGCCGTGTTGTTGTACGCGGGGTCGTAACTCATCATGCCGAATTCGGTGGGATCTACTTTGATCTGCCGGAGGTCCATCGCGCGGATGGTGCCGTTGGTTATGGGAACTTCGTAGGACTTGCCGGTGCGGTTGTCCGTGACGGTGATCGTTTCGCGGGGCGCGGCGGCACCTTCGGGCTTTCTCGATTGCGTTGCGGACGGCGCGGAATCCATTGGGCGATCCTCAGAGACAGAGACGGCGAATGGCTGTGACCAAACAAGTCTATACCAAAGGGAGGCCGCCGGGAATGGGACGGAAGTACCTCTAACTGCAAGTAGATGCTGGCCTTGTGGAAAAAGAAGAGAGGCGTGTCAGCAAGGAAACAGACGGTCTAAATGTGCCTCTTGACAATAGTCGTTATAACGAGTATTATGTGCCTGTCAAACCGAGGAGGTGGACCATGATCGATATCCGCAAAAGCCAGGAACGCGGCCATTTCAACCACGGCTGGCTGGATACTTATTTCACGTTTTCGTTTGCAGACTATTACGATCCCAAGCATGTCCAATTCCGTACGCTGCGCGTCTTGAATGACGACCGTGTCGCGCCCGGCGAGGGCTTCCCCACGCACCCACACCGCGACATGGAAATCTTCACCTATGTGCTCGATGGCGCGCTGGAACACCGCGACAGCATGGGCACTGGTTCCGTGATACGTCCTGGCGATGTGCAGTACATGAGCGCAGGCTCCGGCGTGACGCATAGCGAATTCAACGCGTCCAAGACCGAGCCCGTGCACCTACTGCAAATCTGGATGTTTCCGGAGCAGAAGGGCTTGAAGCCGGTCTACGGCCAAAAGAACTTCAGCGAAGAAGAGAAGCGCGGCAAGCTGCGCCTAGTCGCGTCGCCAGATGGGCGCGACGGTTCGGTGAAGATTCGCCAGGATAACGAACTGTATGCCACGTTGCTGAACAAAGGCGAAGCCGTGAAGCACGAGCTCAAGCCAGAGCGCCACGCCTACGTGCAAGTCGCACGCGGCAGCGTAAAACTGAACGGCACAAAGCTCGAAGAGGGCGATGGCGCAGCCATCTCAGCGGAAAAAACCGTCGAGCTAACCGGCGTCGACAACGCCGAAGTCCTACTCTTCGACTTGGCGTAAGCCCCGCTGCAAATGCTGAAAAATGGAACGCGCAGGAGCTGCCAGTAAGAAGCAGCTCCTGCGCGTTTTTTATGTGCTGCGGATTATTCGTAGCGCAACGCCACCATCGGATCCACGCGCATGGCGCGCCGCGCAGGCAGATACCCCGCGAGAAACGCCACCGCCGAAAGCACGCCGATAGACGCGAGCAAAGTCACCGTGTCGCGTGCGGCAAGCCCAAACAGCATTTTCTGAAGAATTCCCACGGTCGCCAGCGAAATGCACACACCTGCCGTTACGCCACCCGCAAGCACTAGGACAACGTCGCGCATCACCAAACTTAGAATGGAGTTTTGGGGCGCGCCGAGCGCCATACGGATTCCAAATTCACGCTGCCGCTGCGCCACCAGATAACTCAGGGCGCCGTAGAGCCCGATCATCGCAAGTAATAAAGCCAAGCCGCCAAAGAATGTCGACAACGTGGCGAGTAGCCTTTCCTGGATCAAGGAATCGTCAATTTGTTCGGCCAGCGTGCCAAACTCCAGAGGAATCGCTTTGCTTACCCCAGAAATGGCCTCCTGCACGGAAGGTATCAGGGCCGAAGGACGCGCACCGGTTCGCAGTTCGAACGACTGCTCGTCCGCGAGTTCAGGTATTTGCGCAACCGGGAAGAACGCCGTCGGGGAGTTATCCTCGCGGACCGTTTCGTACTTTGCATCTTTCACCACACCCACGATTTCAATGGACGGAGCGGATTTTCCAGGGTCCGGCTGGACTTTGAAATACTTGCCAAGCGCATCGGCATTTGGAAAAAATCGACGGGCGAGAGATTCATTCACAACGGCCACCAGAGGCGCCGCCTGAGTGTCATGGCCGTTGAAATTTCGGCCTGCGAGAAGGGGAGTGCGCATCGTCTCAAAGTATGTGGGCGAGATGTAATTGAAAAAGGCGAGGGCCCTGTCTCCTGTCGGCGGATTCGGAGTGTCTGCCTGAAGAAAATTGTTCCACGTGAAATTGCTCACCGGCGTCATGATCGACCGGCTCGCAGAGACGACGCCGGGAAGCGTGCTCAGTCGGTTCTC
This sequence comes from uncultured Acidobacteriota bacterium, assembly GCA_963740015.1. Lineage (GTDB taxonomy): Bacteria > Acidobacteriota > Terriglobia > Acidiferrales > UBA7541 > Acidiferrum. The sequence continues at coordinate 125,347 of CAVUCM010000020.1, read as the reverse complement.
GATTTCTTCGAACATCGCAGGCTGCCGTTCTGGTGGCACTTTTGCGTTGTGCATATTGGCATGCACGATGAGGACGTTGTTGCGGTCGAAGCCAATATCCAGAGTGACCAGTTTCACGAGGCTGCGCAGAAAGAGCCCGCTGGCCACCAGCAGAACAAGCGACAGCGCTACCTGCGAAGCGACAATCCACTTTCCCGGACGGAACCTGGCAAGGCTCTCGGGGTCGGCTGCCTGGCTGCCTTTCATCGCAGAGGTTAAGGAGACGCGGGTCGAACGGAAGGCCGGCAGCACGCCGAAAAGAAGTCCTGTAAAGACGGCAATCCCAGCTGTGAAGCTCAAGACTCGCCAATCAGGGGACAGGTCCAGGAAGACTTTGTTATCGCCCGTGGAAATGTAACGCAGGAGTAGCCATGTCCCCCAGCGGGCGAAGAAAATTCCGAGGATTGCGCCTGCCGTCGAAAGCAGGACGCATTCTGTCAGCAATTGGCGAATCAGCCGGGCTCGCGAAGCGCCGAGGGCTTTTCGTACGGCAATTTCCTTATGACGCGCGGTCGCCCGCGCCATCATCAGGCTCGCGATATTGGCGCAAGCGATAAGCAGCACGAGCCCTACGACTCCCATCAATATATTTAGAGGCTCCTGAAATTGGTGGCGCAAATAGGAGGTCCCCGTTGCGGCCGAAACCGTCTCGAGTGAGCTCTTAAGGTAATCCTTCTGTTCTTTAGGCTCGAAGTCTTGCGGCAACGTTGCCACAAAGATCTGAGGCGAAATAACTCCAAGGCGCGCCTTCACTTGGTCGGGGCCGACGCCGGGCTTGCTGCGTGCCATCACCTTTAGCCACCACCAAGATCGCCGGTCGAGCCGCGATATTGGGCCATCGAATTGAGCAGCGGCGCAAACAGGAATCGCCACATCAAATTTGCTGCCCACATCCACGCCATAAAATCCCGGCGCGCTTACCCCGATAATCTCAAAGGGGTGATTGTCGAGAGATAATGCGCTGCCTATGGCGCTCTGCGCTCCGCCGAAGTGTTCCTGCCAGAAGCCATAACTCAACACTGCTACGCCGGAGCAGCCGCGCCTGTCATCTGTTGAAGTGAACATGCGGCCTGCGGCAGGAGCGACAGCTAGCGTCGCGAAGTAGTCGCCGCTTGCAAAAATGCCCTTCACGTTGTGCACGGCCCCGCCCTGCGAAAGATCGAACTGTGTCGAGCTCCAAGAAAAGATGCCCGAGAACACGTCCTGGCGGTTTCGCACTTCTTCCCAAATGGGATTTGTGAACGAGGGACTCAATTCGTCAGTCCCCCCGCGGAAACTTCGCATCTTTACTTGGACCAGTTCCTCGGGCTTTTGCACGGGAAGCATTCGCAGCATGACGGCGTCTATCAAACTGAAGATGGCTGTGTTCGCGCCGATGCCGAGGGCGAGTGAGAGGATCGCCACGCAGGAGATGACCGGTGTACGGCCGAGAATTCGCAGGCCGTAGCGAATATCTTGAAACAGTGTCTCGATAAGATTTACGCCTCGTGCGTCGCGGATCTCTTCCTTGAGCTGTTCGTGCCCGCCAAATTCGAGGCGAGCGCGACGCGTGGCTTCCTGGCGGGTGCGCCCCGACTTGATGTACTTCTCAACTTGCTGATCGAAATGGAAGCGCAGTTCCGCCTCCGCTTCCGATTCAACGGTATCGCGCCGGAACAGCGAACGAAGACGGAACAATAGATCGTTGAACATGGAGCCTCCCTACGCCGTCTCCAGAATCTGCGCCACTGCCGCCGCCAGTTTTTTCCAGGAATCCTTCTCAAGTTCAAGCTGTTTGCGCCCGGTTTTGGTGAGTTCGTAATATTTCGCGCGGCGGTTGTTTTCGGACGTGCCCCACTTTGCTTTGATCCAGCCCCGCCGCTCCAGACGGTGTAAAGCCGGATACAGCGAGCCTTGTTGTATCAGGAGCACATCGCTGGAAATCTGATGAATGCGCTCGGAAATCGCCCACCCGTGCTGCGGTTCCAGAAACAGCGTGCGGAGGATAAGCAAGTCCAGCGTGCCCTGCGGAAGTTCAATTCTCTTTTGCGCCATCAATGGCGTCCCCTGGTGCTTCGACAAGAGACGATACAAGTACTCTTGTCGAAGTGCAAGGGGAAAGAGTATTTGCAAGGAAGGGGTAAGGGGTTCTGTAGGGGCAGGGCTTGCCCCGCCCGCGTTACCTAGCCACGCGTACGCTGGAACTCGCGCATGAAACACGTGAGAGCTTCGACGGCGCCCACCGTAACAGCGTTGTAAAGCGAGACACGCATCCCACCGACCGACCGGTGCCCCGGCGTGCCGACGAGTCCCGCTTCCGCAGCTTCCACGGCGAATTGCTTTTCGATATCTTCATTCCCGCCGCCAACTCGAAAAACCACATTCATCTTTGACCGCGAGGAATTTTCCACGGGGCAACGGTAGAAGCCCTTGCTCGCCTCGATCGTATCGTAGAGCAACTTCGCCTTGGTATTGTTGCGCTTTTCAATCGCGGTGATGCCGCCTTCGGCATCGATCCATTCCATCACCAAGCCAACGATGTAAATCGCAAACGTCGGCGGCGTGTTATACAGCGACTTTTCTTTGATGAACGTGCGGTACTGCAAAATCGTCGGCAAATTCTTGTCGGCCCGCTCGGCGAGGTCCTTGCGAACAATCACAACGGTCACGCCGCTTGGCCCAAGATTTTTTTGTGCGCCTGCAAAAATCAGCCCGAATTTCTTCACGTCAATCGGTTTCGAAGCAATGTCCGAGGACATATCCGCGACGAGCGGCGCGTTGCCGGTTTCCGGCAGTTCCGTCCACTGCGTGCCTTCAATCGTGTTGTTCGTGCACATATGCACATAAGAAGCGTCAGGCGAGTATTTGATCTCGTCCTTGCGTGGAAGCCGCGCGAATTTATCTGCTTCTGTCGACGCGGCCACGTTGTGCAGAATCCCTTTTTTCAACTCGCCCAGCGCCTTCGCCGTCCAAGTCCCCGTATGAATCAGGTCGACGGGCTTTCCGGGCAGGCACAGGTTCATCGGCGCCATCGTGAACTGCATGCTCCCGCCGCCCTGCAAGAACAGCACAGCATAGTCGTCAGGAATCGCAAGGTGCTTGCGCAAACCTGCTTCCGCCGCGGCGTTGATGCCCTCAAATTCCGGCGAACGGTGGCTCATCTCCATCACCGACATGCCGCTCCCACGCCAATCAAGCAGCTCTTCTTTAATCCGCTCGAGCACGGGCAACGGCAAAGCCCCCGGCCCGGCGTTGAAATTATGTACGCGCTTCGCAGCGCGCTCTGAAGCTGTAGACGTACTCACGGTAGATAATTCCTCACTCTCTCGAAGGTGGCGGAGCCGCAAGGGCAGGGAGGCCGCTCTCTAAATAGGTCTTCAGAATAGCAGAGTTGGCAAGGGTTCAAAAATACTGCGCCGTTTCTCGTTGAAACATACGTGAAACTGTTTGTAAGGAACGGCGTCTCATCCGCGCGTACAATTAACTCGGCAGCGCGATTCGTAAGGGACGGGCGTGCAACTAGTAGTTCTCATCGTAGCGATCGCTGTAATATTCGCCATGCGCTTCCTCTCTGGGAAGCGCAAGAAAAAATCTTCGGAAAAGAAATTCAAGAACACAGATGAGTTCGTGCAGTGGCTCGCGAGTGAAGCTGTCAACGACGCAAGTCAGCAGAATCATGTGGAACTCGACTACAGCATCGAGTCGATTCAACGTGTTGATGACGTCCTCGGAGGTTTGCACAAGCAGTATGTAAAAAATGCGTCTTCCGTCGTCGTGAACGGACTTGCTACTACTTATGGTGCCTACTTAGGCGAGGTGATTCGAAGAAGCGAACCGGGTGCGAAATGGAAACGAGACGATCCGGTCGGAGGCGAAAAGTCTTACCCGATCTCCTGGGGCGGCGGGCATTCCTATCCCATGGCGTGGTGTTACCGTCGCATTGTCAACGGTTCTGAAGACAATGTGTGGGCTAAATACCAAGCGCTGAAAGACCGGCGATCAAAATCTCCATCTCCGGCGCCTCAGACGGAATAGGTAGGGCGCCAAGGCCAGCAAAGCATTCTTGCGCCTTACTTCACACGACCTCTGCAACAGCGAATTCAACACGCCGGCGCATGGGGTCGATACGTTCGGCGCGCACGCGCACTCGGTCGCCATGGTGCCACGCAAGCTCCTTAGGTTTAGCGCCACGTCCTCGTCGCGAGCCAGGCACACCTCGCCGTCCTTCTCCTCCCGACAGCGCGACGATGGCATGATCTCGCTCGCGAAAAACAACCCGCGTCCCCGCCGCATCTTCAAGAGCGTTGATAGGCAGCAACCCTTCCACGAAAACCTCAAACAGCTCAACAAAACATCCAAATTTCTGCACCGAAATGATCAGCGCATCGTACTCCTCGCCGAGATGCGCCTCCATAAATTGCGCTGTCTTCCAGTCCATCAACTCGCGCTCCGCTCCATTAGCGCGGCGCTCGGTTTCTGAAGTTTCCGAAGCGATTTCCTCAAGCTGCGTTTGCGAATAGAGCGTAGCCTCCACGCCCCGTGCCGCATGACTGGCCACGGGCGCAGTCACTTGCGGATGCTCGATAGCCCACTTCAAAACTCGATGAACGATCAAGTCCGGATACCGCCGAATCGGCGAAGTAAAATGCGTGTACTCGTCAAATCCCAACGCAAAATGCCCCAGTGGGTCGGCAGCGTAGCGCGCCTGCTTCAGCGAGCGCAGCATCAAGTAAGAAACGATGCGTTCTTCGGGCTTGCCTGCTAATTTGCGCAGCAGTCTCTGATAATGCTGCGGCGTAATCTTCAACTCCGTAGCCCCAGGCAGCGCCACTTTCATTCCACGCTCGCGCCCGTGACCATACGAATCCGGCCTTCCCGCTTTCGCCGGCGCCGGCACACGCCCATGCCGCACCGCAACTTCACGCTGATGCAAATCTGCAACGCCGAGCGAATAACCAAACGCCCCCGCCAGTGCTTCGAACTCCAGAACTTTGCGCGCGTCAGGCTTTTCATGCACACGGTGCAACGCGGCGATTCCGCGCTTCAGCAGGTAACCATCCACAGCACGGTTCGCCGCCAACATAAACTCTTCGATCAGCCGGTGCGCAATATTTCGTTCGCTGCGCACGATGTTCGTCATGCGCTGCTGCTCATCAAACTCAATCACCGGCTCCGGCAAATCAAAATCAATCGAGCCATGTTCGTTGCGCCGCTTGTTCAATAGCAGCGCCAACTCTTTCATGTCGCGAAAATGTCCAGCCAGGCCTGCATAGCGCACCGTTGCATCTGCGTCGCCTTCGATCACTTTATTCACGTCGGTGTACGTCATCCGCTCGGCCGAGCGGATGACACCCGAAGTCATCCGCTCACTCTGCATATTTCCCGCGCCATCAAATTCCATCAGCGCGCTCATCACCAGCCGTTCCTCGCGCGGTTTCAGCGAACACATCCCATTCGATAGCGCCTCAGGCAGCATCGGCACCGCGCGATCCGGAAAATACACTGAAGTCCCGCGCAGCCGCGCTTCCTGATCCAGCGCCGTTCCTGTTCGAACGTAGTGCGCCACGTCGGCGATGTGCACCTGCAAACTCCAGCCGCCGTCCGCGCGCCGCTCCACGTAAACAGCGTCATCAAAATCGCGGGCCGTTTCACCGTCAATCGTCACAATCGGCAGGTGACGAAAATCCTCCCTCCCTTCGCGCTCGACTTCGCTCACTGGCGCAGCACGATGCTCGGCTTCCTCCAAAACGGCGTGAGAAAATTCATGAGGCAGATGATGCTTGCGAATAATGATCTCGATGTCCACACCGAGATCCCCGGGCCGCCCAAGAATTTCGATCACGCGTCCTGTCGCAGCCGCTCCGCCGCGCGGATAACGCAACAGCTCCACATTTACCACCGCGCCATCGAGTTCTGGCAACTGCGGCAACCGCTTGCCTCGCGCGCCCCCATCTTTCGCATCGCCTTCCAAACCTAATTTTTCTCGCAACGCCGCCGTCAGCTCATCGCCAGGCGGTATCTGAATTTCATGCTGGATCCGGTTGTCATAAGGCAGCACCACATTTCCCCGCGGCCCGTAACGAAACAATCCCACCACCGAGGGATGCGCCCGCCCCAGCACGCGCACGATTCGCCCTTCCGCGCGCTGCCCCCCACGCGAACCTGCCACTCGGAAATCCCGTCCGCGAGAATCGCTGACGCGCTGCAACTTCGCCACCACCCGATCGCCGTGCATCGCGTCTTCGACCGCGTCGCGTGGAATAAACACATCTCCATCCAGCTGAGGCATCGGCACATCCGGCACCACAAATCCGTAACCGTCGTGATGTAACACGAGCCGCCCTCGCACTTCATCGCGCGCCAAAGAATGCGAATCCGCCGATCGCGCAAGGTGCCCCGCGGAACCATGTCCAGTAGAAGCAGTCCCGCCAAAGCCACTCCTTGCCGAGCCTGCAACCTCAGAGCCGCCCCCACCAGCGCGAGCCGACCCGCTCCGCGATTCTTCCCCGCCTTTCCGACCCGCAAGTCGGTAGCGCCCCCCTGGCAATTCCGCAATCGCGCCCCGCTTCTTCAGTTTCATCAACATGTTAAATAGCGGTTTGCGGCCAGCCTTTCCAATATGCAAGGCTGCCCCAATCTCGTTGGCAGACGCTGCATTTCCCGTAACTTGCAGAAAACGCAGTATGTTATCTGGGCTTAGCGATGAAGGACGCGGCATAGGCTGGATTCACCCCGGCACTGGGCTACATTTCCACAGAGATTCTAGTCATTTTTTTCATTTTCACCGGAACTTTTTTCTGGCAGCCGGGATTAATAGGTAGGCCAACACACGACCGGCCAGCCGCCCTCCGTCAGGCTGACCGGACATCCCCGAAAGGGGATTTGAGGAGGCGGGACGACCTGGCCCGCCTCCTCTTTTTCTTTTCTGTGTCGAAACCCCGAATTCGGCGCTCCAAGCGCGAAACTAGGACTCAGTCCGAAGAAGCTAGGCGTTTGAAGTTTGGCGTTTTGATTCCGAGAATGTGATATGCCTTCTCTAGATCCCGAACGACGAACAAATTAGGTCGAGACATTTCACCGAGCGCGAGGAACGTCCGCGACATTCCAAAAGCTTTGTTGTCGGGGGCTACGATGAGCCGAAGCATGTCGCCAGGCAGAACCGGGTTAGTGTTCGCGAGTCGTTTCAACACATCCTCGGAAACGTCAAAAGACGTGACTTCGGTAAAGTCCACAATCCCGCCCCTGAGGTTTAGTCCTATTAGAATCCCGCTCACGACCTTCAGACTTTCGCTAAACGAATCGTCAGTCACCGGGCCATCGAGAGACCAACGGCCGACGCGATGCTCCTATTCCACCTCAAAAGAAAAACCCATTTGCCGATTATAGTGGAGGGATTCGAATTTGAATTCCGAATACTTGCCGGATTACGGACCTGCGGTGAGCCATTCCACCGCGGTTAAAATGTCGATGCGGCTTCCATTCTCAGGATTCTTCCGTTTCCGTGCGCCATACGGGCATACGAAAACAATTGCTTCAAACAAGCGGCCCGAATATCAAGTGTTAGTAAATCAAAAGACTTCATATCCAGTTCGTAGTTCACGTTTGGATCAGCGCCGGAGTCATGTGTCGAAATCTCTGACCAGGCGGCGCGTGCATTATTCGCCGCTTGTGAGCCATTTCGCAGAAAAAATTCGTTAAGGCATATCCCAAATTTCGCCGCGTCCTTCTTGCGTTTTTCTAGCGCCGAATAGATTTCGGCTGCGTCGGCATTCGGATCCAGGGAAAGCAGAACATTTCTTGCCTGATCGTCGGTAAGCGGTGCCGCCCACCATAAATTCAACATTGGCTGCCTCGTTGTTTCGTACCTATGTATCTTCCTACTTCTGTCTCCAGTCGTCTGTCACTAATGGCACATGCGCTGGTGTGGTCACCGCTTCCGCGTTAGAGTCTTTTGGAGGTCGCATCCCCACTCCGCCGGGTGGAAACCTCTTATCGAGGGGCCACGCCACCTCCAACACGCTAACCCTCCCTTCAACTACGAACGTGCTATATTCGCCGGGATGACCTCCCCTGAAATTGAAAAACGGATCAGAAAATGGCGTCCGGCACACCCTCCCACAGTCTTGTGGTTACGTTACGGAAGGAGTAAGCGATGGCCGTAATCTGGCTGGTGGCATTGATTTTGGGCTCCGCATTCGCCATCGCGAGCGGACAGGGAGCCAAGTGGAAAGTCCTGAATGCCGTCATTATCCTGGCTTGCATGGGCGCCGGGCTCGCCCTTGGGTACGCATTAGGTCTAGGGAGAGGGAATCTGGGATTCATCCCCAACGAGGGCGTACCGTTCGCCATGATGTTCGGAATCGTTGGAGCCATGGCCTGCGTCGCGCGAAACACATGGAGCTCGAAAGAGTAAGTAATCGCCGTATTGCCCGGGCGATCTGATTCCGAATCTGTAAAAACCCTCTCAATCAAGCCGCGCAGCGTCCGCCCGTCACCAAATCAAAACAACGCGGAGGGTGCCCCACGTTTTCGGGTTTGGTTCTTCTAGGAGGTAATCACCCCTTTTGCAGTCCCGGACGGATAACCTAGGCGTAAAACTCTGCTACGAATCTGGGGCTTTTGATTTTTCCACGCATTTCCACAGTCTCACCAAACTCTATGAATCCCACCAACCCCCTCAATCCCCAGGACTTCCGTCTGTCCCACCCCAATTTGCGTCGCCTCGTTCGAATAGCTATCCAGTAATAAAGAAAACTATTGAAAATAAGTAAATAATATGCTACCGTTTCCCATGCTCGTAGCCAACTCTATCCACTCGCCTCATCCCCTTCTCCGTGAACGGCGTTTCCCCCGACCGGGTCGGGGTGCCCTCTGTGTTAAAACCCACCTTCAACCCCGCCCAACCGTGTGCGTCCATCTCGCCACTAAGTCCAGCAGAATCCGCAGTTCCGCAAAACACACCCATAACCCCTTTAGAATGCGCAGTTTCAAAACGCAAGACTTAAAGTCCTTTAGAATCCGCATTTACAAAAAAAGGGCAGTTGGGGAAGTCTTATTGTTAACCAGAAACTCGACGAAGAATTTTTGTCCTGAACAACCATCGGTAGTTAGGGGCCTCTCATTGCATCTCTCAACCAAAGGTCCAGGCTCTGTTGGAAAGGCTTCAACTCTGTCGGGAGAACACTACCTCTTCGGCACAGTCGTCTGCGCTTCGCACTACTCAGTTCGACTACATCGCGCAATCGCGCTCAAGAAAGGATGGCGGCGACGTGTTGCCTACTGATTCGCGACGGTGTTCGCTGCGGAAGCGTTTCCAATCGCCGCGCCATTGACAACGAGCTCGACGCGCCGGTTGCGCTGACGTCCGTCAGCGGTATCATTCGTCGCAACAGGCTGCGTTTTTCCAAAGCCGCGCGCGGTGATTGTCGATCCACCAACGCCTTGCTCCGCGAGAAAATCGCGCACGGAATCGGCGCGGCGCTCGGAAAGCTGTTGGTTATATTCATCGGTGCCCACGCTGTCCGTGTGGCCTTCAATCTGTAAAGTGAGGCCGGGATGCGCGAGCAAAATGCCTGAAATTTTCGCCAGTTTTTCGCGCGCGCCCGGCTTGAGCGTGTAGCTGCCGGTATCAAAAAGCACGTCGGACATGTTCACGATAAGTCCGCGAGCAGAATCGCGTGTCTGCAAAATGGAATTGAGTTGATTCAAGAGTTGCGCCCGAAGATCCGCTTTTTCCGCTTCAGCGCGTGCGGCGGCCTGTCGCGCCTTATCAGCATCGGCTTCCGCGGCGCGCTGTTGATCGACAGCGGCAGCTTTATCCCGCGCTGCTTGTTCGGCGGCTGCTTGCGCGGCTTGCTGCTGTGCTACTGCGGCGGCGGTGGCTTGCTCGGCTTCTTGTTTTTGGCGCGCCGCGTCGGCAGCGGCTTTTTCCGCTTCCTGCTTCATGCGCACGGCTTCGGCTTTGGCGGCTTCCGCTTGCAGGCGAGCTTGATCCGCGTCCTGGCGGCGCTTGATTTCCGCTGCGGCTTGCTCTTCGGCGGCTTTTTTCTCAGCGGCGACTTTCGCTTGCGCATCTAGTTCAGCCTTTTGTTTCACGGCCATGACGCGCGCTTCTTCCGCGGTTTCCACAACTTCGCGCGCGGCAGCTTCTACGGATTTTTTCTCGCTGCCGCGGCGGTAAACATCTTCAGCGTTCTGGAGTTGCAGCTCGGCTCTAGCCAGCGAGGAGGCGGCATATTTATCGGCTTGCGCAATACGGGCAATGCGCACGGCGTTGCGTGCCTCGAAAAGTTCGAGAGGCGTTTTGCGGTCGATGCCGAAGATGGCATTTTCGATTTTCGTGTTGGAAGAAGAATAGACGCCGCGTCCCAGCAATTCATACTGGGCGTCGATGTTTTCGATTTTCCCTTGCGTGGCAGGGCCCAGAACATTTTCAAGTACGACCATGTTGCCCGGCTGCGTAACCGCAAAATACGGTTCCGCGGTGACGATCATGCCGAAAGTTTGCATGTCGGAAATGGCTTTGACCTGACCGCTGCCGTTTTTGAGAGCGACTTCGCCGAGATTCACAGCGCGGCCCTGTGAAGAGACGGCCCACATCACATACGTGAGATATTCGAGGCCGAACTTTGTGGGGTCTTCGAAGCCCTGGAATTTGGCTTCGATCTCCATGCGATTGCTTTTGCTTTCGACCTTGGCTTCGCCCGTTGCGCCTTGCATCAGTTCAGTGCCTTGAAAATCGATCTTGGTGGTGCCGCCGGCGCGGCGATAGTTCACAGCCTTGGTGGTGCGGGAAACTGTGGCGGGTGCAGTACCAGGCGTTGCGGGCGCGGTTTGGGCAGAAGCAGATTGCGTTTGCGGCCTTCCCGCTGAAGGCGCTTGGCCAAACGCGGGCGCGGCAAGAGTACCCAACATACCTGCGATCGCGAGATAAGAAGATGCCTTTTTCACGTCAGACTCCTTGGTTGCCGTTGATGGCGACATGTTCTACGCAGACAGCTCTGCCTCTTCGTGCGAGCAGTCCTAACTTCAAAGGGAGCTATGACCTAGGTTCTTTTTATCGTAGCAAGAAAGGGGCGAAGGGGATGGCTTTGAGGCGCGCGTTTGCACAAATGATTACGAGCAGGGCGAACCAAAGGCTCTGCAAAAGTAATCGAACGGGAATGAGAGGAGGATTTGCATCGTCGTTGTTCCTTCGAGCAAATCTTGCGGTTCGCTAGTAGAGTGATGACTCGACTCCATGCCTCCAAGCCCGCCTAAGTCCACCAATTCCGGCAAATCGCCTTCGGTGCCAGCAGCGCCAACCGCTTCGAGCAAGCGCCTCTTGCCGTGGCTGGTGGCTGTGGCCTTTTTCATGGAGTCGCTGGACACAACGATTCTCAATACGGCAGTACCGGCCATTTCGGAGGCGCTGAAGGTGGCTCCGCTCAGCATGAAATCCGTCCTAGCGAGCTACACCTTGAGCCTGGCAGTTTTCATACCGATCAGCGGGTGGATGGCGGACCGGTTCGGAACGCGGCGGGTGTTTGCATCGGCGATAGGGCTTTTTACGCTTGGGTCTTTTTTCTGCGGCATATCAAGCAACATTCATTTGCTAGTGGCGTGCCGCATTTTGCAGGGCTGCGGCGGAGCGATGATGGTGCCGGTCGGGCGGCTTACTCTAGTACGAACGTTTGCGAAATCCGAACTCATTCGCGCGATGAGCTTCGTGGCGATTCCCGCGCTGGTTGGCCCAATGCTGGGACCGATTGCCGGCGGATTGATCGTCGGATATTTACATTGGCGTTTCATTTTTTTCGTGAATATTCCGATCGGCATCGTCGGCTTGTTGATGGTCTATTGGCATCTGCCTGACTATCGCGAGAAAACACATCCTCTCGATATCGTTGGGCTCATTCTGTTTGGCTCGGGCATCGCGCTGCTGTCTTATGTTCTGGAGATCTTTGGCGAACACGAACTGAGCACAGGCGAAATTTTGGGTTTGTTGGCGGTTTCTCTTGCGTTGATCGGCGGCTACCTGCTGCACGCGCGGCAGATTGCATATCCCCTGCTGCGGCTGAGCCTGTTTCGCATTCGCACCTTCAGCGCGTCGGTGAGTGGCAGCTTTTTCACGCGGCTGGGAATCGGCGGAGTGCCGTTTCTCCTGCCATTGCTCTATCAGGTGGGCTTGGGATTCACGCCGATTCAGTCAGGGCTGCTGATCATGCCGCAGGCGCTGGCTTCCATGAGCACGAAATTCCTGCTGCCGAAGATTTTGAACCGCATCGGTTACCGTGGAGTGCTGATATCGAACACGGTTATCCTCGGCCTTCTTCTCTTACTCTTTGCAACCATCGGACTGCATACTCCTGTCTGGGTCATCGTGATTCAGGCGTTTTGCTATGGGGCATTCACCTCGCTGCAATACACCAGCATGAATACGCTCGTTTATGCCGACGTCACCGATGAAGAGACGAGCAGCGCGAGCTCGATTGCGAGCACTACGCAGCAAATGTCGATCAGCTTTGGGGTCGCAGCAGCGGGCTTGGCCACGGCGTTTTTCGTGCCTCGCGTGCATTCCAACCCGGCGGAAATGATTCACGGCGTTCACAAGGCGCTTCTCGTCCTTGGAGGATTCACGATTTTGTCCGCCGTTACGTTCAGCAAGTTAAAAAGCGGGGACGGTCAGAATGTGAGCCAGCACAAGGTCGCTCACGCCGAGTGAGGAGTGCGCAACCCGTTTGCTGCGTGCTTACACGGGCGCGCCGGACGGTTGGATAAACTATTCATGCCGTAAGGCGACCATCGGATCGACACGCATCGCACGCCGCGCCGGAACATAGCACGCAGCCAGGGCGACGAGCACAAGCAGCATGGCAACCGCGATCATCGTCAGCGGATCATTGGCATGCACGTCGTAGAGCATCGAAGTCAAATAGCGCGTCACGCCCAGCGCTACACCAATGCCCAGGGCAGCTCCGACCAGCGCAAGCACAATTCCTTGCCGTAAGACCAGCTTCAGCACATTTCCCTGGTGCGCGCCGAGCGTCATGCGAATACCGATTTCTCGGGTGCGTCGCGAAACCTCATAGGAAAGCAGTCCGTACAACCCGACGCACGCCAGCACCAGCGCTAACAAACCAAAGAAACTGGACAGCCTCGCGATGAGCCGCTCCTGAAACAGCAACCGGTCAATTTGCTCGGATTCCGTTTTCACATCGTAGAGCGGCAAATTCGTGTTTACCTGCGAAACGACTTCGCGTATCGCGGGAAGAATAGCCTGAGGATCAGCTGCCGTGCGCAGCTCGAAGGTTGCTCCGCCGAATCTTTGCGGCATGTACATCATGGCGTGAATTTCCCGGCGCAAGTCGTTGTATTTAGCGTCGCGCACCACCCCAACGATTTCGTAGCCCGAACTCGCTGGGTCGTCGGCGCTGGCGTCCGCCTGGCCAAACTGTTTCCCGATCGGATTTTCCTTCCCGAGATATTTATCCACGAAAGACTGATTCACGATCACGGGAGTCGGCGCTGAAGTGGGACTCATTCCGTCGTTCGCAACGGAGAGCTTAAAATCGGAGGTGGCAAATCCGCGGCCGATAAGAAACGGAATGTGCATCGTCTCAAAGAAATTGGGACCGATGCCAAGCATGTCCGCTTCGGATTCTTGATCCTGTGGCGTGCCGGGCCAGTGGAAGCTGGTGATCATCAGGCCGCTGCTCAAGAGCGGCATCATCGAGTAGCTCGCGGACTTCACTCCGGGCGTTTCCGAGAGGCGGCCCTGCAAGTCGCGATAGAGGCTGTCTGCTTGCGGGCCTTTGTAGCCGATCAGCGTCGGGTCGATTCCGAAAATCAAGATGTTGTGTGAATCGAAGCCAACGTCGACGTTGCGCAGGTTCGCTAGCGTGCGCACCAAGAGCCCGGCGCCCACGAGAACAACGATCGCGAGCGCGACTTGGGCAACCACTAGAGCATTGCCGATGCTGAACCATTTTGCGCTGCCACGTGCCGCACTCGTGGAGCTTCCTTCGCCTTCCTTGAGCGCCGGCGTCAAATCGACGCGCGCACCACGAAAAGCCGGCGCGATCCCGAAGAGAATTCCCGTGAGCAGGGAAACCGCGACGGTAAATGCGAGGACACGCAGGTCGACACCCGTCGCGAATCCCAGGGGACGCGGTTGATTGCTCGACACAAAGGAAATGATGGTACGCGCTCCCCAATAAGCAAAAAGAATCCCCAGCGCGCCACCGAGCACCGAAAGCATTATGCTTTCCGTGAAAAGCTGCCGCACAATGCGCGCACGTCCCGCGCCCAGCGCCAGCCGCACCGCCATTTCCTTTTGCCGTGCGGCGGCCCGGGCGAGCATCAGCCCCGCAACGTTCGCGCAAGCGATCAAAAGAATGATTCCGACAGCGAGCATCAGAACATACAGCGGATTGGAGTAGCGGGTGCGACTGCCGGTCAGACCACTCTGAGCGGGCGCAAGAGTAATTCCCGGATTGTCTGCCGCGGTGGACAGTGTCTTCGGACTGTTACCCGTTTCTGAACCGCGCAGTGCGCCCGCAGGCGCTGCTCCTGACGGTCCAGCCATGATGACCGCCGTATTGCCTGCGGATTGTGGCTTCGGCACGCCGGCCGCTTGCCCCTGAACTTGAACGGGGCTCGACCCCGGCGCTCGTTGTGGCACCGCAGACATGGGTTTCGCACCATTGCCGCCAGCCGGCGCGCCCGTCTGAGGCGCAGGTGTTCCCGGCGCCTCACCGCCATGGAAAAGCGGGACGGCTCCGTGAAGCATTTCATTGCGGAAGAGGCCGCTTAGTGGCGCTTGCGCCTGGGCGAGCTGTGTTCCTGGTTTGAGACGGCCGATAATGACGAGCCACCAGTAACTCACATCGTTCTGACGGTCTCGCCAGCGCATGGGATCGGTGATGCGTTGCGCGTCGGAGAGCGGCAACCAAACGTCGTAATCGCTACCAGGAGTAATTCCGGTGAATCGCTGCTCGGCCACGCCGATGATCGTGAAGGCGACGTTGTTTAGCTCAATCGTTCGGCCGACCACGTCGCGGGAACCTCCGAAGGCGCTCTGCCAATAGCCGTAGTTGAGCACGGCAACGGGCGCGGCGGCTGGCTTGTCGTCGGTTGCATCGAGCAGCCGGCCGGCGGCGGCTTTGAGGCCCATGGTGCGGAAGAAGTCGCCAGAAACTAGCTGGCCGTTAATCACGGAGGGTGAACCATTCCCCGTCAAATCCAACCTCCCGGTGTTGGCAAACGCGGCCGTCCCCGAAAAAATATTTGCTTGTGCAATTTCGCGAAACACCGGCTCGGAGAACGAACATCCTGAGGGATTATCGGCGCCTGGGCGCAGATTGCTAGGGCAATCGCCGGCGGACATGTAGCCGTGAACGTTCGGCGGTTTGCGCGCTCCCCACTTTAGCAAGACCAGTTGTTTCGGATTCTCGACCGGGAGCGACCGCAGCATTACGGCGTCGATCAAGCTGAAAATGGCGGTGTTGGCGCCGATGCCCAATGCCAGCGTGAGAATGGCAACAGCACTGAAGCCCGGAGACTTACGAAGCATGCGAAGACCATAGCGAATGTCCTGCCGAAGATGATCCCACCAGAGCCAGCGGTGGGATTCGTAGAATCGTTCCTCCGCTCGCGTAACGTTGCCGAAAGAACGTCGCGCGGCAGCTAATGCTTCGCCATCGCTCAGCCCCTGCCCACGTAAGCGCTCACTCTCAAGTTGGATGTGCGCTTGGATTTCTTCGCTGAAATCGTTCTCTTTGCGTTTGCGTCCGAACATGGGCTTAGCTCCCTTCGGCTTGGGATTCCAGAATCCGCCCGATGGCTGTCGTCAGCCGCTTCCACTTGGTTGTTTCTTTGACGAGTTGTTTTCGGCCCGCTGGGGTCAGCGAATAAAAGCGCGCCTTCCGATTATTTACCGAGGTTCCCCATTTGGCGGAAATCCAGCCCCGCTCTTCCAGGCGCTGCAATGCAGGATAGAGCGCGCCGTGTTCCACAAGCAGCTCTTCTTCGGATGTTTGTTGTATCGCGCGGGCAATTCCTTGGCCGTGCTGCGATCCAAAGATCAAGGTGCGGAGGATGAGCAAGTCCAAAGTTCCTTGCAACAGTTCCAGGCGGCCATGGGGTTCTTGGGCAGACATGCCACCTACCATGCTCGCACTCGGGTAAGATGTCAACCCAACATGGGAGCTTTGGCAAAGCACATTGGAAGCTAGAGCAAACCCAGATGGTCGGGATACTTGGCTTGCAAAGAGCTGATCAAGACGTCAAATTCGGGGAGAGCGCGGAGATTTTGGAGACATAGGTCTTTCAGAAAAAATGGCCAGCACGCGAACCCGGTACTGACACTCCGCTCCAGCCATTCAAAGGCTTCGGTGGGGCGCTCCAGTAAGGAGAGAATGCAGGCGACCTGATAGTAGGTGTGGTGTGCGTGTCCAAAGGATTTTGCGCTACTGCAGGCCCGAGTCAGGCAATCAAGAGCCAGCACTGCCTTACCCCTCAAAGCATAATAGACACCCAGCAGACTGATGGTCAGCGGTTCTTGAGGCAAGAGCTCGATCGCTTCATCGAGCAGCACTTTCGCTTCGTTCCAGTCTTCAGTCATCATCGCCAATTGCGGCGCGAAATAGAGGGGATACTTATTGCCGGGGCTTTCGGTCCGCCATGCTCGAATCTCTTCTCGAGCCAGGTCATACTCTCGATTCCAAATGTAGACTTGAACGATGCTGTGACTTACGGCTTGTTTTGGCTGGAACGTCCGTCCTCGCTCATACATTTCGCGAGCATGATCCAGCAGGCCGATGTGCGCCAGAATCGTTCCCAAGCGGTTGTACGCATGAGGCAGATTTTTCTGAAGGGCGAGCGCGCGGCGCAGTTCGGCAATGGCTTCCAAATGCTGGAAGTTTTTTGATGGACCCCAAAGCAGAAAAGCGTTCGCGACGTGTCCTTCGGGCAAATCGGGATCCACTTCCAGCGCACGGCGGCAGTGAAACTCTGCTTTCTCAAGCCAAATGCTTGCCGGGTCAAACTCGAAATGACGAGTCGCGCAGGCGAGGGAAAGAGTCGCATGAGCGAGTGAGAAACCTGGATCGCGCGTGACGGCGGTGGTCAGACGCTGGGCTGCCTCCTCCAAATGCGACTCGTCGCCGGACAAACTGAGGCGGTAGCCACGCACGAATTCCGCATAAGCGAGAGGATCTTTGCTATACCGAGGGCGTCGTTGGACTACCAATGGATGCAAAGGCCTGCTCAAGGTGGCCGCGATCTGTTTGGCAATCTCGTCTTCAAGATCGGACAGACGCTCGACGTCGAGATCGCACTTCCGCCGGAAACCGACAGCTCCCAAGTGGGTGTCAAACATCTCTAACGAAAGACGCCATTGCCCCTTCGATTCCTGGATGGCCCCGTGAACTACGAAGCGGACTCCGAGGCGTGAACCGACATCAGAAGCCGTCATTTCCGCAGGCACATTGAGCATCGCGGAGGTCGGCAAAACGTCAACGTCTTGCAGGTTCCCGAGGCGCGTTACGAGTGCGTCTGCGAAGCCTAGACACACGCCCTGATCATCAGAAATGTTTCCGAGGAGAAAGAGGGGCCGGACGGCCAGCGATGGGCGCTCGGTTCGCATGCTTACTCGCCCACGGTCGGGCTCATCCGAAGCGCTTCGTTCGTGATGGGATTGCGGGAAGCGCGCATCGATCACGCGCACCGGCCCGATAAATCGGTATCCTTTGCCGACCACGGTTTCCAGAAAGCGGGGCTTAGCGGAGTTGTCACCCAATGCGGAACGGATTTTTCGCACGATGTTGTTGATGTTTGGCTCGGTATCGATGAAAAGATCGGAACGCCAGAGTTTCGTAACAATATCCTTGCGCGAAACCAGCTGCTCCCTGCGAGCAACCAGGAAGATCAGCAGTTCCATGGGTTTCTTTTCGAGCTTAACGCGGCGTCCGCGGCGCCGAAGTTCATAGCGGCCGAGGTCCAACTCGATTTCAGTGGCTGCTTGTTGTGCGCTGCGCATGGGGCCTACCTGCGGCATTATCCCGTAAGAGTGAGTGATTTACGAAGATATATAAAAGATATGGAAAAGTTAGCTGGCATCCATTGATGACAGGCATTCTTTGGAGGAATATCCTCATGATGGAGTAGAGCTCTACGAGGGAGGTAGAACAATGAGAAGGAAGCTACATGTGAAGGTTGCGATGGTCGGATTGCTGTGCGGGGCGGGCTTGGCTGTTACGATTGGCGCGCAACCCGCTTCTTCTGAAAGACATACGTTCATGCCGGATGGCATTCCTTATGGTCCGGCACCGGCATTTGTGGCCGCAGGCGCGCAACTTGCCGTGCTCGAGGGCAACCCCGGCGCAGCGAGCGGGGATTACACCGTGCGCTTGAAAATGCCTGACGGATACCGCATCGCGCCTCATTGGCATCCACAACGCGAAAACGTCACGATAATCTCCGGGACTTTCAAGGTCGGTATGGGTGATACCTTTGACGAGAGCAAGATGGGAGCTTTCCCAGCAGGAAGCTTTGCGTTTCTCGATCCTGACATGCATCACTACGCGATGGCCAGCGGAGAAGTCGTGGTCCAAGTCCATGGCACAGCTCCCTTGCAATTCAACTACGTCAACCCAAACGACGATCCAAGCCGTAAGAAATAATGGATTGGGTCGTATATGCTGAGTAAGAGCAGTCGGCAGGTCGGAGCCGCAGGTGGAATACCCGGTCAGCCGTTAATGACTGAGGCGTACGGCGTCGCGGTCGGTCAGCGTTTGCAGAAAGGCAATCACATCGTCAATCTCCGCATCCGTCCAGGCCGGTTCGGCCCCTTCGCGCCGCGTCAGCGGCTCGTCTATGACATCGATATTGCCCCGCAATAGCGTGGGCAAATCGTCGAATTTATTCACCACGCCGGAAGCGAATACGGGATACCACGACTGCGGATTCGTGTCGCGCCGCACGTAGAAACGCAGTGCTTCCTTCAGCGTATGAAAGCGCCCGTTATGGAAAAACACGCTGCGCGTTGCCACATTCCGCATCGTTGGGGTCTTGAACAGCCCGCAATACTTTTGTTGCCCGGTCTGATCCGTGCGCAATGGTCCGCACAGGCCCATATCAAAATAATCGTGCGCCGCATTGGCCAGAATCTCTGGATTGCGCGGTACTCCGAGCGCCTCGAACTCATAGTCCGTAAAAAGCGGATGAGAGCCATCTGCCCCCTTGCGATCCAGATGACAGGACGAGCAGTTGCCGCGCCGCCGATCATCGAACAAGTCCAGCCCGCGCTTTTCTTGCTCGCTAAGCGGGACCTTGCCATCCACGTAGTGATCGTACTTGCAGTTGTAGGGATGGAAGCTTGGGTCTTCCAGTTCGAAACGCTCCAACGCAATGCGCGCCTGAGCATAGGCCTTGGCCGGGTCCTCGAAAATCTGCGCTCCAAACTCTTTGCGAAATTCATCGGCGTAGTTGGCGTGCTGCAACTTGGCAGCTACTTCTGCAGGTCCAGCGTTGGCCATCTCGTTCGGCGCCAGCAATGGAAAAGCGGCCTGGTCATGTAGCGTGTTGAAGCGGCCATCCCAGCCGAAGCCGCCAGTTGGCGGTTCCTCTCCCTCGATAATGCGTTCCGCTGGATTTGCAATAAATTCCTTGTTCCAAACTGGCGTGCGATTGAGTACGTAGCGCAAAGATGGTACCGCTCGCGCACCCTGCTGGTCCATTTCTGGCCCGCCGAGTTGCACTGCCAGGCCGTTAGGTGGTCCATAGGCGTAAGAAGGATTGTGGCAAGTAGCGCAGGACATGCGTCCCGAGCGCGAAAGCGAAACGTCAAAAAAGATCTTCTTGCCCACAGCGCCGATGGAAGAAACGGAGCCACCTGTCTCGCTCGCAGACGCAACCGGTGCGTGGGCCCTCATTTGCGAAGCGTACGCAGGCAAGGAAGTTCGATCGTTTGCTAGGAAGCCGGCGATCAACACCACCATTGCGATGATGGCCAGCTTGCAATTGATAAAATGGTCTCGCGAATTTGGTTGAGGCATTCCTTCTGATGCGCTTTCAAAAAAGCCGCGAATGGCTGACGGCGTTGCCGTCCGACCAATGGTGTTGCCAGATGTTGTTGCGAACTTTGCGCTAGAACTTGAACGGGATAACTGGGTGATCGAAACCGCGATTGCCGTGCCCGCCCTGGAAGACGTTTTCATCGTCTCCAATCGTCTCCAGAAAATAATGCGCACGCGGATTGTCAGCGGCATAACCCAAATGCTCGCGCAGCTGGAATATATCCTCGAGACTACGGAGCAGGGAATAGTGATTGTACTGAATTTCCGAAGTGCTTCCCGGTTTGATGAAGGGGGATAGCAACAGCGCGCCAATGCGGTCGCCGCCGAAACCATTGATGACGATGTTCTCGACCAACGTCGGGGTGCTCAGAAGCGTAAACGTGCCGGGCCGAACGCCGGTGAGATTAGGTCCCGGCTGCTGATTGCAGCAAGTCTGGCCGGAGAACGTGATGTCCACGGTTTCTTGTCCGGTGGGGCCTACCGTGACGCTCTCCGTGAAGCTGCTTTCGTCAAAGGTAATGATGAGCAGACCGTCTCGACGATAAGCGGGCGAGTTCATGATCTTCGGTACCCAGCTCTGCAGAAAGGCGTCAGCGGAAGTGAGGCCGCCCGGATTGCCGTTAGCGCAGGTAGTGCCCGCGGCTCCGGTCCCGCTACCGTCGTGGCCGTCATCGCACAGGTTCGGAGTGATGAACACGAGATTTGGCGTGGTCCTTTCTTCAGCCAGATCGGCGGTCAAATGGTTCAGATTGACTACATGCGTGTTGCAGCTTGGCGAATCGATAATGGAATGAAAATACATGAAAGGGTCGTGCCGCGTAGCGTACGCGTCGCCCAGCGGAACCGCGCTGCTAGGCGCTTCTGCGGTATTGGTGTGGTCTGTGCCCACGCCAATCTCAGGGTGACCGCATGTGGCGCTTTCGCGGGCAGGATCGTTTCCCATGTCTCCCATGTAGCCCTTCCAACTCAGGCCGGCGTCGGTGAGCTGATTCGGCAAGGTCCGAATCTCTTTGGGATAGATGCAACCGCCAGTAGCAATCACCTGTCCGTCGGGAGTCGTACCTGTCTGTGCCACGTCATTGTAGTTTCCAATCGATCCTGTCAAGCCGGGAAGGCAGTCGTCGTCCGTGTCCGGCGTTGGCGCCTGTCCGCTGATCAGAGAGATGTAGTTATCGAGGCTGACGTGCCCCGTGCCGTAGTATTCCGTCAGCAGAGCGCCCATCGGCACCAGCGTCTTCTGCAAATAAGGGTCCTGCGTGCTCGTGCCAAACGTATCGCTGAAATTTTTATTTTCGAGCACGATCACAAACACGTGCCGGACGTCGGCCGCGGCCGTCCTCACCCGGCCGTCGCGGTCCCCAGCGAAGCTAGGAACGCTGGCGATGGGCAGTAGCGTAGCGCTGAGAATAATCGAGGCGAGCCCTTGCAGAATCCTTGGCATGGCGTTTTCTCTCCGGTTGTCTGGCATGGTACGCAGGAGCAACACCAGGCAGTCTCGCGGAGGAACATCGCGGTGGAGTTACAGGAGGATGAGAAATCTGTGACACAGCTTCCCGGCTCGTCCGCAAATCGATTTTTCCCACGGAACTTTTCGCTTATTTAGACGTCTATGTATTACGAGGTCTGAGTATGGCTAAGGCTGACTCTTTGCAGGGGTCGATGGATTTGCTTGTTTTGAAGATACTTTCGCGAAGGCCGGGATTACACGGGTACGCGATTATGACCGCGATTCAGGACATTTCCGGCGAGGTGCTGCGCGTTGAGGAAGGGTCTCTGTATCCAGCGCTGCACCGGATGGAGGAGGCGGGATGGATTCGGGCGGAGTGGGTAACTAAGGACACGGGGCGGCGGGCGCGGTTATATGAGGTGACGGCGGCGGGGAAGAGGCAGCTTGGGATGGAAGAGTCGCGTTGGCAGGCGGTCACTCTGGCAGTGAACCGCGTGCTGCGGGAGGCGTGATATGTCGCTATGGACGCGGCTGGCCAATGTTTTTTGCGGGGAACGTTTGAATCGCGAAATCGATGAAGAACTTGAGGCGCATATCGCAGAGGCGATCGCACAGGGGCGCGATCCCGTTGAAGCGCGAAGAGCGTTTGGGTCCACGATGCGGCATCGCGAAGGGAGCCGAGACGCGCGGTTGCTGACGTGGCTGGATTCGCTGCGGGCTGATTTTGTTTTTGGCTGGCGGCAGTTGAGGAAGGCGAAGGTAACTTCGGCAGCGGCGATTCTGTCGCTTGCGCTGGGCATCGGATCGTGCACGGCGGCATTCCGTCTGATTGATGCCTTACTGATGAGACCACTGCCCGTAGCCAACGCGGAGCGACTCCACGTTATCGCATTCGAAAGCACTGGCCCGTTGGGAAAGGAAAGGTACGACAGCTGCTCGTACCCGATGTTCCGGCAAATGCGGGAGGACGTGAAGGGGCAGGCGGAGCTGATTGCTGTGTCGTATGCGGACCGGCTGGATTTGACATACGGCACCGACGCACAGATGGAAAAAGGGTACGTGCAATTTGTGTCCGGCTGGATGTTT
The DNA here is from genome assembly GCA_963740015.1 of uncultured Acidobacteriota bacterium. GTDB lineage: Bacteria > Acidobacteriota > Terriglobia > Acidiferrales > UBA7541 > Acidiferrum. Next base: position 102,739 of record CAVUCM010000020.1, on the reverse strand, counting down.
GACACGTTCGGAATCCGGCCGGCTGTTGGGCGATTGTTATCGGCAGAGGACGACGCGGAGCCGGGGGCGCATCCCTACGCCGTGCTCTCGCACGACTACTGGAAGCAGCGATTTGGGAGCGCCCCGAATGTTGTAGGGAAGAGTCTGCGCATCGGCCAGACGATTTATCAAATTATTGGCGTGACCGAAGGTCCGTTCACGGGAACCGAAACGGGGACGATGACGGGAATCTTTCTGCCGATGGCGATGAAGAATCCGCAAACGCTTGCGAGCTGGAACAATTTTTGGCTGAGGACTTTCATTCAGCTGAAACCGGGCGTGGTGGTGAAACCCGTCGAGGAGCGTTTGCGGGCGACATTTCATGCCATACAGCTGGAGCGAGCCAAAACGCTGGTGAGCTTGACGCCACAACAAATGGCGCACTTCTTTGAGGAAAGTTTGTTCGTGGATGACGCTGCCGCGGGGCGCTCGAACTTGCAGCGCGACTATAAGAGGGCGCTCGGCGTTCTGGCGGCACTGGTCGGACTGGTTCTGCTGATCGTTTGCGCGAACGTGGCGAATCTGATGACTGCGCAGGCGGGAGCGAGATCGCGCGAAATGGCGCTGCGCGTTTCGATTGGTGCGGGCAGATGGCGGCTAGTGCAACTGGTCCTGGCGGAGAGCGCGCTGCGAGCGATCATGGGCGGGATTGCCGGAGGAGTGTTCGCGTGGTGGGCGGCACCTTTCGTGGTGGGAATGATCAATCCGCCGAACGACCCCGCACGGCTTGTGCTGCCGGGAGATTGGAGAGTCTTCGCGTTTGCGGCGGTGCTGTCGCTGGTGGTCACAGCTCTTTTCGGAGCCGCGCCGGCACTGGGTGCTTCGTCGGTGAGGCCAGCCGCGGCGCTGAAGGGCGGCGAAAATCCTCATAGAAAGGGATGGCTTACGCATGGGCTGGTGGCCGTGCAAGTGGCATTTTGCTTCCTGGTGCTTTTTGTTGCGGGATTGTTTGTGACGACGTTTGACCGGCTAACGCATCAGGCGACGGGGTTTTCTTCAGAGAGGATTGTGAATCTCGAAACGCTGACGCAGCAGGCGCAGCCCTCGGTCAATTGGGACCAGGTCGCGGAGCACTTGCGGGAATTGCCGGGAGTGCAGTCGGTGGCGATGACAGGGTGGCCGATGATGAGCGGGGAAAGCTGGACGGAAGACATTGTTGTGAATGGAGCCGCTCCGGGAGACGTGGTTTCCGACTTCCTGGCGGTTTCGCCTGGGTGGTTTGAGGAGATGAAGGTACCGGTGCTCGACGGGAGAGAGTTCCGCCGTGAAGAAAATTATCCGAACGCGGCGATCGTGAACCAGGCTTTTGCGAACGAGTTCTTCCACGGCGAAAACCCGGTGGGCAAGTCGTTCGAAACTTCGGGCCCCAAAAACGTGAGGGTACGCGTCAGCATCGTCGGATATGTGAAGGATGCGCGGTCTCGCGACAATTTCCGTTTCCCGGTACGCGCTACAGCATATGTCCCGTTCAGCTCTGTGGACGGAGCGGGCGCGCCGCAGCCGCGGGGGCGAGGTACGTTTGTGGTGCGCACTAGCGAAGAGAATCTGCAAGCGTTAGCGCCTGTGCTTCGGGAAGAAGTCTCAAAGGCGCGGCCGGAGTTCTATGTAAGCAACATCCGAACGCAAGCGGAGATTATTCGGGGACGAACGTTCCGCGAGAGGTTGCTCGCAATGCTGGGCATGTTTTTCTCGGGCGTCGCGATCGCGCTCGGCGGAATCGGATTATACGGCGTGTTGCATTACTCGGTAGTGCAGCGGCGCAAGGAAATTGGCATCCGCCTGGCAGTGGGAGCACAGCCAGGGCGGATCGCGCAGCTAGTCACGGCGAATGTATTTCTAATGGTTGCCGTGGGCGCGATTTTCGGACTCGTGTTGGGAGTGGCGGCATCGCGCATCCTCGTGTCGCTGCTGTTCGAAGTGAAAGCCACGGATTGGAGGATGATGGCGGCACCGTGGACGATCTTGCTGGTAACGGCACTCGTCGCGGCGATTGTGCCGGTGATGCGAGCGGTGCGGATTGATCCGGTGGAAATGTTGAGAGCGGAGTAGCGAGTGCGAACCGGCGCGTTTTGAGGGAGACGTGAAATGTCGCTTTGGTCGCGGATAACGAATGTTTTGCGCGGTGAAAAAGTGAATCGCGAAATTGATGAAGAGTTAGAGACGCACATTGCGGAGGCGGTCGCACAGGGGCGCGATCCTGTTGAGGTGCGCAGGGCGTTTGGTTCGACGCTGAGGCACCGGGAAGGAAGCCGCGACGTGCGGCTTGTGTCATGGCTGGAATCTCTGCGCTCGGATGCAATTTTCGGATTGCGGCAGCTTAACAAGACGAAGGTTACTTCTGCCGCCGCAATTCTGTCGCTGGCATTGGCGATTGGAGCGTGCACATCTGCGTTTCGATTGATTGACGCGATTTTACTGCGGCCGCTGCCCGTCGCGAATCCTGAACGGCTTTACGATTTGGCAGAGCAAGGCATCGGACCGGATGGCAAACCACAAAATTTCGATGGCTGGGCGTACCCGGACTTTCAATTGATGCGGGCGGCGGTAAAGGATCAGGCCGAGCTATTCGCTGTTTCGTACGCGGATTCGGTGGACCTGACTTACAAATCGGACGAGGACATTGAAAAAGCGTACCTACAATACGTTTCCGGCTGGATGTTTCCGACGCTTGGGCTGCGTCCCGCGTTAGGGCGCTTGTTCACCGAGAACGACGATTTGAAACCTGGTGGACATCCTTACGCAGTGCTCTCTTACGACTATTGGTCGCATCGTTTTGGGCGAGATCCGGCCGTGATTGGCCGTACTTTTCGTATGGGAAATGAAATTTACGAAATTGCAGGTGTCGTCGAAGCGCCCTTCACAGGCACCGAACCGGGAACGATTGTGGATATTTTTGTGCCGACAATGATGAATCCGTCGGTAACGCGCAAAGACTCGACGTGGCACCGGAGTTTGGCAATGGTGAAGCCGGGCGCGGCTCTTGAGCCGATGCGGCAGAAGTTGGAAGCCACTTCCAGGGCGTTTGAAGAGGAACGAGCGAAAGGCTTTCTTGGAATGTCTAAGAAAGAGATCGATCAATTCCTGGATCAAAAGGTTGTGCTCGAACCGGCGGCGACGGGAGTGTCGGATTTGCAGACGGAAACGAAGCGGCCGCTCGCTGTCCTGGGAGTGCTTGTGGCGCTGGTGCTGCTCATAGCGTGCGCCAATGTCGCAAATTTGATGACGGCGCAAGCTTCGGCACGAGCGCGCGAGATGGCTGTGCGTGTTTCCCTCGGCGGTGGAAAATGGCGTCTGATTCAGCTGGTGCTTGTACAAAGCGCGTGGCTGGCTCTGATGGCGGCCGCGATTGGCGGATTGTTCGCGTGGTGGTCGGGGCCGTTCGTCGTAAGCATGATCAATCCGCCGGACAATCCGGCACGGCTTATCCTTCCTTCGGACTGGCAGGTTCTGGGATTCGGTTTGGCACTCGCGCTGTTTGTGACTTTACTTTTTGGATTGATTCCTGCGCTCCGCGCTTCGTCGGTCAATCCAGTCAGTGCGCTGAAGGGCGGCGATGATCCGCATTCGAAACGCCGATTGATGCATGCGCTGATTGCGGTGCAGGTGGCGTTCTGTTTTCTGGTGCTCTTTGTGGCAGGACTTTTCGTCACAACTTTTCAACGATTGTCGCAACAACCCACAGGTTTCTCGACGGACAGGCTACTCATTGTGGATGCCGTCACCAAAACGCCGCAGCCGATAGAGTTCTGGGAGCAAGTAGCTGATCATGTGCGAAACGTGCAAGGAGTCGAAGCAGTCGCGATCGGGGATTCTCCCCTGCTCGGTGGCAGCGGCTGGAACAATTTTATCTCCGTGAACGGCGCTCCGCCGAATGGAGTGCTGGCTTACATGCGCGCTGTTTCGCCGGGCTGGCTGGACGTGATGAAGATTCGGTTGCTAGATGGAAGAGACTTCCGGCCGGGCGATATGCACCCGGGGGCGGCGCTCGTCAATGAAACCTTCGCGAAGACGTATTTTGATGGAGCCGACCCGGTGGGAAAGAGCTTTGATCTCTCGCTGGATGAGGGCGTGCGATTACGATATGAAATTGTGGGGTTGGTGGGAGACGTGCGGTACCGGAATTTGCGCGAGCCGATTTTGCCGCAGTTGTATGTTCCCTTTCATGCTGTGGACAACAATGGCGTTTCACGAAAAAGAGGCGCGGGGATTTTGCTGGTGCGAACGGCCAGCTTGAATCCACGCTCGCTCGCCTCGGTGCTACGACAGGAAGTCCCACGGGCACGAGCGGAGTTTCGCGTGAGCCGCATTCGAACGCAGCTTGAAATTAATCAGTCGCAGACGGTGCGTGAGCGGTTGTTGGCGACGCTGGCGCTATTCTTCGCGATCGTAGCGTTGTTGCTCGCGGGCGTCGGTTTGTATGGTGTGCTGCACTATTCCGTGCTGCAGCGACGGCGCGAAATTGGGATTCGGATCGCGGTGGGCGCGCAGGCGGGAGGCATCGCACGATTAGTGACGATGGATGTGTTTGCGATGGTGCTCGTGGGAGCTGTCGCGGGCATCGGTCTGGGGATGTTGTCGGTGCGGTATGTTGAGTCGCTGTTTTATCAGGTAAAAGCAACCGACATGCAAATGCTGGCGTTTCCCGCGGTGGCGATTCTCGCTGGAGCATTTTTGGCAGCGCTGCGGCCGGTGATGCAAGCGGTTCGAATCGAGCCAGTCTCGATGCTGCGCGCGGAGTAGGTGATCAATACCGGATACTGCGCGAATCGGATGAGGACTAGACTTGGAGAGCAAGCAAGAGAGTAAGGTGCAGGCATGTTGCTGATGTTCATTCTTCCGATAGCGCTCCTGGTGGCGGTTGTGGGCAGTCTTCCGATTTGGCGGCACAGCAAGCAGTGGGGCTACTACCCGATTAGCGGTGTTGGGCTAATTATATTGATCGTGCTACTTCTGTACTGGACCGGGCATTTGTAGGAAGAAAACAGAGCACGCGAGAATCTTGCGCCTTTGTGCTTGAAGTAGCGGAGCTAGCGCCCCACGAAAGATACATTTCTTTGGTGCCCGAAAGAGGACTCGAACCTCCACGACCGTTAAGTCACAGGCTTCTGAGACCTGCGCGTCTGCCAGTTCCGCCATTCGGGCACAAATGCTGTGGGTGAAACCCCTGCAAAACCGGGGTTGCAGTTCCAATGAAGCTTTTTCATTGTGCCCGCCGCCCTCCGCTTTGTCAACGAAGGTGGCCATGAGCTTTCGCTCGAACTCCTAAGTGGACGTGGGACAGACGAAAAGCGGCTGATGATTGGGGGCTCGTGCAAACCCTTGCAAACAGGGGGCTTGAAAGCAATCGGCCCAATTTTAGCTCGGTTCTAATTGCTCGCGGATTGTGGGAAGGCAAGCATCGATTTACTTTATGAGAAGTAGTTGAATTTCAAATGCGCGGTGCTATACTCGCGCTCTAGAACGCGGTCTCTCCCCTTCCTCGCACCTGCAAAAAAAGACCGCGCCAGTTCCAGTGGGAGGTCACCATGGAGCACCTAACTACAGGCCCTATTTTCTACGTCCTGATTGCCTGGACGATTGTTACCGCTGTTTTTATGTTGTTGTTGATTCGGCGGAGCCTTCTTGCCAGCCATGAAGATGATCAAATCTTTCTCGACGCTGCACAAGAACACATGGCCCGCGAACAAAGGGAGATCGTCGCGAAGATAAACGCACTTTCGCGGCCGCTGATGACCAGCGGTATCGCTTCAGGAGCGCTCCTTTTGGTTCTGGCCTGTCTGTGGCTGTACAACGGGCTGAAAAATATTTAGTGCGTTGAGCAGGGCCGGCGGGGCCTCATTCTTTAGTGCGTCGACGGACTGTTTGGCGGAACCTGCGGCGTTGGTTGTGTGTTCGCCGGTGCAGTGGGTTGAACGTTTGGCGACAACGAACTGTGGTTGTGCACGATCACCCAGTGGTTATTCCTTTTTTCGAAGACTAAAGTAGTTTGCCCCCTAGCAGCGGACGGCTGTCCATCCACTACCGCTGAGAACTCCCACTGATAGCAGGCCCAGGCGAAGTTGCCATTAAGCTTGATGTAGGTGTTGCTCCTGTCCATGCGGACCTGTTGCATGCGGGCGTGCTGCACCTGGTAGACGGCGAGATAGTTTGTCCAGGTGAAAATGGGCGGTTCCCAATTGCCGCTGACGACGGAGACGTCGTCGGCATAGTCCTTGTGAAGCTTTTCGATGTCGCCGAGTTGCCAGGCGCCTAGCATTTCCGAAATGGTGTAATCGACCTGCTGCTCGTCGCCCATGGGTATAGAGGGCATTTTGTCAGCCGAGTCGTCCGTTTTCTTTTTCTTCTGAGCCGCGGCCGGTGAGGCGCAAGCAAAGAAAAGAGCCGCTCCCAAGAAGAGCGAGGCCACTGTTTTAAGCGTGCGGCCGGCAAAATGAGTGGAAAAATAACTATTCATGCGTCTTCAACCCCCGGTTGAAGAGCATAGCACGCTGATTTGCGCGCGGAAGCGATGTGTCCATTTGATGTACGTGGGCTGGCTGGCTTTGCACGGACACGGGAGGCGTGAAAGTTGCGCCCTGGTCAGTTTGCTTGCGTAGCGCTGAGAAGATTTACGAAGAGCCGGTACGCGCCTGGAACACCTTCGGGGATTTGGCGAAAGAAAGCGATGCCGGTGTAGATGTACATGCCTTTTCCATAACGCGTGTACACCAGCGCGCCGTTAAGGTCCGGCTCGCCTGGATCGTTCATGGCCAAGACTGCGGTGTATTTTGGATCGAATTGCGTCCAGTAGTAGAGTCCGCGCTCCTGCACCCAGCCTTTGAAGTCGTCCTGCGTGATTTTGTTCGGGCGATTGAGAAGTGGATCGTCTGGCTTAAGAAATTTGACGGGAGAATTTTCGTCAGTGATGCGCGGAAGCTGGCCTCCCGGGCCGTTCGTGATTTTCGAAGGATATGGAGCGTATTGTTCTTTGTTCCAGGCGAAGTCGCGGTTGTATTGCACGACGAGTGTGCCGCCGTTGGAGACATACTGGAGAAGCCGCTGATTTGCGCCGGGAAGCTCCGGGCGCAGTTCGTACGCGCGCACACCCACAACGATGGCATTGAATTTGGAGAGATCGCCGAAGGCTAACGCCTGCGCATCCAGCATTTCGACTTGCAGTCCCAGCGTGCGCAGCGCTTCCGGGATCGGTTCGCCTTCGGCAGTGATGTAACCGACGCGCAGATTTTGTGGCACGTTTAGATCGAGGGCATACACCAGGCATTGGGCCGGTTCGCTCCAGAACTGAGTGGGCAGAGAAGGCAGCGGTTCGAGCGTGGTGGAGAATTTTTCCTCGCCACGTTTTGCGAACGCGGTGATCGTGTACTTTCCCGCGGAGAGCTTGTTGGGCGGGATGACGGTGACTTTCGCGAACTTCTCGCCGGCGCCATCGAAGGCTAGGTCCACCGGTGCGCTTCCCGTAAAACCATCAGGCATATCAAGGCCCACAGAGACTTTGCCAGGTTGCGCCGCGTAGGAATGCACCTTCAACAAGACATCGAAAGGCTGCTCTGGCTCTCCCAGCACTTCGAGTGCCTGCTTAGGTTCCGCTTTTAATGTGTACGCGGGAACGATGCGTAGTGCTACGCGGTCCACGCGCGTGGAACTTGGAGCGATGTGCGTTACGGGAACACTGACGGCGAACTTGTAGCCGCCGATCGTCACTTCCTGCCGCGCAGTTAACAATGGCGGTGGCTCGGGTTGCAATTTTTCCCAGGCCGTCAATTTAGGAGCAGTTTGGGTAACATCCACCGTGAACTGGTAGCCTTTCGCGGCATCGCCCTCACGTTTTGCCTCTTTGAAAAACGGAGGCAGATCCAAATTCAAAGCACTGAGCTCGCAACCTGCCTCTTTGCGGCAAATGGCCTGTGCCAATACGCCGAACGACTCACCGACGACGAGAGTGTCGCGGTCGGCATCGGCCCGGACTTCGACGGCTGCGACCAGACTTAGAGCACGGTCGAGCCGCGCACGTGCTTTTGCAAGCTCGAAGGAAAGTATCGAAGGCGTCGCGCCCTCTTTAGCGGGAGAGATGGCATCGATTCGCATCGCTGCGCTGGCCAAGTCCGCTGCAGCTTTGGACCAATTGAGAGAGAGGGATGCAGCCCGAGCGTTTGCGATGGCCGATTCCGCCTCGCTCATGGCCTGCCGGAATGACGCCTCGGGTACCGAGCCGTTTGCGAGATCATGGAGCGGGCTGGCCAGACCTGCTGGATCGAGCTTGCTTCCGTCTTCTCGAATGAGCACGAGCGGCCGGCGGAGAAACGGCGAATTCACAAAGCCAGTGATTCCCTGCGAGCGGTGATTGGAAAAAGCATCGAGCGCGATTTCGCGCCAGGGCTTGCCCCAAAGCTCCGAGATGTCGTCGACGGGCAGCGTATATCCGTTTGACGAAGCGCCGATTGCACCGCCGCGCTCCGTGTCCAAAATTTGCACGGGATACGCGGAGTTTCCCCAGACAGCCAATCCATCCTTGGAGATTTGCTCGGGAAACGCTTTCGGATCAGCGGCCATCTCCACGGCTTTCGGCGTCCATAACCCCGAAGTTTGGTGGTGTCCGTGGCCGCCATGAACGCCGCCCCAGCCGTTGATGACGATGTTCGGACGATAGGTGCGAATCACTCGCACCATTTCTCCGAGCACCGCGTCGCCCCAGATTTTTTCCGTTTCCTCAGGAGTTTTCGAGAATCCGAAATCTGGCGCACTTCCAAAAAAAAGTTTAATGCCGTAGCCTCGCGCTGCGGCGAGAAGTTCCTGCGTGCGGATTAATCCAAGTTGTGGCGCCTGCTCGGGACCGAGATCGTTCTGTCCGCCCTCGCCGCGAGTAAGAGTGAGCAGCGCGACGTCGGCATGAAGTCCGCGTGCAAGATAAGTGAGTAGGGCGGCAGATTCGTCGTCGGGATGCGCGGTTATATAGAGGATGCGCGTGGTGACGCGTGCACTGTCAATGGCTTCGATGGTTTCCGGGAGGCCGGGGCCCGTTCCTGGGGCAGGAGGAAATTGCGCGGATGCCGGTTGCGCCGAAAGAAACGCGAGCACGGCGCCGAAAAGTGTTGGTCCAATGGCTCTAAAGAAAAGACGATTCACGCAGCCTCCGCTTCTCTCATTCTTCTACAAGCACTTTTTCAAACGGCCATTGTCGCATTTTACGGGCCCAGATAAGAAATGCGAGCGTACCGAGCGCGATCTCCGCGATTCCCCATTTTCTGGCGGTACCCGTCTGCCAGAAGAGCCAAGCCCAGCCGAACATGGTAAGCACAGCGGGCACGGGATACAGCCACATCTTGAACGGCAGCCGCGCTGTTCCCCAACGGCGCCGCAACAATATTACTCCCACCGCCTGGCCGATGAATTGGACGAGCAGGCGCATCGCGAGGATTCCTTTGATGGCCGTCTCGAGCTTCAAAGTCACGCTAAAGAGAAAGGCTAGTCCGCCTAGAACGAGAAGCGAAACGTAAGGAAAGTGTTTTGTCGGGTGGAGGCGTCCGAATACCGGGAAGAAGTTTCCGTCCAGCGCTGCTGAGTAGGGCACGCGTGAGTATCCCAGCAAAACCGAAAACACCGAAGCAAGCGCAACCCACAGGACCATCCAGGTGGCTGCCTGCGCAGCATGATGGCCATAGAGCGTCTCGACAAACGTGCTCACGATAAATTTGGAATTCTGTGCTTCGCGCCACGGCACGACGCCCAGAATGCTGACTTGCATCGCCAAGTACAGCGCCGTGATTCCGAGAATCGAAAGAAAAATTCCGCGCGGGATATTGCGCTCCGGATCGCGAATTTCACCGCCCAGATGGCAGATGTTGTAGTAGCCCCAATAACTGTAAACCGTGTTGACCATTGCGGAACCCAGGCCTGCGAACCACACCCAGGAAAGCGAAAACGCGCCGGGAGGAAAGTCGAAAGCCATCTTGGCGTTGAAGTGGCTCGCGCCTCCCCAGATCAGCCAGAGAAGAGTGCCGACCACGCCGGTCCACAGCAGAACAGAAATCTTTCCGATCGTGGTGATGCGCCGGTAGAGCAGAACCACCAGGAACAGAACCAGTCCTCCTGAGACTGCTTTAGCCTCGAGAGTCGAAAGCGGGTGCAGATATCCGGCATAGCGAGCAAATCCGATCGAAGCAGACGCGATAGAAAGCGGCGCTTGAACAAACGTCTGCCAGACGAACAGAAAAGACATCAGGCGGCCCCAACGCCCCGGTCCGTAGGCTTCGCGAAGAAAAACGTAAGTCCCGCCGGCGCGCGGCATGGCAGCGCCCAGCTCCGACCACACGAAGGCATCGAGCGTAGCCAGGGCCGCTCCGGCAATCCAGGCGATCAGAGCCTGCGGCCCGCCCATCGCTTTGATCACCAGCGACGTGACGACAAACGGGCCGATGCCCACAATCTCGATCATGTTGAGCGCTACGGCCTCTTTCAGACCGAGGCCTCGCTCCAGACCAGAAGGTTGCTCTGGCGGGATACCACCGGTTTTGCCGGGAGCGCCATTATTGGGGGTGGTCAACACGCCGCCGAGAATAGCAAATGCGCCGCGTTGCAGGTAACTCGCAATTTCTGTGGATGTTCTAATATTGTTCCGCCCGACGGAACCCATTTCGATTTGCAACCGGCCTAGGACAGCTTAAACTCGTCCAGCGTGCGGACTGCCCGCGCGGCAAAGACTTAGCAGAACCGATTTGGAGACTCGTTGGGTAGCTGCATCAACTTTTTCCGTGCCCTTCGATGGGGCGCGATACCGCTGTGTGTGATGACCTTGACTGCGACTTTCCTCGCAGCGCAGGCGCACGCCCAGAAGCTGGAATTGCCGCGTGGAACATCAGCCGTCATCGACAAAATCTATTCGTTCGATTCGGATGGAGCGATTGGCGATGCGCAGCGCCTTCAGAGCGAACAGCCTGACCAGCCTCTTGGCTATCTGCTTGAAGCGGAAGCCCTATGGTGGAAGATTTTTTGCACCTCGGCGGAATTCAAGTACGGCATGACCGACGCGCGGCACCGGCCAAAGCTTGCCGCTGACCAGCACTATCTGGATCTAGCCGCAAAGTCTTCTTCGATTGCGCTGGCCCAGCTCAAAATTCACGAAACCGCGGAAATGCAATTTTATGCGGGCATGGGAGATGCCTTTTCGGCGCGGCTTTACGGGCTGCGCGGCGAGAATCGCACCACGGCACGCTTTGGCGTCCATGCGCGCGAGCATTTTCTCCGTGCTTTTCAGCTGGACCCCGAGTTAGCGGATGCGGAGTTCGGTTTGGGCCTCTACAATTATTATGTAGACACGATGAGTGGCATGGCCAAGCTGTTGAGTTTCTTCATGGGCATTCCGGGAGGCAGCAAGCAGGAGGGTATTCGGCAGTTGGAACAAGATATGACCGAGGGCGTTCTCACGCCTGCCGCAGCGCGCTTTTATCTGGCGCTGAACCTGCACCGCTATGATCTGCAGTATGAAAAAGCGCTCGGGGTGATCGGGCCGCTTGTCGAGAAATATCCCACCAATCCGCTGTTTCAACTGGCCAGGGGGGATCTCTACGCCAAATTGGGCCGCCGGGAGCAGGCCCTCGCGTGTTACCGTGCCGCCGCTGCGCTCCACGTTCAGGATGCAGAGTGTCGCTCTCATATTCAGGAACTTGTGCTCGCCTCGCTGGCCGCTCAAGGCGTCGGAGCCTCTGCCACCCACTGAAAATGGGGGGATTTGCCGGGCGGCGTGGCCCGAACCCGGGTCCGGAGTTGCTCATTGACCGCTCTTCGGGGAGAATGGTATTGCTAAAGGGTTGACCGTACGCGTTACAACAGGGCTGGCGGTTCAATATGAGCCCCAGATTAGGCTGGCGGGTCAACGCGCCGCGCGAATTGCGCATCTCATCCGAAAAGCATACTGGCACCGGGGGTCTCCCGCCGTTTGACCAGTCAGGTTGAACCCGGCCATGTCGGGGTAACCAGAAACGATGAAGGAGTCTCGATGAAGCGGTCTTGGACAGCCATAGCTGTCGCATTTGCGGCGTTCTTCGCCGCCACAGGTTGCAATGACTACGGCAACACTTTTCAATCCAATACCGGCGCATTTTTACAGTTTGTTTCGCCCTCTAATGCAACGGCCGGCGGATCTGGTTTTACAATTACCCTGACGGGCAGCGGTTTCGTAACGCAAACCATCGTCACCTGGAATCAAACAAAACTCACAACATGCATCGTGACAACTACCGCGGCAAACGTATGCGCCCCGGCGAATGATACGGGAACTATTATTTCAGTGACTGCCGTGGTCCCTGCCTCGATGATCTCAAAGGCGGGAACGGACTTCGTCCAGACCAAGCAGCCTCACTCCGGCACGGGCACGAACGGTCTCTCCAATGCCGTAGCCTTCATCGTATTTCCTCCTCCCAATCCAGTTCCGACGATTACCACGATCGCACCCAATAGCGCCCCGGCAGGGAACGCAGCATTACCGCTTACCATCACAGGAACAAATTTTCTTTTGACGTCGGACCCCACGGGCGGTTCGCAGGTGTTCTGGAATACAACCACACAGACAACTCTAACCCCTACAAACATCACGGCCACGCAAATTCAAGTGACGGTTCCCGCGGCACTGCTCGCCACCGCTGGCACTGCAAGTGTGACCGTAAACAATCTTCCAATACCGCCCCCCCCTCCTGGGAGTTGCCAGATCAATTGCACTGGTTTTGGAGGTGGGGGGACAAGCAACGCCGCAACCTTCACGATCACGGGAGCGGGTGGGAATAGCGCTAACGCGAACGCCGCTCTTGTGGAAGAGGAGACGCCTGCGGTCAGCCTCGACGGCCGCTATGTGGCGTATGCGGCTTCGCAGGGCGGTCACGCACAAATTTTCGCCCGCGATACCTGCCAAGGTGCCGACCCTTCCTGCCAGCAGCGGACAATTCTCATTTCTTCGGCACTGGATGGTACTGCTGCCACTGATGACAGCCATTCCCCTTCCATGAGCTCCGATGGACGCTACGTGGCATTCAGCTCCGTGGCGGCCAATCTGGTCACGGAAACGGGCACAAGCGCAGCGCCGGGCACAGGCCGCCAGGTCTATCTCCGCGATACATGCTTGGGAGTCAGCGGTTCGTGCACTCCTTCGACTCAGCTTATTTCCACGGATCCCAACGGAACTCTGGTAGGGCTGGAAGGCATTCTGCCATCGCTCAGCGCTACGGGACGATTTGTCGCGTTCCTGGCAGTAACGCCGAGCCCCGCATCGCCAAGCCCAGCAGCCCAGGCAACCGCTGCAACGAGCAAGTCCGCCGCAAGCGCGAACAACAGCGGTTACCGCCAGGTATTCGTGCGCGATACTTGTCTTGGCACGGCGAATTGCACGCCGAAGACCACGCGCATTTCGCTGCAACCTGGCGACGGTTCTGGGACGGGAACTGGAACAGGATCTGGAACTGGAACAACTAAGCCGGCTGGTCCAGCCATCAGTGGCGCCGGCGATCACGTTGCGCTTGCCGGTGGAACGACGGCGACTCTCTTCATGCGCTCAGTGGCGGTCGACGACGGTGTATTTGTGGCACTCACGAAAAGCCAGCAGTAAACTCTGAGCACAGTACGAACAGAAAAGCATCGAGGCGCAAAACTCTGCGCCTCGATGTGTGCCCGGCAGGATAAAACTTCTTCTAGCCTAGAAAACCCAAGCTCGATGTTTGGAAATTGGCAAGATTCGGAAAGATGGACGGCAAATCCGTGTTCGCCACTCCGAACCATGTCGCAAGAGTCGCGGCGTATTGGTCCACGGATGTCGAGGGGATCCACCGGCCGTTGCTGCCGGTGTCGTCCGGTCCGCCGAGAGCCAGCGTCGGAAATTGTCCGTAGAACGCATTACCCTTCACGGCGTCGCCCATAATCATTTGGTGGCTGCCCCAAGCATGGTCTGTTCCTCCATTGGAGCCTGGTTGGAACGTCCGGCTGAATTCAGAGAGCGTAAAGGTCGTCACTTCGCTGGAGATGCCGAGCTCTTGCGTGGCTTGATAAAAAGCTGCCATCGCCGGGCTTAGCTGCGTGAAGAGGCTGACTTGCGTATCAAGTTGGTCAGCGTGGGTATCGAAGCCGCCGAGCGAGCAGAAAAATATCTGGCGCTGAATGTTCAACGCGCTGCGTGCCGCCATCACCTGGGCCACTTGTTTCAACTGCGATGCGAGCCCATTGTTGGCGGGAAACACAGTCTGAATCGCTGGAATGTTTTTCAAAGCTGCAGATAACACCAGGCCCTCTTGAATCGCCTGCGTTGTTACTCCGCTCGCGGCTTGTACCAGAGATATCCCGGTATCGAAAGTAAGCAGCTGTTGCGTGGCCAAGAATCGAGCTTGCGACGCAGTGGAGGTACCAAAGCCGCTAAGACCCGGCGTGCTCCCGGGACTCATCGTGAAGGGGCGCGTGGAGTCGCCAGTACAGAAGATCGCGTTTCCCGCTACCGAAAGAATCGGTGGAAACTGCGCGCCCGAATTCATTCCCTGGATCTTGTCCGCAACTTTTCCCGCCCAGCCCGCGTTTGGCAGGCCGCTAAGCTGGGTCGTTTGCCATTGCTCTTGCTGATCGGAGTGAGAGAAAAGATTTTCCGGCAGGCTAGCTTGGCTTTGATAATTCTGGCGCGTGGTCGGTTGCACGAGGGTGCCCACGTTTGTGAGCAACGCAAGCGGCGATTTGCTGGCATTGAAGAGGGTCTGCACGTCCGGGAGATTCGGATGCAAGGCGAAATTGGCTTGCCCGCCGACTTGCAGCGGAAGAAGCGAAGATTGCGCCAGCGCCAGATTTGCGCGGATGGTCTGATAGTTTGCATAACCAGCCGTGTCGTTGGGCACGAGGAGGTTGTTCGCGTCGTTGCCACCGAAAAGAAAAATACACACCAGGGCTTTGTAGCTTGTACTGGCTTGTGCAAGAGCGCTCACAAGTCCGAATTTGCTCAGTCCGCTGACCATTGCAGCCGTTGCCGCAGAGCAGCAGGTCAGCCTCATGAAATCCCGTCTCGAGTGATGCGTCATGGCCGTCTCTCCCTTTTTCCCGCTAGCGCTGCACTTGGTACTGCGAGGACGAAGTCACAAGATAGATAGCCGTCTTCGCCAGATTCGTTGTGTCCGTGCTGCTCACCGCACCCAATGCCGTCATGATGGACGACTGCATCTGGCTGGACATCGTTCCATGAAGGAAAAGATTGTTCAGCCAGCTAACCATTTGGTCTGGAGTTCCTGCATTGATGACCGGCGTGAAATCCACGGTCGTGGTGCTGCTGATTTTTCCGTAGACGAGCGTGTTGATGAAGTTCACGCGGTTCAGCGAAGTTGCTGTATTGAAGATGGCGAACTCCGGCCCGTTCAGCGTCGTTCCAGGTATCAAACTCTGTGGCGGAAAGAAATTAAATACGCTCCCCGAATTGAAAAGGGACTGCGACATGTTTCCGCTCTGGCCCGTAAACCCCGTTCCATCCGTGTTCGCATGAAACGCCCGCGCAAGGCCCACCATCATCACTACCGGTTCGCGCAATTTGCCGTCGGTTGCGACTGTGGTGGTTTGCGAATCGCCGCGGCGCGCTTCGGCGTCCAGCAGAATCGCTGCGGCGACGGCTTGCATGTCGCCTCTCTTGCCCGAACCGTAGCTTTGAAATTTTCCGCTGGTAAAGGCGGCTGTCACTCTAGCCACGTACGCCGGACTCGGATTGCTCGTCACCAGTTTTTCAATGAGTTGTTGGCACACGAATGGCGGCAAATTGGAATTATTGAAGATAATGTTCAGCACGTTGGCCAATTCCTGCTCTGCTGATTGCCCTGCCGCAACAGATTGGCCAAGGAACGTTTTTGCGCCGCTGTCGTGATTGGACTCGAACGGCACCATCGGCCCGCCGTAATAACTCGGATTGTGTTTAAGCAACGTCGCGCCCGGCATCGTCGGATACGTCCATCCGGTGAACGATCGGCCCAAAGCCATCACATCGTTCTGCGTATAGGTAGGAATCGGATTGCCCGAGCCATCCAGCACCTGCGTCCCATCGGTATTGAGTTGGCTTAGCCCCATCGTGAAGAGCTGCATCGATTCGCGCGCGTAATTCTCGTTGGCATGCTGCCCGGTGGCGGGCTTGTCGTTATTGACCATATCCAGCCAATGGCCCATTGCAGGAGTCAGCGTAACGTCGGTCATCACGTCGTAGTAATTCCCCAGCGCGTCGTTGGTCAATGCCTGGATGTAATTCGTGTAGCCCGTCGGATCATTCACTTTGTTTTCGCCGACGACCCAAATCTCATTCAAGGCAAACGCGATCCGCTCTCGCAATTGATCGGGGTCATTCACCCCGTTAAGAAAGAACTCATTTTGGACTTTTGCCAGCCCCATGTCGGTCGATAAGGGTGCGGGATACGCCGAAACGGGCGCTGCAAACTGGGCTTGCAAGAAGGGATCGAAGCCCGTCTGTTGCACCTGAGTCACTAGTTCCGGCGTCGGTCCAAACGTGGATTGCTCAAGAAATCGCACCGCGGCAGATTGGGAAACGATGGGGTTGCCGCCAACGACAAAAGCTGTCAGCGACCCAGAGGTCGATGACCCGGGATCCGGATTTTTTACGGTGACGGAAACGTTGCCCTCTTGCGCTGACGTCGCCGTTCCGGTAGCGCTGAGTTGCGTCGAAGAAGTACGCGTGGTGGTGAGGGCTGTCGTTCCGAACAAGACAACCGCATTTGTTGCGAAATGCGCGCCGCTAACTGTCAGCGTAAAAGCTCCTACGGGGAATTGCGTCGGAGAAAGCGAGGAAATCTGCGGAACGGGATTGTCCAGAGTGACCGCACCGCTTGTTTTGATCGATGGCGTCGACGTTTCGGACACACCGATGGTTATCGTGTTCGGCGTGGGCGGAAACTCCGGCGCAGTGTAAAGGCCGGTCGTGCTGATCGTTCCCGTCGTGGCCGACCCTCCGACAACTCCATTTACAGTCCAAGCCAGGACCGGCGACGAACCATCGGAAGCTTGCGCTGCAAACTGCTGCGTGTCATCGCCAGCGACCGTCGCGCTCTGCGGATTAATGGTGAGTTGCGTCTGCGGCGGCGGTGGCGGCTGATTTTGACTTGATCCCAATCCCCCGCAACCCGCCGAAAAGAGTGCGAGGGTTCCCACTAGTGAAAGACCAATGCATTTCACGGCTTACCCCCATTGCGAATCCGTGCAAGATCCCTGGCAGGACGCGTAGCACGGTCGTTGGCCGCCTATAACCCTGGGCAATTATTTAAGTTGTGGCAGGACTGGATTGAGGGAGAGTAGGCAGTATTGGGGCGCTAAGCTACTGGCCATTGGTACACATTCGGGGCAACAGTCCGCACAGGCTAGGACGTGATTGTCCAGCTCACGCGCAACTTCCTTATCTTTCCGAACAGGGGAGTTGATGCCAGCTTCCCTTTATGGAACGGAGGACGGCGTTTGATCTGAGGCCGCCGAAGGCTTGCTATATCGAATGAGAGAAATTTTTGTTCCGCCGGAATCGAGCGAGAGCGCCACAATGCCAACCGTTTGGCCGCGCTCTGCCACGAAGGTGATGTCGCTGTCCGACACCTGCGCATCGCTGAAAATCGCCGGCACCGGCTTGTCGCCCGCGTCGCGCCGCGTAAATGCAGGACTCAAGTGTTTGCCGTACCACTCATCCACAAAATCACGAGTGTCCGTCGTGTGATACGTAGACGTCTCGATCCCATTGCGCGCTTGTTTGACAGCTGTCGCCGCCGTGCTATCGTCCGGCACTATTAGCGATGACCGCGGGTAGACCGGCAAACCCGCACCCATTTCTCCTTCTTTCTCTAGCCGGAGACTTCCCCCAGGAGTTCGCACAGTGTTCATAGCATTTGCAGCCGTGAGTCCCATCGAGCGGATGACCCGGCTGGCCACGAACAAGCCGCCTGCCAGCAGGACTGCGAGGCCTGCAAACAGGGCGATCATCATCCACATAAGCGACTTGGATGACGACGAATTGCCCGAAGTGGATGCTTCTGCCATAACCTGCTTCTCCCAAGCGGGCACAGTTCGCCCTGTTTTTAGTGTGGCAGATAAGCGGCTAACGCCCGCAAGTATGCCGCGGGGCTGTGCTCTAAGCGTTCCTGTTCCACAGTTCAGGCCGCATTTTTCAGGGGCAGGTAGAGTCGAGTTACTATTACTAACCGCAAGGCAGTTTCGGCTGCATTTACCTAAGACCTGTAGGATCGGGGCTTGTTTACGCTGGAAGGGCGATGCCCGCTGAAGCTAATTGAAGCGCACCTTAATATCCGGCCGCTTGTCGAGGTGCACCGAATCCACAAAGCGCACTTGGCGGTCGTCCAAAGTCAGAATCATGGAGGAAGTTCGCACGCCTTCCCCAAAAAAACGCACACCTTTCAGAAGATTTCCGTCTGTAACACCCGTACATGCAAAAATCATTTTCTTCCCCGGCGCTAGATCCTCCGTGTCATAAATTCTCTTGGGATCTTTCACGCCCATTTTTTCGAGCCGTATCTGGTCCTCGGGTTTGCCAGTCACCAGCCGTGCCAGGATCTGCCCGTTCAAACAGCGCAGCGCAGCCGCCGTCAGCACTCCTTCAGGAGCCCCGCCGATTCCCATCACTGCATGCACTCCAGTGCCGACCACCGCCGCGGAAATGCCAGCCGAAAGGTCGCCGTCGCCAATTAATCGTATCCGCGCCCCTGCTCTGCGAATCTCTGCGATGAGCTTTTCATGTCGCGGCCTATCCAGCACGATGATTACGAGATCTTCCACGTCGCGATCCAGTCGCTTGGCAATCGATTTCAAATTATCCGTAACGGGAGCATCGAGATCGACCGCACCCTTGCACGAAGGCCCCACAACAATTTTTTCCATGTACAAATCAGGCGCGTGCAGCAGACCGCCGCGCTCGCTCGCAGCCAGCACCGCGATCGCATTGCCGGCGCCCGTCGCGCACAGGTTCGTACCTTCGAGCGGATCGACCGCAATATCCACTTCGGGGAAAAGCGCCTTGGGCGCGTGCGTCGCGAGGCCCACTTTTTCGCCGATATACAACATCGGCGCTTCGTCGCGTTCGCCCTCGCCAATAACAATCGTGCCATCCATCTGCACGGCATCCATCGTCTTGCGCATCGCTTCAACGGCGTACTCGTCGGCCTTGTGCCGGTCGCCGAACCCCATCGTGCGTGCAGCGGCAACCGCACCGTTTTCCACCACTCGCAGAAATTCCAGGCTAAGTTGTTCTTCCATAAGCGAACGTTCTCCCGGCGGACCGCTATCCTAGTCTAAACACGGTGCGCCAGTCGACACGACACTACCTGTCTGCTGTGTCGCGAATAAGATAGTTCCATCGAAGCTTTAAAACTCAACTACCTGACTTTTTCTAGCACTGCAAATCGCGACTTAAAACTGAAATCGAAACTCGCTCACCTGCATCGGTACACGTTCCACCCCACCGCGCTACAGGATTATGGGGATAGAGCATTGCCCCGCTGACACGGTATCAAGGTTTAGAGGAACCTTTATGAGCACGCCGGCAATAATTATCGCTATCGTGGTCGCAGTTGTGGTTGTGGCCGCCGCGATCATCTTGATTATCCGAAATCAGCGTAGCAAGAGACTCAGAACCCGTTTCGGTCCCGAATACAGTCGAGTCATTGGAGAGACTGGAAGCAAAACGCAAGCAGAAGCAAAACTGGAAAAACTCGAAAAAAGAGTCGAGCGTTTTGATCTAAGGCCACTGTCGCCCGTGGCACGTGCGAATTTTGTAGCGGCCTGGCAGAAGATCCAATCCCGATTTGTTGATGATCCCAAAGGCGCGCTAACCGAGGCAGACAAACTCATCCAAGAAGTAATGGCTGCGCGCGGCTATCCCGTGACGGACTTCGATCAGCGGGCCGCGGATATTTCCGTCAATCACCCTCTAATTGTCGAACATTATCGCGCGGGACACGACATTGCGTTGGAGCATTCCAAAGGCCGCGCAAGTACGGAAGACATGAGACAAGCCATGATTCATTACCGAACATTGTTTGCAGAATTGGCTGATGAACCCGAATTGACCCGTTCTAAAACTGCACGGGCCGGACGCGCCTAACGGTTGCATCCGGAAAATCAAAACTAAACAGGAGCGCATCATGAGCGATGAAATCAAAAAGAAACATTTTTTATCAGACGATTCAGTTTTCTGGGACGAGCCCGATGCTGAGCTGACCACCGCGGACTTGGCTGGAGCCGGGGAATTTGTGCCAAGAACTGCGGAAGTTGACGCTCTGGCGGAAGACGAATCTGTGTTGGAAGTAGAATCGGAACCCATCGAACTTCCTCGCGCGGAGGCTACTGCCGTTGCAAACAGAACCGGAACGTACGCCGCTGCGGCCGCTCCTGCCAAGGAACGGGAGACTGGCCCACTCTTTTCGAGCGGCGAAACGAAAGACCTTCGCTCCCGCTGGGATGCGATACAAGTCGGTTTTGTGGATGAACCTCGCCGGTCCGTCGAGCATGCAGACAATCTGGTCGCAGGAACCATGAAACGGCTTGCGGAAATTTTCGCTCAGGAACGAAGCAATCTGGAAGGCCAATGGGATCAGGGCGAAAACGTTTCGACGGAAGACCTGAGACTGGCATTGCGCCGGTATAGGTCATTTTTCAGTCGCCTGCTGTCAGTTTAGGCGATCACGTTTCGCCGCCGGGTCAAATAGCAGCGGAAAAAACTGACCGCTCATTTTGTTTCCGCGAGGAATCACGGGAACTCCCGAGAGCAGTGGTTCATCCGCATCTGACATCACGCCATCGCGAAATATGTTGATTACCGTCGCGCGTCGCGGCCTTGGCGTATCGTTCGCGCCCGAACCGTGCATCGTCCTCGCATGGTGAAACGCGCTTTCACCTTTTTTCAGCTCAATCGCTACCGGGTTGAACTTGTCTTTCAAATCGTCCGGCAAGCTGCTGCGGATTCCGTCCATCTCCCCCGTCAGTACAGGTTTCGGCAAGTCCGGCCACTTGTGGCTTCCCGGCACGTAATTCAGGCAACCGTTCTCGCGCGTGGAATCGTCCAGCCCAATCCAGCACGTCAAATGAGCCAGCGGCGTCGTGCGCGTCCAATACGAATAATCCTGGTGCCACGCCACCACTCCCCCGTGCCGCGCCGGCTTGCAGAAAAGCTGATCATGCCAAAAGCGCACCGGGCCCTCGAGCAGCTGCGATGCTGGCACAAGGAACGCCGGATTCCACAGCAAATCGTGAAAGCCGGGCTTGACGCGCCACGCTCCCAGCGCGTGAAAGACCACGCGGTTCGCATCGGTCGACTCATTCGAATGATATTCGTGAAAAAGTTCCCGCCCCTCGTGCGCCGGGTCCATCAACTGTTCCAGTTCCCCGCGCAGCGCGTCCACTTGTTCATCCGTCAGGATGCGCACGCCCTTCAAGTAACCATTCTCGCGAAAAAATTCCACTTGCTCGTCGCTCAGCTGATACTTCTCCCATTCCTCAGCCGTCGTCGGCCGCGCGAATAATTCCCCTACCGGACTATGGTATTTAGATAAGTCTTCCACGACGCTCTCCCAGCACGAGACATTTCGCTGAACCTGCCGGGCTAGCCTGCTGGCAAATTCGTTGCGTCCCGCGCAGCAGAAGGGTACCATGCGCACCACTGGGGTCTAACTCCAAAGCCCTGTCTCAAGGAAGTACCGCAGCAAACTCCGCTCCCAAATGGAGAGTCCCCGATCCCGAGAACCAAAGGAGCCAACCGATGAACCAATCAGAAAAAAGTAATCGAGTGGTGTTGTTTCGACGCGCATTGTATGCGGTTCTGTGCGTAGCGATCTTGCTCTTCGTGGTGGAGAGCCGGACGCAGGCGCAGTCCCTCATGACGCGCCATGTGCGTGAAGCGAACTTAAATGGGCAGGCAAAATTCGTCGGCCGGCTCCCAGCAGGACAGTCCATGCGAATCGACGTTGTTCTGCCTCTCCGCAATCAGGCAGGATTGGACAGCTTCTTACGAGATCTCTACGATCCTTCCAGCTCCTCCTACCGGCACTTCCTCACCGTGCAAGAATTTACCGCCAAGTTTGGTCCTAGCCAGGAAGATTACGACGCTGTAATTCGTTACGCGAAAACTCACGGCCTCGCCGTTGTGGGCGGCACTCGCGATGGCATGGACGTGCAGCTCGAAGGCTCGGTGGAAAACATCGAGACAGCCTTCCACGTAAGCATGGGTCTCTACCAACATCCCACGGAAGGCCGTACATTCTTTGCTCCAGACCGCGAGCCCATGGTGGACCTGCCCTTCCAGCTGTGGCACATCTCAGGCCTGGACAACTTTTCCATTCCGCATCCTCTCTACGTCAAAAAGAGCGACTACGCCGCAGCTCATGGCCTCAATGCCAACGCTCTCGTCTCTCACGCCACCACCGGTTCCGGCCCGTCCGCTTCCTTCCTGGGCAGCGACATGCGCGCAGCCTACTACGGTGGAACTGCTCTCACGGGCGCTGGACAGAATCTCGGCCTCTTCGAGTTTCTAGGCACCGACCTCGCCGACCTCACCACCTATTTCAAAAATGTCGGTCAAACCAACAATGTTCCGATAACGCTTCTTTCCACCGACGGCACCAGCACATCCTGCGTGGATAGCAGAGCTGGCGGCAGCTGCGACGACACCGAACAAACGCTCGACATGACCCAAGCCATCGGCATGGCACCCGGGCTGTCAAGTCTTGTGATGTACGTCGGTTCTACCGACACCGCAATCATCAGCGCCATGACGACCCATAGCCCTCTGCCAACAACGATTGGCTGTTCTTGGGGTTGGACGCCCGCCGATCCCAGCACACTTAATCCGTACTTCCAGAAGATGGCCGCGCAAGGTCAGAACTTCTTCGCTGCTTCCGGTGATTCTTCCACATGGTCAAAGAGCAATGAAGCCTGGCCAGCGGACAATGCCTACGTCGTTTCTGTTGGCGGCACCGATCTCGTAACCGCAAGCGCCGGCGGCGCGTGGAAGTCAGAAACCGCCTGGGTTGACAGCGGCGGCGGCATTTCTCCTGACTCCATCCCGATACCCTCGTGGCAATCGGCTGCGGGCGTAATCAACTCCACCAACAAGGGTTCGACGACTCTACGCAATGGCCCTGACGTTTCGGCAAACGCCAACTTCACCTTTTACACTTGCGCCGACCAAACCGCTTGCCTCGCAAACGAGTACGGCGGCACCAGCTTCGCCGCTCCCATGTGGGCCGGCTATATTGCCCTCGTCAACCAGCAACTCGCCAACAATGGCGAGCCGACCATCGGTTTCATCAACCCGACGATCTACTCGCAGAGTGTGACGTCCGCCTATGCCACGGAATTCCACGACATCTCCAGCGGCACATCCGGCAGCTTTTCGGCTACGACTGGCTATGACTTGGTGACCGGCTGGGGCAGTCCGAACGGAACTGGACTGATCAATGCGCTGGCTCCAACCTCGACGAGTCCCACTTTCACTATTTCCGCTTCGCCGAGTGCGGTCTCTGTGGTCCAGGGTGGCAATGGTACATCAACGATCACCAGTGCCGTTTCCGGCGGCTTTAGTTCTGCCGTTGCGTTGACTGCGTCCGGACAACCGGCTGGCGTCACCGTCAGCTTTAGTCCCGCGTCCTTCGCCGCCCCAGGCTCCGGCAGCTCCACCATGAGCATCGCGGTCGCTTCAACGACCGCGACAGGAACTTACACGATCACGGTCACCGGCACAGGCGGAGGCATAACGCAGAACGCCACAGTCGCTCTGACGGTCACCGCCGTAGCCGCGGGCAACTTCACACTCTCCGCGTCGCCAGCTAGCTTGACGATCACTCGCTCATCGCACGGAACAACAACCATCACGATCACTCCGTCCAACGGCTTCGCTGGCAGCGTCACTCTCTCGGCCAGCGGCTTGGGCACCGGTGTTACTGCAGCGTTCAGCCCGAATCCAGCCACAGGCACAAGCACTCTGACGTTGACAGCCAGTAGCACGGCCACGACAGGAACCAGAACCGTGACGATCACTGGCATATCTGGCTCCCTGAGTCACACAACAACAATCAGTCTCAGGGTCCGCCGTTAAACGAAGCCGGTAGCTCGGGTCGACTTCGCGCCTAGCGTGAGGAAGTCCACGCGGCCGAACATCACGAGGTAGTCAGTTACGACCGCGCCGCCAGTCAGCACTGGCGGCGCGATTTTTTCTTGAAGATTCCATCGCAGCGCAAATTTTATGAGAACGATCGCTATCTCATTCGTTCCGTCAGGAATCGATCCGGCGCTTCACAATTTATTTCGCCGTAAACATGCGCATGGTCCTGGCTCTTCTGCGAGCCAGGACCATGCGCACTCTTCTTTACGTGGTTGGCTAGTTGAGTGCTCAGCCCGCTGCCCTCGCCGCGATCTTCGCTTCTGCAACGCGACGGATAAATCGCTTTGTTCGTTCAACGAACGCCAAATGATCTGCCAGGCAGCTTTCCAGCAGCACGCCCGCGCCATGATTACCGGTAAGGTCAGCGGCCGCCACCAACGTGACGTATTCCGCCGTGCGCATGTTGCTCAAGTGATTGGCCTTCGCCAGCACAAAGAGCCGCCTTGCCTCAGGGGATTGAATCTCCGCGAGCTCCCTGCGGAAATCTTCGACAAAAACATCGTGGAGCCGTCCGGTAACATTTACCGGTTTCTCTCCGATCATTCGGAATGTCTCGTCTAGTTTCTCTAGGGTTTGGTGTGACACGAAAGCCCGTGCTTCGAGGGCCTCCTGGATTTCGGAATTCTGGGCCAATTCGCCCAATTCCTTGTAGACCGCCGCCGAACGCTCAGTGCCTTGTCGCACTTGGCTCAGGATCGTTACAAATAGTTCCTTCGGATTCTTAATTGGCATAATCGATTTCTCCTTCGGAAAGCTGTTTGGTTTTCATTGAGTTGCGCCGCTGCAAACCTCATCGAATGCAGGCAGCGCGCCTCAACACTTACAACAACGATGCAAGAGTTCTTTTGACGCATGGCGGAACCGCTGGCTAGTGTCAGTAATTACAATGGCTGCTGAAAAATCCTGGCTTTCAGAAGAAAAGGAAAGAATGTTGGAAATAATTTCTCAGAAGTGAATTTTTTAACACACACTCCAATTTTACGTATGCCCTTGATGAGGACTGGACATGTGACCCGTGGCAGCTTTTGGCCGATGCCAATTCTTAACAAGCATTTAACGTACGGGCGTTTTATTGGTGCCTATAATTTGCGGTACCTGCGGCGCCTGGCTCATACCTGTTTCAACGCGCATGGGTCTTCAGGTGGCGGATGGGAGTTGTGTGTTTTGTACGTCGGAAAATGAGGCGGAATTTTCTGCTGAGAAGAAGTTAGCTCGTGAAACCCCTATTTTGTTGCTAAGGACCTCAGCGTGAATTCCTCGAGTCCAACAGAGTCGGCGGCGGCCGAATCGCGCGGAAAATTAAGCTCTCTACCCGCCGAATTCTGAAAGTGGTATTCTCTATTCGTTCCCAGATGTGAGGCCCCAGTATGCAGCGCACGGGCGCCATGGAATCTCCGGCGAACGTTCTTCGAAGCGTTTTTCTTGCTGTGCTCCCTCTCTGCCTGGCCAACTCTGGCTGCAACTCCTGCTATGCCGGTTTCTGGAACGGGAATCAAAGCGGCGTCGCCTTCAGCAATACGTCCTGCCCTCTCACCAAAGCTACTGGGGCCGTTACATTTCAGATGAAAGAGTCTTCTGCTCCTACGTCGCCTTCCTCGGCGTTTCCATCGCCACTCGCGTCAACACGCGACGCACAGCACATTTTTGTCACACTTCGTGGCATTGAGGCCCATCCAAGCACGACGGCAGACAAGGATTCCCCTGGGTGGGAGGAGCTTGCTCCTGATCTGGCGGCGCATCCGATGCAGGTGGACTTGCTGGCGCTGAACGTCGATTCTCGATTGCTGGGTCTACCTACGAGCGCAAACGTCCCAGCCACAATTCCCGCAGATGAATATCGTCAGCTGCGGCTTCGGCTCGCGCCTTTCAATCCAACCGCGGATGACGTCCTCCCTGAAAGCAACGCCTGTGGCAGTGTCGGTTGGAACTGCATCATCTTCGCCAATCATTCCGTGCGTCCTTTGGAATTCGAAGGTGCGACCGAAGAATTTCACATCACTCCGGAAACCGGCACTGAAAATATTTTCCGTGTTCTTCCCAACGATGCCATCCATCTCGCGATCGAATTCGATCCTGCCTCTTCCTTTTTCTTCGCATCAAACACTGGAGCGCGCCTCGTTCCCGCCTTTCGTGTAGCTTCTCGCACCGAATCGCCCGTTAACACAAATCCGTAAATAGCCTTTACTATCGCGGGCAAGAAAAGCGGACTGTTATTTCTGACGATAGACGTGCCCACGTCAAATTTCCAATATCCATTTTGCTCAATTCCCGGCCTGGGAACGTTTGAAGCGAAGGGAGATTGAAATGCGAGTTCGTTTGTTGTGCGGGCTTTTGTTGTGCGGAGTGGCAGCCGCTTCTGGCCTTTGCGCCCAGCAGCCAAGTGGTACAGGAGGAGACACAAAATCGGAGCAGTCACAGGGAGTGAAAAACGCAAAACCAGAGAAGGCAAAGAAAACGAAAAGCGCAAAACAACAGAAGCCCACGCCTCTTTACACATTTCCGAAGTGTGAGCCGTGGTGGCGTGGCGGAGGCCCCGGACCGGCCGGTGCTGGGACGAAGTAAAGCAGCGCACTCAGGACTTTCCTGCGTGGTCTCCATATTCCCAGTCATAGGGAACGCCGGTATCGCCGAGAATAAACCTCACCAGTTCAGGAAAACCTGCCTCGGAGCGGACATCGTTCGAGAGGATCAAGACGCAACGCTGGCTCGCCTCCACGCAGACCAGGGTGTTGGCCGTCTGGCCGTCGTGTCCGCCCTTGTACAAACCATGGCCCTGCGGTCCGTCGAAAAGGGTGACGCCGAGTCCCGAGTAGAGGTCCTTGCGCTGTTCAGCTGGCGGCAAGTCGGTAAGGAAAAGTGGAAACAGACTGGCGGTAGGTATATGCAACACCGGCCTTGTGATTTCGGCGCGTGATCCAGGGCTCAGGCCATCGCCGGTCACGAAGGCGGCTGTAAACTTCGACAAGTCGGAAATCGTGGTATTCATTGATCCGGATGCTCGCACCTTACTGCGCTTCTCATGTGGCTGCGGTTGGCCCTGATCGTTCCATCCATCGGCGACATTGGGGTCCTGACCGTTACGCCACACCAGACTTGTGCGGGTCATTCCCAGACGGTCGAAGTCGGTCTTGGCCAAATCTCCAACATCCAGTCCCAGGCCTTGCTCCTTGCGGCCGTGTTCGACGACGAATTGCAACAGGATCAGGCCTTCGCCTGAGTAGCTGAAATGCGTGCCAGGTTCGAAATGGATATGCAGCTTCTGGTCTGGCTCGATGAACCAGAAATTACTGAAGCCGGTGGAGTGGGTCAGGCACATACGCGGCGTGATCTTTTCCCAACGCGGATCCTCCGCGAGGTCCTTGTACGGGCCATACTTGTCGGGAAAAACTGGATCAGGCCCATAGCTGGGCAGCGGCTTGTCGAGATCAGCCTCGATAGGAGTATCGAGCTTGAGCTTACCCTGATCAACCAGCTGCATCACGGTGTATACGAATACAGTTTTTGTCAGGGACGCTCCGTACATGACTGTGTCCGTGGTCAGCGGATCCCCCTTGGCGTTACGGATCCCATACGACTGCACATAGGCGACCTTGCTATGATCGATCACCGCAACCGCCATGCCTTGAGCGTGAGTGTGGGTCATAATCCTGCCCACTTCGGCGTCGATCGCAGCGCCGCCAGGGATCGTTTGCGCGACAACCGCAAACGGAAGACCGAAGACAGCCAAAAACAGAATGGTCCCTTTTTGCGCTTTCATAGCGACAGGCCTTCCACAACTTGACCATCATGACCGATGATTTTTTCCATGGAAAAGTACCTTCCTAAGCCTGCTGGTTGATTATCACTGTATCCTTGGCAAGCCGGAAGTAATCGAATATGCCTGACTTGCGCATAACCGGAGATTGAGGATCGGCCCATTTCACTTTTTCGTGAACGGGCAATCAGCACTACTCAACGACCACGATTTCGGCGGCGTTGTTTGGCGATGTCACCCGGTGATAGCATGCGGCCTCCGGACGGGGCCGGCTAGGCGAAGTTTACACATACATTTAAAAGGAGACCCCTATGAAATGGATCGCTTTCTTATTTATTGCAGTTGTAACGGGGGCTGGCGTTTTCCTGTTAACAGCTCCTGCATCAGGACAAGGCGATGGAGAGGCCGTTCCGATCTTTGGAATCAAGATTCCGCATGGGTATCGAGACTGGAGACTGATATCCGTGGCTCATGAGGAAGGCAACCTGCACAGTTTCGCCGCCATGTTGGGTAATGACGTAGCGATCAAGGCCTACCGCGACGGGAAGCTTCCGTTTCCAGACGGCACCATCATCGCCGCTTTGCATTACAGTCACACCCCGTCCGCGGAAAACGATAAAGTCTTTGGCGATGCCCAATCGTTCGTTCCCGGTCCACAGACCAACGTTCAATTTATGGTCAAGGATTCAAAAAAATGGGCCTCGACGGGCGGCTGGGGATACGCACACTTCGACAAAGACGGTAAACCTGGCACTGCGGCTGCACTCGAAACCTGCGCTCCCTGCCACGCGAAAGCTCCTCGCGACTCCGTCTTCACTCAATATGCACACTGATACCGGGGACAAGACCTTTATGGCACCAGTGAGGTTCGATTCCTAAGCAAACCGGTCATTTCTAAGCCATACAACGACGAGTAATCCGGATCCGCGATTACGAACAGAAACTTCTCCGCAAGAGGTCATCAATCCGCGGCCCCTAAAGAAGCCCAAACCCTCTGCGACCCCGCCCGCATCTCAACGCCGCTATCCGCGGAAGCGATTGACTGGGCTAGAGTCAGCCTCGGCTCTCGCAAGAAAAGGTACAGTTCACCCGCCCATAGCAAAACATCCAGCAAGCGAGCACGCTGCAGATTGCTCAGACTTGCCGAGTGCAGGCTGACCTCCAGCGCCCTTTGCGAGCATTCCTCGATAAAGTCTCGCATTGAGACAATGTCAGTCTGCTCTGTGCTGAACTTGCGGCCACGCGGATCCACCTCCCCCAGCTTTTCATAGCAGCGCAGCAAAAAATGATCCACGCAGAAAGCCTCGTGATCCAGGCTTGTGATCGAAGGACAGTCGCAAGCTTTGGTCCCGCAGTCTTCTGCCACCACTTGAGTCAACAATCCATGAGCCATGTCCTTCCCCCTTTTCAGACCACGCGGCGGTCTGCTCTGTACGGGGCAAAAGTAAGACACAAGCCCAGAAGCAGTCCTCTGGAAGTTCTCAGCAAACCCTCCAAAAACTCTCATGCGCGTAACTCTCTCTAAATAAGAGAGATAGCCCATCCGCAGCCAAATGTGAAAAGGGCGCATTGTGAGAACTCCGTGAGGACTTTCTCCCTTACCTGGCGCTAATCTGCATTCGAAAGCAGAAAGGATGATCGGCATGGCGGAACAAACCAAGCACCAACAACTGGAATTGCACCTGGCGGCAAGGGCCCTGGAAGACCCTGAGTTCCGGGTGAGGCTTCTGGAAGACCCGAAACGCACCATCGAACGGGAGATTGGCTTGCAGTTTCCCGCGACGGTCCGGATCAGGGTTCACGAAGAGAAGCTGAATGAGCTTCACGTGGTACTGCCCATTGAAATTGAAACTATAGACGAACGGTCCCTAAGACTGGTTCGTCGTTACGAGGAACACCCTCTCCCCTTCTGGAAGAGGATGCGCGGTCGAAAGTATTCATGAAAGCGCCGCCGTTCAACTCGCTCGCTGCTGTTGTCTTATCAAAGACTTTGCTCTCTCATGGACAAAATTGTGGCTGAGATTCCAGCCACCCGAAGGGTATGCTAATGTGCATGTCGCAGAGCGCCTCTGCCACCGGACGACCCACTCCCGACTTCTACGAGTTTGGAATCTATCGTCTTGAACCCTCCACCCGCTCCCTCTATCGTGCCGGTGAATTTGTTCCTCTCACGCCCAAGGTTTTCGACACGCTTCTCATCCTCGTCGAAGAAGCCGGACGCGTCGTCAGCAAAGATGAATTGATGCAAAAAATTTGGCCCGACGCCTTCGTTGAAGAAGGCAGCATCGCCAACAACATCTCCACGCTCCGCAAAATTCTCAATCCCGATTTCGAAGGCGAAGGTCCCATCGCCACCATCGCTCGCCGTGGCTACCGTTTCACCGGCGAAGTCCGTCTCCGCAACGCCTCGGGTGACATCGCGATCCATTCCCCCGCTGCTCCGCCTCTCGCGGAACAAAGTCACGCTGCAACCCACGAAATCCAGCCCCTCGCTGCAACCGCACCCGTCACACGCACCCGCCGCAAAGAAATCTTTCTCTTCACCACCGCTGCCGTTGTTGCCATCGCTCTTTCCGCTCTCCTCTTCGGCATCCACTCCTTCGCCTCTCGCCCCTCCATCGCCGAAAAAGATTCCATCATCATCACCGACTTCGACAACAAAACCGGCGATCCGCTCTTCGATAACGCTCTCCGGCAAGCTCTTGCTTTCGACCTCGATCAGTCTCCCCGCCTCAACATTATTCCCGACCGCAAAGTGGCTTCCACTCTTCGCATGATGGGTCGCTCTTCCCAGGACAAGCTCATGGGAGACACCGCTCGCGATCTTTGCCAGCGCGTCGGCGGCAAAGCGATGCTCGCGGGTAGCATCTCCGCTCTCGATAACAAATACTTCTTCATCGATCTGCAAGCCATCAATTGCGCCACCGGCGAGAGCATCGTCACCCGCCAAGCGCGCGCCTCCAGTCGTTCCGATGTTTTGAATGCTCTCGATCAAGCCGCCTCCAGCCTTCGCGAAAAACTCGGCGAATCTCTCGCCTCCGTTCAAAAATTTTCCGTCCCCGTTCCGGAGTTCACCACTCCCTCCCTCGAAGCTCTCAAAAGCTACAGCATCGGTCACGAAGTCGGCAACGATGGCAACGACTTGGCGGCGCTCCCCTACATCCAGCGTGCCGTCCAGATCGATCCCAACTTTGCCTCCGCCTACAGCGGCTTGGCCATCGCCTACGGCAATCTCGGCGAGTCCGCTCGCGCCGCCGAAGCAGCTCGAAAAGCCTACGAACTCCGCGACCGTGTCAGCGAGCACGAAAGACTTCGCATCGCCGGCAATTATTTCCTGAACGGTTTGGCTCAGCTCGATGAAGCTGGTCGCACCTATGAAATGTGGATGCGCGACTACCCCCACGATATCGAGCCTCATATCAATCAGGGCCAGGCCTTCGCCATGCTCGGCCGCTGGGACGACGCCTTGGCCCCTACAAAGATCGCCGTGGACATGGAGCCTGACAACAGCGTGGCCGCCGCCGATTTCGCCATCATTCAGCTGGCCGCTGGCCGCTGGCCGCTATGATGACGCCAGAAAAACCGGAGCTTCTTCCCTCCTTCACAATGCACACGACGGCTATCTCCGTTTGATCATCTATCAGGTTGCTTTTGTTGGGCACGATGTCGCCGAGATGCAGCGCCAGCTTGCTTGGGCGGAAAGCAATTCCGGCGACGCCTATTTGATCATTGATTCGCAGGGCGACACCGAGGCTTACTATGGCCGCCTCAACTCCGCGAATTCCTACTTCGCCCGTGCCGTTGCCGGCGAACAAAAATCCGATAACGCTGAAATCGGTGCCGCGTGGCTCGCCCGTGCCGCAATGATCGATGCCGAGTTCGGCGAAACCGCCGAAGCGAAACGCCGCGCTGCGGCCGCCCTCGCTCTCTCCTCCAACCGCGACGTCCGCGGT
This sequence comes from uncultured Acidobacteriota bacterium, assembly GCA_963740015.1. Lineage (GTDB taxonomy): Bacteria > Acidobacteriota > Terriglobia > Acidiferrales > UBA7541 > Acidiferrum. Next base: position 70,842 of record CAVUCM010000020.1, on the reverse strand, counting down.
TACGTCGCCATGGTTTCCGCCCGCACCGGCGACATAGCTCAATCAAAAAAAATGGCCGACGCTCTCTCCAAGGAATTCCCGCAGCACACCCTGTTGCAAAAGTATTGGCTGCCCTGCATTGAAGCCGCCGCTGATCTCCATTCCAATAATCCCGCTGCCGCAATCCAGGCGCTCGCCCCTGTCGAGACCATGGATCTCGCTTGGTCTTTCCCCCTGGACTACGGGACCATGTACTCCTCCTACCTCCGAGGTGAAGCGTATCTGCAATTGCACAACGCCACCGAAGCCGCCGCCCAATTCCAAAAAATCATCGACCATCCTGGCGTCATCGTCAGTTTTTCGCTCGCTCCCCTAGCTCACCTGGGCCTTGCCCGCGCCTACGCTCTCGGCGGCGACAAACCCAAATCTCGCACCGAGTACGACCAGTTCCTCTCCCTCTGGAAATCCGCCGACCCCGATCTCCCTATCCTCCATCAAGCCCAATCCGAACGCGCCCAACTCAACTAACCGCTCCACTCACGCCTGCTAACTCGGACCTGTTTTTTCCGCTTGACATACGAATTAATTAGTACTATAAAACGAATTACCATGCGCCCCAAACACACCACTCTCACCCCCCAGGAGCTCGAAATCATGAAGCTCGTCTGGCTCCGCGAGACTGCCACCGTCCGCGATATCTATGAAGCCCTGCTCGACAAACGCAAAATCGCCTACACCACCGTCATGACCATGATGAAAATCCTCGAAACCAAGGGCTATCTGAAAAAGCGCCGCCAGGATCGCGCCTTTATTTATCGCCCCACGCATCCCAAGAACCAGGTCATTAGCGGCATGCTTCGCGAGTTCATCGATCGCGTCTTCAACGGCTCAGCGGAACCTCTTCTCGTCCATCTCGTCCAGTCCCGTCAAATTCGCGAGAAAGACTTGCAAAAAATTGTACGCATGATTGAGGAAGCAAAATGAAAGTCCGTGTGAATTGAAAGAATCGGAGTCGAAATGAATACGCCTCTGTGGTTTTCCAATCTCTTGTTTTGGAGCGCCCAGGTCGCTGTCCTCGCGCTAGCCGCCGCATTTCTGCCGCGCCTGCTTCAGCTACGCCAGCCTCGCGTGCTCCTCGCTTACTGGCGAGCGCTCCTCGCCGTCGCTTTCCTCCTCCCGGTCATCCAGCCCTGGCGCCGGATTCCAGCCTTCAGCGCGATTCTGCTCGCGCCCGAAGCGGCGAACGTCGCCGCAACTCCGATTCCCGTCGCCTCACACTGGAATTTCCCCAGCTTGGAACTCATCGTCCGGATTCTCGGTGTCGCGATTCTCGCGGGAATCGCTGTCCGATTCGTTATCCTCGCGCTCGGCCTTCTGAAGCTTCGCCAATTCCGGCAGTCTTCTTCCTCTATTTCTTCTTTCGCGGAAACCGCTGCGGTTCTCGAAGAAATGAGCGCCACTCTGAAAGCTCGCGCTGAGTTCCGTCTCTCCTCCGATGTGCTTTCGCCGGTCACGTTCGGTTTCACAGCGCCGGTCATTCTGCTTCCCGTCCGTTTCCCCGTCATGGACGCGCGATTCCAATCCGCGATTGCCTGCCACGAATTGCTGCATGTCCGCCGCCGCGACTGGGCGCATCATTTGCTCGAAGAAGTGATTCGGGCGATCTTCTGGTTTCATCCTGCCATCGCCTGGCTCATCGCCCGCGTCCGCTTGGCCCGCGAGCAGGTCGTCGATCTCGAAGTGGTACAGCTCACAAACGCGCGTAAGCCCTACCTAGAGGCTCTACTCGAATTTACCAATGCTCGTGCGTCCATCTCCGCTGTTCCCGCTCCCCCATTTCTCGTCGAGCGTCAGCTCGCCGAAAGAGTAGCGCTCATGCTCAAGGAGGTTCGTATGTCTCGAACAAGACTAATTGCTTCACTAACGGCCATCTCGTGCTGTATCACGCTAGCCATCGTCCTTGCCGTTTGGACTTTTCCCCTGAAAGCCGCGCCCCGTCTCCCGCAAAATCCCCTGCAAGGCGGCGTGGCCCAAGCCGCTCCGGGCGGTGTTTCCGGCGGGGTAACTAGCGGCGTCTCAGGTGGCGTCAACGGAGGAGTAGCGGACAGAAGCGCTGGTACACCTCCCGCGCAAGCCGTCAACGGCGGAATCTCCGGCGGTATTAGTGAGGGCGTTGGCACCCCAGTCCGCGGAATATTCTCCAGCGACATACCCACTGTCGATCTCAGCACCGTCTGGATCGACACCGTGAAGCGAGGTCCCATGGTCCGCCAGGTCCGCGGACTCGGAAAACTGATTGGCACCGAAAGCTCTAAGAATCTGGTCGCCAGAGTCACTCTACCGGAATTCATGGCGAAAGAGGTCCAGCCCCGTCAAAATGCTACGGTGGCTTTCGCAGTCGCCCTTCCCTCAATGCCCACGCGGGGCATCGTGAAGGGCCATGTCAGCAGCATCAGTTCGGAAGTAACAAACGGTATGGTTAGTTTGGATGTTTCCATCGATGGCCCTTTGTCCCAAGCAGTCGCTATCGATCTCACAGTTGACGCGACCATCGACATCGAAACCATTGAAAACGTCCTCTACGTCGGACGCCCCGCCCAAGGTGCACAAAATTCCACGATTGCTCTCTTCAAAATCGTTAAAGACGGCACCGAAGCCGTGCGCGTCGAAGTAAAGCTAGGCCGCGTCTCCGTAAACACCATTGAAGTCCTCGACGGCCTCAAAGAAGGCGACAAAATTATCCTCTCCGACATGTCCACCTACGGCAACGCCGACCGCGTCCACATTACCGACGAGAAGCAGCCCTCGAAGCCTTAAGTGAAGAGCCCCTGCTGCGCATATTTTATTTAACGCCCTGTTCGACGGAAGGTGCCTACCCTTTTTGGGGATTGCTTCTGACAGGTGCGTCTTAGTTCAACCTGAAATCGAAGGAGGGGGCGAGCCGAAATTAAAATTCCCCACCCTCCGTAACATTTCGCGGAGGGTGGGGAAGGTTAATTAACGCAGCGAAGCCGAGCTGGTTAGTGGTTGCTGTTACCACCCCAACTGGGCCCACCGTGGCAGGAGCCGACGCCCTGGTCTGTGAAAGTAGCCGGTGTCCCTGCAGGTGCTACAGGAGCTTGCAGTGCCGACTGGAAATACCACTTATAGCCGTTCGGCTCAAGCGTCAGGGCCATCACACCCCAGAAGTTCCCGGTTGATCCCACCTCGAGATTCAATGCGTTGAAGTTCGGGTTGCCGGTAGGATCCTCTAAGTTTGTTTCGTTTGCGCCGCTCGTCACAGTGGTTGTGACGACCGGATCGAGGGTCTCGCCGCCGGTGCCAACGATGAATTCACGGATGCCATTTTTGGGATCGTGATTCCCGGAAGGGTCAAGGGGGCGGTAGTGCGCATAGAGGTGGTCGTGTCCGTTCAGTACCAGGTCAGCTTTGTGTTCGTAGAGCAGCTGCCAAAAGGCCTGAGCGGCAATGCCCTCTGGGGTGATGCTGTTAGTGGCGCTGAACGTGGGCTGATGCCAGTAGGCGGCTGTGCACGCGGAATGATTCTCCTCGAGATCCTTTTTCAGCCATGCGAGTTCGGCGCCAAACCAGGAGCCCGTGTTCGAGCAGCCGCCCGGCTGCGTCGAGCACTCTATATTGAGTGAGATAAGGTGCCAGGAGCCAAGATTGTAGGAGTACCAGCCATCTCCGACTCCGCTCCCATTCACGCCTCCGTTCGTCCCCAATTCGAAGTGCCCCGCCTGTCCATCCGCCCGCGGTATGGGTTGGGGGTTGGGAGTGGTAAGGCCCGGAAAGTTGCATGCCGCCGCCAAAGCTGGCGGGCACGGGTCCGGGACCGTAGTCGTGATTGGATTTCCGTTGGCATCGATCTGGAAGCCGTTGTAGTAGGAAAAGTAGCCGTAGCCGGCAACACCGGTCTCGCTATGCTCGTTATAAAACTCGTGGTTGCCCGGCGCGGGCCGATGTAGAAATTTGAAAGCGCCATAGGTCAAGTCGAACGATTGTTGAAAGTCCGAATATTGGCCTACCTGGTATTGCAGATCCCCAGCGATCGCGACGGCGTCGGGCTTCATGGCCTCAATCAGATTCGCAGTGGCCTCCTGGGATTGCCACAGAGAGGTGACGGTGTAGGGAGACTTTGGGTTGGTGCAGAGTTCATGGTTAGCCTCACCTGTGGGCTCCGTCTCGCCGGGCTGGCAGGCGATGTCGCCAACCACTGCAAGCACGGGCGAGCGCCACGTCTTTGCGTAAGGCCAACTATTGTCGTGGGCATGTGGATCCCCATTGCCGTTCGAGTTTTGATTCTGCGCCCGTGTCCCAGCTGCAAATGCCAACACCGCGGCGGCCGTTCCCATGAGCACTGCCGTTCGCAGGCTTCCTCGGATCATCTTCATGCGGTTCCTCTCGTTTGGACCTGTGATTGAATAGTTGCCGAACCGGTGAGTCTTATCTCTTGAATATTACGCATGCATCTCGAATGTGTGAAAAAGCCGTAACACGGATTTTTCAAAGATCGTTTAGACCACTAACATCGCAGACCCGCTGCATCTCCGGTTTGTGCGCGCTGTGGTTCTCAGGCGTAGCGAAATAGCACCTTGAAGCCAAAGTCCATGTGCTGCTGGATGTGGCAGTGAAACAGCGTGAGGCCAGGCTGGTCGGCGACCAGATCCACAGTGGCGCGTCCAAATGCAGGAACGACCACCGTATCCTTCATGATGCCGGCAGTGGGCTTCCCGTTGATCTCGACGATCTCGAACAGGTGCCGGTGTATGTGCACCGGGTGGCTGTCGTCACTGCGATTGTGAAACACCACTCGGTAGCGACGTCCCTGCTGGAACACGAATTCCCGTTCATGCGGATATTCCTTGCCGTTCACGAGCCAGTGATTGATCCCGTGGGGCCCCCCAGGCACTTTTTCAAAAACCATGTCGATGGTTTCGTCTGGCGCGGGATGCGGAGTGGGCTTGCCAAAGATGGTGTAGTCCCAGCGCGCGTTCGCAGGCGGAAGCCATTGCGGGTGTGGCTGTGCCTGATTGGCGTACTCCACCACGATGCCCATGCCGGATTGCCGCGCGACATCGCGCAGCTCACCTAAAATCCAAACGCCCGGCAGGTTCATCTCCACGATCGCATCCACGCGCTCACCCGGGGCGATCTTAATCACATCGACCAGCTGAGGCGTGGGCACGGGATTGCCGTCAAGAGCGATCACCTGAAAATGATGACCGAAAAGACCGATCCGATGAATTTGCGAGGCGCTGGCGTTGAGCAGGTGCATCAGGATGCGCTGACCCGATTGCACGCGCAGGGGCTCTCCGGCGCCGAGCATTTTATCGTTGATCGAATAGAGAGGAGCGCTGACTTCGAGCCCGTTAGGACGCAGGTCTGGAGTGGCGGGTTTTTCGGGTCTCGGGTCGTTGGGATCCGCTGCCATTTCGTCCTGATCCATCGTACTCAGGAAATACTGCCATTCACGTAGCGCCAGAAAGACCTCTTGGTCGTACAGTCCAGGGTCATTCGCGGAATCGATCATGAAAAAACCGAATTGACCGGTGTAGGAACCCAGATGCAGATCCATCATTGCCATCGCGTGCGAGTGGTACCATCGCGAGCCCGCGGGCTTGGCCACGAATTGATAGCGCCGCTTGCCGTGGGGCGAGACCGGGGGCGTGCCTTCTTCCTCCGCCCCATCCACTTCGGACGGAACGAATAGGCCATGCCAATGTACGTACTCGGGAACGTCTGTATCATTCACAACGTCGACGGTGACGGGCTGGCCCTCGCGCACCCGCAGGAGAGGACCGGGAACCTTATTGTTGTAGGCGATCGTGCTAATCACAACCTGTGGGGCCAGCTCAACCAGCGTGGGTGCGATTCGCAGAGCGAAATCCGCTACGCGTCCGGTGCCCTTCGGTTCCGACATCGCTATCTGCGGATGCCGTGGCGGCGCCGGAACGTGCCGGAGCGCTAGCGACTCCGCGAATGCGGGCCGCAGCTTTCCTGCCCCCGCCCCGATCACGGTGGCCCATCCAAGCCGCACAAAATCCCTTCGATTCATCTGATCCTCATCCCCCCCGCAATGCCAGCACCGGCGCGACCGCCAGATAAGCACTGTCGGCATTTCATCCGCAAGGGCACTTCGCCTTCGTTCACGTTCGTCCCTGCTGGGGTAATCGGCGCCGGGGACCATACTACCCAACTTTCAATGGTTGGTCCTGATAGACGCGGTAATGAGCACTAACTGAGCCCGTTCCTGGATTGTCAGCTCCTCGGAAGTTGACCAGAAACAAGGTTCGAGAAAGTAGTTGGTGAACCCTCACTCCAGCTGGAGGAGTGACGCGAGCATGGAGACCAATCCGCCTCCGGATTCTTATTGACACAGCAATAACCTCTGAGGTACACTATTTTTGTTGACTAGTGCGCCTCGCTTCGGCGAGATTCCCCTAAATCCCAAACTTTTCTTTCTAGGTACTTCTATGTCTACGGATCGCTCCGAGGACCGCGCGTCCCTGTGTTCTTCGACATTTGTCGATGCCCGCCACTGCCGTATTCCCCACGCCCTACGCGCGCACGCAGGAATATCCGCAACTCCAGTCTCCTCTATGATTTACTTCACAAACTCTGCATACACGGGGGTGGGGGGTACAGCTCAAGAATCTCACGACCCTTCTTCACAAAGGATCAAAGGAAGGTATGGCGGTCGTCGCCAGCCGAGATGTCATTAAGTGCTTTAGAAGCAACACTTACAATTAAATCCCTAAGCCATTGATTCGGCTTCACTTACTGCTAAGCGTAAACCCTTTAGATCCAGCGTTTACAAAAAAACGGGGTAGGGTCCAGTTATTGTTAACCAGGATTCGAGTTTCCCCACAGCGTCCCGAGCCAGAGCGTGCTAGCCAACTCCCATGCCCCCTCGTCGTCTCACGGTTTGCCAAGCGGCTGGATCGTGGCGTTCACAAGGAACTGGCTGTCCAACTCGGTCTTGTCGCCCGCTCCCTTGCCCGCGACGGGAAACAGGCGCGCCGAAAGGGGCTTATGCCACTTCACGGCGAGACTAGCCATGTCGCCGATAATTAGCGAAAGCTGTTCAGCGCTGATATCTCCCGGAAGAGGCACAGTATCGAGACCGGTGCCGCACACCGCGCTGTAGCTCAGCAAAGCATCGATCGAAATGCGTCCCTCGCTCCAGCGTTGCGCGAGCCGCGAGTCCTCGAGAATCGGCAGCATCAGCCCCGAGTAGCCCGTTTGCTTCACCTGGATTTCTTTTATCGCTGAAGTGATTGTTGCCGCTGCCGTGAGCGTTCCGCTGGAGCCAATGGGCAGGGTCGTCAGATTTTCGATTGCTGCGCCGATCGAAACATCTTTCAAAGGAGCAGGCGATAGATCGATTCCCACGTACGCCCAGCCTGTTTCCGAATCGACCCGTCCCGCTTGCGCTTGCGCGTCAAACGCCACTTTTCCCAACGCGTCGGTCAAGCGGCGCTTCGCCGTAGCAAGGTCTGGCGCGTCCTTGAAAGCGGCGGCCACAATATTGGCCGACTCAAAGGCAATCGCGAATTGGTGGCCGAATCCGGTGACATAGGCGGCGGGGAAAAACGGCGTCAGCGGCGGCACCATGGCAATCGCCGCGAATCTAAAATTGCCCTGACTATGCTCGGTGTCTTCGAGCCTTTTCATGACGCGCGCCGCAGAGCCAACGGCGGGCCAGCGCACACCGTCTTCCGCGCCCACAACCACAGTCCCGTTTATTTTTTTCGTGTTGAGTAGGACGTCAGCGAGCAGGTCCGCCTGCGCGGGGGAATCCGTGGCGGTCATCATCGCCGGCCCGATCGCCGCGTCAAACCCGTCCTTCACCGCAAGCGCGTCGTAGTCCTTGAAGAACGCCAGGGCTTGTGCGTCCGTCAGTCCTTTTGTGTATTCGGGGAAGGGTTGCGTGGCGATGCGAATCGTTTGTACTTCAAAGCCGCGCGACTCAAAGATCGTGCGCGCCCGGTTCAGCATCTTCACTGCATCCGCAATTTGCTGCTGATACTGCGTCCGGTCCAAAAGCACAAACGCAGTGATCGCGCGAATCTTCTGTTTCGCTTCCGGCGTCGCCTTCATTTGCGCCAACGTAGACACGCACGCCGATGCGAGCATCAGCAGTAGCAGCAAGCCTCTGCGAAGAAACGAGCGAGACGAACCGATCGCGAATGCATCCATGAATTTCTCCCGTAGGGGCACGGCACGTTTACCCTGAGCTTCGAAGGGCCGTGCCCGCTGCAGCCAAACCGCTGCCCGTCAGCACAGCAGCCACAGCCTGCGCCATACAGCATACAAGATTCGGCTGGAGACGAGATTGGTTGGCTGGAGTGGGACGGACTTAAGTCTGTCCGCGCTTCCTCTCATACGAACGCAGAAATTCCGGTAATTTTTTCACCGATGATCAGCTTATGAATGTCGTTCGTTCCCTCATATGTATAAACGCTCTCGAGGTTGTTCATGTGCCGCATAATGCAGTAATCGTCGACAATTCCATTCGCCCCGAGGATATCGCGCGCCTTCCGCGCCGTCTCCAGCGCAATCGCCACGTTGTTCATCTTCAACATCGAAATGTGCGAGAAATCGACTTTGCCTTTATCTTTTAGCCGACCGACGTGCAACGCCAGCAATTGTCCCTTCACAATCTCCGTAATCATCCAGGCTAATTTTTCCTGCACGAGTTGGTGCGAAGCAATCGGCTTGTTCGCAAACTGCTTTCGCGTCTTCGCATACTGCAGGGCTGTATCGTAGCAGCCCATCGCCGCCCCCAAGGCTCCCCAACCAATTCCGTAGCGCGCTTGATTCAAACAACCGAGCGGCCCTTTCAATCCCACAACATTCGGCAGTAAATTTTCTTCCGGAATTTCGCAGTCGATGAACGCCAATCCGGAAGTTACAGACGCGCGCAGCGACCATTTCCCGTGTACATCCCAGGCCTTGAATCCCGGCGTTCCTTTCTCCACTAAAAATCCGCGAATTTTTTCGTCCTCGCACTTCGCCCAGACCACCGCGACGTCCGCAATCGACCCGCTGGTGATCCACATCTTCTCGCCATTCAAAATATACTTGCTGCCCTTCTTTACCGCGCGTGTAAGCATCCCGCCGGGGTTCGAGCCAAACTGCGGCTCCGTCAATCCAAAACATCCGATCGCGGTTCCTTGCTGCAGCAGCGGCAGCCATTTTTCTTTCTGCGCGTCGCTGCCATACGCATAAATGGGATACATCACCAGCGCGCTCTGCACCGAGACGAAGCTGCGCAAACCCGAATCGCCGCGCTCCAGCTCCTGCGTCACAAGGCCGTACGCGACGTTGGACATTCCCGCGCAACCATATCCCTGCAGGTTTGCGCCAAAAAATCCCAACTCTCCAAGCTGCGGAACAAGATGTTTCGGAAATGTTCCCTCGCGACTGTGTTTTTCGATGATGGGAATAATTTCGTTGTCGACGAAACGCCGCGCCGTTTGCCGGACGAGTTTTTCTTCGTCGTTGAGCTGCGAATCAAAATCGATGAAATCCACACCGGCAAATCCAGCCATTCATTCCTCTTTCTGAACAACTTCTCGCCAAGCTCCGAGCCGCGGCGCCCGCGCGTGATTGTAGCAAGGCCTTTCCGGCTCCAGCAATCTTACCGAAGTTCGACGAGTTAGTTTGCGTCGCGAAACGGTTTGCGAGGCTAACTCCGGCGGGGCTCGCATCCCGCTTGCACCACTATGGCACACGCAGCAGTCCTAGGCTCAATTCAGGAAAAGTACTCGAAGCTCACCGCGGACTAACGCATTGAAAGCAAGCGAGTTGTCTCCCAAAAACGCATCGAGATTCGGTCCCAGAGATGCACGCCTTTGCTAGGGGGAGGGAGATGTGTCCACGAATGCAGAGTCAGCCGCGCTTCGAGTGCGCCGAACCAGGTTCGCGCGCCGCGGAGTCATCGTCGTGCTCATCCTCACTGGCTACCAACTCACTGGTCACCAAGCGTGGGCGCAGCCTCCGCCAGCGATTCAATCCCCTCAGACGCAACAAGCTACTGACGCGGAACAAACGGAGCAGGCCCCCCAGACGAAGCAAATGGCTCAGACAACTCCTGCGCTTCAAATCTCACCGGCTCCGCAAAGTGATCTTACGCAGGTGAGTATCGAAAATTTAATGGACATGGAAGTGACTTCCGTTTCGAAGAAAGAACAGAAGCTATCCCAAGTGGCGGCGGCAATTTTCGTTATCACCCAGGAGGATATCCGAAGTTCCGGTGCTCTAAACATTGCCGATCTATTGCGCATGGTTCCTGGACTGGACGTGGCCCAGATTAATGCCAACACCTGGGCCATAAGCGCGCGTGGATTTAATTCGGAGTTCAGCAGCGGACTGCTAGTGATGGTTGACGGCCGGAACGTGTACACAGCGACTTTCGGCGGCGTCTACTGGGACGTTCTGAATGTTCCCCTCGAGGACATCGAAAGAATCGAAGTGATCCGCGGACCCGGTGGAACGAGCTGGGGTGCGAACGCCGTCAATGGCGTGATCAATGTCATCACGAAAAAAGCCAGTGAAACGCGCGGAGCTCTTATCGTCGCCGGAGGAGGAAACCTCGACCAGGGATTCGGGACCGCGCAATACGGAGGAAGCCTCGGGAAAAGTACCGACTACCGCGTCTATTCGCAGTATTTCAATCAGGACCACATGCCGGGCCTCACCGGCCAAAACGGAGGGGACGGCTGGCACATTTTGCAGGGCGGTTTCAGGACGGATAGTGCGCTGTCCTCGAAAGATAACTTGATGGTCGAAGGAAGTTTGTACACCGGCGAAGAAGGCGACCCTTCCGTTCTATTTCCGTCCGTCCTATCACCGTCGCTTGTAAATGCGGACCTGCAAGTGAACGTCTCGGGCGGGTCACTACAGTCAGCATGGAACCATGTTTTCTCTCCGCGTTCCGAAACCACACTCCTGGTTTCGTACGACGCCTACCAGCGGAACAACAACCTCATGGAAGGCCGAAAAACATTCAATCTCGATTTCCAGAACCATATTGCGTGGGGTAAGAGGCAAGACTTCGTCTGGGGACTGGGTTACGAAAATTCCGCTTCACATTCGGACGGCAATCTCGTCATTACCTTGAAACCTGCCGACCTCGCGACGCAAGTATTCAGCGGATTTGTGCAGGACGAAATTGCGCTGATTCCGGATCGGTTCTACCTCACTGTTGGGACCAAACTCGCGCACAATTACTACACTGGGTTTGATTACATGCCGAGTGCCCGGGCAACCTATGCGCTCGGCGGACACGACATGCTTTGGGCAGCCGTCTCGAGAGCGGTTCGCACGCCGGCCGAGACAGACACGGCCGTCCGCATAAATTTCGCCGGGGTTACGGGACCAGGGGGCATTCCCGCCTTAGTAAGCCTGATAGGCAACCCTCATTTCCAAGACGAAGATTTAACTGCGTACGAATTCGGTTACCGAGCGACGGTTCTCGACCGCCTCTCGATTGACATCGCCGCCTATTACAACGACTACACCAACGAACAAACTTCCGAGCCGGGCACGCCTTTTTTCGAGCCCACACCGCTTCCAGTTCATTTCGTATTTCCCACCGTGTACCAAAACCTGATGCACGGAGAGACTCACGGAATTGAAATTGCCGCGAACTGGAAAATCACGAATTGTTGGAGCATTCGCCCAGGCTATGACTTTGAGCGAATTCATATGCACACCAGCCCGTTGAGCCAAGACACACAAGCTGCATTCGAAACGGAGGGAAGCAATCCAGATGTGCAAGCCCAGCTCCGCTCCCATGTCGATTTGTCGCAAACGCTGAAGTGGGACACTTCCGCCTATTTCGTCGATCGCCTTATTGCACAGGATGTGCCTTCGTACACCAGGCTGGATTCGGGACTGACGTGGCGATGGAAAGAGGGCGTGTCGCTCAGCGTTATGGGACAAAACCTGCTGAGAGATCACCATCTGGAATTTGCTGATTTCAGCGGAGCCACGCAATCCACCCTGGTCAAGCGGAGTGCCTACGCCAAGATCACGTGGCGATTCTAGTGAACCGGCGAGAAGGAAACGTAAGGAAAAGAGAGAGCGTGAACGACGTGCAGGAAAAGTGCAAAGCAGCACTGAATAAAAGGAAAACGGCAGGCTGGGGAGCGCATGAGCGCAATCGGATGCAGTGCGTCTTCCAGATCCTTGCGGTAATCGGAATGCTCATCCTGTTACCGAGCATTGTGTGGGCGCAGGAGCAACCGGTGGACCTCACGAAAGTAAACATCGAGGATTTGATGAATATCGAGGTGACTTCGGTCTCGAAGAAAGAGCAGAAGCTTTCCCGCGTCGCGGCGGCGGTTTTTGTGATTACTCCGGAAGATATCCGGCGCTCGGGCGCGACGAACATTCCGGATCTTCTGCGAATGGTTCCGGGCCTGCAAGTGGCGCAAATCAACGGCGGTACCTGGGCGATTACGGCGCGCGGGTTCGACGGCCAATACTCGAACAAACTGCTTGTCCTGGTGGATGGCCGAACGGTGTACTCGCCTATTTTTTCCGGCACTTTCTGGGATAGCCAGACTTTGCTGCTGGACAATATCGCGCGCATTGAAGTGATCCGCGGGCCTGGAGCGACGGTGTGGGGCGCAAACGCGGTCAATGGCGTCATCAACATCACGACGAAGCAAGCCGCCGATACGCAGGGCGGATTGCTGACAACGGGCGGCGGAACTTCCGAGCAAGGATTTGCAACCGCGCGCTATGGCGGAACGATCGGTGGCGAGACTTCCTATCGCGTCAGTGGCGGCGGTTTCAATTTTGGCCACAACCTCGATTCCGCTGGCCAAAGCGGCGAAGACGACTGGCGCACCTTCCAAGGAGGATTTCGTGTGGACGCCGACGCTTCGTCGAAGGACACAGTGACAATCGAAGGTGATGTCTATAGAGGCGACGCAGGAGAGCAGGTCAACACCGTCGTCTCGATAGGGCCGCCCGCGAACGAGATTCTGAATCTTCGCAGTATTTTTTCAGGCTGGGATGTCGTCTCTCGCTGGAATCATGTGGCCTCGGCAAATTCGGAGACGAGTCTTCAAGTCAATTTCGATCGCAGCAACCGGGGTGACTCAACCTATGGAACGGGTCTAAACACATTTGGAATTGATTTTGAGCAGCACGTTGGCTGGGGCAAGCGGCAGGACTTTGTCTGGGGACTCGGCTACTACTTGACCTCCGATGAGTTGGCGACGACTTTTCGAATTGCGTTCACGCCGCCAGATCTAACACAGCAACTTTTCAGCTCCTTTGTACAGGATGAGATTGCCATCCGGCCAGACCGGCTCTATCTGACAGTTGGGGCGAAACTTGAGCATAACGACTTCACAGGATTTGGATTTGAGCCGAGTGGCCGGATCGCCTGGATTGCCAATGAACGAAACATGTTCTGGGCCGCAGTGTCCAGAGCTCTGAGAACGCCATCGCAAAGCGATCGAGACATTCGCTTCAATGAAACTGTATTTCCCGGACCCAATGGTCTTCCAGTTCTCGTAAGTATTTTCGGAAGTCCCACTCGGCAGAACGAACGATTGAATGCTTTTGAGGTTGGTTATCGAACGGAGATAAATAAACGTATTTCGTTTGACGGGACGGCGTTCTACAACGATTACAACAATCTGGTGTCCGTAGAGCCGGGAACGCCCTTCTTAGAGACAGCTCCAGCGCCGCCGCACCTGGTGATCCCAAACACCCTGGGCAATCTGCTGTATGGGGAGACACATGGAGTTGAACTATCCGTAAATTGGAAAGTGGTCAAGCGTTGGACGCTGAGCCCGGGGTATTCTTTCCTGGCAATGCATCTGCACGAGGACGCGGGCGGCCAGGACTCCACGACGATCGAAGGCACACAGGCAGGTTTTCCGAGCCAGCAGGCTCAATTGCGCTCGCATGTTGAGCTCAGCGAACACTGGCAGTGGAATGCGTCGGCCTATTTTGTTGGACGGCTTCCTGCGCCTGCAGTTCCCTCCTACACGCGTTTGGATACCAACGCGATTTGGCAACCTTCGAAACAGTTTTCCATCAGCCTGGTTGGGCAAAACCTGTTGAGCGACCATCACCTGGAATATCTCGGGCCGGATCAGACAGAGCAGTCCAGCCTGATCAAACGCAGCGCTTACGCCAAGATTACGTGGCAATTCTGAGGGCGGGACAAAAGGCATTGAATCTTACGGACAAAATGCGACGGGGGCCACGGAATCCAGAACATGGAATTCGGCGCGAAAGAGTTTGCCACGCGCCTTTGCGATTCTCTATTGCAGCACTCACGGCCCTGCTCTTTATCGCCGGCGTTTGCTGGAGTTCAGCGCAATCCAATGCCTCCAGCGAATATCAGGTGAAGGCGGCATTCCTCTTTCATTTTGCGCAATTTGTAGATTGGCCGCCGGAAGCCTTTAAAGACGCGGGCGCCCCGCTTACCTATTGCACGGTCGGAGAAGATCCTTTCCACGGCGCGTTGGACGCAAGCATGAGCGGAAAGACGATCGACGGGCGCCCGGTTCGCGTGCTGCACTTCAAACTGGCACAGGATATTCAGTCCTGCCAGATTTTGTTCCTTGGTGCGCCGGAAAAGAAATCCCTTGCCGCGACGCTGGTAAACCTTGGAGCAAGTCCAGTCCTGACCGTCGGCGAGTCACAAAACTTTATAGAACAGGGGGGGATGATCGGTTTCCTTTGGGAGGACAACAAGGTTCACTTCGAAATTAACCTGGAAGCCGCGGAACGCGCCAAATTGAAGATCAGCGCAAGACTTCTGACTCTAGCTAAAACAGTCATTGGAGGCCCAAAAGGGACGTGAAATGGCGCTTTTCAAAAACTCTTCGATCCAAAGGAAACTGACCTTCGTCATCGTGTGCACAAGTCTCCTGGGACTAAGCCTGGCGTGCCTGATCTTTGACCTTTACGAAAGAACGAGTTTCCGCGCGGCTATGACCGGTGAGCTCTCAGTTCTTGCGGATACTCTGGGGGCAAACACCGCAGCGTCACTGGCATTCAACGATCGAAAATCCGCCCAGGATATGCTGGGAGCGCTACGCGCAGAGCGCCACATTGTAGCCGCGCGCCTGTATGACAGCCATGGAGCGATTTTCGCGGAATACAGGCGCGATGGGATTGACTCGGCGTTTGTGATGCCCGGCCGTCGCGACGACCAGGCGGTGTTTCAGAAGGATTCCCTTACACTCTACCGAACCGTTTTGCTGGGAGGCGAGAAGGCAGGCACCATTGCCATCCTCTCGGACCTCGGCGCTCTTCAGGCGAAGATCAGGCAATACACGCAAATTTCCGTCCTTGTGATTCTGATTTCCATCCTGGTTACCTACATAATTTCATCGAGACTCCTGCGGCTGATCACCGAACCCATTCTGCATCTGGCGCAGATTGCAACGCGAGTTACAACGAACGAGGACTACGCTGTTCGCGCTGTGCCTCGCGGTGAGGATGAAGTGGGAGCGCTCATCGGCTCCTTCAACCAAATGCTGGAGAGAATTCAAGAGCGCGACTCGGCACTGCAAGGTGCAAAGAGCGAGCTGGAAGTCCGTGTAGAGGCTCGGACTCGTGAGTTGCAATTGGAGGTCAATGAACGAATGAGGGCTGAAGAAACCCTCTCGGAAGAACGAAGAGTCTTGCGCGCTTTGATCGATAACGTGCCTGACTTTATGTACGTGAAAGATGCTCAAAGTCGCTTCGTAGTGGCCAATGCCTCGTTGGCCGGTTCGATGGGTGTGAAGAGTTCGGAGGAACTTCTCCACAAGACTGACTTCGATTTCTACCCCAAGGAGCTTGCAGATGCCTATTACCAGGATGAGCAAAACGTGATTCGCACCAAGCAACCGCTGTTCAATCGGGAGGAACAGGGGTTCGACGCCGATGGGAATAGAATCTGGCTACTGACCACCAAAGTCCCCCTCTACGACAAGAACGGCCGGGTTACGGGAGTTGCCGGCATCGGTCGCGACATCACTCATCTCAAGAAGACACAAGAGGAAATGCAAAAGGCCACGGAAGCTGCGGAGGCAGCCAGCCGGGCGAAGAGCGAGTTTCTAGCCAACATGAGCCACGAGATTCGCACGCCGCTAAATGGCGTGATGGGAATGACGGATTTGGCGCTCGATACAGAGCTCACTGCGGAGCAGCGCGAGTATTTGGAGACGGTGAAGATGTCGGGAGATTCGCTGCTCACAGTCATCAACGATATTCTCGACTTTTCGAAGATAGAGGCGGGAAAGATCGATCTCGAGAATATCGATTTCAATTTGCGGGAGAGTCTGGAAACCACGCTGAAAACGCTGGCGCTGCGAGCGGACGAAAAGGGACTTGAGCTGCTTTGCGAAGTAGCGCCGGGAGTGCCAGAAATAGTGCGCGGAGATTCCAGCCGGCTGCGGCAGATAGTCGTTAACCTGGTGGGCAACGCGATCAAATTCACGGACGTTGGCGAGGTAGCGATAAAAGTCCAACTCGAGTCGAGAGAGGGCTCGGAATGTGTCTGTCAATTTACGGTAGCGGACTCAGGGATCGGAATTCCTGAGGACAAGCGAGAATCCATTTTTGACCCGTTTTCGCAGGCGGACACCTCGACAACACGAAAATACGGAGGAACCGGGCTGGGACTGACCATTTCCACTAGGCTGGTGCGAATGATGGGCGGGAAGATTTGGATGGAGAGCGAAATGGGCAGTGGAAGCCAATTTCACTTCACGGTTCGGTTGGGAGTGGCGGACGCCAAAGAAATTAGATTGGGAACGATCGCCCCGCCGGAGATCTTACGCGGCGTAAGGGTCCTCGTCGTGGACGACAACCGCACTAACTGCCGGATTCTTGAAGGGATGCTGACGCGCTGGCTAATGAAGCCGACGTCCGTGAATGGAGGCGCCGCAGCGCTGGCGCAGTTGTCTGCGGCCCGCGAAGAGGGCGAACCCTATAACCTGATTTTGACGGACATGCACATGCCGGATATGGACGGCTTCGCGCTGGTCGAACAAATCCGGCACAAGCCAGAATTGGCCACGGCCACGATCATGATGCTCACCTCGGCCGGCCATCGCGGAGACGCGGCGCGCTGCCAGGAGTTGGGAGTCTCCGCGTATTTGTTAAAGCCCATCCGGCAATCCGAATTGCGCGAGGCCGTCGCGCGCGTGCTCGGAGCCCGTGAACACGACGGCGCTATTCCTTTGATTACGCGTTTCTCCTTGCAAGACGCACGCGAGCCGGATGCGTATTTGAGCGTGTTGCTTGCGGAAGACAATCTGGTTAATCAGCGCTTGGTGGTGCGTCTGCTGGAGAAGCGAGGACACCGAGTTGTCGTGGCGGGCACGGGGTTGGAAGCGCTGCAGGCGTTGGAAAAGGAAAGTTTTGACCTTGTTTTGATGGATGTACAAATGCCCGAGATGGACGGGCTCGAAGCGACGGCAGCCATTCGAGAAAAAGAAAAAAGCAACGGACGCCACCAGCCGGTAGTCGCTTTGACGGCGCATGCCATGAAAGGAGATCGCGAGAAATGTATGGCGGGTGGGATGGATGGTTATCTCAGCAAACCGATTCGTCCGCAGGAGCTGGACCAACTTCTTGAGATTTACGTGGCGCGCCGCCTTGAAGCGCGAAGCGTCACGGAACCCGCGATGCCCAGAGTATGAAGCTGATGGGGATACCCTTCTTCTTTCGCATGCGAAGGCCTGAGCGGGAACTGTTTATCCAGCGTTTTGCTTTCGATCATTTTGCCCGGGCGGCAAATGAACGCAGCACGTTGCTGTAGAGGAAATTTTCTGCTCCAATTCTTGAGTGGCCGCTTCGAAAACAATCGCACTTCCGAAAATCCTCATATTTGATGTGGACGGCGTGTTGGTGGACGTGCGCCGCTCGTTCTGGCTGTCTGGGCTGGAGACGATGCGTTATTTGACCGGCAAGCGTGTGACTTGGCCGGAACTGCACAGGTGGAAAAGCAAACCAGGAAACAATGACGATTGGAAAATGGTTTCAAATTGGGCCACAGCGCTGGGCCGCCCTACAACGTATGAAGAAGCACGCGATGCGTTTCAGCAGTTTTACTGGGGCAAAGACGGAAAGCCCGGAAATGTGAGCAAGGAACGATTTGTTGTTAAGCCGGGGCAAATCGAGCGCTGGGGGCGGCGGTTTGAACTTAATTTATTCACGGGGCGCACGCGCAAGGAGTTCGCGTACACATTTGACCGGTGGGCCGCGGCGTGGCATTTTCGCACGGTCGTCACCATGAATGATGTGAAGCGGAAAAAACCTTTTCCCGATGGCTTGCTGAAAATTCTTGGGCGGCGCGACCCTGCGACGGCGCTTTACGTTGGAGACAACATTGACGATGCGCTGGCAGCTCGGGACGCGCGCGTTCCCTTCATGGCCATCTTGCCGGAGGGCACGTTTGAGTACCGCAAACGCGCCGCGCAATTCCGCGAACTTGGCGCGCTTGCTCTTTTGCCGGGCATGCTGGCATTGAACGATTGGCTGCCACCTGCTTGAGGTTTCGTCCTGATGTGTTTCCTTCTGCGCGAGTTGGAGGTGTGGCCACGCAGGAGGCACTCGGCGGAACTTTCGCATCTTGCGGGGGGAATCATTTATATGAGCAGGGGGCCAATATGAAGTTGCGTGTCTCATCCATTTTTCCAGCTCTCGGAATTTTGTGCATCGCCGCAGCAGTGATTCCTTGCTCGATTCGCGCGCAGGCGCCTGCTGGTCCTTTGCCGGCGGCTCAGCCGCAGGCTTCTCCGGCTTCGGCGGAGAGCCCGCAAAATGTGCAGCCGCGGCCTGAAACTCGGACATCTATCTTTGGGCAATGGAAACTTAACCTGGACGAGAGCGATGACCCGCGGAAGAAGATGCAGGACGCGAGCTCAAGCAGAGGAAGCGGATCGAGAGGCAGCAGCGGCGTGAGCATTGCCGGGTTTCCTATCGGTGGCCACCCCGGGAACCGAGGCGGAGAGAGCGATGAGGAACGCCTGCGCACGCAGAACGAGATCTCGCCTGCAAATTCCTTGACGCTAGCACAAAAAGATTCGAAGAATCCGGAAGTCGATCTCACCGACGATCAGAACCGCAAGCAAGCGCTTTTCACCGATGGCAGAAAGATTCAGAAACCGGATTCAAAGGACGAGACTCCGCAAGAGGTTGCGGCGCATTGGGACGGGTCGCAGTTGGTCACGGACGAGAAGAGTCCGCACGGGGGCAAGATGAGCCGTACTTTCGAATTGTCTTCCGACGGTACGCAACTTTTTGAAACGATTCGCCTTACGATGGGCCGGTCGAATACGCCGCTCGACATCCGGTACGTCTACGAGCCCGTGCCTGCGAACGCCGCGGCACCAAATCCGTGAGGACTCGGCCTCTTTCGTCAAACCGCACAGGTGTTTCGTGAGTCGTTTAGTGTTCCGCGTTTCGCAGTGCCCGCACCAGTCTTCCCCATTCGTTGACGCCCCGCATCGAGAGGTCTAATATCCGCCTATCGAAATTGCATCAAATGTTTCACGCGAGGAGAACTCCTTGGAAAACGAGACTGCAACAAGCACGCCACGCCGTAAAGGGCGCGTGAAGCGCTGGATTGGCCGAGTATTACTTGGTCTTCTTGTGCTCGTCATTACCGCTGCCGTTGTGGGCGCGTGCTATCAGGCACTTGGAAACAGGGCGGACGCGCGCAGATTTCCGCAACAGGGCAAATCCGTTTCGCTTGGTCCGGCGTTTGACAACCTGAGTTTGAGCATCGATTGCCGGGGACAAGGAAGTCCGACGGTTATTTTGGATAGCGGGCTTGGTGTTCCCGCCGTCGGATGGAATCCCGTACAGACAGAAGTCGCCAAATTCACGCGCGTTTGTTCCTATGACCGCGCGGGATACGGCTGGAGCGGCGCAAGCTCTGCGCCACGAACAAGCATGCAGATTGTGAAAGAGCTGCACGCATTGCTCGAAGCAGCTGGCGAAAAAGGGGCCTACATTTTGGTGGGACACTCGTTTGGAGGCTACAACGTACGTGTCTACAACGGACAATACCCAAATGATGTCGCGGGAATGGTTTTGGTGGATGCATCGCACGAAGATCAAAACGACCGCATGACCCCAGCACTTCAAGCGTTCATGAAAAAAACGATGGAACAGCTCAAGTGGCAGAAAATGGTTGCACCGCTGCTGATCCGCTTTGGCATCGCGCGATTCTCTCAGCGCAACCAGGGGGAAGCTCCGGGGGTTTCGAAGGAGTTTGGGCAAGAAATGCTCTATCTGCAGATGCAGCCGAAATTTATTGATGCGAGCGCTTCGGAATTGGGGTTATTTGCGGAGAGCGCGAATGAGGTCCGCGCTGCCGGCAATTTGGGAGATAAACCACTCGTTGTGCTGACCGCGGGTAAATCGGCGGACGCGTCGCAGTTGCCCGCCGGTTTTCCAAAAAAGGAGTTCGACGACTTCCATGAGGTCTGGGTCAATGATTTGCAAGTCAAAGAATCCCATCTTTCCACGCAGGGAAAGAGAATCATGGTTCCCGATAGCACTCACATGATCCCGTTTGAGCGGCCGGATACGATCGTCGCGGCCATTCACGAAGTCTGGGTGGCTGCGAACGCCGAGAAGGCCGGAAAGACTAGCGAACCAACTACACCCGTCGCGCATTAACGCGAACTAGCCGAATCCGCAAGAAACAGCAGAATAGCGCCCGAAGAATTTGTTGACATACTAAACTAAACCGTTTAGTATGCCGATTCCATTCCTAATGCATGAGCGGAAACAGCGTATTCCATTGGGGCGAAGGAGGAGTGAGTCCATGGAGAGCAGCATGATTCGCGTGGAAAATTTGGTGAAGAAGTTCGGAGACTTGGCAGCGGTGAACGATGTGTCTTTTGATGTGAAGAAGGGCGAGATTTTTGCGTTTCTTGGACCAAACGGAGCCGGCAAGACCACGACCATCAAGGTGCTCACGACGCTTTTGAAGCCGACAAGCGGCACGGTCTTCCTGAATGGATTGGATCCGGTTAAGAGACATCATGAGGCACGGCAATCCTTCGGGATCGTGTTTCAGGATCCGAGTCTCGATCAGGATTTGACGGGCTGGGAAAATATGAACCTGCACGGCGTGCTTTACCACGTTCCGAGCAAGATTCGAAAGGAGCGCATCGAGACACTACTAAAACTTTTTGAATTGTGGGACCGGCGAGACACGTTGGTGAAACAATATTCTGGAGGAATGAAACGGCGCCTGGAAATCGCGCGGGGATTTCTGCACACACCGAAGATATTGTTCCTGGACGAACCCACGCTCGGGCTTGACCCGCAGAGCCGCAACCAATTGTGGACGCACGTGAAACACCTAAACGAAACGGAAAGCGTGACGGTTTTTCTGACGACGCATTATATGGATGAAGCGGACCGCGTGGCGCAACGGATTGCGGTGATCGATCACGGGCGCATCGTGGCGATGGGGACTTCGCAGGAACTGAAGCAGCAAACGAGCACGGAATCTCTGGAAGGAGCGTTTCTGGCGCTGACCGGGACAACCATTCGGGACGAAAGCGCGGGAGCAACGGACCAACTGCGCCAAATCGCAAAAATGTTGAGGAGATAAGAGATGAGCGCCATTTACATCTTGTGGTTGCGCGAACTAAAGAAATATTCGAGGTCGAGAACGCAAATCATTGCATCGTTGGGCCAGCCATTGCTGTATTTGCTGGTGCTGGGATTCGGGTTGGGACCGGTGTTTCAGAAGGCAGGTGGCGGAAGCTATCTGCAGTTCATGGCGCCAGGGGTAATCGGGATGACGGTGCTATTTACTTCCGTGTTTTCCGGGATTGCGCTGCTGTGGGACCGGCAATTTGGATTTCTAAAAGAAACGCTTGTTGCGCCCGTGCCGCGCATCCAAGTGATGATTGGGAGAACGCTGGGCGGGACTACGGTGGCATTGATTCAGGGAACGCTGATCTTCGTGGTGTGCGTCATTGCGGGGTTCCGGCCGGTTAGTTTGCTGGCCGTGCCGCTCGGGTTTGTTTTCATGGGGCTGATCGCGTCCGTTTTCGCGGCGCTGGGAACGGCGATCGGATCGAGCTTGCAAGACATGCAGGGATTCCAATTGATCATGAATTTTCTGGTGCTTCCGATTTTCTTTTTATCCGGTGCGCTGTTTCCGCTGAACAATTTGCCAAAAGCGCTATCGATCATCACCCACCTCGATCCGCTCACCTATGGTGTCGATGGATTGCGTTCGGCGTTAATAGGAGTCAGCCATTTCAGCATGTACACGGATGCTTTGGTTCTCCTATGCGTGGCCGCGGCATTTATCTGTCTGGGGGCATGGCGCTTTTCGAAGATCGAGATTTAGGAAGATGCCTCGAGGGCTCAGCCAACGCGCGCACCATAAGGTTCTGGAAGCGGCGACGAAACTGTTTGCCGAACGCGGAATCGATGCAACGAGCGTGGATGCCATTGCGGCTGCGTCGGGCGTCAGCAAAGCAACTGTCTACAAGCATTGGGCGGACAAGGATGCACTATGCCTCGAAGTTTTGGTGCATGTTCATGAACTCGACGAAGGACCGCCAGAACTCGACTCGGGCGATTTGCGAGAGGACCTGAAAGCGTTTTTGAAATATGAGCCGTCCCCAAAGAAAGCGGCCATTCAGAAACGGTTGATGCCACATCTCATTGCCTATTCGGCGAGAAACGAACAGTTTGGGCGAGCCTGGAGAGCGCGAGTGATGGAACGATCGCGCGATTTTTTGCGAAAATTGCTGCGACGCGGTGTGAACCGTGGGGTACTTCCGGTCGTATTGGACGAGGAACTAGGTGTTGCGCTGCTTTTGGGGCCGATGATGTACCGGCACATTTTTGGGTCGAGCGTGGATCGCGAGTGGCTGGCGGAGGGAGCAGTGAACTCGTTTTGGAAAGCGCACGCGCGGCCGGAATTTCAGGAGCATGGCGCCGGTAGAATGAGCCGCAAAGGGAAGAAAGAGTCGACGTGAGGCTTGAAATTAAACGAGCAACCGCCCGAGAAAGGCGAAGGACTCGAAGAATTGCCTTTAGCCACCCTGATTGACGCAAACCCGCACCGGATGTTATAAAATACTGTTTATTCAGGCAGCGACAGGCCCACCGTATAGCCCCTTTCCGGGTAGGGGGGCGCGGCGCGGCTGCCAATCCGGTGGCCGGTCCGTGGCCCCAAAGCGAGTGTTAGGCTACTCAACTTAATGCAAGAAATTGTTCACCAACTGGGAGAACTCTTCCTTCAGGCTGTGCCTACAGTCCTGATCATCCTCCTTTTTTACTTCATCTTACGGGCGATTTTCTTTAAGCCGCTGCTTGCGGCGATGGCCGAGCGCGATGCTCGCACCGTGGGCGCGCAGAAAGCCGCCGAGCTGGCGCAGGCAGCCGCCATCGAGAAGGCCAAGCAGTACCAGGACGCTCTGAAGCAGGCCCGCGGACAGGTGTACGCCCAGCAGGAAGTTGAGCGCAAAAAGGTTCTGGATGAACGCGCTGCAGTGATCAAGGACGCTCGCGCGGCGGCTACCGCGCAGGTTGCCGCAGGCAAAGAGCGCATCGCCGGCGAACTGGCAGCGGCGCGCCGCGAAATCGAAACAACCGTCTCGCAACTTTCTGCCGAAATTGCCCGGCGCATTTTGCAGTCGCCGCCCCGCCCTGGCAGCTCCACTAGAGAGGCCCGATGAGGCACATCTCGGCGAAACAAAACAAAATTTGGCAAGCCGGGCGACTGTGTGTTATCTCAAGTTTGGTTGCCCTCTTCTTCTGCGTCGTTCTCAGTGCGCATGCAGCGGAAGAAGGCGGGAGCTCGGCAACGGAACGCACGAGCGAAATCTTCAAGTGGATCAATTTCGCGATCGTGGCCGCGGCTTTGATTTGGCTGTTTGCGAAGAAATTGCCTGCGTGGTTCCGCGGTAACGCGGACAAGATCAGTTCAGCAATTACGAAGGCAACTGCAGCGCGAGAAGAAGCAGAACGCCAGGTTCGCGAGGCAGAGGCTAAGCTAGCGAATCTGAAGCAAGAAATCGCCTCGCTCGAGGCCACCGCAAAACGCGAAACTGCCGAGGAAGCCGAGCGCATCCGCGCGCTGGCGCAGAGCGACGCGAAGAAAGTTGGCGTCGCCGCTCAGGCGGAAATTGAAGCTGCGGGGCGTGCCGCGCGCCTGGAACTGAAGGCGCTGGCGGCCGCGCTTGCCGTTGACGGGGCGGAGACCCTGCTTGCCAAGCAGTTGACGCCGGCGGCACAGGAATCGCTTGTGGATATGTTCGTGAAAAGTCTCGAAGGAAGGCCGAATTGAAGTCCGCCAGCCTCCAATACGCTAATGC
Source organism: uncultured Acidobacteriota bacterium (assembly GCA_963740015.1). GTDB lineage: Bacteria > Acidobacteriota > Terriglobia > Acidiferrales > UBA7541 > Acidiferrum. The sequence continues at coordinate 46,525 of CAVUCM010000020.1, read as the reverse complement.
GCTCGCAGATGTCGCACTCGCGCAGGGAGCGGCCGACGCGGCCCTCAAACAATTGAGCGATTTTGCAACTGCTTTTGAGGTGTCTAGCGAGCTGCGGAATTTTCTGACGAGCCCCGGTGTGCCGCGCGAGGCGAAGCATGGCGTGATTGAGAAAATCGCAGCGCGCATCGGTGCAGGAAAGATCATTCGCAATTTTCTTTTTGTCATTGCAGATCATCAGCGCACGCACATCCTTCCGGAAATCCTCATTACTTTTGAGGATGTTATCCGGCAGCGGCAAGGTACCGCCGAGGCGGAGATTTCCTCCGTCATCGAGCTGAGCACCGCGCAAAAAAAGAAATTTTCACAAACGCTCGAGCGTCTTACCGGGAAGAAAATCCAGGCAAAGTATTCGCTGGACCCGTCGTTGCTGGGCGGCGCGGTTGTCCGCGTTGGCGATACGATCTACGACGGTTCGGTGCGCAATAGTTTGAACGAAATGCGCGCGCGTCTCGCAGCGGAGTAGCGGAATAGAATTCAGGAGCAGGCATGGCGAACATCAAGGCAGATGAAATCAGCAAGATTCTGCGCGAGCAGATTGAGAACTACGAGCAGACGGTTTCGGTCGACGAAGTCGGAGCGATCATCAGTGTCGGCGACGGAATCGCGCGCGTTCATGGGCTCGAAAAAGTCATGGCCGGAGAAATGCTTTCGTTTCCGCATGATGTTTTCGGCATTGCGCTGAACCTGGAAGAGGAAGAAGTCGGCGTTGTGCTTCTGGGCGAGTCTCAGCTGCTGAAGGAAGGCGATGTCGTCAAGCGCACGAACACCATTATGTCCGTGCCAGTGGGCGAATCGCTGATTGGGCGCGTTGTAAATCCGCTAGGCGAGGCCATTGACGGCAAAGGGCCGATCACGTCAAAGCAACGGAATCCGCTGGAGCGCATCGCTCCGGGCGTTTTGGACCGTCAGCCCGTGCGCGAGCCATTGCAAACCGGTATCAAAGCGATTGACGCGATGATTCCTATCGGGCGCGGCCAGCGCGAGTTGATCATCGGCGACCGCCAGACAGGCAAGACCGCCGTGATTCTGGACACGATCATCAATCAAAAAGGCGGCGACGTTACTTGCATTTATTGCGGAATCGGGCAGAAGCGCTCGACGATCGCGCAAGTCGTAAAAACGCTGACAGATGCGGGCGCGATGGAGTACACGATTATCGTTGCGTCTTCCGCTGCCGAACCTGCCTCACTGCAATACATTGCACCGTACGCGGCGTGCGCGATGGGCGAATATTTTCGGGATACGAAACGCCACGCCATCACCTTCTACGACGATCTTTCAAAGCATGCGCAGGCCTACCGCGAAATTTCCTTGCTGTTACGCCGTCCGCCAGGACGCGAGGCGTTCCCAGGAGATGTGTTTTATCTCCACTCGCGCTTGCTGGAACGCGCCGCGAAACTAAACGATAAGCTCGGCGCAGGGTCGCTCACTTCGCTGCCAGTTATTGAAACGCAGGCTGGCGACGTCTCGGCGTACATCCCGACCAACGTTATTTCCATCACTGACGGTCAGATTTACCTCGAAGCCGACCTTTTCAACGCGGGCATTCGTCCGGCGATTAACGTAGGTATTTCTGTAAGCCGCGTCGGTGGTAACGCGCAGATCAAGGCCATGCGGCAAGTGGCGGGAACTCTGCGTTTGGACATGGCGCAGTACCGCGAACTGGCGGCGTTTGCGCAGTTTGGCGCCGATCAGTTGGATAAAGTGACGCAGGGTCAACTTGCGCGCGGCCAGCGACTCACGGAAACCTTGAAGCAGGATCAATACGTTCCGCTGTCCGTGGAAAAACAGGTGCTAAGCATTTATGTGGCGACCAGCGGCGCCGTCGACAGCATTCCCGTTCCGGAAGTGAGCCGCTTCGAGAAAGAGTTTCTGCGGTATGTGGAAACCACCAATCCGGCGATCCTGAAAAATATCGCGGAGAAGAAGGCTCTCGACGACGGCATCAGAGCAGAAATCAAGAAGGCAGTCGACACTTTCAAGGAAAGCTTCACCGCAGCTCTTGGCGCGGCAGCGAAGTAGGAATGAACTCGTAACTACTAACGATGCCCACACTTCTCGATTTCCGGCGCAGTATTCGCTCGGTGAAGAATACCCAGCAGATCACGCGCGCGATGAAGTTCATCTCCGCGGCCTACCTGCGCAAGGCGCAGGAGGCGGCGATGGCGGCGCGGCCGTACGCGCAGGAATTGGTGCGGGTGCTGCGCTCGACTATGTCGCGCATCGATGAACCGCAACATCCTTTGCTCGCGCACCGGCCGGAGAAACGGGTCCTTGTGCTGGTGCTTGCCGGTGAACGAGGCCTAGCCGGAGCTTTCAACGCGAATATCCTGAGAAGGGCGAACGAGTTTTTCCGTGCGAACAAGGATAAGAAGATCACGGTCGTGCCTGTGGGCAAGAAAAGCCGGGACACGCTTAAGCGTGCTGGGTTCCAGTTTGCCGGCGAATACGTAAACGTTCTGGCGCGCGTCAAGTTTGCAACGGCCCGCGAAATAGCCGGACTGGTGACGGAGTTGTACGCGAAAGAAGAGATCGACGCGGTTTACATTGTCTTTAGTGAATTTAAGAGCGTGATGGTCGCAGACTTGAAAGTGGAAAAGCTGCTGCCCGTGGAAGCCATTCGCGAAGAAGAAGAAACGGCGTCGGAAAAAGAATCCGGCCAGATCGACTACATCTACGAGCAACCCGAAGAGCAATTGCTGGGAAAATTGCTGCCGCGTTACATCGAGACACAGGTGCTTCGCGCGATGCTGGAATCGTCCGCGGCAGAATATGCGGCGCGCATGACGGCGATGGAAGCGGCGACGAAAAACGCCGGCGATGTGATTGAAGCGCGCACGCTGCACATGAACAAAGTACGCCAGGCGGCAATTACGAAAGAGATTATTGAAATTGTCAGCGGCGCCTCGTACGGCGCTTAGGAGAAAGCATGGCAGAGAAATACGCAGCCGTCGGACACATCGTGCAGGTGATTGGGCCGGTGCTAGACGTTCAGTTTGAGTCTGGACATTTGCCAGCCATTTATAATGCCGTGCGCATTACGAGCGAGGGCTTCAACGTGCCGGAGCCTATCGACGTGACGGCCGAAGTGCAGCAGCATCTTGGTGAAGGGCGCGTGCGTGCGGTTGCCATGGAACCGACGGAAGGGCTTGTTCGTGGCATGAAGGCCTTCGATACGGGATCGGGAATTACTGTTCCTGTGGGCCGGCCAACGCTGGGCCGCGTGATGAACGTTTTGGGGAAACCGGTTGATCAGCTTGGGCCGCTCGTCAGCAAGACCAACTATCCGATTCATCGGCCTGCACCGTTGCTTGTCGATCAGTCGACGAATCTCGAAATGTTCGAGACGGGAATCAAAGTTATTGACTTGATTCAGCCCTTCTTGAAGGGCGGAAAAATCGGATTGTTCGGCGGCGCCGGCGTTGGCAAGACTGTGCTGATTCAGGAATTGATTAACAACGTTGCGATGCAGCACGGTGGCGTGTCTGTGTTTGCGGGCGTCGGCGAACGCACGCGCGAAGGAAACGACCTTTGGCTGGAATTCCAGGAAGCCGGCGTTGTGGTCCCGGGAAATTCGGAGAAGTCACGCGCGGCTTTGATTTACGGCCAGATGACTGAACCGCCCGGTGCACGTCTTCGAGTTGGCCTTACCGGACTCACTGTCGCGGAATATTTCCGCGATGAAGAGCATCTCGACGTTCTACTTTTCATCGACAACATTTTCCGTTTCGTTCAGGCCGGATCGGAAGTCTCGGCGCTTCTCGGCCGCATGCCTTCCGCCGTCGGTTACCAGCCAAACCTCAACACGGAAATTGGCGAGTTGCAGGAGCGCATCACCTCGACGAAATCAGGATCTATTACTTCCGTGCAGGCCATCTACGTTCCAGCCGACGACTATACGGATCCGGCTCCGGCCGCGACGTTTACGCACTTGGACGCCACCACGAACCTGAGCCGCCAGATCGTCGAGCGTGGAATTTATCCCGCCGTTGATCCGCTGGCCAGTTACTCGCGCATTCTCGATCCGCGCATCGTTGGTGCGGAACACTACGCCGTCGCGCGCGGCGTGAAATCCATCCTCCAGCGCTACAAAGATCTTCAGGACATTATCGCCATTTTGGGTATCGAGGAACTTTCCGACGAAGACAAGCGCACTGTGGCGCGCGCGCGCAAAATTGAAAAATTTCTTTCGCAGCCCATGTTCGTGGCGGCGCAATTTACGGGCCTCGAAGGCAAGTTCGTCAAGATTGCGGATACTGTGCGCAGCTTCAAGGAAATCGTCGAAGGCAAGTACGACGACATTCCGGAGCAGGCGTTCTACATGGTGGGCACGATTGATGAAGCTTTGGCGAAGGCAGAGAAAATGAAGGCGAGCGCATAATAAAGTAGATGCTTCCCGACTCCATCGAGCTGGTCATCGTCACACCGGAGCGCCAATTGCTGCGCGAAAGCGTGGTGGAAGTTGTATTGCCCGGCGCCGACGGCGAGCTTGGCATTTTGCCGGGACATGCGCCTCTGATTACCGAGCTTGGTATCGGGGAATTGAGATTCCGCGATGTTGGCGGCAAGGAAGAAGAGCATCTGGCCATTATTCGCGGATTCGCAGAAGTGCTCACCGATCGTGTAACTGTGCTAGCAGAGACGGCGGAGCTTGCCGAAGAAATTGACGTCGAGCGTGCCAAGCAAGCTCTAGAAAGGGCGCAGGCACGTATTGCCGCGAGTGATCCAGATATCGATTGGGCTCGTGCGAGCGCCGCGCTGCAACGGGCTCTCATCCGCATCAAGGTTGGTGAGTACGCAACGAGACGACGCACAGCGATCGTGCAAGCTCCTTAATGTATTAGGCATTCGGAACGTATTTGCTTTGCGACCGAACCTCTCCCGCGACATCTAATACGCAGAGACAAATTATGGAACCGATCACGATGTACAGCACCATGTGGTGCCCGGACTGCCGGCGCGCAAAAACATTTCTGAAGGAACGCGGCGTGGAATTTCGTGAGGTAGATATCGAGAAAGATCCGTCCGCGGAGGAAATCGTCATTAAGGCCAACAACGGTAGGCGCAAGGTTCCAACTCTGGAAATCGGCGGACGCTATTTTGCGTGCAGTCCCTTCGACGCAGAAGTATTGGCCGAAAATCTCAACATCCCGCTAAATCCTTAATCTTCCCAAGTTTTTTCTTTGCACCGATGTTCTGGCCAAGTTTGAGTGCCTCCACTTGGCTGGGTTTACTCCACTGCTGATCCGCGCACCCAAACATTGGTAAGTTGCAGCCCCTCATCCAGAAGTACGATATCCGCATCCGCCCCAACCCGCAGCGCACCTTTTTTGAACTCGATTCCAAGAAGCGTCGCTGGGTTCAATGTCAGCATGCGCACCGCGTCTGCGAGCGGAATTCCCAAACCAACAATATTTCTCAGCGCCCTATCCAGAGTCAGCGTGCTGCCCGCCAGCTTTCCTTCCAAATTGCGGCAAATTCCTCCGCTCACGGTAACTTCCAACTTTCCAAGCATGTACTTTCCGTCGGGCATTCCAGTAGCCGAGGTGCCGTCGCTGACCAAAATCATCCGTTCGGGCCCTTTGGCCTGCAGCAGCACTTTCATCGCTGTTTCTTCGACGTGCACCCCATCTGCAATCAGCTCGGCGGTCACTTCTGGCGAGGTAAGCACCGCGCCAATTACGCCGCTGTCGCGATGAGAAAATGGCCGCATGGCGTTGTAGACATGCACCGCATGCCGAACGCCATGCGCAATCGCCGCACGGGCTTGCTCGTAAGTCGCATCCGTGTGGCCCATGGCGACGACCATTCCCGCGTTCCGCGCTGCGTCTATACACGGCATGGCGCCGAGTAGTTCGGGCGCAAGCGTCAAAATCTGTGCGTTCCCCGCCGCTGCCTGCAAAAATTTCTCGAGAAGTTCTGCCGAGGGCAGCTTCAGCCACTCTGTCGGATGCACTCCTCGCCGCGCCGGACTGAGAAACGGGCCCTCAAAATGAATTCCCAGCACTTCCGCCCGCGTGTCGTCGGTTTCGTGCTGCTGCGAAATGTAGTGCGCGATTCCTTCAACGCTTCGAATCGTGTCCTCGGGACTTGCGGTCACGGTAGTGGCCACGAACGAGGTTGTCCCATGCCGCGCAACTGTTTTTGTCACTCCAGCGAGTGCTTCCGCGCTGCCTTCCATGACGTCGCGCCCGCCAGCGCCATGGATATGCACATCCACAAAGCCGGGAATTGCAGTCTTATCGGTCGCGGAGATTTCCTGAGCGCCGTCGGGCAGCCGCATTCCCTCCCGGAGCCCGAGCTCCTCGATCACGCCCTCGCGGATCAGAATACCTGCGTCAGTAATTAGCGCCGTCGGAGTCAGGACTCGTCCGGCGTGCAATAAAGTTGTCCCCATAGTTCAGGTTGTATCGTAGCGGAATCCAGCGATCTTTCAAAAATCAAAAATGCGTAAAGGCAAAACCGGCAAAACAAACGGGCGAGGCCGAAGCCCCGCCCGTCGAGAGAATTCTGTATTGGAAACTCTTACTTGCCGCTGGCCGGCGCCATCTCGATGCTTTCGAGCTTTAGAGTGCCACCATCGACCGTGCCTTTTACGATGACATGATGCCCGGCGTGGTCCGCCACTTTGTCCTGTGCGTCCACAACGTATACTTTCTTGTCCGCGTCATTGACGAACACGTATTTTGCGCCGCCTTTCACGCATTTGATGGTGCACTCGCGCGCATTATCATTTGCGCCTTTTGCTCCGCAGTTGCTGTCGGAAATATAGCCGGTCCAGGTTCCGTCCGCAGCCATCGTCAATCCTGCTGCGAAGAGTGTGGCCGCCAGTACCGCTGTAAATCGTATCTTCATTTCGTTCTCCCTCAAGAAAATTGCACCGCGTTTGATCATCGGCCGGGCGAGCATCAGCTTGGCACAATCCCTGTTACCCGTCTAGATATGCTCTTCCCATTGTACGCGCGAAGGAAATTGTTGGATGTCATCGCAAGAAAAAAAGGGAGGGTCTCTGGAACCCTCCCTTTGCCTCTACTCTCAAGAATTTACAACTGTGTTGTGAGTGGCGAACCTTTTATTGTCCCGATCCCGAATTGCTGGCTGCCGTCGTATCGGGTGCTTTCGGAACGCTCAGGTAACCTGACGCCGTGGTCTTCGAAACCTTGTTGACGACCAGTTCGAGCGCTGCGCGGGTTCCGCCCGTATAGAAGAAAATCGGTTCGTTTACGGAGCGGTTTTTCTTCTCAAAGTTCTTGTCATCTGCCAACACGTTGATCGTGTATTGGTTCTTTTTGGTGTTCGTGTCTTTCAGCTCGACCTGAATCGTGCCGACCTTCTGGTTTCCGCCTTTGCGCGTTACTGTGAACTCAAAGTAGTCGCGTTGTCCCATACGGCGCAGCTGGTCGATTTCGTCATGGTTCCGCGCGATCAGTGTTCCCATCTCGCTGCGGGCCATTTGAAGATTATTCTTCTGGGCATCCAGGTCGGTCTTTACGCCTGAGACGTCTCCGTTGAGCTTGTCCACGTCACCCGAGTTCGCCTTGTTGGCGAGTTCGGCTTTGACAGACGTTGCCAATCCTTCAACCTTCTGGTCCACGGCAGCCGTCGCATTCTTGTTTTGCTTACGCGCGGCGATCAGTTCGCCCTGCGTCAGATTCAACTTGTCCGTGACGACCTTCAGGTCGCTCTGCAATGCCTGATTGGTTTCATCTTCTTTCGCCAGCCGCTGGGCCAAGGCATCATTTGACTGCTTCACCGAGGCTTGCGTGGATTGCTCGATGCTATTCGCGTGGTTCAACGCGCTCCAGCCGACTCCAAGACCGAGCAAGGAAACTCCGCCCAATACGGCTACGGCCAATCCCACCCAACGTGGGGTCCCGGTAGTGGTGTGGTTAATAGGATCCTGAAAATCGCTCATAAACTCCTTCTCCTTTGGGGTTCTCCCCTGTGCGCTTAGGAAAGGTGCACCCCTTGCGCCAAATGCGGATTCTTGCGCCGTTCTCACGTAAACCAAGTGGATGCATGAAGTTGTCGGAAGGAAATGGAAAACAAGGGGGTAGGTTTATACGTACTAGTACCAGTAAAGATTACGCTGTTGGTCGCGCTTCTGTAATTTTTGCTGTTGTTGAAAGGACCAAAGACCCATGGCTCGCAGGCGGGTCTCGAAAGGGGATTAGGCTGAGCGGAGACAACTCGCCCTGCCATTAAGTCATTCTAAAATAAATGTTTACGAGATTTTAATCAGGCTGCTTGGGGAGCAGGCTCTTCGTCGGAGCCTTTGATCGGGGTAAAATATCGGTCCAAAGTGCTCATCGCGGCGTCCAAAACCATGTGGCAGTCAGAGCAAGTGTCCAAATGCCGCTTGATCTCATTCGCAACCTGCGGCGAGAGTCTTCCCTCTAAGTACCAGCAAATCAAATGGATGGTGTCTCGACAGCTCATGACTACGGTCCCCCCGTGGCCCCGTGCCGATGTCCGGCATGCCCACAATCGTTGCATTTGATTCACCAAAGCCTCGTCGAAGTGCAAAAATCCTAATTGCCTAAATATCAATGGTTTAGAAACGCTCCGGAAACTGAGCACTGAAACGGTTTAAGTCCTTCGGGGAAAGATTACGCAACGCATACAACATTTGGGCCGAATCCGTCCGCAAAGGGCTTAGCGATTAGGGACAACGGTCATTTCACGCAGGGCTTCTATCCGCTTTTCCAGCGGCGGGTGAGTGCTAAATAGGGATGATATGCCACCACCGCCGAACATGGGCTTAACGATGCACAAAGACGACGTGGAGGGAGAGATTGCCGTCGTCGGGATCCGTTGGTTGTAGGCGCCGAGCTTCTGCAAGGCGCTCATTAGGCCGAATTGGTTGCCGACCATGCGAGCTCCGGTAGCGTCCGCTGCATATTCACGCTGGCGCGAGAGGGCCAGCTGCAAAAGCATCGCGGCTATCGGCGCGAGAATCATTAGCGCAAGCTGGACAATTATGCCGCTGCGCTCCCGGTCTTCGCCGTCGCCGCCTCCGAACCATAGGCCCCAATGCGCGATCCAGGTGATGGCTCCCGCCAACGTTGCTGCTATGGAGCTAATCAAAATGTCGTAGTTGCGGACATGGGACAGTTCGTGCGCGATGACACCTTCCAGTTCATCGTCATTCATCAATTCCAGCAGACCTTGTGTCACGGCTACTGACGCATGGCGCGGATTTCTGCCGGTGGCAAACGCGTTCGGCGCTTGGTCAGGCACCACATATAGCTTCGGCACTGGGATGTTTGCTTTAGCCGCCAGTCGCTCCATCACGTCATACAGCCGCGGCAATTGTTCACGAGTGACGGGCTTGGCTCCGCTCGACGCCAGCGCGATCTTATCGGAGAAGAAATAGGCGAATGCATTGGTGCAAATCGCGATCCCCAAGGCGATCGTCATGCCGTTTCGCCCGCCGAGGGCGCCGCCAATCATCATCAAGAAGAGCGTTAGCGCCACCAGCAGAAATGTTGTTCGTAGAACTCTCATAGCGTCCCTCGATACTTTATACGTACCCCAGCCACCGTATGTACCACCGATAGCAATTCTAGAGAGAAGTCTATCCAAGACTTCCTCTCCAAGGACTTAGACTCCTGCAGCTGCGGCCGGTTGTTTGGCCTTCGCGCGTTCAAAGCGCATCTTGTCTTTCTGGCCGTCGCGATCCACGCGAATGTGATCGCCCGGCAGCACTTTGCCTTCTAGAATTTGCATGGCCAACGGATCCTGAATCAACCGCTGAATGGTTCGGCGCAGCGGCCGGGCTCCGTATGCCGGGTCATAGCCTTCCCGCAGCAGCAATTCTTCCGCAGCGCGGGTAAGCTCCAGAGTGATTTGCCGTTCCGCCAGCAGTTTCTCGACATTCTTCAAGAGCAGCCCGACGATGCGGCCAAGCTGTTCCTTGCCCAGCGGATTGAAAATCACAATCTCATCGATGCGGTTGATGAACTCCGGCCGAAACGCCGCGCGTAATGCATCCATCGCTTCTTTTCGCGCGCGCTCCGGATTTTTCTCTGAAAGCTCAAAGATCGCCGTCGAGCCCACGTTGCTGGTCATCACCATTACCGTGTTGCGGAAGTCTACTGTCCGGCCTTTGCCGTCGGTCAGCCGACCGTCCTCGAGGATCTGCAGCAGGATGTTGAAAACGTCCGGGTTTGCCTTCTCGATTTCGTCGAACAAAATTACCGAGTAGGGGTGCCTTCGAACCTGCTCTGTGAGCTGCCCGCCTTCTTCGTAACCGACATAGCCCGGAGGGGCGCCGATCAGACGCGACACGCTGTGCTTTTCCATGTACTCGCTCATGTCGATGCGAATCATGAGCTTTTCGTCGTCAAAGAGAAATTCCGCCAGCGCTCGCGCGAGCTCGGTTTTACCGACGCCGGTCGGTCCGAGAAATATAAAAGACCCGATCGGACGCTTGGCATCAGACAATCCAGCACGGCTTCGGCGAACGGCGTTCGCAACGCGCCCCAGCGCTTCCTCTTGCCCAACCACGCGCTGCCGCAGCCGCTCTTCCATGTGCACGAGCTTTTGCGCTTCCCCTTCGAGCAGACGGCCTGCCGGAATTCCGGTCCATTTGCTCACCAGCTTGGCGATGTCTTCTTCGTCGACTTCTTCCTTCAGCATGGGCGAATCTTTTTGCACAGACGCAAACCGCTCCTCCGCTTTCTTCAATTCCTGTTCAGCCGCGGCAATCTTGCCGTAGCGGATTTCCGCGACTTTGGCGAGCTCGCCGGCGCGCTCGAATTTCTGTTCCTCCGTCTTGAGTTGATCGATTTGCTCTTTCAGCTTGCGGATTTTCATGATGGCTTCTTTTTCCGCCTGCCAGCGCGCCTTTCGGCCGCTTGAGTCCTCTTTCAACTTCGCCAGTTCTTTTTCGATTTGGTTACGACGTTCCTTGGAATGTGCGTCCTTCTCTTTCAGAAGGGACTGTCGCTCGATTTCAAGTTGCAGAATGCGCCGCTCAATCTCATCGATCTCAACCGGCAGAGAATCGATCTGCATGCGTAGGCTCGCGGCAGCCTCGTCGATCAAATCAATCGCTTTGTCCGGCAGAAAACGATCGGAAATGTAGCGGTGGGAAAGCGTTGCCGCCGCCAAAATAGCGGCGTCTTTGATGCGCACGCCGTGATGAACTTCGTAGCGTTCCTTCAAGCCCCGTAAGATTGCGATGGTGTCTTCGACTGTTGGCTCGCTGACGAGCACGGGCTGAAAGCGCCGTTCCAGCGCCGGATCTTTTTCAATGTATTTTTTGTATTCGTTTAAAGTCGTCGCGCCAATTGCGCGCAGCTCGCCCCTGGCCAGCGCCGGTTTCAGTATGTTGGAAGCGTCCATCGAGCCTTCCGCAGCGCCTGCACCCACTAGCGTATGCAGTTCGTCGATGAACAGAATGATCTGCCCTTCCGCCTCCGTAATTTCTTTCAACACCGCCTTCAACCGTTCTTCAAATTCTCCGCGGAATTTCGCACCGGCCACCAGCGCCGCCAAGTCCAACGCCACAAGGCGTTTGGTTTTCAGCACGTCTGGCACGTCACCGGAAACAATGCGCTGCGCCAGCCCCTCGACGATAGCTGTCTTGCCCACTCCAGGTTCGCCGATTAACACAGGATTATTCTTCGTACGCCGCGCCAGGATTTGCATCACACGCCGAATTTCTTCGTCGCGCCCAATTACGGGATCGAGCTTTCCGCGCCGCGCCAAGTCGGTAAGATCGCGCGCGTATTTTTCGAGAGAAGCGTAGGTCGCCTCAGGATTTTGCGACGTTACGCGTTGCGTGCCGCGCACGCTCGTTAGGGCCTGCAAAATCGCTTCGTGCGTCGCGCCCTGCCGCTTCAGCAACTGCCCCGCGGGATCACGTTCCTCTCCCGCAAGCGCCAGAAAAAGATGTTCCGTTGAGACGTACTCGTCCTTGAATCGCTCCGCTTCATCAAACGCGCGCCCCAGAACGTTGTTCAGCGGCTTGCCCATATGTTGCTGCGCAAAGCCTTGCACTTTCGGCAGGCGCGCAATCTCGCGCTCAATGTCTTGTGTTAATGCTTCGGTACGAATTCCCAGCCGTGCGAGCAGCGGCGGCACCACGCCGTCCGTCTGCGACACCAGCGCCGCAAGCAAATGTACCGGCTCAATTTGTTGATTTTCGTGGCGTGCAGCCACATCGTTCGCCTGCTGCAGCGCTTCCTGCGCCTTCACCGTCATTTTTTCAAATCTCAGCATTTCTACCTCGCTTCTAAACGAAAAGAGGCCAGCGCACTGGCCAGCCCCTCGTCATACCACAACTTAGTTGCTGGCTTACTTCGCTCCTGCGGCTGCCGCCGCAACTGCCGTCGTCCCCGCGCTGACTCCTACCTTAACTTTTATCTGCTTCGGCTTCGCTTCCTCACGCTTCGGAACGGTCAGCGTCAGCACACCATTCAGGTAATCGGCCTCAATCGCACCAAGGATAACCTACATCAATCACATGATATTATATGAGTGTATTATTATCAATTATTTATTTGACCTTTCAAGGCTGATGTAACATCCCTGTTTACAATGTAATGCACGATTCAGTCCGATTTTAATAGAAGTTGTCACGGTTAGATGTTGCGGACTTATTCTCCTCGTTCAAGCCCTACTTTCTCTTCATCTCTCTGCTTCAGATGCTGCTAGACTCGCCCTTGATGCGCCTCGATGTCTTCGATTACCACCTGCCGCCCGACCAAATCGCCCAGCGCCCCTTAGACCGACGTGACGCTTCACGCCTTCTCGAACTCCCCCGGACTGGGGGCACCCCTAGCGATCATCTATTTGCGGATCTTTCAGGCCTCCTCCGCGGTGACGAACTCGTCGTCCTGAATAACACTCGTGTGATTCCTGCCCGGCTCTTTGGCCGCCGCAAAGGTGTTCATTCTCAGTCTTCGTCTCAGACCACGCGCCAGGAGCATCTCACCGGCAAAGTAGAGGTCTTTCTGACCCGCCAGGTGGATTCTCAAACGTGGGAAGCCTTGGTGCGTCCTGGCCGCAAGATGCAAACGGGAGAACACGTTTTATTTGGGGAAGGGGAACTCGAAGCAGAGGTGACTTCCTGCGGCGAACTGGGGCTGCGCACTCTGCGCTTTGTTTCACGTGACACATGCGGCGTCTCGGAACACCTTGAACGCCTGGGCCATGTCCCGTTGCCGCCCTACATCCACCGGACCGATGAAGAGTCCGATCGCGAGCGTTATCAAACAGTGTTCGCTAAACGGCCCGGTGCCATTGCCGCTCCGACCGCGGGTTTACACTTCACACCGGAAATCCTGGAAAAGATTCGCGTTCGTGGCGCGGAAATCTGCGAGCTGACACTAGAGGTCGGCTTGGGCACCTTCCAACCGGTTCACGCCGAAACGCTGGAAAACCACGTGATGCACTCGGAGTCCTACGAGATTCCCGTGCAAACAGTTCAGCGCATTGTGGAGGCGCGAGCCGCAGGCCGCACTATCTTAGCCATAGGCACTACAGTCGTTCGCGCTCTAGAAGCGGCTGCTCTTCGCGCAGCCGAATCCGGCTCCTCAGAATTGCTACTTCCTGGCAAAGCCGATGCGCGCTTATTCATATATCCTGGATTTCATTTCCGGGTGGTTGACGCACTGCTTACGAATTTTCATCTGCCGCGCTCGACTCTGCTCGCATTAGTGTGCGCATTCGCGGGCCGCGAAAACGTGCTCTCAGCTTACAACCACGCCGTTCAAGCGGGCTACCGTTTCTATAGCTACGGAGACTGCATGTTGATTCGCTGATGCTAAGGAGTATTTCAGAAAGAAGAAAATGCTCTGTGAGGCCGCCGGAAAAGTCGCAACAAGCGGTGTACCGTCTCCGCTGCAGCCGAAGCCGGTTCCTGCCATTTCAGTATCTGTCCCGAAAAGTTTACGAGTAGGGAAGCTACGGTCACACGCAGCCTCCCTCTCGTACATTCGAAAGGAGTCACAAGAACTCCTGGCTCAATCGTTGAATACGAAAACGCGGGTCTGCCCCGCAAAACGAACTTCCTTCACCTGCCCGTCGCTGATGAGCACGGAATCAGTCGATGATTTCGATGCGCGGTCTTCCCAGCGCCCTTCGCTTTCCGCGATGGTTTGCTTGCCCTTCTGGACGGTGGCCTTGTTTCCGTCGATCATCAGGCGATACTCACCTGCTTGCAGATCAGCTTTGCCGATCTTTGCCGACTGGGCGATGTTGATGGTCTTACTATAGGGTTTTGCGAGGAGAGGCACTGTCGACGCCAAAGCGGCTACCAGCGCCAGACTACGGAGAGTCGAATTAAATTTCATGCGTGTCAACTTCCTTTCCGTCAGGATCGAGTCAGCCAAACTTTCCGCTGCGCAAGCTGAACAGAGTGTTGACACGCGTTCTCGGGGCGAGTAGTCTCACCCGCAAGACACCTCGTTCTTCCTGGACTAACGGCCGGAAAGACTGCGTGTCATCGCCCCGCGGCTGCCACCGCGGGGTTTTTCTTTTGATCCTCTGCTTGCTTGCGCAGCCCATTCGGCTGCACATGTATAGACGAGCCGGGCCCCGCTAATGTTTCGTCGGCTATCAGATTTTTTGCTTTAATCTTCCTGATCTTTTGCTTGGTTTTTCGCTGCTAATTTTCTTCCCAGTCTAATTCGCCATTTATCTTTATAAAAGTTCCGTAAATATGCCGAATCTCCGCGAAACCTTTTGTCCGCTGCTCCGTCGCTCTTTGTCACTTTGCGCAATTCTATCTACGCAACGTGCATCGGCTCTCCGCTTCATCTATACTCAAGGGCATTTTGCGGATGGCATGAATGCGCATTTTAGTACTTAGCGACCTACACGCAAACGCCACAGCCTTGGCCGCCGCACTTGATTCTGCGGAGGGCCGCTGGGACGTTTCCGTATGTCTAGGAGATGTCGTCGGCTACGGCCCCGATCCGCATGACGTGGTTGCTCGCCTTCGCGAACTCGGGACGCAAACCATTCGTGGCAATCATGACAAAGCTGTGGCGGGCTTGATGGACACCACTGATTTCAATCCCGTTGCGAAAGCCGCTGTAGATTGGACTCGTTCTCAGTTAAACCCAGAGGACCTTGCGTGGCTTTCCGCACTTCCACACGGACCTCTTGCGACTGATGGAATCGTTTTGGTGCACGGCGCGTTTCAAGATGAAGATGAATACGTATTCACGCCGGCGCAAGCGCTCGACGGGCTTCTTGATTCCAGCGCTGAAGTCACTTTTTTTGGTCACACGCATCACCAGGGCGGCTTCTCCTATCAGGATTCCAATCTTGAAGTACTGCAGATCCGCCCGCGCGCCTCGGAATCTTTTTCCGCTTTGCGTATCGAACAGCCGCGCCGCTATCTTCTCAATCCGGGTTCTATCGGCCAGCCGCGCGACGGCGATCCTCGGGCGGGCTTTGCCATCGCTGATCTTGAACATCAGACCGTGGAGTTCTGGCGCGTGCCCTACGATATTTCGTCCGTCCAGGAGCGCATGCGTGCCGCCAGCCTTCCCGAACCTCTAGTTCAACGCCTCATCGTTGGCCGCTGAGCGGTGGTTTGTTAGACACGGCCGCTAAACATGCCGACTTTATTTCTCTCGCCAACACCCTTCTTAGGTGCTTGACGCCTCGGTGCATTCAGGCCAGCATTATTCGCAGAGCGCATTCCATGCATGATACTTTGCAAATCGAAACGCCCGATCAACCGCAGCCAAAGGCTGGCCGCTCCTGGGTTGCATGGATGGGCGCCGCCACGATCGCTTTAGCCTTGGTCATCCTGATGTGGCCTGGTGCAGCGCGACGGCCCGCTTCCAGCACACGCGAATCTCATTTGCCCTTTGGCCCGGCCGAACAGGCTTACGCGCCAAAATTACAAATTGAAGATCTGGCTCTCAGCCGCGCTGAAAATTTTCTGAATCAGGAAGTCACCACGCTTGCCGGCCGCCTCACGAACTCGGGCGACCTCGCGCTCTCCAATGTCGAGCTCACCGTTGAATTTTCCGACGAACTTGGCCAAATCGTTCTGCGAGAATCCCGTCCCGTTTTCTCGGCTGAGCCAAACCCGTTTGTTCCAGGCGAACACCGTGGCTTCGAAGTCTCCTTTGAACACATCCCCTCTTCCTGGAATATTCAGCAACCCTTGGTTCGCGTCTCCGGCATCCTGTTTACTTCTAATAAAGAATAGTTCACAAGGTAATTGTTTCCTTTATACTCTTTGTCGTGGACCTCTCTGTCGAGCTGCAAGCCTGCCTCAAGGAATTCACCGCGGAGGGTTCTATCGAGATTCGCGAGAACGGCGGGCGCGTGGCTCCCTTCTCCGGGCTTTCCTGGGAAGTTCGCGGTGCCGCCGAGAAGCCTCTCCTGCACCTGTGGTCGGAAAATTACAATCTAACGCGCCGTGTATTGGCCATCACCGACCATTCCGATCAGCGGCTCGCGCTAGCCGTTGAGCGCTTCGGGCGCGCTAAACCCGACCGTCTCGAATTCATTCGCCTCGAATACGAGCGCGCCCAGCGCGACCTCTCGCGTGAAGCATTCTGCGATTCTCTAGGCTGTCTCCTCGCGGAACAATTTCCCGATGAATCTCTCGAGTCTTTGAGCATCTCTCCCGATCTCGAGCATTCTATCTCGGGCAATTACGCGCGCGGCCTTCTCCGACGCGGTTCTTCGCACTTCGCAGTGCTTGCCGTTCCCGACGGAGAGTCCACGGACACGGTGGAAAGCAGCCTCACGTTTGCACTGCTGTGGCTGGACCGCGCGCGCAACGCGAACCGTCGCGGCACCATTAACGCGCTTCGCCTCATTCTGCCAAAAGGAGCAGCACGCCACGTGGCGAATCGCGTCGCTGCGCTTACTCCGGATTTATCCATCGAACTCTATGAGCGCGATGGTGTTCGCGAGACCCTGGAAAGGATCGACCCGCGCCATGCGGGAAATCAAGAGACTTGGCTTGTTCCCCATCGCGAATCGCAAGCTCTGATCGATCTTTCGCGCTCCGCTCTGGAACCCATCGTTACGCTCTCGCCGCGTGCCGTCACCATTCATCCTGTCGCCCAATCCCGCGAGGTTTTGCTGCGTTTTCGGGGCTTAGCGTTTGCCCGATGGGATGATGGACGCGTTTTTTTCGGTTGCCCTGACACACGGGAAGAACTCAAATCCTCATCCCTGCCCGCTCTGAAGAATTTGCTCCAGCAATTGGAGAATTATCGTCATCCGCTCGCCACCGAGACGCGTCACGCTCTTTATCGTGCGCAGCCGGAGCGATGGCTCGAAGCTCTCGTTCGCGAGGATGTCACGCGCGTCGATGCCGCTCTGGATTCGCGATTCGTCTATTCGCAGGTTTTCGCGCATGCCGGCGGTGAGCACGGTATTCTCGATCTCCTCACCGTTACTCGCTCTGGGCGCCTTGCGATTCTTGAACTAAAAGCCAGCGAACACATTCACCTGCCGCTGCAAGCTGCCGGCTACTGGCTGCGTATCCGTCATCACTTGGAACAACAAGATTTTGTGCGCTACGGATATTTTCCGGGGATCGAACTGCAGGCGGCTCCGCCCCTCGTTTATCTTGTAGCTCCGGCGCTTCGCTTCCACCCGTCCACGGACACACTCTTTCGTTTTCTCTCGTCCGATCTGGAGAGTACGCGCGTTGGTTTGGCGGAGAGCTGGCGCCGCGGGCTTCGCGTTGTTATGCGCCAATAAGTTTTTGTCGGCAGAAGCCACGTAGCATCCATCCGATAATCTAGGCCGCCATCGTTCCATTCGCGGCGTTTTCTAACTTATGTTCGGTCTTGGAATGTACTGTTCTGGATTGCCCCATCAAAGTAGAATTGTCTCTACCAGCCTTCAGGAGCTCATATTGGACTTTTCCGCGACCATCCGGCACACGCCGCAAGGGTCTCTCATCGATCTGCGCGGCCGCCTCACTTTTTTCGAAGTCGGCGTTCTGCGCGAAAACGTCACTCGCCTTCTCGGCGAAGGCCACAAGCACATCGTGCTTAACCTGAGCGCATTGCAATACCTGGACAGCTCTGGCATTGGAGAACTGGCTCGCATGTACGTGATGGTTTTAAAAGCGGGCGGTGAAATGAAGGTTGTGGGATTATCTCGTAACGTCCAGGATGTTTTGAAAGTCACTCATCTCTATCAGGTCTTCCCGGAATTCCCCGACGAAGAAACTGCACTGCAAAGTTTTCCTGTGTCTCAAACTGAAAAATAGTTGGAATCACCTAGTAGAAACATACTAGGCGGAAATAGCGGGCCTAAAAGGAGAGAAGCAGCTAAGGCGGTGAGCCTTAGCTGCTTCCCGGGGTGTGTCCTCGAAGTGGTTAGTTACTAACTTAGATGCATGCCCGCTAAAAAGGTTTCCAATATTTCAAAAAATCTGAGCCAGACCTTTTTCGCTGAAAACCCCTAATAAAACAGATACTTACGCCACCGCTCGTCACGATGTCCGATAAGCCGCATCAGTTGCCGCGAGGTATGCAACGTGAAGGGCCGAGGACGCCGCGCCAGTTTAAACCCGGCTTCTTCCGGGGTGCGGTCGCCTTTGCTGTTATTGCAACGGTAGCAACAAGCCACCAGGTTCTCCCACGAAGAACGCCCGCCGCGCGATCTCGGCACAACATGATCCAGCGTCAATTCCGAACTGGGAAAAATTCGCCCGCAGAATTGGCAAGTATTCCGGTCACGCAGCAAAATGTTCTTCCGCGAAAGCGCCCGGCTCTGCTGCGGAATATGCCGATAGGCCAGCAAACGAATCACCGAGGGCACTTTGTGCGCGTGTGCCGCAGAATGCACTTCCGCGCTGTGCATCTCCTCGGCTTGCGCTACGCCCTTCAGCAGCAGCACCATCGCGCGCCGCACTGCCGTCACATTGATCGGCTCATACGTCGCATTCAGTACGAGGACAGGCTCCTGCATCAGCGAGGCCCGCCTCGGCAAAATTGAGTTGTGGGATCTACTGTCCGCGGGATCCGCGGACCCGGGCGCAGCGACGCTGCCCGCTTCGGGGGCATACCGCCCTCGGAAATCGCCCGACTTTGGCCGGTTTGCGCTCATCGCGCTACCCTAGGTTAACTATTCTGCGTTAACCCTTGATTACAGGTTACCACTATCCGGGGCTGGCATGGGGTTTCTCGCAGCCCGAGCTATTGTCAGTCCTAGTACGGACTTGGCCCCCGACTCCAACAGCGCGCGTGCACAAGCATCAAGCGTTGCCCCAGTCGTCATTACATCATCTACCAGTAAGACGCGTTTATTGTCAACTTGGCTGCCTGGACGTGTGGCAAAAGCGCCACGGACTGACTCCCAGCGCTCCTCTAAACTGAGCACTTGCTTGTCTGGTCGCGGCCTTGTCCGCATAAGCAAGACTGCCTTATGGGGTAGTCCCAGCTTCCGAGCTAGTGGTTTCGAGATAAGGCTTGCCTGGTTGTACCCACGCTGTCGCTCGCGGTCTCTGTACAGAGGAACTGGCACGACCACGTCGGTAGCCAACAACGCAGCCTCCCGCTGGACCATCTCCGCCAATCTGCCCGCGAACCAATCACCCAGCGGTTCCATCCTTTCCCACTTAAGGAGGATGATCGCCCGCACCAGCGGCCCATCATAGATTCCGTAGCTCCTCGCCCGTTCAAACGCATAGGTTTTCTGCCGGCACGCGTGGCACACAAGCGGCTCTCCCTCCCTCGCCCTCAACCACCCAAGCGCCTGCCCGCAAATCTCACATTTCCTTTCTGGAGGCCCCTCGAATGAATCCAGGCACTCCTGGCAAAAAGGCACGCGGCTGGCTCGCAACAGAAGCTTGTCGCAAATCCTGCACCCCGCCGGGAAAAAGACGCTGACGACAGCGTCGGCAGCTTCCGCAAGCCAACCGCGCGCACTTCCGCGCGATGCTCGAGCCGCCGCCAAGGAAGAGCCTTCTCCCATAAACGCCAGGAGCAATGTACTCCGCCTTTATTTATATTGAAAGAGAGAATGTACGTTAAGGTAACTTCAGGCTAAGTGGAGCCTTAAATGAGCAGGCCAGCCTTGTTAGGCTGGCCACTATGCTCACGTATGTCGTGTGGGCCTACAACAGCCCCTGTTCCATTTTCTCCTGGCAGGTGATGCAGTGCTTGGCCCACGGTACCGCTTCGAGCCGCTTCTGCTGCAGCTCTTCCTGGCAGTTCGCGCACACGCCGTATTCGTCCGTGTTGATGCGCTTCAGAGCCGCGTCGATCATGTTCAGTATCGTGCGGTCCGTATTGGTCATGCCAAAGAGGAACTCCTTCGTGTAGGAGTTCGCTGCCTTGTCCGCGAGGTCCACTGTCGGATCTTCATCCGCGGTTCGTCCCTCTTCCTGTGTGCGCGCGATTGTCTTCATCAACTCCTCGCGCCGTATCGCTAACTTCTTTTTGTAGTAATCGAGTCTTTTCTTGTCCATGGAAGTCCCGCCCCTCTGTCTGCTTTCGGGGCCATCTAAAAACTCCGTAGTGTAGACCTGCTCTTTCGGAGTGTCAAGCTACTGCGTTCTGACTGGGAGCTTAGATGCTGACACAGCTCAATTGGTCGCAAGTCACGCACACTGGGAGGCCATCACCAGGTTCTTCGCATCGGCATTCATGCGCCTGCGTTTTTCCCTGGACATTTTTGATTGCTGGCGAAAAGGATTATCGGGCTACTGACGCGCTTGAAAGCGCGATCGGCATATAGACGAAACACAACTTTCGCGAAGCGCGCCAGCCCGCGTCTCCGGCATATTCCATTCTTTGCCCTGGATGACAGCCTGCACGAGCTCGCCCTCCAGCTTGCCCTCGGCTTCAGGAATCTCTTTACCGGACCACTGAATTCGCCAACGGTCAAGCCGCTGGCGCAGAAGATACTGATCCTCGGCTGGGCCGTTTTGCGACATCTCGAAAGCCGCCATGCCCGCTTGTTCCGGTGGTCCGGTAGCCAGGCGTACGCGTAGAAAAGCGTCCAATCCGGTCGAGTAGTATGCTCTGAACAACGCGAAGCTGATATTGGGCTCCAATTGTTCCGCGCTGATCGGCAAAGCTGCTTCCAGCAGCGGAAGGCCCCGCGAAGCATCCCAGCGCATCAGATACGCCAGCATTCCGCCGCGGGCCTGCCCATCCCAGTTGGCGCTAGACTTTTCATACAAATTCAGTAGGTCGTCATAAATCGCATCCGTCGCAAACCGCGCGGCGAGCGCCGCCTTCATCTGCAGATCCACTCCCGCATGCTTGACGTTTTCGGAAGCAGCTTGGATTTGCTTTTTCAGGCATTCATCTGTCTCCGGCAGCACATCGAATGGCGCGTCCTGGATGGGCTTCAGTTGAACCCGGTAATTGGCGCACACCTCCTCAACGACAAATGGCCTAACGTTCTGCGGCGCAAGTTTAATCAGCTGAGCTTCCACGGCCGCCCGCTCGCCGCTCAGGACCGGATCTTTTTGCGTTTGCAAAATGCTTTCCAGGGCGGGCACGATTCGCGTGTCCTGCAGGTACTTCCCGTAACTGTTCAGCAGCCAGTCCACGCTGTACTCGTTCACCTGCGCAAAGTGCGTGATCAGGACCTCGCGAGCCGCAGCGAAATCATCCCCATTGGTTTCTTTTCGCTGCGCAAGTCGCGTAAACACCGTTTGCGCCGCTGTCACAAGTGAAGCTCCCTTGCGCTGGGACAGCGTCGCCGCCATCTGGTGCAAGTATTCGCTCTCGATTTGGTCAGTAGGCAAAGCTTTGCCAGGCTCCGCAGGATCAAAGGGAACTGCCAGGCGCGCCTTGAGCGCCGCTGTCGTCTCCAGCAATGAAGCGCTTGCTGATAGCGGATCCGTGGGATCTGTTAGTGCTCGTTCGAGCTCCGCCACCACCAAGCCCCGGTTTCGCGCCATCCACAGGCCCCAGGTAACGTCCACTCCAAATGGATAGAACTCTTTCGGATGCAGATAGAGCGAGATTTTCGCCCGCGTCGATGCATCTCCCGTGAGCCACGCAAGTTCCTCCGCAAACGACTGCGCCTGCTGCATGTTCGCCGCTTCGCGAATTTGCCTCTCAAGCGTCGCCGCTCGGGCCACCTCATCGGCGTCTGCCATGGCAGTGACATCGAACTCAACTTCGTTGCTCGTCAGCGGCCCCAGCGGCTGCGAATGTTGCAGGTCTCCGGTTGAGACGCGATTCGTCACCACGTGAACTTTGTAATGCCCCGGTTGGTCGAAGCGGTACACGCCATTCAGAATCAATCCCAAGGTCACCGGCTTGTTCGTCTCTAGCGTCGTTATCGACCCATAATCGGGACCATAGCGATGACCACGAGCCTGGTCGTCCAGCCACGGGAACACTCCCGTCATGGGCGATAAAAAGAACACATCGATCGGCGAGGCAGGCTCAGTGGTCGTCCCGTTCAAGGAAAAACCCGCCTCGCTCGCCGCAAACGAGAGATTCACCCGAATCGGCTCGCCGATACGATAGACCGTCTTGCCCTCCGCCAGCGATAACTCCACCCGAACCGGCCCGCCCGCAGGGGCGGACGCCACGCCGCAACTCAGCACACCGAGCATCATCATTAGGAAGCGACGCATGGGGGGCACCTCCCGCAGGACAAATCAGCTCGGCGAAAACTCTGCCGGAATGGTTTTGCTGATTCGGAAGATACGATGACACGACCGTCGGCCGGGGTTGCCGCTTCAGTTGAACGATGGATGCCCCTGGTTCTTGCGGCTAGCTGCCTGCCAGCCGCAGAGACCTCTCCTTTTCCTCTAGAGCATGCGTGCAGATCGATCTGCAACCTGTCTACGGCACCACCGGCACCGTCAACGCCGAAGGATGCGCCTTGTCGTGGTAAATCATGTTCGTCGCTTTGATCATGCGCGTCCCGCGCGCTTGTATTTCACCGGTATTGAGGTTCCGGTCGAACCGCGGGAAGTTGCTGCTCGAAACGTCCAGTCGCAGTTTGTGTCCCGCCAAAAAAACATTGCTGGTTGCCCATAGATCCACTGTCACGTGATAGGTCTCGCCCGGATTCGCCAGCTCAGGTTTTTCTTGCGAATTGCGGTAGCGCATCCGCAAAATTCCGCTCGTCAGGTTTTGCGCAAATCCATTCGGCCAGACATCCACGAGCATTCCTGTGAAGTCCGTGTCCACCGCTGAGCTGCTCACAAATAAATCCAGGGTTACCGGCCCGGTCACCTCGAAATCCTTCGCAAACGCCGGAGTCGTAAATACCAGCACATCCGCGCGCCCCTCCGCTGGTCGCTGGTCTTGCGGTCCGTTCCCTGGTGGGGGCGCTTCGCCGCAGCACAGCGCCCCGCCGAGCGTCGGCACTGCGTCGCTCGGGTCGTAAACATACTGGTCCGCTTTTTCTTCCGCAGGCGACGACGTGCTAAGCGTCCCGGTTCCCGTCAAGCCATTCGCGCCAGTCCCCGTCGAATGCAAATAATATTTCGTGCTCTTCGCTCGCGCCAAAGGCCAGTCATCTTCATCGCGCCACTCATTTTTCCCCATCACAAAAATCTTCACCGGCTTTTCCTTCTCCACTCCGTTCGCCATTCCCTTAAAAATCGAGTCGTACCACCGCAAAGTCATCTCATCCTGATTGATCGGCAATTTCTCCCCAAAATCCACGCTGCCTATCCGCCGGTTCTCCGGCCCTCCCGCATGGCCGCCCACGTAAACCACCAACCGCTGCCCGTGCTTCGCCGCCTCTGTCCCACCCTCCGTCTTTAGTCGCATGTAATTTTTCAGCGACCCGCCCAGAAAAATGTCGTACCACGCAGCAAAACTCAAAACCGGCACCTGAATATCCCCGTAGTGATCCTCGATCGACCACTGCTTCCAGTACGCATCAAAACTTGGATGCGCCAGCCAATCCTTGAAATAAGGCGCGATCCCCACCGCCGAAGGCGCCGCCAGCACCTCGAAATCCGTCAACGGCAAAGTTTTCGTCCCGGCCAGTGCGTTAGTCTCTTCCAGGCGCCGCCGCATCGTGTTCTCCGCCAGTCCCATGCTCCACGATTCGTTGAACCACTGCTCGAACGCCCCGCCTTGATACGTCCACCCATCGTGATAATTCGACGCCGTCACCGTCGGGCAAATCCCCCCCAAGTGCGGCGGCTTGGCAATTGCCGCCAACATTTGCGTAGCCCCAACGTACGACCCGCCAAACATTCCGACCTTCCCATTCGAATAAGGCAGCGCCGCTGCCCATTCCACCGTGTCGTACCCGTCCAGAGATTCATTCTTGAAAACGTAAAAATCCCCGTCCGATGTAAATCTACCCCGCACATCCTGCGCGATCACCACATACCCGCGGGCCGCACCCTTCAATCCGAAATTAGTCTCCCCCACTTTGTCGTAAGGCGTGCGCACCAGCAGTACTGGAAATTTTCCATCCGCCTTAGGCCGGTAAATATCCGCGCGCAAAGTCACACCGTCGCGCATCTTCGCCGTTACGTTCCGTTCGAGCACCACTTCATAATTCTCCGCTGCCTGTACCACTCCCACGGCTATCGTCATGAACAGAGCCGCGCACACAATAATTGGGGCAAACAAGCCCCGTTCAACCCTGAAGTGGTCTCGCAAATTCATACGCATTAGCTTTCCTCTTCTAGTGAATGTTTTTTCCGTGGAGGTGTTGGAGACTAGGCCCAGTCTCCGCCGCTGTCAAGCAGATCTCGCGAATTTTCCGTAGGGGCGCAGCACTGCTCCCACCTCGACCACCAACACAAATCACACCTGGATCCAAATTTCTAGTTCTTCTTCTTGCTCTTGCTCTTTTTTTCTTTTTTGTTTCTAAACAAAAAGTAGCCCGCCACCCCCACTGCTATCAGTCCCAGCGTAACTCCCAGCACCACATATACGTGCGCCGTCAAAAACGGTAGCATTTTCCGCCCGTAGCGGCCCCCCAGATATGCCAGGATCGAGTATCGGATGAGTCGCCCAACGGTCATTGCCAACAAAAACTTTTTTACGGAGTACTGCATCGCCCCGGCAACAAGCAGGAAGGGCACCAAGGGAATCGGGGGTGGCAATATCGCCGGAATGGCGATGGATGCAAATCCCCATCGCTCAAATATTTTGAAAGTCTTTTTCAACCTTCTTTCTGAAAATCTTTGCTCGAGCGCCTTCTCCCCGCCCTTTCGCCCCAGGCGATATGTTAAATACCCTCCCAGCACCGAACCGATCGTTGCCATCACCGCGTAATAAATCCACCACGACCATTGATCTGTCCGAGATGCAAGAACGATGGTGAGCACATCCATGCTGCCGGGGACAGGAATCACCGAACTGTCCACCAAGCCGAGCGGAATAAATCCCAGCGCGCCGAGATGGAAAATCCAGCGTCTCACGCTATGAGCGACTGTCGGTTTTGCGGCAGCGATAAACAGGCCAGTGAGCATTCTCTTCGGGTGTCAGCGCCTATTCTCGCATGCGGTTACCATCGTTTTCTAAACTGTTTTCCTGTAGCCTGCAAATCAAGAACGCGAGAGGGAACAAGTTTCACCACGAGGTGATCAGCATTCCCGCCGCTGCCGCTGTCATCACCACAAACGTCGCCCACCCCAGATATCGCAGCGCCGGCGAATTTACCTGCTCGCCCATCACCTTGCGGTTGCTCGTCAAAAGAATCACCAGCAAAATCAGCGGCGGCGCCAACAATCCATTGATGACCGCCGACCAAAACAACATCTTCACCGCGTTCAATCCCAAATAGTTCAGTGCCAGGCCTAGCGCCATCGCCACGGCCATCACGCTATAAAAGGCGCGCGCTTTTTTTGGCCGGTCGGACATCGAGCCTCGCCAATTCGCAGCTTCTGCCACAGCGTATGCGCTCGATCCTACCAGCACTGGCACTCCCAACATTCCCGTGCCGATGAGCCCGATCGTAAACAGCAAATAGGCGCCGTCCCCCGCGAGTGGACGCAGCGCTTCAGCCGCCTCCCGCGCTGTTGTTATATTGGTTTGTCCATGCGCATGCAAAGTAGCGCCAGTCGTCAAGATGATGAAATACATGATGAGGTTCGAGAAGAACATTCCGATGAGCGTGTCGGTGCGCGCATCCTTCAGTTCCTTAGGCGACGCGCCTCTCCGTTGTGCAAGCGTCGTTTGGCCCTTGAGCCGGTCTTCTTCAACTTCTTCCGCTGCCTGCCAGAAAAATAGATAAGGAGAAATCGTCGTGCCCAGTATTCCTACAAAGACTGCCAGGAATCCGCGTGACCATTCCAGATGTGGCACCAGCGTTACCTTCAGCGCCTGCCACCAGTCCACATTTGCAAAAAAAGATGCCAGCACATATGCGAAGAGAACCAGCGTTATCCACTTAAAAATCCGCGCAATCCATTGGTAGGAGGTCCAGATCAGCAGCACAAGAATCAACATTGCGAAAAAGGGAATCCAGATGAGCGGGCGAATCCCCGTAACGAGCTCTGTCGCTTCGGCCATGCCGCCAAGATCGGCTCCGATGTTGATGATATTTGCCACAACGAGGATCGAGCACGCTCCCCAAAGTACCCAGCGCGGATAGTTGATGCGAATTGCGGCCGCCAGCCCCTGCCCCGTAACCATCCCGAGCCGCGCGCACATAAGCTGCACAGAGGACATGAGGGGAAACGTGAGCAAAGCGATCCACAATGTGGCATATCCGTAGGCCGCCCCCGCCACGGAATATGTCGAAATTCCCGACGGATCATCGTCGGCAGCTCCCGTGATGAGCCCCGGTCCCAAGATCGCGAGGAACTTCCGGAGTCGCCCACTCCCCTTGCCGCCCTCGGCGCCGCCGTCACGAGAATTGGCCGGCTGTTTGTCAGGTGTTTTTGTTTTCGGCATCCGGTCATCACAAACCGCGCTCTCGAGGAAACACGCTTCTGAAAAAACATTCCCTTGAGAATTCTTGCTTCTTGCCCTTTTAAATTAACCCTACTGCAGAATGTCTGAGAACAACTCAGCCTTACAAAGCCTGAATATCCACTGTCGATGGCAGCCGACGGATTGTGTAGATGAGATGCTCGGCGAGGATCACAAGTTCGATCAATGCCCATTTATTGCTCGAAGCTCCTCATGCATTCGTATTCTGCCTATCGTTTCTCGTTTCACCTATCTGTGATTTCCGTCTGCAATGCCTTATGGGAGCAACTGGCGTAATTTGCCAGTAACAAACCTCAACTAAGGTACCGCCGCAATAGTTGACTTTCCCCACGTTCTCGTTGCAAATGGACACTCTGGAATTCGCTCCTAAGACGGACCTAGCGCCCATGAATATCCTCGACCTGCTCGTTGGCAAGCCCATCAAAACGACCGACGAGCGCGCCGAACAAATCGGTCCTGCGCGTGGGATTCCCATTTTTGGTTTGGACGGCCTCAGCTCCGCGGCATATGGCCCGGAAGCGGCGCTTTACTTGCTCATCCCTCTGGGGCTCTTGGGCGTGAAGTACATCGTGCCGATCAGTGCGGCGATCATCACTCTTTTGATCATTGTTTATTTTTCTTACCGCCAGACGATTGAGGCTTACCCATCAGGCGGCGGCTCCTACACTGTGGCGCGCTACAACCTTGGAGCGTTTCCGAGCTTGTTGGCGGCGGCCGCCTTGCTGACCGATTACATTCTTACCGCCGCGGTAGGTATTTCAGCGGGCGTCGGGGCCCTCGTTTCGGCGGTTCCTTCGTTTTTGCCGCACACTGTGGCGATTTGCCTCGGAATTCTTCTCATCATTACCGTGATCAACCTACGAGGAGTTCGGGAGGCCGGTGTCATTTTCATGGTCCCCACTTATTTCTTTGTCGGGACGCTCTTGATCACCATCGGCGGAGGCCTGGTGCGTGCGCTGCTCAGTGGTGGGCACCCTTTGCCGATGGCGCCCCTGCCGCCGCCTCCGGCCATAACACAGGCCGTCAGCTTCTGGCTGCTCTTGAAAGTATTTTCGAGTGGATGCACGGCTTTGACCGGTGTTGAGGCCGTTAGCAATGGCGTGAAGGCGTTTCGCGAGCCTGCTGTGAAGAACGCGCAGCGTACTTTGACGATCATCATTTTTCTTCTGGCCGTGCTGCTGGCGGGGATTTCTTATCTTGTGAAGGTTTATGGCATTGCCGCCACTGATCCGGGTCAGCCTGGTTACCAGAGTTTGCTTTCGATGTTGATTGCGGCTGTATTTGGGAGAGGGCTCTTTTATTACCTCACGATTGCATCGATTCTATTGGTGCTCTCGCTTTCGGCGAACACCGCGTTCGCGGATTTTCCGCGACTGTGCAAGGCCATTGCTTCAAACAATTATTTGCCACATGCATTCGGGTATCGCGGCCGGCGCCTGGTTTATACCTACGGGATTGTGATTTTGGCCGTGATGACGGCTGTCTTGCTAATCGCGTTCGGAGGAATCACAGACAATCTGATCCCTTTGTATGCCGTGGGAGCGTTTTTGGCTTTCACACTGTCGCAGTTTGGCATGGTGAATCATTGGCGAAAAAAGCGCGGTCCTCACTGGGTTAAAAGCGCGATGGTCAATGGATTAGGTGGGACTGTCACAGCGATTACGGTTGTTGTCGTGTTAGTCGCGAAATTCGCCGAAGGCGCTTGGATCACACTGATCTTCATTCCTCTGCTGATATTTTTCTTCCGCAGAGTGCGGCGGCATTACCATGAAGTTCTGGTAGCTACCACCACGAGCGAAGTTGTTGTTCCCGCCAACTACGGACAGCACCCCATCGTGGTCGTGCCAGTCGATCGCTGGAGCATCATCTGTAAGCAGGCGCTCGAATTCGCTTCGCGAATCTCACCGGAAATTATCGCCGTGCACGTTGAACCGGGAGAGCATTCCGAGCTGCTGCATGATGACTGGGAACGCTACGTCGAGCGGCCCTTCCGGGAGGCTGGCGGCCAACCGCCCGAGTTTGTGATTCTGCCGTCTCCTTACCGCTTTATTATTCTGCCGTTGGTGCAATACGTACTAGAACTGTCCGAAAAACATCCGGATCGGCGAATTGTTGTGGTGATTCCCGAATTGGTTGAGGATCACTGGTACGAGTATTTTCTGCATAACCAGCGCGGTCGCTTGCTCGAATGGACTTTGCTAGTGAAGGGTAACGAGCGAATCTTCACGGTATCTTCGCCTTACTATGTCTCCGAAAAGGCATGGTCAGCCAAGGCAGCGAAACCGGAAGAAAGCAAGAAAGTATGACTCCTCGGGGCGACTAAGCCAGGGGTAATACCTTGCCGTTCTAGTGAACCTAAGTGGCATATATTAACGGCTCTAGTTCATGTTTCCTTGTTCTATCGCAAGCTTCTCGTAAGCCCCAGATAAATTTCTGCCCAGTTTTGTTCCTCACCCACCAAACGCTCTAAGCCATATTGCCTTCACCTAGGCAATTTAGGTAAAAGTCAGAAACTCAATCCCTCCCCCCTCTAACTTCTGAAAAATCCAGAAAGCCTTGACGAGACTTCGGCCAACAGCCTTCGTCTCCCCACTAGCTCCGGCAATTGATGGAACCGTTTGCTTAGCTCGATTGGGTTGGTGGCCACCCGATAAAGCTCCCCTGCAAACGGCCTGTCGTGGTTGTGCAGCTGGAGTGGGGAGGAAGCAATGTTGGCCACTCGTAATGCTCTACGGGCTCTTTTTCTCGTTCTGACTATTAATACGATTGGTGGTATTCCCACCTATTCGCAAAGCACAGCTTTTCTTAACACTTCCAAGATTCCCAGGAATGGAACAGGTTCAGAAGCGTGGCTCGCGAAATGCGAGGCGTCTTCCGCAAATTCTCTTGCCGGTTTGCGACTTATCGACCTGTCCGAATCGTCTCCAACAATCAATGAAACCGGTGATTCGAGTGTCTTCGCCCCACCAGAGAGAGTATGTCTGGGCGCGCCCCTCTTTGGGCCTACTCGGCCTAACGTTGACAATCCTTGCCGGTTGCATGTCACGGGAAATCCAGATGTTCCCCGCTTTCTTCCCTGCAACGAGGATGAGGATACCGTTCCGGCGAAACTCTCCACGCTTGGCAAGGCAGGTTTGAAGATTGCCCGTGCCAGGCAAGAAGTTCTGGACATACTCAGCTCTTCGAATGCGTGCGCTGAATGGTTTGAAACCAAAGAGGCTACTCCCGCGGCTATTTTCCAGTCACTCAATTTCTTGCTCGATTTGCATGGCCCCCAGGACATTTTCGAGTCGATGAACAAAGAATCCAACCTCGTTAGGCAGCAGCCCTATGTGGCGCAAGCGACCCAGAATGGCGGATCACACACCACGATCATAATCAATGTAAATGGCGCCTTCTACAGGCCGCAGGGACAATTGCTAAAGATAGGTCAAGAATCTGGTCCCCCACGTACGGATCGTACACGGCCTCTGACGGTGGGAAACTATGGCGGCGACACGCTGCCAGCACAGGTCACTACACTTCTGCATGAGTTTGGCCACATCATCGATCTTCTGCCAGAAGATGCGGACAATTTGGACGGCAAATCCGTCCGGAACACGGACGAAGTTCTGCGTCACTGCCGAACCGAAGTGGAAGCCCGCGCGCAGGCCAGGCAAACAGCGAAGCAATAATTCATGGTATTTCCATAGGCCTGTCGTTGGAATTTCAACCCTGTCACCCGACGCGGGCGCCAGCAGTCGTTTGCGGGCCTCAGCGCATCTAAGGGTGCGTCGACATTCTGAGATCGCGATTCGAACACTCAGCACATTTCTGGACTACACTAATTAGCCGTTTCACAAAGGGGAACTATCTTGGTCCGTTCACTTAGCTTTTGCGCAGCAATCTTGATCGCCGGGTCCTTGCTCTCTGGGCAAGAAAAGCCCACCGGCAGTTCTGACGTAACTCGGGCGACTCTGGAAAATGGGTTGAGAGTCGTGATCATACGGGATCCGCTCGCTCCAGTAGTTACAGTCGAGGAGAATTATCTTGTGGGCGGCAACGAAACGCCCCCGGGTTTTCCGGGCATGGCTCATGCGCAGGAGCACATGTCCTTCCGGGGATGCGCCGGAGTTAACGCCGATCAGACGGCCGCGATTTATGCCCAACTCGGCGGGGCCGGCAATGCCGACACGCAACAAAACATTACACAGTACTTCGAGACCGTACCTGCCTCCGATCTCGACATTGCGCTGCGGCTCGACGCGGCTTGCATGCAGGATGTGGAAGACTCGCAGTCGGAGTGGGCGAATGAAAAAGGCGCTATCGAGCAGGAAGTAGCGCGTGACCTCTCGAATCCCACCTATAAATTCATAACTCGCCTGAACGAGGACATGTTTTCAGGGACCGTCTATAGCCATGACGCGTTAGGAACTCATGACTCCTTCGAGGCAACGACCGGAGCGATGCTCAAAGATTTTTATAAGAAGTGGTATGCGCCCAACAACGCAATCCTGGTGATCACAGGAAATGTCGACCCGATCGCCGTACTCGCGACAGTTAAAGAGCTATACGGAAAAATTGAAAGGAAGACTTTGCCGCTGCGCCCTGAAATCACGCTGCCGCCGGTAAAGTCGGAGTCCTTCACGCTCGATAGCAACCTGCCCTACCTGTTGGCGTTCGTTTCCTATCGCGCAGCGGGTACGGAGAGTCCCGATTTCCCGGCGGTACAGATTCTGAGCGACGTTTTAGGGAGCCAGCGCGGAAATTTGTATGCATTGGTTCCACTTGGGAAGGCCCTCGAGACGGGATTCGGTATTGCGGAAACATTTCCCAAGGCGAGTGTTATCTATAGCGCCGCAGTTTTGCCCGCGGAAGGTGATGCGGCTCCGGTGATTGCGGAGATGCGCAAGATCATGTCCGATTACGCGGCAAACGGCGTGCCCGCGGAACTCGTGGAAGCCGCCAAGCGCAAAGAACTTGCCAGAGTGGAATTTCGCCGAAACTCCATCCCAGGGCTTGCGGAAGCGTGGTCGGAGGCGCTTGCGGCGGAAGGTCGAAAGTCGCCCGACGACGACGTCGATGCGATGAAGCGGGTCACGACGGAAGATGTAAATCGAGTGGCCAAGAAATATCTAGTGGATCAAGAATCCATCACCGCCATATTAAAGCCGCAGGCGACGGGCGGACCAGTATCCGCGCAGGGGTTCGGAGGTGGTGAACAATTGACCGCCGCTCCCAAAAAACCTGTAGAACTGCCTTCGTGGGCCTCCTCCAAGCTTCTGTCGCTTGAGAAGCCACGCCCCGAGCCGCTGCCTTCGGACGTGACCTTGCCCAATGGTCTGCGCCTGATCGTTCGAACGGAAAAAATAACGCCGACGATAACGGTCCAAGGAGAGGTCCGCAACAATCCGCAAATGCAAGTGGAAGTCGGGAAAGACGGAGTGAATGACGTGCTGGATGAGATGTTTTCGTACGGCACAAAAAGTTTTGACCGCCTGGCGTTTCAAAAAGCGCTTGATGATATCGCGGCCGAAGAATCCGCGGGTTTTGAGTTTTCGCTGGAAGTTTTGAAGCCGGATTTTTCGCGCGGAGTTCAATTGCTCGCCGACAACGAATTGAACCCTGCACTTCCGGACGAAGCTTTTCAGGTCATCAAGCCGCAGACAGCGCAATATTTCGCGGGCAGAATGAAGAGCCCCGGCTATCAGACCACTCGTGCTCTGAGTGTGGCGTTATTTCCAGCGAAAGACCCGTCGCTCCGAGAAGCCACGCCGCAAACGGTATCCTCGGTCACACTCGACGACGTAAAACAGTACTACGCCAGAACTTTTCGTCCCGATCTCACGACCATAGTCGTGATCGGCGACATCACTCCAGAGGAAGCCAGGACAGCGATCGAGAAATGGTTTGGAGGCTGGAAGTCTTCCGGCCCCAAGCCGGAAATTGACCTGCCATCTGTTCCCGCCAATAAGGCGTCCGCATCAAATATTCCTGATCCCAGCCAGCTTCAGGATTCGGTTGATCTCGCCCAAACGGTCGGCATCACACGGTTTGATCCCGACTATTACCCGCTTCAATTGGGAAACCATGTGCTTGGCGGCGGTTTCTATGCCACGCGCCTGTATCACGACCTGCGCCAGGTGAGCGGCTACGTCTACAGCGTGGACGTCCATATGAACGCGGACAAAACGAGAGCGATCTACACCGTCACATATGCCTGTGATCCGAAGAACGTATCGAAAGCGAAAGCGCTGATTCGACGGGATCTCGTTGCCATGCAACAGGAAAATGTGACGGATGGCGAGCTTCAGCAAGCCAAAGCGCTTCTGTTGCGCCAAATCCCGCTCGCCGAATCGAGCGAAACAGGAGTCGCGCGAGGCTTGCTCGGACGGGCTCAGATCGGCCTGCCGCTTGACGAACCCGTCAGGGGTGCACTGCTCTATTTTTCGATGAGTGCAGATCAGGTGAAGGCCGCTTTTGCAAAACATATCCGTCCCGATGATCTTGTACAGATCGTCCGAGGACCCGCGCCGCAATAACCAACCGTTTTTCCATTCATGAATGCTTCTTCACCTTGACATTCTACTGGAAGCACCGTATCTTCACCTAGAATGTCTACTAAAGAAGAACGCGAACGTATCGAGCTGCTGCAGGGAACGCTGGACCTGCTGATTCTCCGCACTCTCCTGCTGGGGCCGGCGCACGGCCACGCCATCGCCAAAGCGATCGAATTCAATTCCGAGGACGTCTTGCAAGTCGAACAAGGCTCGCTATATCCCGCCCTTCACCGGCTCATCAAGCGCAGATGGATTTCGGTCGAAGAAGGAACCTCGGAAAACAACCGCCGTGCCAAATTCTACAAACTGACGCCCAAGGGCCGCCGCCAACTTACGCTGGAAACTCGCAAGTGGGACAAGCTCGCGAATGCGATCGCCCGCATTCTCCGGCCAGCGCGGCAGGAGGACGAATCATGACCCGTCGCAAGCGCATGCTCGACGACCTTGAGCAGGATATTCGCGACCACATCGCGCGCGAGACACAGGACAATATCGATCGCGGCATGACGCCGGAAGAGGCGCGCTACGCGGCGGTGCGCAAATTCGGCAACGTGACCAATGTAAAGGAGGAGACGCGGGACGTCTGGAGTCTCATCTGGCTTGAGCAACTGCTCGAAGACATCCGCTTCGGCCTGCGCTTGTTGCGCAAGAATCCTGGATTCACGGCGGTAGCCGTGCTGACACTAGCACTCGGAATCGGCGCCAACGCTGCAGTCTTCTCCGTGGTTTACGCCGTTCTCCTCCGGCCCCTGCCGTACCAAGATCCTTCAGGTCTTATAGTGCTGCACGAGACCACGCCCAAGGTCGGAGAGGTCTCTGTTTCGTTTCCAAACTTCATCGATTGGCGAGCCGCAAGCCATACGTTCGCGCAGATGGCCGCCGTTGAATCCGTCGATTTCAATCTCGCGGGCATAACGCAACCGGAAAACATCAGCGGCGACGCCGTCTCACCGAATTTTCTATCCGTGATTGGTGTCCGCCCGTTCCTCGGGCGGGATTTTGACGCGTCGGAAGAGAAAGCCGGAACGGCTCCGGTGCTCCTGTTGAGTTATTCCTTATGGCAATCCCATCTGGGAGGCGATCCGAACGCTGTCGGTAAAACGATTACCCTCGATGGCCGCAGCTTCACGATTGTGGGCGTGCTGCCGCCGAACTACCGTGCCCTGGACACGACCGACGTGCTGTTGCCGATCGGCGTGTGGGCAACGAAGAATGCTGATGCAATCAAGGAGCGCGGAGATCGCGGCGATATGGTGGTGATCGGACGGCTCGGCCCGGGTGTCGCATTCGGGCAAGCGCGCGCGGAAATGGAAGGCATTGCAGCGCGGTTGGCGAGGGAATACCCCGGAAGCAACGATCAATTTAGCGTGACGCTCCACCCGATCCGCGAGGCTTTTGTTGGCGATATGAAGACGGCAATTCTCATTCTTTTCGGCGCGGTACTGTTTGTGTTGCTTATCGCGTGCGCGAATGTAGCGAACTTGTTTCTGGTTCGCGGGGCGAGTCGCACCAAGGAAATTGCGCTGCGTATTGCTTTTGGAGCGAGCCGCGGCAGAATCATCCGCCAAATGTTGACCGAGAGTTTTATTTTGGCTTGCTTCGGCGGGGCTGTGGGCGTGGCGCTGGCCTTTGGCGGGATTCGTGGAATGGCGCAGCTGATTCCTGCGGACATGTTGTCTGGCGCCACCGTGAATCTAAACAGCGCGGTCCTGCTGTTCGTGGCAGGCGTGGTAATTCTGGCCGCTTTTATTTTCGGCCTGGCGCCCGCCCTGCATTCGACCAAGCCCGATGTCCAATCGGAATTGAAAGAAGGCGGACGCACCTCGAGCGGGGGCGCGGCACAAAACCGGCTTCGCGGCGCGCTGGCCGTCGCGGAGATCTCACTGGCGCTGATTCTTCTCATCGGCGCGGGATTGATGATGAAGAGCCTCTACCGCCTGCTGCAAGTCGATCCCGGGTTTCGGCCAGATCGCGTGCTGACGATGGGAATGGATTTGCGCGCGCAGCAGTATTCGCAAGATCCGGCCGTTCTGAATTTTTGGCAGCAGTTGATCGATCGCGTGAGCGCTTTGCCTGGAGTTCAAACCGCGGCGGTTGGAACCGTGATTCCGTTAACAGACAGCCACAGCCGTTCCGACGTCACGATTGAGGGAATGGCCCTGCCGACGCCGGGGAACTACCCCCATCCGGATGTTCATGTCGTCAGCCCGGGATACGTCTCCACACTTGGAATCCCGCTGCTTCGAGGCCGGACCTTCACTGATCAGGACAACGAAAATGCGCTTCTCGCAGGGATGATTAATGCGATGGTGGCACGCCGTTTTTTTCCGAATGAGGATCCGATCGGCAAGCGCTTCATGTTTGGCCATCCGGCGTCCGATCCGGCGAAGTGGTACACGATTGTCGGTGTCGTGAGCGACACGAAATTATACGGGCTAGCGAATCCAGCGCGGCTCGAAGTGTACCTTCCGTTCCGGCAAAATCCGAGAAGCTACATGGCTTTGATTGTGAAATCGGGAGCCGACCCCGCGGCACTCACGTCGGCGGTGCGGGAGACGGTGCAGTCCATTGACAAGGACCAGCCGGTTTTCGCTATTTCAACGATGGAAGAGCTATTGCGCAATTCTGTGGCGACGCGGCGCATGACTCTGGTTCTGCTCGGATTGTTTAGCGGGCTGGCTCTCGTTCTCGGGGCCATTGGAATTTACGGTGTGATTTCATATTCGGTGGCGCAGCGCACTCACGAGATCGGCATTCGCATGGCTCTTGGCGCGCCTCGAGGCGACGTCTTTCGTTTAGTGGTCGGCGAAGGGCTGAAACTCGCTGGTATTGGAATCGCCATCGGCATCGCAGCAGCGTTCGGGCTAGCGCGCTTGATGTCCAGCTTGCTTTATGGAATCAGCGCTACTGATTTCGAAACCTTCACGGGCGTGGCCGTGTTGCTCGCGCTCGTCGCGCTGCTGGCTTGCTACATCCCTGCACGGCGCGCGATGCGCGTGGATCCTACGGTGGCCTTGCGATACGAGTGACGAGCGGTTTGTCCACTCGATTGCAAGTTTGCGAGAAAGGTGAATCATGAGGCGGCGTAAGCGAATGCTCAACGAGCTTGACCTGGACATTTGCGACTACATCGCTCGGGAGACGCAGGACAACATCGACCGTCGCATGTCGCCAGAGGAAGCGCGCTATGCAGCCATGCGTAAATTTGGTATTCGGGAGGATTGTATCAACACGCTCATTGTGGCCAGTGATGACAATCGACATCCGCCGGTCGGCGGATAGCAACGTCAGAGAATTTATTTTGCTTGGCATGAAACGATTTCGTTCGATTCTGCACTATGCAGGTAGTTGGGCCCTTCCCAATTCAATGCCCCTGTTCTAACCAATAGGGGCACCTTCGTTCCAGGTGCCAGTCGTGGGGGGTAGTTGGTCGGGAGACGCGTGGGGGATCGCTTCTGGGAGAGTTGCGTTCCCCTCGTGTTCTGCGATCGCCCGCAGATTGGAACGTGGTTGTCCGCTGCAAGAATCAACCTCACAGAAATAATGTTTATCCCGTCCAAGCACAGAAATACTTGAACGAGCATCGTCGCGTCATCCTGTGGGAAGATAAGCCAGACAATCCCATATCAGAGGCGGATGATGAAATCCTGGCGCACTCTTGCATTGCTTTCCGTCATTTGTGCAGCGGTCATTTTTCTGTTTGTACGGCCCCATGTGGCAGCGACGCAGCTGGCGGCATCCCTGAGCCATGCTCTGCAGAAGGCTTCGCCGCAGCAAAGAACGCCGACCATTGAGGAATACCAGCCGAAGTCCACGCTAGTCACCAAGGAACACAAAGTTGAGCGAGCGAAGTTTCCGTTCATTGATATTCACAGCCATCACTGGAACCCCACTCCCGAGCACGTGGAGGATCTGATTAAAGGGATGGATTCGATCAACCTGCGCGTTCTCGTAAACCTGAGCGGGGGAACCGGCGAGGAATTGCGAAAAACAGTAGCGACGATGAAGGGACGCTATCCAGACCGGTTCGTTGTGTTTGCGAACATGAGTTACGACGATTTGAACACGCCGGGATTCGGAAAACGCGTGGCAGCTCGGCTCGAACAGGATGTGAAGAACGGCGCGCAGGGACTGAAGATTTTCAAGGATTTCGGGATGGAACTGAAGTACGCGAACGGCCAGCGTGTGCACGTGGACGATCCGGAATTCGATCTGGTCTTCGAGAAATGCGCCGAGCTGAACATTCCCGTATTGATTCATGTGGCGGAGCCCTCGGCGTTTTTCGATCCTTGGGATTATTCGAACGAGCGGTGGCTGGAATTGAAACAGTTTCCGGGACGTGCCCGGCCACCTTCGTAATATCCTCCGTTCGAAACGCTTATGAGTGAGCGCAATCATCTGTTTGCGAAGCACCCTAAGACGAATTTTATCGCTGCCCACCTGGCATTTCATGGCAACGACCTGGAGCGATTGGGGAAATTGTTTGACGCTTATCCGAACGTGAATGTGGACATTGCGGCGGTGCTGGCGGAGCTTGGTCGGCAGCCATATTCGGCGCACGATTTTCTGATCAAGTATCAGGACAGGGTTTTGATGGGCAAAGACATTTACGAGGTGGACGAATACAAATGGTATTTCCGTTGCCTGGAAACGCGTGACGAGTATTTTGAATATTACCGGAAGCGGCATGCGTTCTGGCGGATTTACGGTTTCGAAGTACCGGACGAAGTACTGAAAAAAGTGTATTACAAGAATGCGTTGAGGCTGGTGCCAGGAATTGATGCGAAGGCATTTCCAAATTGAACGCATTCGGGCCGCGTCAATTTAGCGATCGCAAATCCTGTGAGGAGAGTCGTTTGATGAAGAGCTCCATCGGACGGTTTTGTTCGATTGCGATATTTTCTCTCATTACTGTGGGTTCGCTAGCCGCTCAAAAACCTGCAGAACACAAGACGCGGAACATCATCTTTGTGATGACCGACGGCCTGCGATGGCAGGAGGTATTTGGCGGGGCAGAAGAGAGCCTAATGAATAAGAAAAACGGCAAGGTGGAGGATGCGGCGGCGCTGAAAAAGACCTATTGGCGCGATTCTGCGGAGGCCCGGCGCGCCGCACTGATGCCGTTTATGTGGACCGTGATCAGTAAATACGGACAAATCTATGGGAACCGCGAGGCGGGTTCCGATGCCTATGTAACGAACGGATTGAACTTTTCATATCCGGGTTACAGCGAAACCATGTGCGGATTCGCTGATCCGCGTGTAAATAGCAACGACAAAGTTTTAAATCCCAATATTACGGTGCTCGAGTGGCTGAACAAGAAGCGGCCATTCCAGGGAGATATCGCCTCTTTCGGCGCATGGGATCTTTTTCCGTACATTTTTAATGCCGAGCGTGCAGGTTTTCTCGTAAACGCAGGTTACGACCCGCTGACCGCGATTTCTGCGGGGCCGCGCTTGGAACTGCTCAACCAACTAAAGGCCGAGACGCCGCGCATTTGGCCAGATGAGCCCTTCGATCCCATTCCGTTTTATACGGCGATGGAATATCTGAAGGAGAAAAAGCCGCGAATTCTCTATCTATCTTTAGGTGAAACGGATGACTGGGCCCACGCTGGAAATTACAAGGAATATCTGAACGCAGCGCACCGTGCGGACGACTATGTCCGCGTTTTGTGGGAGACCGTGCAATCCATGCCGCAATACCGCGGTAGCACAACTCTGATTTTTTCTCCGGATCACGGGCGCGGAAACGCCAGCCATGGCAAGTGGAAAGACCACGGCGCCAAGGAGCCGGACTCAAAGTATATCTGGATGGCATTTCTAGGGCCGGACACGGCCGCGCTCGGCGAACGCTCGCACATTGCAGCCGTAACGCAGAATCAAATTGCTGCCACGCTAGCTGCGCTTCTTGGCGAAGACTATCCAGCTGATGTTTCCAAAGCTGGGAAGCCTATCGCGGATGTATTGCCTCACTAATTGCAATGGAAACGTACTACCTGAGAAACGGAATGTACGCAGGAACGCGGCGCTTGAATTCGAGGAACTGTTCGCCGAAATGGGCCGCGAGCAATTTTTCTTCGATTTGGACCCGAACCTCTGTGCCCGCGATGAAAAATAGAATAGACGGAATGAACAACCACCAAGGTGTCAAAAGAGATCCCGTGCCGCACAAAGTGCAAAACATAGACGTGTAAATAGGATGACGAACGACGCGATACGGCCCGGCTGTTACGAGTTGATGGTCGGCAGTGAGCCCGGCATCTACTCGCCACTGACGTCCCAGGGCGCGCGTTCCTGTCCAGGAGAGAAGCGCAGCGAGGGCAAAGGAAACTACGGAAAGCGCCAAGCGCCAGGGCCGCCACTGCATTTCCCAAAAGTGTCCCTGCCACAAGATAGCGTAGGCGACAGCGACGAGAATAATTCCCCAGCGAGCCTGCTTGTCCACCTGCTTCGCCGGCTGCTTTTGTTTATTGACAAGAAAAAATGGCAGCACCCAAAGGAACCAACCGGCAGCGAGAACAGCGAATGCATAGGCAGGCACAATTCCAATTGTAGCTCAGCGGGAATCAGTCGAGCACGGCCAAAGATTCCGCCACCTAAAGTGATACGACTTCCGCGGCAAAACTAAAACCAAGTAGCATCTCTATAGCGACGATATTCATCGCCAAAGTGTTCTTCGAGGACGCGCGCTTCGGCGCGGGCACGAGTGATCTGCAGAATTAGCACGGGGACGAGAAGCAAAAGCAGAAGAGGTCGCTCAAGGAAGAGAAAGAGTCCCGCAAAGACGAATGTTCCGAAAACGTAGATAGGATTCCGAATGCGGGAGTAGATGCCGTGCGTGACGAGTTTTTTCGCCTGGGGCGAGACGGAGAAAGAATTGCCGAGCTGGATGCGCGCTATCGTGAGAAGAGCAATAGCTGGAAGCATCAAGACTAGTCCGGCGATGCGCATCGCGGTCCAAGGCGGGTGCGCGAACTCATAGACCAGAATTGCGATTCCCGCGAGCGGCGCGACGATGACGAAAATAACTCCGCGGTTCAAAGTCATTGTTTGATTCCGCGAGATTGTTCCTTCGGCGGCGAGTGAGGCGTTTCGGCGCTTTTCACTTCGACCAAAACATAAACCAGAGTCGTTCTGCCAACGTTTTCAGCGGTGTGCAAAGTTTTGGTTTGTAGCCAGCCGCCTTCGCCTTCTTTGGCTTCCCACGTGGCCACTTTGCCATCGGCGAAGACAATTTTCATCGTTTCAGGAGTCTTGACGTAATACCAGCCGGAAGGATGTGTGTGCATGGCGTCTTTTTCGCCTGGGGCCAGGGTGTTTTCGATGACGCGCACATCGGCATTTTCCAGGATGATTTTGTTGTGTTCTGGCGCGACTTTTACGACGTCTTGAGCGCGGCAAATCCCGGCAAGTGAGAATGAGCACAGCGCAGCGACAACTATGCAAAATTTCCGCAAGGCGATCCTCCGGTTTTTCTTCGTCATCGTACCACGCGCGGTGAACGCCACCCGCTGGCGGTGAGTGTTGGAATGTGCCCTGTCTGTGCGGATCGCGGGCGCGGCACCCTCAGGCCGGCCCTTTGGCTTCTGCGCTTGGAGTTTGGCTGGCGGGCGGTTCAAAGCCGCCGCAACGTGACCGCCAGCTCTGGCGAAATTTCTCACGCTCCTCGGGCGTCATCTTCTCCCAACGCTCATCCATGCGCTCGCGTATTCGCTGCCGCATACCGGAGCGATGAGACCCACGCACACCATGGCCTCCGACCAGAATCCGGCAAAGCGCCAGCAGTCCGAATGCCTGCCAGAAATTAATTGGGCGCCATCCGAATAGCGTCGGCGTCAGCCAGTTCCACAGATGCATGACAACTTCGCCGCCAATCCAGATAAAAAGTACAATCGCTGGCGGCGCGATAAAAATGATTCCCAGCCATTTCTTTCTCGTCATAATGTGCTCCTCAATTCTCCGTACGTTTCTTCGCGTCACTTCTTTGTATTATTTCTTCACAAACTCGTCGTGAATGCTCTGCAATCGTTCGCGCAGATGAAGGACCGCGTAGCGTTTTCGCGCGAGCAGAGTGTTGACATTCACGCCGCTCTCCGCCGACAGCTCCTTGAAGCTGCGCCCCTCCAGTTCGTGAGCGACGAAAACCTCACGCTGTTCGCGGGGGAGTTCGCCGAGCGCAAATTCCAATTCATCCAGAAGTACGCCGCGAAAATAGAGCGCTTCCGGCCCGGCATCTGGCGATGGCAACAGATCCTCGATTCGCAACAGCTCGCCGGTTTCGTCCTCGACCGCCGCGTCGCTGAAGGGCACCGGCTTCTTTTTGCGGAAAAGGTCCATGATGCGATTGCGCGCGACGCTATAAAGCCAGCCGGTCACGTGCTCGATCGGCATCAGCAGGCGATTGGCTTCCACCAGTTCGTAGAAGACCTCCTGCACGATGTCCTCGGCATCGGCAGGATCGGGCACACGCCGGCGGATGAAATTGCGGAGCCGCGAGCGCTGTTCTGCGACGACCTCGGAGATTTGACGGTCTTGCTCGGTCATCGCGATAATACTCACCGGCTTGCCCATCCACTCTTGAAGACGAATGGGGGCCGCGGATATTGTATGAGGATAGCGACTAGGGAATAGTGATTAGTGAATAGCGACAGAGAAGAGCGGCTAGCTAAACATGACTACCTCAGCCTGCCTAGGTTTTTGGTAGGCAGGCTTCTATGGATGGCGAAACCGCCGAGCGATGCGGCGGAGTATCAGCCTCGCGTTACTTGGGTGTGAGGAGTTGACTGGGGGAAATATTTCCGTATGAAAAACCTTTTTGAAGCGGCTC
The DNA here is from genome assembly GCA_963740015.1 of uncultured Acidobacteriota bacterium. Taxonomy (GTDB): domain Bacteria; phylum Acidobacteriota; class Terriglobia; order Acidiferrales; family UBA7541; genus Acidiferrum. Next base: position 4,284 of record CAVUCM010000020.1, on the reverse strand, counting down.
GGGTTGAAGAAGTGAAGCAGCGAATCGCGTCGATGAAACCGGATAGCGCGCGGCAATGGGGGACGATGAAACCTGCGCAAGCACTGGAGCATTGCTCCCGAGGGATGGAGACGGCGCTGGGGGACAAGAAGCCGCCACGGGTGTTCATCGGGCGAATCCTTGGACCGATAGTGAAGCCGAAGGTGATGGAAAACGACGAGCCGCTGCGCCGGAATTCGCCGACGGCAAAGATACTTATCGTGCAGGATGAACGAGACCTGGAAACGGAACGCACGCGCTTGCGCGGGCTGATCGATCGATTTGTTTCTGCCGGGCCCGCGGGGTGTACGACGCATCCGCATGCCTTCTTTGGACAGCTAACGCCGGACGAGTGGGCAATATTAATGTACAAGCATCTGGACCATCATCTGCGCCAGTTTGGGGTTTAGCCCCGGCGAAGGCCAAATCGTATACGGGCCCTTGCATATTCTTGATTGCGAACTTCGAACTCCGCTAGAGTTACCGCCATAGAAGAAAAGAAATCGCGCGAAGTGAAGCTGTAACGAATCCTTAGGAGGAATTCGCCGTTATAGAGCTAGTTATAGAGCTATTGGATCGGACCCCACATCGGAGGAATCGAGCGCGGAGAACGCAGCCTGGAAGAAATTGATCTCGGGAGGTCGGGTTGAATTCAAAATTGCTTTCAACATTCGGGGGGAGTAAAGGCTTTTGACATCTGTCTCGATTAATGGGCGGATAACCGTAACCGCTGTATTTGCAGTTGCATAGGTTGATTGCATAAAGAGAGATTCTAGGCCATTAGCTTTTGCACAGAAAACCACAGGGGTGCTAAAAATAATTATTACGAAGACTTGACGAATACAGAAAAGTGCGTATACTTACAAATGGTTCGGGGGTTCTATGGAATCCCTGAGTTAGCAGGGGCATCACAGTCGGGTCGAAGAAGCGTCTTCCCAGCGTACTACCAAGCGAAGGCCAAGAAGTAGATCCTATAGTGAGGTTCTTTACGAGCACAGGCTAGAAATCTGTCGAGCATCGCGTGGAGCCACCCAGATGTGGGTGACTGTACCCGGCGCTCGACGCCGGGTTTTTTATTTTGTGGAAGTGAGTGGTGGATAGTGAGAAGTGGGCGGCGTAAAAGTAAGTCCTCCTGCGGTCACGAATTCAACTAACACGGAAACAAAAGATGCGCTGGAAGGCAAGATCGCGAAACGTGATCGAGTAAGACCCTTCAGCCAAAACCCAACGGAATGTTGGGGACTCTGACAAGATCAGGGTCACTGCTCTTTGACAACAGAAAGGCTGGCAAGTCCACGCCGATAACTTGGCCGGGATTACGGTCCCTGCTGGGGGTATGGTGTGGATTATTTACAAGTTTTGCTCGAGAATCGAGCAATACTGTGGAAGAAAAGGCGGCTTATTCAAAGGCCGTGAGTGGTGACGAGTGACTGGTGACTCGCAAGAGGAGCCGGAAGCAAGTGATCAAGCGCGGTTTTCCGAGGACTACAGAGTCGAAAGCCTGCAACGGATACCTGAAGTGATTTTCCAAAAAAAATCATCAAGACTTCTTCGTGACTCATGCCCGAGTTGCGCGAAGATCGGTTGCGAGGATATATGGAGCTGCGGAAATCGGAGCGTCGATAGCAGGATTTAAAAAGCACGGACTAAGCACCGTGTGAATCGCAATGGATGAAAGTCCAAAGCGGAGTCTGGCAGAAGACGGATTGAGTAAGTTTTATGATTAAGCTACTAAGGGCGTACGGTGAATGCCTTGGCGCCAGAAGGCGATGAAGGACGTGGCAAGCTGCGATAAGCCTCGGGGAGCCGCAAGCAGGCTTTGATCCGAGGATCTCCGAATGGGGAAACCCGACGGGATGAACTCCCGTTACAGCCCGCTGAATACATAGGCGGGTATGAGCTAACCCAGGGAAGTGAACCATCTCAGTACCTGGAGGAAAATAAATCACAGAGATTCCGAAAGTAGCGGCGAGCGAAATCGGAACAGCCCAAACCCAAGTGCTTGCATTTGGGGGTTGTAGGACCGCATAAGTAGAGTTACCAAACTGACAGCTAGATGAACCTGCTGGAAAGCGGGGCCATAGAAGGTGAGAGCCCTGTAATCGAAAGCTGATCAGACTCGAAGCGGCATCCTGAGTACCACCGGACACGTGTAATCTGGTGGGAAACTGGGGAGACCACTCTCCAAGGCTAAATACTCTCTGGCGACCGATAGTGAACAAGTACCGTGAGGGAAAGGCGAAAAGAACCCCTGCGAGGGGAGTGAAATAGAACCTGAAACCGTATGCTTACAAGCAGTCGGAGGGCAATGCATGGACTTCGGTCCGTGAAAGCCTGACGGCGTGCCTCTTGCTTAATGAGCCGGCTAGTTAATGTCACGTGCAAGGTTAAGCGCAAGCGAGCCGTAGCGAAAGCGAGTCCGAATAGGGCGACAAGTACGTGGTATTAGACGCGAAGCGGGATGATCTACCCTTGGCCAGGTTGAAGGTCGCTTAACCGCGACTGGAGGACCGAACAGGTGTGAGTTGAAAATCGCTCTGATGAGCTGAGGGTAGGGGTGAAAGGCTAATCAAATTCCGTGATAGCTCGTTCTCCCCGAAATGTCTTTAGGGACAGCCTCGTGCGAATTACCGCGGTGGTAGAGCTCTGAATGGACTAGGGACCAACTCAGGTTACCGAATCCAATCAAACTACGAATGCCGCGGATAACTACACGGGAGTGAGACTACGAGGGATAAGCTTCGTGGTCAAAAGGGAAACAGCCCAGATCGCCAGCTAAGGTCCCTAAGTATGTGCTAAGTGGGAAAGGAAGTGTATTCGCTCGGACAGCCAGGAGGTTGGCTTAGAAGCAGCCATCCTTTAAAGAAAGCGTAACAGCTCACTGGTCAAGCGGATATGCACCAACAATCCAACGGGGCTCAAGCACATCACCGAAGCTGCGAAATGGTTATTTCTTCGGAAATAATCTTTGGTAGGGGAGCATTGCGTGGAGTCTGAAGGTAGACCGAGAGGACTACTGAACACTACACAAGAGACCCTGCCGGCATAAGTAGCGATAAACACGATGAGAACTCGTGTCGCCGAAAGTCTAAGGTTTCCTGAGGAAGGTTAATCCGCTCAGGGTTAGGCGGGTCCTAAGGTGAGGCCGAAAGGCGTAGCTGATGGATAACAGGTCAACATTCCTGTCCCGCCTGGCGACGTTATCACGATGGGGTGACACAGAAGGATAGGAGAGTCAGGTGATGGATATCCTGATTGGCCACTGTAAGCCGGATCCCGGAGGCAAATCCCCGGGGTCATTCAACGGTGAGAGTGGTGACGAGGTCACACGACCGCAAAGTCTCTGATTTCACGCTGTCGGGAAAATCCCCTAAGGAGTCGTCCAGGTGCCCGTACCACAAACCGACACAGGTAGACGAGGTGAATATCCACAGGCGCTCGAGAGAACACTCGCTCAGGAACTAGGCACATTAGTCCCGTAACTTCGGGAGAAGGGACGCCGCAGTAGGGTTTATAGCCCGAAGCGGTCGCAGCGAATCGCGCTCTGCAACTGTTTAACAAAAACACAGCTCTCTGCAAAGTCGAATACGACGTATAGGGGGTGACACCTGCCCGGTGCCGGAAGGTTAAAGCAAGGGCTCAGCCCGCAAGGGCGAAGGCTTGAACTGAAGCCCCGGTGAACGGCGGCCGTAACTATAACGGTCCTAAGGTAGCGAAATTCCTTGTCGGGTAAGTTCCGACCTGCACGAATGGTGGAATGATAGAGCGACTGTCTTGGCGAGTGACTCGGCGAATTTGTGGTTCCGGTGAAGACGCCGGATGCCCGCATCTAGACGGAAAGACCCCGTGCACCTTAACTGCACTCTGGCCATGAGTAACGGATTGATCTGCGTAGAATAGGTAGGAGCCTGTGATCCCTTGGTTTCGGCTGAGGAGGAGGCAACAGTGAAATACTACCCTGACTAATCTGTCGCTCTAACCTACCACCCGTGACGGGTGGGGAGACACGGCCAGACGGGTAGTTTGACTGGGGCGGTCGCCTCCTAAACTGTAACGGAGGCGCCCAAAGATCGGCTCAAGCGGATTGGAAACCCGCTGTGGAGTGCAAGAGCATAAGCCGGTTTGACTGTGAGACTTACAAGTCGAGCAGGAACGAAAGTTGGGTCTAGTGATCCGGTGGTCCCGCGTGGAAGGGCCATCGCTCAACGGATAAAAGGTACGCCGGGGATAACAGGCTGATCTAAGCCAAGAGTTCACATCGACGCT
>CAVUCM010000019.1:0-65589 GCA_963740015.1 uncultured Acidobacteriota bacterium | reverse complement strand
CACGATGAAGAAGGTTCGATGGAGCTGAAGAAACGTGAGGGCTATTTCTGATGGCCTCCGTTCCGGTTATTCACGAATCCTTCGAGCAATTCCTTGAGGCCGACCTCGGAAAAGAACTGTTGCGATTTGCAACGGCGGGAAGCGTCGACGATGGAAAATCCACGCTGATTGGCAGGCTCTTGTACGACGCAAAGGGTGTGTACGAGGACCAGCTTGCCTCAGTTAGAAAGAGCCGTGTGAATCGATCGAGTGGCCCGATCGATTTCTCGCTGCTGACCGATGGCCTGCGTGTGGAACGTGAGCAAGGCATCACGATCGATGTTGCCTACAGGTATTTCGCGACGGCGCGCCGCAAATTCATCATCGCGGACACGCCTGGCCATGAGCAGTACACGCGCAATATGGCGACGGGCGCTTCGACCGCCTCCCTTGCGGTGATTTTGCTGGACGGCAGCAAGGGCGTGTTGCCGCAAACGAGGCGGCATACCTATATCGCATCGTTGCTGGGGATCCCAAACATCCTGGTGGCTGTAAATAAGATGGATCTTGTCGGCTATTCGGAAGCGACATTCCTCCGGTTGCAAGAAAATTTTCTTTCGCTCGTGGCGCCGCTGAATTTTTCGTTCGTTCAGTGCGTACCCGTGAGTGCTCTGGAAGGCGACAACATTGTCGATCGCAGCGCGAAAACGGATTGGTATTCCGGGCCGACTCTGCTGGAACATCTGGAAACCGTTCCGGTGCGAGCGGCTTCGGCTTTGACTGCTTTCCGTTTTCCGATCCAATCGGTTATCCGCCCAGATTCCACGTTCCGCGGCTTCGCGGGACAGATCGCCGCAGGAACGATTCATCCGGGAGATCCGGTGGTGGCATTGCCCTCGAAGCAAGCCACGCGCGTGCAATCGATCGTCACGTTTGACGGCAAATTGGATGAAGCGGCGGCGCCGCAGTCGATTACGTTGAAACTCGACGAGGAGATCGATCTCAGCCGTGGCGACATGCTGGTTTCGCCCTCGCAGCCGCCGGCAATTTCCAATCGATTCAGCGCTTCGATTGTTTGGCTCCACGAACAGCCGCTGCGCAAGGACTTTGGATACTTGCTGAAGCACACCACGCGCCAGGTGAAAGCGCGCGTAACGGCCATTCGCCATCGCATCGACATCAACACGCTCGCGCAGGAACCTGCGAGCGACTTATCCATGAACGGGATTGCGTTGGTCCATGTGGAAACGACCACACCGCTCTTCTTCGATCCATATTTACTGAATCGCGCCACGGGCAGCTTCATCCTGCTGGATCCACTTTCGAATGCAACCGTCGGCGCGGGCATGATTCGCCAAGATTTAACCCCTCCGCCGGTTTCTAACTGTCAACCTGTGTCGGCGGCGGAAAAAGCGGCACGGCATGGACACCGCCCTGGAATCTTTCTACTGCCGAATCGCGCGCCCCTCGCCGATACCGCGGAACGGGCCCTGTTCGAAAACGGATTTGCAACGATCACAATCGACGGCGATCATATTCCTTTAGCGTACTTGCCATCTCTTCTCGCCTCCATTTGGTCCGCAGGATTGTTGGTTCTTCTGGTTATCGACACGCCCTCGCTGGAACTCGTCGATGCGCTCAAGCGCGTCGCAGGGGGTTCTCTGTTTGATCCGGGCCCGGATTCGGATCGCAAGAATCTCGAAGAGATCACCTTGCAGATCTTGTCTCACGCGGAAAAACTGCGAATCGGCGGCCCGTTAGACCAGTCAGAAAAGGAGTCCTCAAATGCCTGACGCGCAACTCATCGAAGGGTCGGAGACCATGAATGCTGAGGATTTGCTTCACGCGATTCTGGAGGAATTCCCGACGGCCCCGGCTTGCCTCACCTGCAGTTTTCAAGCGGAAGACGTGATCGTTCTTTCATTCTTGCGACAACGGCTTCCAAACGTTCCCGTGTTGTTTCTTGAAACCGGATATCACTTCGCCGATACCTACCGATTTCGCGATCAGATGGCCACGGATTGGAAGCTGAATATGGTGAACGTCGCGCCGCAAACGACGGTGCTGCAACAGGAATCGGAATTTGGGATCTTGCACCAACTCGACCCCGCTAGATGTTGCCAACTTCGCAAAGTAGAGCCGCTTATGGAGTCGCTGGAGCCGTTCGAACTGTGGTTTACGGGTCTGCGGCGTGAGCAATCGCCGACGAGGCGGAATCTTAAGAAGATCGAGCATCACAAATTGCCGAGCGGCAAAACACTTCTGAAAATCAGCCTGCTCGCGGATTGGACGTGGGCGCAGGTGTGGGAATTCACCGGTAAGCATCAACTCGCGTATCTCGCGCAATACGACCACGGCTACCTGAGCATCGGGTGCGAACCGTGCACGGCGATTCCCGCGTCTGGCGCGGACGCGCGTTCCGGACGATGGGGCGGCAAGAAACTCGAATGCGGGATCCATACCTTTTCGGAGAAAACAGACGGATGAATTTTCTCCTAGGATTTGCGATCGCGTTGACCGTCGGGCTAACCGGAATCGGTGGCGGGAGCTTCACTGTGCCCGCGTTGCTTCTGATCGTCGGTCTGCCCGCGGGCGAGGCCGTGGGGACGGCTTTTGTTTTCGCCGGCGTGCTGCGGCTTGTCGCGGCGCCGTTTTATCTGGCGAGCCGTCATGTGCACTCGCGCTATTTCCGCTTGCTGGTGATTGGAGCCGTGCCGGGCCTTGTCCTGGGTATCTTTGTGCTGCGCGTCCTCGCAAAACCCGCGAGCAACTCCGTAGTCGTGATTATTTTGGGCCTGTTGCTGGCGTTCTCATCCAGCATCACTTTCGTTCCTCGCATTCGCAATCCTCATTTTGCTTCGAACAATTCGCGTTGGCTGCCGTGGCTCGCGTTTCCGATCGGTGTTGAATCCGGATTCTCGTCCGCTGGCGCAGGAGCTCTCGGCACCATGCTCCTCCTGAATTACTCGGAAATGGCGCCAGCGCAAGTGGTGGGCACGGACATCTTGTTCGGTCTGGTGTTGGCGGTAATTGGCAGTTTGGCGCACTGGACATTTGGATCGATCAGCACTGCGACGCTGCTGCAATTGCTGGCTGGAGGATTGCCGGGAGTGGTGACCGGTTGCTTGCTTGCCCGAATAGTACCTGCGCAGAAATTGAAGACAGTCGTGGCGGCCGTCGGTTTGCTGGCCGGTTTACAATTGGTTTGGTCGGGAGTGCACTCAATCACCCCAAAGTCCGGCGCCGTCGAAACGAAATTGAACACGCGATTGAATCGTACGGTGCACCCGTGATTTCCTTCTCCTCGGCTGGGATTTTTTTAGGTCCATTCTCCGCTATTCCTCTTCGTCTCCTCATTGCCTGTTGTTGTTGTCGCTGAACCTCTCTTTTGTTTCGAGCAGTAAAACCCACAACTCGAACTGTAGTCCGGATTTCGCATCACATGCGCCTTGCGCACATAAATCAAAAAACGAAATGGAGCTCGGAAATGATTTCTTTTCATCTCGCAGTCTCTTCACCTAGAAAATACAAGGCGCGGGGTGTCTTCGCCACGCTGGCTTCCCTATTGCTTGCTCTTTCTGCTTTTGCCCAAGGTGATTCTTCGTTGTGGGGCAAGGTTACGGATCAGACCGATGCGCCGGTCTCCGGCGCCACGATCGTGATCAAGAACCTGGAGACGGGCACGGAGCGCAGATTGATGACGGACGACGCAGGTCTGTTCAACGCCGCGGCCTTGCCGGTTGGACAATACGAAATTACCGCTGCCAAAACTGGCTTTCAGACGGACCGCCGGGGAGCGATCAGACTAACCGTCGCGGAGCACGAGGAAGTCGATCTGAAGCTTCAAGTTGGAGACGTGCACCAGACTATCGAAGTTCCGGCATTCTCCACGGCCGTCCAAATTTCGACGGAGGATTCTTCCGGCCTGGTTGGCGAGCGCGAAGTAAAGGACCTGCCGCTAAACGGACGAAGCTTCGATCAATTGCTGACATTGAATCCAGGAATCGTCAATTACACATCGCAGCGGTCCGGCGGGATAGGCACCTCAAATTCGGTGGTCGGAAATATGTTCGCCGTCTCCGGGCGCAGGCCACAGGAGAATCTTTTTCTGCTGAATGGAGTGGAATACACAAGCGCTTCCGAGATCAACAACACGCCGGGAGGCGCAAGCGGCCAATTGCTGGGCGTTGACGCGGTCCGTGAATTTGCCGTCGTCACCGACACCTATGGCGCGGAATACGGCAAACGGCCCGGCGCACAGATCAACATCGTCACCGCCAACGGCACGAACGCGTTTCATGGGTCGGTCTACGAATTTCTGCGCAACAGCATCTTTGATGCGCGCAATTTCTTCGACCACGGTGACATTCCTCATTTCGAACGCAATGTGTTTGGCGGTTCGGCTGGCGGCCCGATCGTAAGAGACAAAACATTCATCTTCGGCAATTACGAAGGATACCGGCAGTCGCTCGGCCTCAGCGATTTGACGCTGGTGCCGGACAACGCTTCCCGGGCAAGCGCGGTGCCGAGCATTCAGCCTCTGCTGGCTCTCTGGCCGGTGGCGAACGGTGCGGAAATCCTGACTTCGTCCGGCGCTCCAAGCGGCATTGCAGAAGCATTCAGCAATCCTCTGCAGCACATTCGCGAAGATTTTGGGACGGTGCGCGTGGATCAGGTGGTCAGCCCACGCGACAATCTCGCGGCGATATATACCATCGACGACAGCGCTGCCCTTTCACCCACGAGCAATCCCTTTACGTACACGAACGTGAATCTTCGTGAGCAGGTTGTCAGTCTCAGCGAAACGCACGTCTTTTCCCCAACCGTGGTAAATCGCGCCACGTTTGGCTTTTCCCGGGGCGCCTTTTTCTTCGATAGCGACACGACTACAGATCTGTCCGGCTGGATTCACGACGAGCAGCCGGTCGGCGCGGTCGTCGTTGGCGGTGGAACAACTTTGAACGGCGCGTCGCAGATCACCAACGGCGGCACGAACGCCGGAAGCAACCTCACCGCCGTTCGCAATCTATTCACCGGTGACGATCAGTTGACCATCACCCACGGAAAGCACTTGCTCAGCTTCGGCGGTTGGCTCCAACGCATTCAAGCGAACGACACCCTGATTCAGGATCAATATGGCCAAGCCTCGTTTACAAACCTGCAGAGCTTCTTGCAAGGAAAAGTAAGCACCTACACCTACGCGCCTTCGTTCACTCCTCTCGGTTGGCGAACACTGGAAGGCGCAGCCTACGCCGAGGATGCGATTCGTGTGACGTCTTCGCTCGAAGTGCGTCTTGGGCTTCGCGCGGAATTTACGAATGGCTGGAATGAAGCGAACGGTCGTGCCTCGAACTACCTATTCGATCAGAATGGCATCATCGCAACCGATCCAACCGTGGGCGGCTCCGCCTTCACAACCAACAACGCGAAGTTCCTGCCTGCTCCTCGCGCGGCGGTCGCATGGGCTCCGTTCGCTTCCAAGAAGATTGTTGTGCGCGCCGGATTCGGCGTGTACTACGCGTTGCTGGATAATTTGAGTTATCGCCTGGATCAAAACGGACCGTTCAACCCGGTTTACGCCGTGAAGAATATCGCGTTCTCAGCGATCGCACCAGACGCCACGTACACAGGATCTAAGGTCATCCCCAGTGGCGTGCAACCAGATTTGCGCACGCCGACCGTCGACGCCTGGTCACTGAAAATCGAGCAACAGCTCACGCCCAGTACAACGTTCAGCGTCGCTTACGTCGGCTCCCACGGTTATCACGAATTGCTTTCCGTGGATGCGAATCTGCCGACGCCGACGATCTGCCCCGCGGCGCCGTGCCCGGCGGGATATCCGAGCGGCACCCTCTACTACCCGAGCGGCGCGGCGCTCGAAAACAACGCCGTCTGGAACACGACACACTGGTTCTCGCAGGGAATCAGTTCTTACAACGGATTGCAGGTTGACGTGAATCGGCGCCTAAGCAAAGGTCTGCAGTTCCGCGGCGTCTACACTTTTTCGAAATCGCTCGATGACGGCGACAACATGAACACGAGCGTGGCGACAAATTCTCCCGCCTTCGTCGCGAATCCGCTGGATCCGAAGGCGGACTACGGACGCGCGTCGTTCGACGTGAGGAATGCGGGAGTCATCAACCTAACCTACAATTTGCCATTCGGTCGGCCCTCCGCTGCCGGAGAAAATCCATGGTTCCGAAGGTTCGCTGAGGACTGGCAGGTCAGCGCGATTCAGACTCTGCTATCGGGGCTGCCGTTTACGCCGCAGCTTTCCTATAACCCGTCAAACGACGGCGACACGCGCAATCCTGTGCGCCCTTCCATCAATCCGAATTTTACGGGATCGATCATAGAGGGCGGGCCCAATCAATATTTCAATCCGAACGCTTTCCTTCAGCCGTTGCCCGGCACATACGGCAATGTTGGACGAAATACGCTGCAGGGGCCGAATCTCTACGAAACGGACCTTTCCATCTCGCGGCGATTCTCGCTTACTGAACATCTTGGCCTGCAATTTCGCGCGGAGATCTTCAACTTGTTCAACCAAGTGAACTTCAATACGCCGAATCCTGTGGTGTACGCGGCCGCCACTGGCGAACCTTCGCCGACGGCGGGAGTGATCACCTCCACAGCAACAAGCTCGCGCCAGGTGCAATTCGGATTGAAGCTGTTGTGGTGAGTCATGAGGCGATCGGAGAGATCCCTCGCTCCCAGTGATCGTTCGGGGCAAAAACCCTTTCCGACAGGATCGGGGGCTTCGATCATCGCGTGTGGAAAGAGATCCTTCCTCGCTTCGCTCGTCAGGACAGATTTCCTCGTCAGAAATCTGGTTAACAGTCGCGGAATGGAGAAAGGGATTGAGGAATCTGGCTGGGAGAGAGGGGCCCCACCCCCTCCCCCTGTTTTTGTAAGAATATGATTCGATGGAGGTTAGGTGATGGGGGTCTGCAAAAGATATGATTCTAAAGGGGATAGTGGCCTTTCGGCTCATCTTCGGGAGAACGAGGGGCAGGTGCCGCGCGCACACGAAGACGATACGGGAGCAAAGGGAGGGTGAGGGGGGCTTTGGATTTGTAGGGAGACTGGCGAGGCAGAGGGGTTGCGGAGGCAAGGCATGCTTCCTTTCTCCTCCGCCGCTAAAACATTAACCACTATACCTGATTCGTACTGATTGTCAAGTGTTAATTAGTAAGTTATTTGTTTAGCGTGGGTTAGCAGGGTTTTTGAATCGGACGGAGTTGAAGGGTTGGAAGGAGTGGTCGGGATAGAGATAATTTCGTCGGACGTAGGAGTCTAGAGAAAAGTCAAACCGGAATAACACAGAAGAGTGACCCCACCGTTTCCAAGAAACAAAACCACAACGGTAAGCCACCCAGAGTTGGGGGCCTGTCGCCGACCTCCCGAGGCAGAATTCTCCTGAACTGTGCAAAAGAGGACAGTCCACTATCTCAGAGACGTCGATACTGTTCCAAAATAGTACAGACGCCAAAATCAGGAACGGGTATCTCTGGGCCACTTATAGATTGGAATTTTCTTAAACAGCCGGTGAAACCTGGAGTTTCCTAAATCGGCTAGTTGCTGCCAGCAGTTTTGAACGTTTTGTAACTGGGTGAAGAGGAGAAACTAATGCGCATATTGCATGTGGGCAAAACTTGGATTCCGGCGTTCCTGCTGGCCTTCGCAATGTCCGGGTGCGGTCGAGAACAAACAGTACTCATGGTCCCCACCGTGACTTCCACGAACCCTGCGAATCTCGCCACGGGCGTGCCGGTCACCCAGATAGTCACCGCTAACTTCAGCATCGCGATGAATCCCACGACGATCAATTCGATGACCTTTACTCTGGCAGGACCTGGCGGGGCTGCAATCATGGGCACGGTCACCTACGCCGGCACAACTGCAACGTTTCTTCCTGCAGCCAATCTGCTCCCCAGCACCGCGTATACCGGCACCATTACAACCGGCGCGACAGATGTAACGGGTAGTTCACTGGCAGCGAATGTCGTTTGGACGTTTACCACCGGCACCATACCGCAGGTGACCTCTACGATCCCGGCGAACGGCGCGACCGGTGTACCGCTGAACCAGAAGATTTCCGCCACTTTCAGCGAGTCCATGAATTCGACCACCATCACGATGGCAACGTTTACGATAACTGGGCCCGGTGCGACGGCTGTAGCAGGCGTGGTTACGTACGTCGCAGCAAGCAACACCGCTATCTTCACGCCAACAGCCAATCTGACCGCCAGCACAGTCTACACAGCCACGATCACCAATGTAGCTAAGAGTGCATTAGGGAGCCCACTGGCGGCGAACTATGTGTGGAAATTTACGACGGGCACAACGACGCAAGGGAGCCTCCCAACGATCATTTCCACAATCGCGGTGAATGGCGCGACGGCGGTGCCCATCAACCAAAAAGTGTCAGCGATATTCAGTACGGCAATGAATGCTGCAACGATTAACGGCACTACCTTTACTCTAACCGGGCCCGGCATGACGGCCGTAGCGGGCTCGGTCACCTACGCTGCGGGAAGCAACACCGCGCTATTCATGCCAACGGCGAATCTCGCGCCCAGCACTACCTATACGGCCACCGTCACGAATGGGGCGCAAGACTTGGCAGGCAATGCCCTGGGAGCTGGCGCCGTCCCTAATCCCTGGACCTTTACGACTGGGACGGCGGCCAGCACGACAGCGCCGACGATCACTCTCACCAATCCCGCGAATGTTGCTACGAACGTCCAACTCAACGCGACCGTCAACGCCACTTTTAGCGAGGCGATGGATCCGACAACCCTCACCACGGCGACCTTTACTCTCACAGCGCCGCCCGGCGCGACTCTCGTCACTGGAACGGTTAGTTACGCTCCAGCGACCGACATCGCGACGTTTACGCCTACTAGTCAACTTGCGCCTAGCACCGAATACACAGCCACCGTCACCACCGGCGCAAAAGACACGTTTGGCAATGCGCTGGCGGCTGGCTCCGTTCCGAATCCCTGGACCTTTACAACTGGCACCGCAGCGGGGCTTCAGCCAATCAACCTCGGATCGCTCTCTACCTTCGGGGCGTTTGGGGGGACCGCTGGAATGACCAACCAGGGAATTAATACTGAAATTAACAACGGAAACATAGCCACTACGGCGGTTTCCACCGCGGTGACCGGTTTCCACGATACGACCTTACCAGGGAGCCCGCCTCCTTGCAGCTATACCGAAACTCCCCTAAATATCGGCGTAGTCAGCGGAGAAATATACACCGCGGCCCCGCCTCCCACTGTCATGTGTCCGAATGAAGGAACTGCTGCCACCTTCGCGATCGCAATGCAGGCTGCGGCTGACGCACTTTCCGCCTATAACGCCATGGTTGCGTTACCGCCAGGAGCGAATCCAGGCGCCAACCTCGGTGGGCTAACTCTCGCTCCAGGAGTCTATACAGCTCCGGGCGGTTCCTTTTTGTTGACGGGAAGTGATCTTACGCTGGACGCCCAAGGCAACGCGAACGCTGTCTGGGTCTTCCAGATGGCCACATCCCTGACAGTTGGTGCGGCGGGAGCCCCTCGCAGCGTGACCCTCATCAACGGAGCTCAAGCCCAAAACGTCTTCTGGCAGGTTGGCAGCGCCGCGACGATTAACGGGGCAGGCGGTGGGACCATGGTGGGAACTATCATCGCCATGTCAGGAATTACGTTCTCGACTGCGGGCAACAATGCGCCGCCGTTCACTGTGCTGAATGGAAGAGCGGCGGTGCTGGTCGGACCCGTGACTATGGTGAACACCGTCATCAACGTGCCATGAGGCAGCAGGTTATTCGGAACGAACACAGCGAGGTTGACAGATTTATGCCTGGGATTGAGGCATGCGCACCACGAAGCACAAGTCAGGAGCCGACGATGAAATTTGTAGCGCGGATGTTTGCCACCCTTGCGGTTGCATCTCTGCTGGTGTTTCCAATCCGGGCAGACGATACACCAAAGCCAGGAACCACAACGAAACCGGCATCCACAACGGATAAGGACGGAGCTGTCAAATCCAACGTGGCACCCAGCGCCGCAGGCGAAGCCACACCGGATGCTCCCGCGCCAAAACCCGTGCCGCCATCATGGGGAGTGGGCAGCGATACACCCAAGTTTGAACTCTTCCTGGGTTATTCGAATCTGTTGGCTACGCCGATGAGCTTGTCAAACCGAATCGTTGATCTTCAGGGCGGCGACGCGAATCTGGCTCTCAACTTCACTCCCCACGTGGGGCTTGTTGGCGACTTTGCTGGCTACCACGCCAACACACTCACGTTTTATCAAGTGGGAGGCCCATCTCGCGACGTTGGCGCTGACGGAAGGGCCTTCACATACATGGGAGGTCCGCGTTTTTCCTATAGGCGGCCCCGCTTCACTCTCTTTGGTCAAATCCTGCTCGGAGTCGCGGACGCCCGTCAGGTGAGGATCAATAATTGTACTGGTTCTCCTGCTTGCATCCCCCTCGCTTCCGCGAGTTCCTTTGCTTCTGCCTTTGGAGGCGGTTTAGACCTCAACCTAACCCGCCATCTCGCCTTCCGCATCATCCAAGCCGAATACTTTATCACCCGCTTTGTGGATCCAACTTCTGCCACGGGAAACACTGGTATTCGCAATAACGTGCGCCTTTCCTCGGGAATCGTCTTCCGTCCCGCCGGAAATCCTCCCGTGCCCCCAACCGCCGCATGCTCGCTACAGCCGACCGAAGTCTTCGAAGGCGAGTCTGTGACCGCGACAGCCACTGGCTCTAATTTCGATCCCAAGCGTACCGTCACCTACAGTTGGAGTGGCACCGGGATAAAGGTTACTCCGAGCGACGCTTCCGCGCAGATTGACACGACTGGCTTGCAGCCCGGCGACTATGTAGTCACAGCCAACTTGAATGAGGGTGAAAAGCACCGTTCTGCGTCCTGCAGCGCCAGGTTGACCGTCAAAGTTCCACATCCACCGGTAATTTCATGCTCGGCAGACCCCTCGAGCGTATCCATTGGCGGCACCTCAACCATCACATCCTCCGCCAGCAGCCCGGATGGCCGCAGGCTGATTTACAGCTACTCCGCAAGCTCCGGTAACATCGCCGGCACTGGCCCCACCGCCACCCTGAATACACAAGGCGCTCAACCAGGCCGCATCACCGTCACCTGCAACGTCAATGATGACCGCAATCCGGCGCTCTCTGCTTCGTCCACCACAATCGTGGAAGTGCAAGCTCCACCGCCGCCTCCTCCAGCGCCCGAGATCAAACAGCTGGAGACCAGACTCGCACTTCATAGCATCTATTTCCAGACTGCTCGTCCCACTGCGGAGCATCCCGAAGGCGGCCTGCTCGATAGCCAGGCGGAAATCTTGACGGCTCTCGCCGCCGACTTCGCTAACTATCTGAAGTACATGCCGAACGCCCACTTAATCCTCAGCGGCCATGCCGACCCGCGAGGCACGCCCGAATACAACAAGAAACTCACCGAACGCCGTGTGGAACGCGCCAGGAGTTTCCTGGTAGAACACGGTGTCCCCGCTGATCACTTTGAGTTGAAAGCATTTGGCGAAGAGGAGCAACTCACCGCCGACCAAATCAAGGAACAGATGGCGGAGAATCCAGACCTGAGTCCCGAAGAACGTCAAAAAATGATGAGCAATCTCCAGGTGCTTGTTCTGGCCAATAATCGCCGCGTAGACATCACCTTGAGCACCACAGGACAACAGTCCGTTCGCCGGTACCCGTTCAACGCCAAAGATTTCTTGGCGCTCATAAGCCTCAAGGGCGGAGATAAAAAACCACCACAAAAGAAAAAGCCCTGAAGGCAGCGGCGGAACATGGCCTTCACTCGTTGGCCGGGTGCTCTAGGGTCGTCGTTTGAACCTGGGTCTTGGGTTCTCTCTCGCTGCGGCTATGCCGCCCACTTCATCATCAGCTTCTTGGGCTTCTTGGCGCAGCCGAGGGCATGCAGATCGGTCAGCTTCTGGTATGCGACGCGGCTCAGCGCAGACGGCGTAGCCGATGAGCGGGTTACACAACTCCTTCAACATCACGACGCAATGGCCTTCAAGAAGTATTAGCGGATGAAACAGCAAGTGAAGCGCGAGGCTTTGGAGATGCGTCGGGGAAGAAGGGAATGGAGCGGCCTATCGGAATCGAACCGACACCTGAACCTTGGCAAGGTTCCGTACTACCACTATACTAAGGCCGCTCAACGACAGTTCTTTTTATAACATGACCGCGCGGCAGCGACAAGCCTTGCGTGGCTTCCTTTTCGCGTGCCAATACCTACTGAATTCTGGCTTTAGGAAACCATCGTAACGCGTGCGGACTTTACCACCGGCGAACGCTTTTGCCGGTCGGCGAAACGATCCGCTTTATCTTTATCGGTGTAGACGCGACCAAACTTTTCGCCGTCAGCGTAAAAAACGGTCACCAGAAAATGGTGATGTTTGCGCCGCTTGTCTTTTCCAAAATTTGTTTTCTCTTTTTTTGGGGGTTTTTTTGTTGGAGTCTTGGTCACAGAGGCCATCCCTGATTAGGTTGGTAGGTCACTGCGTCCACTATCGCAGGGAAGCGCCACTCGCGCAAGTACCGCTATAGATAGTAACGCTGCATTTATTACAACAAATTTAGGCAATTGAGGCATCCCGGGACTCATCCGATTTCAAGGTATCGTTTCAAGGTATCGCTTGGTCATTTCGCGCATCAAACTGTGTGGTGAGGCTGAACGTGGAGCTGGCTGGGAGCCAATTTGGACCACTCTCCAGTGCTCTTTTCCTCGCAAAAATGCGAGCAAATTGGCGATTTTCGCGAAAAATCGCTCCGGGTACGCCAAAACTTTCTTTAAAAGAAGTTGCCTCCCATGAAACTTTCCCCGGCTTTTTTCGTCTTAACATGTGAGGGTAACGATAAGCTGAATGTGGCGGAGATTGAACATGATTATGACAATTACGAAACAACCGCCCCTCGTGGAAGACCTGCGAAATCATCCGCAGGAGCAGATCGCTGAATTGCGTATGCTGCTTTATTCCGGTGCTCCTTCGCGGCCAGATCCGCGGCGGCCCGGGTTCTTTGAAATCGAAGGGCGTTCAAACGTTTATTACGTTTTTAAATATCCTACGGGAACGAAAATAATGCTTCTTGGCGTTTGGGACCGCGAAAGCGATCCCGTCGCAGAGCTAGTGGCTTGCACCTGTCCTGCCGCGTAATTTTCGATTTTCTCCTGAGAGCGTAAAAATCTGAGAGGCGCTCCGGCCCAGCCGGGGCGCTTTTTAGTCTTTTTTCTTTGCGTCCAAATCAAGGGAAGCAGAGTTGATACAGTAGCGCAACCCCGTTGGATTTGGGCCATCCTCGAAGACATGCCCCAGGTGCGCCTCACAGCGGCTGCACTTTACCTCGGTTCGGGCCATGCCGTGGCTGGCGTCAGTTTCCGTCTCGACGGCGGCCTCATTCGCGGGCGCGTAGAAGCTCGGCCACCCGGAACCCGAGTGATATTTGGTATCGGATTGAAACAACGGTTGACCGCAGCAGACACACTTGTACACGCCGGGCGTCTCGGTGTCCGCATATTCTCCTGTAAAGGGCGGTTCCGTGCCCTTTTGCCGGGTCACATAATATTGATTTGACGTGAGTTGCTTTTTCCAAGCGGCTTCCTCTTTGCGGATTTTCTCGTCCATGGCCATTTCCCACTCCTTCTCGATTTTGGTCTTTTGCTTCTTCGGCCTCTGCCTTTTCGCCACTGGGTATTGGATACACCGCACGGGGCAGACGATTCATCTGACTTCATGCATTGAGAAACAATCACCATACTATCGCGCAAAAAAGCCGTTGTTGACACTGAACACGATTTTCTTTAATTTCTTATTATGAACTCTCGGGCGCATCGCCACCATCATCATCACGATCACGGCCACACGCCGCGCCCGATGAGGTGTGCATAGAGTTTCGCAGCACAAAGCACTCATCGACCCGCTGGCGCAGTGAGCCCCGGCGGGTTTTTTGTTTTCAGGGTGCTGATTTACGGGAGGGACGCAAGTGGAATCCGTGAACATTGATTTCGAGAAAGCTGGCGGGCTGGTCCCCGCGATTATTCAGGACCACCTATCCGGCGACGTGCTTATGCTCGGCTTCATGAACTCTGTCTCTTTGGCGGAAACTCAGCGCTCTGGCGAAGTCGTGTTTTTCAGTCGCTCGCGCAATAAACTTTGGAAAAAGGGTGAATCCAGCGGCCACGTCCTCAAAGTGCGCGAGCTTCGTGTCGATTGTGATGCAGATGCACTGCTCGTGCGGGTAGAAGCTGTCGGCCCCGGCGTTTGTCACGAGGGCTATCGAAGTTGTTTTTTCCGTAAGCTGGATTCCGACGGCAACGCCAAAATCACGGACGAACGTAAGTTCGCTCCAGAAACTGTTTACGGCCAGCAGCAGGAGAAAAAAGCATGAGCTGTCTGAAACTCGGCATTCCCAAAGGCAGCTTGCAGGACGCGACGCTCGAACTTTTTGCTCGGGCCGGCTGGAAAATCACACTCAGCTCGCGCAGTTACGTGCCTACCATTGATGATCCTGAGATTGAATGCTTGATGGTGCGCGCGCAGGAAATGGCGCGCTATGTCGAAACAGGGGCGCTCGACGCTGGAATCACCGGCCACGATTGGGTGGTCGAGACCGGCGCCGCCGTCGATGAGCTTTCCGAACTTGTTTATGCGAAGCAGCGATTGGCACGCGTGCGGTGGGTGCTCGCTGTTCCCGAAGACTCCGCGATGCGGGATGTCCGCGACCTTGAAGGAAAGACCATCGCCACTGAAGTCGTGCAGATCACAGAGAAATATCTTGCGCGCCATGGCGTGAAAGCCCGCGTCGAGTTTTCCTGGGGCGCAACGGAAGTCAAAGTTCCTCAGCTTGCCGATGCAATTGTCGAAGTCACCGAGACGGGGTCCTCTTTGCGAGCCAATCGTCTTCGCATCGTCGATACGGTGCTGGAATCCGCTACAGTATTCATTATGAATCGCGCTGCAGCCGCCGAACCGTGGAAGCGCGAGAAGGCCGAAAACCTAATACTAATGTTGCAGGGGGCGATCGCTGCGGCGAGCAAAGTGGGGTTGCTCCTCAACGTTCACCGCGACGATTTGGCTGCCGTGCTTGGCGTGCTACCCGCTCTTAAGAAACCCACAGTCTCGGCACTCAGCGATCCCGATTGGGTCGCTATCAACACCATTGTTGAAGAGGCTGTCGTGCGCCAAATCTTGCCCAAACTCAAAGCTGCCAAAGCCCAGGGCATCGTCGAATATCCTTTGAACAAGATCGTGCTCTGATGCGCATCCTAAAACTCACTGCTGCCGTGGAAAAGAGTCTCCTCCTGTCGCGCCACGAGCGTGATCGCGAAGCCGAGCGCATCGCCGCCGAAATCATTGCCGACGTCCGCAAACGCGGCGATGCAGGGCTCGCAGCTTGGGTAAGGAAACTGGATGGAATCTATCTCGGTCGCAGCGGCGTCTGGGTCTCGCGACGGGAAATCAAAGCCGCTAGCAACCAAGTCAGCCCTAATTTTCTCCGTGCTGTGCGCCACGCAGAAAACAACATTCGCCGCGTCGCTGAAAAACAACTGCCGCGTCCGTGGTCACTTAAGGTCGAGGCTGGAGTTACGATCTCTCAGCTCGTTCGCCCTATCGAAGCGATTGGCTGTTATATTCCCGGCGGTCGCTTCGCTCTCGTCTCCACGCTGTTGATGACCGTTATCCCCGCACGCGTCGCCGGCGTGAATCGCATCACCGTAGTTTGCCCCAAACCAAACGCAGAACTGCTCGCCGCTGCAAGATTGCTTGGCATAACAGAAATCGCACGCATCGGCGGTGCGCAAGCCATCGCAGCGCTGGCGTACGGCACAGAAAACATCTCCCGCGTGGACAAAATCTTCGGCCCTGGCAACCGTTACGTCACGGCCGCAAAGCAGCTTGTCAGCAGCGATTGCGCCATCGATCTGCCGGCAGGACCGACCGAAGCCATCGTGCTTGCGGCAGAAGGAAATCCGAAGTGGATCGCCGCGGACCTGCTGGCGCAGGCGGAGCATGCGCCTGACGCGGGGAGTTTTCTCTTAACTCCTTCCCTTAAACTGGCGAACGCCGTCCTAAAAGAAGTGCAATCACAATTGGCGAAACTTCCGTCCAACAATCCCGCGCATGCTTCGATGCGCGATACGGGAGCCATCTTGCTTGCGCCGTCTCTCGAAGCCGCTTGCAGTTTCTCGAACCGTTTCGCGCCGGAACACCTGAGCCTTCCAGACAATTCCAACACGCTGCTCAAACAAATCCGCGCCGCAGGCACGATCTTTCTTGGCCCATGGGGCGCGCAGCCACTTGGCGACTATATCAGCGGAAGCAATCACGTGCTGCCTACCGGCGGATGGGCGAGCATGCGCGGCGGACTTTCCGCGAGCGATTTTGTGAAGTGCATCAGCGTGCAAACTATAAAACGCGGAGGCTTCCAGCGGCTTGCAGACGACGCGGTAAGATTGGCGAGGGCCGAAGGATTGCTCGCTCATGCCAACGCCGTCCAGGTGCGCAGATGAAGGTTCGCAAATGAAAACGCAACTCCCCGTTCGACAAGCGATTCTCGATCGCCGCACCTACGAACCTCCAGGCGAGGGCCGAGCCGACAAACTGCGGCTCGATTTCAACGAAAACACCGCCGGCTGTTCGCCAGCTGTGCAGCGAGCATTGGCGAAACTCACGCCCAAGCTTCTTTCGATGTATCCCGAGTACGATCGTGGCACTCGCCGCCTCGCGCGCCACTTCCATGTGGCTCCCGAAGAACTCCTTCTCACGAACGGCGGCGATGATGCGCTGCGGCTTTTCTTTGACGCGTTTGTAGATGCCGGTACCAGCGTCGTCATTTGCGAGCCAACGTTTCCGATGTATCGCTATTGGGGAGAAGTAGCGGGTGCGAAAATTGAAGTAGAGCGCTACGGACCCATGATGGAATTTCCTCTCGACGGGGTGGTCCAGGCGCTCGCGTCTCGTCCGCGCGCGTTGTTTATCTGCAATCCCAACAATCCCACGGGGACGCTGCTGCAAAAAGATACGATCGAAGCGGTCCTCAAGGCCGCCACTCACACTGTTGTTGTTGTCGATGAAGCTTACGCCGAGTTTTCCGGGCTGACGGTTATTCCGTGGATCAATCAATACCCGCAGCTCTTCGTGGCGCGAACCTTTTCTAAAGCCGCAGGACTCGCAGGGCTCCGCCTTGGCGCCGTCATCGCTTGCGCGGAATCGCTCGCTGTCCTGCGCCGCGCTACGGCTCCCTTTCCAGTCAACGTAGCCGCACTGGCTGCTGCGGAAGCGGCTGTGGGTGATGCCAGGACGATGAAGCGCTACGTCAAGAACATACTGCGTACGCGCGGCTGGTTTGAGAAGGAACTCCAACGATTGAACGTAAAGACCTATCCGAGCGCTGGGAATTTTCTACTGGCCGATTTCGGCCCGGGCGGATCTGAAATGTGCGCGCAACTACTAAAGAAGGGCGTCCTGCTGCGGGATCGCGCGAAAGACATCGGGCCTGGTATCGTCCGCGTCTCGATTGGCACGCAGAAAGAAATGGAACGCTTGCTGAAACTGATCAAGCGCTACACGTAAACACATGCCGCGATCCGCAACCATTCATCGCAAAACAAATGAAACGGACGTTCGACTGAAGCTGAATCTCGACGGACGCGGGAAATCGCAAGTCACCACTGGCATTCGCTTTTTCGATCACATGCTGGATCTTGTGGCGCGGCACGGCGCCTTCGATTTGGAAATTACCGCCAAGGGCGACTTAGACGTGGACCAGCATCACACTGTCGAAGACGTCGGCATCGCTCTTGGAGAAGCCGTCGTAAAAGCGCTCGGCTCAAAACGTGGAATTCTGCGCGCAGGATATTTTCTGATGCCGATGGACGAAACGCTTGCCGCTGCTGCCGTCGATCTCGGTGGCCGGCCTTATTGCGTCGTCAAGGCGAAAATCTCCGCAAAACGTGTCGGCGATTTCCAAACGGAACTCACGGAGGATTTTTTTCAAGGATTCGCGCAAGCTGCTCGCGCCAACGTTCACCTGCGCGCCCTTTACGGGCGCTCATCGCATCATCAAGTCGAAGCCATCTTTAAAGCCTTCGCGCGCGCGCTGCGTTTCGCGGTCTCAAGAGATAAACGCCTTCGCCAGCGTCCTTCCCAGCACGAAAGGCCTCCTGTGAAGGTCACGCTCATTGATTACGGTGCGGGCAACGTCACTAGCGTTGAGCGCGCCTTGCAGCGCCTCGGCGCGGTGAGCCAGCGCTCCTCGTCGCCCGAGTGCATTGCAAAAGCTGAAGTGCTCCTTCTACCCGGCGTCGGCCACTATGCCGCGTTAATTCGCGCGCTCGACGAGCGCGCTCTTCGTGCGCCTCTACTCGATGCCATTCAACGTGGCGTTCCTTTTCTAGGTGTCTGCTTGGGTCTCCAAGCCCTCTACGAAACTAGCGAAGAAGCTCCTGAGCTTCGCGGCCTAAAACTCTTTTCGGGTTCTGTTCGTTCTCTGCCGGCCTCTGTCAAACTCCCGCACATGGGATGGAACCAGCTCAAGCTCATCCGCACCTTCGCGTCTACTCGAGGGAATCTCCGCCGACGCCTATTTCTATTTCGCCCACTCTTTCGCCGCCACCGACGCGAACGGCGAATCCGTCGCTCTCTGCAATCACGGCACGGATTTTGCCGCCGTGGTCGAAAAGAAAAATATCTTCGCCGTGCAATTCCATCCTGAGAAAAGCGCCGACGCAGGCGCGCGGCTGCTGAAAAACTTTCTGGGGCTCGCGGCGTGAGCCTCGTACACCGCATCATTCCCTGCCTCGACACGGATGGTGAGCGCGTCGTTAAAGGCGTTAATTTCGTTGGGCTTCGCGATGCCGGCGATCCGGTTGCTCTTGCTGCGCGCTACAACGCGGAAGGCGCAGACGAACTCGTCGTACTCGATATCGCTGCGTCCCGTGACCGCCGTCCTACTTTTCTCGAAACGATTCGCAGAGTTGCTGCCGAACTCGCCATTCCGTTAACGGCGGGAGGCGGCATTCGATCTCTGGACGACGCACGCTCCGTAATTCGCGCTGGGGCCGACAAAGTGACCGTTAACACCGCGGCGGTCGCTCGCCCCGAACTGATCTCCGAACTTTCTCGCGAATTTGGCGCGCAAGCCTTGGTGCTTGCGATTGACGCGAAACGCGTTGGCGATCACTGGGACGTCATGGTCCGCGGCGGCCGCGATTCTGCAAATCGCGACGCACTCGCATGGGCCCAACAAGGCGTCGAACTCGGTGCCGGCGAAATTCTTCTCACTTCCGTCGATCGCGACGGCACGCAACTCGGTTTCGACACGCCTCTCACAGACGCGATTTCGCGAGCAGTAACCGTTCCAGTCATCGCCTCCGGCGGCGCAAAACTCCCGGAACATTTCGCTCAAATCTTTTCCGAAGGTGCCGCCGACGCCGCGCTCGCCGCCTCCATCTTCCACGACAATGCGCAATCCATTCGAGAACTGAAGCAATTTCTCGCGGCCCGCAACATTGAGGTCCGTCTGCCGTGCTGATTCCGTGCATCGATCTGCAGGACGGCCAAGCCGTTCAACTGGTGCACGGGCGCAAACGCGAACTAGCCGTCGCCGACGTTTTCGGCTTGCTCGAAAAATTCAAATCTTACGAATGGCTGCATGTGATCGACCTCGATGCGGCCATCGGTACCGGAGACAACAACGCACTGGCCCGCGAACTCTGCCTCCGCGCCCGCAAGCTTTATAAATTGAAAGTGCGCGTCGGCGGCGGCATACGAACAGCGCCTCGCGCCCAAGAAATCACCAAGTGGGGCGCGGACCAAATCGTCATCGGCAGCGCAGCTTTTCGCGAAGGTAAGATTAACCTCCGCTTTCTCCGCCAGCTCACAAGAAAGTTAGCGGCGGCTCGAATTGTGATCGCTCTCGACACCGCAAAAGGCCACATCACGATTAACGGCTGGCGTCGCAAACTAAGTTTGCGCGCAGAAAATGTCATGTCGCAGCTCGAACCATTTTGCGCCGCTTTTCTCTGCACCGACGTGGACCGCGAAGGCACAATGTCCGGCGCAAACCTCGACTGGTTCCGCAAACTCCGCACCGCGACAAAGCATCCCATCATCGCCGCGGGCGGAATTAAGACCCTCCGTGAAATCTCTGCCCTCGAAAAGATCGGCATGGACGCCGCCGTCGGCATGGCCGTTTACAAAAACCGACTTCGCTAAGTCAATCGTCAATACGCAGCGTGGTAACAGATTTATTTAACAGAGAGGTCGCTGAGGATCACAGAGTTCATGGTGAAAACATTGCCGTGTAAATCGACAGGAAGAGTGGAATGCATTCGCGGAACCGAATTAGCCCCTTGCTTCAAACCAAACTTGCGATAGGATACGCACTCATGCGAAAAGCAATCTTGTTGTCTCTGTTGCTTCTATTTTTTGCGAGTGCGATCCGAGCACAAGAATCTGCTACGCCCGATTCCCTGCTCTTCACCTTAAAACCTTTGGGAAACAACGTTTACGCGGCTATCGATAAACCCAAGAGCGCCGCAGGCTCGAATGCTGGATTCGTGATCGGCGACGACGGAGTCGTGGTGATCGACACGTTCGAGGATGAAACTGCCGCTAGACAATTGCTCTCCGAAATTCAGAAGCTCACCAAACTTCCGTAAAATTTGTGGTCAACACTCACTATCACCTGGATCACGTGACAGGCAACGGCGTCTTTGCGCAAGCGGGCGCGGTGATCGTGGGCCACAGAAATGTTCGCACATGGATTCACACAGAAAACCTGAAATTCTTCGGCAAAGACATCAAGCCGGACCAAAAAAATGGATCGAGGAATATGTTGCGCCGCAACCTCGTCTACGATTCCGAAATGGAATTGTACTTGGGTACGCGGCGAGTTCGTGGTGCGCTACTATCCCGGCCACACTGGCGGCGATTCCGTCGTCACCATTCCTGATGCTCAGGTTGTCTTCTGCGGCGATCTCTTCTGGAATAAGACCCTGCCAAATCTTATCGACGGCACGACAGACAAGTGGGCAGCGACCGATGCCAAGCTGGCAGTAGAAGCCCCTAAAGCCGCGTTCATTCCCGGTCATGGAGATGTTGGGAACGCCGCGGACGTTCAGGAATTCGGCGGCTACCTCAACGACTTGCGCGCCATGATGACTCAGCCGGTGAAAGACGGCCTCATGGGCGACGCGCTCATTAACGCCATAATGCCAGGGCTAAAGCAGAAGTACGGCAACTGGAACTTATTCGATTACTTTGCGAAACGTAACATTTTGGATATGGCGAAAGAGCTGCGCGGCGATAAACAGCTCCCTAAACCTGCCGACCCACAATAGATTCTATGTTTTGATTTCGTTCTAGTTTCCCCCGACAGGCAAGTTATTTCCGCAGGCAAACCGCTTATCTCAGATAGGCGTCAGTGATGTATTGCTGCACCATGCGCTGCGTATTGAAGAACGATCCATTGATCGCGATGGCGTGCTGCATGATCTGGATGTATAGCCGCGGCTCTTTGTAAAACATCGGCAGAATGATGTTTTCCAGTTTCGAGTAGAGCGCTTCCGCCTCTTTACTGTTGTCCGTGGCGATGTCCGTGGGGTCCATGGTGCGGCGCGGCTCGCCAATCGACCATCCCGTCACGCCTTCGATGTGGCCTTCCACCCACCAGCCGTCGAGAATGCTCAGGCTGGGAACACCGTTGAGCGCCGATTTCATGCCACTCGTGCCGGACGCTTCGAGAGGAAATTGCGGCGTGTTGAGCCAAAGATCGACACCGGAGGTGATTTTGCCGCCGAGATCGAGATTGTACTCGTCGAGAAAAACGACAGGCACAGCTTTTCGCAGCGCCTTCTTCGCTTGAAAGATGCGCCGGATAATGTCCTTGCCTCCGCCGTCGTTGGGGTGCGCTTTGCCCGCATAAATGATCTGGAAATGTCCCGCGTTCTTGGCGATCTGGCGCAAACGGTCTAGATCCGAAAGGATTAGGTCCGCCCGTTTGTATCCTGTGGCGCGTCGCGCAAATCCAATCGTGAAAACCTCTTCATCCAAACTGAGGCCAGTTTTTTCGCGTACGGCTTCCAGAAGCTCGTGCTTGGCGATGAGATGCGCCGACCAAACCTCCTCCGGTAGAAGCCCAAGCGCGCTGCGAAGACTGTAATTGTCCTCGCGCCACTGCGCGATCTGGCGATCGAAAAGTTGCTGAAACGGAGGCGAGGTCCAAGTTCCCGCGTGCACGCCGTTGGTGATGGCCTCGATCGGAACTTCCGGGAATATCTGGCGCGAAGTGACACCGTGCTGTTTGGCCACGCCATTGACGTACTTACTGAGGCTCAGCGCGAGGTACGTCATGTTCAAATGAGCGCCGCGAGCCGCCGCTTCCTGCAAATCCGGAAAGTTCTGCTCGGTTTGCAGAGAGCGCTTCACGAGTTCGGCAACGGCAGCGTCCTTCAGATCGAAGAACTTACTCTGCTGCGGAAAGACGCGCGTCAGATATTCGATCGGAAAGCGATCGTGGCCGGCAGGCACTGGCGTGTGCGTCGTGAAAACGCACTTGGCCCGGACTTTTTCAATGTCTTCGCCATTGATGGCTGTGCGCCCTGCTTCCACCGCTTCCTCGCCGAGCAATTCAAGCGAGAGAAGCGCGGCATGACCCTCGTTCATGTGATAGCGCGTTAGATCTTCATACCCGAGCGCGCGGAGCATGCGCACCCCGCCGACGCCCAGCAGAACTTCCTGGCAAAGCCGGTAGTAAGAATCGCCGCCATAGAGTCCGCCGGTGAGGTTGCGGTCCCATTCCGCGTTAGAAGGAAGATCGGCATCCAGAAAATAGACGGCACCTACAAAGCCGCGGACGCCTTTAACGTCATAGCGCCAGCAGCGCAGTTCGACGCGCCGGTTCTCCAAAGGTACGGTTACGCGGGCCACTTCCTCCTTGAAAAATCTTCGACGTTCCACACCACGGGCTCTTCCGTTTGGGTGCCGTCTTCAGAGAGATGTTGAGAAAAGAATCCCCTGCGGTAGAGGAGAGACACGGCCACCATCGGTAGCCGAAGATCGGCGGCGGCGCGGATGGTGTCTCCCGCAAGCACGCCCAAGCCGCCGCTATAGCTCGGCATGGCGTTCTCGAGCGCAATCTCCATGGAAAAATAAGCGACAAAGCGTTTAACTGAATTCGCTTGCGTGGACATCTCTCTCGCTTCTCCGCTGGGCGCAGCAACAGCTGACCAGCGGGAAAAATGGGCAACGACTGACCTTTAATTGTCGGGGAAACGCCGCGCTCAATAAGCGAGTAGAAAAGATTGGTTGCCTTGTACGTTTCAGCACGATTACGAAGCTTTGTGCAAAGTGCTGCGGGAGGACAGGCAGGAATGCCCGTCCTACTCTTCAACACATCACTTCTCTTTCGCTGACGCTGCAGGGAGCTGGGGTGTCGGCCGAGTGAGTAGATCGACGTACTCCTTATAAAACTTTTCCTTGTCGAGGTCTTTTTGGACCTCGACGAGGACCTCGCCCATTCCGGGCTGGAGGCCGGGGGCCCAGGCCAGCGTGTTTCCATAGGACGCGCCATGATCGACATCCACGTCAACGTAGAGCTTTTGCCACTTGGTGATGAAGCTTGGGTCGAGCCACGCGACGGCGGCAAGCTCATCCCAGAGATAATTCGCTTCCGCATATTTCGCTACATATTGCGCGGCAGGAGTGGAACTCTTCGCGACCTGTTCGATCAGGCTCTTCTCCATGCGCGTCTTGACGGAAATGTCCACCGGGGTGAGGACGACCCGAGGCCAATGGCGCATGTAGCACGACGTGAGAAGCTTCCGGATCCATCCAAAAATTAAATTCGCGCTGCGGGCTGAAGCGAATTCCGGATCGTCAGTCTGAGGATTCATGCTTCCGCCCATAACGATGAGCTCCTTTCGAGCTCGGAGAAATGCGGGTCAAGAGCAATGGCCAAGGCCAGGTTGGTCATCGGTCCGGCCGCATATATGGTGACTTCGTGCGGGTATTGATGGACCATGCGAACCATGAAATGAGCCGCGTCTTCGGTTGAGGCCTTGGTTGTGGGAGTGCCCTCTGGCATGGGAGGAACCTCGTATGGGCCGTGAACGGGGTGACGTCCGGCAAAATTCCAAGCGCCCTGATAAATGATCTTGCCGTAGAACGTCTCCCACTTGGCGATGTATTCCTTAGAACTCACAAGTGGAAAAACGGCACCGGGAACAACTGGAATGTCCGTGCGGCCGATGATTTCGAGCAGGCGCAGCGTATGCTGCACTTCCTCGTCGCGCCAAGCGTCGCCGGTAAGAACGGTAATGCCCAGAACATCGGTCTCCGGCGAATTGACGAGCGTGAGAATAGCCTGCATGTCTGTGCCGCCGGGACCAGCAGCATCCTGATCGATGATGACCTTGCGCTTCGACTGCGCGTGAACTGACAAAGTAGAGACCGCAGCGAGAAGGGTGAGAAGCGCGAACGGGCGAACCCAGGGCATTGAACATTTCCTTTCCGGAACGGCCTGTCAAGAATCGAGTGAGGATGATAGACCAGGCTGACGCTTGGGGCCAACTTATGGTTCCTACGAGAAGCGGCCCACCGAAGGCTCGGTGGGCCGCTTCATCCAGATTCGAAGTGCCGATTAAACGGCGCGATTTAGAAAGTCAGCTTAAGTCCAAACTGCACGAGGCGCGGATTGTTGACGGTCGAATTGACCGCGCCGAAGCCGAAGTCGTTGAAGTCGTTGACGGGCATGCCGAATTGCGCATGGTTGAAGAGGTTAAAGAATTCCGCCCGGAAATTCAGACCCATATTTTCCCAAGGCAGCGCGAATTGTTTGATCACGGAGAAGTCCGTATTCACGAAATCCGGACCGTAGACGGGGACACGACTGGCGTTGCCGAGTTGACCCGTTGCGGGTTGCGCAAAACAGGCTGGGTTAATGTACTGGGTTTTGGTCTGGTTGGCGTAGGGATTGCAGCCGGCAACCTGGTCCGGACGCATAAAAGCGTTGCCGTTGCCGCCCGTGTTGAAGGAGACGCCTGAGGTATTGTTGCTGTCAATCAGGGGGAAGGCGAAGCCGGAAGTGATTTTTTCGATCACCGTTACCTGCCAGCCACCCAAAAGCGAATTTGTCACGTTGCCCCAGTCGGAGCCGAATTTCTTGCCTCTGCCAAACGGCAAATCATAGATGACGCTAGCAGTAAAGTTGTTGTGAAGATCGAGCTGAGACGGGGCCCAATCCAGATTCTGCCAATTCGGCAGCGGGAAGTACGGCGCGCTCAGCAATGAACCGAGGCCGTCGCTAAGCCCATTGTCGTAAGTATGGGAGTACGTGTAGGCGATCAGCGCATAAACGCCGTAACGGGCACTCTTGGTCTCGGCCTTCGCTTGAAAGGAGTTATAAGTGGTTTTGCCGAGGTCCCCGAATTCTAGAATGGCGTTGCCGGTTGGTGGAGTGTATGGCGAGATGAAAGGAGCGCCGCCGGGTCCGCAACCTAGAGTGTAAGTTCCTCCGGCAACGCATGCCGAAGGACCATTGGTGTCAAGTGCGTTACCTGCGACCAGGATGTGGTCGCCACGCGAACCGGCATAGCCAGCGGTGAGCACGATGTTGCCGGGCAACTGGCGCTCAATGTTGACGTTATATTGCAGCACCTGTCCCTGCCGGAAATCCCGTGGTTGGAAGAAATAGGTCCCGGTAAAGGTGGACAAAGTCGGCGGAGTGTTAAAGATTGGAAATCCATTGGAGATGCTCACGACGTTGCCGCCCGGGCCGCAAGCCGGGGTATTACCGGACGGCGTAGAAACCGGGCATCCCCCGAATTGGAAGATGTCACCCTCGGCGAAAAAGGGAGGGTTCTGCCAGAGGCCCTGCGCGCCCTGGCTCCACGCGGAATCGTGGTAGATGGAGAAGCCGCCGCGGAGAACGGTCTTGTCGCTGCCAAGGAGTTTATAAGCAGCGCCGATGCGCGGCTCAAGAGCCTGCCAATCCATGTTGATGCCAGCTGAACCACCGATACCATTCTGATTGGCGACGAGGAGTTGACCGGTGGTGGCAAATGCGCCGGTAGCGATAGTGGGCGGAAGGTAATCGGCCATGCGCCCAGCGGCCTCGGTGATGGGCGTACTCAAATCCCACGCCAAGCCCAGATTGAGGGTGAGGTCTTTGGTGATTCTCCAATCGTCTTGAACGTAGGGGCGGATGATTTTCCAGCGGCGGCCGGTGACCGGGCCGTTGAAAGTCTGATCGTGCTCGGAGATGCTCACATAGCCCAAGCTTAGATCGGCTTCGGCATTGCCGGAGAATACGCCCAGGGGAATCCAGAAACCATCCTGGAAAGCTTCGGCACCGACGTTCATCTGATTGGCGCGGACGTCAATTCCGACTTTGAATTCGTGCTTGCCGCGAATCAAGTCTAGGGAATCAGCGAACGTAAAGATATTGGTTCCACCCTGGAATGGACTGTAGCCGCGATCACCGAGGGACCATAAGCCGCCGTTGAACAACACCGAAACCAAGCCGCAGCTATAAGCTCCCGGGGTACAGGTTGCGCTCCCTGGCGCGCCGGTGCAGCCGAGGTTGGCGCCGGGGATGCCGATGCCGGCGAGGTTGGCGGAGCTGCAACTGCCCGTGCCCTGAGAAGTGATGTAGTCGAAGATGCGGTTGTAACCAAAGCTCGCCGTGTTCACCGTCGTAGCTGAAAAAACATGGGTCTCGCTGAGGGCCACGTTACGGGCGTGATTGACGATGCCCTGGTTGCTCCCGAAGGCGCTAGCCTCGGCAAAACCACCGGTAAAGCCGCCAGGAACGTAGGAGTCGGCATCGTCGTAGCTAAAGCGAGCGAAGATATTGTCGTTGGCCGAAAAGTTGTGGTCCACACGGATGTCAAACTTCGTTTCATAAAGGCTGCGGACCGGCTGGCTTACGAAATTGAACGACGGATTGGGATTATTAGTGTTGTTAAAGTTGGCAAGGGATACAAATTCACCAGGGCCGCGCCGAGGGGGTTAATCAAAGCGGCGGGTATTTTGGCGCAGGCAACCCCGGGAACCTGGCTGCCGTCCGGGTTGACGGCGGTGGGCAGACCGCTGGGACTGCCAGTGCACTGAAAAGGGGTACCGCCCGTATAAGGGTTGGTGATGGAAGTGGCGGAAACCGGATTTCCGAAGAGGTCGTTGCTGAAATCGGCGTAGGGCTGCGCCGCGCTCGTGTGCATCGCAGCGGTCGGCACTAACCCAGTAAAAGCGATGGCGTGGAGCTGATCCTTCTGCTCGCCATCGAGGAAGAAGAAAGTTTTGCCCTTGCGAATCGGACCGCCGATGGAGCCCCCAAATTGGTTCAGATTGAACTTTTCTGGCGTGGTGGCGAAGAAGCTCTTGGCGTCGAGCGAGGTGTTGCGAAAGAACTCGAACAAGGAGCCGTGGAACTGGTTGGACCCGGATTTTGTTGCGACCAGCACTGTTGGTCCAGCGCGAGTTCCGTATTCGGCGGAGTAGTTATAAGTTAAAACTTTAAATTCCTGAATATCATCAATCGAGGAAAATGTCCCGATACCGCCGGCAGTCAATTCGTTGTTGTCTACGCCATCCAGAATCCAGTCGGTGCTGTTGGGGCGCGAACCACCGACAGATAGAGAGAAGGATCCGCGCGCGGCGACCTCACTGCTTGCAGCGGCCGTGAAAAAACTATTGGGGTTCGTCTCCGCCGTTGCGCCGGGGGTGAGAGTGGCGAGTTGGACGAAGTCGCGTCCGTTCAGAGGAAGCTGCGTGACCTGTTGCGCGTTGATGACCTGCCCGAGCGAAGGATTGGAGGTTTCTACCGTTACGGCGGAAGCGGACACTTCCACCGTCGAGGAAACCGTGGACGGTGCCAGCGCAAAGTTCAATTCCCGCGCTTCTTCGACTTGCAGGCGCACATCCTTATTCTCGGCGCTCTGAAAACCCTGAAACTCGACTCGCACGGTAAAGATTGACGCTGGTAGCAACGGAATGAGGTAGTGTCCGTCTTCGTCCGTTTTCGCCTGCCGTGAGAGGCCGGTGCCTTGTGAGGTGGCAGTAACTGTGGCCCCGCTGATGGCCGAGCCGGATTTGTCCGTGACAGTGCCCGAAAAACTGCCAGCGGCTTGTCCGTAGAGTGCGGGAGAAACGGAAAGCGCGATCGTACAAACCAACAACAGAAAAAGTATTCTGAACCTCATAGGTAACACCCCTTTCGACAACCCCTGTTTACAACGATTGCGCAGCCCCTGCTCAAAATTTGCTATCTCGGATGGAGCTGAAAAAAGTTTCGGCAGCTATTGATTCCAAATACTGTACAGGACCGGAACACTCGAACGAAGAAGAAATCCAATGCAGGGTCGCGGTACATGCTGCGGAAACAATCTCTAAGCGAAGCCGCAAGTGTGAATAAATGTTAACAATCTTCAGACATTCCCCCAGTTGCACCCGTGCGCGTAGGCTAGCGTCCGGTCGAGAGAAGTGTCAAGACAAAAGTAAGGTTTGCAAGGAGTTGCGGTGGAAAATATTTCTTGGATATTTTCATTTTGCAATGAATTCAAAATTTTGATGCACAGTGCGGAGTAATAAGCGCTGCAAGCGGCGGACTAAGAATGCGAGGTTCCGAAACGGGAACGGCCCTCATGTCGGCTATAATCACGCACCGTGTCCGCGAAAAACATTTTGGATGATGTGCGCGTCGTCGAACTAAGCGAGGCGCTCGCCGGCCCTTACTGCGCGATGCTGCTCGGGGATTTTGGCGCGGACGTCCTCAAGATCGAGCGCCCTGGAGTGGGCGACCAATCCCGCGGCTGGGGACCGCCATTTGTAGGTAGCGAGTCGGCGTACTTTCTTGGGACGAACCGCAACAAACGATCGGTCGCGTTGAATTACGATCATCCCCAAGGTTTGGAGTCGCTGCGGAAACTGATCGCCGCGGCAGATATTTTCATTTGCAATCAACCTTCGCTCGCGTCGTTACAGAAGCGTGGCCTCGACGCGAAAACTCTGTCTGGCCATCATCCCCGCCTCATCTATTGCAGTATCACAGGTTACGGTTTCACGGGACCTAAAGCAGGGCGCCCAGGCTATGACATCCTCGCGCAGGCGGAAGCTGGCGTGATGAGCTTTACTGGCGATCCCGACGTCGGACCCATGCGCTATCCGATAGCGATTGCCGACATGACTTGTGGCATGTACTCGGCCATGGGAATTCTGGCGGCCCTCTACGTGCGCGAGAAAACGGGCCGCGGACAATTTTTGGATATGGCGCTGCTCGATTCGCAACTGACCTGGCTGGCGAATGTCGGTAGCAGTTACTTGAACGCTAACGCTTCACCAAAGCGCTGGGGCAACGCCCACCCTAATATCGTGCCGTACGAAGTTTTTCGCGCCGCAGATGGCCGCTCCTTCGTTATCGGCGTTGGAACCGAGGCGCTCTGGAAAAAGTTTGTGCGCCTGATGGGAATCGAGAACGGCATCGGCCAGGATGAATGCTTCAGGACAAACGCGCTCCGGACAAAAAATCGCGCCAAACTGATTCCGCTTCTGCAAATGTTGTTTGATGCCCATGCCGCGAGTGCGTGGCTCGAGCAGTTCGCCGCTACGGGAATTCCCGCAGCGCCGATCAACACCGTCGAGGAAGCTGTGAACGACGCGCAAACGCTAGCGCGAAACATGATCGTACAACTCGAGCATCCTGCGCTGGGCTTGGCGCGAAGTATCGGCAACCCCATCAAGTTTTCTGAGACGCCAGTTAGTTACCGGCTGCCGCCGCCGTTGCTGGGCGAGCATACGCGCGAAGTTTTGCGAGGGTTCGGCTATTCCGAAGAGGAAGTGCGCGCGATGTCGTCGGCGGAGATCTGATGCCGCTCCTCCAAAGCAGTCGCTAGCCCCGCTCGCTTATGAAACCTCTACTTCCCTGCGGTAGTGCCTCCAAACACGCGAAACGTTTCATCGCCCCAGCACACTAGTTTCAGTACTGCAGAATCTTCTTGCTGTCCTGGTCAAAGTTTGATCGCGCGCGGTATCCTCAAATAAGAAAATCACTTGGAAACATGCGGAGGCATCAAAGATAAGGAAGGAGCTTCCAATCATGAACTCAGGACAAAGACGAACTCGCCTCGCAGGTAGCACAAGACATCGTCTGCCCAATGCAGAAATCGTCGGTGAAGTGCCCAGCGCGGAGTTTCGCGTGACGGTCACCGTGCGCAGGCGCAACGGGCTCCCCTCGATTGAAGCCCAAAGCAGACAGAAACCCGCCGACCGCACCTACATGACGCGCGAAGAGCACGCCGAAAAACACGGAGCCGATCCAGCCGACATTGCAAAAGTCGAAGCCTTCGCTACAGAAAACGGCTTACGCGTCGCGGACACAAACGTCAGCCAGCGCACCGTCACGCTCTCCGGCACCGCCTTGGCCTACAGCAAAGCCTTCGGCGTCGACCTCAAGATGTACAAGTCCGGCGACATTGCTTATCGCGGCAGAGAAGGCGACATTCACATCCCAGAGAATTTGCAAGGCATCGTGACCAGCGTTATAGGCCTCGACGATCGCCCTTTCGGTAAGCCGCACTACCGCATCAGCCGCGGCACAGTTCGCGCGGCGGGCGTTGGCGCGGTCGCCGACAGAGCGACGGCGTCAGCTTCGATCCCCGCCGGATTCACTCCGCTGCAGCTTGCATCCCTCTACAATTTTCCAACAAATCTTGATGGATCCGGCCAAACAATCGCCATCCTCGAACTCGGCGGCGGTTTCCATCCAGCGGAATTGACGACCTACTTCCAGAATCTCGGCATCGCCAAGCCGCCAAGCGTGACCGCGGCCACCTATACCAATGGCGGAACAAATAGTCCTGGCACAACGCACTCGATCCCAATAATCCCGATGTGGAAGTCATGCTGGATATCGAAGTCAGCGGCTCGATCGCGCCAGGCGCAAAAATTGTCGTTTACTTTGCTCCGGATGCTAGTGACCAAAGTTTTCTCGGTGTGATGAACGCCATCATCAGCGACACGATCAACAAGCCCGATATCGTCTCGATCAGCTGGGGCGGCCCTGAAGAGACTGCCACCACGCAATTCCAAAACGAATTCGATCAGCTTCTGCAATCCGCAGCAAGTCTTGGCATAACCGTCTGCGTCGCAGCCGGCGACAGCGGCTCCGCTGACTTCGCTTCCAACGATCCCAATTGGGACGGCAAAGCGCATGTAGACTTCCCCGCCTCCGATCCTTTCGTGCTCGGCTGCGGAGGAACGCAATTGACTGCCTCCAGCACAGCTATCACGAAAGAAGTCGTCTGGGACGATGGAAAAAATGATGGCACTGGCGGCGGCGTAAGCCGAGTTTTCGCTCTGCCCAACTATCAACAGAACGCCGGAGTCCCACCAGCCGCCGATCCTGCAGGCCCGTCATGCGCGGAGTACCAGATGTCTCCGGCGACGCAGCTCCGCGTCCGGCTATCGAATCCTTTGCGATGGAACGAGTTTCCCCGATCCTTCGCAGGGATTTCCTCCGGTCGGCGGCACAAGCGCCGTCGCGCCACTCTGGGCCGGCCTGATTGCGCGCATCAATCAAGGCCTCGGCAAGCCCGCGGGCTTCATCAATCCCCTTCTCTACGCCACGCCGGCGAACGCCACGTTCCGTGATATCACGCAAGGGAACAATGGCGACTACAAAGCCGGTACAGGCTGGGACGCGTGCACAGGCCTCGGCACCCCAAACGGTCAAAGCCTGCTTCAAGCTCTGACGTCGTGAGTTCTGTCGCCTCAAGACGGATAATTCATAGCCTCATTCATTTGTGGAAATTATTCGCGTAGAACGATTTGCGCGGAATGAAAAATAGGACGGCGAGCGGGTTTTACCTGATGCGTCGCTCGCCGTCTTTTGTGCGTGGATCAAACGGCCGAGGTCGATGAAATCGTCTCTAGTCGAGCTTTAAGATCACGCGCATTGAGTATTTCCATCGCGCGCTGCAGCAATTGCTCAAATTCGCAGCGTTCAATTCTCGGACCAACTTGACTGACATTCAGGTTCCGCACAATTACAATTGAATTTTGTTCCTCTGCAGGAACCGCAATCATCTAAATTCACCGAAACACCCCTCGTAAAAGAATTTCCTGTCCCTAAGTAGTGCCCAATAGCGTGAATTCGTTTCACACTCTCGCGATCTTCGACTCGCGAGCTTTTCAATTCCGAACGAGTAGGACTTGCAGGGTTCGGAGGTCAGGAACCCAGTAAAGCTGAAACGGTGCCCAGTAGTAGGGCTTGCGGAAAACGCTATCGGAGTGCAGTAGCGAGAGCTTTGCCGCACGCAGCGCGTTGGCGGGGTCTTGCCCGTGGCTCAGCCCGTCATATAGCCCGTCCATAAGCTGAGGCGTGGATGTGTCGCTCACTTCCCAGAGAGCTCCAATGACATTGTGAGCGCCGGCGCGAAGAAGGCCCAAGACAGACCTACAAGTCCTTCTCCAGAGAACGCCCGCGTCCCCGCGCCATTGCACGCGGAATGGTCACCAGTTCAGCCGAGAGGTGGCGCGTGACGATGTCTCGCGCGACAGCTTGTAGGAATCCTCGTCTTTCTCCTTGCTCAGAATGACGGCGGATTCGAGCGGACGCGAGCGGCTGGCGGTGCCGTGTGTGACAAAGTGGAGGTAGCTGTATTGTCTCGAATCGCTGCTGAGGTAGGCGGCGGGTGTTGCGCTTATTCCGGAAAGCACTTTCGTCCGGGACTCCGCAAAATGCCTTTCAACGTCTTTCATCTCATCGGCGGCTTGCACCAGCTTTGGGAAATTGTCGTTAGGCGAAATCGTGTCACCGACGAGAAAGAGAGTTTTTTCTTTTGGCGCGGCGCGCGCTCCTGATGACGCGAGAAGCGTGAGAGAACTTCCGGTCGATAGCGTTTCGTCCTCAATCCAATAGTGCGGCTTTGGATCGGGCACAATCAACGTCTCGAAGTTTAGACCGTAAAGGCTTCCGTCGGGGAGCAGAATTACGTGAGAGTTGGCGGGGATGAGCTTCTTCGCCGGCTCGATGAGCATTGAATAGAGCTTCTGGCCATCAAGATTGGCCGGGGCCAGCGGATCGCGCATAGCAAGCAGCGCCTCGCCGTATGACTTTACGATGGGATCGACCTCGGCCGCAGGAGGCAGAGTGAAATAGTCGGTTTGCTTGGGTGTGATAACCCAAAGATAAGAGTGTTGCTCGCCTAGCCGGTCAAAAGAAGAGTAGCCTTCAAACGCTGCGCGAGTTGCGGCGGCGGTATGCTACCTGAAGGCATCTTAGTCGATTTCGTGAGAGAACCAAGGCCTTCCTCAAGTGTTCGGGCGCGGCTCAGTTCGGCTTCTTTTAGGGCATCTGCAGGCCTCCCGCGCCTGATTAGGAAGTCGATATACTGACCGTAAATCTCAATTCCGCTACTGGTTAGAAAATTTAAGCGCATTGCGTCTTCGTCAACGGATTGCCTGGCCTGCTCGATCGTGTCAATCGATTTGAGAAACATTCTCTCAGCTTCTGGATAGTTCGACTGGGCGTCCCGGGTGCGCGCGAGGCCCGCGTAGGAGGCCCAGCGGAACTCCGGCCGGCATTTGGATCCGAAAGAACACGCTGGTACATCTCTGCTGCTGCCGTGAAGTCTCCCTTAGCGGTATCAATTCTGCCAGCCGTCGTCCACGAATCTACCGCGCCAAACTTATCTTGCCCGACCCCTACGAGTTCCAGCGCCTGTCGATTATATTTCTCCGCTTCCGCAGTCCTGTCGGTACGAAGCATGATGTCCGCGAGCGTGTTCAAGGATGCCGTGGCTATCTGCGAGTCCTTCAACTCACGCGCGCGTTTGAGGTTGGCACTGGCGAGATCTTCAGCCTGCTTGTACTGCCGAAGAGCCATGTAGGCATCGGCTACGCCACCGGACCAGTACGCGGAACGGCCCGACATTCCACTCTTAGCGGACTCCTGCGCGCTTTGATTGAAGTACTCGAGAGCCGCTTCGTAGTCGCCAAGCGCGGAGTAGTTCCAGGCCAAGTTGCCTAAGGTGGTCGCAACGTGATTTTGCATGCCTAAAGAACGGGCGAGTTGCAGAGCGGTCTGCCCTCGCTCCGCCGCTTGGTCAAAATGCCCTTGGTGGGTAGCCACCCAAGCCAGGCCGACCTGTGCTACTACCTTCTGATCCTCTCGCCCGTACTCGCCCGCGAGTTTTGCGCCTGCGTATACTGGCGCTCGGCTTCGGCGTAGTTGCCGCGATAGGCGCTCAGGGTTGCCTGCGTATTCGCCACCTGACTTAGAAGCCGGGGGTGCGAAGCCGTGGCGAGATGCTCCGCTTCGGACAGTTCTGCCTGCGATTTGTCGAGCTGCTGCAGCTTCATGTTGGCACTACCTTCAAACAGTGCCTTGAGCGCAGGTAGTTCGGTAGAGGCGAGAGAAGAAGGCAAAGGACCATCCAGTACGTCCAGCGCTTCTTTCGGTGCAGACCGTGCAATCAGAATTTGAGCTTTCTGGATGCGAAAGCTCCAGTCCCATTGTGGGCTATCGGCGGCGAACCTCGCGGAAGCGAGATTGACTTGCGAAAGAGCCGTATTGTAATCGCCATGAGCAATCTGTTTTGCGATTTGATCGTAAGCGGCTTGCGGGCTGGCGCGGGGCGCGCAGCCCCACGCAACCAAGCAGGCGGCGAGAATACCGAGCCGCCCGGCAAATCTCATGGATTGGGCGGTTGTCCGTTGGTGTGAGTGGTTCCGCCGCTGCCACCACCGCCGTCGGGAGAGCCCAGTTTGAACCGGAGCATGGTCAGCGAGATGGATCCCGGTGTGGCGACGATCTCGCCCAGAGCGATCTTGCCAAAATTCGGGACGGTCATGCGGTTGCCGTCTATTTTGAAGCCCTTGATCTTTAGCAGGTTTCGATCGACTTCGATCTTTTCGACAAGCGAACAAAAAGTAACCTCGGGTCTGACTACAGCTCTTTTATCGCTCTTCAGACGCTTCGTCAATTGGGCAAAGGTCTCCGACTCGACCAGCAACTCATGACGCAGGGTTACGTTCACGTAAAAACCGCCGAGGCGTAGGTTTTCAAAATAACTGCCGAGAGCCATGATATGCGACTCTCTATTCTTTTTGTCTTCCTCATAGCGACCGGAAAGCCGCGCAACGATTTTTCTGCCATCAGGAAATCGAGGACGCTTAAACCTTCCGGTAGGGCCGTGGCACTGGTGGTGACCACGGTGGGCTCTTCCCAGCTTCCCGCGACATGAGTCTCGCGACTTTAAAAGAAGCTAGGCGCGAAACAGCAAAGTCCTCGACGCGCGAGTGCGCAAAACCGCCAATCGGCGGCAGCGATATAGACGCTTGCGCTGCAATCGGAACGTCCACGGGACGGACAAAGTGGGCGCTGAAGGCATGGCCTCCTGCATGAAAATGGTAAGGGACATCTTTCGCGGTCGGGGGCATTGGGGACACCTCAAAAGAGCAGTATTAAAATCGGGGCCCAATAGTCATTCATTTAAAGAACAAATTCAACAACAAACGATTTCTTAGCAGCGGCGCTTTGATTGTCCGTCTGAGCGGGGCGTCTGGCCCCGGTAAATGAAAATGGCGTACCGGCCGGGTTGAAGGACCCTCCACGAATGATGCGGGTAACCGTGTTCTTCGCCTCTTCAGATGACACTGTGAAAATTGCAGAACTTGCCCGATTGATCTTTGAATTTGGCAGCTATAGCCGGTCGAAGAATTGCCAGGCGTCCACTTCAAGCCGAAAATCGTCGCGAGCACCCACGGCGATCTTGGGGGCTAAGGTTCCCTCGCCCCGCGAACCCGCAGACAGCAGCGAGAAGGACTTAGCGCCCTCCCCGATGACCACGCTTGTCGAAGCTTGCTTTAGGTTAGGAATCGTAACCCCGTTCTGATACCCAATGAACAAGAGAAGCGCCGCAAACACAGGTACCGCGAACGTGGGTCGCAACCGTGCGAACCAGCCTCGATTCTTTGGCGAAACTGGAACAAGGCCTTTTATATCAATAGCTTCCGAAACCTGTTCGCGTGACACCTGCTCGCGCCTTCCATGAATGCCGCAGTAGCCTTCATCTCTTCGGCGCACGCGGAGCAATCAAAAAAATGCTCTTCAAACGCTGCATGTTGTTCTCTCGGGAGTTCCCCGAGGAGGTACTTCTAGCGGCTTGTAGACGCACGGCTTCGTTATGATCCATGATTTTCATTGTTTGTCATCCACCGATGAGTAGTGCAGGTGGGCGCCAGTTCGTTTCATGTTTCCTCATCATCAGACCGCTTTCCAGGGTGACCGTCCCTGTCTTTCTCATACAAAATTTTGAACTTATCCTTTGCTCGGTGGAGCAAAACCCGCAAATAATCCCGGTCTACACCAAACTGATTGCAGACCTCATCCTTATCCTTTTCCTCCAAAAGAAGGCCCTCGCAGTTCGCGGTCTTTTTTGGGTAGTTCCTCGATGACCTCGCGAACCCGGTCCTTCATCTGTTTGGTGACCAGCATGCCCTCTATGTTCACTGCGTGGTCGGGCACTTCCAGGTCAGGGTCATCCCAGGGGCTAGTTCGCGATGAGGCTCGGTAAAACTCGTGCAAGACGTAGTTACAAGTGGAGTTAACGAACGCGCCGAAGCGCTCCGGCTGCCGAATCCCATCCTTACGCAGGGTAACCAACACTCTTATAGTGTTTCTTGGCGTAGGTCTTCGACGGTTTCCGAGGCGAGCATTCTCGCCCGCAATTTGATCCTTAGGAGTCGATCAAATCGTCACAAAATGCAGCTCCGTCGAGGGGTCTCCCTCGCGGAGGCGCTCCACGTATTCCCTGGTGAATGCGAAGAGTTCCACGTACGCCTCAGTTTTATTGCCGACGAGTATAGCCGCGCCATCCACCGGGAGCAATGGTTCCCATTTTGGCGCGAATCGGTGAAACGAATTTCATTCCTGCTGCACTATTGGGTTGTAGGAACCCATTGAATGTTTGGGCGTCCTGCGGCGAAGGGACGGTTCCCCTGTCCCCCGCGTGTCCCACCAGGGCGCATCCGAGTCGGACCTGGACCCGCGAGGATGCGCCTCCCCCCTTGACGGGGAGGACCATTGAAACTGGAGGCTCCGTGTCACGTTTGTTGGAAACCCCACAGTATTTCCACTCCCGCATCCGAAATTCGATTCGAACGCTCTGATTATTAATGCGCGGACACCTGGTATGTGCTACACCAGTTCTCGTATCACGGCACTCAGCATTGAGTTTGTTGCCAAGCCCGATGAAGCACACAGGATCCACGCCGCTTTGCCCGCGGCGATCGATGGAGCGCTTGGAGAAGTCTCCGGTTTCGCCGGAGTTTCGTGATGATCGCAAACCACGAAGCACG
The DNA here is from genome assembly GCA_963740015.1 of uncultured Acidobacteriota bacterium. Taxonomy (GTDB): domain Bacteria; phylum Acidobacteriota; class Terriglobia; order Acidiferrales; family UBA7541; genus Acidiferrum. The sequence goes on along the minus strand of CAVUCM010000019.1, from coordinate 28,201 downwards.
CCTCGTAACGGTTGTCACACTCTGGAGCGGAGAAGACCGTATGCAGCGCTGCAGCGAAAACGTGCGCTGGGTTCGGGCTTTGCTGGCTCCCTATCTGGATCGCTGCCTGCGCGTCCAAACCCTGGCCGCCTATGCGCCCGCCGCAGCGCAGGCTCCCCGGGAGTTCGAAGCGTCCTGCTCGGAGGGGGCGATGCAACCTGGGCTGAACGAGGAAGCCGCGCTGTGTATGGCATGAGTAAAACTGACAGTAGCGTTTGGCGCCGGTTCTGTAAAGGTTGGGGCAACGGCTTAGTGCCCTTGCAACGTCTAACTCTATGGGGGCTTGTATAGAGAAGATAGTTGCGGGCGGTATGGGAGTGAAGAGTTTTGAGTTAGGGGCCATGTCCAAGATGTTTGAAGACAAGATCTGTGCAGTGGATTTTTGTGAGGGGGCCGCAGTTACATCCATGGCTCAGCAGGATTTTTGCCTGAACCACTTCATCGAACTCTGCTACGAAAATTTGCAACGTATTGATCCGCGCGGCCAGAAAACGGGGCGCGCAAATCTCGACCTCGCTTCGCTGCGCGCGTTCATCGAAGAGTGCTCGCGGCGGGCTCTCGATGTGGCGCTACATTGCGATGACATCAGCAATCTGCAACGTGGGCGCTTGCTGGACATTCTTTTGTGGGCCGGCGAACTTTTCCTTCTTTTACGCGCTCCCTCGCGCGGATTCGCGGATTCCATTTAGAGGAGCACGACCCTGTGCTTACTCGCCTGGCGGCTCGCCATTTCTAGAGTTCTTGCGGCACTGTCATCCTCCTGCTGAGCAGGAGAGCATTTAGCCGAATGCTCAAATCGCGCGCCGAGTTCTCAATCCTTACCTTCACCGGCTTTCAGTTGCTTCAGTTCCCTTTCGCGATCTAGATAACTTTCGCCATTCGTGATCCACGGGGCAGCTGGCTCATCCTTCAAATAGTGGCCGAACCAGGCAAAGATGCGGCGCTGGTAATCGATCTGGTTCGGTTTCTTGCAGGCCGTGGTCTTCGCCAGCATATTCGAGCAGGACTACGTTCTTTTTTTCGCGGCGGGCGATGTTGTAGAGCTCGACGCCCTGATGGAAAAAGACCGTGCCATCGCTATCGCCCACTTCGATCACAGAGGCGTGGTCATCTTTTGCACGCCGAAAACGGCGGAGTTGCGGATGTAAGCTTGCAGGTCTTCGTAGAGCGGGACTTCCATGCGCTGCTGGCCGGTTTCAATGTGATCGGTTTTAGCTATGCCGGAGCTCCAGTGGTGATTTCCATAGTTGCTGACGAGATCGGTGATCGGAGCGCCCGCAACGGCGGCGGCGAAAAAATCCGTCGTGTCGTAGCGAGATAGACCGAGTCAAAGCCGCCCCAGGAATGGCCCATTACGCCGACTTTCTTGGGATCGATGATGTTCATCTGAATGACGCGCTTGACGGCAGAAGTAACGCAATCGACGACCGAAACGCCCGGTTCGCGGGGACGAAAAACAATGTCCGGTTGGAACATGAAATAGCCATGGCTGGTTACCGCGCCAACATTGTAGTAATTGCGCTCCGACGGCGCGCTGTATTGATGCAGGCCGTCTGACAATTTTTCGTACATGTAGACGACCATTGGGTATTTTTTGCCGGGGTCGTAGCCGGCGGGATAGTAGAGCGCTCCCTGGAAGTGCTCGCCGTGGCTATTTTTGTAATCGATCAGCTCTTCTTTTCCCCACGCATAATTGCTTTGGAATGGATTCGTTTTAGTGACTTGTTTGGGATCTTTCAGAGCGGGTCCGCCGACGAAGGCGTTGGGCGATTCGATGAAAGTTTGAACGACGTATTCAAATACGTCCGCGTCCTTAGCTTTTCCGAGCTGGGCGACGCTCTTATCGAGCCAGACAAGGTGTTCTTCTTTGGGCGAGCCTGAACCACTTGGATTGAGGCGCGCGTAACCAGATTTTTTGTCCAAATGCCGAACATGCTGAGGTACATCGGCTTATCGATGTCGATGAACTCATCGCGTGGATTTAACTTACATAGCGGTGGCGGACCTGGTCGGCCGCGCCATCGGTGAGTTTTGTGGCGTCTGAATAGTCTGGCGAAACCTGCCAGAGATCGAATTTATCGTCGAGGATGATGCTCGCGTCGTCTTTCGTCCATCCGGCGAAGCCGAACGCCGGCTTCTGCTTGATGGTGTAATCGGCTTCGAGGTCGGCGAACGCCGTAGGGACGGTCTTGGTGATGTTGACGACCGCGCGCGTTGCGGTGTTCACCGTCCAGTAGTTGTTCTCGTGAAAGTAGAGCAGGTAGCGGCCCGCGGGTTTTGCCTGGAGATAATAGTCGTCATTGAGCCGGTCCTGAATTTTTGTGCGATTCCCTGTAGCTAGGTCCACGAAGTAGATATCCGCGGCAGGCCTGCCGATGCTGCGCTCCATGGCGTACGCGGACCGGTTTCCGGCGTACGCTGTTTGCTGATTCTTGAAAGGCACAACTTCTTCGTCGAGGTCTTTGCCAAGCTGCACAAACTGACCGTTCTGCAAATGCCAGGCGCACAGCATATTTTTCTGGCGATCATTTTTGGCGTTGAGCTTTTGCTTGGGCATCGCTTCCGTGTCGCGCGCATTCCAGATGTCTACTGTGGCCTGTTCCTCTGGTTCCTTGGCTTTATCTTTGTCCTTCGCCGGGGAACTCGTCTTGCCGCCGTCACCATCCGTGGTACTGGTCGATTTTTTTGCTCGGGAATCTTTTCTTCCCATTTGGCTATGCCGAAGAAGACCGTTTCGCCGTCCTCGGACCAGGATGGTTTTTGAAACCCAACGGTGCGCATGCCTGCGGGAAACTTCGCGTCAGCGGTAGGGTCGTACAGGTGGCTAGCTTCGGAGCTCTCGCCGAGATGCGTCCACGCCAGTGCGACTTGCGTCGGTCCTCCGCGATGCTCATGGATTTGGACGAAAAACGGCGAGGTCATCGCCGCTTTGCGCCATGCCGGGCGATTGTAAACCGTAGTTTGAAGATTCGAGCACCCGGACAGAGCATTTTCAGAATTAAAGAGTTGCTCGCCATTGCCGGTTTTGTCTTCGGAGTTGATGGTCATCGCGAGAAGCATGCCGCTCAGGAAAATCCTGCCAGGCAAATTCGGAAGTGTCGCCGAAGGAGGTGTCGTGTCCTGAGGAGAGCTGGCGGAGGATCAGCGTCGCCCCTGGCGTATCTTCGCTTTCCGCATTCGCGGCATCGGGCGCCTCTTTTTTTTCTGGCGAATATCGTCGCATCGCGAGGTATGTTCCCGTTGGGCTGAACGCGAAGGACTGGATGCCGTGACGGCGATTTGTTCGCCGGTCGAGAGATTGAGAAGACCGAGCTTTCTTTGCACGGGCTTCTTGTCCTTCTTCATTTTTTCTTCTTGCGCCTCGGAATAGCCGATGGCGTCAGCGGCCCAGCGCGAGTCCGAAGAAAAATAGCTTGCGTGCCGAACGCGGCGGTTTTGGTGGTGCCGTCGGCAATATTTGTGACGCGCAGTTCGTTTTCGCGATTGGAACGATTTATGCCGTAGGCGATCCACTTGCCGTCAGGCGAGAGGCCGCCGAATTCGCGTGGCACCGCGAGCGATTCCCACTGGCCGTAGTCGGGCGGCTGCACGGGGGCTTTCGTCTGTGCGTGAAGTGAAATGCAAAAACCAAATGACAAGATAAGAGCCGAGACTATTCGTCGCATCGCGCGCCTTCCTGACTGGAAAGAATGATCGGATCGAGCACGCGAATTGTGCCTGCGATGGCAGGGTTGGCGCAAGCGGAGAGAGGGTGCCCCCACCCCGTTTCTTTGTAACTGCGCATTCTAAAAGAGTTATGGGCGGGTTTTGCGGAACTGCGGATTCTAAAGGGGTTGGATTGATTCGCTCTGGGCGGAACAGCCGAACTGGGGTGGACATTGGACCTTAACACAGAGATCACAGAGTTAGGAGAGGAGGTCAAGGAGGGGGAAACGGGAAGAATGAAGGGATGACTCGAAGTTTGTTGGCGTGGATCGCGAGCAAAACATGGGATATGGTAACAGGAGGAGTGGTTTGTTGTCAAGACATTTATAATCATATTTAGTCTCGTTCGAACGCGGCGCGTGGATCGAATGAGAGTGGCGGAAGTCCCGGATTGGAATGAGTTGGCCGGGTGTTGATTGGTTTGATACGGATGTGGAAAAGTGTGGAAAAATCAAAAAGGTCACCTTCCCTTACCGAATATGAGGCAGACGGCAGTTTGTACCGGGTACGAAATAAGAGAAAAATTGGATGGAACCCGAGAAGCGTCCAAACCCTTTTTATTCATGCTAAACTCCTTTTAGCCGCGGTCTTGGGCTTGTCGGTCGGTTGCAATTGAAAAAGGGCTGCGGACATTGGGTAATAGGAGCGAGCGATGAGCATCGAAATTCGCGATGCGGCCATTGAGGCCAGGCTAAAAAAGCAGCTGCAAGCGACTGGATCCGGCAGCGTAGAAGAGGTATTGAACCGCTTGCTCGACACGCAGGAAGAACAAGATCGCTGGGTACTAGAGAACCGCGAAATGATTCGTGCGAAGATTCGGCGTGGCATGGAGCAACTCGACCGGGGCGAGGGGATTCCTGAAGAGCGACTCCGGGCTCACTTAGCAGAATTGAAAGCCAAGCCTGAATGAAGGCGCGGTACGTTCTTGCGCCGGAAGCAGCGCTCGACCTTGTCCAGATTTGGCGCTACTTAAAAAAGGAAAGCAGCATAGAAATAGCCGACCACGTTGAATTAGTTATTCTGGATAAAGTTGCTTTTCTCGCGGAATGGCCTAGCGGTGGGCATTGGCGCAAGGATTTAACCGATGAGGCTGTGAAGTTCTTTTCTGTCTTTTCCTACTTGATAGTCTATAGGCCCGATACGAACCCTCTACAGGTGGTTTCCATCCTCCACGGGCGTCGCGACGTAGAACAAATCCTCAAAGATCGTCTCTAGTAATGGAGTTTAGAATTCATTCTGACTTTTCGCGGATTAGTCGGCGGAGGAATCGCCGACTGGGTGGCGTGTGCGGGTGAAGAGGCGACGCGCGGCCGTGGCCCAGGGCACGGTCTCAAATTCGGCGAGATACGAGTAGGCTACTGGCACGACCAAGAGAGTTAGCAAGAGGCAGAGTGTTTGGCCGCCGATGATGGTTACGGCGATGGAGGCGCGTTGTTCGGAGCCGGCGCCTATGCCGATGGCTACGGGGATTAGACCGGCGATGATGGAGAGCGTGGTCATGAGGATGGGCCGGAGGCGGACGCGGTTGGCTTCGAGGATGGCTTCGCGGACCGGCATGCCGCTGGCGCGAAGGCGGTTGGTGTAGTCGACCTGCAAGATTCCGTTTTTCTTTACGATTCCCAACAACAGAAACATGCCGAGGGCGCTCCAGAGGCTTAGGGCGCGGCCTGTGATCCAGAGGGAGAGCAGCGCAAACGGGATGCTCAGCGGGAGCGTGAGCATGATGATGAAGGGATGCGAAAAACTCTCGAACTGCGCGGCCAAGACCATGTACATGAAAATCGAAGCGAGCAACATCGCTAGCAAAAGATTCCAGGTGGTTTCTTCGAGGACTTTGACTTGGCCCGTGAAGCGGTAGGAATAGCCCGCGGGGAGGCCAATTTGCTTGATAGAGTCGATGGTGTGGGCGGCGGCGAGATCGAGCGGATAGCCACTCGCGACGTTGGCGTAGACGGTGACTTCGAATTCTCGGTTGTAGCGCCAAAGCGTGGCAGGGCCTGCGCCGCGGACGATGGTGGCGACATTTTCGAGGCGGACTTGGCCGAGTTTAGTAGATGGGACCATCATTTGCGCGAGGACGTCGGGATTGTCACGCTGGCGCTCGAGCAACTGCATGATGACCGGGTATTGTTCGGAGCCTTCTTTGAAGCGCGTGATTTCGTCTTCGCCGGAGTAGAAGAGGCGGACGGCGTCGCTGACATCGCTCATGCGGACGCCGATATCGGCGGCGCGCTGGCGGTCGACTTTTACTTGGAGCTCGGGCGTGTTGAGGTTGAGGCTAGGGTTAACGTCGACGAGCTCGGGATACTTTCGCATCAGATCAGCGACTTGTTTGCTGAGGTCGGCCAGTTGATTTAGTTCGGGGCCGCGAATGACTGCGCCGATGGGAAAGTAGGTTTCGCCGCCGAAGACGGAAGGCAGACGGACGTTGGAAACCATATTGCGATAGGTCCCCAGAATTCCGCGGACCTCGGTGGCGAGTTGCTCGTGAGTGCGTTTTCTTTCGCCGCGTGGGACGAGGCCGATGAAGAGGTGGGCGTGATTCGTCGGGCCGTGCGTTAGAGATTGCACGAACGCGACTTCCGGCAGCGCGACGACGCGTTGCGCTATCTCCGCCGCGCGCTGGGTGGTGATGGAAAGCGCCGTACCTTCGGGGAGCGTGAAGGAACTGATCAGCTCGGATTGATCGTCGGAAGGAATCCAATCTCGGCCCACGAGATGGTAGAGACCGAAGGTAGAGAGAAAAGTCGCGACGCAAATGATGACGATGACCCAGCGATGCGCTAGCGACCACTGCAGAAGCCTTAGATAGGATTGTTCAATCCAGTGCAGGATTCCGGTGGCGTGGGCCTTTTTTTCTTTTTCGCTGATGCGAAGGATACGCGAAGACATCATCGGCGTTAGCGTGAAAGCCACCAGGAGAGAGACGAGTATGGCCATGGCCATGGTCCAGCCGAAGGAATTTACGTATTTGCGCGCGTAGCCATTCATGAAGGCGATCGGCAGGAAAATGATGACTAGCGAGAGCGTGGTGGCCATGACGGCGAGGCCGATTTCTTGTGTGGCTTTGATGGCGGCGTTTTTGCGGTCTTCGCCTTTTTCTTCCATGAAGCGGACGATATTTTCGAGGACGATGATGGCGTCGTCGATGACGATGCCTACGGCGAGAGTGAGCGCCAGGAGCGTCATGTTGTTGAGGGAAAAATCCATGCCGCGCATGAGCGTGAAGGTGGCGATGATGCTGGCGGGAATGGCGACAGCGGCGATCAGGACGGCGCGCCAGTTGCGCATGAAAAGAAAAACGATGGCGCTGGCGAGAATGCTGCCGAGGATCAGATGTTCGAGGAGCGAGTGGACGGAAGCTTTGATGAAGTCGGAGATGTCGTGAATGACGAGAAGTTGCACGCCGGGAGGAAGTTGTGCGCGGAGTTCGTCGAGCTTGGCTTTGACGTTGTCGGCAACTTGCACGGTGTTGGTGCCGGATTGACGCAGGACTTCGATGCTGACGACGTCCTCCCCGGGAACACCCTTGCGAAAGAGAGCGGACCATGTGCGCAGCTCTTGCGCGCCGTCTTCGACTTGGGCGACGTCGCGAACGCGGACTTGCGCGCCGCCGCGTGTGCCGATGACGATTTCACCGAACTGATCGGCGGAAGTGACGCGGCCGAGCGTGCGGAGGCCGAGTTCCTGCGGGCCGGTGATCAGGCGGCCGCCAGGAGCTTCAATGTTTTCGCGCTGGAGAGCGTCGCGCACGTCAAGCACGGTGAAATTGTGCGCAGTGAGTTTTTGGGCGTCGAGGAGGACGCGGATTTGGCGCGCTTGGCCGCCGTTGAGTTCGACGCTGCCGACGCCGTCGACGGTTTGGATGGCGCGACGGACTTGTTTGTCGGCGATTTCCGTTAGTTCGCGACGGCTGATGGGGCCGCTGACGAGCAACGTGAGGATGGGATCGGACTGCGGATCTTGTTTGGTGATAACGGGAGGCAGAGTTTCGCGCGGCAGTCTATAAACGGCGGCGGCCACTTTTTCGCGGATATCTTGAGCCGCGCCGTCAATGTCGCGTTCGAGGACGAACGTGCAGGTGATGTCGGCGTAGCCTTCGCTGGAGTAAACAGTGATTTCATCGATGCCGCTGACGCTGGAGATGGCGTCCTCGAGAGGGAGAACGACGCCGGTAACAACCTCTTCGGGAGTGGCGCCGGGCAGCTGGACGTCAACGTTGACGGTGGCGGGATCGGCTTTGGGAAAAAGATCGACGGCGAGGCCACGATAGGAAAACGCGCCGAGGGTTACGAGAAAAGCGATAAGCATCACGGTGAAGACGGGATACTTTACGCATGTTTCGGCTAGCTTCATCGGCGTATGTGCGTGATCTTTCGGCGGCGATTACTTCAGCGCCGGTGTGTTCCCTTCGGGTTGTTCTTGAACGGTGGCGCCGTCGTGCAAATCGCCAGAAACGGCTACGGCCACGCGGTCGCCGGGCTTTAAGCCTTCGGCTACCTCAAAACGCTTGCCGCGCTGGTCATCGGTTTGGCCAGCGGGACGAATTTGGTGCTCGGAAACGTGATTGCCGTTCAGAAGAAAAACTTTGTAGACGCCGTAGCGGTAGTTGACGGCACCTTCGGGCAGAAAAATGGTTTTTTCTTCTTTCTCGCTGGGGATGGAAGCTTGCACGAAAAAGCCTGGTTTCAGGCGGCCGTCCGCGTTGGCGAGAAGGGCCTCGGCTTCGAACGTGCGCGAATCCTGTGCCACGGATGGATTGATGCGCGAGACGCGGCCGTGAAAGGTTTCGCCTGGGAAGGCCTCGACTTGCAAATCCACGTTGGCGCCATCTTTCACGGAGCCGGCCCAGCGCTCGGGGACGGCGAGGCGAGCGCGAAGAGTGTCCGTTCTCACGAGAACCATCACCGGTCCTTGCACGCGAAGGTATTCGCCAGGATGGACGTCGCGCGTTTTGATCGAGCCGGGGAAGGGAGCGCGGATGGTTGCGTCTCTTAACTTTTTCTCGGCGAGGTTTTCACTGGCTTCGCTGGAAACGAGCAGGGCCTTGAGGCGATCGACCTCTTGCAGAGCTACCGTGTAGCCGGCTTGCGTGCTTTGAAAACGGCTGGCGGCTTCGTCTAACTGCTGTTGCGAAATCAGCTTGCCTTGGAACATTTCTTGCGCACGGCCATATTTTCGCTCGGCGTCGAAGAGATCGGCCGCGGCACGTTCGACGGAAGCAAGCTTCTTAGGATCGGCGGGCGGCGGGTCGTTCGGACCAAGGCCAAGCTGGGCGCGAACCTGCGTCACAAGACCACGCTGGCGGTCGACTTCAAACTGAAGTTCTTGCGGATCGATCAAAATGAGCGGCTGGCCTTCTTTGACGTTGTCGCCGACATCAGCTAAAACTTGCGAGACGCGCCCTTCGACCTGTGCGCTCAAGATGCTTTCTTCCAAGGCGAAAAGCGAGCCAGACGCCTGCACGCGGCGCTTAGCGGTTTCCTCCGCGACGGTGTAAACGTGAACCGGTGTGGGATGAGCCGCGTCGCCGAGCATGCTGCTCGAAACAGACTTTGAGCAGCCGGCGGCGAGAATTGCGGCAAAGGCGGTAATCCCTGCCAAACATTCAAACGTTTTCATAAGATTGCTTAGAGGCCTGTCCGTGCGTGTGCGTTTGATGGGCTTTCCTGACCACTCTCAGAACACACTAGGACCGTCATCTCCTGCTTGCCTTATGGACGCACGAAGTTACCGCAACGTTTCGCACGCGAGATCTTTTCCGAGAGAAACATTCGTTGCAATTATGACGCGGAGTTAGACAAGAATCCAGCGCGACGCGAGGTTGCAAACCAGTCTGTGACCGTTGAGGAGGGCCATGACTACCAGGCACCGGCCATTCAGTCTGCTCCGCAGCCACGCATTAAGAGTCAGGGTGTGGCTTTCTCGCGGAGAAGAAACTCAGAAGAAAATGGTGCGCCGCGTAGGAATCGAACCTACAACCTATGGATTAAGAGTCCATTGCTCTACCAATTGAGCTAGCGGCGCGCAGAGGATCAAAGAATTTTACACGGGACGCGCATTTTTGTCGAACGGGCTGGATGGCTTGGCGGGTCAATTCTCTATGATCGACGCGGTTCACGGTTCCGATGCGCCTCTTACATGCGGATGACGGCTTTGCCGCGGAGGCCGCCTTTGCGGAGCTTTTCGAGTATCTGGCCGGCAGCATCCAATGCGACGGTGGATTGGATGCGCGCGGTAATCGTGCCTTCGGCGAGCATACGCGCAAGGTTGGTCAACCCCTGCGGTGTTGAGAACGGATTGGCGTTCCCGGCAATGTTGTGCGCCGTGATGTGGCGCTCGGCGAGCCACTTTTCGTCCGCTGCCTGGATCGTCGATACGAGTCCGCCCCCGGATTTGAGAATCTCAGCGTCGCGCTTGATTGCGCCAGAGCCGTTTACGAGATCGAGGACTGCATCGACGCCATCGGGGTGAGCCTTGTGCAGCGCGTCGATTACATCGCCAGCGTTGGCGTCATAGACTTCTTCGGCACCGAGGCGGCGAGCTTCTTCGGCATCGCCGCGAACGGTCGCGATGACGTGTGCGCCGCGGGAACGCGCCATCTGTACCGCGTAGCCCCCGACCCCGCCGGTCGCTCCCATTACAACGAGGCGCTGGCCTGCGGCGACACCAAGCAGTTCAAGCGACCCAAGCGCAGTGACGGCCGGAATGGGCACAGCCGCTGCCTGTTCGTCACTGACGCCTTGGGGGATATGGGCGACCGGTTCTGTCCTCACTCCCGGCACGACTGAAGTGTACTCGGCGTATGAACCATGAGTACGCGCCATGCCGAAAATTCGGTCGCCGATGTGAAAAATGCTTTCTCCCGCCGGGACTCGCTCGACGACGCCTGCGAAATCTGCGCCCAAAACAAAAGGGTATGTCGAACTGGCGGTCAGCCTGTCGACGAGTTTGTAGTCGATGGGATTTACTCCCGCATACGTGACGCGTATCAGGAGTGCATTGTCCGCGGCGGGGACGGGTAGATCGTGGATCGCTGGAGCTTCGCCGAAGCTCCGAACAGCGAATGCGCGCATGTTATGCTCCCTAACTTCCTGTTTGCCGGGTTCTTAACAGTATCAGCTTCAGACGCATCATGCATTTGTCCGGTTATTGCTGCAGGTTCAACGGGGCTTACCCAAAAACGTCCGCAACAAGCCGCCCGGCAGTAAGATTATTCATATGGAAAGAGAGCTATGTTTTGGTCAGCAAAGGATTCGGTTCGACCGCGAAGGGACTGTCGTACTGTGACACAATCACTGTGGCCGATGCCGAGCGTTGCACCTGCATCTCTTGCAAGAACTTTGCTGCCCAGCGCACGAACGTATTTCCCGAAGAGTTTCTTCGGTTCTTGAAGGAACTTGGCGTGGACCCATCTCGGGAATGGGGAATATTTGATTATGATTTCGGTCCCGAGGATCCACACATCCATCTTTATGGTGGATGGTTCCTCTTTTGCGGCGAACTAGTCGAGGGATCGGATAGACAGACTGAGCTGGGCGCAGGAACCTTTGCACACTGGTTCACAAACTCGTTTCCTGACAGCACGCTGCCAAAAGAACTCAAACTTTGCGCAGTGGAGTTCCTTGTACGAATCCCTTGGATTCTCCCAGAAAAATCTGAATGAAGCACACACCGAGACTCAGGACAGATGCTTTGAAATCCTAATCCGAGGGAAAGCTCGGACTGACAGGGACGCGAATTTACGTAGCGCGCAGTTAAGCGGCAAAGTTAGGGCGCACTACGCGAGCGCCAGATTCAGATTCTCGATGGCCTCGTCAACCTCCGCCGTATTCTTGTAGCCGACTGTAACGCTATCGACGCCGGCATTCCTGAACGCGAATCTCATGGCCGCCCTGCGGTCCTCGCGGTTGAACGTGCCCTCGCCCACAAGTTTCATGCTAATGACGCCCATTCCCGCTTTGCGGGACTGCTGGACGTGCGTGACAACCTCGGGTACGTTGCCCAATCCTCCGGTGTTGTAGTCCTCGGCGTCCATGCTGGTACCTTTGTGATTCATCCGGATCATAGCGACATCGAGCCACTGGTTTCCGGGAACTTGCCGCAATGCCGGAAGTCCATGAACGGACGCCCCGTGACTTACGATTGCCTTCCTCGACTGCGCCTCTAGGATTCCATCCTGCCACCTGCTCGAGTCCGCCGGCCATGTCGCTGTGTGCTGCCAGTGCAACAGCATGATGTCGAAGTATTCGGTATTCGCAAGTTTGCGCAGCTCGTCAAATTTCTCCTGCGGATTCACGCCTTGCCGCGTAGTGACCTTCGACATAATGCGATAGGTATCGCGTGGAATGCCCTGGAGAGCCACACCGAGCATTCTGTGCATGTCGCTGTAAGACTCAGCCGTCTCGAAGAAGCGAATGCCGTGGTCGTATGCGTAGCGCACTAGCCTCGTAAACCCGTCTTGTCCCAAGTCGCGCTGCACCTGGCCGCTGAAGCTGCCTGTGCCAAACGCGAGGCGCGTTACCTTCACTCCTGATTTTCCCAGCGTTACCCAGTCTGTCGCCGTCTGCCGCGCCGCGCTCATCGCGAGGCTTCCGGTGACGGCAAGGCCGCCGGCAGCGAGTCCAGCTTTCAGGAATTCACGTCTGGAGTAACGAGACATGGATGCACCTCGATTCAGGCGAAACATAGCGCGAGTGTGATGATGGGGAGATGCCGCTTCGGCCGGGGGCGACTAAGTGGCTAAAAGCCATAACAAGACCATCGTATTACGAAAATCGAATAACCGGTATACCAAGAAGTGTTGAGCACTAGCCGGGCCAATTGCCCGGCAAGGGCTGCCAGCTCAACTGGTCGACGCAACACTTTCTAATAGCCTGATCCAACAGCACTTCCCAGAGAGAACCGATCTGTCGGGCTGTACTCATCAGAACCTAGCCAGGGCAGTGTTCCGTTCGATTCAACACTTGTAAGCGATTCTAGCCTTTAACTCCGGCAATTAGACTTGGAACTTAGTGTTGCGTCGACCCATTGAGACCACCGCGTTAATCAAGCGTTGGCCTCTCAGCCCGCGGCTTTATTTGTTGAAATAATAGGTCCAACTGAGACTGACATAGGACTTCAATGGCACTCCAACAACACACTCGATTGGGCAGGGAGCAGGCTGGAACGGGATAGTCTCTGTCGTCTGACCTGTGTACCCGTGAACGATCAGAAAGTTCGCTCCCAGGGACATTCGATTTTCCAGGAACGGCCGAAGTATCGCCCCTCGAACTTCCGTTACCGGCTCGCCCACAAATCCGTCGCCAAGCGGCTTTGCTCTGACAAATTCGAACTCTCCACGCAACTGCAGATGAAAAGGCAGGTGATCCTCCGAAGCAACAGCATCCCAAATCATGCGCGGAGCCTCCGGCACAGGCTGGCCCGTCTGCGTATCTCTGGCATCGGCTTGCGCGTAGGAGATATAAATCGCTCCCCGCGAAAAATTCCTTTGCACGGAAACAGCGATCGCCCGATTGAGAGAAGGGCCGGTATCTTCCTGCAATCCCGTATCGGGATCAATCTTTGCCAATTCCTGAGAGTTCGACGTGCGTCTTAGTGTGAGGTTGAATTGCGTCTGTTTGACCACCTTCGAGACTCTGAGCTGATAAGCTCGGGACGGGGCGAGAAGAGTTGGTTGTCCCGTGCCGTTGCCGATTCGCGGATCTTCCGTATGAAACGCTTCCCCGTAACTGAACGCCACAGTCGGCAGATACGGGCTGTCTGGAGGCAGAAAAGTAAGCGTTGCTTTGGGCAGACTCAGAGAAGCAAGTCTGTCGAAAGAATTTTGCGGATTGATGAGGTCTTGATTATCCATCCATACTTCTTCTTGCCGAACTCCTATATCAAAATGAATGTACCGGCTGGCCGTCCCATCCAGAGAAACGAAAGGTTCGACAAAACTGAGAGTTAGGTTGTTTCTGGTCACCGGCTGGAAGATTCCGTTGTCGTCGATGTGCATTAAATCCAGGTTGCGTGGCGCATCGCGCCGAAGGTCCATCCCAGCAAGGACTGCTATCCACGGGCGGACGCTCTGAATGTAGGAGGCCTCGCCACCCACAACGTCGCGCGTTTCACTCTGCTGAATCAGGCCGCCGCCAAAATTTGATCGGAGCTGGAGAGCGTAGTTCCGAAAAAAGCTCGAGAAGGAGAATTGCTTTTGCTCGCTCAACTTCCAATTGTCCGTTGCGACCACAAGAAGGTTGTGGGTCGTATCCGACTGCCGATTGTCGATTGTGTCGCCGGGAACTGGAACGCTGATCGGAATTAGACCCGGCACATATGAGAAGCCGAAATAGCCAATTCCGAATAGCGTCAACTGATTGTTCCCTAGCTTGAACACGCGCTGTCCATTCACCTTGTATTGTTGCCGGTGTTCTAATCGATCCAAGAATCCATTCCCGAAAGAAAACTCCCCCGCGATCCATGCATCTGTTTGCGGATTCTGGGGACTCCAGCCGGCCATGAGATCGATGTCGCGATAGTCTCCCGTTACTTGAACAAAATCATTGAACCGCTGCCGCGGTACATATGTGGCGGCGAGGTCGACCGAGTGGTTCCCTTCCCGAACATTGAATGCACCTCCATCTATCGTGACGCCTTCAATCACTGGAGCGATCAGGACATTCGGATCGGAGTAGCCATTGCCATGGGCATTGGCAGGAAGGTTGTTTGGATAGAGAAAGTTGCCAATTTGAAAAAACTGAGCGATCGGCTCGCCATGATCTCCTGCAACACCCGGCGCGAAATACTGTGGTGCTTTGATTCCACCGGACGCGGTTTCAATGGGAAGTCCAGGGATGGAAATCGGCGCCCCCGGCCGTCCAGGATTAGCGTCTAGCACTTGATCATGGATTACGACTGTTTGGGCAGGATCGGGGGTCAGCAATGACGGAGACGACGCTACAACGGTGATGGCTTGCAGGACCGAAGCCAGTTGCTGGAATTGCAGGTCGACCTCTTTCTGCTGACCTGCTGCCAAGGAAACATCCGCAACCACCGAAACGAAATTATTCGACTCCGCCTTCAATTGGTATTCGCCCGCGTCGATAGCTTCCAGAGTGAATTTTCCCTGAGTGTCGCTCGTTGTTTCACGCACTAAACTTCCTGCAGAGTTGATGAGTTTCAGGCGGGCTCCTGCTACCGCAACATTCTGGGGATCGAGAATCTTCCCTGAAATTCGGCCCGAGTCGGAAGCGGCTGATAAATTCAAAGCAGCACCGAGGAACATGCACAGCACAGCGAGAGTGATGTACCCGAAAGTTCTGCAAGAGGCTTGATTTGGAATGGACATCTTGCGAAGTCGTCTTTGCCTAGGCAGATGCAGATTACCAGAATGAAGACAAACAAAAGATAAGGCATTGACTAGCCGACCTGTCTAGCTCGCGCGTGTTACCGGAAACGGACGACGTGCCGGTGGGACGGAGAGCTTTGATCGACGGGAGTGCGAGTTTACTTGGAGCGAAGCTCGGCGGCCAAGTCACGAGCGACCTGGCGGGCGCGCGGGAGGTCGGCGGGGTCGAAGGAGATGGCGGAGACGCGTGGGTGGCCTCCGCCGCCGAATTTTTCGGCAAGGGAGGCGAGATTTTTGTCGGCAGTGGCCTGATTCCAGGGGTTGGTGCCGAGCGAAACTTTGGCGCGGACTGGCGATGAGCTCACGCTCACCGAATAGACGGCCTCGGGGTGAAGAAGATACGGGATGAACTTGTTGTAGCCTTCGAGGTCGAGGTCGCTGACGTCAAAGAAAATCACGCCATCGACAGATTCGGCGCGCTGGCGAAGAATTTCGATGGACTTGCGATGGCGTTCGAGCAACGGCCCAAGGTGCTTAGCGACGAGAGGCAGCTTCACCATCTCAGCAAGCGAACGATAGGCGAGCTCCGGAATGATGCGTGCAGGCAATCCGTCCTCGGGAGCTGCTTCGATCACCAAGCCGAGCTGCGTGGCAGGCTCAGTGAGTTCAACGGCTGATTCCGGCGTGGGATATTGCGCGCCGTCGATGATGTCGCCCCAGTGAATCAATTCCGTAAGCGGCTTGGTATCGAAGCCGAATTTTTCTTTAGCTACCGTCGCGATGAGCTTTGTGCAGGACTTATAGTCCGGCTCGTAAAACATGTGGGCGCCGGGATGATTGCGGAATTGCTCGGCATCCGCAGGCGTAAGAAACGCGCTCTGGTGGTGGTCGAACCACCAGGTAACTTTAGGAGAGTTGGAATACTTGAAATCGACGATGGCGTTTTCGTCGCCGTCGAAAAGGCCGGGAGTCCACGGTTGCGAAGCACGATGGGTCATACCGGTGAAGCCAAACTCCGCGGTGGGATCAAACGTCTCCTTGTAAAAGCGATAGAACAAGGCGGCAGAGGCGGTGCCATCAAAGCAACGGTCATGGAAGCACAGCCGGACGCGGGTCATGTTTGAGCGATGGCGCCTTTCAGTTTTTTTCTGCCTTACGCAGAAGAAACAAAGCCTTTTAGGTTGGCGGGACACGAAAAAGAAGTCAAGCGGAAAGCGCGAATGAGAAACATCAAAAAAAGAGCCGCCCGGCAAGACCGGACGGCTCCCCAAATACAAAAATCAGACGGAGACCCTACTTGTTGACCATCCCCTCCACAATATTGCCGATGATGGGCAACTTGAACTTTTCATGCGAGTACGCCTTATACATAAGAAAGATCCAGACCCCGAAGACAGCAAGGCCGAAAATGGGGAACATGATTAGTCCGAGAAATCCAATGAGAGGGATATGAGCCAAAACCATCTCGACAATCCACAACGCGATCCATATAGGGAAAATACAAATGTTGAATGCAATCGACTGGGCGGCATGAAATTTAACGAACGGGCGCTTGTCGATAAGCAAAAAGATGAGGCCTGAAACCCATCCAAAAATATAGGAAACCAATGCAGCGACGTTTTCTTCCATTCCTGCAGTGGGGGGTTCCGCAGCCGGCGGAGTAACCGCCACGCTCTGCGAAGCGCCCTGCGGGGCCCCGCACTTCGGACAGAAACTTGCATCGCCTGCATCTTGACCACACGCTTTGCAAAACGCCATGAACACACCTCCTAGGTGGTTCAACTGTGCGCGGAGAGTAGCAAAAGCTTGTTTCTAGAGCAATGGAATTTGTGAATGCAGTGTGAACTAGACAATTGATGCCGAAGAGAAAGTCACCGAAGCGACTTCCTCCTCGATCGCTAAATGCGTCTCTGTCGGCCCTTAGTTCTCCCCTTTTTCCGGCTTCTCTGCCGCGGGGGCTATCGCGGGAATATTGGCCTTCTGTATTGCGGCGTTGAGCGCGGCGAGATCCTTGGATTGGATTTCATGCCAGGCAGCCAACTGCGCTTCGAGACGCATATTGAGTTCGTCGAACACGGTGTAGGATGCGGCGGTCGGCGCGCTGTCCGCGCTTTCCACGGTTTCCTGCAGATCTGCGAGCTGGTTGGCTACCTGAATCGGAAAATTCAGCGGGTCCTCGCCGCTCTTGGATTTCGGCTGAATGATCTTTTCTTCGACGGCGTCCATCTTTTTGTTGAGGGCATCGATGGATTCGAGGAGTGGCTTTGCGCTGGCGTCCGCCGCGAGACGTTTTTTCAGGGCATCGAGTTGGCTGCGAACACTTCGAATTTGATTCGCCGCTTCGTTCCCTACGCCCACGCGACCGCTTATGCGCAACGCAAGCTCTTGTTGCTTCTCGAGATCGGCTTGCGATGCGGAGACGCGCGGGTCTTTGGTGAGTTCGATGCTCGCGGTGGAAGTTTTTCCGGCAACAGTGAATTTGATTTGGTAAGTGCCCGGAGCCACAAGCGGGCCTTCGGGACGGCCACCCCAGCCTACCGCACCAGGAACGATGGTAGGTGCATCGTATTGCAAATCCCAAACGAAGCGGTTCAAGCCGACTTCGACTGGAAGCTCCTGCCCGGGTCTGCTGACGCCGAACTCCTCTTCATCGGGAGAAGCGCCAGCGGCGGATTTTTTGCTCGAATATTTGCGAACCAGCTTGCCGCTCGCATCGAGAATTTCGAGCATTATTTGGTCTTTGGGCGCAGTCTTCAGCCAGTAATCGATCACTGCGCCCGCAGGCGGATTTGAGCCGACGGGAACGCCAGCCGGCAAAGTGAAGCCTGGACCTCGGAAGCGGACAACCGAAGCAGGTTGGTAAAGATGGGCCTCGTCCGTCGTGGGTGCCGCAGTCATCTGGCGAAGTGGAGCAATCCCATCAAGCGACCAGAAGGCGCGGCCGTGTGTGGCAATAATCAGGTCATCGTCCTTAATTGTGAGATCGTGAATCGGTGTTCTGGGCAGATTGAGTTTCAAAGACTGCCAGTGTGAACCATCGTCGAAAGAAATGTAGACACCGTTTTCCGTCCCGGCATAGAGCAGGCCTTTGCGCTTGGGATCTTCGCGGACGGCATGCGCGTAACTGTTGTCGGGAATGCCGGTTGTGATTTTCGTCCAGGACTTGCCGTAGTCGGCCGTCTTGAAAATGAATGGGCGAAAATCGTCGAGCTTGTGGCGATCGATGGCGACGTAAGCGGTGCTCGCGGCGTGCGGCGAAGGCTCGATGATGCTGACGAGGCTCCACTCGCCGAATTCTTTCGAAGTGACGTCCGCCCAGTTTTTGCCGCCGTCGCGCGTGACATGTACAAGCCCGTCATCGCTGCCGGCCCAGATAAGTCCCTTCTCGACAGACGACTCGGCGATCGCGAAGACGGTGCCGTAATACTCAACGCTGGTGTTGTCTTGCGTCAGCGGACCGCCCGAGGATTGTTCCTTCGTCTTGTCGTTGCGCGTCAGGTCGCCGCTGACCGCCGTCCAAGTCATTCCGCCGTCGCTGGTCTTAAACACTTCTTCCCCGCCGTGATAAATAACCTTGGGATCATTCGGCGAGCTTGCAATCGGAGCGGTCCACTGAAAACGGTGCTTCAAATCGGCATCACCCGCGCCCATCGGGTTGAGTGGCCAGGACGAGACGTCCTGCACCTGATGAGTTTTCTTGTCGAAGCGCGTGATCAGGCCGTCGTAAGACCCCGCGTACACGATGTCAGAATTTGCGGGATCGGGAACGACAAAGCCAGCTTCACCGCCGCCGACTTCGTACCAATCTGTTCGGTCGATCGTGCCATCATCGCTTCGGCTCGCAATCGCCACCGTGGAGTTGTCCTGTTGTGCGCCATAAATGCGATAGGGGAAAAAGTTGTCAGTGGCTACGTGATAGAACTGCGCGGTCGGCTGATTTAACTGTGTGGTCCAGGTCTTGCCATTGTCATGAGATACCGTGGCGCCGCCGTCGTTAGCGTTGATTAGCCATTCCGGATGCGTGGGATCGATCCACAGGCCGTGATTATCTCCGTGAGGAGAGCGAACAAAACCGAAGCTGTGGCCGCCATCGGTCGAGCGATAGACGGCGGTGTTCAGCACATAGACCGTGTCCACATTTTTGGGATCGGCGAAAATATGATGGAAATACCAGGCGCGCTGCGTGTAGCGATGATCACCGGTGAGGAGTTGCCAGGAATCGCCCGCGTCATCGCTGCGATAAATGCCGCCTTTTTCCGCTTCGATGATGGCGTAAACGCGATTGCCGTCGGCGCCGGAAACCGCCACACCGATGCGGCCCAGTACTCCAGAAGGAAGGCCGTGGCCTTCAAGACGCTTCCAAGTGGCGCCATCGTCGATGGACTTATAAAGACCGCTGCCTGGCCCGCCACTAACTGCTGTCCATGGATAGCGCTGCGCTTCATAAAGTGCCGCGAACAAGATGTGCGGATTTGATGGATCGAATGTTAGATCGATGGCGCCGGTCTTGTTGTCCTTGAAGAGAACTTTTTGCCAGGTCTTGCCGCCATCCGCTGAGCGAAACACACCACGCGTTTCGTTGGGGCCATACGCATGGCCCATCGCGGCGACAAAGAGGATGTCAGGATTTGTGGGGTGAACGATGACCCTGGAGATGTGGCGCGTGTCTTCCAAACCGATGTGTGTCCAGGTTTTCCCCGCGTCGATGGATTTATACATGCCATCGCCATACGAGATGTCTCCTCGCCAGCAGGATTCGCCGGTGCCAACGTAAATCACATTCGGATCGGAAGGAGCCGCGGCAATTGCGCCGACGGACATGATTCCCGTCTTATCCGTCATCGGCGTCCACGTCATGCCGCCATTGCTCGTCTTCCAAACGCCGCCGGCAACCGCACCGAAATAATAAGTCTGCGAGTCACCCGCGACTCCAGTTACGGCGAGGGCGCGTCCGCCTCGGAACGGACCGACCTGCCGCCACTTCATTCCCTTCAGCGTATTCTCATCGAGAGTTTGCGCACGCAGAGCCGTGCTCGCGAGTCCAAGCAGAAGCATTGCCAGAAGAACGGAAAAAATGCTCGTCAATCGTTTCACACCACTCATCTTTTTCTCCCCCGAGAAACAAATGTTGCACCTGTACTATCGCAGATAGTAATGCGCGGAGCAGAATAGTACATCCTGTGTCGTAATCTGCGCCAGAAACTATGGATGGATTGTGCTTCCTCAGTTCTTGACGCGCCGCGGAGTGCTTTTGGGTACAATCCCGGCGTGACAAACCCGCCAGAACCACGTCAGTCTGTTCCAAATCTCGCGCAGGCAGCCGCGCCAGTCAGTTCTCGCCGAGTGTTTAGTTTCGATTGGCTTCGGAACGCGACACTGCCGGAGCGAAGTTCGCTAATCGCCGGTGGACTCGGCTGGATGCTGGACGCCATGGACGTGATGCTTTACTCACTCGTCCTAACGTTCCTAATTCGCGAATTCGCGATGGACACGCGGACAGCGGGTCTGCTGAATTCGCTGACGCTGGTCGCCTCGGCCATCGGCGGTCTTCTCTTCGGAGTTCTTGCGGATCGCATCGGACGCATCCGCGCCTTAATGGCATCGATTCTCGTTTACGCGCTTGCGAGTGCGGCCTGCGGCTTCTCGCACACGATTCCGCAGCTAGCAACTTTCCGTTTCGTGCTCGGCCTCGGTATGGGCGGCGAATGGACAACGGGCGCGGCCTTGATTGCGGAGACCTGGCGCGCCGAGCATCGCGGAAAGGCTCTGGGCTTCATGCAATCGGCGTATGCGATTGGAGAAGCGATTGCTGCCCTCGTCGTGGCGCTGGTCTTGCCCCACTTTGGGTGGCGACCCGTGTTTTTTGTCGGCGTGCTGCCAGCCTTTCTCGTCTTCTGGATTCAACGCAGAGTGCCGGAGCCCGAACTGTGGAAACAACGCTCGGCGCGCAAAGAGAAGGTGCCCCTGCGCGAGCTTCTGGAAAAAGGCATTCTGCGCAACGGAATTCTGGCCACCACGATGAACGCTTGCAGCATGTTCGGCTACTGGGGATTGTTCACGTGGATTCCGGCGTATCTGTCGTTGCCTCCCGAGAAAGGAGGCCGGGGGCTCAGCCTCGTCAAGACCACGGCATTTTTTCTGGTGCTATGCTTTGGAAAATGGCTTGGCTACGCTCTTTTTGGATTTTTTTCGGATGCATTTGGACGGCGCAAGCCTTACTTCCTCTATCTCATCATCGCCGCTGCGTTGGTGCCGATTTACGGAACGGCCAAAACTTCATTTTGGCTGCTGGCCCTGGGGCCTCTCGTAGCATTTTTCGGCACAGGTTATTTTTCAGGCTACGCGGCGATCGCGAGCGAACTTTTCCCCGGCGAAATTCGCGCCGCTGCCATGGGATTGAGTTACAACATCGGCCGCGGACTCTCCGCTGTCGCGCCGTTCGCCGTGGGAGCTCTGGCTCTCCACTATGGCATCGGACCAGCGTTTTTTCTGCAAGCGGGCGCGTTCTTGATGGCGGCGCTGCTTGCGCTGGCTTTGCCGGAAACGCGTGGGCAAATCTTGGACTAACTCGGGTGGGCGGATTAGAGGAACTGGTTACGCGACAGCAGAGCGTGAGTTAATGCGTGCTCCGTCCGCGCTAAGAGTGAAATTCATCGCGAAATAAGGAGCCTGCGCCAGAATCTTTTGGAATTCATGTTCATCTGCGTAGGGCCGCTTGGGAACGCGCCGCGCAAGAATGCTGATATCCAACGGATCCTTCAAGAACGGATAAGGCTTCAGGGTGACGAAATTATTCCCTGCGGGCTGAAGGTCCCAATCCGCTTCACTTCCATTGCCGTTCACGGGAACCGTATCGATCGTATAGCCATCCAACGGGACTAGACAAAAATAGAGCGAGAGGCGATCGAGCGCTTCGAGGCGCTGAAGATTCGCTTGCAGCGCGTGGTCTTCCGAGTAGTACTTCATCAGCGGGTCCGCACGAAGATCGACCTTGAGCCGCAATTGCTGGAGTCTCAGGCGCTGCAGGAAATCGGTAACGATGTGCGATTCATTGGACTTAACGTACTTCGCTGAGAAGCCCGGCATCGTCGCACGGGTTCGGTCATAGAGCCCGGCGCAGTGCATGCTGACGAGCAATCCAGCGTAATGGTCGACTCTAACGATGCGCTCAATGCCGCGTTGATAGAGCGTGACATGCTCCTCGGTCGGAATGGACATGAAGTTGTAAGGCGCGAACGTCCTGGGATCGATTTGAGGGAGGAGTTCCCATTCGTTCCAGCCGTTGTCATGCTCCGTGGCGGCTAAACAAAAGGATTCAAAGGGCTCAGGCCGGCTGAAGACTTTGTTGCCCAACGCGCGCGCAAAAAAGCCCGACAACATAGCATGATCCGTCTGCCGGATCAGAATGAGCTGATCGCCCTGCTCTTGAATGATCATGGCGCTGCCCTCTTTCGCAGCGGGGCCTCGCGATGGCGCCTACTGGGTAGAGGCGCCAGTTTTCGGCCGCGGGGGTGGCCAAACCGGACACTACTTACTGGTCCATTATGCTCCTGAGACAGGAGACAATCCAGTCCCATCGTCGATGTAGCGGCCCAGGGGCAATTCCCGGTATCATTATTAGCACCACTGCGGGAGTGGCGGAACTGGCAGACGCGCAAGACTTAGGATCTTGTGGCCGAAAGGCCGTGAAGGTTCAAATCCTTTCTTCCGCACCATAGTTTTGTTTGGTTCTTGTAAATTCGCATGTCTCATCTGTAGGCTCAATGATTCATTTCACTCCCCGTGAACTTGTCGTGGGGCGAAGGTGCGAAGCGTGTACTTGCATAGATTTCTGGCCTACACCGTACTCGCCTGCTGGATTGGGCTGACAGCAGTACTCGTAGGAACCGCCTTGCAATGGTCGGCGGCCAACGCAATGACGGAAGTGAAGGTCCAGCGGGCCCTCAATGCTCAGAAAGAGGCTAATGCCCGTCTTGCTAGTCTCCCGAAGCGAGATTTGCATGCTGCTCCCCAGGACGTGAAAGCTTTGGAAGAGGTTCAGCGCGCCAGCGACGAGTATGTTACGAAAGCGGAGGACGCCAGTGAAGCGATGGGCGATGCGCTAAATTCGGAATTAGTGAAACGAAGACAGTTTTGGTGGGAACTCGGTGTATGGGGTTGCCTTACCTTGCTGACAAGCGCGCTTCTAGCTGAAAGCAGGGACGGGGACGAGAGATCGTCTGCCCACAAATAGGATATGGACTTTCTCGGACCGGCAAAGAAGGCATTGGAACTGTCTTACGGAAACAAAGTTAACAAAAGGGTCGTCTTCATTTTTCGTGGCGCGCGGTTGTTTATACATTTGGTGCTCGGCTTACTCGTTTTCCTTCTGATGGTTCCTACCGGCAGCTCTTCTCCGGCACCTTTCTGGACGGGAGTGCTTCGTGACAAGAGTGGAAAGCCCATCGCAAACGCGAGCATAAAATTGCAAGCGAAATTGGGTGATCGTAGTTATGCCACTCTGACTTCGGTAAATGGCGAGTTTTCGTTCCAGGAAATCGCCGTGGGGAGCTACGAACTCTCCGTGAACTTGGCGGGTAAGACCTATACTGCCGCGAATCCACTGATCGTTGAAGCTGGAAAAGCTCTCTCCCCGGTGCTTGAACTCTCTCCGCAAGACGGGACGGTCGTCGTGTCGACCAATCGGGAAGCAACAACTACTCAGGCGAGCGGAGGAGAGCATCTGTCCAGCGGAGAGGTATCCAGCCTGCCTCTGAACGAACGCGACTTCAGCAAGCTCTTGCTGCTGGCCGCAGGTACGATGACCGATACAAATGGCGCCGCCAATTTCACTCAACAGTTTGCCGTGAATGGCCAGCGGGGCTCCGCCTCAGTCTTTGCCATGGATGGCGCCGATACGACGGACCCGGAACTCGGCGGAGCCACATTTTCGAACTTTAACGTGGACGCCATTCAAGAAGTGCAATCGAGCTCCGGCGTAATGCCTGCGGAGATCGGCCACGGAGCCGCGGGCTTCAACAACGTCATCACGAAGTCTGGCACGAACGACGTCCACGGCAGCGCCTTTGAATTTATCCGCAACGCCGCATTCGACGCGCGAAATTTTTTCGATCATGCCACCGCTGTGGATCCCGGGCGGATCCCGCCATTTGTTCGCAACGAATTTGGAGCCACCAATGGCGGGCCTTTGGTTCTCCCGAAGCTTTATGACGGGCGCGACAAAACATTTTATTTCGTCGAGTATCAAGGCTTCCGACAAGTGCTTGGAACGACGCAGGTATTTCCCGTCCCCACAGCTGCGGAGAGGCAAGGAATCGATACTACGACTTTTCCTGGCGATACCTTGATCGTTCCTATAAATCCGGAAATCGCGTCCGTCCTGGCAGGCTATCCATTGCCCAATGAGCCCTCGGGACCTTACGGAGCTCGCACGTACGCAACCTCTTCCAAGGTAGCCACGGATACGGATCAGTTCTCCGTGCGAATCGATCATCAGATTTCCGATAAAGCTATGCTGTTCGGCCGGTTCAGCTTGAACCAAGTCAGCGGCCCAACGACCAATCCCGATCAGACAGCCATCGATCCCAGCTTCGGTGTCAACTTTTTTGATCATCAGCGAAGCGCAGCGATCAGGTATACCCGTACAATCTCTCCTCACCTGACCTCCGTAACTTCAATCGGTTACATCCGCAGCACGCCTTTTTTCCCAACCACGAATCACGTGCAGCCCGCGATCACCTTTGCGGATGGACTCTACGAGAACTTTAATTCTGCGGACGGCTCCATTTTCGGCTCCTACAGCAACCTCTATCAATTCAAGCAGGACATGACGTACACGCATGGATCCCACAGCTTCAAATGGGGAGTCGAGCTGCGCTTTAACCGCGACTCCACCATTTTTGGTACCAATCCCAACGGCATTTACGTGTTTGGAGGGGGACCCGCTTATTCGCCGGTGCTGATTCCTTCCGCGAGCGGCCAGCACGACATTCAGCCCGGCCAACTTCTGCCCGATTCTCTTACGGGATTGCTGACGGCCACGCCCTTCTCTTACTCGATCACCGCGGCAGCAAGCGTTACACCCGTAGGAGACAAATTTGACGAAGCCGGCGTCAGGCGCGAGGCCTACAACTTCTATTTTCAAGACACGTGGAAAGTGAACTCTCGGTTGAGCGTGAATTACGGTTTGCGATATGAACTGGATAGCCGCATCCAAGAGGCCAAGCATCGGACATCCGTCGCTTTCCCCGTCGACGCGAACGGCAATCCCACTTCCTTTTACGCTCCGGGTGCCTCGCAGGATTTCACTTACAACCCCCAGCCGATCTATCCACTCGATTTAAATGGCTGGGGACCGCGCGCTTCCGTGGATTACGCGCTGAGCAAGCACACGACTCTGCATGCGGGTGGAGCGATCACCACGATTCTCCCGAATCTGTGGCTGGAAAATTACGTCACTGGAAATTTCCCCCTCGTCTTTCAGCCGCTGGTCACCGCGTTGCCTGATGTTCCAGTGCCATTTCAAAATACCTTCGTTCCAGAGATTCTTCCTCCTGTCTACACGACCGCCGGACAGCCGCTCTTTGCCTCGGGAAGTGCGAATCTTCCCGCGAACATACCCATCGATCTACAGAGATTCCAAGACGACCTTGCGGCAACTACGCCTGGCCATGAAGTGCAATTATTTTCCCTCGGCGTGATCAGCCGGCATTTTCGGAATGGATACATCGGGACGTTTACTGCGGGAATCGATCACGACTTCGGAAGCGTAAAGGTTACGGCCGCGTATGTAGGAACAGTGGGAGTCGATCTTGCCAGCGCGGAATCACCCAACGGCTACGGCGGCGCTTCCCCGGCGTTTGCACCGTTCACACAATTCAATGCACAGGGGCACGCGATTGGCGGTTTTGGGCCGGAGTCGATCATGAATCCTTCCGCTCATTCCTCTTACAATTCATTGCAGACAAGCGCGACGGAGAATTATTCTCGGATTGGTTTAAGTTTCCAGGCCAGCTACACCTATTCAAAGTCCCTCGACAATACAAGCGCTGTGCCCGGCGGAATTTCGGGATTGCCCGGCGTCACTTTGCAAACGCAGCCGCAAAATCCCCTGGATCCGAGCGCCGAGAGAGGGCCGTCCACCTTCGACGAGACTCATGTTTTCACGATCAGCTTGTTTCAGTCGCTGCCGTTTGATCGCATCAGCTTTCTTCAACCTTTGGGAACCCGTCTCACGAAAGGCTGGCAGTTTCTGAATATCACCACGCTGACGACTGGACCGCCATTTACCGTTTATTCCGGAATCCAACAAACAGGAGTAGGGGCCGGCGGGGCGGATAGGCCGGATTTGGTCGCGATGCCGGATCTCTCCACGAGCCGCCCTATTCGCGAAGATTATTTTGGACGGGGCGCAAACAACAGCTCTTTCTTTTCTATCCCCATCAATGTCACCGGCGGAACTGGCCCCAATCAGGGAGTCTTTGGCACACTGGGTCGCGACACCTTCCGCGGTCCCGGCTTTCACAATTTCGACATGGCCCTGATCAAGGACACACCGTTTGGAAAAAGGGGCGGCCGCGAACTGGGAATGCTCGAGTTTCGCGCAGAATTTTTCAACATATTTAACATTGTGAATTTCGGGTTGCCTTCGAACACTGTGCTCGGAAGCGGCTTCGGCGTCATCAGCCACACCTCAGGATCGTCCCGCCAAATTCAGTTTTCGCTAAAACTGGTTTACTGAACGAATGTGAGCGCGAGCAGTTCCTCGTCGAAGCCTGCGTCCGAAGCAGCCAACTTTCTTTTTTTCGCTTCCACCTTTACCCGTTTCGCGCTACCAAATGTTTGGCAATACGTACAGCTTTTCCGATGATTGCCCTATCACTGAGTCCCGCATAATATTGCGAAGCAGCGAACTGGAGTGCGGCAGCTCTGCTGCCGCTCTTCTGAGTAACGCCACGACTCTATATTTGGCGAAGCTCGTTAAGGAGCAGGCATGAAGCTCAGCATCCGCGACATAGTGAACCTCTATAACCCGTACGATCCGCTGGAAGAGGCCTGGACGATTCCCGCGCCGTGGTATTTCGATGAGCACATCGCGGAGCTCGAACGCGCCAGCGTTTTCAGCGCAACGTGGCAAGTCGTGGGCCGCACGGATCAAGTGCGCGAAAATGGACAATTTTTCACCGCGGAGTTGGCGGGCGAACCTCTTGTCGTTGCTCGCGGAGACGATGGCCAGTTACGCGCTTTTTACAATGTGTGCCGCCACCACGCCGCTGCCGTCGTCACTGAAGTGCAGGGCTGCGCAAAACAGTTTCGCTGCCCCTATCACGGCTGGACCTACGGTATCGATGGCGCGCTAAAAGGCATGGTTGAGTTTGACGGCGTCTGCAACTTCGACCGCGCAAAAAATGGCCTCGTGCCTGTGCGCGTGGACACCTGGGAGAATTTTGTTTTTGTAAACCTGGATGGCCGCGCCTCGCCGCTACGCGATTTTTTGGGAATAGTGCCGGAGCTCGTCGCACCGCTCGAACTGGCAAAAAAACTGCACTTCTTCGATCGCCGCATCTACACACTCAACTGCAACTGGAAGGTCTACGTTGACAACTACCTCGATGGCGGCTACCACGTGCCGCACGCCCACAAAGGACTCAGCAGCGTTATCGAATACACCAAATACACCATCGAGAATTTTGAACGCGCTTGCCTGCAATCGAGCCCTCTGTCATCAGACTCCTCCTCCGAGGCCGGTGTCGCCGCAACCAGGCAAGGCCGAGCGTTTTATCTTTGGCAATATCCCAACTTCATGATCAACGCCTACGAAGGCGTGATGGACACAAACCTCGTGCTGCCTCTCAGCGTGAATCGCTGCGCCGTAGTCTTCGACTACTACTTCGCCGACACCAGCGCTGCCGCCGAAGCCCGCCACAAAGAAAGCATCGCCGTCAGCGAACAAGTCCAAGACGAAGATATGGCCATTTGCGACGCCGTCCAACGCGGCCTCAGCTCCCGCGCGTATGTCGCCGGACGCCTCTCCGTCCGTCGCGAAGCCGGCGAGCACCTATTCCACCGCTTGCTCCACGCCGATTTCACCAAGTCGTTGAGCCAAGCCGCTGCGGCTGATTGACG
>CAVUCM010000018.1:0-175969 GCA_963740015.1 uncultured Acidobacteriota bacterium | reverse complement strand
ATTCAAGGGATTGTGTCGCAGCCAATCAATGTGCCTACCGGCGCGGAACTCAACAATGGAGATTTTTCCGCGAATGGGATCGCCAACGGTGTCGTTGATCCCAATGGCAACTCCGGTTTTGCCGGATCCTTATCCGATGCGACCGTCGCAAACATCCTGGAAAACCGCTGCGGCGCAAGCCTGGGTGCAGCCGGCAATGCGGCAGTGCAATCTGTAGCTGCCGGTGGCGGTCCGCAACCCTACAACACGATTTTTCCCAACTTCAAGATCCCCACGCAATGTTTCGATCCTGTGGCGGTCAGCTTGTTGCAATATGTTCCTGGAGCTGGCGGAAGCGGCGGAGTGCAAGTCACGCCGAACAAAACGGACAGCGGCGACCAGTTCCAGATTCGAGTCGACCATAATTGGTCGAACAACCAGAAAACCTCGGCCTACTATTATTTCGATAATGACAACACGCTAGACCCGTTCGCGAAATTTCAGGCCTCCGGCGCCACGACCGGTAATTTTCCCGGAGACTACGCAACGCGTACCCAGCAGCTGAACATCACGCACACCTCGACTATTGGTACCACTGCGGTGAACGAATTCCGCTTCAGCTATTTTCGCGAGGGGCAACTGATGTTTGACTCGCCGACGCGGACAAATGCCATTCAGGCTTCGTGCGGCACAGGAGCCGCCGCCGCGTTCTGCTTTACGGGTACTTCAGATACGCAGCTTACGGATGACAGCGGGAATTTGCTGGGCACCAATCCCGACTATGGCCTCCATTCGGGCCTCGGCCCAAGCAAAGAGGGAGTCCCATTCATCAGCGTCGGCGGCGGCTTTTCTATCGGTAACAATTTCAACGGGCAGTTGCCTCAGACAGGCAATACCTATCAATTCAGCGACAACTACAGCAAAATCATCGGCACCCACAGCCTGAAGTTTGGCGCCGATACCCGATATCAGATGTTCAACCAGTTGCTCTATTTTGACGTTAACGGCGACCTCGGCTTTCTTTCTTCCGCCTCCTCGCCGACGGGAGATGACCTGGGTTACTCCGATGCCTATCCCAATTACCTTCTCGGTTTGGGAAACAGCTTCTTCCAGGGCTCGGCGCAACATGAACTCGTCCGTAGCACCTCCATCTACCTCTATGCGCAGGATAGTTGGAAGATCAAATCCAATGTCACCTTGAATTACGGCGTGCGCTGGGAAATGAACACCCCGCTCACAGACATCGGTCAGAAAGTGCAGACATTCCGGCCCGGCCAGGTCTCGACAATCTACCCCTGCACGCTTCCGACGACTAGCCCGCTCTACGTTGCTGGCAGTGTGACGAATTGCGATGAAGCTGGCGTCACGCCCGTAGGTCTGGTTTTCCCCGGCGAT
The DNA here is from genome assembly GCA_963740015.1 of uncultured Acidobacteriota bacterium. Lineage (GTDB taxonomy): Bacteria > Acidobacteriota > Terriglobia > Acidiferrales > UBA7541 > Acidiferrum. The sequence continues at coordinate 174,595 of CAVUCM010000018.1, read as the reverse complement.
AAAGGTGTGCCAGAGGCGCTGACCAATACCTACTATAAGGGCTTCGCGCCTCGGCTTGGCCTCAATTGGAGCCCTGGCTGGACTGATGGATGGCTCGGCAAGCTAGCGGGGGGTCCTGGGAGAACGAGCGTCAGCATGGGTTACGGGATCTTCTACAATCCGATTGAGCAACTCGTGCTCGAACAGTTCAGCGCTGAACCACCCTTTGGCGGAAGCAACTTCATCACCAGCCCGCTTCTACAAACTCCCTACGTCAGCCAGAGTGGCGAGACGTTTCCGAATCCGTTCAACGGCATCCTGAATCCGCCGCGAGGCTCGTCGATCGATTGGGAGCAGTTTCGGCCGATGACGTTCTTCGGAGAGTTTCCTCCCAATCTGCGCATGCAGTATTCGGACCAATACAACCTGACGATCAAGCGCCAACTGCCGGGAGATATCCTTCTTCAGGTCGGTTACGTGGGATCGCAGGGTCATCGACTTCTTGCGAGCTACGAAGCCAATCCTGGAAATCCAACCACCTGTAATGATTTGCAGAATATTTCGAATCTCACTGGTGACACCAATTTGGCTTGCGGGCCATTCGGAGAAGACAGCGCTTATACGATCGGAGCCGGAGAAATTCCAGCCGGCGTAACCCTTCATCTTCCCTATGGCAACGTCCCAACCGTCACCGGGCCGAACCCTGCTCCCATTACGCTTGTTGGCCTGCGCAAATATTCTTCGCCGCTTTGCCAGCCAACGACCGGTGTCGGGTGTCCCGCGGACGGTACTCCGGTATTTTCAGGGATCTTCAGCGAAAACACCGTAGCGAAGTCGAACTACAATTCCATGCAAGTTTTGTTTCAGAAGAATTTCTCGCACGGAATTCAGTTCCAGGCTTCCTATACCTGGAGCAAGACAATGGACAATGCGTCGAGTTTCGAAAGCGCGCTCAATCCACTAAATTTCGATGCGACCTATGGGCTCTCGGCGTACGATGCGCGCAATCGTTTTGTTTTCAACTATGTTTGGGACCTGCCTGTTCCGAAGTACGACGGTTTCAAGGGAAAGCTGCTCGACGGTTGGGAAATTTCTGGAATTCTGAGTTTCCAGAGCGGCTTCCCGATTCGAATTACGTCAGAGGATGACGTGGAAGAATTGGATTCCACGGATCTGTTCGAATTTCCTGGTGAACCGAATCTCACCGCGCCGTTCCACACGCAAAACATTCGCCAGAACAACGGTTTCGTCTTTGACCCGAACCTCTTTACCAATTCCACCGTTGCCCCCGGCACGATTGGCAATGCACCGCGTTCGATGTGCTGCGGACCGGGCATCAACAATTGGGATATGAGCTTCATGAAGGAAACCAACTTTGGTGAGAGGCTCCAGATGGAATTCAGAAGCGATATCTTCAACATCTGGAATCACGCGCAGTTCTACAGCGTGGATGGCGATGTGTCTGATCAGGGCAGCACGTTTGGCCAGGTTCAGCACGTTCACGATCCGCGGCTGATCCAGTTCTCGCTGAAGTTCCGTTTCTGAGACAATAGCTGAGAGCAAAAATGGTTTGAAGGCGCCCCGGCCCAATCGGGGCGCCTTCGCACGTTCGAAGAAAGTGAGAGAAGCAGCACGCTCTCCAAGATTTCATCAGCACAAACTGACTGCAGGGAACAGACCTGTAAGCGTTGGCCGCTTAGCGGCTACACAGCAAATGGAATAAGGAAATGCACGACGCACTAAAGAAAGAAATCGCCACCTACGAAAAGCGCACGCCAAAATCCGCGGACGCGTACAAACGCGCATTGCAGCGCATCCCGCTCGGCGTTGCCAGTAACTATCGTCATTACGAACCTTATCCGCTGTTCGTGAAGGACGGAAAGGGAAGCAGGATTCACGACATCGATGGAAACGAATACATCGATCACAACCTGTGTTTTGGCGCGCTAATGGCCGGGCACTGCCATCCAGCCGTAGTGAAGGCCGTCGAGCAAAAGTTGCATGAAGGAACGACCTTTGGCATGCCGCATGACATGGAATGGGAACTCGCCGAAGAGATTTGCAAGCGCTATCCCGTCGAGATGGTGCGTTTCGGTTCGAGCGGGACGGAAGTCACCATGCATGCTTGCCGTATCGCGCGTGCGGCGACTGGCCGTGAAAAAATCTTAAAGTTTGAAGGCGCATACCACGGATTGCATGACACCGCGCTTGTCAGCGTGAAGCCCAAGGCCGAAGATTACGGCGACCCCGATGCGCCCAACTCCGTCCCTGGCGGAGGCGGCGTGCCAAAAGCTGCGGTCGCCAATGTGGTTGTTGCCGCGTTCAACAATCTGCCCAGCGTCGAGCGACGCTTCCGCGAAAATCCCGGGCAGATCGCCGCGATCATCCTGGAACCTATCTTGATGAACGTTGGGCTGTGCATGCCGCAGCCGGGTTTTCTGCAGGGTTTGCGCGATATCGCCACGAAAAATGGCGCGCTGCTCATCTACGACGAAGTGAAAACCGGAGCAAAACTTGCCTGGGGCGGCGCGAGCGAATACTTCGGCGTAAAGCCGGACATGATTTGCCTGGCCAAATCCATCGGCGGCGGTCTGCCGCTTGCCGCGTTTGGCGCAAGCCGCGCGGTGATGGATCTTATTTCGCAGCACAAAGTGTTTCACGGCGGCACCTACAACACGAATCGCGTCGCCATGGCCGCTGGGCTCGCAACGTTCCGTGATGTTCTCTCTCGCGAGAACTACGACCATGTCGGCAAGCTCAGCGCGAAGCTCACAGAAGGCTATCGCGCCATCGTCAAGAAGACCGGTCTTCAAGCCTACGTGATAAGCGCCGGAGTCAACGGCGCACTAATGCTCTATCCGCAGGAAATTCGCAATTATCGCGATTGGACCAATATCGACGTCGATCTTTGGCGCCACTACTGGTTCGCGATGGTCAACCGCGGCGTACTGCCGCAGCCCTACTGGTGGGACGAGCAGTGGACCATTTCCGTCCAGCACACCGAAGCTGACATCGACAAGCACCTCGCCGTGTTCGACGAAGTAGCGCCCGGCCTCGCAAAAGCGCAACTTGAGCGCGGCGCGCACTTTGTTGGTGCTGCGGGCCACTGATTTCAGGAGATCGTTCCATTGCAGAACGAGGCCGCCATAGCGTCCGCCGCGCCGATCGCGCCTGTAGCTCAAGACGCGCCGCATCTCCGCCGTGTTTTGGGACGCATGGACCTCGTTCTGCTCTTCGTTGTCGCCGTCTTCAATCTGAATGTTGTTCCCTCGATTGCTGCTAACGGCGGCGTCACCGTCTGGCTGTGGATCATCTCGTTGCTCTTGTTTTTCTGGCCGCAGGGAATTGCGGTCATCGAGCTTGCTCACAGGTATCCCGGCGAAGGTGGTGTCTACCTTTGGGCCAAGGAAGTTTTCGGAGACTTCCATGGTTTTCTCTCCGGCTGGTGCTACTGGACCAACAACATGATGTACGTGCCGACCGTCATGCTGTACTTCGTCGGCGTTTCTGTTTTTGCGCTGGGCTCCGGTCACGAGGCGCTTGGAGACAATAAAACATTTGCGCTGACCGCCTCGCTCTTGCTGCTGATCGTTCTCGTCATGCTGAATATCGTCGGCCTCGGTGTCGGGAAATGGATAAACAATCTCGGCGCAATTGGGACCGGCATTGCTGCCGCCGTCCTGATTGGCCTCGGCATCGTCGTATGTTTGCGTTTCGGAACTAGCGTCACCTGGGCAGACTTTCGCATTCCGGCCAATCCAAAATTCGTCCTGAATTCCTTTGGCGTGATTTGCTTCGGATTGGTAGGGCTCGAGCTCGCTTCCGTCATGGGAGACGAAATCGAAAATCCGCGAAAGACTTTGCCTGGGGCAGTGGCCTGGGGCGGCGTACTTTCCGGCGCGCTCTACATAGGTGCAACGCTGACGCTACTCATTGCGATCAACAAAGGCGACATCAACGTCCTGCAAGGAATTGTTCAGGCGGTCGGCCACATGGCCGGCCGCGTCGGTGTGGTATGGATCGTCGCGCCCTTCGCTTTTTTGCTGAGCTTGTCGATTGCAGGGATCGCGTCAGCTTGGCTCGGCGGCTCGGCCCGCATTCCATTTGTCGCGGGCCTCGATTCCTACATGCCCGCGTGGCTTGGCAAAGTACATCCACGCTACCGAACGCCATACGCCGCGCTGATCGTCCACGCAGCGGTATCCATGGTGCTTGTCGTGCTGAACTTCAGCGGCTGGTGGCTCTGGAACAAACTCATCGGTTTGTCGTTCGTCGCCTACATCCTGCGGTCATTCGGCTTCGTCGTGGCAAATCTAACCGCGAGCGAGACCGGCGTGCAGGAAACTTTCCAGAAGCTACTCTCGCTCGCCGTCGTTCTTCAGTTGATCCCTTTTCTGTATATGTTTGGCGCGCTGCTTAAAATTGCCTTCAGCGATTCCTTTGCGAAGGGTGTCTACGGCAAGACGACTTTAATTTTTTCCGGCGCCAGCGGGCTAGTCACTACGATTCTGGGAATCGCGCTGGCTTTTTTTCCCGCCCAGCAGGTCACCTCTATTTTTTCTTACGAAATATGGATGATTGGTGGAACGCTATTTTTCATCGGGCTTGCCGCGTTTTTCTTTTTTGTTTATGGACGGCGTAAGACGGCGAGAAAACTTGCGGAGGCTGTCCCGGCTGTTTGAACACGGCTCGCTTCCAATAGGCGCGTGCCCGCGATGACGATTTTGGGAGGCTGCGATGTCCAGTAGTTCGACAACGGGCGTTCAAACGTACAAGAATTACGTCAATGGCGAATGGGTTGGCAGCGCTTCGGGCGACACTTTTCCCGTCTACGATCCTTCGACCGAAGAAGTCATCGCGCAGGTCGCCGCCGCCGGCCCTACAGACGTCGATAAAGCCGTAAAAGCCGCGCGGGCCGCATTCGACGGCGGTCCCTGGCCCACAACCACAGCGCAAGACCGCGGGCGCATCCTTTTTAAGCTAGCTGAAAAAATCCGCCAAAACACGGCCCACCTTGCGGAAATCGAATGCCGCAACACCGGCAAGCCCATCGTTGAAGCCGAATACGACATCGCGGATGTGGCCACCTGCTTCGAATACTATGGTGGTCTCGCCACCAAAGTCCTCGGCAGCGTAAATCCGGTTCCAGCCAACGCGCTCAGCTTCACGTTACGCGAGCCTGTCGGAGTCGCGGCGCAAATTATTCCGTGGAACTATCCTCTATTGATGGCCGCATGGAAACTTGCACCAGCGATTGCCGCTGGCTGCACTTGCATTCTCAAGCCCGCCGAACAAACGCCGCTCAGTGTATTGGAGTTCGCGAACTACTTCACCGAAGTCGGTTTGCCGCCCGGCGTCGTGAACATCATTAATGGCCTAGGTGAAACGGCGGGCGCGGCGCTCGTCGCGCATCCCGGCGTCGACAAAGTCGCTTTCACTGGCAGCGCCGCCGTCGGCAAGATCATCGTCAAGAGCGCCGCAGACACGCTGAAACGCGTCACGCTGGAACTCGGCGGCAAGTCTCCCAACATTTTCTTCACCGACGCCGATTGGGAAGCCTCCATCGACGGCGCGCTCTTCGGCGTGTTCATCAATCAAGGTGAAGTCTGCTCCGCGGGAAGCCGCATCCTCGTCGAAAGGAAAATCTATTCAAAATTCGTCGAGGCCATGACCGAAAAAGCCAAGCGTATCAAGCTTGGCCCTCCTAGCGAACGCGAAACGAAAATGGGCCCGCTCATAAGCAAAGAACAGTACGACCGTGTCAGTTCCTATCTCGAACTCGGCAAGAAAGAAGCGAAAGTCGCTATCGGTGGCGGGCGCCCGAAGCAATTCGGCAAGGGCTACTACCTTGAGCCGACGATTTTTTACGACGTGGATAACACCGCGCGCATCTCCCGCGAAGAAATTTTTGGTCCGGTCGCATCCGTGATTTCTTTTGATGGCGAAGCCGACGCCATCCGCATCGCCAACGACACGCCGTACGGCCTCGCCGCCGCTGTCTGGACGCGCGACATTTACAAAGCCTTCCGCGTCGTGAAGTCGCTCCGCGCCGGCATCGTCTGGGTAAATCACATGCAACCGACGTACGTCGAAGCGCCGTGGGGCGGCTACAAACAATCCGGTTTCGGCCGTGAGCTCGGCCCTTGGGGTCTCGAGGAATATCTTGAAACGAAACAAGTTTTCGTCAACCTCGACGAAACGCCCATCGGCTGGTATTAGCATTCGGGACGCCGGCTATCGTGTTGTTGGCGGCCAGAGAAAAAAGGAAGAGAAAATGTCTACCATTCAGATTCGAACAGAAATCCCAGGTCCGCGTTCGCGTGCGCTGATGGCGCGTCGTGAAGCTGCCATCCCGCGAGGGCCTGCCAATGCGACTCCTGTTTTCGCCGCTCGCGCCGATCGTGCAACCATTGAAGACGTCGACGGAAACAAGTACATCGATTTTGCCGGTGGCATCGGTTGCCTCAATGTCGGCCACAGCTCTCCACTTGTCATCTCAGCGATTCAAGCGCAGCTCGAAAAACATTTACATCTCTGCTTTGCGGTCACGCCGTACGAAGGCTACGTCGCCGTCGCTGAAAAACTGAATTCGCTCACCCCCGGCAAGTTCGCGAAGAAAACCATTCTTCTTAATTCGGGCGCCGAAGCTATTGAAAATTCGATCAAGATTGCACGTGCATACACAAAGCGTCCCGCCGCCATCTGTTTCGAAGATGCCTTCCACGGCCGCACGCTTCTCACCATGTCGCTCACCAGCAAAACGCATCCTTACAAAGCTGGCTTCCAGCCATTCGCCAGCGACATCTATCGCATCCCGTTTGCGTATTCCTATCGCAATCCATCTGGCACAAGTTCCGCTGACTTCGCACATCATCTAGAAGACGCGTTTAAGCGCTCCGTCGCACCAGAATCCGTCGCTGCCTTGATCGTTGAACCAGTTCAGGGCGAAGGCGGTTTCGTCATTCCGCCGCGCGACTACTTCAAACTTCTCCAAAATATTTGCCGTAAGCATGGGATTCTCTTCATTGCCGACGAAATCCAATCCGGCTTCGCGCGCACTGGCAAATGGTTCGCTTCCGAACACTTCGGAATCGAGCCCGATTTAATCACTATGGCGAAGTCGCTTGGTGGAGGCATGCCCATCGCCGCCGTCACAGGCCGGGCCGAGATCATGGACGCACCCGGTCCTGGCTCTCTCGGCGGCACCTATTGCGGACACCCAGCTTCCTGTGCCGCAGCGCTCGCGGCCATCGAGACGATCGAAAAAGATGGTTTGCTCGCGCGCTCGACTGCCATCGGCGAACATTTTGAAAAACGCGCACGCGGCTGGCAGAAAAAATGGCCCATCGTCGGCGATGTTCGCGGACTCGGCGGAATGTGCGCCATCGAATTGGTGCGCAATCCCGAAACTCGCGAACCAGCCGACTCCGAAACAAAAGGGATCGCCAAATATTGTTACGAGCACGGCCTCATCATGATCACTGCGGGCACGTTCAACAACGTGATTCGCATTCTCGTTCCCCTCGTTGTCACCGATGAGCAATTCAATGAAGGACTGGACGTGCTCGAAGCCGCGCTAGCAAGCGTTGCGGAACGCAAGCAGGCCGCGCTTTCTCACGCATAATTGCGCGCCAATTCGTGCGGGGGCGCCTAATATCCGCGAATTGCATCTAACGTAGGGGGGAGATCGAGGAGCATTCCATGCAAGACACCATTAAAAAGTCCTCGAGCGCGCCGGGTGAGCTAAAAGACGCGCGGCTTTTCCGTGAAGCCTGCTACGTTGATGGACAATGGATTCAAGCCAACTCGGGCCAAACATTCAACGTCGACAATCCCGCCACAGGAAAAGTGATCGGCAAGGTCCCAAAACTGGGCGGTGCAGAAACGCGCCGCGCCATCGAAGCCGCGAACAGCGCCTTTCCCGCTTGGAGCAAAAAAACGGCAAAAGAGCGCGCCGCGGTTCTTCGCCGCTGGTTCGATCTGATGATGGCCAACCAGGAAGATCTCGCGCGCCTGATGACCCTCGAGCAAGGCAAGCCACTCGCCGAATCGCGCGGAGAAGTTGCCTACGCCGCCGCGTTTCTGGAATGGTTTGGCGAAGAAGCCAAGCGTGTTTACGGCGACACCATTCCACAGCATCAAGCCGACAAACGCCTTGTCGTCATCAAGCAGCCCATCGGCGTCGTTGCCTGCATCACTCCGTGGAATTTTCCGCTCGCCATGATCACGCGTAAAGCGGCGCCGGCGATTGGTTCAGGCTGTACGGTAGTTGTGAAGCCCGCCGAACAAACTCCGTTTTCCGCACTCGCTCTTGCCGAGCTTGCCGAACGCGCGGGCGTCCCAAAAGGCGTCTTCAATGTTGTTACGGGTTCGCCCAAGGAAATCGGCGCCGAACTCACTTCGAATCCCATCGTTCGAAAGCTTTCGTTCACCGGTTCCACGGAAGTCGGCAAAATCCTGATGGCCCAGTGCGCGGGCACTGTAAAAAAGCTCTCTCTCGAGCTCGGTGGCAACGCCCCATTCATCGTTTTTGAAGATGCGGATTTGGATGCCGCGGTAGAAGGCGCAATCGCTTCCAAGTATCGCAATACAGGACAGACTTGCGTCTGCGCGAATCGCCTGCTGGTGCAAGACGCCGTCTATGACGCATTCGCCGAAAAGCTAGCTACTGCTGTAAAGAAGTTGAAGCCCGCCCCAGGACTGGAAGCAGATTCGACGCAAGGTCCGTTGATTGACGACTCAGCCGTCGAAAAGGTCGAAAGCCACATTCGCGACGCGCAGTCCAAAGGCGCAAAAATACTAGTCGGTGGAAAGCGACACGCGCTCGGCGGCCGTTTTTTCGAGCCGACGATTCTCACCGAGGTAACACCGCAAATGGTTGTCGCGCGCGAAGAAACCTTCGGCCCTGTCGCCCCGCTATTTCGTTTCAAGACAGAAGCGGACGCGATCAAACTTGCTAACGATACAGAATTTGGTCTGGCTGCTTATTTCTATGGCCACGACATCGCCCGTGTCTGGCGCGTCGCAGAAGCTCTTGAGTACGGCATCGTCGGCATCAACACTGGAATTATTTCCACCGAAGTAGCGCCCTTTGGCGGCGTAAAGGAATCCGGCCTCGGCCGCGAAGGCTCCAAATACGGCATGGATGAATACGTCGAAATTAAATATCTCTGTTTCGGCGGCATCACTCCCTAAAGCCGCAATCGGGAAACATCCGCATCCTATATAGATACTCTACCGGCCCTAAATAGGTCCTATATAGGATTGATGTCCTGGCTCTTCTCCAGCCGTGCGATCAGTCCCTGGATTTGTGATTTCGTTGCGTCCGGCGCACCCGCAAGCGCGAGCTTCATTTCCTTCAGCGCGGTGGAAAAATCGCCCTTTGCCGACGCCATTCTCGCGAGCTCTCCGTGCGTGTACCACTCGTTAGGGCGCTTCTCCACGTTTATTTTGAAAACGGCAAATGCTTCATCCTGCTTCTTCTGAATCTGAAGACCGCGCCCGTATACGTGGAGTTGCACGCCGCTTGCCTTCTCCAATGCCTTTGCAAAAGCAGCATCCGCCTCTTGTTTCTTACCCATCGCCGCCAGAATCTGCGATTTCGTCAGAAGGTTCTCAAACCGCTCCTCATTCAGAATCGAAGTGTCTTCCCACTTCAGTCCCTGGTCCAAGCTGCAATTTCCGTCAAGGCACCACAGCGCCGCCTCGTCGTAACCAGCCCAGGTAAATCCTCCGGTGTTTCGCAGCTGATTGCGAATGCTGCGCTCGGCGATCGCTTTTACGTCCACGGAAATGTGAAATGGCACCGCCAGCTTGTCCCATCGCAGCGTCGCTGCCGCCGACTCCGGCTTGATGTTGTCAAACGTGTACGTCAGCGCTTCTCGAAACTCCGCCGCCTGCGGTTTCACGTCCACGCGTAAGGCGTCCTCTTTATCGTCGTAGCTGAAACTTCCCCACGAGGTCGAATTCTTCGAAAAGATAACCGTCCATTGGTCGGCGTTCGGGATCATGTGCAACCCATACGTACCCGCCGCTAGCGGTTTGCCTTCCACCGAAACATCATTCGCAAACGTGATCGTCGTATTCTCGTTCGCGCCCGCGCGCCACACTTTGCCGTACGGGATGACCTTGCCCCACAGGTCGCGCCCGCCCACCATCGGCTCGTGATAGATGATCGTAATATCCGTCAGCCCAATTCGCTGCGTCACCACCGCGCGCTGGCTCACCGTCGGCAAATTCAATTCCGTCGCTTGGGCTCCATTCTTGAATTGGGCGTTTACCCGGCCCGACAGACATCCCATTCCGGCTATTAGCCCAAGAAAAATTCCAATCGTTTTGCGCATGGACACACCTCTCCAATGTTCTGAACCGAACGAAATAGGCGGAAGCAAGGCTTGTGCTCCGCCTTCTCACCCCACTTGAGATAGACGCCGCGCTATAAAATGTGTGAGCACGCTCTGCGGAGCGAGCGACTACTTAGGGCTTTGTAGGTTCGGCAGGTTTCGTCGGTGGAACCGCGGGCGTCGGCTTGTAAGTGGTCGCCGGCCTCGCTGGCTGATACGCTATCTTGACTTCCTTTTTCTTCGGCTTCTTTTTCTCTCTTCCTCGTGCATCTCGATTGCCCATGACGTTGTCGTCTCCCTGTTGAGATATAGCCTCAGGAAATAGTCTACCTGAGTTTAGGAAAGCCTGTTCGGTGTGAACCGCGCCGTCATCTCCATCACCCGCCGGTAATAATCCCGTTGCTGCAATCGTGCTCCCGCCGCTTCGTCGATCACAAACGTAACGTCCGGATGAAGCTGCAAACACGAAGCCGTCACCGAAGCCGTAATCGGCCCTTCAATCGCCTCCGCCACTGTCTCCGCCTTCGCCTCGCCCGTGGCCAGCAACAAAATTTTCTTCGCTTCGAGAATCGTGCCGATCCCCATCGTAATCGCGCACTGCGGCATTTCTTCTCCCGCAGAAAAAAACTTCCGGTTATCTTCAATCGTTTCGTTCGTCAAGACTTTCAACCGCGTCCTCGACCCGAAACTCGAAGTCGGCTCGTTAAATCCGACGTGCCCGTTTCGCCCGATCCCTAAAATTTGCAAATCGATCCCGCCCGCTTCGCGAATCGCGCGCTCATACGCGGCGCAGTACTCCTCATAGTCCCCGCCGATCGTTCCATCAGGAATATGAATATTGCGCGGCTCAACATTCACATGGGCAAAAAAATTCTCCTGCATGAAACAATGGAAACTCTGCGGATGCTTCGCGGCCAGCCCCAAATATTCGTCCAGGTTAAATGTCACGACCTTTGAAAAATCCAGCCCCTGCTCCCGGTGCAGCCGCACCAACTCCTCATACATCCCTACGGTAGTGCTACCGGTTGCCAGCCCCAGCGTCACCGACGGCTTATTCTTCACCGCCGCGGCGACAATTCGCGCCGCCTCCCGGCTCAATTCCTCATAATTCGCATTCAGCAGTACAAGCATTTCACCGCCATTTTCCCCAAACGGTCGCCCAACACTATGCCAGCAGGTGCTATATATACCAAGCTACGCGCGAGCCCAAGTCCTCTCGAAAAATCCTGGGAATTCCCATGATTCGCAGTAGAATGCCGCGTCCCAATTTAGCTTGCATGTCTAGAGCTATATAGCAGTATACTAGGCCGCTTCACGCACCACCAGCAATCGCGCCAGCGGAGCAAAACGAATAATGGTCCTTACCGCCACTGATTGGATCGTAATCGCCGCCTACCTGCTCCTCAATCTCCTCATCTCTCTTTACTACCGGCGCCGGTCCTCCGGCAGTACCGAAGAATTTTTCGTCTCCGGCCGCAACGTTTCCTGGTGGCTCGCGGGCACCTCCATGGTCGCCACCACTTTCGCCGCCGACACTCCGCTGCTCGTCACCGGACTCGTCGCGCGCAACGGCATCTCCGGCAACTGGCTCTGGTGGTCGCAATGCCTCTGCGGCATGATGACCGTCTTTTTCTTCGCGCGCTACTGGCGCCGCGCCGAAATTCTTACCGACGTCGAATTCGTCGAGCTCCGCTATCAAGGCAAACCCGCCGCCTTCCTCCGCGGCTTCCGCGCCATCTATCTCGGCGCGCTCATGAACTGCCTCATTCTCGGCTGGGTCATCAAAGCTATGATCAGCATCACGACCGTCCTTCTCGGTGACGCCATCGCGCAAGGCCGCGTTCTCAGCGTCGGTCTCGGCGGCCACAATCTCACAACCTACACGCTTGGTACGCCTGAACACACCGCCCTTCTAATTTGCGTCTTACTCTTGGTCCCGTTCACAGGAATCTACACATTCATCGGCGGTCTCTGGGGCGTCCTGGTCACAGACCTTTTCCAATTCGTCCTGAAAATGACCATGATCGTCGTCCTCGCGTGGATCGCGGTTGCCAAAATCGGCGGTATGGCGCTCCTAAAAGTTCAACTCTCCCACGTCAATGACGTCGCCCGCCAATCCGGCGAAACCACGGGTTCCATCCTCTCGTTCTTTCCCTCGTTCCATCTCGGCTGGACGACGGACGCTCTCTGGACTCTACCGGTCATCACCTTTGCGCTCTATCTAGCCGTTCAGTGGTGGGCTAGTTGGTATCCCGGCGCCGAACCCGGCGGCGGCGGCTATGTCGCCCAAAGAATGTTCAGCGCCAAGGACGAAAAAAATTCCCTCGGCGCCACGCTGTGGTTCAACATCGCCCATTACGCCATGCGCTCCTGGCCCTGGATCATTACTGGCCTCGTCGCCGTCGCCGTCTACTCCCCCCACGGCGGCCTCCACCCGAGCGCTGAATTCGCCGCCGAACCCGAGAAAGGCTACGTCATGGTTCTGCGCGATTTTCTCCCGCCCGCTCTGCGCGGCCTAATGATCGCGGCCTTCCTCGCCGCCTTCATGTCCACGGTCGGCACGCAATTAAACTGGGGCACGTCCTATCTCATCAACGATTTCTACCGCCGCTTCCTCGTCCGCAAAGCCTCCGACAAACACTACGTCTTCGCGAGCAAAATAATCATCGTCCTGCTCGTGATCCTCAGCGGCTACGCTGCCGCCAACATCACCAGCATCCAATCTGCTTGGCAACTTCTCCTCGGCATGGGTGCTGGCACCGGCTCCGTCCTCCTCCTCCGTTGGTACTGGTGGCGCATCAACGCCTGGAGCGAAATCTCCTCCATGATCGCCGCCTTCGTTGTCTCCATGTCGCTCACGCGCGTCCAGTTTGCCGGCAACAGCTCCGTCGTCTTCGCCAAAACTGCTCTCATCACGACGGCAGCCACGACGGCAGTCTGGCTATTCACCACGTTAATCACGAAGCCCGAACCCGACGCCAAACTAGTCCAGTTCTACCGCCGCGTCCGCCCTACCATCCACGGCTGGAAGCGCATCGCGGCCCTCGCTCCCGAAGTCACCCCCGTCCGCGACCTCGCCGCGAGCACCTACGACTGGATTGCCGGCTGCCTTCTCGTCTACTGCGCCATGTTCTCCATCGGCGAATACGTCCTCCACGAATGGGTGATGGGCACAGCCCTCCTAATCATCGCGGCTCTCTCTGGCTACTTTATCTTCTGGAGCCTAAGCCGCCGTGGCTGGCAAACCCTTTCCGGCGCGTAATCTTTTTCGCCGAGAGCGGCGGTAGCCTCGGAGATTGTCATTCCGAGCGCAGGGACCGAAGGCTCTGCGCCTTGTCGGAAGGAATCTGCTTTTGTCTTTCTCTCGGCGCCCTCTGTGTCTCTGCGGACCTCTGCGTTAAATCCTTTTCTTTTATTTCGCAATCTTTGCAACAAACGCCACCCTGATTTTCATCTCGCCTTCCTACCGTATCTACCCGACGCGAATTCTCTTCGCGAGGTGTTAGACTTTGTCACTACAAACTCAAGACGGGAGCACCCATGTCCACCACCGCAACCGCACAAAATCCTCGCGCCAACTCCAGCACTCTCGGCGCACTCTGGATCGTCTACGCCATCCTCCGCCTCGTAGCCGTAATCCTCTTGGTCCTCTACGCCGCCACAGCCACAGTCATGTTCGGCGCCCTCCTAACCCGCGTCACCGATTACCAGACCTTCATGGCCATCTTCCACATCCTTTATATCGCCGCCATCATCGTAACGGCCCTCTCTGGTCTCTTCAGTCTACTCGCTGGCCTAGCTCTCCTCGCCGGAAAATCCGCCCGCACCCTCTCGTTAGTCGCCGCTTTCCTCTCCCTCTCCGACCTGCCGCTAGGCACAACTCTGGGCATCTACACCTTGATCGTCTTCCTCCCCTGAACCCTCGGCAAGGCACAGGCACACGGATTCATATCGCACTCAAGCCCCTGCAATAGTCGACGGCCGCGGTCCCTCAAGAATTGTCATTCCGAGTGCAGCAAGGAATCTGCTTTCCCTTTTTCCTCTCTGAGCACTACGCGACCTCGGCTTAAAATCTCCACTCTCCCGCTTCGCAACCTCAGGTAGATGGCTATACGAGAACTCTTCGAGGATAATGCGCGACTGTACTAAGGGGTTTAAACGCTGCGCGGATGCCTTCAAGGAAGATCAAATGATCGGTGCAATAGCGGGTGACATCATCGGATCGGTCTACGAGTGGAACAACATTAAGACCAAGCAATTCGATCTGTTCAGCCCGGATTGCTTCTTCACCGACGATACAGTGCTCACCGTGGCTCTTGCCGAATCGCTGCTGACCGCCACCGACTATGTCTCGCTGATGAAGGCTTACTATCGGCGCTATCCAGACGCAGGCTACGGAGGCTTTTTTCACCGATGGGCGCAAGCTCACGAAAGCCAGCCCTACAATAGCTGGGGCAATGGGGCTGCTATGCGAATCAGTTCGGTTGGATTTGCGTTCAACACGCTAGATGAAGTGCTGGTCCGAGCGGCCGAATACACAGCCGTGACGCACAATCACCCAGAGGGGATCAAAGGCGCCCAAGCAACTGCAGCCGCGATCTTCCTTGCCAGGACGGGAAGCACGAAAGCCGACATCAGGGAATACACGGCGGCGACCTTTCATTACGATCTATCCCGAAGTGTTGATGAGATCAGACCCACTTACCAGTTTAACGAGTCATGCCAAGAGACGGTTCCTCAGGCGATCGTGTGCTTTCTCGAGTCCACGGATTTCGAAGATGCCATCCGAAACGCGATATCGCTTGGAGGAGATAGCGACACGCTGGCCTGCATTACAGGCGGAATCGCCCAGGCGCACTTTGGCATGCCAGCAGCCATCGCCGACCGGGCCATATCCATCCTCGACAACGATCTTAGAGACTTAACCGCACGCTTCATGTCGCGGTATTGCCCGGGTACGAACTCAGTGAAGGGCATGTCGCCGGGTGGCCCCGGATAACCCGCTCACCAATCAAAGTTGCGCGAAGGGTCCCATTTTTGTTGTTTGAACAGGGACTTGAGCAACCGTTTTAAAGCTCAAAAAATCGCCGTTCAACCCCGAATTTCTACCATTCCGCGCAATTCATTCTTCACTTCGCCGGCTTGGGCGTCTTCGTCTTCTCGAACTTAACAGACCGCACAATTCCCTCGCCCTCTTTCACTACGATCATCTGGTTCGGCTTCACATCCTTCAGGGTGTCGACCGCGCCGCTCGGCCAGCGAATTTCGAGTAGTTCGACCTTCTCCGCTTTTCCAATGCCGAAGTGAACGCGCAAATCGTTTTGCGAAATGTAACTTCCGCCGCTCCGCACTTCATCAATTTGTGAGTGCGGCTTCGTTTCACCCGGGGGGTGTGTCACGCAGCGCAAGCGCGCGCCAATTCCGCTGCGATTCGATTTTGTTCCGATCGCTTTTATTTTCAGCCAATTATTTTCGAGATGCGAATCGCAGCGCAGCAGCTGAGGGAAATCGTTAACCGTGTTCACGACCACGTCGATGTCGCCGTCATTATCGAAATCGCCGAACGCCGCGCCGCGCGACGCAACCGGAGTCATGATGCCCGGACCACCTTGCGAAGAAACATCTTCAAAATGGCCGTTGCGCAAATTGCGGTAGAGAATTTTCTGCTGCGGATAACCGGCTTCGGTGCGCAGTTGCTCGACCTCAGGATAGACGTGGCCGTTACAAATTAAAATGTCTGGCCAGCCGTCGTTGTCCATGTCGAAAAAGCCGCAGCCCCAGCCAAGGTACTGGGTATGCTTGCCGAGGCCGGCGGTGAACGTGGCGTCCTCAAAATTTCCGCCGCCGAGGTTGTGGTAGAGCGACGGCGTGTCGCCCGCGAAGTTTGTTTTGACGATGTCGAGGTTGCCGTCGAGATCGTAATCCGCGGCAGAGACGCCCATGCCTGCCTGGGGCTTGCCGTCCGCGCTCAGCGCGCATCCCGCTTCCATGGCCACGTCGGAGAAGGTGCCGTTTTTTTTGTTTTCATACAGCGCGCTGGCCGTCGAGTCGTTCGCGACATAGATATCGGGCCAGCCGTCATTGTTGAAATCGCCGGTGAGCACGCCGAGCCCGAATGTTCCGTTGGCTTGAAGAACTCCGGCGCGCTCGGAAACATCGGAAAAGGTGCCGTCGCCGTTGTTGTGAAACAAAATATTTGTTCCGCCGATGAGTCCTGGTGGGCCGCACGCGACGAGAACGCCTTTGTACACACACGGGCCCGACTCGGGGAGCGGCGCTGTCGCTAAATCGAGGTCGATGTAATTCGCGACGAAAAGATCGAGATGGCCGTCGCGATCATAGTCAACGAACGCGCAGCCGGTGTTCCAGCGTTTGCCGTTGGTGCCGACGCCGGCTTTTTCGGTGACGTCGGTGAACGTTCCGTTTCCGTTGTTGTGAAACAGGACATTTTTCCCGAATGACGTGATGTAAATGTCGTCGAAGCCGTCGTTGTCGTAATCGCCGACGCAAACGCCTTGCCCCCACCCGTAGTGGATGAGGCCGGATTTCGCAGTGACGTCGGTGAAGGTGCCATCGCGATTATTTTTGAAGAGATGCGAGATTGGTTCCTGCCCTTTCGGAAAGCCTTCGAGGCGCCAGCCGTTGACCAGAAAAATGTCGAGCCAGTCGTCGTTGTCATAGTCGTAGAAAGCGACGCCACAGCCCGTTGTTTCCAGTAGATATTTATTTTTATGTTCGCCGCCGAAGATTGTTTTTGCGTTGAGGCCGGATTCTCGAGCTACGTTGGTGAAGCTGACGCCGATTTCTTTTGGCGGAGCTGGATATGGATTCGAGTCTTTTTGAGCTGCCAGGGTTTGATTCGGCTGAAGTGGACGCGCTAAAGCTAAGACGCTTTCGAGCGGGAGGACCAGCGCAGAGCGGCTTAGCGATTTAAGAAATGCGCGACGTGAAGAAGACAAATGGAATAATACCTTCCTGCGATTGGCTCGTGCTAAGATTTGCCGCCGTTCCGTATTGTACGGCAAATAGCGATTCGAACTGAGGGCGCGAGAGAAGAAGAATCGTCTTGTGCCGGGGTCTTCCTACCGTGGTCGAAAGAAAACGCACATTTCGGGAGTTGTATTTTTCTGGTGCTGCATTCCTCGCTTCTGCATTACTTCTTTTATCTTGGGTAACGAGAGCACAAGCGCCAACAGCGGAAGTGCGGGCACAGGCGCACGCCCAGTATCCAGCGTCCACCCCACCGCCGCCGACTGGGCGCGAAATAACAAAGCTAGTCGAATTGGCGCCCGCTGTGGAATCAACCAGGGCAGTCCGACCGTGGGAATTTCTTTCGTCGGTGGGAATGCGCGCGGGGTTGCTTGGAAATGAGGCGGGACGGATGGAAGCATGGGTTTATCCGCTGAAGATATTTCGCGACTTTCATTTGAAATTTCACGTGGATGGACAAACGCTGGCCGCTGATTCGCTGGCGCGGACGTTGATCACGCGGCCGGAGTCGAGCACGATCGTCTATGCGGGCGACACGTTTTCGGTGCGCGAGACATTCTTTGCCCCGGTGCGAGAGCCTGGTGTACTGATTTTGCTGGAAGTGGAAACGGAGAGTCCTCTGGAAATTGAGGCGGCGTTTCATCGAGATTTTCAGCTCGAATGGCCCGCGGCGCTGGGGGCTACATATATAGGATGGGATTCCGGACTGAAAGCGTTCGCGCTTGGAGAGGAACAGAGAAAGTTCGCGGCGATTGTAGGATCGCCGACGGCGCAAAACGCCGAAGAAGAATTTCAGACGAACTATTTCGAGTCACAGGAAAATTCCTTTCGGCTCGGGACAATTGCCAAGGGCAAAGCGTCGCAGATCATCGTGATCGCGGGATCGATGACGGGCCGGGCTGATGCCGAGAGCGCGTATCGACGGCTTACGTCTGGATACGATTATCTGTTGCGCGAATCGGCGCAGTATTACCGGGACTATCTCCGGCAGACTGTGAGCTTGGAACTGCCTGACGAGCAACTGCAAAAGGCGTATGACTGGTCGAGAGTGAGCCTGGTACAGGGCATGGTTACCAACCCATTTCTTGGGACAGGTCTGGTGGCAGGATACAGAACATCTGGTGACAGTCAGCGGCCAGGATTTGCTTGGTACTTTGGGCGCGATTCGTTCTGGACCTCGCTGGCTTTGAACGCTGAAGGTGATTTTGCGAACGCGAAGACGGCGTTGGAATTTGTAAGCAAGTTTCAGCGGGAAGACGGAAAGATTCCGCACGAAATTTCGCAGGGCGCGAATTTCGTGAATTGGTTCAAGGATTATCCGTATCCGTACGCGTCGGCGGATGCGACGCCGCTCTACATCATTGGGGTGAACGATTACGTCACGAACTGTGGTGACACCGCTTTTGCAAAAGAGAAATGGGCCAGCTTGTGGAAGGCATATCAGTTTTTGAAATCGACGTATGACGCGACGAGAGGGTTGCCACAAAATCAGGGAGTCGGGCACGGCTGGGTGGAAGGCGGGCCACTGCTGCCGGTGAAGAGCGAGTTTTATCAGAGTGGGCTGGGCGCGGAGGCGCTGCGCGCGCTTGCGAATCTGGCGCGGTTCGCAGGACAAGCGGATTCCGCAACGACGCTGGAAAATGAATTCGCAAAGCAATGGCCGTTAGTGAACAACAGTTTCTGGATCGCGGACAAGAAGCGATTTGCGTTTGCACTCGACAAGAACGACAAACAGGTAGATGAGCCGACGGTGTTGACAACTGTTCCGATGTGGTTTGGATTGCCTAACGAAGCGACGGCCATTCCTGCGATTCAGCAGCTTACGGATGCGGACCTGCAAACAGATTGGGGCATGAGAATTATTTCCAACCGCTCGACGATTTTCAGCGGAGGCGGATACCACTATGGTTCGGTGTGGCCGCTGTTCACCGGATGGGCATCCGTTGCGGAATACCGATATCACCAGGAATTTGCTGCGTACGAAAACTTGCGAGCGAATGCGCTGCTGGCGCTCGATGGATCGTTGGGGCACGTAACGGAAGTGCTTTCCGGGGATTATTACCAGCCGCTGGCGACGAGCTCGCCGCATCAGATATGGTCGGCGGCAATGGTGGTGAGTCCGCTGCTAAAGGGAATGTTTGGACTAGGAAAGGACGCCACGAAAAAGACACTGACGTTTGTGCCGCACGTTCCAGCGGATTGGATGAACTTCAAAATCAACAACGTACGAGTCGGCGACAGTGTGCTGAATCTGACCTACCAGAAGACACTGGACGAAATAACACTGGAAATAACGCGCACAGGCGGGGAATGCACGCTGGATTTCGAGCCCACGCTGGCAAACACAGCATTAGTCGGCCGCGTGGTCGTGAACGGAAAGCCAACCACCTATGACCAACGAATGTTGGCGGAGCATCACCATCTGAGAATCAAAGTTGCCTTGAACGAAGGAAAAAACGTCGTTCACATCCCAGTGGCGAATGATTTTGGCGTGTCGTATGCGTTCCGGTTGCCGGAGCTGGGAAGCGCGAGCTCTGACTTACGCGTCCTGTCTGAGAAGATGGAAGATGTGACAGCGCCGATGGAATTGATTACAGCTGGCCGGACGGGAGCAACCTACGACTTAGCAGTGTGGAACCCAAGCATGATCGAATCGGTTCGCGGCGCGGAGTTGGTTAAGGATGCGAGCGGCGGAACGAAATTGCGAATTCATTTTGAGGGAAAAGCAGGTGAAGAATATCCGCACCAGCGAGTGGTGATCTTTTTTCATCCGCCGAAGGTACCTAGGAAATTTCTGAAACAATAATGGCAGTCTCCGTCTCGAAAGCTTGGCGGCGGTTTGCGAAGCTTTTGAATGTTGATTTCACAGAGGACGCAGAGGGCACGGAGAAGGGGAGGTGTGCGTGAACCGGCAAATTGTGGCGGCGGTGTTGGCGATATTCGGAGCGGGTGCGAGTTGCGGATTTGTCGCGCCGGAGGCGGTGGCGCAGATTCAGGCGAAGAGTGTTGATCCGGAGGGTCATCAGTGGTGGCAGCATGCGGTGTTCTATGAGATTTATCCACGGAGTTTTGCTGACAGCAACAATGATGGCGTCGGTGATTTGAAGGGAATTACTTCGAAGCTGGATTACTTGAAAGAGCTGGGAATTAATGCAATTTGGATTACGCCGTGTTTTCCTTCGCCGCAGGTGGATTTCGGATATGACGTTTCGGATTATGAGGCGATCGATCCGATGTACGGCACGATGGAGGATTTTGACCGACTAGTGGCGGAAGGAAAGAAGCGGGACATACGGGTGATTCTGGATTTTGTGGTGAATCACACTTCGGACCAGCACAAATGGTTTATCGATTCGAGATCGTCGAAGACGGCGGAGCATCGGGATTGGTACATCTGGCGCGATGGCAAGGGGCCAGGGAAGCCGCCGAGTAATTGGCTTTCGACGTTTGGAACACCAGCGTGGAGTTTCGATCCGAAGAATAATCAGTATTACTACCACTATTTCTATCCGCAGCAGCCGGACTTGAACTGGCGGAATCCCGCGGTGGAAAAGGCGATGTTGGATGTGACGCGGTTTTGGTACAAGCGCGGGGTCGCGGGATTCCGTTTGGATGCGGTGGATACGCTTTATGAGGATCCAAACTTGACTGACAACCCTGTGTTGCCTGGGACGGACAAGTTCGGGCGGCCGAATATGGATGAGAAGTACGACAAGAAATTGCCGGAAGTCCATGATGCGATGCGCAAGCTGCGGACGGTGGCAGATGAATACGGGTCGGTGCTGATTGGAGAGACATGGACAAGCAATGTCGACCAGCTGAAGGATTACTACGGCACCAAAAACGATGAATTGCAGATGCCTATGGATTTGATGATGACGGGATTTAAGGGGCTCTCCGCGGATGAATATCGAAAACATATCGCGGCGGTGAATGCGGCGGGGCACTGGCCGGTTTATGTGATCACGAATCACGACATTACTCGGTCGTATACGCGATATGCGGATGGCATCCACAATGACGATATCGCGAAAATGATGGCGGCGCTTTATCTGACGCTTCGCGGGTCCGCGATTATGTATTACGGCGAAGAAATTGGGATGGAGAACAACGACCCGAAGAGCAAAGACGACGTGCAAGACCCTATCGGCAAACTTGGCTGGCCTCTTGAAAAGGGGCGAGATGGCGAACGGACTCCGATGCAGTGGAATCACACGGCGAACGCGGGATTCAGTGTAGCGAAGCCGTGGTTGCCGGTGCCGGTGAGCGCGAGTACGCACAACGTTGCCGACGAGATGAACGATCCGTACTCGGTGCTGAGTTTTTACAAGAAGCTTTTGGCGTTGCGGCATACGGAAGTGGCGCTTTTGGACGGCGATTATGTTTCGATTAACGACGATAATCCGAATGTGCTGACTTATCTGCGGCGATATAAGGGGCAAGCCATCCTGGTGATTCTCAATATGTCCGCGACGGAGCAGAAGGCGCGGTTCGATCTTTCGGCGACGGGATTTCTAGAGCCGAAGATCGAGGTTTTGTTGACGAGCTTTCACAAGCAGGTGAAGGGCATGTTTATGGAGTTGCCGATGGAGCCTTACTCGGCGTTTATTGCGAGAGTTACGAAGTAGGAGAGTGGGGATTTCAACACAGAGGTCAGAGAGAAGAAAAAGAAAAAGAAAAAGAAAAAGAAAAAGAAAAAGAAAAAAAAGATCCCCTCGCTTCGGTCCCTTCGTTCCTCAGGGCAAGCGGGATGACAATCCATTCGTTTTATCGCCAACGCGGGGTGCGACGCTGGCTTGTTGTAAAAAGCGAGATTGTTAGCGGAGCGGCGGAGAGAAGTCCGTTAGCGACATGAAGGTGGAATCGACTTTTTCGACGATTTTGCCGTTGGCTTCGGAGGCGTCGCGGACCTGTTTCCAATCGGGATCGTCTTGGAAGGCTTTCCAGTTGGCGGTGGCGGCTTCGCGGCTGGGGTGAGAGATGATGTAGATGAGCGTTTTGCCCTTTAGCGGGTCGTCGGTGGGAGTCCAGTAGGCAATATTTTTTATTCCGTGCTTTTCGAAAAGCTGCATGGTGTGATCGCGAAAGCGGCGGAGGAGATCGTCGAGCTTGCCTTCGTAGGTGTGGTAGATGCGAAGCTCGTAGACAGTGGTGGAGGATTGCGGCGATGCGGAGTCTCCTCGCGAGGAAGCGTCGCTGGCCGCAGAAGCGGCCCAGGCTGCGGTTGGAAGAAGAGCTGCGGCGGGAAGCGATTGAAGCAGTGTGCGTCGGTTCATAGACGAGATTGTAGCAGAGGTTCGGTTGAAGTGAAGAGGGGCGGAGTTTGGCAGAATTTTTGTAGGAGTGATGTGGGGAGGCGTGCATCCATTGCCAGGGAAAGAGAGCATCTAGATGGCTTCTGAGTCCTCAGACGAGCAGGCAAGCATCACGATTCGGCGGAAATCGCCGGAGGATGTGCAGCAGCGTCAAATCATCGTGAAGCTGGACGGAGAGAACGTTGGGGAATTGTATTACGGGGACACGTTTTCGATACGAGTGACGGTGGGACACCATCGCTTGCGCGTAGACAATACCTGGAATTGGAAGACGGTGGAGCTGGATGTTGCGGCGGGGGATCATCTGAAATTTCAGACGACGAGCAGAGCTGGACGATTTAGCTGGTTTCTGGTGAGCATGCTGGGGGCTGGACCGATTTATGTTTCGATCAAGCGCGAGGATTGAACGGCGAAGAGTGGTGCGCGAAATTGGAGAGGCGAAGAGTTTTGATTGCTGAAGCTAAAGGAGGAAAGAGGATGTCGTTAAAAAATGTGGTGAGGTCGGTTGGTGCCGCGATGATTTTGTTTTGCGGGCTGGCGATGGGACGGGCGCAAACGCCGGCTCCGGCGCCAGCACAGGCACCGAGTCCATATGGTGCGAATGTGAGCCTGGAGAATGCAAAGAAGGTTGCGGCGCCCGCTTTGGCGGAAGCGGAGAAGAATCACTGGAATATGGCAGTGGCGATCGTCGATACCAGCGGAAATCTCGTGTACTACGAGAAAATGGATAATACGCAATTGGGGAGCGCGAATGTGGCGATCGATAAGGCGCGATGCGCGGCCCTTTTCAAGCGGCCTACGAAAGCGTTCCAGGATACGCTGGCGGCGGGCGGAGATGGGCTACGAGTGTTGACGTTGAAAGGAGTTGTGGCCGTTGAGGGAGGAATTCCGCTGGTGATGGATGGGAAGATCGTTGGGGCGATCGGAGTGTCGGGTGCGGCCAGCTCGCAAGATGCGCAATGTGCTAAGGCTGGGGCGGATGTTTTGAAATAGAGAGTGGTGGTTGTCGGCTGCCGGTAAGGCAAATCATTTCTTCGATTTTTTCTCGGCGAGAGTGATAGCTTCTTCGACTACTTTTTCCGTGCGACGAGCGCGAGCATCGGGTGAGCGGTAATAGAAGATGGCGATCAGTTGGCCTCGGCGATGCGAAGGGGACATGAGGTTCCAACCGCCAAGGGCACGAGGATCGCGCGTGAAAGCAAGCTTTAGCGCGGGCGGGAGTTCGCGCTCGGCTTCCATGGCGGAGAAAAGCTGCTCGGCGACTTGCTCGGCGCGGCGGACGCGGGCTTCGGTGCTTTTAGGTTGCACGATCCAGTCGGAAATCCACTTGCGAATGGAATAGCTCAGCGCGTCAAACCAGTGGCGGAACGAGCGGTCTTGCGCGAGGAAGCGTTTGAATTCGGTGGGAACGTTGATGACGCGCTCCTCGGTGTCAGGTTCGAGAAAAAACTCCGCGGTGTTGCCCTCGAATGCGTTTGCACCCGCCTGCATCTTTTTGTTCACGAGCAGGAAGTGTTCGCCTTTGCGCGTGGGGAAGAGCGACGTGCGAAACGCGAAGCCGTTGATTTCTCCTTTGATGCGAAACATACCCCGCGTTCCCCAGTTTTTCTGGACGTTAAACGGAATGCGAATGACGACCCAGCCGAGATTCGAACGGAGGCGTTCGAGAGTGGCGTGGAAAGTCTTTGAGACTTGCTTGGGTTGAGCCTTGGACTTTTGTTTGGGTTTGGATTTCGGTTTCATTGCGGCGTCATTGAGAACCGACGAATTTTAGTATGGCTGGCGAAAAGTGGCGAGCTACTTTTGGGAAGGAGGCTTGACAGCGACCCCGGAGCCTTCCTTTAGCGTGTGAATTGTGTCGACCGTGAGGTTGTCAAATTGTTCGACGATGCCGCTGGGCCAGCGTATCTGTACAGAATCGAGCTTAGTGGCGGAGCCGAGGCCGAAATGGACGCGCATGTCATTGTTCGAATCGTAACTGGAGCCGCTGCGAACTTCATCGACGAAGAGGCGGGCGCCGGCTTTCATGGTGATGCGAGCACCGATCGCATCGCGGCTGGATTTGAAATTTGGCGCGGCAGGCGCGGATGCTTTCATTGGCGATGAAGCGGACGCGAAAGAATTCCCGACGAGATGGAAGGCGATCCAGTGATTGGGAGTGCGAACGTCGTTGACGAGGAGGCTGGGCGGCGCATTCATGTTGCTGATGACGGCGGAGAGGCGGCCGTCGTTCCACAAGTCGCCAATAGCAAGGCCACGTGAAGAATTTACTGCGGTGATGCCGGGTCCAGCGTCGGCGGAAATGTCAGTGAAGGTGCCGTTGCCGTTGTTGTGATAGAGGATGCGCGGTTCTTGGAAAGTGCTGCCGAGATGCTGGCTGTCGACTTCGGGGTAGACGTGGCCGTTGACGAGAAGAAGATCGGGCCAGCCGTCGTTGTCGAAATCGAAAAACATAGTGCCCCAGCCGAGATATTTTGTGTTGAGGCCGAGGCCGGCGGGGAAAGTGACGTCGTCGAAAGTGCCGTTACCGTTGTTGCGGTAGAGAGTCGCGGTGTCGTCGGAAAAATTCGTTTTGAAGATGTCGAGCTTGCCATCTCCGTTGAAGTCGGCGACGGTTGAGCCCATGCCTGCTTGTGCGTGGCCGTCCTCGTTGAAGGCGGCGCCGGCGGTGATCGCGACATCGGTAAAAGTGCCGTCGCGATTGTTGTGGTAGAGAATGCTGGCGGTGCTGTCGCAGGCGACAAAAATGTCTGGCCAGCCATCATCATCGTAATCGAGCGTGGAGACACTTAGGGAATAATGGCCGTCGGCTTTGTCGATATGAGATTTTGCGCTGACGTCTTCAAAGGTTCCGTCGCCGCGATTGTGATAGAGAATATTTTTTGAGGCAGGGAGTCCTTGCGGCCCACACATCACAGGAGCGCCTTTCCACATACAGGAGGAGCGCGCACCGGGAACAGGCGCGGTCGCGAGATCGAAGTCGACGTAGTTGGCGACGATTAGATCGAGATGGCCGTCGCGATCGTAGTCGACGAAAGCGCAGCCATTGCCCCAGGACTTGCCGGACCCGGAGACGCCGACTTTTTCGCTTGCGTCGGTGAAGGTGCCGTCGCCATTGTTGTGGTACAGAACATTTTTTCCGTAGTAGGTGACATAGAGATCTTCCCAGCCGTCGTTGTCATAGTCGCCGATACAAACGCCCTGGCCCCAACCGGTATGAGTGAGGCCGGCTTTTATCGTGACGTCGGTGAAGGTGCCGTCGTGATTGTTGTGGTAGAGATGGCTTGTGGGCGTTTTTCCGGCGGAAGCATCGAGGCTGGTGCCGTTGACGAGAAAGATGTCTGGCCAGCCGTCGTTGTCGTAGTCGAAGATCGCGACTCCCGTTCCGGTAGTCTCAAGGATGTATTTTTTGGTGTCCACGCCGCCGAACACCACAGCGTCGGTGAGACCTGCTTTTTTCGCGATATCGGTGAAATGAGCGAGGGGCTTCGAATTGCTTTTCGGGAGCTGACTTGCGTTGAAAAAGACGGAAAAAGGCAGGAGCAGCGCAAGCGAGATCCAAGAGGCCTTGAAACGGAAGAGCGAACGATGAGGCGGACCGGAAATCATGAACTCTTGGCATACTAAGGTGAGGGTTGGACAGGGTCAAGGCGGGGGCTTGAGGAAGCGCCAACTGGACGCTGTTGGGCAAAATGGACTGAGATTTTTCGTACGGGCTTGTTCCTTTGGAGCTTTCTACGAGAATTAAAATGCACTCATTCGAATTTCCCCGCGGGAAGATAGTTGGGTTGAGAGTTGATGTGTTTGCATTGGCGTTTTTCCTGGTTTGCGCCGGAGGAAGCGCGCAAACGAAAAATTCTAATCCCAGCGCCGACGCTGCGGCAGCCAATTCGTTTTACAGCCAAGGCTTGGACGCGCTGCAGCGGCAGGATTTAGCAGCCGCGCGCGCGGCGTTCGAAAGGACGGTCCAGTTGATTCCGCAGAGCCCAGAACCGCACAACTCGCTTGGATGGGTTTTGCTCGCGCAAGGCGAAATCGATGCCGCCATTGCCCAGTTCCAAGCGGCCGTGAAATGGAATCCAGATTTCGCACAAGCGCACATGAATTTTTCCCGTGCTCTGCTGCAGAAGGGAAATGTGCAGGGAGCGGTGCGTGAGGCGCGCGAAGCGGCACAGTTGTCTCCGGAGGATTCCGAAACACACCGCACCCTTGGGCAAGCGCTCTCGTATGCGGGCGATTCCGCCGGTGCTATGAGGGAGTTGAGGAGCGCGATTGCAATCGAACCGAACCGGCCAGAGTTACATGACGATCTTGGTTCGGTTCTGGCTCAACTATCGAAGATGGAGGAAGCGGCAGCCGAGTTTTCGGAAGCGCTGAAACTTCAGCCGCAATTCGCGCAAGCTCATCTGCATCTTGGAGTTTTGCGTTTACAGCAAAGAGACATCGAGGGAGCGGAGTCCGAATTGCGCGCGGCCTTAAGCTTCGAACGTGAAAATCCACTCACACATTACTATCTGGGGCAAGCCCTTGCATCGAAAGGCGCGGTGGACGCCGCGTTACAGGAGTTTCAGTACGCGGCTAAGCTGGATCCCAATAACGCCGACGCGCAAAAACAGTTGGGGATTCTGCTGCAGCGCTGCGGCAATACAGAAGATGCGGTGACGGCGTTCCGGCAAGCAGTGAAGATCCGGCCCGAGAGTGCCGACGCACACAATGATTTGGGACTAGCTCTGCTGCAGATGGGCGATGCGGGGAGCAGCATTCAGGAATTTCAGACGGCTTTGAAACTGAAACCAAATGATGCGGGTTACGAAGGAAATCTGGGCGCTGCATATCTGCAGAAAACGGATTTTGACGCCGCGGTGGCACATTTTCAGACCGCGCTGAAATTTGCGCCGCAGGACGCCACGTTTCATTACGATTTGGGTTTAGCGCTGAAAATGAAAGATCGCTTACCGGAGGCGATTGCAGAATTCAAGAAGGCTGAGGAACTGGATCCGAAGCTGGCGGATGCGCACTACACCCTCGGAGTGACACTGTGGCAGCAGGGAGAATTTGCGGCGGCAGCGCAGGAATTGCGCGCGGCAGTGCAGGCAAAACCAAACTATGCGGAGGCTTACTATACGCTCGGCTCGGTGTTGAAGCAGAAAGGAGATTTGCAGCCGGCAGCCGATGCGTTGCGTGAAGCCATTCGTCTGCAGCCGGATTTTGCCGGAGCGCACACGAATCTGGGGGCCGTTCTGAGGCAACTCGGGGACGCTGAGGGAGCTGCCGCCGAGAGCCGCACGGGAATGGAGTTGTTGAAGCAGAAGTCGAGCGAGCAGGCGGCAATGTTTGCGACAAACTCTGGCCGCAAACTCTTGAACGCAGGGGATCTGGACGGCGCAATTTCGCAATTCCGGGCAGCCATTCAGTCGCTGCCGACATTTGCTGCTGCCCATTATCAGCTTGGAACCGCGCTGCAGCGAAAGGGGAATAAAGAAGAATCGGCCAAGGAATTTCAGAGAGCGTTTGAACTGGATCCCCATTTGAAAGCGCCAAGCCAATAGCTCGCGCGAGGTCAGGTGCCGCCAGAAGTGATCCCACAGCGTCGTATCTTAACCACAGTCCAGAAGGCCGCCATTCCAAAAATGCGAGTGATCGAAAGGGGGAAACGCGGCCAGAAGTTCCGGCGCAAGCGTGAAAAAGTGCAGGTGGGAGGCGATGCCGGCTACTAAATTGCGGATTTGCGGATGGCAACCAGTTCGGTTTCTACTGGGACGCCGCGAGCCACTTTCACTCGAATGACGGCTTCAAAGGGTTTGAGTTCGCCGTTTTGCGAAACGGAAAGCCGCAAGAGCAACTCTTCCACCGAGCTCTGCCTGCAAACGTACTCGACGGCGGCTTGCGTTCCGATCGTGGTGTTTCCTGCGAGGATGAGCACGGATTGACCCGGATTCATCCCTTTCACAAGACCAAGAAGGGCATAGTCCTCCGTGAGAGGCGTACCCGAAGGACTTGCGAAGAACTCCTTGCCTTCGTCGGGTTGCGGGTGCCTGTTGATAATGGCGTGGTCGCCTTTACGGGGGCCGGAGGTCAACTGCTCGAAATAGAAATCCTGGGTGCCGGGAATTTCCAGCAGCGAGAGATTTTCCACGGGCGAACCGATGAAAATCAGGTTGTTGTTCTTGGCGTCATCGAGCGAAAAGAGGCTCCCGCGTTTGACGCGAATGCTGCGATGAAGGAGTCCGAAGACGCGATCTATTTCGTGAACTGCCAAGACTTCGCCAACGCCAGTGTAGTGGTCCAGGATGGGGACTCCGGCGTCACGATTTGGATCGCGGTAGCGCATGCCCGTCTCGGGACGACCGACAAAGGCGGCGTTACTAAAGACGACCCACGGCTCTTCGGGCCCCGAGGTGAATCCTCTCCAAAAGATGCGAAAAGCGGCTGACACTGGTTCGCTTTCGCTCGCGAGTCCTACAGGAGCCGAAGTTCGAGTCGCGAGAAGCCAGACGATCACCGTGATGGCCGCAGCCAGAAAGATGGAGAGGGAAATAACTTCAGTTCCCCATCTGCGCTCGGTGCTCTTCTCGAGGGCATCTTTGCCGATCGCCCCGTTCGCAATTGTCGCATTAGGTTTTGCACCCGAAAGGCTGCGATGGTGAAACGAAAGGACGTAGGTGCCTTTGGGGAGCTCCACGATGATGGAGTCTTCAAGTCCATCCGCGCTGTAATATTCCGTTAGCTTGGAGCGAAGGCGTCCAGCCTGGACACGAACCATGGAATCGAGCTGCGGGTCAAAATCGGCAGAGCGTCCGAAAACCTCTGTCGCAATCTGAAACTCCTTGATGGGTGTGCCTGGATGATCCACGGCATGTTTGGCCAGGTAACGGAGCAATTTGCAGAGGGATTCCGAGCCATGAAGAGCATGGCTGCCGACCAGCCGATTAATCTGCTCGAGAAGGAGCTCTCGTTCGGTCACACGGGTCCTTGATACGTGGAGTAACAGGAGTGTAACAAGGCGCGCATCTCTCTGCAAGATGGCGAGTTATTTGAAGTAACCGTATCAGACGCATTGAGACTTCTATGAGCAAGTCAAAAAACGAATAGTACGCATCATTATTGTCGCATTATCCGCCTGTGCAGTGGTGCGGACGCGCAGGGTGCGTCAGGGGCGGAGGGCGATGGCCTGTAGTGGCTGGGTGCTTTCTGTGCGAGGCGCAGATCGAGGGCGCTGAAGTATATCTGGGGGTGCCTTTAACGGTTGAGCCTGCTCGTTGTTTGCGAGTGTAGACGCAACCTTCCTTAGTAACATTCAACCCAATCGAAAGTGCGCGGAAATTTGGCGGTGGTGTGGCTTGCGGAGTTGCTGCCAGAATTCTGAACGATTGGACCGGAAAGCTAACGAATAAGGAAACGGATCTGCTAGGAGGGGTGGGATGAAAAAACAAGCGATCGTGGGTTGCATCATAGTGGTTTGTCTCGCGCTTGGGATTGGCGTGAACACAGCCTTAGGTCAGGCTGTTTTTGGAAGCATCATCGGGTCGGTAACGGATCCTCAAGGCAATGCAGTTGCCGGAGCGAAAGTTACTGTAACTTCGACGACAAAGAGCTTCACGTATGACACGACCACAAATGAGAGCGGGAACTATTCTGTTACGCACTTAATTCCGGACACCTACAAAGTACACATTGAGGCCGCTGGTTTCCAGATAACGGAGATAGCCAGCGTGGTTCTCAATGCGGACACGGCGGCCACCGTCGATGCGCACCTCCTGGTCGGAGCCGTGACGCAGACGGTCGAAGTGACGGGCGAGGTCCCTCAGCTGCAGACGGACCGTGCGGACGTCGACGTCCAGTTCAGCCAGAAATATGTGGAGGACTTGCCGGTCCTCAGCCGCAACTTCACGAGCTTCGAGTTGCTTTCGCCGGGGACACAGAAATTGCCCGGTTTCAACCACGCTGCCACGGAAAACCCCCAAGGCGGCGGACAGATTCAAGTGAATGGACAGCACTTTTCGGGCACGAACTTCCAACTGGACGGCACGGATAACCAGGATCCGATCCTTGGAATTATCGTTGTGAATCCGAACCTTGACGCGATTGCTGAGGCGAAGATAGCGCTTCAAGATTACGACGCGGAATCGGGAAAGGCCACCGCTGGCACTGTTGGAGTGCAGATCAAGTCCGGCTCAAATGATTTCCACGGGACTGGTTTCTACTACTACCGCAACAGCGACCAGCAAGCACGCGATCCCTTTACGAACGCGCCCGGCGTACCTCTCGCCGCGGCCACTTGGAAACAATATGGCGGTTCCATTGGCGGCCCCATCTTGAAGGACAAACTTTTCTTTTTTGGTGATTATCAGGGAACCAAGCAGATTCAGGGCATCACGAACCTATACACGATTCCAACCGCGGAAGTGCTCAGTACTTGCAACCCTGCGACCAACGCTGCAAGCGCCACGCCGGGGTTTTGTGATTTGAGCCAGTATCTGAATGCCTTTGGCACCGTAAACGGAGCTCCTGCTGGCCAGATATTCGATCCAGCCACAGGTAATCAGCTAGACGGTACCGGGCGAACCGCTTTCGCGAATAACATGATTCCCATAAGCGTGATTAATGCAAGAGACCCAAATATTGGCAAGGTACTTGCTGAATTCCCGACACCCACAGCCGCTGGCGTCACCAATAACTTCGTATCAACGGGTTCCGGTCCTTTCAATCAATACTCGTTTGACACGCGCATTGATTACAGCGCACCTCACGGATTTCAGGTTTTTGGGCGCTTCAGCCTCGACTATTTCAACTTGTCCGGCCTTGGCGGCCTTGGCGCTCTAGGCGGCGCAGGCTTTGGGCCGGGAGGTTTGAATGGCACTTCCGACGTTCATAACTACAGCGTGGCCGGTGGTTTCACAAAAGCCTTCGGCACGAACTGGCTAACCGACGTCCGCGTCGGATGGTTCCAGTATAATCCGCTAACTCATTATTCCGACGCCAATCAGACGCCCATGAATGCCTTCGGTTTTCCTGGCTTAAACCTCGGCACGTCGGACACCGGCGGCACTTCCGGGTTCATTTTTACTGGAAACGGCAGCCCCTCGAATTTCGGGGATGGGCTGAACATCGGACGTTGCAACTGCCCGCTGATTGAAAGAGAACGGCAAATCCAGTTCGTGAATAACTGGACTAAGATTATGGGCAACCATCAATTCAAATTCGGCGCGGATATCCGCTATGCCACCAACCTTCGCGTTCCCAGCGATAACAGCCGCACCGGCCTTTTGAACTTCGACCAAGGCGATACGGGCGATGGTTCCGCCTTCGGCTTGTCGTTGGCCACGCTTCTCTTAGGGGACGTCACTTCTTTCCAACGGTTCGTCAGCACGACCGATAATGCTGTGGGTCACCAGTGGCGTACTTTCTATTATGGTCAGGACTCTTGGCGCATGAGTTCCAAGTTCACGCTGACCTATGGCCTTCGCTGGGAAATTTACTTTCCAGAGGCTGTCACAGCGAAGAACAATGCCGGTTTCGCCGACTTGAATGATGGCACTTTGCTGATTGCTGGCAACGGCAACGTTTCAGACAGCGGCAACGTCCAAAACACTCTGAAAGCGTTTGCTCCGCGCGTCAGCCTTGCTTATCAATTGGATTCAAAAACCGTTCTTCGGATGGGCTATGGGCGCAGTTTTGATATCGGCGTGTTCGGTTCGAACTTTGGCCACGCCGTTACGCAAAACTTGCCGGTCCTTGCGAACCAATCCATTCAAGACAATAACTTGAACCCGGCAGCTACAAATAATCGCAGCGCGGTTTTCACCTTGGGCGTCGGGCCACCGGCGTATCCATTCTCGAACGTTCTTGCCGACATCGGGGCGGGTACGCCACCTGGCACGCTTCCCCTGTTTGGTCCAGATGGCACCGCCAATCCCTATATTCGGCCGAGGGTTCAGCGGCTACCAACGCTTGACGAGTGGAACGCTTCGATTCAGCGGCAGCTCACCCCGACCTTGAATCTAACCGTCACCTACCTCGGGAACAAGGGCACGCACATGTTTGCCGGGACGGGCCCATCGTACAACATCAACGAAGTCGCGGTTGGTCCGGGTACAAACATGATAGGGTGCTCGATTACGCCTGTTCCAGCAGGTGGATGCCCATCTGCAGACGTCACGGTGGGAGCTTTTAGTCCTTTGGTGCCCGCGAACGACCGTCGGAAGTTATTTCTGAACGGGAGCCCCGCGTTTAGCTATCCCGGTTCTACGTACTTCGTTCCGCCGAGCCCCGGCTTCCCCAATGGTCAAACGCTGCCGACGCCCCCGTGCTGCTCGGGTGACGTTAACAACTACTTCGGTAACGACGCCAGCAATGAATATGAAGCTCTGCAAATCAAGCTCGAGAAACGCATCAGCTGGGGCTTGCAGTTTCTGGCGCATTACACCTTCTCTCATGCCTATGCCTATGACTCGACGTATTATTCCGTGAATCCGGCCGTTGCTTACGGTCCGAACCCTTTCAATCGCAACCAAGTGGCCGTCGTCAATGCCATCTATGAATTGCCGTTCGGGCGAGGCAAGAAGTTCCTAGGCGATTCAGGTCGTGCGATGGATCTGCTGGTAGGCGGTTGGCAGATCTCCAACACTACGACTTACGGCACGGGTCTTCCTTGGACTCCGAGCATTTCGGAGTGCGGGGAAGTCACGGATGCTGGACCGTGCCGTCCAAACGTTCTGAATGGGCAACAACTAAGCGTTAGCCCGCACGAAGTGACTTCGGGTTGCGGTTCAAACGGGCCATGCGGGTTGTACTACTTCTCCCCCGTGGCGGCGCTTAACTATGCCCTGACGCCAGGTCAAGTTGGAACGGATTCTTGCTCAGTATCTCGCCCCACATCCGGTCCGTTTGCTCTCCCGGCTTGCGGACAAATCGGGAATCTCGGATTCGATTCTTATCGAGGCCCCCATGCCTTCTACGATGACATGGCGTTGACGAAGAACTTCAACATCACGGAGCGCTTCAAAGCGCAGTTCCGCTTCGATGCCTACAACTTGTTTAACCATCCCGTGCTAGCTTTGCCGGGTAACCAGTGTATCGATTGCTTTGGCGCACCAAGCGCCGGCCAGATCACGGACATCGAGGCGGATTCCGCCCCGGGTGCCCCGATTGGCATGCGACAATTGCAGTTCGGGATTAAATTCATTTTCTAACAGAGCAAACAAAACACCCCAAAACCCACGGGGAGCCCTCACGGGCTCCCCGTTTTTTATGTTCTAATCGTTTTCGAATGCTTCCAGGAACTTGCTCATGCTAAGAGTCGTTAGGATTTCGCTCGCTATCCTAAATAGCTTAATGGGAAGTGCCACGCTGGCAAGGGCGGAAGTCATACAAGCGCCGCAAAACCCCTCTACGGGTAGTAACCCCCGTTCGTCGCAAGATGCGGCTTCAGTCCCTGGCCCCGATTTCGAGCAAGCGCGTCATCTTTTGGCTCAAGGCAAATACGATGAGGCGCTTTTGGCGCTACATGACTTGGAGGCAAAGCATCCGGAAATGAAGGGACTCGCGCACGAATTGGGGGCTGCGTATTACAGGAGCGGCAATTTCCCGAACGCCATCTTTTATCTTAAGAAGGCGCGAACACAGAATCCCAATGACGCGGAGGCCCAACAACTTCTAGGCTTGTCCTATTACCTGGCTCAACGGCCTGGGGAGGCGATTCCCGAGCTCGAAAAGGTGCAGACGTGGTTTGCCAGTGCGAATGTGGATGCGGCGTACATACTTGGGATTTGCTACATCCAGACGAAGGACTATCCCAACGCGCGCAAAGCCTTTGCGAAAATGTTTGACGTGCCTGCGGAGTCGGCGGCCAGCTATTTGTTCACGGCGCGTATGCTGCTAAGGCAGGATTTTGCCCCCGTCGCTGAAGAGTATGCGCACAAAGCCGTGGCGCTTGATCCGAAACTACCTCTGGCGCACCAGCTTCTCGGGGAACTCTACCTCTACCATTCTCAGATAGATGACGCCATCGCGGAGTTCCGGAAGGAACTGGAAATCAATCCTGGCGACCCCGCGGCGTATTACAAGCTTGCGGATGGCTATTCACGCGTGCAGAAATACGATGAGGCGGAACAGCTTCTGCAACGATCCATTTGGTTGGACCCCACTTCGACAGGGCCATACATCCTCCTCGGCAAAGTCTTAGAGAAGAAAGGTGAGACGGAGCTTGCCGTGCGAGCGCTGCAGCGCGCGCTTGCGATGGATCCCAACAATCCTGTTCCACACCATTTATTGGGCCTGGCTTACCGAGATTTGGGAAAGAACGAAGAGGCAGATCGAGAGCTGAAGGTAGCTGCTCAATTGGAACAAGGCCAGACTTCAAAGCCTTGAAGGCTATGCCCCACCGTGTGAAATTGTCTACCATGTTGTTCGGCGGGGTTGGGATCTTGGTACTGTCACGTTTCCTGGTATCCGCGTGCGTCCTGCTTGCACAGAATACTTACAGCGAACCGTGGCGGCCGCAATTTCACTTCACTCCGCCGAAAAACTTCATGAACGATCCGAATGGCCTCGTTTTCTACAAAGGCGAATACCATCTTTTCTACCAATACAATCCTCAGGGAACCGAATGGGGCCACATGAGCTGGGGCCATGCAGTCAGCTCGGATATGTTGCATTGGAAGAATTTGCCTCTCGCGATTCCCGAAGAGCCCCGGAAGTACATGATTTATTCCGGAAGCGCGGTTGTGGATTGGAAGAATGCGAGTGGATTGTGCGTCAGCGGCGACGCTGCTGATCCCTCTTGTTTAATTGCGATATACACAGCGGCCGGAACAAACATACAGAATCAAAACCTCGCTTTTAGTAATGACCGGGGAAGCACCTGGGCAAATTATGAGGGAAACCCCATCGTGGATTTGAAGCAGCCCGACTTTCGCGACCCAAAAGTATTTTGGTACGAGGCTCAGAAGAAATGGGTGATGGTCGCGGTTCTCGCCGATGAAAGAAAAGCGGTCTTCTTTGACTCGCGAGATTTGAAAAAATGGGTTCAACGCGGCTCCTTTGAGGCGGGAGGCAATGACAAAGGTCAATGGGAATGCCCCGATCTCTTTGAATTGAGTGTGGACGGCAATCCTCAAAATAAAAAATGGGTGCTAGTCGTCAATCGAAATCCGGGAGCTCCTGCAGGCGGCACAGGGACGCGGTATTTTGTGGGGACCTTCGACGGTTCGCACTTTGCGAATGAAACTCCCGCTGGACAAGAACTGTGGGCTGACTACGGCAAAGATTTCTACGCGACGAATTCGTTTTCGGATCTCCCGGCGAAAGACGGTCGAAGAATATGGATCGGCTGGATCAGCAACTGGCAGTATGCGAACCGAGAGCCTACATCAATTTGGCGCGGAGCGCAGTCGTTGCCGCGCGAGCTGAGCCTGGCGCAATTTCCGGACGGAATCCGGCTTGTGCAGAAGCCTATTGCCGAAACGAAAGGGTTGCGCGAGCGGGAATTGCTACAGCTCTCGAATGTTTCCGTCACAATGGCCATGCAAGCGATGCACTTGGCAAATGTGCTCGGAGATACTCTCGAAATAGAAGCGGAACTGGCACCAGGCGATGCGAAGGAGATGGGATTCCGCCTTCGCAAAGGCGGATCCGAGGAAACGATACTGGGTGTCATTCCTGAGACTAAGGAAGTATTCGTGGATCGAACGCATTCGGGACAGGTTTCTTTTGCGCCAGAATTTCCTGGGCGCTACAAAGCGGCCTTGCAGCAGAGTACTCGAGTGAAGCTGCATATCTTTCTGGACCGCTCCAGCGTGGAAGCCTTTGTCAACGATGGCGAAATGGTCTTGACAGACCGCATCTACCCTTCACCCGGCAGCGACGGAATTGAGTTGTATTCGAACGGAGGGCAGGGCAAAGTGCTTTCGCTCTCGATTTGGAAATTGGGCTCGATATGGCGATAGCACTTGGGATCCCAAGGCGTTAGCTCGGACGAAAGACGCCCGAAAAACTGCGCGAAAGCGCTATATTGCAACGGGAACGCGTGTCGTCCATGAAAAAGTTCACGACAGTCGGACTGGGCGAATTGCTCTGGGATATTCTCCCGCAGAGCCGCCAACTTGGCGGCGCACCGGCAAACTTTGCGTATATGACGGATCTTCTCGGGGATGAGGGAATCGTCGCGAGCCGTGTCGGCAACGATGATCTCGGCGAAGAGGCCAAACACCGCCTTGAACATCTCGGCCTCGGCACTTCTTGCATACAACTCGATCCGACCTATCGCACGGGAATTGTGCAGGTCGAGGTAGATGCGAAGGGCCAGCCGACATTTCAGATCGCAGAGCCTGTCGCGTGGGATGCGTTCGAATGGACGCCCACGTGGCAAACACTGGCACGAAAAGCAGACGCGGTATGCTTCGGTTCTCTGGCGCAACGGTCTCCGCGTTCCCGCGAAACTATCCTCTCGTTTTTGAAAACAATCCGGCCGGAGACCACGCGCATTTTCGACGTTAATCTCCGGCAATCTTTTTATTCTGCGCAGATTCTTGCCGATTCCGCGAAGCACGCCGACATCATCAAACTAAATAACGATGAACTGCCCACCGTTGTGCAGTTGCTGGGTTTTCCGTTCCACGATGAAGAGTCCGCAGCGCAGTGGCTCTTGAACACGTTTCACATAAAACTAGTCTGCATCACGCGGGGCGCCGCAGGAAGTTTGTTGGTGAGCGAGTATGCCAGACACGAGCATCCCGGCGTTCGAGTGCATGTGGCGGACACTGTAGGCTCGGGCGATGCGTTTACTGCCGCGCTCGTTTATCACTATCTGCGGCGCGATTCGCTTGCCGCGATGAACGAGGCGGCCAATCGCATGGGTTCGTGGGTCGCCGGCCAGACAGGTGCTACTCCCACGCCTGATGTAGCTCGGCTGGAATTAATCCGTTCAGCGGAAGTGTGAGCGACTCCAAAACAAAGTACGAAATGAGAAGTTCTATTGGGCTGAGCCCGAGGCTCGATCCTGTTCCTTGGCCAGCCGAGCAACTTCGCTTGGCGGCAGTTCGTGCAAAAGCGCCAGGAATACACCGTTCGTCCAGCCGAAGCCCACAATATTCATGTGATAGCCGGCGGTCACTTGGGTTTCTGAAGAGCGTTTCACGGCGTCGTATTTCTCGCGAATGGTGCCGTCGCGCCGGAAATTGTCCATCACCATGGAAAGAAATTTGTAAGACAGCCTGTTCGCGTCTTCGTTGAATCCAGCGCGGCGCATGCCTTCAATAGCCATCAATTGATTCGGCGCCCACGCATACGGAAAATCCCACTGCCCACCTGTTTCGTAGGGACTCATTACCAGGCCGCCGGGCTGTTCGAACCTGCTGACGTGCTGCATCACGGCGCGCGCTTGTTCCGGGGTAGCAACCCCAGCCCAAAGAGGATAAAACGTAGTGACGTATTCGTAGGTTGACCGTGCCTGCTTCTCGAAATTGTAGTCGAAGAAAAGTCCGCGCTCGCTGTCCCAAAGATATTTTTGAATGTCTGCCTTTCGCTGCTCGGCGCGTTGCCGCCATTTCTCTGACTCTTCTTTGTGACTCAGCGCCGCGCTCATTTGTTCGAGGTCTTTTTCGGATTTGTAAAGCAGGCTGTTGAGGCACACCGGCGCGAAATGATGAGTTTCAGCCCCGTAGGGACCAAAGCGAAAGGAAATATCGAAGCCGGACTCGCGCATTGCGCGGTCACCTTTGTAGTAGTCAGCGCTTAATGCGACGGTTCCCGCCGGAGCGCAAGCCGCTGGAGCCATGGTCTTGGCCACATCGCAAATCTGCAGCGCAAAAAGTGGGCCCGCCGTGAGCGGCGAAGGCTTGGCCGCGGTTGTTTCCAAAACGTAATTCCGGCTGAGGTCAGGTTGCTGAAGAAAATAAGCTGCCACCTGACGGTAGTGCCCTGTTTCGTCCTTCACACTCTCCGCAGCAGGGCCGTTGCCGAAGTCGAAATAGCGCGATAGGCCTGTCGATCCAGCGCGATGCGGCTCGCTTGTCCAGAGTTCGTGATCTTTCACGGCGTAGTCGTACGCTTTCTCCAGCCATTCATTGTTCGCGCGTCCAGCGGCTTTCTCTGCGTCATAGACCGCGAAGATCATGGAGGTCAGAAACGGTGGCTGAGACCGCGTTAAATAATAAGTGCGATTGGCATTTAGAACCCCGCCGTAGTGCTCGATTTCAAAAAAGAAATTCTCAATCATGCCTTTTGCGAGATCGACTCTGCCGTCGCGCACCAAACCGCGAATGATGAAATAGCTGTCCCAGCCATACATCTCGTTGAATCTTCCCCCCGGCACAACGTACCGATTTTCGAGATAGAGCAACCCTGCGGGATCAATTGTCCCCGGATCCATCTCGCCAATGTGGTGAATCACCGCCGGCAAATGCTTAGCCTGCACATTACATTGTTTTTCAAGCTGCTGGACAGAATCGGGCACCGCAAAATCAGCGGGAAGATAAAGTACCGATGCCGAGGAAAGTTTCGTATCCACTACCGTTGCGCAGTCTGTAAGAGATCGCGTGAGTGAATCCCAGCCGGTTGATATGTAAGCGCGAATCTGATCGAGGGAGGTACCCGCTGGTTTCGAATCGGTTCCTGCGGAAGAGGGAACTGCGTTCAACAAAAAAAAGCAAAGCAGGCAAACGCAAAGCTTCTTCAGTTTTTGCATGAGGTCAGCACCCCGCGGCGCACCCTCGGCGGTGCAGTGCGGCGGTAGAAGCATAGTAGGTTGTCTGCCCCGGAGCAACCTGCAGGGGAGTTGGGGAAGGGTCAAAAAGCTCTATATAGAGATAGGGCTTGCAGCGACTAAGTCCTTTACGTATAAGCAGTTGCAAGCGCTAAATTTCTTGCCGAAGCTGCAGCGCTGGAGACCAATGCTTCCAGCTCCGCTAAAAGATAGTGCCAATAAACATGTATCCCTGCGGACTTTCGCAAAATTAGATCAATGAATTCGTCGCCAGATATTGCTCTAGATTGGAACTTTTCATCAATAAAGTGAGCAAGGTGGGGGAATAGCTGATCGGAGATCCAGGGCTGGGCAAAAAAAACTGAGACTCGATCGAGAATCAAAAATTTGTCAACAATCGGAAGGGCGTAGAATCGAAGCATCTGTATGAGCGCGAACTCGAAACGATTGTTGACTATTGTCTCGTTCTTTTTGTGCTCCTTGGTTTTCACTACGTGGTTTCGTCTGGCGGCGCAGCAGCCAAATGAACCGATGGCCTCAGGCAGCAGCGTCAGAATCAAAGTAAATGTAAACGCGGTGCTTGTGCCGGTCGTAGTCCGCGATTCGCACGGTCGCGCCATTGGGAACTTGAAAAAAGAAGATTTTCAGGTCTTCGACAGGGACAAGCTCCAAGTCATTTCCGGATTCTCGATTCAGAAGCGCGCAAGCGCTGAAAGTGAACCAAAAGTTGCTGAACAGTTGCATGTCGTGCCCAGTATTGCTGCCTCCAGTGAACCTGTTCCGC
The DNA here is from genome assembly GCA_963740015.1 of uncultured Acidobacteriota bacterium. Taxonomy (GTDB): domain Bacteria; phylum Acidobacteriota; class Terriglobia; order Acidiferrales; family UBA7541; genus Acidiferrum. The sequence continues at coordinate 134,482 of CAVUCM010000018.1, read as the reverse complement.
AAGCAACTGTGCCAGATCGTTCCATCGTTTTTGTATTCGACGATATGCATCTCGACCCCGGCGATTTATTAAGAACTCAAAAGGTGGCGATGAAGATCCTCTCCGAGTCGTTGGCCGACTCGGACATGGCCGCAGTGGTTTCCCTGTCGGGAATTAACAGTGGCTTGACCCGCAATCGCGCGAAGCTGCGGGAAGCGGTTATGAAGGTCAAAGTGCAGCAACTTTTTCGGCACGATGAACATGCCTGCCCGAACATCGACTATTACCAAGCGGACTTGATTCAAAATAAGCGCAATGAGGATGCTCTGAAACTTGCCATGGCAGATTATGCGACTTGCGCCCATCTGCAAGGCGCAACGCCGGCCATGATAGAGAACGTCGTGCGATCCGCCGCAGGGCAAGCTCTGGCGATTGGTGAGCGCGATGTTTGGTCTGCGCTGGCGACGCTTAGCGAGATTGTGCGGAGAATGGGAACGCTGCAGGGTCAACGTTCTTTAATCTTGATATCGCCGGGTTTCCTCACGCTGACGCCGGCAGCAATGGCAGAGAAATCTCACATTCTGGACCTTGCTGCACAGTCAAACGTTACAATCAGCGCGCTTGACGCACGCGGCTTGTATACGACAGAAATCGACGCCAGCGAGCGGGGCGGATCTTCGGCCAGAGACTTAATGACGGGGCAACATGCCGAAGATCACTCCGAGACAATGAACCTAAACGAAGGCGTTATGTCCGAGCTCGCGGATGGAACGGGCGGGACCTTCTTCCACAATAGCAACGACCTCGAAGGTGGCCTTAAAAGCCTTGCACAAGGCCCGGAGTACATGTACTTGCTAGAGTTTTCGCCCGAGAAGTTCAAGCCAGATGGTTCATATCACCGCTTGAAAGTGAGGCTGGAGCAGAGCGGCTTCAAGGTTCAAGCCCGTCAGGGCTATTTCGTTCCGGCGCCCCCAAAAAACAAAAAGTAAAGCAAAACACGTCTCGCGAAGCATGCCGACGATTTCCCAGTCTGGCGGGAACCCATTGTAACCAGAGGCGTTATCCAATTCTGAGAAAGACAAGAGAAGAATCGTCAAAGATTTGCGTTGAAACTGGTAAGATGCGCGGCGCGAACTTCGTGCGGCGCTTTTTTGCGGACGCGTATCAAAAAGGAAGACTGAAAACTATGGACCGACGAGATTTTTTGAGGACAACAAGCACTGTCATTGCAGGCAGCACACTCGCGCCAGGATTGCTTGCTGGCAATTCCTCGCCGGCGGCTTCCAATGTTGGTGGGCGGCTGCTTTTTCCCATCAATCGGAATTGGCGCTACAACCATGCATTTGTCGAAGGAGCCCACGCGCGGGAGTTCGACGACTCGGCATTTGACCGAGTCGTTGTTCCGCACACGAATGTTCGTTTGCCCTGGCATAGCTTTGACGACAAGCAGTATGAGTTTGTTTCGATTTACCGGCGCCGATTTCGTTTGCCCGCCGAGGCGCGCGGCAAACGTGTTTTCGTTGACTTCGAAGGTGTGATGACTGCCTCGACTGTTTGGATTAACGGTGTGCAGCTTGGTGAATACAAAGGCGGCTACACGCCTTTTTCTTTCGATCTGACGCCCCACATTGATTTCGGTGGAGAAAACGTGCTCGCCGTGGATGTGGATTCAACGGAGCGGCCGGACATCCCGCCTTTTGGAAATCAGATTGACTACCTCACTTTTGGTGGAATCTACCGCGAAGTTTGGCTACGAATTATTCCAGCGACTTTTATCGAAAATGTTTTTGCGAAGCCCAAAGCCGTGCTCAGCGAACATCCAGGTTTGGACGTCGACTGTTTCCTTCAGCATATGGAAGCGTCGCATGAGGCGCTCACGTTGGAAGTGGAACTCCGCGAAGGGGATCACGTGGTGGCCAAAGCGACGCAACGAGTTCCGGCGTCGGAGGCCGCGCAGGACCCAGTCGCGCACACCGTGCATTTCGACAACTTGAGCGGAATCAAACTCTGGAACCTTGATCATCCGAATCTGTATTCCGTCCAGGTGCGGTTGTTGAAGGGAACAGAGCTAGTCGATCGAGAAAGCCGCACGATCGGTTTTCGCGAGGCGCAATTCACGGACCACGGCTTCGAGCTGAATGGCAAGGTCATCAAACTGCGTGGACTCGACCGTCATCAGACGTTTCCATTCGTTGGCCAGGCAATGCCGGGCCGCGCCCAGCGCAGCGATGCGCGAATCCTGAAAACAAATCTGAAGTGCAATATCGTCCGTACATCGCACTATCCGCAATCGCGGCATTTTCTCGATGCATGCGACGAAATCGGGCTGCTTGTCCTGGAAGAGATCCCGGGCTGGCAGCACATTGGCAATGAAGCGTGGAAGCTGATCTCCATCGATAATGTCAGCCGCATGATCCGCCGGGACTGGAACCGTCCCAGCATCATTTTGTGGGGAGTGCGCATCAACGAATCGAAAGACGACCACGATTTCTACACACGCACCAATGCAGTAGCGCATAGTCTCGACACTACCCGCCAGACTGGCGGAATCCGTTACTTCCAATCCTCTGAATTCCTGGAAGACGTTTTTACGATGAACGATTTCGGATTTCCCTTGCAGAAGCCAAATCACCCTCGCTATCTCAACACGGAATTCGTCGGTCACACATACCCAACGAAAACCATAGATCAAGTCGAGCGCTTGACCGAGCATACTCTCCGTCACGCGCGCATTCACGACCAGCTTGCATCCGATCCGCAGTATGCGGGCGGTATCGGCTGGTGCGCTTTTGACTACAACACGCACGGAGATTTTGGCAGCGGCGATCGCATCTGCTACCACGGAGTCACCGACATTTTTCGTGAACCGAAGCCCGCTGCCGGTTTCTACAAATCACAGTGCGATCCCGCAGACGAAGTAGTGCTGGAGCCCGCCTTCCACTGGGCGCGAGGTGACGAATCGATTGGGTTCACCAAAGCAGTTGTTTGCTCGAACTGCGACCACCTTAAATTCTATATAGCCGGCAAGCTGGTGGCGGAGGCCGATCCAAACAAAACCGAGTTTGCCCATCTTCGCTATGCGCCGTTTGTTGCTGATTTGAGTCAGGCCGTCTTTAAGTGGGGAGATTTGCGTATTGAAGGCTACATCGATGGTAAGCAGGCAATCGTTAAGACGCTTTCTGGCAGGGGGGTCGACCAGAAATTTGTGCTGTTGCCGGACGACACCCGTCTCAATGCGGATGGAGCGGATACAACCCGAGTCGTTTTGCGCGTCACCGACGAATTTGGCGCCATCCGCCCTTTTGCGAATGATGCCATCAAGCTCGAGCTGGAAGGGCCTGCGGAAATTATAGGAGACAATCCATTCGCGTTGATTGGCGGGACTGGTGCTATCTGGATTCGCGCGAAGGAGGAACCGGGAACGGTGAAGCTTACGGCCAAGCATCCCGTGTTGGGCGTTCAGCAGCTGAGTATCGAAATCGGTCCCAGTGCTCCAGAAGTTGTATAGAAGTTTCTTGCACGCCAGGGATTAATTTAGTCCCAAAGAACAGCGGCCGCCATTCCGACGGGGTTAAAGATCGGAGATTGGAAACGGCCCCGCGCCCTCGGCGGGTTTGCAAATATAAATCTGCGGTACAAGTCCTGTTTCTTTCTGATAGGCCTTCGCCATTTTTTCCTTAAATTCCCCGGCGTAGCGCGCATCCACAAGATTGATGGTGGCGCCCCCGAAGCCACCGCCGGTCATGCGCGCGCCGTAAACGCCTTTTTGCTGGTACGCCAGGTCCACCATCAAATCCAGTTCGCGGCAGCTGACTTCGTACAAATCGCGCAGACTGCGATGAGATTCGGCCATGCGCATTCCAAACCGAGTGATATCACCGGAACGGAGCGCCTCAGCGCTGTCGAGCACGCGCGCGTTCTCGGTGACAATGTGCAGCGCGCGTTTGTAGATGACCTCGGAGAGCACGTTGCGATGCTGTTCAAGCTGATCGATGCTCACGTCGCGCAGAGCGCGTATTCCGGGCAAAACTCCGGCAAGGCGTCGAACAGCCTCTTCGCAATCTGCCCGACGGCGATTATATTCGCTGGAGGCCAACTCGTGCTTGACCATGGTGTTGCTGATCACCAGCTTGACGGAATCGGGAATCAAAAGTGTTTCGAAGGTCAGCGCGCGGCAATCGAGCATCAGCGCGTGGTTCTCCAGCCCGTGGAGGGAAACGAACTGATCCATGATTCCGACACGCGCGCCGACAAATTCGTTTTCTGCCTTTTGACAGAGTTGCGCTAATCGCACGCGATCTGGAGACAGGCCAGACTGGCCGGCGAGTGCCAGGGCGGTCGCAACCTCGATCGCGGCGGAAGAACTAAGTCCCGCACCCATGGGGACTTCACTTTCAATGAGAAGATTCGCTCCGCGAAGCCGGAATTCAGCCTGCTCGAGCTGCAATGCAACCCCGACCGGATAGTCGCTCCATGTCTTGGAAGGCTGCTGCGCGGTGGAATCCAGATCTGCCTCCGCGGTTGCGGAGAATTCCTCGGAGTAAATTGCGAGTCTGCGGTCATCTCTGGGGCCGACAGCCACCCAACAATAAAACTCGATGGCTGCGGGCATGGCGAAGCCATCGTTGTAATCGGTGTGTTCTCCGATCAGGTTAACGCGTCCCGGGGCGCGGTACACGTGCGGATCCGACCCAAATCGCGATCGGAACCGCTCAACGATGGTCGACCTTCGCGTCATCAATCCTTACCTAAACCAAAGCCACGTAAACCCGGAAAGCGGGGCTGGGGGTTCTTTTCTTATCCATCCCTATCAAGGCGCACGCATCTTACGAATTGGCTTCGCAAAGTTGGGAGGGTACATGAGGTCGCAGCTTGCCGCAAGGCGCTTGTCAAAGTGCTTGTCAGAGCAGACTCGTTGCCGGTGACTATTGCAGGGGATAGAATGGCCGGAAGTATGGAAAACAGCCGGGATATTGCACGCAGAAGAAAGGATTTGGCCTCGGTGATGAAATTGTGGCATCGAGTGCGGCGTTCAACTCAAAGAGACCGAAGTCGAAACGCAATGGTCCTCGGAGTAGTGGCTGCCACGCTGATGAGTTTTTCGAGCGCGGCGGCGTTCGAACAGAATCCCACACCCACGTCGCCGGATACCGTCACTATCGAAGGCGTAATTCGGGACACGGCTGGCAAGCCTATCGCCGGTGCAACCGTGCAGCTCGAAGAGAAGGGCAACTCAGCGATTGTCGAGACGAAAACAAATGCAGACGGGACCTTCGTTTTTTCCTCTTCTCATGGCGGGACTTATACCGTGGTCGCAGAAAAATCGGGATGGCTCCGTGCAGTCGCAGACTCCCTGGTATTGTCGCTGGGAGAGAAGAAGCATGTTGATTTGGCCCTCAGTCCAGTGGGATCACTAAAGTTGGAATCATCTGCGTCGCCACCACCCGTTAAGGCCTCATCGGGCGCGATGGAATTCAATGACGAACCGAATTTTACCGTCGCTGGTGTTACCGACTGGAGCGATCTGGGACTGCATGGCTCCGCGGCAAGTTCGAAGACTAGCGAATCGCTCGCCAAGGAAACGCTGACGTTGAAATCCAGCGAGCCAGAGATTGCTCCGGCTGGAAAGTCGGGCGAGCGGTACGAGGTGGCTTTGGCTTACAGAGCCAAGGGCAATCTAGCGGAAGCTCGTCAGCAGGTCCGAAACGCGCTAGCGAAAGCCGATGATGCGGAGGGACATCGACTCCTGGGTGAGCTAGACGAACGATTGAATGAACCGTTGGATGCGGTGCGCGAGTATGAAAAAGCTGCCCGGATGGATCCCAGCGAGCAGAACTATTTTGAATGGGGTACAGAGCTACTTCTCCACAAAGCGGCTCAACCTGCGGCGGAAGTTTTTGCTAAAGGATCGGCCGCGCATCCGAATTCAGCAAGAATGCTGACGGGCCTCGGCGCGGCACTTTATTCGAATGGATCTTGGGATGAAGGGGCGCGACGTCTTTGCGCGGCATCCGACTTGCAGCCGGCAGACACCGCCCCGTACCTCTTTCTCGGCAAAATTGAAAAGACGACGCCGGCGCCGCTGCCATGTAGCGAGCAAAAGTTGGCGCGGTTTGTACACCAGCAGCCCGGGAATGCTCTGGCCAATTACTACTACGCGATAAGCCTTTGGAAGCGCGAAAAGAGATCGGAAAAACCTGCGGATTTAAAAGACGTGGTGACGCTGCTCGAAAAGTCCGTAGCTATCGATCCCAAGCTCGACGAAGCTTATCTTCAGCTAGGAGTTGTGTATTTCGCACAGGCCGATTTCGCGCGGGCCATCCGCAATTACAAGAAAGCGATTGAAATAAATCCGCAGCTTGGCGAAGCCCACCGCCAGCTCGGTCTCGCTTACCAGCGAACAGGTGAAAAGGTGAAGGCTCAAGAAGAATTTCAAGCGTATGAACAAGTGGAGAAGGAAGAGGCTTCTCAAATCGAACGCCAGCGCCGCGAACTCAAGCAATTCTTGATTATTTTGAAAGACCAGCCCGCCGCTACTTCGCCTCGTTAGAATAAATAGAGAACAAATTATAAGGTGCTTGCTATTTGGCTTTGGGTTTGACAGCCGAGACGAGGCCGCTGCCCTCGCGAATAGTGAGAATCTGGTTGGCACTCACATCCGTGAACCGTTCGAGCTTCTGCGTGGTGGGCCACTTCACTTCGATGAGATCCACTTTTTGTGCTTTTCCGAGCCCGAAGTGCAGGCGCAGATCGCTTTGCGACATGACGCTTGTTCCGCTGTGAACTTCATCCATCTGAATATGTTTGCCGGTTACCATGCGGACTCGCGCGCCAATGGCCGTCCGATTGCACGCGGTGCCGATCAATTTTATTTTGATCCAATTCTGTTTGTTGCCGCCGTCGTTGCGAAGCAGGGAAGGCAAGTCGTTCATATTCAAAATCACGGCGTCGATGTCGCCATCGTTGTCATAATCGCCGAACGCGGCCCCGCGGCTTGAAAAATGCTCACTAATGCCAGGCCCCATCTGGGACGAAACGTCCTTGAACCGTCCATCCCCCAGATTTTTGTACACCAGCCGCGGATTCTTGAAATTCTGGCCGGTATCGTGTCCCTCAATCTCCGGGTACACGTGGCCGTTGACCTGGAGGAGATCCTGCCAGCCATCGTTGTCGTAATCGAGGAAACCGCAGCCCCACGCGACGTATTGATTGTTGACGCCGATTCCGGAGGCAAACGTAACGTCGTTGAAAGTGCCGTCACCATTGTTGTGGTAGAGGTTGCAAGTGTCATCCGCAAAATTCGTTTTGAAAATGTCGAACCAGCCGTCGCAGTCGTAATCGGCCACGCCCACGCCCATTCCGGATTGCTCGTGGCCATTCTCGCTATACGCACACCCCGCGATCACAGCTATATCCGTAAATGTGCCGTCGTGATTATTGTGGAAGAGAATGCTTGGCTGCGAATCGACGGCGACATAAATATCCGGCCAGCCGTCGTTATCGAAGTCGTAGGAAACGGGTGTAATGGAATAGCGCGGGCCTGGTTTCAGGATGCCGGATTTTTCGGAGACATCAGTAAAAGTTCCGTCGCCGTTGTTGTGATACAGGAGATTAGTATCTCCGGGAAGGCCACGCGGCCCGCACATCGTGGGGATGCCTTTCCACTGGCAAACGGGAGGCTCGCTTGACGAGGGAGTTTTTTCCGGATCGAGTTTTATGTAATGGCACACGAAAAGATCGAGGTGGCCGTCACGGTCGTAGTCGAGCCATGTGCAACCGGCCCCCCAGCGGATCTGCTCTTCGTATAAACCAGCCCTACGGGTGACATCCGTAAACGTACCGTCTCCGTTGTTGTGAAACAGGATGTTGTGCCCCCAGAAGCAGCAGAAGAGATCGTCCCAGCCATCGTTGTCGTAATCGCCGACGCAAACGCCAGTTTGCCAGCCCGTGCGCGCCAGGCCGGATTTTTCTGTGACATCGGTAAAAGTCCCGTCGCGGTTGTTTTTGTACAAATGGGAGGTGGGAGCCTTACCAGGCGGCCAGTTTGTATTGAAGCGCGTTCCGTTCGTCAAATAAATATCCAGCCAGCCGTCATGATCGTAATCAAAAAAAGCCAGCCCGCTGCCTTTGGCTTCAATGATGTATTTTTTTTGATCGACGCCACCCCATATGTTTGGGGAGCTCAGGCCTGCTTCCTTGGCCACGTCGACAAATACAACGGGCGATGTCGCTGGTGAAGCAGAAACGCCCGGCTTTGGTGTTTGTGGATTCGGCGCAGCCTCTGCTTCGAGGAGCAGGGAGTCTTTCCATCTCCAAAGTGGGCTAACAAGTGCGTCCAACAACGCGCCACCCAGGAGAATCGAAGAAGAACCGAGGAAGCGGCGCCGAAGAGGATTCTTCATCGGCTCGCTGCTTTTGGCGCTATTTTTGGAAATGAACGCGACACAATGCCCGTACCTTCTTTCACCGCGATGATTCGATCGACGGGAAGATTCGTCAGTTTGTCCACTTGGCCGCTGGGCCAAGTAATTTCCAAAAATTCGATTTTCGTGCGTTTTCCGAGACCAAAGAAAATCCTCGGATCGCTCGCCGACATATAGCTCATGCCGCCTTTGGATTGCTCGACGTGCACAAACCCTTCGGAGGTTAGTTTAAGCGAAGCGCCGATGCCATCGCGATTCGAACGCGTTCCGATGAGCAGAACCTCCAGCCAGTGATTTTGGTTGCCGCCATCGTTGCGCAGCAGCTCCGGATAATCGCCGCGGTTGTTCGTGACGATGTCGATGTCGCCGTCATTGTCGTAGTCAGCGGTAGCGATACCACGTCCGGCGATGGGGCGCGAGAAGTCTGGGCCGAGGGTGTTGTCGGAAAGTTTTTCGAACTGGCCTTTTCCCAAATTGTGGAACATCAACAAAGGCTCTTTGTAACTGACTTCGCCGTGGTAGAGGGTCACGTTGTCCAGCATGGCTCCGTTCAATTGGACGATGTCGTTCCAGCCGTCGTTATCGTAGTCCAGAAATTTCATGGAGACTCCACTCAAGTGGATGGCCTTGTTGCCAATTCCGGAGCGATACGTGTAGTCGTCGAAGGTTCCATCGTGATTGTTGTGGTAGAGACGATTCAATTCGAAATCGAGGTGGGTGATATAAACGTCGAGCCATCCATCGCCGTCCACATCCGCGGCATCGATGCCCATACCGGCTTCGTAACGGCCGTCCTCACTGGCCGCCAAACCGGAAACGAGCGACACGTCTTGAAAAGTCCCGTCGTGTTTGTTGATGAATAGAAAATTGGGCCACGTATCGTTGGCGATGGCGATATCTGGCCAGCCGTCGCCGTTGAAATCCGCAAGGACCACCCCCATACCTTTCGATTCGGGCTTACCCACGCCGGATGCATCGCTCACATCGGTGAAGGTGCCGTCATGATTATTGTGATAGAGCTTTGTTTTTTGTCCCTTGTAGTTGTTCGGATTGCAATACGAACGATAGCCGGGGCGGCGTTCCCCACACCACAGATTCGTTTTCGGCGTCCACTCGATGTAATTGGTGACAATGAGATCCAGCCAGCCGTCTTTGTCGTAGTCAAACCATCCTGCGCTGGTCGACCATCCGCCTTCATCGGCGACGCCGGCTTTTGCGGTGACATCGGTGAATGTTCCGTCGCCGTTATTGTGGTAGAGAATCGCGTGCCCATAGCCGGTGACATAGAGATCGGGGTAACCATCATTGTCGTAATCTCCGACGGCAACTCCCTGGCCGTAATGTCCCGCGCCCCCGACACCTGCTTTCTCAGTGACATCGGTAAAGGTTCCGTCTCCATTGTTGCGATAAAGCGCGGAACGCAAGGGATGCGCGGGTTTGTATGCATCCGTTTCGCCGGATTGCACAAAGAAAAGATCCATCAAGCCATCCTGATTGTAGTCGAGCCAGGCAACGCCAGTACCCATCGTCTCCAAGTAATATTTTTCTTCGGTTTGCGTGGAGTCTTGTAGAAAAGTGATTCCGGCTTCTTTGCGGACGTCGGTGTAGCGGACGATGATACGAGAGTCTGGCGAATTCGTGTTTGGAGCTTGAGCCGCGAATGTCTTCTGATGGAGGGCCACGCCGACTGCCGCGCTCAGCGCCAAAATTGCTCCGCATACACTCACAAGAAACCGCCGCCTGTCTGTCTCCGGGTTTTTTACCATTCCAAGGCTATCTCTACGGTTTCCAAAAGCAGCGCGGCGATTAGCTCACAACGCCTTCGCTTCAATATTTTCAAATGTTGGAACTCTTCACGCATTCTAGCCCCGGCCATCCGCTCGTTCAACCGGGAGTTTCTGCCGCGCGTTTCAAAGAGTTCGGTCGGCGAGCGAAAGGGCCAGCTGAAGCAATTGCGCTCTGGCAGCCATCGGCATAGGTTCGCGAATCGTGGACGGCACTTCAGGTGCTCGCGCCAACGCTTCTTCGATGCGATTGATGTCCAAGCCGCCGGCAGCGCTGCTGCCCTTGAAGCGACTCAGCACTTCCCGGGCTTTGGCGATTTCTCCCGTTTGAAAATAAAAAAAGCCCAGCGTCGAATAGCTGCCAGGCCATTCCGGCAGCAAATCCATGGCGCGCTCGAAATCCTCCTCGGCTTGCGGAGTCTTACCTTCCAGGACGGAAACAATTCCCAAGCCCCAGAAGATTTTCCCCGAACTGGGGATTCGTGTGAGGCCTTTTTGCAGCGTCTCTCGCGCGCCACCAAGGTTCTTCTCGCGCAGTTCTGTGAGAGCGAGCGAAAGATAATACTGATCGTTATCCGGATTTCGTTTGATGGCGTCCAGAAAAATCTGTGTCGCCCGGGCCGTCTCGCCAAGATGTGCTTGGATGTCTCCGAGCAGAGAAAGAAACGCATCGTCCTGCTGCCCTTGCGCCGAAACTTGATTGGCCGTGGCGAGTGCCTGCGCATAATCGCCTTTTCGGAAGTACGCATCGGCCAAGTCGAATTTCACGTCGTCAGAGTCGGGATTCGCGGTCAGCGCCGACTGAAAATGTTGTATAGCTTCGTCGTAAAAACGATAACGCGCCAGCAGCACACCTACGCCAGTCTGAGTTCGGAAGTCGCTCGCACTAATCTGGTCCAGTTGGGCGATAGTCTTCCGGGCGTCCTCCGGTTTCCCGAGTTCCAGATAAGTCTGGGCCAGCAGGTAGAGGCCTTGAGGGTGGTCCGGATTTTTCTGCAGCTGTTCGGTCAGATTGGCGAGGTCCTGTTGAGACCGTGCTTCGCGTGAAAGGCCGGAGCGCTCGTCAACATAGTCAAAGATGTGCTGATAAGGCTGAGGGCCAGACGCAGAATCTTTTGAGAGCGTTTGAAATATGCTCAGGTCTCGCTGCGAAGCATCCGTTTGATGGAGGCTCTTCTCCACCATGGCGAGCTTGTAGTATCCGGGAGCAGGATCGCGGCTTACTTTGACGTACCGCCTCAAAAGGACCGCGGCCTCTTCGGATCTCTTGCTGGCAATGCGCAGGTCCGCCAGTTGCAGCAGTGCCTCGGAAAAATCGGGGTTGGACCGGAGCGCCTGCTGATAAAATTCTTCGGCGTGCGCTGGATGGCCCTGCCGCTCTTCGATATAGCCAAGATTGAATAAGCAGGACGCGTTGTGAGGATCGCGCTTCAGTCCGGCCTCAAAGTACTCGCGGGCTTTATCGAATCGTCCCAGACGTCGGTAGGAAATTCCCATGAATGCATAAGACTGGGCCGTGGGCTCGAGGTCGATCAGTTTTTGGAATTCGGCAATTGCTTTTTCCGTTTTTTCTGTTTTGAAATAACTCTCGCCGAGTGCAGCGTGGAAATCGGCACGTTGGGGAGCGAGTTTCACGCCTGATTCCAGAAGAGGGATCGCGTCTTCGTAATAATTCTGGCTCATGCTGACGCGCGCCAGCAAAAAAATAATGTCGGTATTCTCAGGCGCGAGTTTATGGGCGCGCACCAACAAATCCAAAGCATCTACCGATCGGTTCTGCTTCTGATATGCCTGCGCCAAAACATAAAGCGTTTCTGGCGAATCGGGTTTCAGCTTAACCGCTCGATTCAACATCAGCTCCGCTTTCGCGTAGTCGCCGATGCGAAGATAGGTTTGTCCAAGGGCATAGAGAATTTCCAGAGTTTCAGGCTGCAGCGCATCAGCCTTTTCCAGTTCCAGTTCAGCCGGCCGGTATTGCTTTTCAGAGGCCAGCAACACGCCGAGAGCGAAATGCGACTTTGCGTCGTCTTTATTTTGCGTCGAAAGCTCTGTGGCCAGCTTCAGCCCTTCCGCCGTTCTGCCAGCGCGAAGGTAAGCGCGGATTAAATTGGAGTGTGTTGCCGTGTTCTGAGGGTGGATTTGTTGAAAGTGAGGAATGGCTTGGGCGGGTAAATTCTTAGCCAGGAGTACCAGGCCCAAGCTGTAGTTCGCATCACGATTGCCGGGTTCTTGACGCAAAACCATCGCAAATTCTTTCTCCGCTAGATCGAACTTTTCCTGTGTGACATAGAGATTGCCGAGGTTGTTGCGCGCCTTGATGGAGTTGGCATCGAGCTTTAGCGCGTGCTGGAAGGACTGCAAGGCATTTGCATAATCCTTCTCGTCGCTGAAGGCAATTCCCAAGAGGTTGTAGCCATCAGCACTCGAAGGATTCTGCTGAAGCTCTTCCCGTATTTTGTTCTTGGCCTCGGCGATGGAGCCTTGGCGAAGCAATTCCTCAGCTTCCTGAAGGAGCGGCGAAATCTTCGCGGATTGGGCCGTATTGCTGTGGCTGGGAGTGGTTTGCTGCGCAAATCCTGTGGCGGAAATGAAAATCGGTAGCAGCACAAGGATTCGGTACTTCTGTGACCAGCTCTCGACGTTTTTGAATGTACGCTCAATGGATGCGCCGCTGGCCATCTTGTAACTTTCCTCCGAGCATTCTCCAAAGCGGCTGCGGAAAGGTCAATTTAGCATCTCCAGCGCCTGCTGAGCCAATTTGTGCTGTGGTTGCTGGCGCAATAGTGCCAATAAGACTTCTCGGGCTTTTTCTTTGTCATTCAAAACGACGTAGAGGCGAGCAAGGTTCAGGTAGGCCTGATCAAAACTCGGCGCCACGCGAATACAAGTCTCAAAGTTTTCTTCCGCTTTGGGATAATTTTGTTGACGGACCAAGAGAACGCCGAAGTTGTTCAACGCGTCGGGATAATCCGGGCGCAAGTTCACTGCTTTTTCTAGGTAGCTTGAGGCACGCGGTAATTGGTCTTGTCGCGCGTAGAGCATTCCCAGGCTATAGTTTGTCTCTGGATTGTCAGGTTCCAATTCGAGCGCGCGGCTTAAAAGTTTTTCCGCTTCCTCAACTCCTCCCTGCCGCCGATAGAGATTCCCCAGATTGACCAGCGCCGTGACGTAGCCAGGCCTCAAAGACAAGGACTGCTTGAAGTTGCGAATGGCTTCTTCCGTCTGGCCCTGCTGGGCAGCGATCATTCCGAGATTGTTCCACGCTTCCGGATAATCTGGACGTAGCTTCACCGTCTGCTCAAGATATCGCCGCGCGTCCTGCAAAGCGTTTTTCCTGAGGTAAAGCGTCCCCAGATTGTAATAAGCCTCCGGTTCCTCCGGCTTCGCCGCAATGACTTGTTGGAAAGACGCCGCAGCCTGTTCGAGATAACCGCGTTGAAACATCGCGACGCCATATGTGAAGTCGTTGCGTTGAAATTCGCCCTGATAGAGAGTCCCCTCGAAGGGAAGCGCTTTCTTAATACGATCGGCTGCAGTTCGAGGTACTGATTTCAAATCTTCCGCCATGCGTTCGGAATTCACTGAGCCTTGATAGATCTTGACGATCATTCCCTCCGCATCGATGAGAAAAGAAGTTGGCAGGGGAAGATCCCTGCGACGATCGAACATGTAGCGATAAATAATATTGTAGATGCCAGCCACATCTTGCGTGGCAAGCAGGATTGGCAAGGATAGTCCTTCCTTGGCGACGAAGGTTCGCACCGCTTCGACATTGCTAGGGTCATCGACATTTATGCTCAGAATGCGGAGCCCGCTTGCGGCAAAAGCTGATTGGTGCTTCTGTAAATCGCGCAGCTGTTCGCCATATATAGGCGAGGCCTTTGTCCAAAAGTAAAGGAGCGCAGACCCGCCCTTAAGCGAGTGAAGGTCACGCATATTGCCGGCGAGGTCCGGCAGAGAAAAATCCGGCGCATTCAAGGGCTCGATGAGCCATGTCTCAACGGATGCTGGCAGCGCTTCCGGCTTTTGAATTTCGCCCGCTCGCGTGTAGGAAGCAGGGGCAGGCACGAACGGCTTTGCCGCAAAATCCCCCGAGCCCTCCTCGATTTCGATGCGACGGTTTACGGGGAGGCCCTCGAAAACTTGAGTGAGTCCCCGGGGCCATCGAATCGTAGCGCGGACTGTTCCTTCGGATTTTCCAACGCCAAAGAAGAGCTCTTTGGTGTGCTGCGATAAGAATCCCGAGCCAGCTTGGAGATACTTAGTCTGCTTATGTCCTTCGGCTTCGACTGTTACTGCGGCCCCAATTGCATCGCGATTGCTGTTTTTTCCGCGCAGTCGGAATGCAATCGAGTTGCCGATGTCCTTCATCGCATTGCGCAAGATCCGTAGTTGAGGCGCGTTTCGATTTTTGAGGACCACCTCTAACCGCCCGTCGTGATCTATGTCGGCAAGTACAAACGAGCGGCTATCGTCGGGAAAATCCAATCCAGCTGTGCCTGACACATCAGAAAAAGTTCCATCGCGATTGTTCACATAGAAGACGTTTCGCTCGTAACCGTTCCAGGAAGTGTCGGACCGGATCAGCTCATTAATTGCGTTCCACCCCAGCTCGTACCTTGGGGAAGGCGCCGCACTCTCGGGCGAATTCGCCACGACCTGTCGCCAGAAGAAACTCGAAACGTCGCCCGCGTTGCCGTGTGAAGTGTTTTGTTCGGAAGCCGGTGGCCCGGAAATATAACCATTCGCAATGTATAAGTCCGCGTAGCCATCGTGATCGAAGTCCCAAGCGTCCGACGACCACGCCCAGCGCCCCACATCCACTCCCGCCGACTGACTTACATTCTGAAACTTCCCGTTCCCTAGATTTCGATACAAGGAATTGCCGCGGGCGTGTTGGCGATAAAGCGCGCGAACCGTCTCCGGATCTTTCTCGTGAAACTTATTTTGCTCCGAGACTCGCATGCCAGCGGATGACCACATATTCGAAACGTACACGTCTTGGTTGCCATCGTTGTCGAAATCAAACCAGCTTGCGCTCATCCCTGCGCCGACGTCCTCGACGCCAGCTTCCGCCGAGACCACCGTGAATTTCCCATCGCCATTGTTGCGGTAAAAATTGTTTCGCCCGAAGTCGTTGGCCACGTACAAATCCGGAGCGCCGTCGGAGTTGTAGTCGCCCCAGGCGCACGCAAAGCTATATCGGTTGTTATCCACGCTCAAGCCAGCTGCCTCGGTGCGATCCAGAAAAGTTGCATTGCCTTCGTTGTGGAGCAGGAAGTTGGGGGGGCCATTGCGGGCGTCGAAATAGGGCGCTGGGTAGTGATATTGGTCAAGACCCACGTAGTAGCTGTACAGGCAGAAATAAATATCGAGACACCCGTCGCGGTCATAGTCCGCGACTGCAGCATGCGTAAAAGTTCCTTGCGGAGGCTGCGCAAACTGGAAGGCGTCGCGCTTCAACAAAAACTTTCCGTTCCCTTGATTGATAAAGAGCAGGGGACCACTGCCACAAACCACCAAAAGATCCTGAAGTCCCTTGTTCTCAAAATCTACGAAGAGCGCGGACGCTGTGCCATCCAGCACGCCTACTCCGGCGTTTGCTGTCACATCTTCAAACGTTCCATCCCCGCGATTGCGATACAGCCGGTTCGGAAGTCCAGAAGGTTGGCATACGTAAAGATCATCCAGTCCATCGTTGTCGAAGTCCCCCACCGCCAAACCGTTGTTGCCGTAAATATCGATGCCGCAGGCTCCGTCCAAAACCGTGCGCCAATAGTCCACTCCATGAAGCATCTGCTTTTTGTACGATTCGGTTTGTCCAAGCGCTTGGGAAGTAACGTCGATGAATATCGGGCCGCGCGCCCGACTAAAGGTTTCTTCAGTCGCCTGCCATTGGAGCACTCGCCATCCGCCAGCTTCATCATGCGACCACTGCGTCAGCCACTGTCCCACATGCTGCTCGCGCTTAGCGTCTATCCCGGTACCGACAAGGTCATATCGAATGTCGATGCGCACTCGCGATGGAGAGCCTGCCATTTCCTCGATTCCAGTAATTTCGAACTCCGCCGTCTCCACGCGCGACATGGAAGCAAAGTAAGACTTGATCTCTTCAAGAAATCGCTCGCGGTCTAATACCGTATTGTTCGCAAACTTTTTTCGAAAAACTTCGATGCCATACGCCGATCGTAGAGCGGTTTGCTGGCGGGGAATCAGAGAAGAAGCCTGGAGCGAGGCGTCCAAAAAGTTCGCCAAAACATCGAGAGAAGGCGGCAGCGCTTTGAGAGCGCGGCTCCAATCATTAAGGTGCCGCAGAATTTCAAACGCATACTTCTCCGTGATGTATTCGTCCGAGCCCGGAGGAACCTTGTGCAGAACATCATCAAGGGGAGACTTCGCCGGATAGTGCGGCGTGACACGAAAATCGGCATAGTCGAAAGCAGGGGCATCGTTACCCGGAGTTCCCGCGATTAGCCGTCGGAACGGTGACGAATAGAGAGGCGCAGGCAAGAAAAGCACCGGCGCCCACCGCATGCGTTTCAGTAAGCTGCGCCGTGAAAAGGCATGGTCTTTGTCTTTTTGACGCACCATTCTTGATATTTCCCGCCGCGTTTGCTCGATCTTTGCATGCTAGCATCGCCGCGAAGTGTTCCAAAGCGCAACGTGCAGATTCCGAAGCATTCGCAGTTGCAACTCGCAAGCAGAGATGTACGAATCGCAAGATGACTGAATCCCGATCAGGACTTCTCAGTGGGGGCGGGCCCTGAAGAATCTCGCAAAATCAGTTCAGCGGGAATGTGGTATTCCCGGCCTTGAGGGTTGGCAGAGCAGGACAGTTCGTGCAGAGCGTCGGCTGCCATCTGCCCAAGCATATCCCGATGAATGTCCACGGTTGTAAGCGAGGGGTTGCTGTATTCGGCCAGACGCGTATTGTCAAATCCCGTCACTGAAATATCTTCGGGCACGCGGCAACCACCTTTCAGTAATCCCTTGATGACACCTACGGCCGTCAAATCATTCACCGCCATCACTGCGGTAGGTCTTGGAGAAAGTTTTGCGATATTCAAGCCCGCCGCCAAGCCGCCCTCGTAGCGCAAGTCTCCGTGTACGATCGGTCCTGGCTCCATTCCCAAATCCCGCATGCAATTTTCGTACGCTTCCAAACGAGCGATGTTGGATTTTAGTTTTGGCCGCCCGGCGATGAAGGCTATGCGTCGGTGCCCGCTCTTGTGGAGGTACTCGACAATCTGTTTGATTCCCGAGAAGTAGTCGATCCGCAGTTTGCTGACGTAGCCGCGAACGGGCGCTAGGTCAAGGAACGTGACAGCAATTCTTCTGCGTTCCAGTTCCTGGATGAGTTGCGAGCTGATCTCGGACGTCATGATCGCTACACCGCGCACATTGTGCTCCATCATGCGCTCCGCAGCTTCGCGGGTTCTACGCGGATCGTAATTCGTATCGCTGAGAATCGCGTCGTAACCAAGTTCACGTGCGCGCGTTTCGAAACTTTTGATGACCTCGGGGAAGAAAGGATTCACGATGTCCGAAACAATAATTCCCAGCGTGCGGCTGTCGCGCGAAGCGAGATGCCGCGCATGAGCATTCGGAAAATAACCGAGGCGCTTCACCGTCAAGAGCACCAGGCGGTGCGTGCGCGGACCCACTTTTCCAGTCTTGTTCAAGACGTTAGAGACCGTCGCAGTGGACACGCCTGCAGCCTTGGCCACATCGCGAATCGTTAGACCCATGGCGATTGCATTTAGCTTTCCTCGACCAACTCCGAAGTTAAACGAGAGCCCTGATTACTGAATGTCCGTCGGCGGCTCAGAGTATAAATCAAAAAAAGTGCTTGACACTATGCAAAATAGCATGATATCACCCAGGTTAAGCGGTTAAGTGCTTTGCGGTCGTTTAATTGGGGTCGTGAGCTTTGTATCCATTCCGGGGCTTTGGGATTGTCCAATTAATTGACGTTCGTGGCGCGAGGCGCTGGGCTCTGTAGCCCGATGGGTTCGATCAGGATGATCGATCTAACGGCTTGCCGTAAGGGCGAGTAGCGGCGTGCCGTGCGGCATTGTGGGCTTACGGCCCACGTCGGTGCTTTTTGCGCTACAAACGGCACTGTGCTGGTGCCAGGAGGAAGTTCATGAAGCGATTGGAAGGTTCAAGGCTATTCGGGCGTGCATTCCTGGGGATGACCGCCGTATTTGTTCTTATGCTTTTGTGCGTATCGCCGCTCCGCGCGCAAGTGGATGCAGGCGCCATCCTGGGGACCGTTACAGATGCCTCGGGTTCGGCCGTCCACGGCGCCACGGTAACCCTTACCAACGAAGGAACCAACGCTGCGCTTTCCACTACCACGGGAAACGATGGCGTGTATAAATTCACGCCGGTGAGAATCGGGAGTTATAAACTCAACATCACTTTTCAAGGGTTCGAAACGATCGTTCGGACCCATGTCACGGTGAACGTCGGTGAAAATGTTGTCGCGGATTTCACCCTAAAACCGGGCAACGTGACCACAACAGTTGAGGTCACCGCTGCTGCACCTGTACTGCAATCGCAAGATGCTTCCGTGGGCCAAGTTATCGATTCAAAAAGCGTTAACGATCTTCCTCTCAACGGCAGGAATTTTACTTTTCTGGCCCAGCTTTCTGCCGGTGTTAACTCCCCGCAAGCAGACACGCGCGGCAACGCCGCAAGCGGCGCCTTCACAGCGAATGGTCTTCGCGCCGCGCAGAACAACTACTTGCTGGACGGCATCGATAACAACTCCGACACCGTAGACTTTCTGAATGGCACGAATTTCGTCGTTCTCCCGCCGGTCGATGCAGTCGAAGAATTCAAAGTACAAACCTCGGACTTCAGCGCTGAGTTTGGCCGCTCTGGCGCCGCCGTACTCAATGCCACCATCAAATCCGGCACAAACGAGTTCCATGGCGACGTATGGGAATTTTTCCGGAACGACCATCTGGATGCCGCCGACTTCTTTGAAAACCAGCATCAAGTACCTAAGGGCGATTTGCAACAGAACCAATTCGGCTTTACCGCCGGTGGTCCTCTCTACATTCCGAAAGTATTTAACGGCAAAAACAAGGTTTTTCTGTTCGGAGACTACCAGGCTTTGCGCCGGGTTCAAGGAACGATTCTGAGCGGTTCAGTCCCCAGCACGGCTGAGCGAGCCAGCGGTTACACCAACTTCCAGGACCTCATTGCTGCACAGTCAGGCACAGTTACCGACGCTTTGGGGCGCGTTATGCCAGCCGGTACCATCCTGGATCCTGCCACCACTCGGCAGGTTTCTCCTGGCGTGTTCGTGCGCGATCCATTTGGTAGCTGCGCTAATGAACCCGCTGGTTTCACCTACACCGTGGCGAATTGCGGCTTGAACATGATTCCCGTAGGGCGCTTGGATCCAAACGCCATCGCGCTTTTGAACTTGTATCCCAATCCGACTACCGATGCGGTGGGGTCGCTCTTCTCCAACTACGCCAACTCACCAAAGTTGTATGAACACAGCAATTCCTTTGATACCCGGATGGACATCAACTTTAACGAGAAGAACCAGCTGTTCTTCCGATTCAGCTTGGTGGATGACCCACAGTTCATTCCCGGCATATTCGGTGGCGTCGCGGACGGCGGCGGCTTCCAACAGGGAGATCAAACTGCCAACGCGCAACAGACCGCGATCGGTTACACACACACGTTTTCTCCAACTCTAATTAACGAAGTTCGCGCTGGGTTCAATTACCTTCACACGACGCGCGTTTCGCCATCCGCCAGCGATCTGACAGACATCCCTTCGCAGTTTGGGATTCAGGATGTCCCTCAGGAGTCTTTGAACGGCGGACTTCCCGCCTTCGGAATCAATGGCCTATCCACGCTGGGGAGCAACGCCTTCCTGCCTTCGGATGAAGTTAGTTCCACGTTCCAGCTTACCGACAGCGTCACGAAGATCTACGGCAAACATACATTCAAAATGGGTTTTGAGTTTCAGCACGTCAAGTTCTCGACATTGCAACCGCCTTGGTCGCGTGGCGAATTTGACTACAACGGCGATTACACCGAAGTGCCTACGATTGATAGCGGAAACACCGGTCGCGCGGACTTCCTGCTGTCGCCCATCGCATCGACTGTGGCCGGTGGTGTGGATTTCGTCGGCGGCGCAAGCGCCGTGGATCTATCCAACATTTCCCTCACGGACAATGGCAAGAACTACTACGGCGGTTATTTCAACGACGACTGGAAGATCAGCCGCAAACTGACAGTGAACCTCGGCGTGCGCTACGACTTCTTTGGCTTGGTCTTCGAGCATCACGGCAACCAGGCCAACTTTATCCCAGCCGGCGGGCCGTTCGGACAGGCGGCGTACCTGCTGCCTCTTTCTACTTCGTGCTCCCCGGGCGTAAACCTTTCTGCGAGCTTCGTTAGCTTGCTGGCCACGGACAATATCCTGTGCGAAAGCACGAATGCATACGGCGCTGGCCTTGGGCATTCACAGAACAACAATTGGGCTCCGCGCGTCGGCTTCGCCTACCAGTTTACGCCGAAGCTCGTTGTTCGCGGCGGGTTTGGTATGTTCTACAACGGCTTTGAAAACCGCGGATTTTCACCGAACCTCGGCGAAAACTATCCTTTCCAGTTCAACTTCCAATTCAGTTCCAATAACGACGTTTCTCCAATCAGTGAAGGCACTTCATTCGCGGGCTGTCCAACCGCTGGTGGTCAGCCGCTCGGGGTTGCAACGTTTGAGACTGGATTTTCTTGCACGCCATTGAGCCCGCTATTGGTCAATGCAAACGGTTTGGCGTTGCGCGGAATTCAGTTCAATTACGACACGCCCTACTCGATGGGTGCTAATTTAACAGTTCAATATCAATTGACGTCTTCACTGTCTTTGCAAGCCGGCTACGTGACTTCACTGGCCCGGCATCTGGAGTCGTTTCCAAACTCCAACAATGCCACCAGCATTGCGCCGCCCAGCACGCCTACAGCGTCTCTAGTGCCGTTTCCGGATTTCGGCCGGGGCTCGAGTTATGCGGCCACTGCCGGTATGAGCGCTTACAATTCGCTCCAGACCAAAATCGAACAGCGGTTCGCAAACGGTCTAAACTTCCTGTTTACATATACCTGGTCCAAGACAATGTCGGATGCCGGCGATTTGCTTAACGGCGGGAGCGTGGCAGGTTATCGTGCGCCCTCCGTTCCTGGCCTCGGAATGGCTTTTGACTATGGCTTGGCGGACTTCGACATCCGCAATGTTTTCCACTTCAGCGGCGGTTATGAGCTGCCTTTCGGTAAGGGCAAGCACTTCATGACCGGTGCCACTGGATTTGTGGATAAGGTCGTGGGCGGCTGGAGCATAAACTGGAGTTCCACTTTCCAGGGTGGCCAGCCGATCAGCATTGGCTGCCCCAGCGGTACCGCATCTGGCTTGGGTTGCGGCGCTCTCTTTACCGGACAACCATTGAAGCTCGGACTCCACAATGACGCGAATGGGCTCCTGAGTTGGTATGGCAATCCGGGGGCGTTCACTCAGCCGACCGCCTGTACAGTAGGTGACAGCCCAGCTTGTCTCGGTGGTGTCACGCAGGTAGCCGGACCGGGATTCGACAGACTGGACTTTTCAATCTTCAAGGATATCCCATTGAGCGAGCGATTCCGCCTGCAGTTCCGAGCGGAAATCTTCAACATATCCAATCACCCGAACTTCAACGCTCCCAATTTCGGCGGTAACGGCGTTGTCGCGATCTCTAACTCGGGCAATTTCAACAGTTCAACCTTCGGCGAAATTGGTTCCACGCGCGATGCTCCTTACGATCCGCGGCAAATCCAGTTCGCTCTGAAACTTTATTTTTAAATTTGCCACACCCTCCCCGCAGAGTGCTCGTCGAGGGCGCTCTGCGGGGAACCCCTTTTTGCTCGAACTTTCCTCGCCTCATGATGCGGTGATAACCTAGGACTGCCGTGCTCATCGGAAGCCGTTCTACCAGGGCAGTATTTTTAGTTCTCTTGGCCTGTGCGTCCGTGGTGACTGCCCAGGCCAGCCAGGACCAACACCTCGATCACGAATTCCAGGGTGCTGTCGCTCAATATGACT
Organism: uncultured Acidobacteriota bacterium; assembly: GCA_963740015.1. Classification (GTDB taxonomy): domain Bacteria; phylum Acidobacteriota; class Terriglobia; order Acidiferrales; family UBA7541; genus Acidiferrum. The sequence continues at coordinate 112,196 of CAVUCM010000018.1, read as the reverse complement.
CCGGGCATTACCCTGAGGCCGCTACAAAGCTGGAGGAGCTGCTCAAGCAGGTCCCGGAAAGCTTTGAGGTTCATGAACTTCTGGGTTTGGTTTATTCCGCGCAATCCAAGGACAGTGCTGCCAACACCCACCTTGAGAAAGCCGTGCGGCTGAATCCCCGCTCCGCACCCGCTCGAACCAATCTAGCCGCCAATCTCGTTCGCTTGGGAAAGATCGAGGCCGCAGGAGTGCAATTCAAGAAAGCGGCTGAGCTCGAACCGCAAAATTTTGACACCAATCACAATCTCGGTGAGTTCTACGTCCAATCCAAGAAAATCGCGGAAGCTGTGCCTTATCTTGAGGTTGCCCAGCGCATCGACCCAACCTCCTACGACAATGGCTACGACCTGTCCTTGGCCTATCTCTCCACAGGGCGTCTCGCTGACGCTCGCAGGCAAATCCAGGAACTTCTAAAACTCAAGAACACCGCCGAGCTCCACAATCTCCTGGGCGAGGTTGAGGAAAAAGATGGCAAGTTCGTGCCTGCCGCAAACGAATACGAACTCGCCGCTCACGCCGAACCCAGCGAGAGCAATTTGTTTGATTGGGGCAGTGAACTACTGCTTCACCGCACACTCGGGCCATCCATAGAGGTCTTCCAGGACGCCGCCCAGCGCTATCCCAACTCGCAACGGCTGGCCATAGGCCTGGGGATGGCTCTCTACGCGCATGGCAACTATGACGAGGCTGTGAAATCGCTGCTGCGGGCGGCGGATCTAAATCCTTCCGACCCAAGCTGTTACCTGTTTTTGTCCCGCGCCTACGACAGTTCGCCGAGCCAGGCCGACGAGGTCATCCAGCGATTCCGCCGCTACTCTGAACTCCAGCCGCGAAATGGCCAAGCCCTCTATTTCTATGCGATGAGCCTCTGGAAGGGAAAACGGGCTCAGGATCCAACCCTGGACCTCCACCAAATCGAGACCCTGCTGAAGAAATCCATCGAGCTAGACCCCAAGTTTGCCGAGTCGCGCCTGCAGCTAGGCAATCTCTATTCCGACCAGAGTAAGTATCCCGAAGCCATCCCGGAATATCTGCGAGCGCTTGATCTGGATCCCGATCTTGGGGATGCCCATTACCGTTTAGGGCAGGCTTATGTTCGCACCGGCCAAAAGGGCCCAGCCCAGGAGCAAATCGAAATTTACCAGAAGCTGCGAGAACAGCACCTTGCGGATATCGAGAAACAAAGAGCTGAGATTCGTCAATTTGTCTATGCGGCGAAGGACAATCCATCAGGCAAGCCTTGACTGTCGATAGTCGGCTGAATCCAGATCGGTGGAAGGCGGATCAGAGGCCTTTGTATTTAACCAATCAGTTAAATGAGAGGCCCGACTTGCCAAAGTAGCAGACCTCGCAAATGGGAAAATGTCGATCGGAGAGTTTGTTTTTTGCTAATGCTTGACTTCAATGATTGCGCGGCGTAGTTTACGCTAAGCATCGCATTTACAGTGACCTACAACATGACCGGCCTCTCTAAAACGGGAACGATTCTGGCTGGTTCCTCGACTCCGGGAGCCGGTTGCCAAACCCGCAGTCCTCTGGAAATCGCCCGGCAACTTGCCTTTACCCGCCGGGAGTTCTTGCGCAGCGCGGCCGGAGTAACCTTGGGCGGGAGCCTGTTCGGGTCTGGACTGCTTGCCAGGTCCGGGGTTCCCCAAAAGAGAAGGAAGGTTGTGGTCATTACCTTTGGCGGCGGCGCACGCGATCAAGAAACGTTTGCCCCGGAAGGCCAGGAAAATATTCCGCATCTGATGCGGGAACTGATTCCGCAATCCACCTTTTTCACGCAGGTCATCAATCGAGGCATTCTCGGTCACTACGTGGCTACCGCCAGCTTGGCCACGGGAGTTTATGAGACGGTCAACAACTTTGCGTCTCTTCCTCCGGAACACCCGACGGCGTTCGAGTATTTCCGCAAGGATTTGAAACGTCCCGCGTCCGATGCGTGGGTGGTGGCGCCGAGTAACGGGTTCAATCGCATTGGCGAAAGCAACAGTCGCTCTTACGGCCCGGGCTTTGGCGCGCGAGTGATTTTGCCCAAGCATCTTTTGACCGCGGCAACGTCAGGCGGCACCGACTACGAACATCTACTGCGCGACAACTACGAGACGCCCTTTTACACGCCAGAGCTTGGCGGCAGCGAATTTGAATTGCAACAATTGCAGATGCTGTTGAAGCTCTCCGTGGACGATTTCAAAAAGCATGCGCGCACGCTTTCGAGTCCCGATGAGCTGTCCGTCTACATTACGCGTCAGCTGATGCAGCAACTCGCCCCAAGCCTTTTATGGATCACCTTGCACGATATCGATATCGCGCATGCTGGTGCGTATTCGCTCTATATCGAGGGCATCCGCCGCACCGATCGGCTCTGCGCTGAGCTTTGGAAGACAATTCAGACCGAACCGGAATATGCCGGCAACACAACTCTATTCATTTTGCCGGATTTTGGCCGCGACTCCGACGAAGACTCCGGCGGCAACGGATTTCAGCATCACCGCACGGGCGATGCGCTCTCTCGTACCACGTGGATGATGGCGATGGGAGCTGGCGTTCGAGAAGGTGTGGTCATCGATCGCCCACTGGATTCCACCGATCTTGTGCCATCGATTGGATCGATCCTCGGGTTTGATGCGTCGCTTGCGCAAGGCAAGCCGATCATTGAGCTTGCGTGACTCTATGCATTCCATCGACCTCAAGACCGAGCGATTCAGCGGCTACCCGCCGGAAGCTCGAAAACTCGCTACTGACAATCTTGCCGCGCTGCAGAGGCTTCCACTGAGTTTTCTGCCGAGCCTGTTGCGGGAGGTTATCGATTACGATTTCAAGTTTCCTGCGGAGCGTAGAGCGATCGAGAGGGAGCTGGCGAATCTGAGTTCGCTCTCGCCCGAACAGACAAAGGACTGGTTTCAAGGCTTCGCGCAAATCCGTCTTTCCTCGCAGCTAGAACAATTCGATTGGGTAAATGCGCCGGCACAGTATGTTGAGCAACTCTCGGCGTACCTCTGGACGACGCACCAGCTGGATGCGTTTCGAGTCGCGGCGCTCGCTTACGCGGACCGTTTGCGGGAGGTGGTGCCGCCGGAACCTCCGGCGATGCCCCGATTGGGAATCACTGTCATCGGTCAAGGCGTTACGACTCCAGAAGGGCCGCTATTTCGTAAACTTCGTCCGCATGGCGTCTATTACAGCCGCGTGCAACCGGAAAACGGGTTAAAGCAGATTCTGGAAGCGGTGGCTGCTCGGGCCAAGGCCCATCCCGTTGCTCAGAGCCACTGGTATATCGATGGAGGGCAAGAAGCGACGCACGACTCCGCGATTACGTGTGTCTCTTATCAGAAACTCGGGCCGGCGCGCGCAGCTTTGTCGAGCAAAATACGAGTGGAAATCGAGCGGCCCGGCATGGGGCCGGAGACGTTGCGCACGTTGCTCGCACAGATACGTCCCGCTGATCTTGGCCTCGATCAAGGCGCAGTGCTGGATCGCTTTCAGGTGAAGCTGCTGACGGAGGGCTCAGGGACGCAAATTTTCAGCACAACTTTCGCACAATGGGCGGCACGCGAAGCGCTGCGGCGCGCGCAGCCGCTTACTCTGCTGGTCCGTTTTGCCCCGCGACAACGACAGAAGCCAATGAACGAAATGTTGGCCGCTAGTGCCGACAGCCGTGTGGAACTCGATCCCATGGGGTCGCTGGTCGATGCGGATATGGGAGCGTATTACAACTGGTTGAACCAGCAACGGCTGACGGGAGCCGAGCAATCATCGTTCTTGGTGTGGTTCGAGAATCACGGCGAAGCGGTGGGCATTGGCCCTTCGATGCCTCGCGGGACCGTGTCTACTACGCCAGTTGATCTCCAGAAGTTGCTTGCCTGGATGACCTGAAATATTTCGTGAACAACAAGGAGGAGAGAAGAATGACGAAAATTTGGTCGCAACTCGGGTTAAACGTTTCATGTTGCGCGACGGTCGATCTGCTGGAAAGCGATCGTGTCTGTAGAAATGCAGAGAACTGTACTCGCACCGATTCGGCGTTCTCCGGTACACTTTGGGGGATTTCCCATGACTAAACTATCGCGGCGCATGATGCTGAAGAGTGCTATCTCAGGAGCCACCGTGGCTTCTATTCCATCCATGTCCTGGCAGGAGCAGAAGATTCCGATCCCGCGCAAGGGTCACATCAAGCAATCCGTTTCGCGCTGGTGCTACAAGGGGATTGAACTCGATGCGCTCTGTGCTTACGGAGCGCAGATTGGTTTGAAGGGCGTCGATCTGCTGAATCCGGATGAGTACGAAGTACCCGCGCGTCATGGCTTGGTTTGCAGCATGGGCTATGCCGACGGCGGCGAAATTGGCAAGGCCATGAACCGTGTCGAAAACCACGCGAAGATCGAGGAGGGTTTTCGCAAATACATTCCGATCGCCGCCAAAGCCGGCGTGCCCAACGTGATCACTTTCTCCGGAAACCGCGGGGGCATGTCCGACGAGGAAGGCGCCAAAAACACTATTATTGGTCTCAACCGTGTGAAGAAAATCGGCGAAGACTACGGCGTCACCATCTGCATCGAGCTCCTCAACAGTAAGGTAGACCACAAAGATTATATGTGCGACCACACGGCGTGGGGAGTACAAGTGGTGCAGGCGGTGAATTCGCCGCGCGTCAAATTGCTTTATGACATTTACCACATGCAAATCATGGAAGGTGACTTGGTTCGTACCATTCAGCAGAACATCCAGTGGATTGGTCATTTTCACACGGGTGGTGTTCCAGGCCGGCATGAACTCGACGGGACGCAGGAAGTGCAGTGGGATGGAGTGATGCGCGGAATCGCTGCAACCAATTACCAAGGCTACGTGGCACATGAGTTCGTGCCTTCGCGCGATCCCCTAACCTCTCTGCGGCAAGCGGTGGATTTGTGCGATGTCTAGCTTCGACGTTCGAGAATTCCGCCGATAAATTTTTTCTCTCCCGTTGCGGAGCTGCATGAACCCAACCGAAATCTCGCGTTTGGGCAGCGTTCGAGACATCGCGCATTTTCAGGAGTATCTCGCGGCGCTGCACTTAAAAATTCCATGTGATTCTGAGCTGATTCGTGGGTCGGAGTCTCCCTTGGCGCAGCCGATCATTCGCGAAGGAATCAAAATTGGCAATCGTATCGCGATTAATCCCATGGAAGGCTGGGACGGAACGCCTGATGGCAATCCCAGCGAACATACGCTACGCCGATGGCAGCGATTCGGACGCAGCGGAGCAAAGCTGATCTGGGGCGGCGAAGCGGTTGCTGTTTGTCATGAGGGGCGCGCCAATCCGAATCAACTTTTAGCTGCTTCGCACACGCAAGCAGGTCTGGCGCGGCTGAAAGCGGCGCTCATTGCGGAGCACCGAGAGGTTTCAGGTTCGGATGACGGCCTTTTGATTGGACTGCAGTTGACGCATTCGGGGCGCTACAGCTGTCCGAACCAAAAGAGTCGCCCTGAGCCGCGCATCTTGTACCGTCATCCCATTTTGGACCGCCGGCTGAATTTGTCTCCGGAGTATCCTCTGCTCACCGACGCGGAAATCGAAGACATCATCGAGCAATTTCATCGCGCTGCTCGGATGGCAAGCGAACTGGGCTTTGACTTTGTGGACATCAAGCATTGCCACGGCTATTTGGGACACGAATTTCTCAGCGCCCACACTCGGGGAGGGAAGTACGGCGGAAGCTTTGAGAATCGCACGCGATTTCTGAGGGAAGTGGTGCAGGGAATACGCTCGGCTTCTGCTGGATTGCGAATCGGAGTACGGCTTTCGGCGTTTGACGCGATTCCTTTTCGGCCAGATCCTGTACTTTCGATACCGGGAAAGTTGGGGCCTGGGGTTCCGGTGGAACATCAGAATTTGATTCCTTACCAGTGGGGATTCGGAGTTAACCAGAACGATCCTACGCAGCCGGATCTTAGCGAGACGATGCGCTTCTTCGCTCTATTGGAGGAAATGGATATTTGTCTCGTGAACGTTACAGCAGGGAGTCCTTACTATTGTCCGCACATTCAGCGGCCGGCGTTTTATCCGCCTTCGGATGGATATCAGCCGCCGGAAGATCCGTTGATCGGTGTAGCGCGACAGATGGAAGTGGTGCGGCAGCTAAAGCAACATTTCCCGAAACTTATTATTGCTGGGACGGCGTACAGTTACTTACAGGATTTTTTGCCGAATGTGGCGCAGGCAGCGGTGCGTTTGGGATGGGTGGATTCAGTAGGATTGGGGCGAATGGTGCTGAGTTATCCGGAAATGCTTTCCGATGTGGTGGAGGGTCGGGCGCTTCAACACAAGCTCGTTTGCAGAACATTCAGCGATTGCACAACGGCTCCGCGTAATGGACTGCCGTCTGGATGTTACCCCTTGGACGCTTACTACAAAAAATCGGCGGCGTCGGAACTTCTTAAGGTTGCCAAAGCGCGGAGATAATGGCGCGGATTGTCGAGACGAGACAGGGAAATCCTGGAATGACCATCAAAACGATACAGGAGCGGCGAAGACTAAATCGCGAAGTGCAAGGCATCGCGGCCGCGCTTTTGCCTTACGAGACGGGAGGTCAAGTGGCTGTCGCGGCCTTTCAGCGACATCTCGCGGCAACACAGCGTGCGGGGTTGATGAACGCAGTCAACATGGACACGGGTTACGTAAATTATCTGAGCGATGCAGAGAAACTCGAGGTGCTTGGTTGGACCCGTGAAGCGCTTGGCGACGGAGTGCCGTTTGTTGCTGGCGCTTATATCGAAGGACGCGACGGCGAGGTTGTTGCGCTATACAGGCAGCAGATGGATGTGATCGTCAAAGCTGGCGGCATTCCCATTTTGTTTCAAACAGCGAGGCTGCACGGAAAGACTCCCAAAGAAAAAGTGGCGGCGTATCAAGCAGCGTGTTACGGATATCCGCACGTACTTGGCTTTGAACTGGGACGCATGTTCGCGCCTAACGGGGAGATTTTCGACGCAGACACGGTGGAGGGTTTGATGGATATCCCCGAACTGAAGGGGATAAAACACTCATCGCTGGATCGGCTTGTGGAGTTGGAACGGCTCGGTCTGCGCGACGCGCGCCGCCCGGATTTTCGCATTTATACCGGCAACGATCTGGGCATCAACATGATTGAATACGGTTCTGACTATTTGCTGGGACTTGCAACATTTGCTCCAGAAAAATTTGCAGAGCGAGACAATCTTTGGAAAGCCGGTGACCCTGCGTACTACGCGGTTTCGGATGCGCTGCAGTATCTGGGGAACGTGGCTTTTCGCGAGCCAGTTCCTGCTTATAAACATTCGGCGGCGGCATTTTTGCATCTGACCGGAAGGATTCCTTCGACGAGGACGCATCCTAAGAGCCCGGAACGACCCGTATGGGAATCGGAAATATTGCGTTCGTGTGCGCAACGTCTTGGACTCGTTTGATTCCGGGACGAAGTTGCACTCAGAACCAGTACTGGCCGATGTTGTCTCGCGTAAAATCCAGCGGCGAGCCCATCACTATTTTGCGCGCCTCCGGGAACACGCGTATTTGCCCGATGCCGGGAACGTCCATACCGTCACGCGGAGTTTCGTGACGGAGCATCATCGCTGCCACGGCGGCGGTCAGCCGGCCTAGTTTGCCGGGATCCCATAGCGTGATCGTCTTCGCTGTTTTGTTTTCGATGTAGTGCCGCATCAGATTGGGTGTCGAGAGCCCGGCAATGGCAATTTTGCCGGAGAGTCCTGCTTGCTCGATGGCTCTCGCGATCGCAGGCGGCGCGGCGGAACTGTTTCCGATGAATCCTCGCAAATTCGGGTAGGCTTGCACCAAACTTTGCGCCTGCACGAAAGATTGCTGCTGGTCGTCATTTCCGGGAACTACAGCAACCAATTCCATCTCTGGGTATTTTTCCTGCTGTTGTTTTTTCATCCAGAAGAGCCAGGCGTTTAAATTGGACGCGGTCAACGAACCGGTAATGATGGCGTACTGCCCACGGCCGCCGAGTTGTTCGGCTAGAACATCCATGACGTGGCGACCCAGCGTTTCGTCCTCGACCTGGCTGACAAACCAATCGCGAGCGTCCGGTTGCGCGTCGGCATCCCAGGTCAGCACGGGGATGCCGTAGCGGCGGGCGCGGCGCAGTACCGGAGCGAGTGCGTTGGCATCATCGCAGGAGACGGCGAGCACCGCCGGATGTCTCGCCAGCAATCCGGCGATAACGTCGACTTGGAGGCTGGCGTCCGCTGCGGTGGGGCCGGTATAGAAAAAATGAAGGCCTAGCCGGCTTGCCTCTTGCGATGCGCCGTCGCGTGCGGAGTTGAAGTACGGGATGCCGACCAGTTTCGGCACCATCACGAAGAGTGTTTTTGAATTGCGAGGCAGGCGCGAACAGCCTGTTGCCAGAAGAAATACGGCCAGGGTGAAACTTGAGAATCGGCTGCGTTGGCTCGGCCTCATCTCCGATCCTCACGGTTTCCGCGCAAGAGATTTCCTGCGGCGACCGCTACCAGCAACATGGCCGAGGTAAGAGCGTATTGAACAAAAGGTGGAACGTCGAGGAGAAGCAAGCCGTCTTGAACGATGTAGAACGCAGCAACGCCAATCAGCGTTGCCGCGACGGAAGCCGAACCTCCCACAATAAGTGCGCCGCCGAGGACTACGGCGGCGATGGCCATCAACATTAAACCTTGCCCCATGTCGGCGCGAGCGCTTGCAAGCCGCGCCACCAGAAGTATGCCGGCCATCCCACACAGCAGTCCCTGCAAAGTGTAAACGCCAAACAGAGTGAGAGCGACTGGGTAGCCTGAATATCTCGCGGCGATGGGGTTGCTGCCGATGGCGATGACATAGTGCCCCCACAACGTGTAGCGCAGAAGAATTGCGGCAACAGCGCCGGTTGCGAGGAACAGAAGAAATTCGACGGGGATGCCTAACAACGTTGCGTCATTCCACCACAGCAAACTTTCTGGGAAACCCGCGAAGCTGTTTCCATTGCTGAGGGCCAATGCTACACCGCTGAAGAGAATCATGCTGCCGAGAGTGACAAGGATGGATGAGAGACGGAGAACGCCGATCAGAAAACCGTTGAATGCGCCGCAGAGTATTCCTGCCCCGAGCGCGGCCGCTTCGATTGTCGGAACGGGCAAGTTGTGATGCGCAGCTATACCCGCTGTTACCGCCGCCACACCGACAATCGCCCCAGCGGAAAGATCGATTCCTCCGCAGGCAATAACGAACATCATCCCGAGAGAAACCAACCCTGCTTCGGCGAGCGGTTGCGCGAGAAGCTGCCAGTTCAGAGCCGACCAAAAATCTCCGCTTCGGTAGCCGGCGTAGATGCAGAAAAATAACACCAACAGCGAGACGACGCCGGGCTGCAAATTTCTCGATAGGCGCAGCTCGATCATTCGCTTTGCGAATTTCGATTGGGGATTCTCGAAATTGCCTAGAGACATGGATGAGGAGGAATTCATGCGGAAGGACTCTGGTGAAGGAGAAGCTTTCGTTGAAGACGAGGGGCGCTGCTCAGGATTACGCCGATCAGTACGATCGCGCCGGTGGCGATGTTTTGCCAATAAGTGGCGACGTGGAGAAGCACCAGCGCTTGCTGCAGCGAACAGAGAAGTAAGACTCCCAGAAATGTGCCGAACAAGCTGCCACGGCCTCCCAAAATATCCGCGCCGCCAAGAACGACGGCGGCTATGACGGTGAGTTCGTAGCCATTGGCGGCGTTGCCTTGGACGGCGCCGAGCTGTGCGGCATAAAAAATCGCGCCGATGGCGGTCAGTAAGCCAAGCGAGATGTACGCGAAGTAAATGGGTTGCCGCGGGGAAATTCCGGTGCGGGCAGCGGCGATTGGCGAATCCCCGAATCGAAACAGGGCGCGGCCGATCTGCGTGCGATGAAGGATCCAAGCTGCAGCGAGCATCGCTAGCGCCGCTGCCAACACGGAAGCGTCCAAGCCACCCCAGCGCGGGCTTCCGACGGCGTTTAGCCAAGGCGGAATAGAACTTTCCCATTCTCCTTGTGTCCACTCGAGGAGCAATCCGCGAAACAAGCCCGCGGTGCCAAGAGTGACTACGATCGGAGGGATTTGCAATTCCGCAATCAATGCCCCGTTTATTGCGCCGAGTCCAACGCCTGTTAGCAGGCCCAGCGGCAGGACGATGGAAGCCGGGAGGCCATGATTTCCGAGGCGCACCAGCACGACGCTTACCGCTGCCAGAATAGCGCCTGCGGAAACGTCGATTCCTCCCGCCAGAACTACGTTTAGCATGCCAACGGAAAGAATGAGCAAGACTCCCAAGCTTCTCGCAAGGAGCGCCAGATTTACCGACGAAAAAAATCTTGGGGCGGTGATGGCGAGTCCAATTCCCAGGACGAGCAGAAGGGTGGCTAGTTTCGTTTCGTGGCGATGAAAATTCAGGCGCGACCGTTCGGAGGCCCTCGATCTCGATGACATTACGACTCGCTCCGCGCCGGCGCTTGTTCCACCGGAGCGTTGCCGTGCAACATAGCGGCCATCAATTGTTCGCGGTTTATTTCTGTGCGGCGCTTATCTAAGACTAGAGACCCCGCATGAAAAACCAAAATGCGATCAGCGACGTCCAGAACCTCGTCCGTTTCGGAGCTGATGACCAGTAGAGCTGCTCCGGCCGCGGCCCACTCTCGTAGCCTCTCGTGAATTTCTGCTTTTGCGCTGACGTCCACACCCGCGGTGGGCTCATCGAGGATCAAAATGTGTGCTCTGGCCATGTGCCAGCGCGCCAGGAGGACTTTCTGTTGATTCCCACCGCTGAGAGTTTCAAGTGTCGAAGTCGGTCCCTGGCAGCGTATGCCGAAATCGGAAATTCGCGCAGTAGCTCTGCCGGTGTCCGTACTCAAAAAACCAAGGCGCGCCCGTTGATGTTCGGTTGCGCCCACCAAGTTTTCCGCCGTACTGCGCCGAACAAAAAGACCGGAGCGCAGCCGGTCTTCTGGAACATAGACCAATCCGCGGCGCATCGCGCTGCGGGGGCCAGAAAAAATCAGTCGTTTTCCGGACATACACAGATCGCCGCAGTCAAAACGCCGCAAACCTACCAGCGATTCAGCAAACTCCGTGCGGCCTGATCCAGTCAAGCCGGTAAGCACAGCGATCTCGCCCGAGCGCAGCGTGAGAGAAATGTCGCTGAATTCTCCGCGACGAGTCACATTGCGCACCGTTAGCGTGTCCTGCGGCACGCTACTCTGCTTCTGGCCGAGTGCGCGATCAGGTTTACCGGCGACATTTTCCTTAGCCTCGCCGAACATGGCTCGCGCCAACGCGTTTCCGCTGAGTTCATCTGGGGTTGCAGAAAGCGCAACAGCGCCATCACGCAAAACCAAGTAACGGTCGGCGATCCGTCGTACATCGGAAAGGCGATGGCTAACAAAAATTACTCCGACGCCGCCCGCGGCAAGTTTACGCAGATACGTAAGCAGGTGATCGGTATCCTGCAGGGAGAGCGCGGCTGTAGGTTCGTCCAGAATGAGAATTCGCGAATCGTAGGCAAGTGCACGAGCGATAGCCACACGTTGCCTCATAGCGAGAGGGAGATCTTCCACGTTGCGGTCGAGACACGCAAGAAGCGGGGAATTCGTCTCGATCCGCTCCAGGCTTGCAGCAGCAGCGCGTTTCGAAGCGCGAAACGAATAACGGAACTGGCCGGCAGGTTCTCCGACAATATTTTCCGCAACCGTAAGCTTGGGAAATAGACTCAGGTCCTGATAAATCACAGCAATCCCAGCGGCGCGCGCCTCACGCACTCCGCCCGAAAGCGTTTTGCCTTCCACAATAATCCCACCGGAGTCTTGCCGCGCCGATCCTGCGAGAATTTTCACCAGAGTCGATTTCCCTGCGCCGTTGTGCCCCATTAGCGCGAGAATTTCTCCCGCTCCAAGAGATGCAGAGACATCACGCAGCGCCACGGTGGCGCCGTAGTGTTTCCAGATTCCGCTGATCTCCAACAATGAGGAAGGAGGCATGTGAAGCCTGCGGGCGGCCAGGGAGTTTGCGAACCCGGCCGCCGCCGGATGATACTCGATGGGAGTTCAGCCAGGCAATATTTTCGCGGTGTTCGGAAGCGTGTGCTCTTCGCTCACAACCATTGCGTCATGTAAGATAACCCTGTTCAATTGAGTGAAATCAGTGTCGCTGCAGCGATTGCATTTCCGACTTGGAGGAGTTCATGGAGGCGTCCAGGCCCGCGGTACCCGAACTACGATATTTGAAAGATCTTTGGGACGCAGAGTTGGCCTCGAAATGTGACGAGCCGGAATTGCTTCGCTATCGCTCGAATCTTCTGGGAGCTGACCTTCGCATAACAAATTTTGGCGGCGGAAATACCAGCTCGAAAATTGTCGAGCCCGATCCTGTCAGCGGCGCTTCCACCGAAGTATTGTGGGTAAAAGGGAGTGGCGGCGACCTGGGAAGCATTCAGCGCAGCGGCTTTGCCACTCTTTTCCTGGACAAACTTGTTAGCCTCAAAAGCCGCTATCGCGGCGTCGCCTACGAAGACGAGATAGTGGATTTTTATCCCATCTGTGCTTTTGGGAAGAACAGCGTGGCCGCTTCCATCGACACCTCTTTGCATGCTTTTCTTCCTTTTCGTCATGTTGATCATCTTCATCCTGACTGGGGCATCGCGCTGGCTGCAACGGCTAACGGACTTGAACGCCTTGCGGAATTCAATCGACGCTTTAATCATCATCTCGTGTGGGTTCCCTGGCAGCGTCCTGGATTTGAGTTGGGCCTGATGATGGAGAATGCGGTGAAGGCTCACCCAGATTGCGACGGCATCGTGCTCGGGGGACACGGACTATTCACTTGGGGTGAAACACAACGGGACTGCTATCTCAGCACAATTACGATCATCGATCAGATCGGGCAGTTTGTGCTTGGCCATGCTGCTGAGGGCAAACCCAGTTCTGTTTTCGGCGGTCAGCGTTACGCGACGCGTCAAGACCGAGGAGCGATTGCCAGCAGCATCTTTCCCGTGATTCGAGGCCTGGTCTCCGGGGAGAAGCGTCTGATTGGAAGTTACAGCGGCTTGCCGGAAGTTTTGCAATTTGTTAATTCGAATTGGGCCGCTGAGTTGGCACATCTGGGAACCAGTTGTCCCGATCATTTTATACGCACGAAAATTCGACCGCTATTTGTTGAGTGGAATCCTCAAGGCGATATTGCAGAGTTTCACGCTGCCATCCAGCCGGCGATCAAGAATTACCGCGAGGAATATCGGCTCTACTATGGAAAGCACGCCACCGCTGATTCTCCCGCGATTCGCGACCCGAACCCTACAGTCGTGCTCGTACCGGGTGTGGGAATGTTTAGTTTTGGCAAGAGCAAGACGGAAGCGCGCATTACTGGAGAATTTTACACTAACGCAATTCACGTGATGGAAGGAGCTACGGCCCTCGAAGGGGGAACCCCGCCCGTCAGTGTGCCGCAGGCTGGACCTGCGGCTCCGCACTCCGCGTTTAGTGTGAAACATAATTACGTCGCGCTGCCGCCTTCGGAAGCATTTCGCATCGAGTATTGGGCACTCGAAGAAGCCAAACTCCGCCGCCAGCCGCCGGAGAAAGAGTTCAGCCGCCAAGTATTCGTCATCGTTGGCGGTGGTAGCGGAATCGGGCGCGAAGCTGCACTGCAAGCGGCACAGCGCGGTGCGCATGTAGTGGTAGCCGACCGCGATCTTGGAGCTGCGCTGGCCGTCGCGGCGGAAGTCGCGGCATTTTGCAGTAAAGAAAATGTATTTGTGTTGGCGGTCGACATTCGCGACCGCGAATCCATTTGGCGCGGATTGCATGCTGTGGCCGCGGCGTTCGGCGGATTCGATTGTTTGATCAACACCGCAGCGTTGTTTCCGTCCTCTCCGGATGGGCGGATCTCGGATGAGCAGTGGCACAGCACGCTCGATCTCAACGTTACTTCCAACTATTTGCTGGCCGATGAAGCTGCCGCGATTTTTGCCAAGCAGAACCTCGCCGCATCGTTGGTCTTCACTAGTTCGGCCAACGCGGTGGTTTCCAAACGCGGCAGCGAAGCTTACGACGTTAGCAAAGCGGCAGTGAGCCATCTCATACGCGAGCTGGCCGTCTCGCTTTCGCCGCGAGTTCGCGTGAACGGCGTGAGCCCTGCGGCTGTGGTCAAGGGTTCGACGATGTTTCCTCGTGATCGCGTGATCGCGTCCCTTAAGAAATATGGAATTGCATTTCGCGAAGATCAAACAGATGACGAGTTACGTTCTCTGTTGGCAGATTTTTACGCGCAGCGAACTTTAACGCACCAGCCGGTCGAACCAGCGGATTGCGCTCGCGCCATTTTGTTTTTGGCTAGCGCACAATCGCGTTGCACCACCGGTCACATCATTCCTGTCGACGGGGGACTGCCTGAAGCTTTTCTCCGGTAAATGGTCACGTGTGTCAGTCGGTGGCGTTGGCCGATAGCGTACGAAAACGTTCGAACGCTTCCTTCCATCGATCAGGATCCTTCGGTTCGAAGAGTCGCGCTGGAAAACTTGCCGAGATGATAGAGCGTGCTTCGCTAAGTGAGGTTACGGCTTCCGTCGCTACCATTTGCATGGCAAGATTTCCAAGTGCCGTCGCTTCGACGGGGCCGGCAAGAACGCGGCGCCCGGTGGCATCTGCAGTGAATTGATTGAGCAGATCGATGCGCGAGCCTCCGCCTACGATACGGATTTCCTGAAACTTCGTTCCCTCCAAACTTTCGAGTGATTCCAGGACTTGGCGATATTTCAGTGCCAGACTTTCCAAGATAGTGCGAGTTACCGACCCCGGTCCGATGGGTTTCGGTTGTCCACTGTTTGCGCAGAACGCTGAGATTGCCTGCGGCATGTGTTCTGGGAAAACGAAAGAGCTGTCATCCGGATTGACTATGTGCTGCAGCGGCAGCTCAGCCGCAGCGTACGCGAACAACTCCTGATATTCAATGGTTCTGCCCTCGCTCTGCCAATCTTTACGGCAGCGCTCCAGAAGCCACAAGCCACAGATGTTTTTCAGCAGCCGCACACTTCCGCCAACGCCGCCTTCGTTTGTGAAATTCAAACGACGAGCTTCGTCCGTGACAACAGGGCTGCTCAACTCCGTGCCCAACAACGACCACGTTCCCGAACTGATCAGAGCTACAGACTTGCCAGACTGCACTGCTGCAAACGCAGAGGCGGTATCGTGGCAAGCAGGAGCAATCACAGAGGTTCTCGCGAGAGCATCATTGCCGGCGGCCACCTCGGGAAGAAGGTTCCCAAGGATCGTGCCCGCCTCCACGAGAGGCGGAAGCATGTGGGTGGGAATTCCCAGTTTGTGCAGGATTTCCATGGACCATTCTCGTTTGTGGACGTCGAAGAATTGCGTAGTGGACGCGTTGGTGCGCTCGCAGGCGATTTTCCCGGTCAGCCAGAAACTGAATAAGTCTGAGATGGTCACGATATGTTTGACTGTTTCCAATTTGCTTGGCGCTAGTAGTTGAGTTGCATATAGCTGGTACAACGTATTAAATGGCAGAAATTGTATTCCCGTCACTCGGTAAAGCAATTCCGGCGTCAGAATCTTAAGTGCGCGTTCCATCACACCGCGAGTTCTAGAATCGCGATAGTGAAATGGATTTTCGAGCAGTGCGCCATTCTCTCCCAGAAGAGCGTAATCCACGCCCCAGGAGTCGACGCCAATTCCATCCAGGTGTTTTACGCCGCGCGTGCCGATGGAACTTAGTATGGATCGCATTTCGTGCCACAAACGCGGCACATCCCAGTGCAGTTCGCCATTGCTGATCAGCGGGTCGTTTCGGAATCGGCCAATCTCTTGAAGGGACAAAAGCCCGGAATTGAATCGCCCCAGAATGGCGCGGCCGCTCTCGGCGCCCAGGTCGAATGCGAGGTATGTGGACCCGCCAGATGTTTCTGACATATTTTTCAGGAGGGAACGCGCGGTCCCGCAGCGTTATGCATAACTCGATACCGACGCTGCGTTTCGCTTGCTGCGCATCTCGGTGATCCGTTCG
Source organism: uncultured Acidobacteriota bacterium (assembly GCA_963740015.1). GTDB lineage: Bacteria > Acidobacteriota > Terriglobia > Acidiferrales > UBA7541 > Acidiferrum. The sequence continues at coordinate 96,135 of CAVUCM010000018.1, read as the reverse complement.
AGGTACCCGCTTTTGCGGAACGCGTCCATCGGATATTCCGGCAAGCCCTTGGAACGTGACCATTCCCGGATTGCCGGCCGGACATCCGTTGAGAAGGCTTCCTTGAGACAGACCTCCGCGTCCACGAGCGCGCATTTCGCCTGGCACGCGGCCAGCTTTTCATGATCAACAATCGCCGCTTTCGCGTACAATTCTTGCGCGGTCGTCACCGTCTGGATCATTGCCTCGATCTTGCCCTTCAAATTGTGGCTCTGGTCAATCATGTACGCCACGTCCGCACCCTTGCCCGTTTCCCATTCAAAATAGAAAATCTCATGGAATATCCTAAATATTTGATAGGGATCGATGGAGCCGAGCGTCAAGTCATCATCGGCGTAACGGCGATCGTTGAAGTGAAACCCGCCAAGCATGTCGTCAGCGAGCAACCATGCCACGATTTGCTCGATGTTTTGTCCCTGGTAGTGGTGACCGGTATCCACGAGCACCTTGGCCTTCGGTCCCGCCTCTTTCGCGAGCAACAATGCCATTCCCCAGTCCGCAATGTCGGTGTGATAGAACGCTGGTTCGAACGGTTTATATTCCACAAGCATTCGTTGATCAGGACCAAGTCGCTCATGAAGTTTTACGAGGCTTTCTTCGAACCATTTTCGGCGCTGGCGTATATTCGCCGTTCCAGGATAGTTGGAACCGTCCGCAAACCACAGAGACACGTCGCGGCTGCCCAGTTGCTTGGCTAAGTCTGCGCTTTCCAGAAGATGAGCCATCGCAGCGGTTCGTGCGGCAGGATCCGGGCTGCCCACGGAACCATGCTTGTAGAGTTGATCCTGAAACACGTTCGGGTTGATGGAGCCTGGCCGCACGCGGAATTTTTCGGCCAGCGGCCCGATATTCGCGACATCGGCAACCCCGTCCGGCAAGTCCCACAAAACGTGCAAGGCGATCGTAGGACAGACCCCTGTCAGGCGGTAGACTTCTCCCGCGTCGCTGAATTTTTCCTCGATGGTCGCAGCCGCGGCCGGCTGCAGAAATTTGCCGAATCGTGTACCAGTATTTGCGAAGCCCCAGGAAGGCAATTCAATCTGGAAAGAGTCCAACGCGAGTGCGATGAGTTCCTCTGATTTCACACGTTGCGTCATCCTCTTCGGTCTCCACGGAGCAGTTGGCTAACCATCCATCGCGCATGCTATTCCCTTTTTGAAGCGATGTCCATTTGTGTGCGTCGAAACTGCTGTTAGACACTTAGATGGGCCGGCGGGGTAGCTACGATGAGCTGAATCGCTGCACGAAGTCTTTCTCTTGTAGTATCTTGAGAAGTAGGCGGGGCCCGTAGCTCAGCGGTTAGAGCAGCGGACTCATAATCCGTTGGTCCCAGGTTCAAATCCTGGCGGGCCCACCAACTAAACCCTTTGGATCATTGCAAATAAGCAGCGTGGGTTCGGGACGCCCCGCGGCTTGTATCACCTGCTGTAACACCTTCCAGCCGCCCAATCGCTGCGGCGAGGTGCTTGTCGGCGAGGTGTGCATACCGCATCGTGGTTTGAATGTTCTGGTGCCGCATCAATCGGCAGACGGTGAAAATGTCCACGCCGTTCATTACCAGCCGACTGGCGAACGTGTGCCGCAGATCGTGCCAATGGAAGTCACCTAGGGCGGCCGCTTTCAGCACGGCCAGCCACCAGCCGCGGTGCTGGTCGTAGTCGTTTGCCGGGCACACGAACTCCGATTTAGGCGCGAGGGCCCTGAGCTCCTCGACGGCGCGCCGCGCCTTGGCGTTGATGGGGATGCGCTGATCCTTGCCGCCCTTGGGTCGAACGATCTTGATGTCGTTGCGGGTGAGGTCAACGTTTGGCCAGCGCAGCCCGTATTGTTCGCTCCACCTCATGCCGGTGTGGAGGGCGAGATCGATCTCCGGTTCCTTGTCGGGGTACAATTTGCGGAGGGATTCACGAAGCCGGGTTTCTTCGCCCTTGCCGCGCGGCGGGGAGAACTGATTCAGGTACCGCACGCGCTCGTTATTTTCTTTCTGCATCCTCACGAGCCGCCCCGGATTCTCCGTCACCTTTTTGTTCTCAAGGGCAATCTTGTACGCGTGGCTGATCGCGACGCGGAACCGATTAAACGTCGCGGGGACATTCGTGTGGCCGCTCAGCTTCTCGGCAATTTCCGAGGTGGTCAGGCTGTCGGCGGCGCGCTTGGGGAACCAGCCTTTCACGATGTCGTAGTTGCCGGCCTTGAACTGCTTTTCCGGGTGGTTGATCTTGAATCTGTCTCGCGCGCGTTTAATGGCGTTGTCGACGATCTCCTCAAACGAGACGCCGCTGGCGGGAAAGAAGCGCCGCTCGGCCACCTCGGTGCGCCGCTTCGCGCAAACCTTGATCGCCAGTGCCTTTGAGGGGCCGACCGCCTCGACACGAACCTTGCCGCCGCCCTCCGAGAAGCGGATGTACCAGATCTTGCCGCGCCGAAAGATGCCCCGCTCGCTCTTGTCTTTCTTCCACTGGCCCCGCGCGGATTGACTGCTGCGATTGCCTTTCATTTTTTCCTCCGATGCCTCTTGCGAAAGTTCCTTTGGCTGATTGTTGCGGCGCACGGATGTGAGCAGAATTTAGAGTCACGTCGTCCGGCTACATAATATGGGGCAGGGCAAGTCTGGTTCTGGCACACCCTTGTGCGCTTTTCGGCGAGATCGCGTGTCAAGAGTATTCCCATGTAGTGGAAGCAGCTGGCGGGGCACATCTCCAGTTGACTGCCCTTCACCTGCCACGTGACGGGAAGAAAATCATATCCGAAGGACTTGGCGGAATTCTGTGGGTCTATAAACAAACTGGGATTCTTTTCCTTCCACGCGGTTTGCAACTGGGCTTGTAGGAACCGGAGGTCGCCAAGGGATAGCCAGAAAGGTTCTGCCTCGTTTGAAGGCGCAAATATCCTCTTTGCCGCTTCCAGTACGTCTGAGGGAGTCGCCTGCTCTGTAACTGCTCCCTGGCCCTGCATCACGTCTAGCGGTCCGTAATACGATGTGAACCAAATAATGTCTTCGTCGGAAGCAACGCCGACGCGTCGCGCGGGGTCATACCCAAGGTTGGCGAACGCCACATGCGGTGGGTCCTTCCATTTTGCGGGGTCCAAGGGCAGGGAACTATTCACACCCATTAGATCGCCGTTCTCGATCCTTAATGTCTTGGCCTGCGGCAATCGCCATCCGGGGCGAAGTCGGACGTCTAGTCTGTAATAGGATATTTTCATAAGCGTATTATAATAACTCGATAGAAGATTGTAAATAGGCCAGTTTCTCTCGATTCCGCAATCTGCGGCCCGTACCGGCTGTAATACGATAATCACCAAGATCGTGCAGACCATAAAACGGCGATGGCCCTAACCGGGCCCACTAATTATTATTGCCTCTGGAGGAGATCACTAATGAACAACGAGATTAGCGTTCGCGAGGCCGTGAAGCTTACGGGTTATTCCCGCCAGCAGCTCTACAACCTCATCATCGCCGAGCGTATACCGGCTCGCCGGGAAGGCCACGAGTACCGCATCAACCGCCCTGCATTGCTGGACTACAGGCAGAAGTCCGGGCGCGGAAAGTAAGACGGTGGCCAGCGAAGCACAACACGCCGAGACACAGCAGCCAAAGGAGCACCAGTGTGAACCGGGGCAGCTCCTCTACTCGGTGCCGCAGGCCGCCCGCGTCCTGGGCCTCTCGCCTCGCCTGGTCTGGGCTTTTGTCGCCAGCAACCGACTAAAAACGCGGCGGATCGGAACGCGGGTGCTAGTCCACCGGCGCGAACTGGAAAAGTTTGCGTTGCGCGACCACGAGACGAAGCTGGCTCACGTCAAAGAAGAGCGAAGCGATGAGTAGCGGAAACCGGTTTCCGGTGCCCAAGACGCCGGAAGAGCGCGCCGAATATGTCGCCACTCAGTTTGAGAGGTGCGGGCGGGAAATCGCCACTCAGGTTAGGCAGCTACGTAACGACTTTCGCGCGGTCAAATCCGGCGAAACGATAATGGGATGTAAAACCTGGACTGAGTTCTGCACGAAGGTCTTAAACCGGACCACGCGAGCCGTTCGCTATATCGCCGCGGGAGGTAACCCGCGCTGCAAGCGAAAACCATCAAAGGGCGACTCCAGTTGGGAAAACCACTGGGGCGGTATGCCAGATTTTGGCCAGGGCGACCTAACACCTTTTAAGACGATTCACGTTCACTTCGACAATCAGGAGCACGTAGATAAATTCGCAGCATTGGTTGGCCAGAGCATCACACCGCAAACGCACTTCATCTGGTATCCGAAAGCGCAAAAGGAGCGCTGGGCTAACAAGCGGTATGTTGAGACCGAGTCGGGACAAGAAGCGGAGGTCGCGCTGTGAACCCGGCCTATCCCGTATACGTAATTTCGAAGGGTCGCTGGAAATCGCGCCTCACCGTGAAGGCTTTGGAGCGAATGAACGTGCCGTACCACCTCGTGATCGAGCCTCAGGAGCACGATCACTACGCCAACGTGGTCGATCCGGCGAGAATCTTCACGCTGCCGTTTTCCAACCTCGGTCAAGGTTCGATTCCGGCGCGGAACTGGGTTTGGAAACACGCCATCAAGACGGGCGCTCGACGGCACTGGATTCTAGACGATAACATCCCCGCATTTTATCGATTAAACCGCAACAGCATCATTCAGGTCGGAACCGGGGCAATTTTTCGGGCAGCGGAAAACTTTGTTGACCGGTACGAAAACGTAGGCCTAGCCGGGTTTCAGTACACGATGTTTGCCCCGCGCCGCCAAAAATGGCCTGCGTTCTTGCTCAACACGAGAATCTACTCCTGCATCCTGGTTAAGAATGACATTCCCTATCGGTGGCGCGGGCGCTACAACGAGGATACGGATCTCTCGCTCCGGGTACTCAAAGACGGCTGGTGCACGGTTCTTTTCCTGGCCTTTCTCGCCAGAAAAATCCAGACGATGACGCTTAAGGGCGGCAATACCGACGAGCTTTATGCCGGTGATGGTCGTTTGAAGATGGCCCAATCTCTGAGAGACCAGCATTCCGACGTCGCGCGAGTTACATGGAAGTGGGGTCGCTGGCAACACCACGTTGATTACCGGCCCTTCAAGAAGAATCACTTGATTCTGAAACCCGGTGTCGTCATTCCCAAAATGGTCAACAACTTCGGGATGGCGCTCCGCGAAGAACAATTTTTGGAGAAGTGACTCGGCCGCCGCGAAAAGCGCGGGGCCGAAAGCGGAAGCAAAGTAGTTCCTCAAAGGAAAAGCATAGATGCCAGTTTCACTCAGTGATTTTTGCGGCCAGGTGTCCTCGCACGTCGCCGCCTCCGGCGCGGTCTTCAAGACGGCGATGAACGCGGACGGTTCGGTGCAATCTCTCGCGCCCCCAGCGCCGCATCCGGTGCGTGGGCGGTTCTGCACTCACGGGTCATTCACAACGTTACGACCGACACGGTCTTTGTGTCGGATGGTACCGGCGGAAGCATGCCGGGTGCGGGTTCGGCGTCCGTGTTCATCGCGGGCTTGAAGTAAGAAAAGGAGAAAAGAAAATGACACTGTTAAGACGAAATACCGCGGCGGACTTTGTCCGCGACGTGGGGGCAAGAACGAACGGAAGCCGCGTTTGGGCAGCGGTGCTCAACGCGGACAACACGACCTACTCTATCAACCTCACGGTCAATGGTGTAACAACGGTCAAATACAGCAAGGTTTTTTGGCCAGGGACCCAGGAGGTTCGGCAACGGATGCAACTTTTGGTGCACTTGTGTCGTGTATGGCGCAGACGGAAGTACGGCAATCTCAGACACGTTGGCCCTGTTGCTGACGTTGAATTGACCTAAAAGGAGAGATGACCATGAAGAAGCAAATCACAATCCGCGCGCGCAAGAAGGCCGCGGCGCTTAGCGCGCGTCAAGAAAACCAGAAACATAAGTCCAATTTCAAGAGCGGAACCCATGCCCGCACTGACTCAAACGCCGGACGAAAGAAGCCGTTGACCTGACTCCCAGGTGGTGACGCCACCGCGGAGTCGAATCGGAGGCACGGTCATGAGCGAGCGAAGAAACGCGTGGGGCCGCGGGCCGGTCAAGAATAAGCAGCCCGTCGAGGACATCACTAAAAATGCATTTCAGAGGGATCGTGCCAGACTTGCGGCACACTGCCGAGGCGGCGGCCACAGCCGTAGACACGAAGCTAATTAAACAAGACGAGCAGGCGCACTTCGAGGCCGCGCACCGGCAGACACCAGCACGCTCGGCGGTAATGGCACCCGCCCTCGCGGACGCCATGGAGAATTGACGCTACAAGCCTGCGCGACGAACAGGCCACCTCGGGGGTTCTCGTGTAACTTCTCTCTTGGCGCTGCGAGCGATGATCCAGTCTTGGCAACGGAACGCGGAAAGCGCCGTGAACTCTTGAATCTGATTTAATTCACGAGCTTTACTAATTGCTTCGCGACCCGCGTGTTTGGCGGCACCAGCCACCGACCCCGGAGACGGTGAGGATTCTCTTTTTGAACGCCGGGAGGGAAATCACCTGGAATTGCCGTGCGTCGTCGACGCCAGCGGCGGCGTCGTGCGCCGACGCGGCGAGCGACAGCCGATCCCACCGACGTCGTACCCGAAACTCGTCTGGCCCCAGGACAAGCTGTCGCGCGTGAGGCAGAGCTTCAGGAAGCGTTCACGATCATGTCGGGCACTAACGCTCGGCGCAAGGCCGAAGATGCCGCGACTCGAAAGTACCGCTCGCGTAGATGCAGAAACAGGTGCGCGCCGGTTACAAGCCCGACGCGCTCCCGCCGATGTCATCGGCAGCAGGTACGCTGATGCCCGCAACCGCAAAAATCTTTCCGACAATACACCCTCAGCAGCGTGCCAGGCTACTCCGAGGCGCTGACGATCGGTGAAAAGGTTACCACGTGCAAAGTTTGAAGAAGCCGAGATCGAGCAGTCCTCAAGGCACACCCGGAATACTTGCCACGCGTTCAACCTCGGGCCTATCCGCGCCTGGCTGTCCATCTATGACGGGATCTATCAGCATGGAACCTCACCTGCTACGACGACCTGCGCAAGGACGGCTTGCTCGATGCCGCGCCGCCACCCGCGCCAGCGGAAGTCGATAACAGCCGAGGTGTCGTCCAAGTCCGCACCGATACCCTCATGCAATACCAGACACCGAGCGACGAGGCCGCCGCGCTTTCAAAAGTGGCGGACGATCCGAACCTTGGAGACCACGCCGCAATAATCGTGACGATCGGTTGCGCCGCCTCGCGGGCCAGCACGCCGCGAAAACTCACCCTGCCTGCACATTACGGGCAGCGCTCGTTATCTAGATGACGCGCGCCAGCGGCTTCCGACTCACGGCCGAAATCCAGCACGACGGCAAGCACTCCCTGGCGACCCTCCGGTGGAAGGCGGGAACAGCGGGCCGCAAGAGGTGGCCGGCGACAGCGAGGAAATCATCGAGTTTCGCCTTCGCCAGCTCGATTCGTCGGTGAACTTTCACTCTGGGGACGCCATGACGCAGCGAAGCACGCGATGAGCGCCAGCGGGAAAAAGTTCATCTGCATCTTGCATGAGGACAAGCCACGTTCGGCGCGTGGGTGGCGTTCTGACGTGGAAACTGGGCATCAGGCCAATGCGTTCGCGCGCAAAGCGAGAGCGACTGCGTGAAGCTTCGCAAACTCTCCTACGCTTCGAGTTTCACCACTGGCGGCAAACACGTCCGGGAGGGGAAAGGGTAAATGAAAATGTTACGACAAGCTGAAATAGACGGGATGAACTTCACGTTGCAGGTGGAGCGCAAGGGCTACCCGTGGTGGCTGGTCATCAACCGGGGCGTTGGAGAAACCGCCGAGGTGTGGACAAAAATTTTCGACAACCAATTCGAGGCGGAACGAGTGTTCGACTTCTTGGGGATGCACTTTGCCCATGACTATCCGAAAGGATCATCGGCGACGAAGAGCGCTATGCGCGGGTGTTGAAGTTGCTCGCGGAGCTAGAGGATGATCCCTTTTTCCGCGGGGCCGTCCGAGCAGGAAATCAGGGGCGGCTCATCGAGGCTTGTTGACCGGACTCGAGGAGTCGGCGGCGGTGGCCTGAGGCCTGCGTCGCCGTGAAGCTGAGAATCGTGCTTAGGGGAGCTTTAGGGTGAAAGTTACTTATTTCTTGAGGATCATTTCTCTATGTTGGAAGTCATAGTCGTAGGTGGCTTGATAGCGCTCTGGTTTTTCGTCCAACCCAAGGTAGTTAAGATCAATGTTCACTTGGAGGATGACTTTGGGCTTGCACCAGAGGGCAGATACTTCGTTCTCAGTGATTTCGTGTTTCGTTTCCAAAGGAAGAAAGGCGGAAGCGGTCTGCCCGGATGACTTTGGACGTCTCATGGATTCCCTCAGAGGCCGTCAATTTCCACTGTCCTTCCAAATTGCGGGCCACCAAATCACCGTCATTGTAGATTTTTGTGTGAATGGCGTACCAAGTTACATCCGGCCTGCTTGTGGGATGGGTTGAGAATCGACACTCGGCTGTTAATTCTGGGAGTGGCCTTCTTGACGTTAAGGGTGTGAGCATCCCGCATGACAGAAATTTGAATCCACCGATTCTGTGGGCGATGTAACCGGTGAGCAAAGTAGCAGCGACGCCCAATCCCGCCCATTCTGCACCGTCGATCATGGAGCTGTTTATAGCATTAGTTAAAGACTTCCGCGCTAGTGAATTCCCGATGAGATTCGCGCCGAACCTCCGGTTTCCAGCGTGAAGAGTAAGCCGGTGAAAAGCTAGCCGGTTTGCGGTGAACGATAGATAGAAAAAAGAAGGAGAAGCACATGCAAGGTCGGTAGCAGTCTTTTGGCAGCATAAGCATTTCGGTTTCATCACCGAAGCAAACACCCCCACCGAGATTTTCTTCCACGAAAATAATCTCGCTCCCGGCAGTCCCTTTCCCGAAAAGGGTTCGCGCGTAACTTACGAAATCGGAGAGTACAACGGTCGCCGCGTGGCCGACAACGTCCGCGTTCTTCCGTCAACTCTTGGCGGTGCCATGAGCGCCATTACCGCACCGGGGTGGAACCTCCCCTGCGCACACAATCCCGTCCGCCGCACCTGCCCCATCGCGGCAAAACCTGTTATCCGCCCGCCGAGCCGATCGCTCCCCAACTCGGCGATCCATGCCCGAGTGCCGCCGCAACGGCGCGAACTACGGTGCCATCGCCTGCAAGGACGAACACTTCCAGCAGGCCCTTGCGAAGCACAAACTTGATTCTGAAAATTGGCACAAGACTTGGGATGAGCTGTTGCCGGCTGCATCTTCGCCTGCACTTGGCGATGAGCCGTCGGACTTCGAGCCTGAGCTGCCTGCCGGGCCGATCCCGATGGCCGACCACCAGGTAATTACCTTTCAGAGCGCTACACACACCGGCTCCATCGAGTGGAGCAAGCGCTTCGAGCGCTACGAAGCCACGGCCGCGCCGCGCGACTGGAAAAAGGGCAAACGACTGCCGCCGCAGGGAGCCTACTCCGCTGGCACCTCGGCGGAACTCAAACTGAAGTTACGGGAGCACGTCGCGGGCGTGCAGTTCGCGGATGAGCCGGAAAAGGTGGGCGCGAGCGTCGAGGCTCGGGACGCGCGCCCGAACTGCCAGTGGCAGTTTCCAAATCCCAGCCGGCGACGCCGGCGCGCCGTGCCTACAGACTCCCGAAAACCGCTGACGGTGACACGCTGCTGGTGCTGCCGGAATTCGCGATGTTCCGCCAGGGATAGCCGACGAAAAGAGATGGGTGCCGTGGGATGCCAAGTGGGATCAGGGAAAGAAAAAATTCAATAAGCCTCCCCGCTCTTGCCATTCTGGCAAACAGACTGGTCCCATAGCAAAAAATATCGCCGAGTTCGGCACGTTCGCTCAGGCTCGCGCGGCGGCGGAAAAGTTCAACTGCAGCGGCGTGGGGTTTGTGCTGCTGGCCGGAGACGGGCGCGTGGGAATCGATTTCGACCACTGCATCAGCGCCGACCACGCCATCGACCCCGCGGCGTGGGACTGGCTCGGAAAATGGTTCGCCGAAACCTACCAGGAGATCAGCCCCTCGGGAGACGGCATCCACGCCCTGTGCCTCGGCAAGATGCCCGGCGCTAAAGCCATGACGGCGAAACAAGTGCCGAATGCTGCCGAAGGTGTCACGTCCGAAGGCTACGACCACGACCGTTTCCTAACATTCACCGGCCAGCGCACCACGCGCGACGTGAAACCCCTGCATGACTGCCAGCTGTCGATCGACAAGTTGGTTTCCACGCTGAAGGGTGATAATTCGTCCGCCCCGGAAGACAAGCCATTGGCGGAAGGTCGTCCCATGTCGAGGTTGGCGGCACGGAAGATTCACGCGGACAATCTCGCGGAGCTTCGCGGCGCTGAGATGGGAGAAGGTAATCCGCTACTCAATAGCGTCGCGTTTTTCGCCGGTCGAGCTTTCGCTGGCGGAGCGCTAGACGACGAAACCGAAGAGTCACTTAAGAAGGTCCTGCTAGAAATCGTGACGAAGGAATGGACGCGACCTCATCCCGAGGAGGGAGCGCGCGCGACCATTGCCAGCGGGTGGCAGTCCGGCGTGGCGCAGCCCTTGGCGGTCGAGGACAAGTGGCCCGAGGTGACGAAGGCGGTCGAGGAACTCAACAAGACGTTTTTTGCGGTAAGGGATTTCGGCACCAAGTTCCGCGTCTGTCGTTTCGTGCCCGTGATTCTTCCGCGTGAAGACCGACGAGACGTGCGCCGCGTCATCGTCGCCCAGTCGAGAAACGATTTTTACAACGGCTACTGCAACCAGCTCATCAAGGTGGGCGAGAAGAAAGGCAGCCCGGAACTGAAGGACAAGGCCACCGTTTGGCTGCATCACCCCCAACGGCGCGGCTACGAGAGAGTCGTGTTTAAGCCTGAAGGCACGGTAAGCGCGGACGAACTAAATCTCTGGGACGGCTTTGCCTTTCCCGAGAGGAAGGGAGACTGCTCGCTCTATCTCTCGCACCTGCGCGAAAACATTTGCCAAGGAAACGCTGCCCACTTCGCTTGGCTCGTCCGCTGGATGGCGTGGCAGGTTCGGAATCCAGGTAAGGTGGGCGAGAGCGCGCTCGTCATTCACGGCGAGAAGGGAGTTGGCAAAAACTGCTTCGCGGAGGGCTTTTGCGAGCTTTGGGGGCAGCATGGCCTGGTCATCACGAGCGAGTCCCGCGTCACCAGCAACTTCAACGCGCATCTACGTGACAAGTGTTGTCTCGTGGCGGACGAAGCTTTTTTCGCGGGTGACCAGCGCCAGGCCCGCCAGCTCAAGGGCTTAGTCACCGGCGGCACGCTTCAGATCGAGTCCAAGGGCGTTGATACGGTAACCGTCCCCAACCTGCTGCGCCTCATCATCATCGGAAATGACCGGCACCTCGTTTCCGCCAGTGGCGATGAGCGCCGCTTCTTCGTGCTGGAATGTGGAAGGAAGCAGCAAAAGAACGGCCAATACTTTGCCGCGATCAACCGGGAGCTAAATGCGGGGGGCTATTCCGCTCTGCTCTATCATCTTCTTCGCGAGGTTGACCTCGCCGGCTTTGACGTGCGCAACCCGCCCCACACCGACGCGCTCAACGAGCAGGCCGCGCGCTCGACGCTCGGTGCGATGGACGTCGTTCGCGAATGCCTCACTACGGGGGTAATCCCGGGCAAGGTGCAGAAGGACGGCGTCGTGTGGGTGAACCTCAATGAGTTTGCCTTGTGGTCAAATAAGTGTCGTCCCACCGAGTGGGGCCGGGTCAAGTTCAACGGTCTTCGGGACGTGCTGGGGGCGCGAGGCCTTAAGCTCGAACCCAACAAGGATCGCGGCACACTTTCCGGCAAGAAGCAGCCGCGACAATGGAGCGTACCGCAGCTGCGCGTGTGCCGCCGGTTGTGGGACGAGACCTTCTTTCCGATCGATTGGCCGGATGACGATGGTGAGTGGGGCGAAGTCGAAGGTGGCGAACGCCGGTATTGATGGGGGCGGGACGAGTTTCGGGTCTTGGGAATCCAAGCGCCAGGGTTTGAGCCTCGGCCCAGTTAGTCTAACTGGTCCTCAACTGGCCCAGAATTGGTCCGTCTCTAGCTTCTTTCCACTCAATAATTTGAAGGGGTACGGACCAGTTGGACCAGTTAAAGTCTCTATAAATTTGTTAAGAGATAATTAGAATAAAGGAAACCGACCCGGCCCATACCCTGGCCGACCGCTCTCGCTACGTCAGCGACTCGCCAGTTTTAACTGGACTAACTGGTCAACTGGTCTACTCCTTTGTTTTCAGTCGCTTAAGGACGGAGCAACTGGTCTGCAACCGGTCTTTGAACTGGTCCGACCTAACGGGCGCGGAAGTATCTGACCGCAATGTGGTTATTTTTCCGAGTGAGCTTTTTCCGCATTCCAACGTCGCCGATTCGAATTGTCCCCACACAGGTCTCGAAACGCGCTCAGATCCCACCCTCCGAACCTCCCGCCGCCAAATGGTGGAAACCCCTACCCGGCCCAAGAAACGCGCCACTGGTCACCAGAATTGCGCTCTCTATGGTTTCTGGGACGCCCTGGCGCGATTCGCCCGCCGATCCTTGCCCGCCGGACCAAGCCTGACCTTTTCTGTCAGCATATAGAATCTAGAGACGTTAACAAATAATAAGAATTCTGTTTACGTCCGCCGGCCTCCGATATACGATCCTTAACATAGCAAGGAGGGCAACATGAGAAAGGTTTTCGCTTACCTCCGGGTCTCTGGAAAAGGGCAGGTGAAGGGCGACGGATTCCCGCGGCAGCGCGCGGCGATCGACGCTTTCTGCAAGGCCCACGACCTGGTGGTGAAGGAATGGTTTAAAGAAGAAGGCGTGTCGGGCACCCTCCCCGGCGAGAGCCGGCCCGCCTGGATGGAGATGTGGAACGCGCTTGAGTCCAACGGCGTGAAGACCATCATCGTGGAGCGCCTCGACCGCCTGGCCCGCGCCCTGATGATTCAGGAGACGTTGCTGGCCGACCTGAAAAAGAACGGCTTCGAGATCATTAGCACCGCCGAGCCTGATCTAGACTCCGACGATCCCACGCGCAAGCTGATTCGGCAGGTCCTCGGCGCCGTGGCCGAGTATGACCGGGCCATGATCGCCGCCAAGCTGCGGGCCGCCCGCGACCGTAACAGCAAGAGGGCGGGCCGACGCGTGGAAGGGCGCAAGCTCTTTGGATCGCGCCCCGGCGAGGAGAAGGTCATCGCCCGGATGGCCGAGCTGAAGGCCCAGGGCCTGAATTACCCAGCCATCACACAGAAACTAAACGCTGAAGGGCTTAAACCTCAATCGGGCGGAAGCTGGTTTCCGGCCTCGGTCAGCCGCACCCTCGCGCGCGGGTAACGGGCGACGCCCCGGCGTTGCTTTTGCTACCCGCGTCACGCGCCCCGAGCCCCTGAAAAATTGCCACGTGACGTGCGGAAAGAAAATTGGCCTGCCATCGGGGAAAAGGGGAATTTTTCTCAGAAAAAGTCGCCGCGTTTTTGCTGCGGGGGCCTCCAAGGTCCGGGCCGCCGGGGGGCCCGCCACTTGTCTGGACGGGCGACCCTACTTTCCTCTGGTACATCTTTCTCCGTCTCTCCGGTGGGATGATATATAATGATATTAGAAGACAATCAGTAACCCGGCGCTGTTGGTAGTCGTAACGGGCTGGGCCGCGAAGAAATCCTCTTAGTTCTCTCTTGGAGTAAATCAATGCAAGGACCAACCACGGCTGTGCTGGTGCGTCTGTTGTGCCAGCTTAAGCAGGAGATAGTGGGCATCGCACGCCGCAACCGCCGCACCACGACCGAAGAAATTCGTATCGCCCTGGAGAATCACGTTGCTGCCTGCAGGAAGCAGGCGTCATGACCTCGATTAGTCGTTCCCTGGAACAACTTCTTAAGATGCCACGCGTCGGCTTCATCTACGGCTACCGCGTTCGGCGGACGAAGCGCTGGGTAAACATCGGTCAGACCATTGACCTTAAACGCTGCCGCCAACGCCACAACAAGCACGCACGCAGCTCCTTCGATCGCGACCTTCACAAACGCCGCGGCACTGCGCTCGAGCTAGAGGGGCCAATTCTCCTGGAGACCGTCACGGGCGCCAACGCCCAGGACCTCGACTTCAATCTGAATTGGCAGGAAACCGTCTGGATCTTCAAATGTCACACGCTGCGCCGCATTTGGCCATCCGGCCTAAACGTTTGCATGTTTACGTCATCGTCGGGCGCCGGGCGTCGAACACAACAAATCGGGCGGGGCGTCTTTGCCAAGGGAGTGACCGTTAGTAAGGCCAGGCGCTGGGGTGCCCTTGCCCGATCCCGTCCATCCAAAACCCGGACCCGGTGACGCGGTTCTCCAAAGCTGAGGCCTCATCGGCTGAAAAGTACGGTTTTATGCCCCGTGCCTCGTGCTCGGACCGCGTGGCACAAATCCGAGACAGGGGGAACCGCGCCCCGTGCCTCAATCCCCGGAACGGGGCCGTTCCCATCTCCCTGGTGGATCTCGCGCCCCGGATCTCAGCACGCGGGCCGCGCGACTGGGAGTCATCCGGGCTCTAACACGACGATCTCCGTACTCACAAGCTCAGCTTTTCAGCCCGGCCATATCCCCTTTAGGCTGACGGTTAGACGCCGACGGAGTATTAACGCTAACGGCAAGTACTATTGGACAGAAAGTACCGAACAAGGATTCTGAATCTTCAAGGGACAATTCAAATCTGAAACGAGGAGAAACAAAATGAAGTCAGTTATAAAAGGTTTGGTGCTCACGGCGGTCTTTTTGATCGGTCCAGCGGCGTTTGCCCAGGGTCCAGTGGGAGCCGGAACAAAAGAGGCGGCACAGCCCGCCGTTGTTCCCGTGGTTGCCCCCGTGGGAGACCGCAGTCAGCCTCCCCGTGTATATCTGGATTCGGTGAGCAAGGGTAGCAATAGAAACTCGGACAGGGATCAGTCAATGGAAATGAGCAAGGACATCCTGAAGTCTTGCCCCGATCTCCGAATCACGATCAATCAACAGGCGGCGGATTATACGATTCGTCTGAACCACATTGAGCATGGACTGATAGTCCGCGACAACCAGATTCAGGTTTTCAACAAGGACGGAGACCTGATGAAGAACAAGGAAGGCGGCAGCATCAAAGGCAACATCAAACAGGTTTGTGAACTGATTCACCAGGATTGGACGCGCTAGCAATCTCGAACCAAATAGGGACTCTTCCTCAAGTGCAGCAGACCGTGAATTGGCGTTCGTTTGGGCGCTTTGAACAGTTGACGGCCAGAACGGAGGCAGGTGTCGAAAGCCTCCGTCTCCTCCCACTTGCGTCACGCCGCACAAATTCTCGGTGGCAACCCTGGCGTCATGGGTCTTGCAATGCTCGCGAGGTGGCACGATTCATGCAGCCGCGGTCACGCGTGTGCTAACGCTGAAAGGTAATCGTGAGTGGGAATCGGACGCTTACTGGTTTTCCAGCTGCCCTGGGTGCGGTCGTCTTCCAGTGCTTCGAGGCATCTTTTACTTTCTTGAGAAAATCCTTATCGGCGTCGCCCTCTTTATCGACCTTCACACTCCCGTTCGGGTCGATGGTAACGATGACGGTGAGTGAGTACGGCAGTTTCCCAGGCTGGTTTGCAACATCAGGGAAGTCCACCATCGGGACGCCAACCCATTGGAGCGGTGGATTCGCATCTAATTGCGCGCAAGTTACAGAGCCCGCCACGGACGGGATTTCCGCTCCGCCTCGGCCAGGGCCGCAAGAAATAGCGTGGACGAGAACCTTCCCGGAACTCATTGTCATCCCCTGAATCTCGTTGGGAATGGTCGTCTTAACGTACATCGACGCATTCTCCTTATAAATCCCTGTGCCACTCGCTATCTTTTGAAACTCCTGCATCACGCCGTGTGCTAATAAGTCGCTGTCCTTTTTCTGTTTCGCCTGCTCAAAGTGTTGCACCGCAGTATCGAAGGCTGCCTTGTCGCCGTTCTTCTCGGTCGCTTTGCTGTAGGCATCCGCGAGGTGCTTGTCCAGTTCACGCGCGGTTGCGACCAGACTAGGGTCTTCCGCGCGCCCCTCAAATCCGTGCAACTCATCTTGGGCGTGTTGGATTGAAGCGTTATCGTTTTGGCTTTCTGCCGTCTGTGCGCCTGTTCGAATCTGATCGAACTGCTGGCGCTCGGCGCTGCGCAGGTCCTTCATCAGTTTTTCATGCGTCATTGGCCATTGCTGGGCAGAATCCACCTGGGCTTTTGCAATGCGGAATGAACCTTCTTTCATAGCCTCTTCGAAACTGATCACGGTTTGCAGCGCCTTCTCAACCACAAGCAGCTGCTTCTTCGCATCAGCGCTTTGAGACCCCTTGAGAGCTATCACCTTCTGGAGCAGGTCTCGCGCTTCGGTCCAGTTTTCGTCTTTCATGTCCTGCAAGGCGGTCTCGTAAGGCATCTTGAGGCCCTGTGATTGGCGCATCGCCTTAAGGTAACTCTCCGCCTGGGGTTTAAGCGTCGACCCCTCGGCATTGAGATTCACCACCGCGGTAAATGCCTTCTTTGCATTGTCATAGTCCTTAGCCTGAGAGAACTTCACGCCCTGATCGAACAGATCCTGTTCCCGTTTTTCGACGTCGATTTCTCGCGATCGCGCTTTCATCGCTTCCAGTTCCTTTGAAGCCTCGTCGGAATGCCACAGGTTCATCTGAATCACTTCTTGAAACGCGATTTGCGCCCCCGCGTAGTCCTTCTTGTTGTTGAGCAAATCCTGTGCCTCGTCAAATCGCCGCTGATCATTGAAGCGCTTCAGCTCAATTTGACTGACCTGCTGGGCCGCCTCATTTTGAAGATGCCCTTTTGCGTTTACGAGTCCCTGCCAAATCTGTTCGGATTGATCGAATTGGCGATTCTGCCAGAGCTCGACGGCTAGCTGCTTTTGTTTCAAATCCATTTCGGACGGGGCGCCGGCCGGAGTCTCAGGCCTCGTCCTAAACCGACCGCTAAAGAGGTAGAGGGCCCCCGCGATTAGAAATAGCAGGACGACGGCCAAAGCGATGCGTGCATGGCGGCGATATCCGATTCCTGCCGGACTTCCGGTCTCGGCGTCTCGTTTCAGACGCCGCAGTTCGGTACGCATTTCTGAAGCGTGCTGATAACGAAGATTCCGGTCTTTCTCCAACGCCTTGTTGATGACTTCCTCTAGCTTCGCGGAGACGTTTGCATTTAGCCGAGCGGCAGGGATGGGATCTTTGCTCAGGATGGAGTTAAAAATCATCGCGATGCTGGCCCCGGGAAAAGGCATCTGGCCCGTCGCCATCTGGTACAAGACCGCTCCGAACGAGAACAAGTCGGTGCGTCCGTCCACTTCCTCGGCCCGCGCTTGTTCGGGTGACATGTAGGCGACGGTGCCCAGGACGCTCCCGGGACTGGTCAGGTGCTCGGGGTCCAGCTCTCGGGGAGCGAGGGTCGTCGCGTCGCTCGACACGCCCATGGCGGAGCTGACCTTGGCAAGACCAAAGTCCAGAATCTTGGCGTGGCCTCTCAGCGTGATGAAAATGTTGGCTGGCTTAATGTCACGGTGCACGATTCCCTTGGCGTGGGCCGCGTCCAGGGCGTCGGCAATCTCGATCGCCAGCCCGAGCAGAGGTTCCGTCCCCACGGGCATTCCGCCGATGCGATGTTTCAGCGTCATTCCTTCGAGAAACTCCATCGCGATAAAAGCGCGGCCGTTTTCCTCGCCGATATCGTGAATGGTGCAGATATTCGGGTGGTTAAGCGCGGACGCTGCCTGGGCTTCTCGCTTAAATCGGGCGAGCGCGTGCGGGCTGCTCGCAACATCGTCGGGAAGGAATTTCAGAGCTACGAAACGATTAAGGCGAGTGTCTTCGGCCTTGTAAACCACGCCCATGCCGCCCCCGCCGAGTTTTTCCAGTATTCGGTAATGGGAGATGGTATGTCCGATTAGAGAAACGGAGTCGGCCATTTGGCGCTCATCTTAGGTTGTGTCAGTAGGCAAGTCAACGAAGGCGAACTGCTTTAGGAGAGGCAACGCCAGCTTGAGTGGAGTTCTGCAGCTAGCGCGCCATCTTCTGTAGCGTGTATAAAAGAAGTTTGCGGTCGTCCTCTTTAGCCTTACCCAACAAACGGCGGAGTTGGCCTAGATACTTTGCGTCCTCGCCTGAACTACCCCACAAACCGTCGTCAGAGGATTTTTGTTTGAAAACGGCGGGGGCTTTGGCGGGTGCGTCGCCGTCGTAAAAGAGCTTGTACAGCGGAATCTCAAGAGCACGCGCCATCTTCTCCAACGTTTCGATTGAAGGAACGGTGTGCCCGTTCTCAACGCGAGAAACGTAGCACCGCAGAAGTCCGGTGCGCTTCTCAATATCACCCTGGCTGAAGTTTTTTAGTTCGCGAAGTTCACGGAGCCTGTCGCCGATGAGCATAGTGGCGGGATTATTCCACTCAACCGACAGGAACACAAGAACCGTCTAGCCACTGCATGTTATCTTGGCTTTCAGACTACTAATGGGGATAGTAAGAACATGAATTGACGGGCCCCTCAATCCAGGAGGGAGAAATGTCACAAAATTGCTTCAATCAGTTAAAGACTGCCTCTCAGCTTTCTAGCAGGGCATCAGACCTTGTGCGCGATTGCAGCAAAACTGATATAAAAGTGAGCGACATCGTTCGAGAAAGCATGACAGACGAAATCCGCAAAATCAGGCTGACTCTGTCACTCATGCGGCGCGATCTGACTGTCATCGCAGGAATGGTCAATCGGAAGAGACCGTAGAACTCTCCGCGGAATAATGCGAGGCCGGGTCCAGAAATCAGGACGATTGCAAGGCAAGAGATGCCTGCTCTAAGGCTGTAGCTTCAAGTCAGGCTTCAATGATCCTATTTCGCACCGCAAACCGCACGAGTTGAGCCAGACTGTGAATCTTGACTTTATCCATCATCCTTGCACGATAGCATTCAACGGTCCTGGTGCTGATACCTAACAACGCTCCCGCTTCTTTGTTGTTCTTCCCGTCGGCTATAAGCTGCAAGACCCTACGTTCTTGTGGGGCTAATGGGGGAGCACTGAATCCGTTTGGAGCACAAACCTTTACCTCGGGACATTCATTTTGATGCAAATTTACCGATGGTTCGGAATATGGGCTTTGGCATAACGCTTGAACTTGTTTAATGCATTGTGTGGCGAGTTCGACGGATTGGGTGAGCAATTCGGAATGCTCGTTCTGTCCGTCAATAATTCGGTTTAACTGCACCTCATCTTTCATCGTCGTTCGAGTATTCAACAAACTACCGACCAGATGATGTAACGATTGCTCCAAGTTCTGCCTTTTTGTGACCTCTAAAACTACAACCACTACCTGCGAAACAGCACCTTTCGTATCTCGAATTGGGGAAAAACTCTCCAGCCAGCGTCCGACTCCCGGTCGCTGTGGCAGTTGTAGGGTCACGTCTAGCGAAATAGGTTTGCCGGACCCGACTACTTGGTCGATCACGCCTTCTACTTTGGTCGCGACATTCCCAAAAACGTCGAATGGTCTCCTACCGATGTGTCTAGCGACGGGCACCCCATTCATTCTAGCCAGTGCCTGATTGATGCCACGATAACGTAGTCGTGAATCCAGCACGGCCACACCGACGACCGGAGATGCAAACAGTGTTGGCAATAATGGCCCGATTGAATTGAAAGAATTGAAAAACCGCGTAGTTGGTGGGTTGGACAAGGTGCATGGATATACCGGACCCTGATGACCATCAAGCCCGTAGAAATACCTACATCGTCAAAGTCCCATCAAGGCTGTGGACACTTTGTGTAAAAAAACGATGGAATTTCCTCGAACAGCAGACTTGATGACTTGACTCGAGCATCAGGAAGGAAATAAAACGGGAAATGCCAACAGAGCGCTATAGACATGCAGTAATCGAAAGATTGGATTGCCGGGGAGCTTCTGTGTTCTTGCGCCTAGAGTAGAGGGTTACAGCGACGGATCGCATGCCGTCAAGCCGACACGACGGATGTACCTGATTCAAAAGGTGAAACTGCGCGGCGAATAGCTCCGCCTACGCGCGTGTACTGAATAGAGCCTTTAAAAGAATATTCCCGCAAGCAGCCCGGCCAAGATCACGCAGAATAGCATTCCGATCAGTAAGGAACCTTGGCTTGGACGAACCTCGTATGCGACATGAGGGCTGGGTTGGCTCATGTTTTTCTCCTTGACGAACACCTTAAAACTATATTTACTGTATGCTACATACTATTTATAGATATATATTGTCAAGCGAAATCGACTTTAATATTGGAGCAATTATGGCGCGAAGAAATAAGCCAGCGGAGCTGGCCTCGCTTCAAAGTACTGTCATCTATAATAAAATTATGCTCGACGCCCTTTTCAAGGTTCTTCAAGAGAAGCAAATTGTGCACCCAGACGAGATAGCGGAGCGCGCCAGCGAAATACTCAATAAATCATTTCCCGAGTTCCGCTGGTTACAGTGACGCGACTTATTCCCACTTAAAATGCAAGTTTCTTGGGCCCTCTGGCTCCCTGCCCTTGTGATGATCTTAGAATCGATTGGCAGAATTCAGTCTGCGGCAGACGAACGGCTGAGCGATCTAGAATCATCTGTCCAATGCGGAAAAATTAAGGGTAATCGCACGCAGGACAGTCTAAGCAACTCTCTAATTGTTTTTCGCCGTCGATCCAATTTCTCAAGGAGGCTGGATAGGGCCTTGGAGTCATTGTCGTACCATTCAGTCGGAATGTCTCTCGCAGCCTCGTATAGTACATCGATGGTGAATTCGCGCTCCACTCGACCTAACCAAGGCTCAAAATCGTCTAAACTGCGTACGTGATCCCGATATATTGTCTTGTTGCTGTATAGACCGCGCAACGGCGAGTCCGGAAAATTCCATTCGCCGCCGTTACAGCAAAAGCCTTGATCGATGCATGCCATAGAGTACTTCCCGTTTTCCTGTAACAAGAAAACCAACTGTCTGCCGTCGCAGTTGCACGTCCATTTGTCGAATACGACCATTCCAATCAAGTCTTTGAAGTTATCAATTCTGCTCAGCTCTTCGCTCGGTATGACATCGCGTGTCTGGAGGTTGCGGGGATTGCCAAAATACCTTGAGCCAAAATTCTTTCCGGCGGAACACGGAACCCGATAGCGTGGAAGTTCCATTGCGAGTTCGCTCGTTGTGTCGATGAGCCGCTGAGACACCTGAATGACGGCGGATGGTGTAGTTGGAAGGCCCATCCTCTCCGCCAATCGTGATCCTAATAGCTCGTTGACAAGAACTCGTCGGTGCTGCGGATTGTTTTGGAATTTAACCACGTAGTAGTTGTCATCGGAGCAGCGCATCAAATGAGACTGGGAACCGCCGCGCATGCGGCGAACTTGCTCGACTGCCCTCACTTTCTGACAATTAGATCGATCAGTGGGATTTCTGTCTGGGCTGGGACGGACTGCTTGGCTCCGTTCTCTAATGGATGTTGCTTGTGGATCTTCTGGAAAGGGGCAGTCGCCATGACAAGTTCTCCCAGTAGAAGCCGTACAACACCGCGCTTCTATAGTCCCTTGTATGGTGCGCAATTTTCTTCGTCAATCCCGCGGATTACTCAGTGTGAATTACGGAATGTATTTTTTACTTCAGTATTTTACGGTGCGTAGTAAGACGTAGATAGGACAAATCAATAATCTTCGCGGAAAGTTCGGGCATGATCTCGAACTTTTTTGGTCTTCGCTCATTGCTACGATTATTACTTCAGCGGCCCGAGCCAGTAGGGACCGATCGGCGCAAGGGGACGTTCGCAACCGCGATGCCAGGCCGTAGCGTCGCGAGTTGAGGGACGACCCCGGCCCGAAACGCGGACGCAGGTGTGGCGGCGGACCCACGAGCTTAGGCACGATGGCTCGTCCTCCCTCTGCGAGTACTACGAACACATCTAGGCGGTTGTCTTCTACCCGCCGAACAATCCTTTCGAGAAGGAATCGGTCGCTAAAGTCGATCTTCATTGCCTCGTCTCTGTTACGCGTGAACAGGGGTCGATGCAGCGGGTCGAAAATATACAGGTACTCCGGCCTCTTTAGGGGATTAAGCGCGAGCATAACTAATATCGGATTCGGAGGCTTGATCATTCCACGTCGATACCACCACGCAGGGTAAGTTGGCATCCGTCGTAGCATCCGAATCGTGTCTGAGGCCGTCAATGCGAGGACTGATCCTTGAAGCGTCGGCGCGAATCGGAACACGAGAGCGGCCAGGAGGGAGGCCGCGACCACAAGCATTAAGAAAATCGCGCACATGAACACCACGATCACCACGAAAAAAAGCGGGGTCATTGTCCACCTGCCGAGAACTGTCGAGGCACGCGGACGCAGATATCTCTCGACAGAGTCTCCGGGTGAAACACCTCGCAAGCCGGTTTTTGTTGCTGGCAGTTATTTATACACTTGCAACGATCATTTATGCGGACCACGGAAAGGGGCATCGTCACCCTCCAGAGGGAAGCAGCGACCGTTATTTATCACAGCATTCTATATTTATCAACACTATAATACACGCATATATTATATTTTGTTCTTGCGTTGTTAACTTTATTTACCAATAATCATGGCGGTTGGGAGGCTACTGTGGAAAATTCATCAAAGCAAGAATCAAATCAGTCTGCTCTTCGCAATTCGGTCAAATCAATTACTCAACTAATCCGAACTACGAATCGCCTGGCCGCCCGTCGTCAGTGGTGGTTATGGTCAACGGGCATGACGGTGGTTCTTCTGGTCACGCTCGGAGTCGCCTCCTTCGCATTTCCTGGATTGCTGTCGCCGCAGGCAGATTCAGAATTTTACCGAGTCAATCTTGATCTCGCGGTACGGGGATTAATCGGCTTGGTCTTGCTATTCGGTCTTTACGTGATTTATCAACAACTGCAAATACACCGCATGGGCTGTACAGTTTCTGGTGCCCTCAGTGATATTCAAGAGCGGACGGAGCGGCTCTACAAGTTGGCTGGACGCGACGCGCTCACTGACCTTTACAACCGGGAATTTGGAGAGCAGCGCTTGTCGGAAGAGATGTCGCGTTCACGACGACAAGTCCGGCCCTTGGCTGTTCTGCGAATGGACCTAAACGGACTAGAAAAGATCGATGAGGGGCTAGGTTCTGCTTCCGCAGATTGTGCAATTCGGTTGTTTGCCGAGCACTTGCAACACCAACTCCGAATTTTCGACGTTCCCATCCGTCTCGACCGAGGTGCGTTCCTGAACCGCTTCTAGAGTGTAAGGCGAGCGAGGCTGGGAGGGTACTAAATCGGTTGAATCAGATGACTTTTGAAATCGGTGCGCAACATACAGACATCGCTGCCGGATGGGCCGACTATCTTGACGGAGAAGCGTGCCAGACCTTGATGATGAGGGCAGAGAGCAGCCTCCACGGGAATAAGCAGAACGGGAATGGCACAGCACAGCCCGTCAAGATTTCGGTTTCAACGAACGGGAATAAAACAGGATGCAATAATATTCGCATCGCTACCCTTACATCGAGGGAGCGCCAGGTGTTTGAATTGTTGGCACGCGGCAAGTGCAATAAGGAAGTCGCCGCTTCTTTGAACATCAGTGTAAGAACCGTTGAAACCCATCGAGCGAACATGATGTCTCAATTGGGTATTCATTCAGCGTCCGAGCTTGTCTGGTATGCGATGCGGAACGGAATCATCGACGCTGAATGACCCTAGATAGAGCCGTTCTCGACAAAGGGATAGGATAACTTCCTCTCAAGTCGTTCGCTCCTTTCCCACTTGATCTTAATGTCGGCGTCCGCCCGACCGACGGATCGACGTAGCGTTAGCGAATATTGGCCAATTTAACGTCGTCGGAACCGGCGTAAGGCTTAGCGCTGTCTGGTTGCAGTACTGGAAGTTAACTACGTCAGTGCCAGGCATGCTACTTATCTTCAGATCTCTGGAATTTAATGGCGTTGCCGCGTTTTCAGAGAACTTGACGACATCGCTCGGCAGGACGCCCGTCGCCGTGGCAGGTATGGCAGCTCCGCAACTGTTCGCAGCAACTGCGTCCATAGGCATCGTCACCGTCCCCTTAGCAATTGTTACCGAGATCGCACCGTTGGCGTCCTGGACAGCCAACTTACGGTCTGCTGTGAATGTTCCGCTTATGACAGTTTTGTGTCCGCCGCCGGTAAGGGTTATCGCGGTAGTCTCGAAACCGTTTATCCCTTCGCCGGAGCTTAACGCTGTGTTCTGGGATGGCACGCTGTTGCCACACCCGAAGGGTAGTACGTCACTCTCGGACGTTCCGATGTCAAATGGACCGCAGCCCGCCGTGGTCGGGGCACCGAGTTCTCCGTCACGATAATACTGCCAGCCAACGGCTCCGGCGGGCGCGGTTGGCGGAGTTACAAGCACCGTTTGCATCCCGCTGACAATGTTGATGGTTGCTGATGGTCCGACTGTCGTCGGACTACCGAAGGCATCTGTCCAAGTTGTTTGGTAGTTGTGAGGTCCAACCGGGACCTGTCCGCCATGACTGATGGTCAGAAGGGAGCGGTCGCAGGCGGTGGAAGCAAATAACCAACCTGTGACCCGCCTGTGGCGAACCACCCTCCGCCGCTAGGCCCCGAACTTGCCGTGCCGCCGCTCTGACCGATGAACACGCTCGGGTTCCCGACCAGAAGGGGGCGATTTCCGGCGGGGACATTCGATAGGTTCTGCAGCCCGACCTGCAGTGGGTTTATGGCGCCCCAGCTTCCCGTCATAGCGGACGGAAAATCGGCGGGAGAAAAGCCATAAAAGTACACCGTATTGTTCTGTGTGTTTACGCTTGGATAGTTGCTGCTGATGTAGACAGGCAGCATATCGTTTTGAGTCTGCGTCTCATTAAATACCAGGTACGGGTCGCCAGTCGAAGAATTGCTCGAATTCGACTCAACAGCACTCTTTCCGATGAACCAAGAATGGTTGAACGATCCTGATCCCGAAGCTAGCGGCCCATTAGGCGCGAAAAGCACCGAGGGTAAGAATGTGTAGCCGATACTTGATATGTCGCTGTTTGGTGGCTGATCCGCGACAAACGTGCAATTCGAGAAATGAGTAGTCAAACCTCCTGTATGGAAGATTAACTGTCGCTGCATGTATCCCGTGGTAGGGCCATTGCCAGCGTCAAAGCTCACGTAGTCAAAGTTGAAGCCTTCTCCGGCGTCGGCATAAAAGAGGAGAACCCCGTTCGCCGAATTATTGCTGAAGGAAATATGATCGAACTGTATTTGACTGGCACTGACGTACACCGTGGGATAGCTCCCCGGGAGACCCGTGATGAAAGGGGTGGGTGACTCCTGGAATTGAGTCGGGGCACCTGGTCCCCATCCCTTCCAGTAAAGGCTCCCGGGAATTTGAATCGTGTCCAGAATTTGCAGTGTACCGGCCTGCGCGACATTGATTACCCCAAACGTGTGCAAATCGAGGTAGCCCGCCGCGTGAAAGGTCCCCTTGGGAATGAGCAGAGTTCCGTATTGTGCGGCCTTGAACGCAGCGGTGATTGCCGCATCGCTGCCCATTTGTGCCCATACATTCGCAACCGTGTTGCCCGGCGTATCTGCAACCGTAACGGATGCCGTCCCCCCGCCCGTGGAAATAGTTGTCAGGAGATATTGGTTCGTCGGCATACTAGGCGCAACCGAGGGCACGAAGCTGGGGAACGAGAAGTTGCCCATAATCGTCGGTCCATAGTCCTGCCAGGCGGTCGTGCCCGGCTCAGCGACGCCTATGCGGTTCATAGGGCCTGCGCCCCTGCCATAGATGAAATATTTCCACGCATTTGCGGTGCTAGCCCACGAGACCACATTGCAGTTGAATCCCACCGCGACGCCGCCCGACGTATCAGATGTGGGTGTTCCCGGAATGCGGCTGTCAATCGAGGTGAGAAATGTAAAGGTCATTGCCGAGGGAACGCCAGCAACAATGTACCAACCCTCGAAAGACGGAGTTTGTGTCGAAAAATACTGAATATAGACGAGGGCGTATTTTGAGAGACCGTGTGGCTTGGTGGTGGCGACCGTCATCAGGTTATTCGACAGCGACATGTGCGAAATCTGGGAAGGTAAGCGCCCCCCTGTAGCCGCGCCTGAGGTGGTCGTTGCCACGGCGGAGGCGGCAGAGCAGCCGCCAAACTTATCGCAGGCGATGACCTGATATGAGTATGGCGAGTTGCCCGGCGAGAGCCCAGAAACCGCTGGCGTCCCACCCGCGTTCATCCCCGGTGAAACCGTGACGCCGGTTGGCGGTGTCATCGCGGTCGGCGGACCACACTTGTCCAGCCGAATCGAATCCCCGTTCTCGAATTGAGTAAAATCTTGGGGCCACCCATTGTCCGAAAGCGTCACCACGTTGCTCCCTGACGTGCACGTTGCTGTCGCGGATGGTGCCGTGCTTACTGATCGGGCCCCGTACGCAGTGATGTCTATCCACTGGCTCGTCCCCACGGGCGCGCCCGCGGACGGAACTACGGGGGGCACAGTGATCGAAGCCGACGCTGATTGCGTTCCCTCGGCAATCGAGGTGGCCGTGAGGACCGCGACTGAAGCACTCTGAACGGTCGCTGGCGCGGTGTAGATAGCCGTTTTTGTCGTATAGCCGATAATCGAACCACATGCGGGGCTGCACGCAACACCCGACACCGTTAAGCTCCAAGTGACGCCCTTGTCTTGAGAATCGTTCTGCACTGCGGCAGCAAACTGCTGGCTTTGAGACAGGGGGACGATGGCTGAAGTGGGCGTAACAGACACAGAAATCGCGGCTGAAGGAGCAGCGACAACGGTGATTAGCGCGCTGGCTGATTTAGTGCTATCACTCACCGAAGTTGCCGTAAGCGTGACAATCGAAAGCTGTGGTACAGCAACGGGCGCAGAGTAAGCGGCATGACTCCCGCTCACGGAAAGTGCGCCACAACCAGGGCTACACGAACCGCCAGACTGCGTCAGCCTCCAGGTGACTCCCTTGTTTTGTGGGTCGTTTTGCACGACGGCGTCAAATTGTTGGTTCTGTGAGACCTGAACAGAGCTAGAAGCTGGCGTCAGAGTTACCAATACGGGGGTTGGTAGACTACTTGCCTTTGTCTTCGAAACATTGGCGCAACCCGCCACTCCAAATCCCGTCGTCCAGAATATCCCCAAGAACGAAGCAACTTTAGCCCAGCGCGCTATATCGACTGTCATATAGGTCAAATTAGGCAATTCGGTGTCCATGAAGCAGACGTATTTAGAACTGTTACAAAATACGAGGATTCAAAGCTTTAAGAAAAATGAAGAATAGCGGCGTTCCCGACTTGGAGCACCGTTTCGACATTTGGATTCAAATTTGGAACATTCCGCGAGGAGAAGACCGATGAACATTGGACTCGCCCTACTGCGAGCCGAGCAATTTTCGTAATTTCTCTTTCTTAGTTTGTTGCGCCGGAGACATGCACAAAGCGGTGTCCCCGACCCACTTCAGTAACCTAGGCACATCAACTACATGGCGTGTGGGTTCGCGGTGAATTTCGACCTCGATTTGCTTAATGGTTTCGTCTCGGTCGGATTCCCACCCGACGTGCTCCAACATTCTCAGACCACGGATCACCGCTTCGTACAGAGTTTCCGCGTAAACGGTGGCGCTGTGCTCGGTGCCGTGGGCATCTTTCAATCGGACGACGCATTTGCTTATCGACATGATGGGGCCTGAGTCCATCTAGCTGAGCTGATCTACAGTCGCGTGCGGGAATCGCGACTCGCCGTCTGAAATTGGGACCAGGTCCATCGCGAGAACTGAACACAAGATCGCGCAACTTGGGCAATCCAACCAAACGACCCGATGCGGCGGGATGTGCAGCACGAATTCTGGCCACATCAACCAAACTTTTCGGCCACAGTGAGGGCACTGGCAAGTTTGAGCAGACAGAGTCTCAGAACTGCCCACACGAATGCGCGAACGAAGTACGGTTAAGACTGGTTTCATAAATCCTCACGGGCAGAGGTGAGGATTCGCGGAGTCCTAAGGAAAAAGATTCTACCGCCGCGCAATGGTTTTTGGAAGCGGCTTACGGGCGGGCCGCGTTCAGTAGCAAATTTCTTGTGTCGAGCGTGGAGGAAGATTAGAATGCGCGACGTAGGAAAGGAGGCGTTATTCGTATGGCCCTATCCTATCTGGTGTCTCCCCAAAAACAACTCTCCGAAATGACTTGTCTGCCCACCGCATTATGGATGATGCACAAATGGTATCTAGAGAAAAGTGGGACGCCGAATCAGAAGCCAATGTTCGACAATATCGTTAACGTCTCGCAAAGGCAATTTATCAACCAAGGCTCCCCTATGGGCGGGGGAGTTCCAGGGCAGGAATTAGCCGATTTAATTCGGTGGCTTCGCTTAACGTCCGAAAATATCGAAATATCACCACCGTCATTTCAAAGGCTGCTGAACGCCCACGGTCCTTTCGTCTACATAGAATCCTCACCAATTGGAGTTGTGTCGATTCAGGCTTTGATAAACTCGGCACCTAGCGCAAGGAATTTTAGTCATGCCGTCTTAATTACCGGCGTGATACAGAAGCAATCGTTATTTACAATATTTTTTAACGACCCGGGCACTGGTAAAAACTCACATTCAGAATTCTTTGACTTTGTAGCGAACACGCATAAGCCAGCGGGCGGCGCTAGGTCAATGGTCATCTATATAGGTCGATAGGCAGCCCGAAAGTCGAACAAGGAATCGGTGACACGCTTTACACCCGGACCACAACCTACTGCTTATCCCACAAATCTGTAAATAGTCTTACCGTGGCTGGCCCATGTCCCGCGTAGTGATTGTTCGCAAATGCGAAGAGCTTCAGGACCTTCTTGGTGTGAACCATTTGCTTAAACAGTTCGACCCAATTTTTCATGTCGGCTGTCCGGTCGATGATGGTCTTGTCCCAAGTCTCGGTTAGTTTTTCTATGCCGGTTCGATCGCCTAGCCAGCGCACATAGGTCCAGTCGGTCGTAATCATGTCGAACTGGGGCCTGACTCGCCAAGGTTGAGGAACCCATGACTGGTCGATCAGCGCCATCGCAACCCCGTGTTCCCTGAGCAGGTCCGCGTGCTTCTGGTTCATCCAATACTTGTTTCGAATCTCGACCGCGTACTTGAATTCTTTCGGGAGCTTCGCCAAAAATGGTTTCAAGCGAGCGAGAAAATCGTCTTGGGTCTTGAAATCCTTTTGGTTGAATGAGCCGAACTGGAAGAGTAGAGGGCCGAGCTTTTCGCCGAGAACCGACATCGTTTTTAAGAAATAATTCAGGTCCTCATCGCAGTTCACGAGAACTTTTTCGTGCGTGATAACTTGCGGGACCTTCGCCGCGAAGATGAATCCGGGAGGGTTTTTAAGGACCATCCCTCGACCACGGATATCGCCGGCGTTTGTACCAAGTGTTGTCGAGTTCGAGCGTGTCAAACTGCGTGGCGTAATAGCTGAGATAGTCGCGGGGTTTCAGTCCCTTCGGATAAAAACTGCCATACCAGCCGTCTGCGGTAAACGCGCTTGTGCCGATGCGAATTTCCGTCATTCCGAGATTCTAGCTTGAATGGTAGACATTGCGAATCGCCCTCATCACAGAAGTCCTGTAACGCGAGATTAATTTCACTTCTCTCTAACGACGCTTTGAGCTTCCTTGTCCTCGCGTATCCCGACAAATCTCGAATGCCTCAGTCGATCTGCCTGAGTCCATTCCAGAAACTCGATCTGCGCAACGATCTCAGGCTTGACCCAGACAGCTTTCTTCATCTTTTCGGCATTCAACTCTTCGCCGAATCGTGATTTTCTTGTGTCGGGTAGATTCACGAACGGACAAGTTTTTATTACTAGATTCTTCAGCTTGGAGAAAACTTGTCGCCGCGTCACCGGGACAAATCCAGCCCGAGTTCGCGCCACATAGATTAGATCGTCGCCTCGGTAGTAGCCAAGAATGATCGAATCGAGACCATGTGGACCGGGAAAATATCCGCCGATAACTAGTTCTTGGCCTTGGTTGATTCTGTATTTGATCCACGACCCAGAACGCTTCCCTGCCTCGTATCGGCCGTCCCTTCGCTTCCCGATGACGCCCTTGAGTCCTAACTGTCGCACGGCGGCAATCATCTCTTCTCCAGACGATTCGAATTGTTCGCATAGGCGGACTAGCGGCGAATTGAATTTCAGCGACCGCATTAATCGTCGCCGTTCGATGAGCGGGAGACTGGTCAGGTCTCGACCTCGAGGACCAACACATCGAACACAAAATAGCTGATCTGCTTTGATGCACTGTGATGGTTTTGGAGGAGGTTGAAATCGGGCCGCCCTGATTCACCGAGCGCGACGATCTCGCCGTCAATGACGGTGCCATCCGGCAAATCGGTTAGGGCTTCATATATCAGCGGGAATTGTTTGCTGAACGACTTCTGCCGACGTGAAAGCAAAAACAGATGACTACCGGACTTGATGGCTTCGGCGCGGTACCCGTCTAGCTTGATCTCCCAAATCCATTGATCGCCAGCGGGTAATTTAGAAACTGCGAGGCATTCCATCGGGTCGAGGAAGCTAGCGGGCCTTTTCGGGAGTGTGTTTAGATTCAATGAATTGAGTCTGGATTTCGTATTATTTCACACGAATTCACAGCCCTACAGGAAATACCCGATGGATGTGGAGACGTGAGGCTCCCGTTTTCTCCATCACGGTCGCTTACACAGGTGAACTTTCCCGTCCACCACGACCGCGATATATCTACCGTGTTCGAGAAATTGCATAACCTGTTTGCCTTCTCTTGCTAATTTCGCCCAGCGAGACTTCGTGTTCGGATTCTGTTCCAGCCCGCGCAGGTCTCGGTCTTCGAAGCGGAAGTCGATCTGCTTTAGTTTGCTTTTCGCGGTCTGTCGGACTAGCCAAGTTTCGCCGTTGAGATCGACGGTTTTCTTATTGTCGACCAGCGCCTGTTGCCAGACGGAGAGAAGGGCCGCCTCAAGGCTTGCGGACATGAGCTGAGGATAGCAAAGTGGGCGCGCCCCCAACCAGGTTGTCATGTTCGGGATCGTCGGAGTGATCCAACGCCGCGGCTATTTCAGAATCGGCTCAGATTAGGGACTTGCCGCGAAGTCTTTGATCGCGAGCGCGAACGCTGGCCCTTCGGCGAGTACCCTTTGCTTTTCCAATGAGGATAAGCACACCTCTCTGCAACTTTTCCTTTACGAGCCTTGCTCATCGTACGGTGCGAATTGTGTTGACCACACTTAAAAGAGCGCGATATAACGATAATGCTGAAGGACAGATGCCTATCCTGAACTAGAAGGGGGCATACGTGGGTGCAGCGAGCAAGCTTTGCAATAACGCTGACGCAGTGTCGTTTGTAAATGCGCATCGTTCTGACTGTACGCAGATCGCAAACCAATTAAAGGTTCCAACCGAGAACATCCTTGGCTTGGCCGCGCAGGAGAGTCAGTGGGGATCGGGTCGCATCGCCAGGGATCTTAACAATTTCTTCTCACTGCATGCCCCTGCTCCACTCCAAATCGGAGCTGAGTCTGCGCAGGGCGACCCTAAGGTAAAAGTCGCCAAATTCTCATCTTTCCTCCAGTGTGGCCTGTCCTTCGCCGCGAGGTATGGTTCCGCGGTAAGGGGGATTTCGGACCCGTTGGAATTTTCAAAAAAGCTCGTCACGGTCGGATTTAATACCGGCAACGCGGCCTCGGGTGGCCGGGAAGGGTTTGCCGCGTATCTGGCCGACATCATAAAGACTGTCAAAGTCCGTATGGGATGCACGCCTTGAATCGCGTCCTCTGCGCCGCACTAGCGCTAGTTATATCGGGAACCGCTTCCTGGCCTCAGCAGGCCCCGTTCCGCGCCGATCAGGTGGAAGTGACCGGACTCTCCCGCGAACAGGCCAAGCAAGTACTCATCATTGTGCTTAAACACGAAAAATTCCGGTTATCGATGCCCGGTGTATTTATAAATGCCGACCTCGCGGATAATAAAGGGAATCCGCCACACCCGGGCTTTTACGACTACAGCGTGGGCTACGATTCAGCTAAGGCAGGGGCGACCGAATATCTTGGACTCTTCTCGGTAAGCAGAATGACCGGTGATGTTTGGGAGATCAACATCTGCAAGCACTACGAGTTCCCGGACCTGCGCCACATCCAATCAATAATAATGCAGCGAACCGGTCAATCCTTTGCGGGGGAAAAGCAAGCTCGCCTCGGACTCGGTTGCACTGATAAGTAGCTCACACGTAAACTGTAGGATGCGTGGCGGCGCGGAGCACGTTGGGCGCGAGCTGAGTCAATCCGTTTCCCCTCGACGCGAGCCAGAAAATTCGAGCGGGAATGCCCCGTGGTTTTTGATCGGGAGCGGGAACGCTAGTGCGCGGTCGCCGAGCTTTTGGTCATGAGGTTTGGGCCGCGTGTTCATCCGTCAAGAATGTGTAGCGCCAGCCCATTTTAGGGTCTCACTTCCTTTCACGCCCGGGGTTAGGTAGCTCTGTGGTTGGCCAGTGGCGCCCTTACTCTTCTCTTGCGAAGATCAACCGGGGCAGTTTGGTTAGCCAGAATTCTTGACCCTCTGCTGCTCCGGGTAGCGCAGACTCGATCAGGTCTGGGCAACCCCCGCCAACTGGGCGAGCATACAGCCGACTAATGACGGTAACCGGTATACGCACAGACCACCGATGCCAGGACTTTTGCATGGCTCCGAGAATGTGCCGTGTTCTCGCGTCAGCGACGACAGCGCGTGCTCCTTCGGGGTAGGCAATGTAGATGAAGCCGAGTTCTCCATCGGGGATTTGTTTCACAGCGTCGGCCCACAGAGATGTGATGCCTCGCGATCTCTTTGTAAGTGCTTCCTCACTCTCACTTTTCCACTTCAGGCAGAGCGGCGACACATAAGAACTTACGATGATTCGGTTTGGCGGCTCCACCTCACACAGAAGACCGTCCCAATCCATTTGTGCTGGGTCCCAGTCGAAGACTTCGCGAAGAAAGTCCGGCGAATAAAGTCGCGTTTCGGGCACGGCTTCCCAGAAAGGCAAACGCCGTGCTGTTAGTGTTCCCCATCGAGTTCGCTTGACGGCTATATCTTGGTCGTGACGAGCGATTGACAATACGTCGTCGCAGAATTCGGTTGCTAAAACTGACGCAACGGGAACAGCAAAGGAAGCTTCCACTGAAGAGTGAATCCCACGTTTCCGAAGGTGTGGCCTAGCTTCTGCGTACAATGCCTCAACGTGCCGAGCCTCTTGCAATTCATAGTGTGTTAGTCCTAACCGCCGCTTGCACTCGATCGCTCCGGGTATTGCGCCGATTCCAGTAATACGGTAGTCAGGGACCTTTTGTGCTCGATTCTCTGTTACCATCTCAACATTGAGGCCTCGCCGCAGGCAAGCCGCTCCCACCAGCAGTTCGTAAATCGTTGACGTAACCATGTCGTCCGTCATAGTAGGTAGCAGATGAAGTTTGCGTGTTGCTTCCTTGCCTAGGGCATTTATCTCGGCGAGGTTGTTGCCAAGGGCAGCCACCTCTGGTACGAACATCGCTGCCGAAAAAAAGTCCAACGTCGGCTCCTTGTTCAGGTGGTCTTGGCAGACCAAGAGCATCCGAGCGAATCTTTGCGGTCCCGGAGTGGCTTGCGCCAAGCCAACGCGCACTCCATTCATGGCGTGCAATGGCTCCGTAAGGTAGGAGCGTCCCAGACGATAAGTTTTGCGAGCCTCTTCATCGAGCCAACTTGGGTCCACCAGACGGAGCAACTGCTCCAGACCAACTGCTGCTTGGGCGTCTAAATCTTCAGTTGGCCTTACCTGATGGACTTGCTCGAGCCAGTAATCATTACCCCTCGGCAAGCGCTCGGCTAGATATGCGCGCTCAACTTCCGCCATCTCGGCTTGGGAAACCCCAACAGAGCGCTGTAAGCGTCGCAGTCCTCGTCTGTACTCAGTTTGCAGCCTATGTAATTCTTCAATGATGGAGCGAACGGTGGCATTCGGTAAACCGTGGTCGCCGCCTGCAACTTGTGCCTTTATTGCATTGGACAATTCGCGCGCTTTGGCCTCACTCGCGGCATGAAGGGCGTCCAATTTCTTCTCTAATTTCTTGTTTATAGTTTTGCTGAAGGAGGGAACCTCCTAGATATGCTAATGATTATCGCACGATGTCCCGGAGTGGAGGGTGTAACTGGCTTACTCACGGCGTCTCGGCCTCAACCTCCGTGTGGGTCCCTGTGGTTGGGGGTTCCCTGGCGGCTTGGATCGTTTCTTCGCTATGGCCTTCGGCCTTTCGGTTCGGGCTTTCCGCCAAGCGCTGGCTTATGACCGCCTAATGTTTCACCAGCGGGTCCCGGCCAAGGTTCCGCGGCGCACTTCTCTTGTGTACACAGTCAGGTCGTCACGACTTAATTAGCTCCCGAAGACGGGGCGAGCGCCCACGGCATCGCGAGGTGCGCCCACGAAAAGGAGCAAGCGTTCTCTTGAGGTACGGTGTGCGTAATGATAGAGTGAGTTAGTCCCTCTTGGAGTAACCCAGCTCAATGGACGAGCGCCGGCTCAAAGGTCTATCAGCTGGAGTGGCGTACAGCTAGATGGGCTACTTCTCTACTCACTACGACAAACTCCGGTTCCCAGTTAGTCCCCCCAACCCTGCAGGCGCTGGGTTTCGGCTTGCCCAAATCGCGGCGATACACGCTGCTTCGGCGCACTTCTTTAACTCAAAACAACCTGCGATAGCCACAATGCCCACAGGGGCTGGCAAGACGACAGTGCTTATGGCCCTTGCTTTTGTCCTGCGAGCCGAACGCATTCTTATTCTTACTCCCAGCCGGTTAGTGCGTGAGCAGATTGCCGAGAATTTCAGCGCTCTGGTTGATTTGAAGAAGATCGGAGCGCTACCCCTTGACCTAGTTACTCCCCGAACCTTCGCAACTGAGGGCACGATTGGTTCTGATCAAGAGTGGGAAGACCTCAGACAATACGATGTCGTTGCCGCGACGGTACCAAGCGTTAGTCCTAGAGATGGATTTATACCCGCGCCGCCGATTGATCTGTTTGACCTGGTGCTAGTCGATGAAGCACACCATTCGCCCGCCAGGACCTGGACTCGTCTCTTAGACCTGTTGCAATCCGCGAAGCAGGTCCTTTGCACAGCTACTCCCTTTAGGCGCGATGAGAAAGAGATAAAAGGGAAGTTTGTGTTTACTTACGATCTTCGTAGAGCCTATCAGGACCATGTGTTTGGGGACATAACATTTCAACCCGTCGACCGTGGTGCGGCGCCATCGGTAGACATCGCGATTGCGCGCGATACCGAAGCCAAATTTCGTGCCGACCGCGCCGCTGGCTTGCGGCACTTGGTTATGGTACGGACTGACAGCGTTACCAGAGCGAAGGAACTCAAAGACCTGTATGACGGCAATACCGGGCTGCGTCTTGCTTTTGTTAGCGGCGCGCACAGCTTAGGATTTGTTAAGCGAGTCATCGAAAGGCTTAGGGCTGATGAGCTAGACGGGATCGTTTGCGTCAACATGTTTGGAGAAGGATTTAACCTACCAAGTCTGAAAATTGCAGCAATTCATAGTCCACATAAATCTCTCGCTATAACTCTTCAATTTATTGGCCGCTTTGCGCGAACGGGCCAAGCTAACATCGGGGGAGCGACCTTTCTTGCAGAGCCGACTAGCAGCAGCGAAGAGCTTGCAGAACTCTATGAAGCAGGAGCCGTATGGCGCGAAATCGTTCAAAACCTTGCTGCCGGTAGGGTTGAAGCAGAAATGCACACCCGAGAAGTTATCGACAGTTTTGCCGTGGACACCGCTGTTCCCGACATGGAAGACTTTTCGCTCTACACTGTACAACCATACTTTCATGTAAAGATTTTTTCTACTCCTGATGGCGCTGACGTAACTTCCGATCCGTCTTTCCCTAGGAAGATGCAAATCATCTACAAGGGCGTTAGCGACCCCCGTGGAGCAACGGTTTATTTGACCAGGGAGGCAGTTCGTTCGGAATGGTCGACAGATGAAAGATTCACGAACATCGCGTACGACATCTTCATTTTCCACTACAACGCTGACAGGCGACTGCTGTTCATTTGTTCATCACGTAGGAATTCGAAATTCTACAATCATTTGGCGAGAGCGCTCGCCATAGGCAGACCCAGGCCACTCTCAAACAACCGAATAAATAGGGTGCTGAATGGACTAAAAGAAGCGGAGTTCTTTAGCGTTGGGATGCGCAAGAGGAACCAGCTGGGGCAGATCGAGTCTTATCGAATTATCGCCGGACCACGCGCTAGTAAGGCAGTCGATCCGAGTGACGCGCGGACATTTGACCGGGGACACTCGTTCGGGAGAGCGATTGAAAATGGCAATCAAGTCACGATTGGCGTGAGCGTCGGATCAAAAGTGTGGAGCAATACGTACGATCGCATCCCGGAGCTTCTGGACTGGTGTGACCGTCTCGCGACCAAGATTGCCAGCAATGTGGTGCCGAAGACCGGTTCCAACCTCGACCTATTGTCTACAGGCGAGGAACTCACTGAAGTACCCGAAGGGATAATCGCCATTGATTGGTCTTACGACACGTACAACGACGTGCCCTTTGTCTCGTATGCGGCAAATGACGGAGCAGTCGTTCGAAAGAGCATTGTGGACTTTGACCTTGAGGTCACCGAAAGTGCGCGAGGCAATTTGGCGTTCACCATCAAAGGCCCAAATATCCAATGGCGAGGGCTATTTTCGTATGAAGACTCTAATTTCTTCCGTGCTGCTTCACCTAACGAGCCGGAACTAGTCGTCGAGCTGGGGAGCGAGGAAGTACCTATTGCGGACTACCTGAACGAATCCTTGCCATCGATCTACTGCTCCGATTTGTCATCAATCGAGGGCCAAAGCATTTATCGAAGGGAACCTGCGCAGCAGCCTTTCGAGAACAATTCCTTTGAGACAGTCGATTGGGATGCTGCGGGGGTCGAGATCACATCTGAGAAGACGGCTAGCGCGGGCCGTCAGTCGATTTTCGACTGGCTGAGAGCGCGGCTAGTCGCATCCGACGCTCAAGTCGTATTTTGCGACGATGGCACGGGCGAGATGGCCGATTTTATTGCCATTCATAGGACGCCGGATGGCCCACGCGTGAAAATGTATCATTGCAAGGCCAGCGAACTCGCGGCGCCGGGCAATCGATCGAAAGACTTGGAAATTGTATTCGCACAAGCAATCAAATCATGCGTCTGGATCAGCCCGGAGCACTTCTACGGACAGCTCCGCCATCGAGTCACGCTGCCAAGCGTTGCCGGGTATTACAAAGGTGACGAAGCGACCGTTGCGGCGATTCTCGAGCCCCGGGTCCAGCAACAGATTCAGTTCGAAACCTTCATAGTGCAGCCGGGCGTCATGCGAGAAGGTAGGGCCGAGCGATTATCAAACATGTTAGCCGCCGCCCGAGACTTCCTGAAAGATGCTGGAGTTTTCCACTTCGGCGTGATTGGAAGTTGACACCATCTGGCCCGGATTGTTGCGATCTCGTTCAACAGTCTCCTGCACGAAGGCGGGTGCCGACCTTTGTATCACCTGTTGTTACACCTCGCGGAGTGGCGGCCTGCAACCGAGTACAATGATATGCACTGTTCCTCATTGAATTTCAACGGCTTTCGGAGCATAGCGTTGCATCGGATTGCGTCTAGCAACGGATTTTTGGACTCATAATCCGTTGGTCCCAGGTTCAAATCCTGGCGGGCCCACCAGCAAATTTTGGGTACAACTCGAACACATGGATAACAAAATGTACCGGGTACTTAGGTAACATTTTTGGGCCAAAAGTTAGTCGAGAGGTTGCGGAATTTTTCCTCCCGATCGACGCACCTGAGGTCGTTATCCGTATTGCTGACCAGCCAAAGGCCTTCTTCGACTTCCTTGACGCAAACAGCTCGCATTAGGGAAAGCCGCACAAGGGAATGCTTATGCTTTGCTTACCACTGTGGATATTGATTCCGGCCGAGCCGCAGCGGCATGAGAGTGGGTTGGAATCTGAAAGAGGTGCCCGTGCTTAACGTAGTAGGTCTGGCCTCTCCATCTGATCTTGCTCGAGAAGAAACCCAAAAACCAAATGACGAAATTGATTGCATCGTGAAGCGGGACAAGCCACAGGATTTTTATGAGGTTTCGATCGGCTATACCCCAGTTTCCTACCATCCAAGTCAAGCCCACCCGCAGAATCAGATAGGAGGACAAATAGGCGACGGCTAGCGCCATCGAATTCATCGAGGCGGCAGCCGCTGCTGCCAATAGCGCCCATGGCAAGCCGTGAGTGAATGCGAGCCCCCAGTAGCCCAAGGGGCGTACGCTCCTTAATCCAATTGACCAGCGCAACTCACGGCTGAAATATTTCGCAAGTGTTTCTTCTGGAAAGACCATCGACACAGGTGCCATCATTAGTTCAACACGGTGGCCGCACCGCGCGATACGCTTGCCCAACTCAAAATCGTCGGAGTGATAGTTGGCCATTTCTTTCCAGCCGCCGATTTCGGCGAGGTGTTTCTTTGATGTCGCCATGGTCCAGCCGAAGGCGAAACGCATTTTGCCTTCGATTTTCTTTGCCACGAGGGCAGCGGGAGCAGAATCCATATACATGCCCAAGGCGCCGAGGTTTGAGGCCAGATTTCCAGCGCTGAGACTCTTGAAGAACGCAGTAACCGCGCCAACCTCAGGATCGGCGAATGGAGCGATTACTTGTCTGAGATAATCAGGCCCGACTCGAACGTCACTGTCGCTCATGACGATGAAGTCGTATTTCGCCTCCTGAACAAGCTGGCAGAGATTGTTGACTTTGTCGTTGGTGCCGAGACATGGCACCTCAGTAATCATGCGAATGGAACATTTCGGGAATTCGGCGCGCAATTTTTCAATGACGGCACAAACTTGACCGTCGGTATCAGAAACCGCAAAAACCACCTCATACTCCGGATAATCGAGGCGGCAAAAACTTGCAAAATTCTCGTAAGCCTCATGGTCCAATCCCCGGACAGGTTTTACGATACTAGCGGGAGGCATAAAAGGCACTTTTGGAGTCGAAGCTCTGTGGGCAACGCGAAAATGAGCAATCACACAATAAAGGGAAAGCAAGTAGTAAACGAAAGGTAGAAGCGCCAAAATCAGCAACGTCGTAGTTGCGATTAGCAAGTCGATTCCTCAGACTTCCATAACGCGAATAAGTCGTGCAAACCTACAAGATCACAATCAGAACCAGCCCGCAAGGAAGGAGCGAAGAAGTCCTCATGAACTGATTGAGTAGCCGTAGGCGCGAATCGTTTCCACAGCCTCGCTCCGACTACCGGCGTCCACCTGTTTCAAGATCCGATGAATATGATTCCTCACCGTAAATTGAGAAAGATTCAAGTGGGAAGCGATTTCCTTGTTAGTGAGGCCTTTAGCTACAAGTGCCACCAATTGCTGTTGACGCAAAGTGAGATCGGGCTTCGAAGGTGTGTTTTGAACAGGTATTTCCCGCGCCATTTGAGCAACGAAACGGAATAGTGTCGAGCAGAGCTGGGGAGGGCACACTGCCTCGCCGCGATAGACGGCACGTACAGCAGCTACGACTTCCGTAGCAGACGCATCTTGCAACAAATAGCCCGTAACACCAGATCGAACAGCGGCCAAGAAATGCGTTTCGTCGGATTCCCGCGCAATGACGACGGTCCTAAAGGAAGCACGGTCTGTGCCATCGAGAGCGACCATTGCGGCGAGCCATGGTATTTGCAAAGAGTCGATGATCAGGACATCACAGTCGGAATCGAGTCCGGCAAGAGCCGTCGCTTCAGCACAACCACTCTGTCCGATAACGAGAAAATCGGCCCGTTTGCAGAAGAGCCTGACGAGCGCCTCACGCAGCAATCGGTTCTCAATTAGTAAGAAGGTACGAATAGACGAACTGGGGATGAGTTCGCTCACAAGTGTCCATCACTCACTGCCGGGTGTAGCACTCGACGGAGAAGTGCCGATGCAAGTACAAAAATCTAGCCGCCTATGTACTTGCATAAATTA
Source organism: uncultured Acidobacteriota bacterium (assembly GCA_963740015.1). GTDB lineage: Bacteria > Acidobacteriota > Terriglobia > Acidiferrales > UBA7541 > Acidiferrum. The sequence goes on along the minus strand of CAVUCM010000018.1, from coordinate 56,034 downwards.
GACCAAATTTCTCGTTATTGTCAAGAAGAACGATAATCATTTCCGTGTAATCTTGGAATAATGACGTGCTCCGCATGCAAAAAGCAAACGCAATACAGGCCTTTGTTTGTGGATGCAGTATCTTCCCCGTTAGGGTTGTCTCGCCATTGTTAAAAATAACAGTCTTTGAACCCTCTGCCACCTTCGGCCGTCAGTGCTTATGATAAGTTGCATTAGGTCAAAATTAGTATCTACCAACGTTTGATACCTTCCGAACCCATCGCGAATTAGTCCCTTCCGATAGTGTTCTTTTGAGTCTTTCGCCAATTGGCAGACAACTAGATACTTGTGCCGCACGGAGCGTCCCATGGAAAAAGCCATTCGGGTTCTTGTGGCGAATCGTCCTCGTCTCTTACGGGAGACTATTCTCACTACGTTCGCAGACCAACCCGACATAGAAATTGTCGGTGAGGTCGCCGACGAGTCGGAAATTATGGAATGTGTAAAGAAGACTCTGCCAAATTTCGTAGTTATCGCTCTCGATCAACCGGGCAGAAGGCCGCGTGTCTGTGACGATCTTTTCCGTGAGCATCCGGAAGTGCGCGTCATCGCGGTGGCGCCAGCGAAGAATTTCATCGTTTACTACTGGGCCTCCCTCGATATTCACTCCAGCGATATCGAAGCCTCTGAAGAAGGGATGCTGAACGCTTTACGAGGATCGATGGTCACGGACAGAACAAATTGAAGAACTCCAACCCCGGCACTAGGGTGAAATTATGGTGAATTTCAAAAAAGTGAATAACATTATCTTGGGGTTGGCCGCGTCATTCTTTTTTTGCTCACCAGTCCGTGCGCAACAGCAAACCGAAAAGCAGTCTACGACGCGCGAGCAAGGCCGGAATACTTATGGCGTTGAACAATCACCAGACTTTGCGCAGGAAAACCTGAGCCGAGTGGCAGCGTCAGCGATTCAGATTCGATTGGTGCTCGTTAAAGATGAAGGGCTGCTTGTCGAATTGAAGCGCTGGGTAGCTAAGGAAGCCACCGATAACGGCCAGGTCGTGGAAGATTCGACGCTCACCGATCAAGCAATCTTCGAGCGGTTGGACGGGGACGTCACGTTTCGCTCGATCGCTACGCGGCTCTTGCAGAAATATGGATACTTGAAACCGACGCCGAATCCAGACTCGGAGGATGCAAAAGAAAACGAATTCGTGCTCAAGGAGCGGGCTCGTCGGCTGGTTCAGATTGAAGCGCAGGAAGACACAGAAGCACTTCGGCCGCAAAAAACCGATCGGGATCTGGAGCGTACCGCGACTTGCGATCCACGCCGGGATGAAGATTGTCAGCAGCAACCTCCTTCTGGCCGCAGCCAAAATATGCGCACTCCCGGGGGGATCTCGTCGCCAGAGCAGAATCAGCAGCCGGTGCCTGATCAACAACCTTCGCAGAGCCCGTCCCGAATCCTACGAGCGGACGGATTGCCGCAGTCCGCTGATCCGTTGGACGGTGGCACCGGTGCTAATTCTTCGCTGAACCTGGCATCGACTTCCAGTTCGGTCAGGCGTGACGCCAATCCTTCGGTGAGCGGCTCCCAAGCTATGGGTCAAGGCGCCATTGATGGCTCTCTTGTGGATCGAGACGCGCGCTCAGTCCCCAGCGCGCCAGGCCGAAGCAATGGAGGTCTTAACTCAGACAGGAACGGAATGGAACGGCCCTCGCGCTCAAAGACGACGGGCGATAAAAGGAATGAAGAAGACATTTCACCGGTGAGAATGGTCCATCGGGCGAATCCCTATTCCGACATTCCTTCACTCTATGACATGTATGTGCAGGCATCGACGCGTCAGAAACCGAACGAGCGTTTTGGAATGGAAGTATTCCGCAACACTGCGAATGACCCTGATGCGATACCGATGGATCTTCCGGTTGGACCTGATTACGTCCTCGGCCCGGGCGACAGTCTAGAGATTGATCTCTGGGGTGGAGTTTCGCAAAGAATGTATCGCGTCGTTGATCGTGAAGGGCGCGTCTCGCTGCCAGAAGCTGGGCCACTCCTTGTAAGCGGACGAAATCTTGGCGAAGTGCAACTGGCGGTACAACAGGTGCTACGAACCGAGTATCGGGATGTCTCGGCTGATGTTTCCCTTTCGAAATTAAGGACAGTTCGTGTGTATGTGGTCGGAGATGTTGAGCAGCCTGGCGCATACGACATCAGCTCGCTCTCTACTCCGCTAAATGCTTTGTTTGCCGCAGGTGGAGTTACGCCTCGCGGCTCGCTGCGCGCCCTCAAACACTTGCGAGGCAAGCAGCTCGTGGAAGAGGTGGACGCCTACGATTTGCTTTTGCACGGAGTGCGGGCCGATATGAGCCGCCTGGAGAATGGCGACACGCTGCTCGTCCCTTCTTTGGGTCCAGAGGTCACAGTGGACGGAATGGTGCGGCGCCCGGCTATTTATGAGTTACACGGCGAGAATTCTCTTGCTGACGTCCTCGAACTCGCGGGTGGAATCCTCCCGACGGCTACGCTACGGCACATCGAGGTTCAGCGCGTCGAAGCGCACGAGAAGCGCACCATGCTCACCCTGGATCTCTCTCCTTCCGGCGACCCCGACTCTACTAAAAAGCAGCTTGACGCATTAAAAATCAACGATGGCGATGAAGTGCATATTTTCCCAATCGCACCGTACAACGAAGACGCCATCTATCTTCAGGGCCACGTTCTCCGGCCCGGGCGATTTTCTTACAAACAAGGGATGAACCTGTCTGACCTTATTGGTTCCTACAAAGATTTGTTGCCAGAGCCGGCGTCGCACTATGCAGAAATCATCAGGCTGAATCCTCCCGATTTTCATCCGAGCGTCGAAAGTTTTGATCTAAGCGCGGCGCTGGCGAATCCTGCCTCAGGGCCTAAGCTGCAGCCCCTCGATACCGTTCGCGTTTTCAGCCGATACGATTTTGAGCCCGCCCCGGAGGTATGGGTTGGCGGAGAAGTACGCGAACCTGGGAAGTATCGCACTTCTGGTCAAGCATACCTTCGGGACACTATCTACCTGGCGGGTGGGGTCACACAGGACGCCTCGCTTGATTCTGTTCAGCTATTTCGTACACAGCCAGACGGCACGATGAAAATTCTTAGCGTTGATCTGCGCGAAGCCCTCGCTGGAAACCCAAAGGACAACATTTTGATTCTGCCGCGCGACCGATTGCTGATTCATCGCAATTCGGCTCGAGTGGATCCGCCAACGGTTTACATTACGGGTGAAGTGGCCAAGCCGGGCCGTTACCCGCTCACCACAAACATGCGAGTGGAAGATCTCGTTAACGTTGCAGGTGGAATGAAGAGGAGTGCCTACACGGGGAGTGCAGATCTTGCGCGTTTCGATATGGACGCCTCGCGATCGAATCCCAGTGATCGCTTGGAGCTTAATCTTACGGAAGCCATGAATGGAGATGCGAAGGCAGACATTCCCCTCCGCGACGGAGACGTTCTGACAATTCGGCAGCTTCCGCGCTGGAAGGATATTGGTGCAGCAATGACCGTACGAGGGGAAGTTCAGCACCCAGGTACCTACGGTATCGAGCCAGGCGAACGGTTGAGCTCTGTTTTGGCGCGAAGCGGAGGATTCGGTTCGGAAGCCTATTCGTATGGGGCAGTTTTAATGAGGCGCGAAGTGCTTGATCTCGAGTTGAAGTCCCACATGGAGCTTGTCCAGAGGGTGAAGGCGGAACAGGTGACGCTCAAGGCATTACCGGAAGCAAGTGCTGACGAGAAGAAGGCTAAGTTGACGGCAATTAGTCAGACCGAAGCAGCTCTCGTTCAACTGCAGGTAAGCGCTCCGATCGGCCGCGTGGTAATCCATATTTCGCCAGATTTGAAGAGTTGGCAAAACACTGCGGCAGACGTGCAGGTTCGCGATGGCGATGTTCTTTTTGTTCCTAAAAAAGCGGGCTATGTAATGGTGAACGGCCAAGTGTTCAATCCAACAGCCATCAGTTATCGGCCAGGCCACAGCGCCAAGTGGTATCTCAGCCAAGCTGGCGGTGTGACGCAGATCGCGGATAAGAAGGCAGTATTCGTGATCCGCGCTGACGGCTCAGTGATCGCGGCGAAAAACAACAGCGATGGTTGGTGGGGTGGCGATCCGATGAACGCAACCTTGCGAGCGGGAGACACCATCGTCGTGCCCGAAAAGGCGCCCAAGATCGGCGGTACTAACTGGGCGCTGATCATGCAATCAGTGTCAGTAGCCGCGTCTGTAGCCTTGGCAGCGGCGTACCTTCATCCGTGACAAAGGATGCTCATGGTGAGGAGGTGGCCTATCATGCTGGCGCTTAGCTGGGCAGCTTCGAGTCTGACGCTGACAGCGGCTGCATCTCTGGCTGCACTTCCTCAGGCAGAGGAGCGAGCCGGGGAGGCTTCCAAGGAAAGCAGTTCAATCTCGAAAACAAAGGAATTGAGCGCAGGGGAAAAAATCGCTACGGATCCGGATTCGGAATTTAACGCGGCCCGACCTTTGAGTCTTAAGGCGTTAGGGAAGGAATTCTTGCAAGACCAAGAACAAATCTGGACGAGTCCTGCAAAGCTTCGATTCTCGGATGCTCAGTGGCTAGTGCCATTGAGCGGGTTTACTGCGGGCCTTTTCGTGACCGACTACGACTATAGCAAAAGCTTGTCGCACAACCCCACGACGATTAGCCACTACGTCACACTTTCTAATGCCGGAATCGGAGCGCTCATCGGTGGTGCGGGCGGAATGTGGGTGCTGGGCCACATAAAGCACAACGAACACTGGAGCGAGACCGGATTTTTGGCCGGTGAGGCGGCACTGAATAGCTTGGTTATGGTCGAGTCACTTAAATATCCATTGGGACGTGAGCGGCCTTACCAAGGCAATGGGACGGGACCGTTCTTTCAGGGCGGTACGTCGTTTCCCTCGGAGCATGCTGCAGCGGCGTGGTCCATAGCAGGAGTCATCGCACACGAATATCCCAGTCCATTTGTGAAAATTATGGTCTATGGCCTCGCCTCGTTGGTGGATTTCTCGCGGGTTCATGGGCGCCAGCATTTTCCGTCCGATGTCTTCGTCGGAAGCATGATGGGAAACCTGATCGGACAGAATATTTACAGCCGAAATCATGACCCAGGGCTGGGCGGCGAAGCTTGGAAATCGATCAGCCAAATGTTTCGGAACGAAGGAAATCTCACTTCGAGCAATCTCGGCTCACCTTATGTCCCCATTGATAGCTGGGTCTATCCTGCTTTCGACCGTTTGATTGGGATGGGTATTATTGACAGCGCGTTTTCTGGAGTCCGGCCATGGACGAGGAGCGAATGCGCACGACTGCTGTCAGAAGCTTCTGACAGAGTTGACGAAGCACCCGCAGAGGCACAAAGGACGTATCAATTTCTTGAGGCGGAATTTAAGGACGAACTAGACGAATCAAGCACGGGTTCGCAAGTTCGCGGACGGATCGAATCCGTTTACACCCGATCCACTGAAATTGCGGGTCAATCACTCTCACTAGTGGACGGTTACACATTTGGCCAGACTCTGATTAATGACTTTGGACGCCCGTACGAAAGAGGATTTAATGCTATTGCCGGGTTTTCTGCGTGGGGCACGGCAGGTCGCTGGGTCGCGTATGTCCGGGGCGAATACCAACAGAGTCCTTCAGCACCTGCACTATCTGAATCAGGTCGATTGGCCATAGCTGCGGTCGACCCATATCCCGGGCCGCCTCCCGCCACACCGACGCCATCGATTCATCAGTTTCAGTTTCTTGATGCATATGTTGGGTTGAATTTCGACAACTGGCAGGTCACTTTCGGCCAGCAGAGTCTATGGTGGGGACCCGGTAACGGCGGTCCGATGCTATTTAGCAACAACGCTCCGCCAATTAATATGTTCCGCATCAACCGCATCACGCCATTAAAACTGCCCAGTTTTCTCCATTGGTTGGGGCCCTTGCGAACGGAGTTCTTTTTTGGGCAGCTGACGGGATATGAGTTTATTTTAAGCCCTTTAGGTTTCGTCGGCCAGTACGGTCAGTCTCTCAATCCGCAGCCGTTTATTCACGGACAGCTGTTCAGTTTTAAGCCAACGCCTAATTTTGAGTTTGCTTTCTTTCGCACTACGATCTACGGTGGGCCCGGTTATCCGCTGACGACCCGCCATTTGATCAGCAGCCTTTTCACCACCGGCAACGAGGCCGCTGGCGGCGCATCGAAGCCGGGAGACCGCCGCTCGGGATTAAGCTTCAGCTATCGCCTACCGGGCCTGCGCAATTGGCTAACGCTCTACGGAGACGGATTCACGGACGACGAGTTTTCGCCCATTGCTTATATGGATGTTTCCGCGTGGCATGCAGGACTCTACTTGTCACACGTCCCGCGCGTCTCGCGGCTAGATTTTCGTGTCGAAGGAGTTTACACGGATGTTCCCGGTGGAGTGGGTGCTAACACAAAACAGCCGGGTTCTTTCTATCAAAACGGAACTTGGCGGAACGGCTACACAAACGACGGAGACTTAATAGGGAGCTGGATTGGCCGCGGAGGGCAAGGCGCGCAAGCTTGGACGAACTACTGGTTTAGCCCACGCAATCGATTACAGTTCTACTTCCGTCACCAGAAGGTTAGCCAGGAGTTCGTGCCGGGCGGCGGCTCGCTCACTGACTTCGGTGCCCGAACGGATTATTCGTTGCGTTCGAATCTGAGTCTTTCTATTTCTGTGCAACACGAGCGGTGGCTCTTCCCTGTGATTCAGCCGAATGTAGCCCACAATGTAGCTGCCTCAATCGGAATTGAGTTCGAGCCACAAAAGATTTTTCGTCCCGCTCAAGCTGATACGACGGGTATGCCTGCGGCGAAAGGTGCGCGCCCATGAACTTCTCGGCAAGCGCTCCTGTTCGCCAGCCGGTCCCCGAGGTGCCGGAACACCAGCTCCCACTCTCGCCCGAACCTGAGGAAGTGCGGCAAGCTAACGAAAATTTGGTCACACATCTACGGCTCCTTTGGGAACATCGTCGGCTACTTGCGCGCGCTGTACTCGCTGGCATCGTTGCGAGCGCCGTAATCGCCGTTCTCATCCCGACCCGCTACGAATCAATGGCACACCTTATGCCACCTGACAACACACAAGCGGGAGGCGTTGCCATGGCTGCTGCGGCGCTCTCTGGGGGTGCCGGAGGCCTTGGGGGCATTGCGAGTGACCTGCTTGGCCTTAAGAGTACGAGCGATATCTTTGTTGGGATCCTTTCGAGCCGCACTGTTCAGGACAAACTGATCCAGCAGTTTGACCTCAGGAGAATTTATGGTGACCGTGGAATGGAGGCTGCGAGTAAGGACTTAGCGGAGCGTACGGGGATTGCTGTTGATCGTAAGAGTCAGATCATCACTCTCACCGTTACTGACCACGATCCGAAGCGCGCCGCAGCAATGGGTCAGGCGTACGTGGAAGAGCTCAATCACCTTGTGGCCGAGCTGAGCACCTCGTCCGCACGCCGCGAACGCATATTCCTGGAAGAACGGTTGAAAGCCGTCAACCAGGATCTGGAAACAGCGGAGAAAGACTTCAGCGAGTTTGCAAGCAAGAACGGGGCGATCGATGTCAAGGAACAGGGCAAAGCCATGGTGGAAGCCGCAGCGACGCTCGAGGGTCAGCTCATTGCGGCTGAATCAGAACTCGAAGGCCTGAAGCAGATTTATACCGACAATAACGTGCGCGTGCGATCGGTGAAAGCGCGTATTGACGAGTTGAAGCGCCAACTCGATAAGCTCGGAGGGAAAGGCGAAAGCATGACGACCGTCTCCAGCCAGCCGAGCGATTCCCCCTATCCTTCCATCCGGAAGCTCCCGCTGCTCGGTGTCACGTATGCTGATCTCTACCGCCGTACCAGAGTACAGGAAGCGGTTTTCGAGAACCTCACCAAAGAATACGAAATGGCCAAAGTCCAAGAGGTCAAAGAGATCCCTGTAGTAAAGGTGCTCGACTATCCGAATATACCTGAGAAGAAATCGTACCCACCGAGGCTACTGATCCTTTTCCTCGGAATGACGTTGTCCTTTGCCGCTGCCACTATTTGGGTGTTCGGAAAGACCACCTGGGATCAGGCGGATTCGAGCGATCCGCGCAAACAGTTCGCCCAAGAAGTGTACACAACTGTGAAGGGAGCGATCCCGTATTTTTCACAGAACGGCAAGGGAGAAATCGCTGACCGAGACAAACCTCACCGTTCGTTACGGGGTCGCGGTCGGGATGCGACGAGGGAATAAGGGTTTTTTTTGTAGCTGATTAATTCTAAAAGGGTTAGGTCACGAATGCCCTGTAAGTGACAGGGCGGAGCTGTATCAAAGGAAAGTTCATGCGATTTGCAAGCCGTACGGAAATCTCGAACCGCCCAACAAATTCCGATGGGTATCCAGGGATAGAGGCCAGCTTTTTTGAACCGCTGTGGTATGTCGCTTATACGAACGCAAACCACGAAAAACGCGTGACGCATCAACTAGAGAATCGATCAGTCGAGCACTTTTTGCCCCTCTATGAGTCGGGGCGGCGCTGGAAAGATCGCCACGTGCGCCTTCACATGCCATTGTTTCCGGGTTATGTTTTCGTGAAGCTCGCATTGCGCGATCAGTTACAGATTTTGCAAATTCCCGGCGTGGTTCGGTTGGTCAGTTTCAGCGGTCATCCCACTCCTTTGCCACAAGAGGACATCGAGGCCATACGGAACTGCTTGGACCGTGATCATCAGGTCGAGCCACATCCTTACTTGAGAGCGGGGCGTCGGGTGCGAGTCATGAGTGGACCTTTGCGAGGGCTGGAAGGAGTTATCCTGCGAAGAAAGAACAAGACGCGCTTTGTCCTCACGTTCGAACTAATCCTACGGTCGGTGGCAGTGGAGATTGACGAGGCTGAGCTCACCACAGCCTGCTAAGGCGGCTGTCGAGGCAGGCTAAGGATTCTTTGCTAACGCTGTGACTGCTCTACAAATCATCATGGGGAATGTGCCTCAATTGAACACTGATGAGACATTGCGCGTCCCTCGTCACGCCGTCAACGAAATCGGACGGCCCAATGGCTGGCTTCGTTCCGTCTTCGCCCCAGTAGTGCCGGTCGTTTCCGGGCTCTTGCCAATTGCCTACAGCTTCGCCGACCAGGCGCTGGCAGTGGGTGCTACTTTCCTGGCCAACGTGATGCTGGCCCGCACGCAGACCAAAGAAGAGTATGGATTGTTCGCACTCTCTTACTCAGTTTTCACCTTCCTGGCAGCCCTGCACAATTCCGCCCTTCTCGAGCCTTGTACCGTTTACGGCTCTGGAAGGTATCGCAATCGTTTTCCCGAATACCTATGGTTGATGGTCCGCATAAACGCCTTCGTCGGACTCCTGCTCACCATTGTGGTGCTCGCGGCCTGCCTGTTGCTTTACTGGGCTGCCCCACAATACGGGTCTCGCGCGCTTCTAGGCCTGGGGCTAACTGTGGGCTTCCTCCTATCCGGCATGTTTCTCAGGCGGGTGTTTTACCTGCAACGTCAGCCGGCGTTTGCCGCCCAAGCGTCTCTAATCTGCTTTGTAACGGTCGCCTGTGCACTCTGGCTCGTGGCCAAAGTTCACCTCCTCAACGGTTTTGCGGTATTCATGATCCTCGCACTGGGTTGGATCACAGCCGGACTCAGCGTAGGAAGGAAGCTCGCGCTCGGGCACTCAGGTTCCTCCTTTTTAGCTTCGGAACCGAATTATTGGCGCGAACACTGGAAGTATTCGAAATGGGTTTTCGCTACGGCTTTTGTGTTTCAGCTCACCACGCAGGGTTATTATTGGATCGTCGCGGGATTTGTCTCGGTCAAGGATGTCGCCGGGCTCAGGGTCATGCAATTGCTCATCGCACCGATAGACCAAGTTTTTATTGCCCTATCCTTTTTGGTCATCCCGACGCTCGCCGCCAGGTACGCGAGCAATAGGATGGGGAGTTTTCTCTCATTTTCAAAGCGGTATGGAATGGCGGTCGTGGGCGCGACGACCCTCTTCGCGCTTTTCCTACGCCTAACGGGTAGGCCCCTGATGCACTGGCTCTACGCCGGAAAGTTTGATGATCTCGCGCCTATGCTTTACATCCTGGCGTTCCTGCCGCTAACCATGGGGATCGGGAACGTCATGAGTAGTGCGCTGAACGCTGCTGAGAAGCCAAAGCTTGTCTTCTTAGCCTATCTCTGCAGCGGAGCCGCAACTCTCCTGGGGGGGATTCCTCTGGTAATCCATTTCGGGCTGCGCGGCGCGGTTCTCGGCCTGCTACTTTCTGCGGCAGCCTATTCAGCCGCCATGGGGGTCGGTTTTCTTTTCAACTTTCGTCGCCAGCTAGTCGATACGGCAGTCGCGAAATGATCCATGAATAATACGGGCATCCAAATTTCGACTACGAGTCTCGACGCCTCAGCCTCGTGCGTGGCCAGGCATTCTGGCCACGCACGGGACCTCGCTCCGATTGCTCTATTTGTCTATAACCGGCCCGAGCACACCCACCAGACTATCGAGGCTCTCCGTGCGAACGGCCTTGCGCACCAAAGCGACTTGTTTGTCTTCGCGGATGGCGCAAAGAATGAGCCAGGTGCTGCCACAGCAGTTCGTGAAGTCAGGAAGTTGATTCGAACCATCGATGGATTCAAATCCGTGACAGTTATCGAACGCGAACGAAATCTCGGTTTGTCCAAATCAGTGATCTGCGGCGTAACGCAACTCTGCAATGAGTACGGACGTGCGATCGTTGTTGAAGATGACGTTGTGACGGCACCCGATTTTCTGACCTTTGTGAATCAGGGACTCAAGCGCTATGAGGGCGAACCTAGAGTTTTCTCGATCGGCGCTTTCAATCTCCCTATCGTCGCGCCCCTGAGCTACTCTTACGACGCATTTTGCTCCTACCGCTTTCTGTGCTGGGGCTGGGGCACGTGGAAAGACAGGTGGGAAAAAGCCGACTGGTTGGTTAAGGACTTCCCCGAGTTTATGGCTGATCGAGAAAAACAAAAACGATTCAACCGGGGAGGCGATGACCTTTCTTGGTTGCTGACTCTCCAAATGGAGGGGAAAATCGATTCCTGGGACACTATTTGGGCGTACACCCACTCCAAACACGAGGCGCTTGCGCTGCTCTCGGTCGTTTCGAAGGCTTATAACATCGGGTTTGACGGCACCGGAATCCACTGCAGGCGTGCGCCATTCAAGCAGAATGCTCTTTCGTCCCCCGGTGACGACAACTATCGCTTTCCGGATTCTATCTTTCCCGAGCCCCATTTTGCTAAGGAAATACAACGATTCCAGCGCCCTTCGATAGCTAGAAGGTTGGTGCGATTCTTTCGGCGATTTGAGCCGAGGATGAAACGATTCGATACCGCGACAGCTCCAAAAGGCGAGGCGTAGCCATCCAAGACTCTCCAAAGCGAGCCACACAGCCAGGACACGCCATTGATCGCTAAGAGATTGATTAAGAAAAAGCTGAAACTCGCTTATAAAAAGCTGAGGAGGAAAATCCCGTCCCATGCAGCAGCGTCGCTACGTCTTCTGGGGCAGCAAATGTCACGGCAAGTTGCAGTTACGCCGCCGAATGGGAGCTTTAGAAAAGTCGGATTCAAAGTTTTTTCGCAGTGGGACGAAGACGGCATTATTCAATACTTAGTAAGCCATCTCCCGATACAAAACAAAACCTTTATTGAGTTTGGAGTCGAGGACTATGAGGAAAGTAACACTAGGTTTCTTCTGCTCAATGATCACTGGCAGGGAATGGTGTTGGACGCTTGCGAGTCCGATATTGGTTTTATCCAGACGGACCCAATCTATTGGCAGTTCGACCTCCAAGCCAAGTGCGCCTGGATTACCAGAGAGAACATAGATTGCCACCTCCGCGGTGCTGGTTTTTCTGAGGACGTTGGACTTCTTTCAATCGACATCGATGGAAACGAATATTGGATTTGGGAAGCGATCCAGTCTATCAAACCTCGAATCGTAATCGTTGAATACAATAGCGTATTTGGTCTACAGCCTATTTCCGTACCGTACAAAGAAGATTTCCATAGACTGTCAGTCCATTATTCTGGCTTGTACTATGGCTGCTCCTTAGCGGCGCTCTATCATCTGGCTAGACAGAAGGGTTATGTCCTCGTCGGTTCAAATATTGTGGGCAATAATGCATTTTTCATCCGGTCTGATCTCGTTTCAGAATTCAAAGGATTGGAGCCGGAAGAAGTGTACGTGCCAAGCAAGTTCAGAGAATCGAGGGACCCAGCCGGGAACCTGAGCTATATAAGAGGTGAAGACCGGGTGAAATTGATTGAGCATTTGCCGGTCGTAAACGTTGTGACCCGTCAAGAAGGTCCACTGCAAGAATTTTATAGACCACAATGAACGAATAGGAATTCAACCGAGGGCAACATTGGATCGCGTAACAACTTTAGGGCAAGTTCCAATAAGAACTACTGAGGATGAAACGAATGCGCCCTTAGGACGAGCACATCGGGTGGTTCTATGAGAGTCGGAATCAACTGCCTCGACGTCAATCCTTCCTTTGTCGGCGGAGTAACAACTTACACCGTCGGTCTATTGGAAGGTTTCGCAAGCGCCGGTAACGGCTGTCAGTTCCGCATTTTTGTCACCGGGGAGAATCAGCATCTCTTCGAGCAATTTCGGGGCCGCGATCATTTCGAAATTATCGATATCGGTGACCGGCTATTCTCGTTGAGGACCAAGGTCTGCCGTGCGGCTCTCCTTTCTTGCAGCAGCAAACTCTTTAAGTTCTCCAACGATCTCGCTTTCGAGAAGACCAGGAAGTTGATGGATGACGAATCGGATGTTCTTTATACTCCGAGTCCAGTTCTGAGGTGCTTCAACAGCCGCAAGCCCACGGTGCTCACGATGCACGACATCCAGCACGTCCATCACCCGGAATTCTTCAGTTGGCCGAGGCGCCTCAGTCGAAACATTACGTACGGATTAAGTGCGCGCCATGCAAGTTATCTTCAAGCCAACAGCCAGTACACGAAGAAGGACTTTCTTGCCCATTTTCCCGAGCTCTCCCCGGAACAAATAGAGGTCATCCCTGTGGGCGTGAACGTCGAGAGATTCGCGACACTGAATGGTTCCAGAGATGTTCGGGAACGGTACCATCTGCCCGAGCGGTTTCTGTTCTACCCCGCGCAATTGTGGCCCCATAAGAACCACATAACTGTCCTGCGGGCTTTGAAGCAGGTCGAAAACAAGAACGGGCTAAAGATTCCCCTGGTCTTAACAGGCGGAGAATATGCGGCTGCGTCGAAGGTCTTCCGTTTCGTCTCTGATCAGTCCATGGAGTACGTCCGCCATTTGGGCAAAGTGCCATCTCAAGACATGGTAGGGCTGTACCACAAAGCAGCCTTCGTTATCGCAGCCGGGCTGCACGAGTCCAGCAGTGCCCCTACCTTGGAGGCTGCTGCAGCTGGCACGCCTGTTATTGCTTCCAGAATTCCACCATTCGAGGAACTCGGCCAGGTCCTACAATTGAGCTTGTTCGATCCGCTCGACGTCGATGGGCTGGCGCGGCTCATTTTCGATCTGTGGAGTGATAAGCGGACTGCTTCCGCCCAGGCAGCGGCCAATCGCAGACAGATAAGTTGCTACTCCTTTGAAAACACGGCTCGAAAATACGTGCGGTTATTTGAGAGGGTCGTGAATGCATGAGGATTTTCTTTGCATTTGGATGGCTGCGCCCAAGACTCGATCAATGAAGAAAGCCTGTCACTGGGGCCGAAATTTTCCAAGCAGCCTTGCCTACGAGGATTATTTCGTTCTTGCCATTGTCCTTGCGACCAAGGCTCAGAATGACTAGCGTAACGGCAAACTCACAATCACTGCCCATCGCGTCTAGATTGGAGCGGCAAGATCTCTTGTTTCTCTTCTCCTCGTTTATGTTTCGGATTGGTCTGGCTTTGGTGACCTTCGAACAGATTCGCCCTTTCTTTGGCATCCAAGTGTCGGATTATTTCTTATTCCTATCACTTCTCGTGTTCTTATCCCACCCGATACTTCGGCTGGAAAAGTTCAAGGGTTCAGGGGTTCTTCTCGCCGGGTCTCTTATACTCATGGGAAGTGTCTTGTCTCTACTGCATGCCACCAGTCTTAGCGATGCGGCCGGGCCCCTGGCGAGGTTCTTCGTGCTATTTGGATTGTTTGGTCCTTTGGCCTTGATTCATTCAGAGAACATGATAGGAAACTTGCGTTTTCTGATGGGCGGAATCTTTGTGAACTGCGTTATCACTCTGCTGCAGGCGTCGATATTTCCAAGAATCGCGGATAGTCTCTCCATCAACCCGACCCGGCCCGATATAAGTGACATCGGCCGGTTTCAAGGCTTAACATCGCACCCCAATGTTATCGGGCTTTCTGCTGCGCTCGCTGTGATGATTGGGTTCGGTCTGCTAAACTCGGAGGGAAGCAGACATATCCGCGGACGGTTAGTTATCGCTATCTTCGTCTGTACTCTTGCGGGGTTCCTGAGCGGCTCCCGAGCTGTGTTTGTTTCTCTGATTCCCAGTCTGATTGTGTTCTCTATTCTCCAAAAACAGCGTCGCAGAGCGCTTGTGCGTGGCCTTGTTGCTATAAGTGTTCTATGGGGGGCGCTGACCTATGGAGCACCTGCCGTAATTTCACAATTCTCAGAACGCCTCGACTCGACAGGCTCGGACTTCTATTCGGATTATGGCCGTCTATGGTCGGCCGTCTACGCAGTTGAGGAAATCTTTCAAAAGCCGATTGTTGGATGGGGCGTCGACCATCTCGACGACGCTGGATTGACGGAAGTTCCGGTAACCGGTGAAATTGTCGGAGCTCACAACACATTTTTGAAGTATTGGCACGGAGCAGGTTTGCTTGGGGCTGCAGGCTTCCTGGCAATCTTTATCCTGCCTGCGCGGCGGATGTTGCAGCTTCTGAAAAAAAGACCTTCGGGCGGCTCATCTGACATCTTGAGGCTCTCGTTCAGTTGTCTTTTGTTATTGTTTATTGTTTCTAATCTTGGTCCATTTGACTACAATCGGTTCTTGTACATACCTCCGTTTGTTTTTGCTGGGTTTGCTGCGAGCATGTGGTTTCCTGTTGAGACGCGCGCGATCGTTAGCCAGCCAAGGGTCGGAGAGATCAGGCCCACAGCAAACCCTTTAACGACATGACAAAAAACGAGAGCTGCCATTCCGTTGAACGGAAGGGCGCGCGACTTTCTCTATTTGCACGATTGTCTGAGGCTGCGTACTTTTGAAAGGGGACACGTTGAAAAATCAAGGCGAACTCTTTGGTCCGACCGCCGATTTTGGCTCCGTGCGGCAGCCATGAAAAAGCTACTTCTACTCTTCTTGTTCTTAGCTGGTACGGCGTATGGACAAGGCTTCAACACTTCTCTCGTTTATGTGGGCGGGAGTGTGCCGCAATGGGGAAGCAATCCGGATATCGGGGCACAGATCAATACAGCTTATGCGTCCTGCCCCAATACTGGCTGCACCATCGTCTTGGTACCACAGATGACTGGCTCTTGCTATGACTACAGCACGCCGGTTGCCTTCACGACTGTTGGGAAATATGCCCTGCTGCAGGGCGGCGGTCCGACTTCCGAAGGCCCTGGCAGTGTCGTCTCTGGTGTCATCGTCCCAGGGCCAGCCGGTGGCGCCTGTCTGAATTACACGCCCACTACTGCGACGTCAGCCATCACGTTCGACTACGTTTGGGTGGATGGCGGGGGGTATGTTCCGGCGCACGGCATCCGCGACATCATCCTCCAGAACAACAGTTGCCAACAGATCGGAGGTTGTGGCAGTTCGGCAACGGGAATTCAGCTCGGCGGAAGTAACAGTGGAGCGCAAAATGGTGAGATCGCAAACGCTAAAGTAAACGGCTTCGGCACGGGCATTAGCTTTATGGTATCGGGCACTCAGTCGTGGGGCGTGGTACTCAGGAGCGATTCGATCGTGAATAATACGATCGGCATTTCTTTTGCCGGGTCGTTAGAAAATATATCGCTTTTCGGTGGTCGGGTAGCCGGGAACGATGTCGGGTTTTCGTTAATCGGAAATGCGGATGTCTACGCCCATGGAGTATCCATCGATTCCAATGTGACTGCAGGGGTCAAAGCCATAAGCGGAATATTTTCTTGTACAAATTGTCATTGGGAAAATCTGACCGCCGGCCCCGCGATTGCTACACACTACTTTATTGGATCAGGAGCGGCATCTCTGGTGATAGAGGGCGGCAAAGCCATAGATAACATCAATGCTCCCACCCCAGAGATGGATTACTGGTTTAGTAACGCCGGGATCTCTACCTACATCCACGGGTTGCTGATTTATTCCGGAGGCCGAAAGGCAACTCAAATTGTCCAGTCGATCAATCCGTGCACTTGGTGGGTCTCCATCTACAACGATTCACCCTCTGTTCTTACGACACTGACCGGAGGGCCTTCACAGCAGGGAGTGCTTTTTCCGAATGACTTCAATTCGGGCGTCTCTTCATTGCAGACACAATTCCTGCTTCCCAATCTTGGCACTGCGTTTACTCCTGCCGATGTTGTGCTGAGCTCAGGTTGGGGTAGCACTGCGAATGTAGATTATTCTTTCGGAACGTCGCAACGGTTTAGCTTCGTGGTGCACAGCACCGGTGCTCAACAAAGTCTGGGCCCAACCATGGTGATTACGTTCCCGACGCCATGGCCCGTGACGCCTTTCTACATGTGCAAAATGGTTGGAGGAACAGGAGCGGTCACTTCGATTTATGGTGAAGCGACGGCCAATACAACCAGCATGACCCTTTCATTCACCGGTACGCCTGTGGCTGGCTCTAGCTATCAAATTCAGTGTCTGGGGGAATGAAATTAAATTAAATGCATTCTCCAGTCGTCGTGATGTGAGCCGATTCGGTACCCTCAAATACTCACGCATGGCGTTGATCCCTGCTCGAATAGCTGTTGAGACATCCTTGAGAGATAATTCTATCTCCAACGGAAAAGGCTCCGGTGAGGCCATGTCAAAGAATTACTTTCAGAAGTTGAATCTGGGATGTGGACCGAATGCTCCCGCGAACTGGGTGAATGTGGACGGTTCCTGGAACGCTTGGCTGTCGAATCACACTTACCTTTATAAGACGCTGAAAGTATTCGGAGTGATCAGTAAGAATAGTCCAGGCTCCGAATGGAATGTGCGGCCCTTGGTGCACGACCTCACGAGGCAGCTGCCATTCAAGGAAAACTCTGTTGCCGTGATCTATGGCGCCCACGTTCTCGAGCATCTCTACCTCGCGGATGCCCAGAACCTTCTGCGTGAATGTCTTAGGGTTCTTAGGCCCGGCGGCGTGATCCGAATGGTCGTACCGGACCTTCGTTCGATGGTGACAAATTATCTTAAGAACAAAAATGGCGGGAGTCCTTCTCCAGCCGAAAGAATTGCGGCTGCGGACAAACTTAACGAAATGCTGGGCTTCCGTAGCCCTGCACCACCGACTGGAAACGCACTCTTCAAGTTTTATTATCTCTGGAAGGATTTCCACCATCACAAGTGGATGTATGACTCGGACTCTCTCATCGGGTATATGGAGAACGCGGGTTTCGTAGCGGTGAGCGAAAAGGCTTATTTGCAGAGTGAAATTCCGAGCATCGAGGAAGTGGAAGAGGCAGGAAGAGTACTCGACGGCGCTGGAATCTGTGTTGAGGGCAGGAAACCGTAACACGCAGGACCGCAAGATGAATCGCGGAGGAGATGCATGCAGCAAGCGGCGGTGAAAGCTTCTGAGTGCGAGTCGACAGGGAAGGGGGATGACGGCCAAGCGGGGAGCCATGCGCGCGAGAGCGCGGCCTGTCTGTTGTGCAAAGGCGCACTCGAAAAATCTGTCGGCGAGCTCATTGACACACGCTTTGGGATCGGGGGCATTTACGAAGTGTGGCGCTGTCTTGACTGCGGTTTGGAGCAGATCTCTCCCGTCCCATCTCCGGCCAAGTTGGGCCAGCTGTATGAGTCGTACTACAACTTTGGAGGTGAACGAGGGACTTCTTACACTCGCCTCCGCGAATGGTTCTTTTCTTCTTGGCTCTACCACGTATGGATCTCTCTCGACGGCGATATTTCGTTTCACGGACGCAAAGGCGCCGAACGCCTGCTGGACGCAGGTTGTAACGAGGGGCGCGGGTTGCGGATTTATGCGCGCAATGGTTTTCAGGTGGAGGGCCTGGAGTTGAATCCAACCGCGGCCGCCGTAGCGCGAGAATCGGGCTTCACAGTCCATGTGGGAGACACGACCGATTTCATCGCACCATCACCTTACGATGTGATTGTGCTCTCAAATGTTCTGGAACACGCATGCGATCCCAAAAAAGTCCTGATCAATCTTCGCCGAAATCTCAAGCCGGCCGGTCAACTCTGGATAAGTTGCCCGAACAGCCGCAGTTGGCTCCGCAAAGCCTTCGGCCATTCCTGGATCAACTGGCACGTGCCATTTCACATTTCGCACTTTTCGGAGGAAACTCTGCATCGCTTGTTGACCGATGCAGGCTTCAAGAACACGCGAACTCACCAGATTACCCCTGCACTCTGGGTGACGCAGTCTTGTATCGCGCGGCTGTTCGCAAAAGAAGGCAGAAAAAACTCACGTCTGCGGAATCCATTCTTGACCTTGTTTTTAATGCTCATTTCCAGGTTTGTCTTGTTCCCAGCACTATGGCTTGGCAATAGACTCCGACGAGGCGATTGTCTTCTAGTTATCGCAACGAAGGCATAACGCGTGCGCATTCTTATCCACGGTATCAATTTCTATCCCGAAACTGCGGGGGTCGGAAAATATACAGGAGAAATGGCCTTTTGGCTCGCTGCAGCCGGCCACGAAGTCCGCGTCGTCACAGCGCCGCCATCCTTCCCTCAATGGCGTGTCACGCCTGGATACCGCGCATGGCGCTACGACTGGCAGCAGCTTCCCTCGCAGCCAGAAAAATTAAAGATTCGCCGATGCCCCACCTGGGTGCCGAGGAATCCAGATGGACTCAAACGATTGCTTCACCTTGCTAGTTTTGCGCTCAGCAGCTTGCCGATGATGTTGTCACAAGTCCTTTGGCGCCCCGATCTTGTGTTATTGGTAGAGCCGACGTTTTGTTGTGCTCCACTAACATTGCTAACGGCGCGCTTGGCTGGCGCCACGGCTTGGCTCCATGTACAGGACTTTGAGGTGGATGCGGCCTTCAAATTGGGGGATATAACGTCCTCTCGCGGACAAGCTTTAGCCCAAACTTTCGAACGATGGCTGCTGGGCAAGTTTGATCGAGTCTCTGCGATCTCTGGACGAATGGTTTCTCGCCTCCTGCTAAAAGGTGTAGATCAATCGCGTTGCGTGCATTTCCCAAATTGGGTGGACACGGGGTCAATCTACCCTCTCCCCAATTCTAGTTCTCTCCGGCGGGAGCTCGGAATCGCGGAGAACGCTATTGTTGCCCTGTATTCAGGAAGTATGGGAAAAAAGCAAGGGCTCGACCTCTTGGTGGAAGCTGCGCGTCGGTTGTTGCATCGGTCCGATCTACGATTTGTCTTCTGCGGTGACGGTTCCTATAGAGAAATCTTTGTTGAAAAGGCCAGCGCTCTGTCGAATGTCACAGTTCTGCCGTTCCAACCATCCGAACGTTTGAATGATTTGCTGAACCTCGCAGACATCCATCTCCTGCCGCAACGCGCCGGCGCCGCCGATCTTGTTATGCCGTCCAAGTTGACGGGAATATTTGCGAGTGGCCGCCCCGTATTGGCAACAGCCACTTTCGGCACCGAGTTGGCAAGCGCTGTGCTCGGACGTGGGGTAGTTGTCCCACCCGGTGATTTGAGTGCCTTTGTGTCAGCCTTGCTTGACCTCGCGGCAGACGGCGATCTGCGCCTGAGGTTAGGACACGCGGCGCGAAAGTACGCTGTGACTCATTTGAACCGCGACGAAATTCTCCACCGATTCGAACGCTCGATGTTGAACGCTTGCGATATCCCCACGCTAAATGTTGAGCCATTTCCCACGTCGAGGGATGAAATTGGAGTCGAATAGACTGCAACGGTAGCTAGAAACTTCCGTAATTATTGCCCCGGCTAGAATCCTGTGTACTCGAATTGAAATCGGACCTTAAAAATCGATGGGTGTTGACTGAGCCCGAATCCAAAAACAGTGTCTTTCCGATTCAGCAGATGGACCCGATCTACTTACCTCGGGGTAGTTATCTTGCCGTCGTGGGCGCAGCTTGCAGCCTGGTTTGCTTAGGAGACCTATGTCGACAGTCAGAATGGCGCCCGAACGCCCGCCGCAGTCCTTGAACGGGAATAAATCGTCCGGACACCGGCTGCGAGTGGGGTTCCTGACTCGGCAAGTAGTCTGCGTTTTTGCGCTTGTTCTGACAGATCTGTCTGCGATTGCCATTTCTCTCGAACTAGCCATTCTCACAAGAAAGTATTTCGTTCCTCACGTGGACTCTTATGTTGAGCCCTCGACCTTTCCATTCGAACACTATCTATCCATCGGGTGGTTGTGGCTGGTGCCTCTGATATTTTTCGGCGTCGAAGGCCTTTACACTCGGCGCCGCTCACAATGGAATGAAATCGGCTACATAATTAAAGCGGTTGCGTTGAGTCTAATAGCTATCTTGGCCGCCCTTGCGCTGACTCAGCTCAGCCCCCTCGTCTCCCGCATTACGATTATTTTAACGGCAATTAATCTTTTTGTTCTCTTGCCTATCGTTCGTTATTGGACAAAGCGTGCACTGGGGGCGCTGGGACCATGGAAAAAGCGTATTTTGATTCTAGGAGCTACCGACATGGCCGTTCTCGCAATGCGAGGATTGGCAGCTGATAGGTTTTTGGGTTACGAGGTTGCAGGAGTGCTCGACGACAGTCCCCGCGAGAACGGCAATTGTATAGGAGCCTACAAAGGCACGTCTGTAAATATCTTGGGGAATCTTTCGGAAGCCCGCGAGCAAATGGAGCAAACAAATTCCAGGGACGTACTGATCGCCATGCCGAGCCTACGTGAAGAGAAACTATTGGCCCTCGTTCACGAGCTCCAGCCACATTGCGACAACATCTATGTGGTGCCACAACTGTGGGGTCTCCCGATGATGAATTTGCAAGTGGACGGTTTTCTTCGCGAGCGCGTGATGATGCTCAAACTTTCAAACAATCTTGCAAAACCTTGGAATGGTTGGTTGAAGCGGGGTTTTGATTTGTTGCTTGGCACCTCCCTTACCCTGATGGCGTTACCCGTATGTATGATCGTCGCTATTTTTGTCAAGTTGGAATCCAACGGGCCTGCATTGTTCGTGCAAGAAAGGCTTGGATTTCGAGGGAGGAATTTCCGCTGTCTGAAGTTCCGGACGATGCGCGTAGATGGCGATAAAGTGTTAGCGAAGTATCTGAAGTCTAACCCACAGGCAATGGACGAGTGGCACAGGTATGCCAAATTGCGGCGGCACGATCCTCGCCTCACGCGGCTGGGCAGTTTCCTTCGGCGATGGAGCCTTGATGAACTCCCACAGCTGTTCAATGTTCTTAAGGGCGAGATGAGCTTGGTAGGTCCTCGTCCATATCTCCCGCACGAACTTGATCGCATCAGGATTGACCTTCACACGATTGCCTCTGCCCGCCCCGGTATGACCGGATTTTGGCAAGTGAGCGGCAGGAATCAGCTGACCTTCGAAGATCGCGTAAAGATCGAAGCCTGGTACGTGCGCAATTGGACTCTCTGGTTGGATGGTATTATTATTGCGAAGACATTCAGGGTGGTCTTGTTCCCAGAAAACGGTTTGCAAACTGAGAGCCCTGCAATTAGCAACTCCGCAGCCGCCGATCACTCAGGCCTAGAAGTGCTTCCCTCGGCGCTCACCACAAAGCCGGGCAAGAGTAAACATCACAGCGCCGGAGCTCGATGACACCTTTCCGATCCCCAAGTGATCGGTACGCCTAATTTCCTTTGCTCGTTCATAGGAAGCCTTTATGTCACGATTGTTTGGAGCGGCACAGACTTCATACTCGCCGATTTTACGCCGCTGCTGATGCCATCACTGTCGTCCACTGACAAAATGCAAGGATCAATAGTGTAAGTCCTCGCTCTGTACTGCTTTCCGTAGCACAGTAATTCGGCAATGGAATGCAGATCGCTTTGTCGGTAGAAAAAGTCTGAGATCCAAGAAAGATTCCACTTGCTAACGATACGATCGAAAGCGCCGCTCCGTATTAGCTTCGCTGGTGGGGGGACAGATGTGCCCCCATATCCAGAGAGAGAGGGCGGTTGCGTCCTCAATGCGACCATTGATAGCTTCGCCTGGGGTAGTCTACGGCCTCGTCTCGACGCAAAGATCAAGCTTGAATCCGCCGATTTAGGAATACGTCTCGACTATACGGTCGATAGTGAAATGGAGCTAAACGGAGAACTTGATCTTGTGAAAGCAGCTATCAAGAGGCTAAAAGCGAATAATTCACATGGTTTCGACGTCTTTCTCCACTGTGATGCTCCTCCGGGTTCCGGTTTAGGATCTTCCTCTGCTTTGATGGTTGCCTTGGTAGGGCTGGTCAAGGAGTTCAAGAATCTCCCTCTAACCCCGTACGAGATTGCGGACCTCGCTTATGTTATTGAGCGGGAAGACCTTGAAATAAAAGGCGGTTTGCAGGACCAGTATGCAGCCACCTTCGGAGGCTTTAACTTCATCGAATTTCTGAAGGATCGGGTAATTGTGAATCCACTCCGCATAGGCAACGATACAATGAACGAGCTTGAACACAATCTGTTACTTTGCTTTACGGGGAATACACGCCGCTCGGATGAGATTATCAGGGATCAAACCGCGAGGTTCGAGGAGCATAACAAGGACACGATAGGTGCTCTTAATCAACAGAAACACCTTGCGATCGAGATGAAAAATGCGCTGCTCCGCGGCAGGCTCGACGATTTCGGGGACTTGCTGCACACGGCCTGGGAATCGAAAAAAAAGATCTCGCCTCGAATTAGCAACTCACGTATAGATGAGATATACGAGGAGGCGCGTAACCACGGCGCAATAGGTGGCAAAATCACGGGTGCCGGCGGGGGAGGTTATTTATTACTTTATTGTCTTTTCGACAAAAAACACATCGTCGCTGAGCGGCTTAGGAAATTAGGGGCGACTCCAGCCGAATTTGCTTTTGAAAGAAATGGCATGCAGACCTGGAGGGTGCATGAAGCAAGTTCCGGGCATTAGGCAACTTGTCCTTAGGGGTATCCAGGACAGTCTGGATGTTAAAAATACACTGCTACAGGATCAAGAGTTTCACACTCTTATCGTTAGCGTAGGTCACCTTATGGCGGAGGCCCTCCGAAAAGGGAATAGGATCTTCTATTTTGGCAACGGTGGAAGCGCGGCGGACGCACAGCATCTCGGCGCTGAACTGACTGGTCGCTATCTGCGAGATCGGCCAGGACTTCCGGGAATTGCCTTAACCGTAAACACCTCCTCGATAACGGCAATTGCCAACGACTATTCATACGAGATGGTTTTTGCACGGCAGTTGCAAGCATTGTCAAGTAAAGGGGATATCGCAGTCGGAATCAGTACGAGCGGCAATTCGGCAAATGTTCTGAACGCTGTACAGGTTGGCCGTGAGCGTGGATTGCTGACAATTGGCATGACCGGTCGGACCGGAGGTAAGTTGAAAGGGGCGGTCGATTACTGCATCTGTATTCCTTCCGAACAGACCCCGAGAATCCAAGAATCACATATCCTTGCCGGGCATATTCTTTGTGAGATTATCGAGGAAGAGCTTTATTATGAAGGCAGTATTTCTTGATCGTGACGGTGTTATTAACCGCAAAGCGGCCGATGGGGATTACATAGCGAATTGGCTGGAGATGGACATCCTACCAGGAGTTCTCGATGCCGCGGTTGCTCTCAATCGAGCCGGTTATCTCATCTTTGTTGTTACCAATCAACGGGGTGTCGCGACCGGGAAAATTCGGGAGGCAGACCTAAACGAAATTCACAGGAGAATGAGACAAGAATTTGTGGATGCTGGCGCGAGTATTGCGGAAATATATTGCTGTCCACATGACGTCCAATTAAACTGTGAATGTCGAAAGCCCAAACCTGGAATGTTGTTTCAGGCCGCTCGCGAGCACAGTCTCGATCTGGCCGATTGCTGGATCGTCGGAGACTCCCTGAGTGACATCCTCGCGGGGTTGACCGCAGGCTGTAAGACAGCCCAAATCATCGATCTTCCAACGGTGGAAATGCGTGAGACACAGTCTGACATTTCCGCGGACAGTCTTCAAGAGGCTGTCACCCAGATCTTAGAATCGGATTCTAACAGCCATGGTCGCCTGTCAGCTCGCTTAATGGACTAAGCAAGTCAAAGGACGGTGCTCTTGCAAGCAGTGATTCTTGCCGGCGGACTTGGGACCCGCCTGCGACCGTTCACGGAACACATACCCAAGCCAATGGTTCCAGTCGGAGGAAAGCCTTTCCTGGAACACCAGAATCCTTCTTTTGCGGAACGAGGGAATTGAAGAGATTCTTTTGCTAGTTGGCTATCTTGCCCAACAGATCAAAGATTTCTTCGGTGATGGTTCGAAGTACGCCGTTCGCATCTCGTATTCCCATGAAGAGGAACCTCTTGGAACGGGCGGCGCGCTAAGACTAGCGCAGCCCAAGTTACAGAGTAACTTTCTACTGCTGAACGGAGACACCTATCTGCCGATCAATTATCGAGATATGATTGATACCTTTCGAAGATTGCGACCGTGGGGCTTGGTAGTTGCCTATAAGAATGATAATTTTTATTCTAAATCTAATCTTGCAGTTTCGTCTGACATGGAAGTGATCGATAGTGACCCGCAAAGCGCGCGCCTCACTCATATCAACGCAGGCGCAGTAATTTTCAGCAATCGTATCTTGGATATTATTCCCGAGGGGCAAGCCTTTTCTGTCGAGAATGAGCTCTTCCCGAAGCTGATAACTAGGAGGACCTTGCGGGCGTACGAGACTCATGCACGCTATTACGATATGGGTACGCACGATGGGTTGCAGAGCCTAGAAGGCTTCTTTGATCCCGTCGCTTCACCCCATCACAAACTTTCTCTATCCAAACATTAAAGCACCAAATTGGCCATGAGAAAGAAACGATTTCTACTTTTCTCAACACGAATTCTGTGCCGGAGCATCTGGTGAAATGTAGCAGGTTAGTTTGAAGTCCCTTTGTCCCTCAGCAACTTTTCAAAGTCCGAACAGCCTCTTATCGTTGTACTGCAATTCCGCATCGATTTCTTGCGGTCGCCTGCCCCATCTTCCATTTCAGTTTCCCGCAAGTCTCGAATCCGCCTTCGGATCACATCCGCTTTTTTCACATTGAAATACAAAGTTTGGTCAGCCCTGTGGCATGCGAATAGGGCACGCGTTGAGATTTGTGCGTACGGTGTAATTTTCGTGTTTTCAGGGCCGAACACAGCTTCGCAAGCCGATTCGCCGCTAAATCAGGTCTCTGCGCGGCGAAAATTTCTCCCCTAACCGCATCTGGAACAACCGCCGCCGTAGCCCGTCCCTCCATCACCCGCTTCACCGCTTTTCGCAACCTTTCTTTTTTCATGGTGTTTGATTTCTTCAGTACCTCGGTCGGCAAAACGAATGGCAGTATGGCGAAAGCAGGCGTTTTTCAACTGTTCTGCAT
Source organism: uncultured Acidobacteriota bacterium (assembly GCA_963740015.1). Classification (GTDB taxonomy): domain Bacteria; phylum Acidobacteriota; class Terriglobia; order Acidiferrales; family UBA7541; genus Acidiferrum. The sequence goes on along the minus strand of CAVUCM010000018.1, from coordinate 30,354 downwards.
GTCAGCCAATTGCAAATGCAGACTGCTCTCTTCGCTATCGCTGCCCTTCGAGAATTGTTCGCCCTGTACGTTGCGTCAGTTAACGGACAAGAGGCAGTTCGCAAGCGCTTCCTTGTCCGCGCTACTGGCTCGCGGTACGGTGGATCAAACACGGTTCCATGCCGTGAGCTCGCTTTCTTCCAATCGCATAAAGTTTGGCTGGTCAACTCAGCCAAACGGGGACTTTTGTAGATCAATCTCATTCGAATAGGAGCCATACGCAAGATGAAAAGCCTCAACAAACTGATGTTCGCTGTTTTCGCTCTTTTGCTCTTCGTTCCTGCGTTCATTTCTGCAAAGCCGCAGCCTCCGCGAGAGCATCCCGCTTATCTTCACGCTTTGACGGATCTCCGTCATGCACGCGCCCATTTGCAGCGTCCGGATGGCGGAGAATTGCGCGACCAGGAGAAGAAGGCCATTCACGAAATCGACGAAGCCATCAACGAAATCAAGAAAGCTTCTATCGACGACGGCAAGGATATCAACGATCATCCTGCGGTTGATGCTGGCCTCGACTGGCGCGGCCGTCTCCACCGTTCGCTCGAGCTCGTGAACAAAGCCCACAATGACGTCGCCCAGGAAGAAGACAATGCCTTCGCCCAGGGACTCCAGCAGCGCGCGCTCGAACACATCGACAAGGCGCACCACCACATCGAGGAAGCGATTCACATCGTCGAGTAGTCTTTGTAGTTTCTTTAGGTTCTTTGGACGCCGCGGCAATTTTCAGCCGCGGCGTTCTTTTTTGCAGACCGTGAGTGTACTGCACGAGGTTACTTTAGTTTCTCGAAGATCGATTTCGCTTCCTCAAGACGCTTCAGCACGTATTCTTTTTCGACAGGTGAATTCCAGTTGGGATAATGTGATGTCGTGTCAATCGTCCGGCCGATCCATGCGGCAAAATACTTTGCGTCCTCTGGCGAACGGGGCGGCTTGCCTCCGAGCGTTACGTACACAGGGCTCGTCGTCGCGTAAACATAATTGTCCAGCACCGGATATTCGGGTTTGTCGCTCGACGCCCGGAGCACGCACCATCCGCTTTCGTTAAGTGGGAGCGTCGCGGTGACGTCCGCGGAGTCGCGAGCTCCAGCAAGCTTGAGCGTTTGCGCGACTCGGCCGTTGCACACCACTTCGAGATGATCCAGCGGCACAATCGACCGCAGCTTCGCAGTAAACGGCACAGACGCCTGCGCGCCATCAAACTTCAACTCGTCCCCAACTCGTTGTCCCCCAAGCGTGAACTCTATTAAAGGCCCGTTTGTCGCAAACGTCCTTCCTTGTTTCAATCCCTCTTTCCAGGAACTGGTCGTCGGAGGCAAGTCTGGCACCCAAACGTAGACGCGGTCCATTCCAACATGCCCTCGTATGGGAGCGGCGTAATCCGCAGTTGCATCCGTTCCCGCGCCGGCCGGCAATCGGAATCCAAGATTCAGCAAGCGGTACCATACTGCCGCTGTCGAACGATGATCGCTGAATCCGACGATTTCCATGTAATCCAATTTTCCCAGCGCAGCATCCACGGGAAGCTCGTCCGTAATCCGCTCCGGGGGATTGGCAAACGGATTGGGCTCTACATCAAAGGGATGCACCGCTCCCACGAGCGCGCCTTGAAGGTGCGCCATGTCGTACACGTCGGCGTTCATCGGATACAGACTCGCGGCTGCGGTGTTCGGATATTCGGCATAACCCGGCAAGAGAAGCGAGCCTTGCAGGCCCACGAGCCCACGGTGTCCCCAATAGCTTGTGTGGAATTCCTGCCCACTAACGATCGCGACGCTCCCGGGATCGGACGTTTCTTGGTTCTCTCCGACGCTCGCGATGTCCGGAAATCGCTGCTCTTTGTTGACGACCAGATTGCTGACAACACGTAGGCCTTCCGCCTTTGCTTGCTCGGACAGACGGGACGCGGTGTCTTGGTAAATACCACCGTAGTTCATGTGCACGTGCAAGTCGGAGCTGATCCAGTTCTTTGCGTCAGGCAAACCGTTCTCTAAAGGCGCCAGTTTTATTTCGACTCGTTTGGAATCCCCGGGTCGCACTTCCACAGTTTGGATAACCGGCTTATATTCAAATCCTTTCGTTGCATCGATCTTGATCTTGCCGGCGGGCACGACAAGGCTGGCCATCTCTCCTAAGTGGAAGTAATGCGCCTCAAACGGCCGCTCACTTCGGTCAAATCCATCATCAGCGTGAATCCAAGCCGAATCTGGAGCAAGGAATCTTCCGTTCTCATCGGTTACGCAAACACGAGCCGGCAAGTCATTGCCGCTGCTGTCCACCACGCGCAGCTGGACGGTGCCGCGCGGATTCATATAATTCCGCGTTTCGATTTGTAACTCGCCCATCGGCCCACCCGGAACGCTTTGGAACTCAATCCTCGTAGTTGGCGCCCCTCCGTAGTTTGTAATGAACGCAAGTTGTTTTCCGTCTGGTGACCATCGCACATTTGTGGAATCCCAGCCGTTGTAAGTGAGCGGGAACGCATCGCCGCCGTTCGCTGGAATCACCCATACGTTGTGCCATTGTCCGCCAAGATACGAGCTGTAAGCCATGCGCGAGCCCTCCGGCGAAAAATCCGGGCGCGCTTTCCAGTTCGTCTCTTCGTAGTGAATCTCGTGCGCTGTGGCGCCAGGCTCCGCGCGCATACGCCAGAAGCCACCGCTGCCGTGAATGTGCCCGCGATTTGAAATGAAAAGGATTTCTTTGCCGTCGCGCGTCCAGACTGGGCTAATCTCCGTGTCGAAAACACTGTAGTAATAGCGCGGCAGGTCGCTCTTGGTTTCTCCCGTCAGCCGCACCACGTTACTGAGTGTTCCGCCGTTTATATACGCACGGAAAATATGAAAGCGCTTATTGTACGTGGTCGAAACAAAGACAATTCGTTTTCCGTCTGGAGACCAGCGCGGTTCAACGTTTACAGCGCCACCGCTCGTCAGTTGCTGCGATTTTCCAGAGCCCAAATCCAGAAGCCACAACTCCATTGCATCATTCTGATAGGAAACGTAAACGACGTTCTTTCCGTCCGGAGACCAATCCGGCTGGTAGTCGTAACCCGGGCCATCCGTGATCTGCTGCGCTTCTTTCGAATCAATTTTCTGGCGCCAGAGTGATCCTGCCATCGAATACACCACTTCTTTCGAGTCCGGCGACCATGCCACGCTGCTGGGCCCGCTCGTCAGTTGCGGCAAATACATTTCGCGGAAATAATACGGATGTGGGAGATCGATCTGAGGGAGGACCGGTTTGCGTTGGGCGCCAACGGGGAATACTGCTGCCGCGAGCACAGCAAGAAAAAGCAAATACCCTTTGAACACTTTAAGCTAAGCCCGCTTTGGAGAGAGGCAATTCGCGGATACGCTTGCCCGTCGCCACAAAAATCGCGTTGCATAGAGCTGGCGCGAAGGCGGGCAATCCGGGTTCGCCCACTCCTCCCGGAGGAGCATCGCTCGGCACGATGTGCACATGTACTTCGCATGGGGCTGTATTCATTCGCGCCATCGGGAAATCATTGAAGTTCGATTGGTCGATGGCGCCATTCGTGGCCGTAATCGAGCCATAGAACGCGATGCTCGTTCCCATCACAGCAGCGCCTTCAAACTGATTTATGACCATCGCCGGATTCACGACTGTCCCTGCATCGAGCGCTGAGTCCACTCGATCGATGTACACGCGCCCTGCGTCATCGATGTGCATTTGGACGACCGAAGCTGCGTACGTCAGAAAGCTGCGGTGAAAGGCAATTCCAATCCCGGCGCCATTGCCCGGTTTTGTTTTCCCCCAGCCCGACTTTTCAGCGGCGGTCTCCACCACTCGCTTGAATCTGGCCGTATCGATCGGATATTGCTCGTAGCTTCCGCCGTAATTCGAATAGTCCTTCGGCAACTCGCTCTTGGGAATGATTCGGTCAGGCCCTAGAAGCTGGAGCGCGTACTCGACCGGGTCTTTACCGGCCGCATGCGCCAATTCATCCTCGAAGGACTGAATCGCGAAGGCATGATAAATGTTCGCAACGGAACGGAGCCAGCCGATGCGCACGTGCGCGGTGGCCGGCCCGTTCTCGGAACGCTGATTCGGAATCGCAAATGGCAAATCGCTGAAGCCCAGGCCAAGTTCATCCGCATCGGAATAAACAGCGCTGGCGTTGAACGTCGAACCGATGGGAGGAAACACAGTACGTTGGAGCCACGCGGTAGGTTTTCCATCTTCACCCAAGGCAGCTTTCATGTACATCGCGGACACCGAATGGTAGGAGTCAAACTTGATATCGTCTTCGCGGCTCCAGACCACTTTCACCGGCTTGCCAGTTTTCTTGGAGAGCACGGCAGCTTCCACCGCGAAATCAGGAAAAGATTTTCGACCAAACGCGCCGCCCAATAGCGTGACGTTCACCGTCACATCTTCTTTTTTTACTCCGACTGCCGCTGCGATTGCATCTCTCGCGCCGACGGGATTTTGCGACGGAGCCCAGACCTCTACTTTTCCTTCCTTGTAAACCGCGAGCGCCGCGGGAGGCTCCATCGACGCGTGGGCTAGCAGCGGGGCGTAATACTCCGCCTCCACAATCTTGCCGCCTTTGGCAAACGCCGCATCCACGTCACCAAGTTCTCGCACCACTTTTCCCGGTTTGCGCGCTGTCTCCTGCAGTTCCTTTTTGTAGGGATCGGAGCTAAAAACACCGTGAGGACTCGTCTCCCACTCGATCTTCAATTTTTTCTTGCCCTGAAAAGCTGCCCAAGTGTTGTCCGCGAGCACGGCCACGCCGCCAAGCGCCTGGAAAAGAACCGGGGGCTTAAACGTATCTATTGTTGCCGTCTGCTTCACGCCAGCAACGGAAAGCGTTGCAGAATCGTCCACCGATTTTACAGTGCTGCCCATTACGGGTGGGTGCGCGACGCTCGCATAAAGCATTCCCTCCATTTGCGTATCCTGCCCGTATTTGGCTTTGCCGGTGCAGAAATCTTTCAGGTCATACGCCGCTGCAGGTTTTCCGATATAGCGCCATTCACTGCGCGCCTTCAGCTTCAGCTCTTCTTTCTTGGGCACTTCCAGTTTTGAGGCTGCCGTCGCAAGCTCGCCGTAGCCAAGTGTTTTTCCGGATGCTTTGTGAATCACGTGATTCAGTTCGGTCGAGCATTCGGTTGCCGGGACGCCCCACTGCTGCGCCGCCGCACGCACCAACATCAGCCGAGCCGTCGCTCCCGCTTCTCGCAGTGGCATAAAGAAGCTGACCACTGAGTGCGATCCGTCCGTATCCTGGTCGCCGTATTTTTCAGAGCCGATGGCCTGCACGACTTTCACGTGTGCCCAGTCCGCATCCAATTCATCAGCAACAATGCGCGGCAAGGACGTGCGCACCCCATTCCCCATTTCCGAACGGTGCGCGATCACGTAAACCGTGCCATCCGTACCGATCGCCAAGTAGACGCTGGGTTGCAGAGGCGCTTTCTCTGACGAAGGAAATGGATTGCCTGCGTCGCCGCCAGTTGATTCCGCGAAAAGCTGCTCCGGCATCAAGGAAACGCCGAGCACGAAAGCCCCCGCCCCAAGAATCCCTTTCAAGAAATCGCGACGCGTATTCGCCGATTCCGATTCGATTTTCGACATATTTTCGACTCGAATCATTGCTGCCTCCGGTCGCTATCCACGTTTTCCGCCAACAGCTCTAGCTCAACATCCTACCGCCGTTTCGGATAGTTGCAAGAGTGGTTTGGCTAAGACTCAGGCCAGGCGCCAAGGGCGCGGCGTAAGGCGACGAGCTGGCCCAAGTGATAAGAATTATGATCAGCGAGCAGCAAAGCTTCGCGCAAAATCGTCTGCCCCTCGCCATGAGGTATTTTGGCTGACAAATCGGTGCGCGGATTCGCTACCAGATGGACCATTTCGAGCAGGTCGCGCTGGAAGGCCGCGACGCTCTCGTCCCAAGCTTCACGATTGGCGGGCGCCGGTGTTTTTGGCCAGTAACCGGACGGAAAAGGCGGCGAGACGTGTTTTGGATTTCTGCTGAACTCCAGGATATCCCGCTGCGCGAGCCGCGCATGTTCGAGCAGCTGCCATCCCGTGTGCGGCAGACCGTCCGCGAACGAGCCGTATTTCTCCGGAGGGAATCCATCCAACGCATCCATGAAGTGGACGTGCGCGCCCCCGCCTTTCAGCAAATAAGCCACTTGTTCGCGCATTTCACGATCTATCGTGCGCGGCGGCTTGGGCAATGCTTTTTGGGTTGTTTTTTTGCTAGTTTTTTTGACGGTCTTTTTCTTTTTCATTCTGGTTTCCCGGAAATCAGCACCTGTTGAGGCATTCCAGTCACTGGGTGCAGAGTGGTTTTCGCAAATCCTGCATTTGCAAACATTTTTTCGTATTCCGAATAGGTGTAGGCATCGCCAGCGTCAGTCCCGACGAGCATGTTGAGGCTGAATGCAGCTGCCGCTGGTGGCGTCACGCGGTCTTCGTTCGGCACGAACTCGAGAGTGACAGCTCTTCCGCCCGGCTTGAGCGCACCATAAACGCGGCGCATCAGCGTCTCGCAGGTTGGCATATCGAAATGGTGAAAAATGTTCGTCAGCAGAACAATGTCGTATCCGCTCCCAAGATCCGTATCAAACGCGCTTCCGGGGCGCGTTGTGTAACGGCCGGAAACACCCGCAGTTTGTGCGTTTTCTTGAGCAACGGCAAGTACCGACGGCCAATCCACGGCAACGATATGCGCTTGCGGATTTTTTCTCGCGATGGTTATGCCGTAGTTTCCGTGTCCGGCGGCGATATCCAACACGCTGCATGGCTTACCTTCTTCGGCACCGATTAGTTCGGCGATAAAATTAGCCGCCGGGATTGTAAGCGGGGCCATCGATCTGGCAAACGCGACCCAAACTTCATCCTGAGGTTTGGAGTTGTCTCCTTGTACTCCCGTGGTTCCACCTCTGCGCACCGCATCGGTCAAAGCCTCGACATTTTTCTTGTGCCATTCGCTTCCGAGAAACCCCGTTACAGCGACGAGAGAGGCAGGCGAGCGCCGGTCGAGAAAAAGCGCCGACTCCTCAGTAAGGGCGTAATGCCCGTTCTCCTTCGTGATGAGGCCCATGATCGTCAAGTAATCGCAGAGGATGCGCAAGCCACGCTCGGAAGCGCTGATCTTTGTGGCGAGGAGTTCAGGCGTATTCGCGCCCGCTCCGATGGCTGTGAAAACGTCAAGCTCGATTCCCGATTTCAGAGCAGCCGTCTGTTGGAAGGCGTTCATGAGATTGAAAATGCGTTCCGGGGTAGGGCGGTTTGCGGTGGAAGGCGTGGCCATTCGATTTGTCCCTACTTAGCAGATTTTGTCATTTCAAATATACACCCAGCTCGGCGTCAGTTTCGCTGTTCAATTCCGTTGCCCACATCCGGGCTGGGCTGGCATACTCTCTTTCCCCTCACGGCTTGCGAGGGACCACATATGAAACGCGAATATCACCGCTGGCATTCACCGCGCCTGGGCATCGACATGGGCGTAATCGTTCACGGCCACTGGGGACAACCGATTCTTGGCTTTCCGACCAGCGCTGGCGACGAAACGGAGCTAGAAGGCCAAAGCATGATCGGGGCGCTGGCCGATTTCATCGAAGGCGGGAAGATAAAAGTCTTCAGTATCAATTCGATCAATGGCCTCAGCTTTTACAATAAGGGCGCGCATCCGTTCCACCGGAGTTACGTGCAGTCCGTTTTCGATTCCTACCTTCGAGAAGAAGTCGTTCCTTTCATTTGGGACAATTGCCAAAGTCCCGGGATCGCCATTTCCACCATGGGTGCGTCATTTGGCGCGTATCACGCGGCGAACTCGCTCTTCAAGCATCCCGATGTGATTAAGCGCTGCTTCGCAATGTCTGGCGTGTACGATGTCCGCAACTTCATGGACGGAATGTACGACAACAATTTTTATTTCAATAATCCCGTCGATTATCTTGCGAACTTGAATGATCCCTGGGTTCTGGGCCAGCTCGCCTCGTGCGACATCCACATCAGCACAGGCACAGGTCAATGGGAGAACAGTGGACCGACGTATCGCTTATCCGAGATCCTCTCAAGCAAGGGAATCCGTCATTCGCTGGACAATTGGGGCCCAGAAGGCGGCCATGACTGGCCCTATTGGAAGCACCAGATGCGTGAATACGTAGCGCGTCTCTTCTAAAGCAATCCCTGACAACCAGAAGAAAGAAGGCTTGCGAGGTCACGCCAGGCCGAGATGGTCAAGCTGATAGTGGCCTTTGGAAATGACTTGATCGTCGTCGATCCAGACGTCGCAGTTGCGGGTGAGGACGTCGACGTGGGTTTTGGATTTCCAGTCGGCATGGGTTTGGCTGCCGTAGGGGTCGCCGAAAGCAATGTGGACGCCCGGGAATTTTTCATCCTGAAGAAGGACGCCGATCATCGAGGATAGGCCGAGGTTGGTGCCAAAAGCGAGTTCACCGACGCGATCGCTGTTCTCGTCGGTGTGACAGTATTGCCAGAATTCCTCTTCGAGATCTTTGCGGGCGCAATCCACGCCGGTCAAGCGGGCGCCTTCAATTTTCAGGACGAGAGGCGTAGTTTGCAGGTCGCCGTACTTGCCGTTGAAGTGGTCACCTGCGGTGGCATCGCAGACGAAGGTCCCGTCCACCGTGGCGGGAGTTGTGAAGACTTCTCCGGCGGGCAAGTTGGACCAGTAGCGCGGGCTGATGAGGCCGCTGGTCTTTACCCAGTCGAGGCCGCGATCGAAATGTGCGTTGATCGAGGTGCCCGCCTCGGTTTTCACGGTGAGTGTTTGCGCGCGCAACATTCGTTCGCGAAGTTTGTCGCTTAGACGATCTACCATGCGGTAATCCGCGCGCATGCCTTGCTGCATGATTTCAGGAGTAACGCCGACCATGTGGGCATAACGGATTTGGCGGCGTTCGACGACACGAACGATCGCCATCCGAGCGCCGAGTTCGCCCGGTTGCGGCGTCATGCACATCGCGCCTACGTCGCAGGTCTCGAGAGCTTGCAGAACAGCCGGAGGAGCCACGCTCATCGGGCGGGGGCCAAAATCTTCGAGAAGCAGGCCGGTGTATCGTGCTCCGCGATCTTCGATTGCGGCGGCGATGCTGGCAGCGACGGAGCGGCTGGCTTCATCAGCGATGAGGGCGACCTGTTCGCCGGGGCGAACGCTGAGGCAAGTCTCCACGGCGTTCTTGGCGCCGGGCATCAAATCTGGGTCTGGGTGGCCAAAGTACATCTCTCAATTTTACAAGAATTTGTCGAAATTTGAAGGGGCGTTCATGAAATTGGACTGTATTTTGGAAACAGACCAATTGCCAATTTTGGAGCCTCGCCAAATATTGAGTCGTACGAGCCGCTGATAAAAGCGGCAGCTGGGCTGCCGCACTCCAAATATTAGGATGGAACCGTTCGCGGGGCGATGCGAAATGCGGGGACTTGACCTCCGCCGCTGGTGACATTGGCGAGGCCAGTTGCGCTCAGGCGGGTGAGGAAGCCGCATAGTTTTCCACGGAAGAGATAGGGGGCGAAATCGACAAGCATGTCGCGGTAGTCGACTTTGCCCGCGTTGACAATATATGGAAAAACTTCGCGGCGGATGGGAATGCGTTCCTGGACAATCCATGCGCCGTTTTTGGCCGAGAGTGCGCGGCCGATTGCCGCGTCCCATGCTGCTTCGTCGGTTTCCCAACCGAGCGTTACACCCGAGCCACCGTATTCGTCGCTGGGCTTGAGGACGAGATTTTCGCGTTCTCTGCCGATGAATTCGAGTAACTCCACGGGCTGGCCATAGTGCGAGGTCTTTACGTCGGCGACCACGCGTGTCCAGGGAATATGGCGACGAATGATTTCGCGTTCGTCATGAGAAAAGAGAGCGCCATTTTGCTCATCCGTCAGGACCGCGAAAAAAGCTTTTACGTGGGGGATTTTACAGCGGAACGTGTTCGCGACGCAGACAGCGTTGGCAGTATAGGCTTTGACGAGCGCCGCGCATTCCGCAGGTTTGGCAACGATGTCATTGATTAGGACGCGGCGGTAGACGAGATCAATTTTTTTATCGTGTGCGACGAGTTTCTGGCCGTCGAATTCGAGTTCGCGGGGGTCGGCGATGACGGTGGGAACTCCCATTTTTTCGAAACGCGACTGCAAGATTTCAAATTCACTAAAAGTAGGGACGTCTTCCCAATCGACGATGGCGATTTGCGGAGGGCTGGCGGAGCCTCCCCAGTCCACATAACTCATGACCAGGGCGTCGAGGAGTTTGGCGCTTAGCGGGTAACTATGGATTGAATAATTCTGCGCGAATTTGCCCATGACAGGAAGTTCGCGAAAAATTTCCGCAAGTGTTTCCGCATAGCCTGCTCCAGCCGGAGATTCCCCGTTGTATTCGGCGAACTTCAGGGAATCGGGCAAGAGGAACGCATCGAGACGGGAGGCGGTGCTGGCCCGGCCGTAGGCGGCGGGGAGACGCGCCAAACGCTCTTCTTCAGGACGCAAGTGAAGCTGCGCAAAAAGATGTTTGTCTTCGAGAGCCGCCGTAACAACACGTTCGCCAAGATCTGCGATGGTCTCGGCAACGCTGCGAACGCGCTCCTCGTCTTCCGGCGAGAGAAAGAAAGGGCGGAGGAAAGGGCAGTGGACTCGGTCGCCGAAGGTGAGTTTCGCGCGGCGCATCTTTTTGAATAAGTCTTCTGGAAGAGCGGGGACGCGGAGGAGCGTGGCCTTCAGAATGTCGTTCCACTCTTCGGCCGGATTGTGAGGTGTTATCGATGGTGTCGCAGCGATGGTCATTTTGATTTAGATCCGGCTGATCCCGCCGAGGGGCTCGTTGAGGGACTGGGGGCCGATGATTGAGCTGCTGCGGCGCTTTTGGGAGCGCCGGTGAACCCGTTTGCGGCGCCGACGCCAAGCATCTCTTCCCAGCGTGGCCAGGGATTTGCGGGATCGCCGTTCAACGCGCGGTCGATCACCAGGCGGGCCATTTTCTCGACGACGTGATCGAAATAAAATTCCGTGATGCGGTCGCGCTCGAAATCTGGAGCGGGGTTCAGGAAATCGATTGCGTAAGGAATGCCGTCTTTTACGGCGAACTCGATGGTGTTCATTTCATAGCCGAGGGATTGATTGATGGTCTGCGCATCTTTGACGACGCGCGCGCCGAGTTCGGAAGACAAGTAGTTGTGCTCGACAAGGTATTTGCGATCTTTCGGATCGTAGTGGACAGGGAGAATATCGGATTTTCCAAAAGTGAAGCACCGGATGTATTGCGTAAAGTCGATGAACTCCTGGAGCGTCATACAGTATGGCGATGTCTTGTCGTAGGCCGCGAGAAGCTCTTCTTTATTGTGGACTTTGTAGACGTGTTTCCAGCCGCCGCCGGAAAAAGGTTTGAGGATGGCGGGCCGTCCGACGTAATCGAGAAGCCCATCCCAGTCAACAGGATAGGTGAGGTTGTGAAGAGATTCCGGAGTGATGTCCACGTCGCTGGGATATCCCTTTTGGGGCAGCAGAACCGTTTTCGGGATAGCGATGCCGAGCTTCGAGGCGACGGAATAATTGAAGAACTTGTCGTCGGCAGTCCACCAAAAGGGATTGTTAATGACGTACGTTCCCTGGAGAACAGCATGTTTGAGGTAGCCGCGATAATATTCAACCTCATGCGAGATGCGATCGACGATTACGCTGTAGCCGGAGGGCTCGCCCATGCGCGTGCCGCCGAGCTTTGCGAATTCAGCAGCAACGCCGTCTTTTTTTCCAAGCTCATTGACGCGAACGATGAAGGCTGGAGGAAAACTATATTCACGCCCGCAGAGAAGGCCAACCTTTTTCATGATGATTCTCCTGACAGGTAAACCAGAAACTATGACTTGCAGATGTCGCTAACTGATCGCGTGTGCTGATGACGTACGCGGTTCAGCGACACCGCGCGTTTCTGTGACCAGATGTCTCACAACAGCTTTCAGGTCGCCGGTTTGTTGATAGACGCGCAACTGCCGCTCCGCGCTGGTGCCATGTTCGAGGATAGTATGAATGTATTCGACGGCGCTGCGGCTGCCGAGATCGTCCACGACGTCATCCACAAACTCAAGCAACTCGAGAGCGAGGTCGCGCATAGGGACTTCGGCCTCTTTGCCGAAATCGATCAGCTTGCCTTCGATTCCGTAGCGCGCTGCGCGCCATTTGTTCTCTTCAATTAAGGCGCGGCGGTACAAGCGGTAGCTCTGATTGCGTTCGTAGAGGCGGTGGAGCTTTACAATGATGGCCTGCGTGAGGGCCGCGATGGAAACGGCTTCTTCGACCTTCGTGGTCACATCGAACATGCGGAACTCGAGAGTGCCAAACACTGGGTGAGGGCGGACGTCCCACCAGATTTTTTTGCCGTTGTCGATACAATTTAATTTCATCAGAAGATTGACGAAATTTTCGTAAGCGCTCCAGGATTCGAACTGTTCGGGGACACCGGTCCGAGGGAAGCGACGGAAAACGGTGGTGCGGAAAGATTTCAACCCGGTGTTGCGGCCCATCCAGAAAGGGGAACTCGTCGAGAGAGCGAGCAAGTGGGGAAGGAAGTAGCGGACCATGTTCATCATGTCGATGGTCGTCTGCTTGTCGGGCATGGCAATGTGTACGTGCATGCCGAAGATCAAAAGCGAACGGGCGAGTTGTTGGAGTTCCTCGACGATGTGTTCGTAGCGTTCGCCGGGGGAGATGACCTGGTCAATCCAGCTGGAAAATGGATGAGTGCCGGCGGCAGCAACCTGCAATCCAACACGCTCTGCGGCCGCGACTAACTCGCCGCGTGTGCGGTGCATTTCGATACGTAGCTCGCCGACGTTTTCACAGATCTTGGTACCAGTTTCCACGATGGACTGGTGCATTTCGTGTTTTACTTGCTCGACGATGTCTGGGGAAGCCGCGGAAACGAGCTGCATGACGTGAGAGCGCAATGCGCAGGTCACGGGGTCAATAATCTGGAACTCTTCTTCAACACCGATGGTAAAGCGGTGAGCCATGGGGTGGCCCTCCGGATGGCCTTATTCTTTTTGGGGACTTCTCAGCCGGTATCATACCCTGCAGCGGAAAAAAATACACGCGTCCTCAGGGCTTGGCAATGGTGGTGCATGGGTCCGACGACACAAACCGCCGCTTCATATATTCCGCCTCTGGCTCGGATGTCCATGAACCACGGGTGCGCTGACGCGGCGAATTGGAAGTCAGCCCACCGCTGTTGGTGACGCTATTTTGCCGCGAGAGGATTTAACCAAAGTACATATTTACAGGGTGTTGCGCTTCTCAGTCCTTCCTCTTTTTCTGTTTCTTCTTCTTGCCCGACAGCGCCAACTCTTTAACGCCTTTCATCTTGTGTTTCTTCATTTCGCCGAGCAGGCCTTCGTCCGTCAGATCGAGCGGGTGCGAGTGCTTCCAGTCGTGGCGTGCAATTTCCGATAGCCGTTTAACCACATCTTTGTCGTCCACTTCGATGGCCAGTTCTCTGCGACTATCAAAGCTTCCGGGCGCCAGATTGATCGACCCCACGATGGCGCGTGCATGGTCAGCAAGGAGCATCTTCGCGTGCAGCTTAAGGTGTTTTAATTTTTGAATCTTGATTCCCACATCCTCCATGATGCGCATGCCGCCGACAGCTTCTACTAGCTTCTCTTTTTTAAGCTTATGGGGAGGGCGAGCCATAACGTGAACTTTCACCCCGCGGCGTGCTGCTCGGACCAGCCTCTCGATAATGACTGCGTCCTGGTAGCGTTCGTTCTGGAGAAAGATGGAATCCTTCGCGTCATCGATAAATTGCGCGATGCGTTCTCGGCCGTTGCCGGAGCACCAGATGAGATGCGATTTTTCGTCCCCTTTGAAAGGTTTTCGGTTCCAGTCGGCTTCGAAACATTCGATGACTTCTGCAACTTCGTGAGCATGGGTAGTAACGACGGCGTAATCGCGGGTTTCCGTTATGTTTTTCGTTTCCCAGTTCAGGGATTTCACAAAGGCCGTCACGTCGTCCACCACCATCGATTTCTCGTGAGTGACGTCATACTCAGGGTTGCTGTCGATGACCTTAACTCCAGCAGCCATGAGTTTTTTGTGCGTCTCTTTGTTTTCCGATTTGCCATCGCGGCGAGCAGGGTTCAGCATGACCCGTACATTTACACCGCGGCGTTGCGCGTCAATTACAGCCCTAAGAATGGACGGATCGGAGAAAAGAAACATTTTGACGCGCAGCGACTTCGTTGCACCGTTGATGGCATCCAGAATCGGCTTAGCCGAATCGTCGGGCATAACGATCAGAGTTCGAGACACGTAGCCTCCAACAATTCACCGGGGCGGTTCTCGCCTTTGTCAGGAAAACTAGGAACCTCGCGAAGAACGATTTAACAGCTATCAGTATCTCTTGGATGAGTCAATCTGCAAGATTCCACCGGCCTGACTATCGGTTCTAAAAATTAGGCGATGGTCCTGCGGGCTGTTCCACAACTGGGGCAACTCCTGTCGCCGTGAGTGGAGCGATTGCTGCCTGCGCCGCAGCGGCGGAAGAGGCCGGTGGTGGCGAACTGAATTGAATCTTATACAACTCCGCGTACACACCATTGCGGGCCAGCAGTTCGTCGTGGGTGCCCTGTTCAGCCACGACGCCTCCTTTTAGAACGACGATTTTGTCGGCGTCACGAATGGTGCTAAGCCGGTGTGCAATAGTGATCACTGTGCGGCCCTTCATTAAGCGTTCCAGTGCTTCCATGACTAGCTGCTCAGACTCGGTGTCCAGCGCCGCAGTTGGCTCGTCGAGGATCAGGATAGGGTTATTCCTGACGATGGCGCGGGCAATGCCGATTCGCTGGCGTTGGCCGCCGGAGAGCGTGTCGCCTCGCTCTCCGACCATAGTGTCGTAACCGTGCGGCATGCGCTGGATAAACTCATCGGCATTTGCGAGTTTGGCGGCTTCCAGGATTTGCGCCTCGGTCACGTCTTTGCGGCCGTAGGCGATGTTATCGCGCACAGAACCCGCGAAGAGAATGGTCTCCTGCAAAACGTAGCCAATCTGATCGCGCAGGGCGAGAAACTTATAATCGCGGAGGTCGACGCCGTCAATTTTAACGCTGCCGCCCGTCGGATCGTAGAAGCGGGGAATCAAACTGACGATGGTGGACTTGCCGCATCCTGTGGGACCGACGACTCCAACCATTTGACCGGCTTTGATGCTAAAACTAACATCCGTCAGCACCTTAGCCTCGTCGTTGTAGGAGAAAGCAACATTCTGAAATTCGATTTCCCCTCTAAGCGTTTGTGGATCACGTGCTTCGGCGCGCTGCGGAATGACCGTGTCAGCATCGAGAATGGCGCGAATGCGATCGACGCCGACGGCGGCCTGAGCGATCGTGTTCGTCATCGTGGCGAGGTCCTGGACTGGTTTGAAGAATTTGCTCAAGTAAGAAAGAAAAACGGTTAAGCCTCCAGCGGTCATCACTCCCGCGAGGATAAGGGAGGAACCGCGATAGAGCACGAACGCGGTGCAGAGAGAAACGGTGACGGCAACGATCGGCGATAGCAAGGCCTTGATGCGGCGAGCCTTCAGCGAAGCATTCACGGTGGCCTGACTTACCTCAGCGAGCTGAGCTTCGGCTAGTTCTTGACGGCCGAAGGCCTTGGTTACGCGCATGGACTGAAGGCCTTGCTCCACAACTTCGACGATTTTGCTCTGCTCTTTGCGAACTTGGTGCGTGGCCTTCTTGACGGTTTTCTTGAAGCGCGACACCAAGAGCAGCATGAATGGCGTAATGGCCACGGCGATTAGAGTGAAGTCCCAATTCAACCAGAGCATCACGATCAGCATGGCGATGATGGTGAACATGTCCACGATGATGCCCAGCGTCGCGGACGACGCAAACCCCTGGATCGTTTGCACGTCGGCGGTAACAGTGCTCAGAAGCGTGCCCGTCTCGTGGGTGTCGTAATACTGGAGTGACAACTGTTGCAGGTGATGATAAGTCTTGATGCGAAGATCATTGGCCACCCACTGCCCTACGCTGGTAGTGAAGTAGTTCGCGATGTACGACATGGTTGCGCCGATCAGGGCGATGACAACGGCGGCAATGGCTGCGGCCTCAGCAATTTTCATTTTGCCTTCGCCGCGCAAAAGCGGGCCAAGCAAATGAGTCATTTCGGGCGAGAGTTTATGAGTGCCCACCACGTTATCGAGAATGATTTTCAGCGGCCACGGCCCAGCCACGCTCATCGCGGTTTGGACCAGCATCGCGATCAATATAATCAAGAGGGTGCCCCGGTAGGGCCGAATGAGACTTTGGATTAGGCTGAACATTCTGAACCCCTGTGCATTATCAGCACACACTGCAGGCACGCGATTATTCTAGCGTTCTCTATTCAGAGTTTGCGTAACCTGGGCAGCTTAAATTAAGTAAGGTGCCAGAGAACCGCTCAACAGTACGCCAAGAGCCACTGTTTAGGCATCGACGAATATCTTTGCGGGACAGCGACCATACGCTACCCAATCATCTTTTCTACCAGAAGTGTCACTTTTGACAGTGCGAGGGTATTTCTAGATTTTTCGATCTGCGGCAATTCTTTTAACACAGGTCTAGTGGGCGGAAAAAAGAGAGTGGGACAGACAGCCCTGTCTGTCCCACTCTCTTAGTTGGAGACTGTTAGAGCGAACGCAGGAAGTTTAGGAGATCCTGCTGTTGCTGCGGGGTTAGTTGTTTGAAATTGCTGATGACGCCGTTGGCTTCCGAACCGGAGCTGGCGTGCTCCTTGATGGCATCAAGAAGATCCGTAGTGCGGCCATCGTGGAGCAAGAAAATCCGCTGACCGAGCCCCCACAGGGGTGCGGAGCGGAACTGGTCGGGGCCGGCACCGCCTTGCGAGACTCCATCGGCTAGATTTGTACCCATGTGATGGACGAGCAAGTCTGAGTATAGATTGGCGTTCACTTGGCTCAAGCCTGGCGTGAAAGCGGAGGCCGTAGTCTGGAGAGTCGGCGTATGGCACATAGCGCAGCCGATCGCATTGAAGTTGTGGCTGCCGTTGGCGATGGATTGCGTGCCACCGGAGAATGGTGGTCGAAGGCGTTGGTGGAGCAAGAAGGCGCATGAACATGGCAAATGCCACGACGTCGCTGGGAACGCCGGTGTATTGCGAGGGGTTCATGACCGTTGCGTCCTCCGGAGTCGGATTCATTCTGCAATTTGCGGGAAGGCCGCCTGCCAAGGCTTCGTCGGGACTAGAACGCTCGTTCTCGAACAATTCGTTAGTGACGCCCATTTCGACGTTGTAGGCTTCGCCGGCGAATACCTCCAAGGATTTGTTCTGCGCTTTCCAGCCGAAGCGCGTGATCATGCCGTCATTTCCATCGCGGTTGACTTGGCCAGAAATGCCGAGAGACTGTTTCTGCCGCGAGTTTGCCTGCATGTTCGCGTAGATAGTTTCTTCCGGAATGTTTTCGATCAAGCCGGCGCCAAAGGTCGGAGTCGGAATGCGGTAGATGACGTTGTTCAAAGCCAGATGCTGAGCAAAATTCGGCTGTTTGATATTGCAATTGCCCGCGTCGCCGCGGCCGGAAATGACGAAGAGATCGTGGACACCACCATCGGGGGTGCTGCTAAGGCTCGTCCCGTTCGAATTCAGAAAAAATTTGAAGCGAGCTTCTCGGACCGGGCCGTTAGGAGTGATGAAGGACGGGAGCGTGTTCTGAGCGCCATCCAGGCTGTAAACCAGAGTTTCGGGATTCGGGCCGACGTTGGGGAAGACAGTAGCACTAGGGCTGGATCCGCCGATGGCGGGTTGTGAATGGCAGCTGGAGCATTGGTTGCTATTGAAGCGGGGTCCGAGCCCATTGTTAGCGCCGCCCTGGACGGATTCGACGTTTTGGAATCGGAGGAGGCCGTTTGCGAAAAAGTCTGGCCCACCCGGAGTTTGTGAAACGGATGACAGCGGTTGACCGGAATTGACTGTACCCCCACGAACGCCTGGGTCTTGGGGGGAATGTTGGCCGAGCGTGACGGTGGCAAAGGATACCGCAAACAAGAATGCAAGAACGACAACTGGCTTGCGGGCAGGAACAAACTTCGACTTCTCGACTAGACGTGCGAATGCACCTGATGGCATAGCTTCTCCTTAAGGCACACTTCCAGCGCAGTGTTTTCCCAAGCTAAAGCCAAGGGCTTTACGAGGATGTACACCTAGCTATTTGATCGTGCCTGTGATCAGAACGCTCGGATGGAACCTGGTCGAGAAGGGCTGAGTGGGGAGAGCCCAAGCGTAAGGCTGGGTTGCTGTGGGCGAGAAGTTACGGCGTTCCGCGGAGCATGTCACCTGTCCTGAGGTACAGTTTTGGTACAAGCTTGAAAGCACGCGCGAATCAGGCGGCGGGCTCAGAGCGCAATAGTTGGGCTTCGTATTAGTTAGGAAACTGCGTTTAGCGGCTTGCTGAAGGGCAAAATGGGACAGACACAAATGTCTGTCCCACCGAGTACTCAATCCGATTGGGTTTTCGAGGCCGACTCTTGATTTTCAACCGCGAGCTGTTAGCTCAGGCAGCGCCAAGGGCGCGGCGTTGCTGGAAGCACTCACGGCAAAAGACCGGGCGTCCTTGCGTGGGCCGGAAGGGGACAGTCGTATCCTTGCCACACTGGGAGCAGGTCGTCTTCGTTTCGGAGCGCATCTGCGAGGCGCCGCCACCTCCGCCTCCACCACCTTCAGCGCGCTTGGCCTTGCAGCCCTTGCACCGTTTCGGCTCGTTCTTGAAACCCTTGTCGGCGAAGAACATTTGTTCGCCGGCAGTAAAAACAAACTCAGCGCTGCACTCCGCACACTTCAAGACCCTGTCGTGATATTCCATGAGCCGCTCTCCCCCTACCCAAGTCAGAGAGGGGGATGGGCACATTTCGCAATGAGCACCAAGTATTGTGATGAAACCTGTAGTCCGGGGGTACCGGGCTGGGGTCCCTTGGGCCTGCATATGCGAAGCTGCAACAGAAACCCAACGTCTCTGCCTAACCGGGGTCTAAATCACGGAAGTGCGGCGCTGAGATGCAACGAGGCGGAGGTTAGTCCGCTTCTCGCCGCTGCTTCTTGCGCAGTCGCTTCCGCGAAAGGGCTTCTTTGGCACGGCGTTTCTCGCCTGGCTTCATATAGAAGCTGTGCTTCTTGATTTCCTTGATGATGTCTTCCTGTTGCACCTTGCGCTTGAAACGGCGCAGTGCATTTTCCAGAGACTCACTTTCCTGGATAATGACTTCAGCCACTTTTACATTCACCCCCAATCCGGT
The DNA here is from genome assembly GCA_963740015.1 of uncultured Acidobacteriota bacterium. Lineage (GTDB taxonomy): Bacteria > Acidobacteriota > Terriglobia > Acidiferrales > UBA7541 > Acidiferrum. Next base: position 11,044 of record CAVUCM010000018.1, on the reverse strand, counting down.
TCGGATTGGCTACGTGCGGTGTTACTGCCTGGTTCGAACACCGCCCCTTGTCATTATCGCATGGCAACCGCCGCGCGGTCACGTACACCGCTCCCGGCATCCCGCTAAAAGTTTCCACAGAGCCTTTTACGAAACTGAGCTCGATGGACGACTTATTGACTTACGCACCATTACGCTTTCTGGAGTCACCCTGATGAGGTAGATGGCATCTTCTAATCAATTAGGGGCATAGAAGTCAAGTAATCTTTTGCAGACGGCAGCAAGGCCAAGGGATTTAGTAACCCTGTAATTACCGAGCTGATTTTAGAGTACACATTGAGTTGGACACAGTTCACTCGGAATTCCTGCCTGTTCTTATATTTCTGGGGCTCCTTGCATTCTGCCTTGCAAGAGCTGTTAGAATGAGCCGTTTTTCGAAACTGTGTCCGGAGGCCAGCCATGTCGGCGATGAGCGATGCCATCGGAGTACTCCTCGCTGGAGGCCAAGGTGAGCGGCTCTGGCCATTGACCCGCGACCGCGCTAAACCCGCCGTCCCGTTTGGCGCCTTGTACCGCATCATCGACATCACCCTCTCGAATTGTATTAACTCGGATTTGCGGCGCGTGTTCGTGTTGACACAATACAAAGCTCTGAGCCTCAACCGGCACGTGCGGGCGGGATGGTCTCCATTGGCGGGGCTCGGCGATTACATCGAAGTACTCACACCGCAGATGCGCGTCTCGAAGGAGTGGTATCAAGGCACCGCCGATGCCGTTTATCAAAACATTTATTCGATCGGTAGCGAACGGTCGAAATACGTGTTTATTCTTTCTGGCGATCACATCTACAAAATGAACTATGCCAAGATGCTGAAACAGCACGTCGATTCTGCGGCGGATGTGACCGTTGCCACTATCCAGATTCCTGTGGCGGAGGCGGCGAGGCAGTTCGGCGTGATCGAGGTGGATAAGGACTGGCGGATCATCGGGTTCGAAGAAAAGCCTGCGGAGCCGAAGCAGTCTCCGCATCATCCGAGCAATTGCAACGCTTCGATGGGGATTTATATTTTCAATACGCAGCTGATGATTCCCATCCTCCTGGCCGATTCTGAAGATCCAAAATCAGCTCACGACTTTGGAAAGGACATTCTTCCGCGCATTATTTCTAAGCATCGTGTGTTCGCTTATAATTTTGTGGACGAAAACCAAAAGGACGCCTTGTATTGGCGCGACGTCGGCACGCTGGATGCCTATTACGAAGCAAACATGGACTTGGTTAGCGTGTCGCCGGTTTTCAATTTGTATGACATCCATTGGCCGTTGCGCACGTGGCAGCACCAGTATCCGCCGGCGAAATTCGTCTTTGCCGACCCCGAACGTATGGGCGTGGCGCTCGATTCCATCGTGGCGGGAGGTTCGGTGATTTCCGGAGGCCGTGTGCAACGCTGCGTCATCGGGAACAACGTTCGCGTGAACAGCTACTCCGAGGTGAGCGATTCCATCATTTACAATCACGTGAACATCGGCCGGCACTCACGCATTCGACGCGCAATCATTGACCGGCACGTCAGCCTTCCCGAGCGTACCGAGATCGGATATGACACGGAAGCCGACCGGCGGCGGTTCCATGTGACTGATTCAGGGATTGCGGTCGTCGTTCGTCAGGAGTCTCTCATAGAGGAACCTGAAACTGCCTAGCAGCAGAGATAGTGGCCAATTTAAATCTTTAATCCCCGATTTCTCCTTGCCTCTGTGCGTTCGGGGCAATCTTCTGTAAAATCATCAATTCGTCTTTATCCAGGAGAACAGCCAGACATGTCCACGAATATCACACGCGTTAACGCCCGGCAGGTCATCGACTCGCGCGGGAACCCCACGGTTGAAGCCGATGTTTACGTCGGAACCGGCGCTAAAGGCCGCGCCGCGGTCCCATCGGGTGCGTCCACCGGGGAACATGAAGCGCTGGAGTTGCGCGACGGGGACAAATCGAAATATCTCGGCAAGGGAGTGCTGAAGGCCGTGGCCAATGTGAACGGCGAAATTGCCAAGGCCGTTGTGGGCTTTGACGCTGCAGATCAGCGCGGCTTGGACAAGCGCATGATCGATTTGGACGGTACGTCTACCAAATCGCGTCTCGGAGCCAATGCGATCCTTGCGGTTTCCATGGCGGCAGCGCGCGGAGCAGCCGCTGCGCAGAATCTTCCGCTGTACAAATATCTGGCGCACTACTCCACGGACAAGACCGCGAACCTTCTGCCTTGTCCAATGATGAACATTTTGAACGGTGGCGCTCATGCGGACAGTTCCGTGGATTTCCAGGAATTCATGGTGATGCCTGTTGGCGCTCCCAGTTTTTCGGAGGGTCTGCGCTGGGGCGTGGAAATATTTCACGCGCTGAAGGCCGCACTGAAAAAGCACGGGTATTCGACTGCGGTGGGTGATGAAGGTGGTTTTGCGCCTAGCTGCAAATCCAACGAGGAAGCGATTCAGATCGTGCTTGAGGCCATTGGCGCGGCGGGCTATAAGCCAGGCGAGCAAGTGAGCATTGCACTCGACCCAGCATCAAGCGAGTTCTACGACAAGGCCAGCGGGAATTACGTCTTCAAGAAGTCGGACAAGTCTGTGCACACGTCGGAGCAGATGGCAGCGTATTGGACGAGTTGGGTCGAGAAATACCCAATCGTCTCAATCGAAGATGGGATGGCAGAAGACGATTGGTCCGGGTGGAAGACGCTGACGGAATCGGTCGGCGCGAAGACCTCGAAGAAAAAAATTCAGCTGGTTGGTGACGACCTCTTTGTGACGAACACGACGCGGCTCTCGCGCGGCATTAAAGAGGGAATTGCCAACGCTATCCTGATCAAGCTAAATCAGATTGGAAGTGTGACGGAAACCATCGATGCGATCGAAATGGCGCGTAAGGCCGGATACAACTCGATCATTTCTCACCGATCGGGCGAAACCGAAGATACGTTCATCGCCGATCTCGCCGTTGCCACGGGAGCTGGCCAAATCAAAACGGGCTCTGCTTCGCGGACCGACCGAATCGCAAAATACAATCAGCTTCTACGGATCGAGGAAGAGCTCGGCTCGGCGGCTCGGTTCAATGGAAAGGCTGCGCTCAGCTAGGCGTAAGCCTTCTTCATCCGGGAGCACAGCACTGACGCGCGCGCTTCAACCCAAAGTCTGTAGCTCCGAGCTTCTGTCCGAGTGTTTTCATGACACGAGCCCCAAAATCTTCTCCTCAAGATGAAAGCGTTTCCATCCGAGCGGCGGTCAGCGGCGATATTCCCGCGCTCGTGCGGCTGATCAACGCGGCATTTATCGTGGAGCGGTCTGTTTTTGATGGCGATCGTATCAGTGCGGAAGAGGCTCGGGCATTCATGGAAACCGGGAAGTTTTTAGTAGCTCACGACTCTGTTGGGTTTGCGGCGTGCGTCTATGTCGAACTACGAAACGGCCGCGGCTATTTAGGCTTGCTCGCAGTGGATCCGGAGCGCCAGGGTAAAGGACTAGGCCGCAAGCTGGTTGCCGCTGCGGAAGATTATTTTCGCGGCGAGGGTTGCTGTGCGGTCGAGTTGCGAGTTATTAGTCAACGGACTCCGCTCCCACCGTTTTACCGCCGACTCGGCTATGTGGAAATCGGCGCGGCTCCGTTTGCACCGTCTCTTCAGGCAAAAGTGCCAGGGCACTACATTATTATGTCCAAGCCATTAACATGAGACTGCGGTCCGATGCCAGCTGGCCGAAGATAAAGAAAGAGCAAAACGTGCAAGGCCGGCAAACAATCAATCAGGGCAGTGCAGCGAGGAGAGCAGCAGTACTGGCGTTGTCACCGAACGTCTCGCCGGTGTGGGAAAAAAGATCGACGTTGCCAGGGCCGAAAACAAAACTTCCGCCGAGCTGAAACGGGTTTTTCCCGAGTTTGTGTTGATGATGGCCGGCGTTGTGCGCTCGTTTTCGAGCTTCTGCATTATCGCCGCGCAAGAGATGCAAGAGATTGGCGGACTTCAGCTCCGCTGCGCGATAGGCCTGACGTTGTTCGTCTATGAAGAGCGGGAAAGTAATAGCAGTTTCCTTGCGAAACTCCCTGGCGTAAACGGCGTCGCCGAGGCCAATTGCTGCGAGAACTGCGCCTTTCTCACGAAAGGCTTGTTCGTGTTCGCGCAACTGCGCGACGTGCTCACGGCAAAAGATTCAGCCGTAGTGACGCAGGAACACTACGACCGCAGGTCGTATATCCCACAAGGATCCGAGCCGCGTCTCGCGGTTGTCGCAGTCAGGAAGCGTGATAAACGCGAGTCTATTGCTGAAGGAAGTTTCCATGATTGCTCATCTTGTGCAGCGATCCTATCGCTGTCAAGCGCTCCTCTTCCTCGCTCATTCGTTGGCTTTCTGCGGTTTTCCCTCACCTTTCCCATCAGGCCGTTCTCCGATGGCGCACAGAGGAAATTATTTCCACCGGTGCGAGCGATGATTTCAAGATACCTTCAAGCTATGTCAAGGAGGTGAATCCTTGTCGGATCAGTCAGTTCTAACGTCCTTACCTGTGCCTACGCAAGACGAGCGCACGATGGCGTTTCTTGCGCATCTGCTCCAAGTCTTCACAGGCTTTATTGCGCCGCTTGTGATCTACTGCGTCAAACAGGATTCCCGTTTCGTGAAATTCCACGCCTTGCAATCTCTTATCTGGCAGCTCTGTTACATGGCGCTTTTTTTTGGAGTGATGATTGTTTTCTTTTTTTCAATCTTCGCCACTGTCTTTAGCAGCGCTTCGGGAGGACACACGCCGAATGGTCCCCCACCCGCTTTCTTCCTCGTTTTTCCGATCTTCTGGCTATTTTGGGGGCTTGGGTGGGTGGCCAACGTCGTTCTCGGCATCGTCTATGGCATTAAAGCCAACCGAGGGGAATGGGCCGGGTACCCGATTATCGGGAGGTGGTGTCTCCCCAAACCAGCCCCTAGCGCGACACCGCTTTCACAACCCTGGGCGCCTTGATTTCGTTTCGTTCGCATCCGCCGCCGGTAGCATGATCTGGTCAGCAACTTGAATTCGTTCTTATCAAAATCAGTCGGAACCGCATGCCGGATCCCTACCGCAAATAGAATCTGAGCGATCATCCCGGTTGTCCGAACGGGGAATCCACGCGAACAAGATAGGCTCCCGGAACATTCAAGACTTGAACTAAGCCGACAGCGCTAAGTAACCCATTTATTTTCAATTGCATATAGGGAAATCAAAAAAGAGACCCCGTAGGCCGGCAGAATGGGTCTGCCATTCCTACTTTCCTAGGGGTGATACCGTGCCTATGTAGTACTAGAACTTTTGTTCAGGCAAAGTCTGTGGCAAACTGAACCTTTGGGACCGTCCCAAATTGGGACGTGAGTCCCATTGTTTCCATTAGCTCGTGACTGCATTATGGTCGAAGTAGGAGGCCCACCAAAGGTGGGACCCAAAGACCCAGGTCCCAAAAAGGAGAATTACAGCAATGCGCACTCGGCAAAAAGGCTTTTCTCTCATTGAACTACTGATCGTCGTGGCGATTATTCTGATCATCGCGGCGATTGCAATTCCTAACCTGCTCCGTTCGCGTATGGCGGCCAACGAAGCCTCTGCAGTTGGCTCGATCCGCACCATCAACACCTCGGCTGTCACGTATTCCTCCACGTACCCGAACGCAGGCTTCCCCGCCACTCTGGCATCGTTGGGCGGAACAACGCCTTGCACAGCTACCTCGACAAACGCTTGCTTGCTCGATCAAGTTCTTGCAAGCGGTACGAAGAGCGGCTACATATTTGCTCTGACCTCGGACGGAAACACGCCTTCCGTTGGTTATTCGATTACGGGAACCCCAGTAACGGTCGGCACCACTGGGCAGCGTATGTTTTTCTCTGACCAGTCTGGTGTGATCCGTTATGACCCTTCAGGTGCAGGCGCCACGGCAGCTAGCCCTGCCCTTCAGTAAGGTCTGAGCTCGATCAGGCAACTTGGTCGAGGACAGTATCGACAGAGCACGGGAATATGGTCCCGTGCTCTGTCTTTTTTGGTCCAAGTGGGCGGAACTATTGCTGGCCACAAATCTTCTTACCTTTCCCTAGCGTTCAAATAATCCGCGCGCAAGTTGCGGCACCCCTTCTGCAGTGCCATAATCCACACTTCTAACGCGAATGGACTGGACAAGAGAAAGTCTTCCGTCCCAGATCATTCGAGCTCGTTTCTGAGGGGGTTTCATGGCGAAACGTGATAGTTGGATCGAAACCAGAGAAGCGAAGGCCGCGACAGCAAACGGGAATCGCAACATGTCGCAGATGCACTTTGCGCGGCAAGGTGTGATCACGGAAGAGATGCGGTTTGTGGCTGGCCGGGAAAAGATCGAGCCGGAATTAGTGCGCAGCGAAATCGCACGCGGGCGGATGATTATTCCTGCCAATGTGAATCATCGCAACCTGGAGCCGATGGGGATCGGCATCGCCAGCAAATGCAAGATCAACGCTAACATCGGGAATTCCGCCACGAGTTCGAACATTGAGGAAGAGCTGAAAAAGCTCCACCATGCCGTGCATTACGGCGCCGACACCGTGATGGATCTTTCGACCGGCGGAGATATTCCGGAGATTCGAAAGGCGATCATTAATGCATCGCCCGTGCCCGTGGGCACTGTCCCGGTGTATGAGGCGATCTCGAGGGTGCGGCGACCTGAGGATTTGACGATTGATCTGATGCTTGAAGTGATTGAAGAGCAGGCCGAGCAGGGCGTGGATTACATGACAATTCACGCTGGTGTGCTTCGCGAGCACGTCCTCTTGTCCGGAAGCGGATTACGGGAATTGTCAGCCGCGGCTCTCTTATGGCGCACTGGATGGAGCACCATAAGAAGCAGAATTTTCTTTACGAGAATCTGGAAGAATTTGCAAGATTTTCAAGAAGCATGATGTGAGTTCTCGTTCGGCGATGGACTGCGGCCTGGATGCATTGCCGATGCAAGCGACGAAGCGCAATTCGCAGAGCTGAAGGTGCTCGGCGAACTTACTAAAAAGGCATGGGAGCACGATGTCCAAGTAATGATCGAAGGCCCTGGGCATGTCCCTCTGGACAAGATCAAAGAGCAGGTGGATAAAGAAATGGAATGGTGCCACGAGGCGCCGTTTTACACATTGGGGCCGCTGGTGATCGACATTGCTCCTGGCTATGACCACATCACCAGCGCGATTGGCGCGGCGATGATCGGTTGGCACGGAGCTTCCATGCTGTGCTACGTGACACCCAAGGAGCACCTCGGTCTGCCGAATCCTGAAGACGTGAAGCAGGGCGTGATTGCCTACAAGATTGCGGCGCACGCTGCGGACGTGGCGCGTCACCGACCAGGAGCGCAAGATCGCGATGACGCTTTAAGTTATGCGCGCTTTTTGTTTGATTGGAATAAGCAGTTTGAGCTGTCGCTCGACCCTCCGACGGCGAAAGCCATGCATGACGAAAATCTGCCTGACGATTTTTACAAAGAAGCAAAATTCTGCTCGATGTGCGGGCCGAAATTCTGCTCGATGAACATTACGCAGCTTGCGGAGGCCGAAGGGGGCCACGACCAGGCGGAACGTAAACAAAAATTCGTCGAGCTTTTGGCAAAGGTTCAGGGCGCGGGAGCGTAGGTGTCGTTTCTTCAAGGTGGCGTCGCCGTTGTTACGGGCGCTGGGAGCGGGATTGGACGCGCACTCGCCCAGCGACTCTCCGCTGTGGGCTCCGCGTTGGCCATCGCCGACATCGACGAGAAGGGGCTGGCCGAAACGGCGGCCTCGTTGGCGACTACGCAAGCTCTACTTTCCACGCATGTCCTGGATGTCTCCGATGAGGCAGCGGTTAAAGGCTTCGCCGAAGAGGTTGTAGCGCGCCATGGGCGCGTAACGCTGCTCATCAACAATGCAGGTGTAGCACTTCATGGAACCTTCGAAGAAATATCGCTAGACGACTTGCGCTGGCTGATGGGAATCAATTTTTGGGGCATCGTTCATGGCGTGAAGTATTTCCTGCCGGATTTGAAGCAGCAGCCGCGAGCGCATATTGTGAATTTGTCGAGCGTGTTTGGGATTATTGCCCCAGTGGGGCAGAGCGCTTATTCTGCGAGCAAATTTGCGGTGCGCGGGTTTACGGAATCGTCGGCACGAACTGGAAGGCACTTCCGTTTCTGTTTCGTGCGTTCATCCCGGGGGAATTCATACGCCGATCGCAAAGCGTGCGCGACTGGGAGCGAATGCGCCAAAAAACAAGCAGGAAGAGGCGGCCGCGCGATTTGAGAGGGTGACTCCAACTACGCCGGAAGCTGCGGCTGCTCGTATTCTTAGGGGAGTGGAGCGGCGGGAACCGCGCATCCTCATTGGGCGTGATGCGCGGAAGATCGACATCGTGCAGAGGTTGCGCCCTGCCACGTACTGGAAAATGATGGCGAAGCGGGCTTGGTCGCCCCTGCGAAGAGATTGCCAGCTCGTTACAGTTTTGACGGCAATCCGGGGCAGGGCTATACTGCGCGGCGGAAATTTTGAAGATTTCCGTTCATTCATTTTCTCGAGGAGAGAATATGCCATTTGCGCGTGCCGCAAAAGTTGGCGAAGTCTCGGTTGGGACGATTCACCAGTTTCAAGTGGGGGAACGGCCGTGGCGCTGGCGAATGTGGCTGGCAAATTCTATGCGATCAATGACGTGTGCGTGCATCGAGGGGGGCCGCTCGGTGAAGGCGAGCTGGAGGCGAATGTGGTGACTTGCCCTTGGCATGGGTGGCAGTACGATGTCACGACCGGCAAGGTCACGCAGAACCCCAATATGGGGGTGGCTTGCTATGCCACGGAAGTGCGTGGGGATGAGATTTTTGTGGATGTTCCCTGACGAGTTTCGCTAACTGACTGTAAATGAGCGAGATAGGGGCAGGTTGGCGGTTCCCAAGCCATATTGACGCCTCGAAGTCCCGTCACCTCTACCTCGTGAGCTAACCCTATATTTTTGTTCGCTTTTTGGCCGTCCCCGTGTATATTGCTGCCGACTCGACGCCTCGATGGCAACTCCGACTTCGCAACGACACTACTGGATCTTCAGCGCCGACCCACACCACTACCATTGGGATACGCTCTTCGTTAAGGGGAAGGAAATGTGGCACGGCGCGGAGTCCAAACCGGACGCGGTGCGCGCGCTGAAACAGGTGCGCAAGGGCGACCGTGTGCTGTGTTACCACTCTGCGCCGGAGAAGGCGCTGTATTCCATCGCCGAGATCACGCGCGACCCCTACCCCGACCCTCATGACCATAAGGAAAAAAACCTCGTGGCGGACTTGAGAGCGTTTGACCGGCTGCCGAGGCAAGTCTCGTTGGCGGAGCTGCGCTCCAATCCGGCGCTGAAGAAAATGAAACTGCTGAAAAATGTGCGGGTGCTGGTTTCGCAGATTACCGAAGCGGAGTATCAAGAAATTCTGCGCATGGCTGGAATCGTGGCGTCGCCGGGGATTCCGCTGCCCTGAAGATATGTATGACGGGGTGCTGTCGGCGAGACGCGATCATCGCGGGTCTTCGGCTTGCGCAAGCTGCCCGAAACGCGTTCCTTATTGTCAAAGCTGGACGTTAGGCTGTGCTGACCAACCGCTGCCAATGCTGCGCTAAGAAAAACTTAAACATTTGATGGGTTTCGTGCGTCTTAAGAAGATAGTGGTTCCGTCTGAAGGTGGCTCCATGAAAGCAATTTGGTGTCGCTGCATTGTGGTGTTTTGTGCGTTTTGTGCCGGCTGGGGCGCCGCGGGGGCGCAATCGCAGGAGTTTCCTGTTACCACGCATACTCTGAAAAATGGGATGAAAGTGCTGGTGCAGCCGGACCACAGCATTCCGAACGTCGCGCTTTATATTTTTTATCGAATTGGGTCGCGGAACGAACGGCCCGGGACGACCGGGCTCTCGCATTTTTTCGAGCACATGATGTTTAACGGCGCGAAGAAGTATGGCCCGGGTGAACTGGATAAAGCGATGGAAGCAAACGGTGCGTCGAACAACGCCTATACCACGAGGAACGTGACGGTTTATCAGGATTGGTTTCCACGGTCGGCGCTTTCATTGATTTATGACATTGAGGCCGACCGGATTCGCGATTTGACGTTTGATCCGAAGAAGGTTGCCTCCGAACGCGAAGTGGTGGCTTCGGAGCGGCGGCTGAGTGTGGACAACGATAATTTTGGGTTGCTCGATGAGCAGCTTTGGGCGACGGCGTTTATTGCGCATCCTTATCAATGGCCGGTCGTGGGTTGGATGAGCGACATCGAACACTGGACGATGGCCGATTTGAAACCATTTTGAAATGGGATATTCGCCGAGCAACGCGACGATGGTTGTGGTGGGGATGTTTCGCCCGAGGAGATTTTTCAGCTCTGCGAGAAATATATCGAGCCGATTCCTTCCCACGCGCCGCCTCCGCCAGTGACGACCATCGAACCTGAACAGCTTGGGAGCGGCGCCTGGTGGTGCACAAGCCGGCGGAGTTGCCTTTGCTGATGATCGGCTACCACGTTTCAAAGACCGATGATCCAGATTTCTATGCTCTGAACATTCTCCGCAGCGTGCTTTTTCAGGGAGAGAGTTCGCGCATGTACCAGCGGCTAGTGGACAAGGATCAGTTAGCGCTCGATGTTTCCTCCTATGTTGAGTCGGCATTCGATCCCACGCTGGCCATTATCACGGCGCAGCCGCGTCAGGAGTCGATCCAGCAGCCTGTGAAAAAGCCATCTACGAGGAACTGGACAGAATAAAGAGCGCACCGATCAGCTACGAAGAACTCAAAAGCCAAAAACACCCGGCTTGTGGAATTTTATAGAGAGATGCGGACGATCAATGGGCGTGCGAACACGATTGGAACCTATGAAGTTTTTATGGGTGACTATACCAAACTGTTCGATGCCGCAAAAAACTACTCGACAGTGACGAAAGAAGACGTCCAGCGCGTTGCGAAAAAATATTTTGGGCCAAACAATCCGCACGGTTGCGACGTTGCTTCCCAGAAGGAAGAGAAGGCAAAACAATGACACGCGAAAGAAACATTTTG
>CAVUCM010000017.1:0-83410 GCA_963740015.1 uncultured Acidobacteriota bacterium | reverse complement strand
CTCGACGAATTGCGAAAAGATTTCACCAACGGTGGCTTCAAAGTGATGGGCGAGATCGGACTTCAATATGAGGGCATTTCACCGAGCGATCCTTCGGTCGACGCCTACTTCGCGCTCGCCGAGGAACTGGACATTCCCGTGGCGGTTCATATGGGCACTGGCGGCTCAGGACGCGCAAACGTGGCGATGCCAAAATTCCGTGGTTCGATGGGAAACCCGCTATTGTTCGAGGAAGTCCTGGCGCGGCATCCGAAACTGCGTCTTCAAGTGATGCACGCCGGCTATCCGATGATCGAAGAGATGCTCACGCTCTTGCAGGCCAATTCCCACGTATATGTCGACGTTGCGGGACTGATCTGGAGCTATCCCATCAAGGAAGTGAATCGCTATATCGAGCGGTTGGTGGACGCCGGATTCGAAGACCGCGTCATGTTCGGCACCGACCAATTGCTCTGGCCCAAGTTGATGGCCTATTCGATCAGTATCATCCAGAACGCTGATTACCTGACGCCCCAACAAAAGCGCGACATCCTCTACAACAACGCCGCTAGATTTTTAAGGTTGGATACGGCCAAGGGCAAGTGAGTTCTTCCCGAGGAATCCCAGAGGCAGGCTATTCGAAGTAGTGTGTAAGAAATGAATTTGCCAGGACTATAGCGACAAAAGACAAATCTACAGCCCGAACATCGAATTGACTCCAGCTCGCGGGTCCTGCGCAGAAGGTTCTCGGCGTTCAAGCGCGGGGAGAGCGGCTGGCTCGGCGCTTGGCGTCGAAGCCACAGCGCCAGCACTGGCAGCTGCGACGTTCGGCGTAGCTGCCGTTGGCTGGATAGCAACCTGCTGAAGGTAAGCGAGATCGCGAGCCTCTTCCGTGCCCGGCTGCACGGCGGGAAACGACAAATTCATTTGATGCTCCATGGCGCTGGCAATCCGGTGCAACTGCCAGATCAGCTTTTCAAGCTCTTTCGACCGGCCAAGGCTCAGGCTGCGCTCCCACAGAAAGCGGATGGACAACACCATAAGAATGGGCAGGCCGATGGCTAAAGTGGCGAGTACGATGTTGAAAAGCAGCGATTCGAGGGGTGTGAAGGATTGGCTCAATGGGGCCTCCAAATGCGGGACTCAGGAGGCAGGATACAGCAGCGCGCCAGCGCTGACAAACGAATCGACACTAGGCCAAGATCAGGGAATCCAGGAAGAAGCGGTCAATTCCCCTGTCGCCTGGAAACATCTATAAGCGTCTCTGCTTTCATTCCTGACCACTCCATTCGGTCTCGACCTTCGGTGGGTGCAATAAGGTCTGCATCACCACGCAATACTGTTCTGTTTTCTCCCGCAATCCACGCAGTTGTTCCGGAGTAGCCTTAGGCGCAGCAATCTCATAATGAAGATGGATACTCTCAAAGCCCACCGGCACTTCTTTCGATATACCGAGGGTCCCTCGAAGATCCAAGTCGCCTTTAACAGTGACTTCAATACGTTCAGTAACTATTCCCATCGCTGCGGCCACCATCTGGCATGTGATCTGCGCGCAAGCCGCCAAAGCCCCCAGCAAGAGGTCACCGCTGCACGCGCCAGTCCCCGCGCCTCCTACTCCTTTATGGGCCTCCGCATTGTAAACGGCCCGTCCGATATCGATCGAGCATGAAACCGGTACATCCGTCTGCGTGCCTTTCGCTATAAGCGTGATTTGCGAAGTATTCGGGTCGCTGCGATATTGCTCTTTCAGCGGCTTCTGCAGAGATTTAAGATCCATGGAAACCTCGTCCTTTTATTCTTGGCCGTACTTACTGACTGAAGCAGCTACGCCAACCCTTCTTGAAGCCGCTCTGTCTGGATGCTAGCATGCGTACAAGCCAGGTGAATGCAAATGCCGAAATTCGTCATTGAACGCGAAGTCCCGGGAGCAGGAAATCTCACAGACGCTCAATTGCGGGAAATCTCCCAAAAATCTGTAAAAGTTTTGAAGGAAATGGGTCCTGAGATTCAATGGCTCCATAGCTACGTAACAGGCGACAAGGTGTACTGCGTTTATCTCGCTCCGGACGAAGCCACCATTCATGAACACGCCAAGCGTGTAGGCCTTCCTGCCAATCGCGTCTCTGCAGTCCGACGCCTCATCGATCCGTCAACCGCAGAATAAGAAGTAACTGAAGTTTCGGGAGGAGTCCTCCATTCCTCTCGGCATTCCCGTCAACCCGTTGAAGTATTCGGCTGTGATCGCGAGGGAGAAGCCGCTTCCGATAGGAGCACTTCCTCTATAGCCTTTTCCACTGGCAAAGCCCAACCTTCTAACCACGCCCGCGCACCTGCTGCGTTGCTCAATCCCCGCCGTGCGGAATCCAAACTTGCTTCCAATTTAACTTGTTCCGCCGGAGTCAGCGGAACGCCAATATTTTGCCGCAGCGCAGCAGCGGCGCCCGCCAGCCGGAGCGCACGCTCTGCATGAGCTTGAGCAGCCTCTGAGCACGCGAAACACTCCAACAGGCGGGCCATTCCCCGTTTGTGATCCAGTTCCTGGAAAATAATTATGCTTTCACGATACAGAGAATGCGCTCGGGGAAAGTTGCGTTGTTCCCTCGCCAAGCTTCCCAGATCAGCCAGAATGCCCGCGATGCCCCAGCGGTCACCGAGTTCTCGAAAAATTGCCAGGCTCTGTTCGTACAATGTCCGCGCGGCTGCCGTGTCACCTCGATCGCGCGCGACATCCCCTTGATAGTTAAGCGACCAAGCTACGCCTGTGCTGTCTCCCAGTCCTCGAAAGATAGAGAGACATTCCCCGTAAAGTGAGCTGGCCAGAGAGTAGTTCGCTTGCAATTTAACAACACTGGCCAGGTTACTGAGAGAGCGCGCTACAGCCTTCAGGTCTCCCAATTCTCTCCACTGCACGAGGCTTTCTTCGAACAGAGAGTGCGCCATCGAGACCTCACCCCGATCGCGCGCAATAACCGCCAGCGCGTTTAGAGAAACAGCGACACCCTGCCCGTCCCCCAACTGGCGCGCGATATCTAGACTTTCCCGCATGAGGGAACTCCCCGCGGCGTAATCTCCCTGCGCGATGGCGAGCACGCCCGCCGCAAAAAGAGCGCGCTCGCGCGCCTTCGTGGGAGCCGTCGCGCCCGCGAGCTTTAGCAACTTGCCCAAGCTGTCCCTCCCTTCGGCGAGATACTCGCGCGTCTCCCAGAAACGAAATAGCGCCGCGCCGAGACGTAGCCCCCACTCCGCGTCTCCCGTTTCCGTAAGCCACTCGAGAGCCGCGCGAATGTTGTCATGTTCCAGCGCAAAACTCTCCAGCCTTTCCGCTCCTTTCGCGCCGCCCTGTTCCGTAGCGTCCTCTTCTGCCAGCACCAGGCAGTAAGCGGCATGGGCCCGCTTCGTCTGCGCCTTCTCCCCGCTCGCTTCTAGTTTTTCCACGGCGTATTCGCGAATCGTTTCAAGCATCGCGAACCGCGACTCACCGTTCGCCTGCTCGGCTTGCTGCAGCAGGCTTTTGTCCACCATCGATGCCATGCCGTCGAGCAAGTCCAAATCGAGGTCGCCTTTGGTGTCGCACACAGCTTCCGCGCTCTCCAGTGTGCATCCCCCCACAAACACCGATAATCTTCGGAAAAGCCTCTGCTCGGCGCTGCTCAGGAGGTCAAAGCTCCAATCCATGGCTGCGCGAAGCGTCTGCTGCCTCTGCGGCAAGTCCCGCGCCCCACCCGTCAAAACCTGCAAGCGGCTCTCCAGCCGCGTAAGCAGGGATGAGGGAGAAAGAACTTTCACCCGCGCGGCTGCCAACTCGATCGCAAGAGGCAGACCATCCAATCGCGCGCAAATCTCCGTAACCGCGTTCGCATTTTCCCGGTTGAGCTCGAAATCAGGCTTGGCCGCGACCGCGCGTTGCACGAACAGAGCGACCGCCGGGCAGTTTGATAGGATCTCTACAGAAGGCGTGGACAGCGAATCCGGCAGCGCAAGCGGTGGCACAGGAAATTCACGTTCTCCGTACACATGCAGCGCCGCGCGGCTTGTCACCAAGATTTTAAGATTCGGGCCCATGGTCAGCAGTTCCGACACGACGGCGGATCCCCGAACCAGGTGCTCAAAATTGTCCAGCAGAAACAGCATTGGTGCGCTGAATGAATCCTGTAAATTTTTCTTGAGTATCTCGAGCGGCGATTGACCTCCTGCCTCCCATATCCCCAGCGTCTGAATGATCGCGGAAGCGATCAACCCCGGATCGCTCAACGGTGATAGCGGGACAAAATGAATTCCCCCTGGAAACCATTCCACCAGCCCGTTGGCAACTTCCACCGCGAGACGCGTTTTCCCAATCCCTCCTGGACCCGTGACCGTGACTAAGCGCACATCCTGGCGCAGCAACAGTTCTTTGGCCGCGGCTGCTTCCTTTTCTCTCCCAACAAACCCCGTCCTA
This sequence comes from uncultured Acidobacteriota bacterium, assembly GCA_963740015.1. Classification (GTDB taxonomy): domain Bacteria; phylum Acidobacteriota; class Terriglobia; order Acidiferrales; family UBA7541; genus Acidiferrum. The sequence continues at coordinate 78,993 of CAVUCM010000017.1, read as the reverse complement.
GAGACCGGAAGATTTGTTGGACGAATCTCCATCTGTCTGTCTGGTTTCTCTGAGAAGCGATCTCGAATGGCGCCAAGTTCCATCGCGAGATCACGTGTAGAGACGTAACGCTTATCCGGCTCTTTCGCCAGACATCTCTCGATGGCCCAGCACAGCGGAGCTGGGGCCTCGCGATTTTGCACTCCAATTGGTCCGGCCTGTTCCCGTAGGATGGCCACCATTGTTTCCGCCCCAGTGATTCTCGGAAAGGGATGCTTCCCCGTCACCATCTCGTAGAGAATCAAGCCGAAGGAGAACTGGTCTGACCGGAAATCCAGCGGTTGACCGCCCACTTGCTCCGGTGACATGTATCCGACTGTCCCTACGATGAGACCCGAATCAGTCACGGATGTTGTCGTACTGTGGATTCCGGGACGTTCTCCGCTCGGCGATGTGACCTTCGCCAGTCCAAAATCGAGAATTTTGACGAAGCCGTCACCGGAAACCATTAGGTTCTCGGGTTTTAGATCCCGGTGCGTGATGCCCGCTTCATGAGCCTTGGTCAGGCCGTCGGCAATCTGCGCCGCGATTTCAATCGCCTTTCGCATCGGCAGCAATCCAGAGACAAGCAGTTCGCGCAGCGTCTTCCCTTCCACCAGTTCCATCGCAATGTAATGATTGGAACCGTCCTGTCCGAGCTCGTAGATCGTAACTATATTGGGATGGTTGAGGGCAGATGCCGAGCGAGCTTCCTGTTCGAACCGCTGCCGCCGTTCATTGTTTTCGGAGAATGCGGCCGGCAGAAGTTTAATCGCCACAATACGGTCGAGCCGAGGGTCCCGCGCACGGTAAACTTCGCCCATGCCACCCGCGCCCAGTGGAGCAATAATCTCAAAGGAACCGAGCCTGCTGCCTGGAGCGAGGGCCATAGTTGGCCGCAATTATACCCTTCCAAATCTCATTTCCGTTACCTCTAGTCATCACCTCAACTTGCGATGCAATACATTACAAATGAAAGTAATGTACCCAGCGCATCGAATTTCTTACGCTCACTGCTAACAGCAATAGACCAACGCTATGGGCGGTGTTACAGTCGGCTTTCACAAAATCTATTTTGAATTCCAGACTCCAGGATGCGAACCAACCGGAGCTCGATAGGAAGATAGACAAATTGCTTTAACAATTTTGTCGAGCAAAAATACTCGAAGTTGCGAATCTTTTCCGTCTGCCAGCTTGCTGTAGGTGGTGCCTCCAGCATCGGTGTAGTGCTGAAGATTTCTGGATTTTGTCCTCGAAACCTCTTGGAGAAACGCAATGATGGTCACGCCCTCCGTGCCCCGCAGACTGCGATTTCCGCTTTCTCTGTGGTCCAGCGTGCTCGTTGGATTTCTTATTCTCAAAGCCGTCCTTTCGCTGGGGCTGGGACTGGGTGAGAAGTTAGCTTTGTACGGCAGTGGCGCTTATTTCCTTCTTCTTCTTCTCGCCACCGCTTTCGTCATTCTGAACGCGGTGGAGAAAACATTGGGGCGCCGCCCCTTTTGGGTGTTCATCTCCATTGGTTATGGACTTTGGTCCTTGGACCAATGGCTCTATATCTACTACGGAGCTATTCGCCATATCGACGTTCCGGACAATTCCATTGCTGATCCCGCACTCTTTCTGCATCTCGTGCCTCTTATGGCGGCAATAGCCATGCTGCCTCACCTCAAGCGGCCCGATCAGAAGTCGTACCGGGCGACCCTCAACTTTCTTTTCCTACTGGTCTTCTGGGTCTTTCTCTATGCGTACTTCCTCTTTCCTTACCAATATTTGTTCCCGAACTCCGCGATCTACAACCCGCGGTTTACCACGCTGTACGCCGTGGAAAATGCCGTGCTGGTTCTGATTCTCTGCATGGTCATCCATCGTGCGCAAGCTCCGTGGCGCTCCATCTACTACCATTTGTTGGGAGCCTCCGCCTTGTACGCGCTAAGTTCCACGCTGGCGAACATGGCCATCGATGCCGGAAGGCCTTACAACGGAAGTCTGTTTTCTCTGGCACAAAACGCTGCTGTTTGCTGGTTTCTCTGGGTGCCGCTATTCGCGCGGCAGCCTGCTTACGCACGGATCGGTATGGAGGAGCTCGATGCCCGACGATAGCAAGTACACTTCACTCTTGGCTATGGTCGTAGTGGTTGCTGTCCCCTTAATCGGGGTGTGGGAAGTATTTCGACAGGATGAAACCCCAAGCCTGCGTACCTTTCGCCTCCTTCTCGTCCTCGCCTTTGGACTCTTTCTCGCGGTTCTGGCCCTTTTAGGTGAGCAACTCACCAAGGCCAACTTGAAGAGCAATGTCAGGAAACTGGAAACCTTTAACAGCGATCTCGCTGAAATGCTTCGATCCATCTTGCGTCACGCGGACCCCGGCACTTTCCAGACCGCCGATGACAGCAAGTACATTTCGCTGTTTGTGATGCTCGCTGTAATCGCGATCCCCGTCATCGGCGTATGGGAAATTTTTCGACAGGATGAGAGCCCCAGCCTGCGTACATTTCGTCTGATTGTCATTCTCACCTTCGGACTCTTCCTCGCGGTTCTCGCCCTTTTAGGTGAGCAACTCGCCAAGTCTGGCTTGAAGAGCGATGCGCGCAAACTCGACGCTCTGAACAGCGAGCTCGTTGAAACGGTTCGTGCCATCCTTCGTCGCGCGGATCCTGTTACTTTCCAAACCACTTTCGTCAACAAGCAAGTCGAAAACATCCTCGGTTATCCCGTTAAAAGTTGGCTGCAAGATCCCTCTTTCTGGGTCGAGCACCTCCATCCCGAGGATCGTGAGCGTACCTTGGTCTTCACGGCGAGAGCCATCCAGGAACACCGCAATCACGAACTCGAGTACCGCATGATTGCCGTCGATGGCCGAACCGTCTGGCTGCAGGAGATCGTCAACGTCATCGTTGAAAAGGGCGCGCCCAGTGGCTTGGTCGGCGTCAGCGTGGACATTACCGCGCGCAAGCTCGCCGAGGATTCCATGGGCTTGTTCCGAAAATTGATGGACGGTTCCAACGACGCTATCGAGATCCTGGATCCTGTCACGTTGCAATTCCTCGACGTCAATCAGAAAGCTTGTCTCGACCTCGGTTATTCCCGCCAGGAAATGTTGTCTATGACCGCTTACGACATCAATCCCACGCTCAACGACTCTGTGCGCAACCACGTTGACCAAAGGCTGCGTGAAGCCGGGTTTGTGATCATCGAGGCGCGCCATCGGCGTAAAGACGGCTCGACCTTTCCTGTCGAAATCAATATCAAATACGTCCACCTGGGCCGCGGCTACATTGTCAGCACGGTTCGTGAACTCACCCAGCGCAAACACGCAGCGGAAGCCCTCAAGAAATCGGAGGAGAAATTCTCCAAAGCCTTTCGCTCGAGTCCTCTGGTGGTCACTCTCACCAGCGCCAGGGGCGAACGCTACATGGAAGTCAACGAGAACTACGAGCATTACACTGGATTTCGCCGCGACGAAGTGATTGGGCGGACGCCAGCGGATCTCGCTCTGTGCGTGGATCCCGCTCAAAGAACGGAAATGATCAACCGCCTTCTTGCCGGTGGCACTGTTCGCAACGTCGAGTGCCAGTTCCGCTCCAAGGATGGCAATGTGCGCACCGGATTAACTTCCGCCGAACTCATTGAAATCGAGGGCGAACCTTGCGTCCTCTCAGTCACCGCGGACATCACCAGACGGAAGCAAGCCGAAGAGGCACTTCGCGAGAGCGAGGAGCGTTTGCGTCTCGCCACCCAAGCCGGAAAGATGTACGCCTCCGAATGGGACGTCGCGAGCAACGCGATCGTGCGATCCGTCGAGAGTGCCGATATTCTCGGCTGGGTAGACGGCCCGGAAAACGATACCTATGAACAGATGGTGGCTACTCTTTTCCCAGACGACCGTGAGCGGTTTGTCTCTACCGTCGCTGCTCTTACTTCGGAGAGCTCCACTTTTCAGATCAGCTACCGCGTTTTGCGCCCAGACTCCACCGTCGTGTGGCTTGAAGAGAGCGGCCGCGCCTTCTTTGACGCACAAGGCAGCATGCTGCGCGTCGTTAGTCTCGTGGCCGATGTTACCGAGCGCAAACTTGTGGAAGAAACTCTTTCCACCTTGAGCCGTAGGTTAATCCAGGCCCATGAGCAGGAACGCACCCGCGTTGCCAGAGAGTTGCACGACGATTTGACCCAACGCATGGCTCTTCTCCAAATCGGCCTGGGCCAGCTTGAGCAGGAAGTTTCTGGCGTTTCCTCCCGCGCCCGTGAACAACTCCGCAACATCACTGCCGTGGCCACGAAAGTTCACTCCGGCCTCGACAACATTTCGCAGCAGCTTCATCCCTCTCGGCTGGACATTCTGGGTCTCGTGCCGGCCGTCGGAGCGCTCTGCAGGGAGCTCTCCGATCAGCACCGCCTGCAGATTCAGTTTGTCCATCGTGCTGTTCCCCAGCAGCTCCCGAAGGATGTCACCCTCTGCCTCTTTCGAATCGCGCAGGAGGCTTTGCAAAACGTCGTCAAGCACAGCGGCGCTGCCTCTGCCACGGTCGAACTCTTAGGCCACGACGATCGCCTCGAGCTTTCCATCTCCGATTCCGGTACCGGATTCAGCCCTAGCTCCGCAAAGCTTGCCTCTGGCCTTGGCTTAGTCAGTATGCAAGAGCGCCTCCGTCTTGTCGGTGGCCACCTCTCCGTCGAATCCGACTCGTCGCACGGCACGCAAATCCGCGTTCGCATCCCCAGCCTCGCCTTCGATCCACACGTTCATCCACAGGTCGATAACTCGACCTTGTCTTAGCCTTAAATCGAGAAGAGTCTTGTGTCAGATAGAGAGCACGCCACGGCAGCTTTCAAACGAAAGCGCCCTGCTCTGCGAATCCAGTCCAAATCCCGGCCTCGTAGTGAAAAACAACGACACTCTAAATTTCGGCGTCTTTTCCGACGGACAACGTTTGACGTCACGGATTACGGCCGGGGGAGATCGAGCAGCACCACTTCCGAGTGCTCCTGCACGCGTTCGAGAACAATGTCACGGCCGTCAGAGGAAATATCAAAGTCGCGAATGTCGAAATCGGGAGCGAGGTTAGTCAACTGCCGCTCGGTACCCGTCTCCAGATCGATCAGCCAGAGATTCTTATGTTGAATCTCTCCTCGCAACAGCACCAGAGCCCTTCCTCCAGGCAGGAATGCCAAGCGTCGAGCGCCCCGAGTCAGCGTCAGAACAGGCAAGGGATGCGGTACGGCCGAAGCCGTGACAGCTTTCACCGAAAATGTAGTGCCGATGTCGGGTCCAGAATAAACAACGAAGCGACCGTCAGGCGCCCACGCTGGGTCGACAGAGTACTCCTGCACAAAAATTGCGGGCCGGCCACCGTCGACCGGAACTCGGTAGAGGTGTGGGATGCCGTGATCGGCCGCCGCCGTGGTGATCGATTGGCCGTCAGGCGCCCATGTCGGAGCTCCCTGCAGGTCGAGCGAATCGGCCACAATCCGCGCGTTCGTCCCGTCAGCCTGCATCACGTATAAGCTCGGCTGCCCGTGTTGCCGGACCGAGAAGGCGATATACCGTCCATCGGGAGAGATTGCCGGGCCGCCAAAGACTCGCGCTCCCTGACCACTCCACAACTCCATGTCCGTTCCGTTCGCAAGCTTCCAGATGCTCTCGCTCGTGCCGGTTGCGGAAATATAAAGAAGATAGTTTGGACCCAATCGCGGGGAAGACCCTGTGCTGGTCGTCAGGGAAATTCGAGCCGCCGCCGGCACCTCGACGGGTGAATCAGCGATCCGCAAGCGCCACAGTGTTGTCTTTGGACTTGCGAGCGTGGCAACGAGACGGCGACCGTCCGCGCTGGCCGCCAGCGACGTGTACCGGTCAACGCCGAAGGTCAACCGGTGGGGAATGCGACGCTCGACGTCCACGCTGTAGAGCCACGGCCCCGAACCATCGGTATCGTTAGCGAGGTAAAGCATTGTTCGTCGATCAAATAAGATCGGATAACTCACGCGCCCGCCTTGCGAAGTGATCCGTTCGGGAGCCCCACCGGCTGGCGTGATTCGCCAGATGTCCAATTTGTCCGGGAGCGAACCCTGCACGAAGTAAATAAATGATGCATCAGGTGCCCACAGCGGAAAGTGACTGTGGAGCCCGTCGGGCGCGGTGAATACGGGGCGGCCCTGCGATCGTCGGCCGTCGTTTGAAACGAAGAGAGGATCTCCGGGTCCCGGCGTATGATACGCAAGTCGGGAGCCGTCGTGCGACCAGTCGAACTCGGCCACGCCTTCGAGATAAGGCTTGGGCGATCCGCCCAGCGTCGGCACCGCCCAGATGCCGATTTCGCCGCCGTTCGAGGTGCTTGGTTTGCGAACCCAAAACGTAACAAAAGATCCGTCGGGCGAGAATCCCAGCGTGCGGATCGATGGGTTGACCAGTTCCGGCGCGCTCCCGTGAGTCAAGTTGTGGAACTGTCCCGAACCCACTTGCGTGACCCAGACGTCCATTTGCCCGTCCCGATTCGACAGAAACGCCACGAACTGACCGTCGCGTGACACCGCAGCAGCTTCTTCCACTCCATCAAAATCCGTGACCGTCTGGAATCGCGCGTTAGAGATCGGATTTCGCCAGAAGTATTCCGTCCGCCGCAACCACAGGCTCACTCCAATCACTGATGCAACTCCGGCTATTGCAAGCGGCAGGATGAACTTCCATTTCGTTCGAGAGGTCACTAGCTCCGCGCGTGGCGGCAGTACCGCGGGATTTGATGAAGGAGTATCGTTCCCGTTCTCCGGCATTGCTTGAAGATTCCGACTTCGCACCCATGCATCCAACTCTGCCCGGGAAGTGTAAACCGACCCCATCCTGTCATGCAGGTGCCGGTGAACGGGCATCTTCTCCCGCTTTTCCCACCGCTGGACGGTCGTCACGTCGCGGTTGAGGTATCCAGCAATCTCCTTCCACGAATCCAGCCGGTCTTCAGTTGGACTCACAGAAGGCGGCGTGCCAGAGGATGGTTCACCCATCGCGCTCTCCTGTTAGGTTCGCGGCTGTCACCAGCCCGGGGAGCCGAATTGTACCCCCGTCTGACCGGCCCGGCCACGGCAAAGCACAGCATTCGACGGCAAATTGAGAAATATAGGCAATTCTGCACCTTGCCGTTTGACCACACCCGCCCGAATGTCTCATGGTCTCCTAACGTGTAGGGTGTGCAATCGCTGAACGCAGTTCATGGGCCGCAGATCTCCCTAGCGGGCCCGGACGTCCCTAGCAGCCCTCGGTAAAAAAGACTTGAATCTCAAATTCCTGGAGGATTTTCATTATGAATAGCAAAGCAATCTCGTGGGCCGTACGCATCATCGCGGTCATAGTGCTGGTGTTCGTTACTAGCGCTCAGGCTCAAGCTCCTACGCCCGATCATTTTAGCGGCATCCTCAATGACTATACCGCCGCAACAGGCGTGGCCGGCCCTTGGGAAATGCATGGCACGTGGTCGGTGAAGTTAAAAAGAGATGGTAAAGCAGATTTCTCAGTCGTTATGACCATGGAACATCCCGATTATTGGGTCATAACAAATCCCCCTACGCCTACTACTCCGCCTGCTCCACCAGCTACGCCAACTGTTGATAGTCCCGGGTTACGCAATCCTCATACTCACCATCTCGCGATGACGGATGCCACCGTCAGTTACGACCCGACGCTCCTCTCCCAATGTCCTGCTGACAGCCCCGCCACCACACCTCGTTTCGTGCTCACAGGCGAAGCCGACATTACCGGCAACGGGACCGCCGCCCCATTTCAGAAACCACCTACAGGGGTTACCACGCTATCCCCGCTGCAGGTCTGCATCACCGGAGGCACGGAGGTCACCTATTCCAACATGACCATGACGTTTCAAACCGGCGCTCCCGCGATTAAGCACTTTGGAAGCTTCCCCATCCACGGCGTCGTTCGCCTGCCCCACAAGCCGGATGATCATGACCATGATCACGATGGAGATAGACGTTAAGTATCCCAGTCTCTGAAAGACGTCGTGCGCAGTTCGGGAGGGCCCAGTCGGGCGGCGCACGACTCATATCTCTTTGCCTCGTCAATTACACCAGCGGGTGCCCAGTGGACAGAACCCGACTCTTACCTGGTAATTTCCGTCTAGCGCTTGTTCCGCATGCTTTTCCCAACACGTACGTGCTACCAAACTAAAATCTGCCGCTCAAGCGTAACCAACCTTTCGTGGTGTAGAATTGCGGCTAAATGGCGCTGTCCCCCGGAACTCGGCTGGGACCCTATGAGATCTTGGACCCGATCGGCGCGGGCGGGATGGGCGAGGTATATCGCGCGCGGGACACACGGCTCGACCGCACAGTGGCCATAAAGATTCTTCCTGCACATCTCTCTTCCGATCCTATCCGCAAGCAGCGGTTCGAGCGCGAAGCGAAGACCATCTCCAGCTTGAATCATCCGCATATTTGCGTGCTCCATGACGTTGGCCAGCAGGACGGCATCGATTATTTGGTGATGGAGTGCGTCGAAGGAGAGACGCTTGGCAAGCGTCTTGAGAAAGGCCCACTCCCGCTCGATCAAGTTCTGAAATTGGGAATGCAAATCGCCGACGCACTGGACAAAGCACATCGCAGCGGCGTGGTGCATCGCGACCTGAAGCCCGGCAACATCATGTTGACGCCCACGGGCGCGAAGCTGCTGGATTTTGGCTTGGCCAAAGCCACGGCGCCGCTCTCCAACGCCGCGACGCTGACGGCGGCAACGCGAAACTCACCGGTGACCGAGCAGGGCACCATCGTCGGAACCTTTCAATACATGTCCCCGGAGCAAATTGAGGGGAAAGAACTCGACGGGCGCAGCGATATCTTTTCGTTTGGCGCGGTGTTGTACGAGATGCTCACGGGCCAGCGCGCATTCCAAGGCAAGAGCCAACTCAGTGTAGCCTCAGCGATTCTTGAGAAGGAGCCCGAGCCTATCAGCAGCGTCAAGCCAATGACCCCGCCCGCGCTGGACCACGCGATCCGGAGATCCCTGGCAAAGGAAGTCGACAAACGCTTGCAAAGTGCTGCCGATCTAGCCGGTGAGTTGCAGTGGATTGCGGAAGGAGGATCGCAGGTGGGCGTACCGGCTCCGCTGGTATCCCGCCGCAAAGTAAGTGAACGCCTGGCCTAGAGTATGGCGGCCGTGCTGGCGACAGCCCTAGCTACGGTTGGGTTTCTGCACTTCCGCGAGAAACAGCCCGTTCAAGGCGGGCAGTGCGCTTCCAGGTCTCGGCTCCCGAGAACACCACGCTCGATCTGAAAGTCAACCTTTCACCCGATGGGCGCAAGTTGGCCTTCATATCCGGAGGTCGCCTGTGGGTTCATTTCCTGGAGTCGGGAGAATCGCACGATCTAACCGCTGAGAGTTCTGAAAGTTCGCCTTTCTGGTCCCCGGACAGCCGCTTCATCGGGTATGCGTTCGAAAATAAACTCAAGAAGATCGAGGCAATTGGTGGCCCCACCCAGACTGTCTCGGATTTGCCAGGCCAGTGGGGCGGGGGCGCATGGAACAAGGATGGTGTGATCGTATTCGGATCTCCGAACGGTTTGTTCAGCGTGCCTGCCTCCGGCGGTGTTCCAACTCAAATCACTGCAGTTAATCCCACTCGCCAGGAAATATTCCATGCCGGTCCGTCCTTCCTGCCAGACGGGCAGCATTTCATCTACTTTGCTTACTCAATTAACAGGGAAGAGAGTGCGATTTATATCTGCCCCGTAGACGCCAAACCGGGGCAACAGAGTTCCAAATTTTTGCTGGCTAGCCATTGGACTTCAGAGTACGCGCCTTCGGCAGATTCGAGCATCGGTTACCTGCTTTTCATGCGGGAAAGTACTCTGATGGCAGCCGTTCGACAACCGTCGGCTGGAACTGAAAGGGCAGGCGACTCCCATTGCCGAGCAAGTCGCGGATACCATAGGCGGCACTGGCGGCGCCGGTGCTTTTTCGGCTTCATCCAATGACGTCCTGGTTTACCTGCGAGACAGGACGACGTCAGACCGGCAGCTGACCTGGTACGATCGACAGGGAAATGTCTTGGGAACCGCCGGGGAGCCTGGCCAATATCTTGGGCTGGCGCTCTCACCGGACGGGAAGCGCGCGGCCTTGACCAAGGGGAATGGCCTAGCCTCCAACATCTGGCTGTTGGATCTCTCTCGAGACGCCAGTACGCGCTTCACGTTCGGCTCTGCGGCGGACTACGATCCGGTCTGGTCGCCCGACGGGAGCCGCATCGCCTTTAGCTCCGGAAGCGAACTGTACCAAAAACCGGTGAGTGGCGTGAAAGATGCGGAACTCTTGCTAAAGTCCAGCGGGACTCCACATGCCGAGAGTTGGTCGCGTGACGGACGATTCCTGCTGTATGTCGCCTATGAACCGAAAACGAAGTGGGATATTTGGGTGCTCCCACTGGATAGTGACAAGAAGCCCGTCCCGTTTCTAGTCACTGAGTTCACTGAGGGCGACGCTAGCTTTTCTCCTGACGGCCATTGGGTAGCGTACGATTCCGATGAGTCCGGGCGTTTGGAGGTTTACGTGCGGCCCTTTGCGATGAATTCTTCTGGGACTGCAGTCGAGACTGGTGCCAAGGTGGAAATCTCCAACGGATACGGGGTTGAACCGCAATGGCGCGGCGATGGCAGGGAACTCTATTACCATACCCAAGACGGACAGGTGATGGCTGTCGAAATTGCGACCAATCCAGAGTTCAGGCCTGGGAAGCCTCAGCCCCTCGGATTTACGGTCGGGACTGCTGTGGACAATGTCTGGTGGAATTGCGCAGCGGACGGTCGCCGTTTTCTCGTTTCATCGCCGAAGACGCTGCTCAAGAGCAACAAACCGGAGCCGTACACTGTGATACTGAACTGGCAGGCTGGTCTGCAGAAATAACGCTCGGAGTTAAAGAATTGGCCCTCGCGAGGTCGCAGGATTCCGAAGGGTGTAGCCGCACCAGGACCCTTTCCTTCTGAAGACAGGAGACAAGACGATGAACATTCAACGCGTTGGAACCACCGAAGGTATGAAGGACGTGTTCGGCGTGAAAGTATTCCCGGTGATCAGCTTAGCCGTCGTGCACAACGGCATCGTAAATACTTGCGGTGTGACGCCCGATCCAATCGGCGATGTAAAGGTACAGACCAAGCAAGTGCTGGAGCGTGTCGATTACATTTTGCAAAAAGCTGGCACTGACAAATCGAAACTCTTGGTCGCTCAAGTGTGGTTGAAGGATATGCAGGATTTTGAGGATCACAATTCCGTTTGGAACGAGTGGGTGGATCGGCAAAACCCACCAGTACGCTTCTGCGTCAGTGCTCAGTTATGGCGGCCGAACATACTGGTTGAAATCATGGTGACTGCTGCGCAATAGCCGGGCGCCCAACACGTCGGTGTTACGTGTAGGGGTTTTGTGTTGGGTCACACCTAATCAGCCGACGCGTTCTAGAAGTCTTCATATCCATCGGGTGCTAGCCTCTCAACTCTTCCCATTTGGCGCTAAACTTCTCCATTGGCTGCTCGCGCCATTTCTTGTCCATCTCGATAATCTTGTCATCGCTAAACGCATCGATCCGGTAGGCGTGTTCTCCCATTTGCTCTTTTAATTTGGCCCGGAGGATCTTCACGTAGGCTGGCCTCGATTGTTCATTGAATTGCATAGTTCCTCGACTATACCGAAGCTCTCTGGAACATCCAGCTAAACGAAAACTTTTTCCACTCCACATTCCAGCTAAACGAAAACTTTTTCCACTCCACATTCCAGCTATCATTACTATGCACAATCCAGGGAGACGAAATGTTCGGCCATCCAAGAATCTACTTCGGCGAGTTTGAGCGGCTCTCCGAACAAATCCAGGAACCGGAGCACCTCATCTCAGCGGTAGCGTCCATTCATCGCCTCACACCGAAACACGCCACCGAGGTCTACCACGAGTGGAGCAAGCACACCCAACGCCAACCTCTAACCGCCGCCGGCGAATAAGGTTTCCCATTTTGGTTCTCGACAAGTAGTAACTTCAGGCGTATAAGTATTACTAGGTAATACTGTGATTCTTTCCGTCGGTCGCCAGCAACTTGCTGGCGTTTTTGCCTTTAGGGCGTCCGCGTCTCGAACCGCACCCGGACCATTCCATTTTTTTCCACAGCGAGTAAACATGCGACGCATAGGAATGCCAGCAACTCCATTATTTACAATTGCTTACTTATAACTCTATGCATACCCAGGGGTGGGGCCCAACTCTAGCCAATCTGCCAGAACAACACCAGTAAGGTTGGTAAAAGCCTCTAACCCCTTAAGAATCACATCTTTTGCAGACCCCAACCAGCTAACCCCATTGTTTTCACATCTTTTCAAAAAGCAGGGGGTGGGGGGTATCCACAAAAGTCGGACAGACTTCAGCCTGTCTCACAGCCGACGCCAACACCATGCTAGCAACTAGATCATCTCCAACGCCCATGGAAAGCGACTGCAAAATTGTCATCTCTGTCCTCTCCATGGACTCTGCATCCTCAGCGTTAAAGTCCACACGCAGCATCTCCACCCAACAAGCCACGGAGCGAACGACGCGCCCCATCGGAGGCTTTACTTTCGACTTTCAACTGTCGACGGTCGACCTCCTCCGGTGATAGTCTTCTCAACTGGAAACGTGGAGGATAGAAGTGAGTCTAGCCGTTCCCCCAGATCATCTTCATTCTCTCTCCGGTTTGGAGGGCCGCCGCAGCACGCGTATCGACCGCAATGTGCCTCTCGTCGTGCTCGGCCAAACCAAAACCGGCTTGTCCTTCCAGGAGAAAACATCGACGGTCAGCTTCAATCTCCACGGCTGCCGCTATCCCTCGCGCCACGAATATCCAATCGGCGCTTCCGTCGGCCTGCGCGTTCTCCAACCGGACGGCGAGACCATCTCTCCCGTCATTCGCGCTTTTGTGAAGTCCGTCCATCCGCCGGCAAGCCCTCGCGAACTCTTTCAGGTCGGCGTCGAACTGGAGTCTCCCGCGAATATCTGGAATCTTTCTTCGCCGCCGCCGGATTGGAATCGTTTGCTGGGAGGCAGCGCATCGCTGGCAGGCATGGCAACAGCCGTCGCTCCCGCGCTGGAACCAGCTGAGCCGCCAGCCGCGCCCGCTGCGTATCCGCCTTCTTCTTCGCCCAGTGTCAGCGAAGCGAGAACGAGCCAGGTTACGGAATTCCCATCACCTTCTCCTGCAGGATCCGGCGCCCAGCCGGGCAAAGAAAATACTCCGTCAAAACCGGAGCGCGTCGCTATCACCATCGATCAGCTGGTGGCAGCCATGCAAGGCAAACTTCAGGCCGCCGCCGAAAAAGTCGTTCAAAACGCGCTGGCCGAGCATCTAGATGAAGCCATCGAAGCTGCCCTCGCGCGCGTGGAAGGTGTCCGTGAACGAAACCTCCAGCAGTTGGGAGAATTCTCCGAGCAGCGCCTCGAATCCCTGATGCGTTCCTCTCGCGAAGAAATTCTCGGCCATCTCGAGTCGCGCCTTGGCGAAGTCCAAAGCCGCTGGGAAGAGCAGCACAACGCCTTCCGCACTCAAGCCGAAGAAATTGCACAGCGCCTCGAAAAACTCGCCGCCGATACGCAGCGGAATCTCGGCGAGACTCAGAAATTTGTGGAGAAAGCCACTGGCGAAATCGTACCGCGGACGCGCGGCCGTTTGGACGAATCCCTGGGCCAAGCCACCGAACAATTCGAGGCCGCCGCTGACCGTATCTCCGATCGACAGCTGGTTCGCGTAATGGAGGCCACGCGCATGGTCACCCGCGAAGCTGCCGCGCAACTGGATGCCCGCGTCGCCGAGTCCCGCGCACTGCTGCACAACGCAGCAGGAAGCACCCTCGAAGAATTCCGCCGTCAGGCAGAAGTACAAGTCGACTTAGCCATCACGGAAACCACGGAGCGCGTACGGTCGGCGCTCACAGCCCTCGATGCGGAAAATCGCACGACTTGCGAGACTCGCCGCCGCACCATGATCGACGATGTCATCCGAACCACTGAACAATCCACCGAGCAATTCCGATCCGGCATCAAAGCCTTCCTCTATTCTTGCTTGGTGGCCGCTGTCGGCGCTGTCGATGAACACGCCAAAACCACGCTCGATGGCATGGTCAAAGATCCCAGCGGCTCCCCTCGCTCCATCGGTGACATCACCGACATCAGCGATATGACAAAAATTCCGCCCGACGACGAAAAACCAAATTAACGAAGACCCGGTTGGCGGGGGAGTCCTTTGTAGGGGCACAGCACTGCTGTGCCCGTCTTTCAGTCGGTTCGTGTGTCTTGAAGAATGGAAAAAGTGGAATCTAGCTCGCCGCCACGCCCAACCCAAATTCGCGATGCACAGTGATCAGCGCTGTCTTCGCCGCTTTTTCTTCCACAACAAATGAAATATTCGATTCCGAAGATCCCTGCGCAATCGCAATCAAGTTCACATTTTCGCGGCCCAACGCATTGAATGTTCTTCCCGCAACTCCCGGCGTCCCGCGCATGTTCTCGCCCACTACGGCTACGATGGCAATATTTGGATCGACCGTAATGTGCTCGACCTTCTCGTGCGCCAGATCTTGCGCAAACTCTTTTCGCAGCGCGTCGACTGTCCTCTGCGCATCCGCCGCTGACACAATGAAGCAGATATCGTTCTGCGAAGACGACTGCGAAATCAGCAGCACGTTTGCACGCACCTCAGCTGTCGTCGAAAACGTCCGGCCCACTACGTCCGGCAATCCCACAATGCCTGGCCCACCGACGCTGATCAGCGCTACATCATGGATCGCCGTCAGCGCCTTCACGCCACCACCTATACTTCGTCCTTCGGGCGTTATTTTCGTGCCCGGCCGTTCTGGTGCAAAGCTGTTGCGGATCCATACTGGAATTGCCGCCTGCATCACGGGCTTCAAAGTCTTTGGATGCAAAACTTTCGCGCCGAAAAAGGCCAGCTCTGCCGCTTCGCGGTACGAAATCACCGGAATCGTTCGCGCCTCCTGCACGAGCCGCGGATCAGCAGTCAATACGCCATCCACGTCCGTCCAGATAATCACTTCATCTGCATTCAGCGCCGCGCCCAGAATTGTTGCCGAATAATCGGAGCCGCCGCGGCCGAGTGTCGTTAAATTCCCTTCCGTAGTCGCACCAAGGAAGCCAGTCACAATTGGGACGATTCCCTTCTCAATCATCGGACGCAACCGCACTTCGCATTGTTGCCGCGTGCGATCCATCAAAGGTTCCGCACCTCCGTGGAACGCGTCCGTAATAATCACTTCCGTCGCCTCCACGGCCTCGCTCTGCAATCCAAGCTCGCGCACCGCCCCCGCCACCAACGGCGCGGATAGCCGCTCGCCCAAACTGGATATCGCGTCCAAGGTCCGGGGCGTCAACTCGCGCAGTAGCGCCGTCCCTTCAAATAGCCGGCTTCCTTCTGCGAACACTTCTTCCATCTCATCTCTGACAGACTTGCGCGCATTCTCATCGCGAACCAAATTCTTCAGCGCCTCTTCGTGCTGGTTGCGCAACGCGGCCAGTACAGTTGCCCCCTGCCCGGTCTCCCCGGCCCCCGCACGCTTCGCCGCTTCGATCAGCCGGTTCGTCACCCCGCTCATCGCGGAAACCACCGCGACGCAACCACCCTCTCGTGCACTTTGCGCGATAATCTGCGCCGTTCTCGCTATGCACGCCGCATCGCCAACAGACGTGCCCCCAAATTTCATCACCTGCAATCGCGCGCTCATTTCTTTAGACCTTCCCTAATTCCTCTGAAGTTTCACTTTTCAGTTTACCTTGAGAGGCAATTTCGCAATCTTAGCGCAATCGCGTTTGTTGCCTGCCCTAGGGAAAGGGAGGTAAGATTGTCTTACTATGCAGACCAAGCTTTCGACAAAAGGTCAGGTCGTTCTTCCCAGCCGCATTCGCAACAAATTGGGCCTTCGCCCAGGTGATCCGCTGGATGCGAGCGTGGAGGGCGGCCGCATCGTCCTGACGCCCCGCAAAAAGCGCGGGAGAAAAGTACGGATCATCAAGGATCCAGTTACCGGTTTTCCCGTACTCACCGCTGGTCCAAATGCTCCGATTCTGACTTCCGAGCAGGTTAAGGAAATCCTGGCTGATTTTCCATGAGGTATCTTCTCGACGTCAGCGCCCTGGTTGCGTTCGGATTCCATGAACACGAATTTCATCCGCGGATGGCGAGATGGGTAAGAGATCTGTCAAGCGCTTCCGAGACGGAGTTCCTCACCTGCTCCATCACGGAACTGGGTTTCGTCCGAGTTCTGTCGCAAACAACGCAATACGGGGCCACGGTTGCCGACGCTCGGGGCCTTTTGTTGAAATTAAAAGCGAATGAACCCATGAGATTCGCATTTATTGCCGACCAGCATGACGTTTCGCAGCTTCCCCTGTGGGTTAGAACACCAAAACAAATCACGGATGGCCATCTTGTGAGCTTGGCGACCGCGCACAATGGTGTTCTCGCGACTCTGGATGCAAAAATTCCCCGCGCTTTCCTGATCCCTGCCGGTAACTGACGCTGATTCCGGGCGCACTCCCGTTCTCTCACAAAACATTTCGGGGTTGGTTGGGAGCAGACTAGGGGTGGTCCCAATCGAGGGCGTAAATTTCTTGGATGCTGGCGTCGCGAACGACTAGCGGCGAATCGTCTGGCGCGAGGCCGCTCCAGTTTCCGAAGGCTCCACCGGCGGCCTGAAAACCTTTCAGGCTGAAGATGCGCTCGAGTTTGCCGTCGCTGACTTGCACACGGAAGAAGCTCTCCTGGTTGTCGAGAATTCCGTCAAAATACAGGTAGTGACCGTCTCGCGACCAGGTTGGATACGCCACGAAGAGATTGGCGAGTTCCGTCCATTTCTGCGTGGTGAAATCAAACAGCATGAGCTTGAGCGAATCGAGTGGAATCGCAGCCAAGTAGCGCCCGTCCGGCGACCAGCGCGGAGAATACAGTCCATCGGAGCCGGGCAACTTCGCCGGTGTTCGCGTCTTCAGATCCATCACGTAGACGGCCGAACCTTGGTTGTTCAGAGAATTTTCTCCGAAGGCCAGGGATTTTCCGTCCGGCGACCACGTGGGGTCAGCCGAGTTGGTTGCACTTCGGTAGATCAATTCGGGAGAGCCGCCCTGCGCGGGAATCATATAAATTTGCCACGGCTCGCCTGGAGGATGGCCAAAGAAAACAATTTGTTTGCCATCCGGAGACCAGCGAGGCAAATACGCCTGCATGGGCGGAAAAACAAGTTGAAGCTTTTGTGTTCCGTCTGCTTTGCTGCGCCACATGGTGCCGTCGGAGGCGTCGTTGTAAGCGACCCACTCGCCATCGCGAGAGAAGTCCAGCCCCATCGCCGAAATTCCTGAAAGATAAGCCGCGAGTTGTTTTGATTTCGCGTCGTAGCGCAACAATTCGCCGCGAGGCTGCCAGCCCTGTGCGAAAAGCTTTTTCCCATCGCGGCTGGGGACAGGAATGCCTACGTTCATTGGGCCGGTCGTCAACTGGACAGGCGCTTGGGGTGTGGCGCGAAAAAAACCACCGCGTTCATTGATGGCCCAGAGGTCCATTGTCGCGTCGCGGCGTGCCTGAAAAACAAAATACTTTCCATCCGGCGTCCACTCGCCGCAGCATTCATTGGGTGCATCGCTCCAGCCGGGAAGCAGGAGATGAAGGTTGCTGCCGTCCGCGGAAGCTTGCCAGATCGCGCGGTAATTCGTCCTGGGATCGTCCACTGTAAAACGTAAAATCGATCCGTCGCGCGACCAGCGTATATCGTTGACAGTTCCTCCTGCTGCCAAGAGTCGGTGAGGCTCGCCTCCGTCGCTCTTGGCAACGAAAATCTCGTTGGCTTTGCAAAAAGCGATTTGCTTACCGTCGGGCGACCAAGCTCCGGCATGGCCTTCGAGATTTCCCACTCGGCGAGGCGAATCGCCAAGGACGGGGACGCTCCAAAGCGGGCCGTCGAGAGCGGTACCTCGCGGGGTATTCATCAAGAGCGCGGAGCCATCTGCGGAAATATCGAAAATGTTCGCGAAGCCGGTGTCCTCGAGGGAATTGGGGACAGGAAAGGTATCACCACCGGTCACGGCCGTTTGAGAAAGGCGCGATTGGCCTTCAATAAAGTAGAGCCGCGAGCCATCCGTCACCAGGTCCGATTTCGGGCGGTTCGTGTTGGTGAGTTGGACAGTTCGCACCACGCGAGGCGGCACCGTGACCCGCGCCGGCACGTACCCAAGAATTACCGCGAGGGTGATGAGCGCGCCGCCCACCAGCGCCCAAGTCTGCCAGCGGGAAGACGGATGCCTTTCAGGAACGTCTGCCAGCGCCGCGCGTACAGCAGGGCTCGTCCCCGAATGTCCCAAATCCAGATCGCGTCTCAACCGCTTCAAGTCCGCACGAAGCTCGGCGGCCGTTTGGTAACGGAGCCCGAGATCTTTTTCGAGCGCCTTGGATAAAATATTTTCCAAGCCCGGGGGCAAGTTCGAATTCAGCTTCCTTGCAGGCGCAGCCGAGGAATTCAGGATGCCATCAAAAATCAGGGCAACAGCAGAGCCGCCAAAGGGAACTACGCCTGTGCCCATTTCATAAAGCACAACGCCGAGCGAAAACAAATCCGTGCGCGCATCCAACTCCTGCCCTCGCGCTTGTTCGGGCGACATGTACGCAACCGTTCCCACCGAGCTGCCCGCACTCGTGATGAGCCCGTCGTCCAGCACATGCCTGTGTGTTGGCATGGACGATTCGCCCGCGGAATCCGCCGCCTGTTGCCGGTAAGCTGCGAACTTGGCTAGGCCGAAATCTAGTATCTTCGCCGGCCCGGGATCCACGAGAAAAATATTTGCCGGCTTGATATCGCGGTGGACGATGCCTTTGGCGTGCGCGGCTTCCAGTCCATCGGTGATCTGAATTCCAATCTCTAGAAGCTCCGAAATCTCGATGGATTTCCTTGCGATACGCCGCTTGAGCGTCTGGCCCTCGAGCAGCTCCATGGCGATAAACGGGCGGCCTTCAAATTCCTCGATGTCATAAATGGTGCAGATGTTCGGATGGTTCAGCGTGGACGCGGTGCGCGCTTCGCGCCGGAAGCGTTCAATGGCCTGTGGGTCCTGTGAAATATCCTCAGGAAGAAATTTCAGCGCAACATTCCGGCCGAGCCGCGTGTCCTCGGCTCTATAGACGACGCCCATTCCTCCGCCGCCAAGTTTTTCATGGACGGTGTAATGAGATATCGTTCGACCGACAATGGAAGAAGTATCCGTCACTCGCAACGCAGTTTACTCCAGCCCCTCCACACGGGCAATCGCGGGGCGCGCATGTTTTTTTTGGAGATTTCGACGTCGAGCCTTTCCTCATTCACAGCGCAGCGCCGTCGCCGGGTCAATCGACGAGGCGCGCCGAGCAGGCAGGAGGCAAGCTAACGTGGAGGCGGCAATCAATAGAAGAGCAACGAATAGAAGCAGGAGAGGGTCGCGCGAACTTCCTTCTGTCCACTGAGCGAGCATCTTTGTCAGTGACAGGCTCAGAAAAATCCCTGCCGCAAGGCCGCTGCTTACGCTGAACGCGGTGGATGAGAAGACCAGCCACAAGACGTCCCTCCGCTGCGCACCAAGCGCCATGCGAATCCCAAATTCGCCCGTCCTTTGGACAACGCTGTAGGACACCACACTGTAGAGCCCGACGAGCGCCAGCACCAGCGCAACGAACGCGAAAGCGCCAAGCAGCATCGATGTCAGATGCCCCTGCTGCCACTCCGGCATCCGGGCGAGCAGCTCTTCCAGGCTGAAGCTCTGTCCCTCTACTTGCTGATCGGGATTCGCCGAACGCACTTGTGCACGAACAGAGCGGAATAGGGAAGCGGGGCTCCCTTGGTTGTGCACCAAGATGTGCGAATAGACTCCCAACCATATCGTGTAAGGCACGTAGACGGCGGGCCGCACGGGATTTGCCAGGCCATCATTTCTTGCATCCGCGACGACTCCAACGATCTGGAACCACTGGTCGCTTCCCGGCGCCACAAGACGAAAAGGCTCGTTTTTCACTTGCGGCATGCGGATTTGCCGGCCCAGAATATTGCCATCGGGCCAATACTCCCGCGCCATGGTCTGGTTAATTACTGCCAGGTGCGCCCCCCGCATCGTCTCGGATTCGTCCCAAGTTCGTCCCTTTAGCAGCACAACATGGAGCATGGAGAAATACTCGGAGCTGACCATACTTAGGCGAATCTGCTGCTCCTCGACCGAGCGCCTACCCATGATTTCCACTGGCTCGTCCACACCGTTCATCGGTGGCGTCGCATCGGTGGAGATGGCGGCTGAAATCACTCCAGGAATCGCGGCCAAGCTCTCGCGAAGCTGTTGGAAGTACGCCGCTCGCTCTTCCCACTTCATATAGGAGTTGTCATGAAGCGGTATGCCGACCACCATCGTGTTGCGGGGATCATATCCAAGCGGCTCATTCATCAAGTGGAGAAAGCCCTGAATGGCTGCGGCGGCGGCCGCTAGCAGCAACAGCGTCAGCGCGATCTGCCCGGCGATCAACAAACTGTGCGTACGTTTCGCGCGTGCTCCGCCTCGAACGGTGCGGGCGCTGGACTGCATCACGCGGCTTACGTCGGGGCGGCTGAATTGAAGCGCAGGCGAAAGCCCAAACACAATCACCGTCAGAAGTGCTACTCCAACACTGAAGCACAGTACTGGCACGTTGATCTGGATGGCCACTTCGTAGGGATAAGACCACCGCGGGAGCCACCGCACGATCAAGATTAGACTGCCATAGGCAAGCAATATTCCGATGGCTACGCCGCTCAACGATAGCAGTAAGGATTCCGTGAACAACTGACGGAGGATGCGACTTCTGCTCGCTCCGACAGACGCTCTCACCGCCAGCTCATGCTGACGCGCCGCTCCTCTGGCCAGAAGCAGGATCGAGACATTCGCGCAGCCGATGGCTAGCAGCAGCGTGACTCCGCCAAATAAAAGATAAAGCGTGCGCTCGAAACTCTTGCCATGCTCGTCCATCAATCGGGCAAGCTGCACGCGAAAGGTTGCGGGAAAGTTCTTCGGAGTCTCCTTCGCAAACTGCTCCAGCAATGACTGGAACTCCGCCTGCGCCGCGTCGTGGCTCACTCCCACTTTGAGCTTTACGCAAGACACGAAAACGAGATCTTGGGGGTCGTTTGTGATTTTTAACGGAAGATAGACGTCTGCAACGGTCCACGCAAACCGTGGAGGGAGAACACCCACAATTGTGTAATTTTTGTGCGCCATTTCCAGGGACTTGCCCAAGACATCGGAGTTTCCGCCAAAATGCCGCTGCCAAAATGAGAAACTAAGAACAACTACCGGCTGCGGGTCCTGGCCATCCGGTGCGTCCGAGGGAAGCAGTCCACGGCCTAACAATGCTGGCACTCCGAAAAAGGTGGACGCGTTGGTCGTCAGGAAAACTGCTCTCGCATCTTCGGGCAGATCGCTGCCAGTGGTCGGTAGCTCCCAATTTGTTTGTGCCAGTACACTCTCGACTGAGTTTGCTTGCCGCCACTGTTGGAGTTGTGGGCCGGTCAAAAAGAAAATCCTCGGAACTCCCGCTTTGTCCTGAGCTTGAGGGCGGACCATGCGGTCGGCGCCCACATAGGGGTAGGGATGGAGCAGTACTGCATAGATGACGCTGAATACGGCAGTGGTGGCGCCAATGCCCAGCGCAAGCGAGAGGACTGCGGCGAGTGCGAATCCCGGACTCTTCTTGAGATTCCGCACTCCATAATGCACGTCTTGCCAAAGGCTGCCCATCAGCTCATCTCGCTAGCCAAGAGTAAGATCATATTTACCTTTGAGCGGATGAAGTGGCAAGCGTTCTGTTTGCTCCCTGGATCGCAGCGTCGAAGCTGCCAGGCGGGAAATCTCGTCGTTTGCGAACGACTATTCGACACACGTGCGCCTTTGGTTGAGCCTCTGCCAAGCCGGGTGCTATTCTGAATTCTATGGCGGATCCCGCTATCTCCCCGCCCGAACCAGTTGCTGCAGCGCCACTCGAACATTCCCGGCGCCAACTCGAAGCTTTGCTCGAAGTGGCAGAATCGATCGCGCAGCATCGCGACCTTGCGGCCCTTTTTCACGATCTTGCGGAGCGTCTCCATTGCGTCGTTGATTTCGATTTCTTGACGCTCGTGCTTCACGACCCCGATCGCAATGTGATGCGGCTGCACATTTTAGAAACTCGTCTGCCCACGCCGGTTAAAACGGGCAGCGAATCGCCTGTAGAAGGCCATCCCTCCGGTTGGGTTTGGCAATCGCAGCAAACTTTTGTTGTCACCGACACGGAAGAGGATCATCGGTTTCCCGATTTTCTGCAGCGCCTTCGTGAAGTCGGCGTGCGCTCTTTGGCGATGGTGCCGCTCACCACCGCGCAGCATCGGCTGGGGGCGATGGGTTTTGGCCGGCTCGTTCCGCAGGTCATCACTGAGACGGAGCTTCGATTCATGCAGCGTGTCGGCAGCCAAGTTGCGGTTGCCGTGGATAACGCGCTCAATTTCCAAACTTCGCAGGCCTATCAGATTCAACTCGCCCGCGAGCGCGACCGGCTGCAGGTGCTTCTCGACGTCAACAATATCCTTGTCTCCACACGGGAGCTTAACGAACTTTTCCGCGGCATCGTCACGTCTCTCGAGAAAGTGATTCATCACGACTACACCAGTCTCGCTCTTCGTGACTCCGCTTCCGGTCTCTTGAAAATTCACGCGCTCGATTTTTCCAGCCGTCCCGGCCTGTTCGATCAAGAAATTACTGTGCCTCTCGAAAGTACGCCGTCTGGCATTTGTTTTACCACCGCGCAGCCGCTGCTCGCCCGTGGCGCAGAGATCGACCGCTTCTCCAATGAAATTATCCGCGCGCTCCGGGCCGAGGGCGTACAAACCATCTGCTGCGTTCCGCTAATCACGCAGGGCCGCACGTTCGGCACTCTCAATCTCGCCAGCCGCCGCGAAGATGCTTTTCCGCACCAGGACGTGGAGCTGCTCCAGCAAGTCGCCACGCAAATCGCCATCGCCGTGGAAAACGCTTTGGCCTTCAAACAGATCGACAAGCTGAAAGACAAACTCGCAGAAGAAAAACTGTATCTCGAGGAAGAAATTCGCAGTGAATTCAATTTTGAGGAAATCATCGGTGACAGCCCGGCGCTGAAGCGCGCTTTAGCCCAAGTGGAACTGGTCGCTCCAGCCGGCACGGCTGTCCTTATCACAGGCGACACTGGCACCGGCAAAGAGCTCATAGCCCGCGCCATTCACAACCTCAGCCCTCGCCGCGAGCGCACGTTCGTCAAAATCAATTGCGCTGCGATTCCCAGCGGGCTTCTGGAATCCGAACTGTTCGGCCACGAACGCGGCGCTTTTACGGGAGCTCTCGCGCAAAAAATCGGCCGCTTCGAACTTGCCGACCGTGGCACACTTTTTCTGGATGAAGTGGCGGACTTGCCGCTTGAGCTGCAACCCAAACTTCTTCGCGTCCTGCAGGAACAAGAATTCGAGCGGCTCGGCAGCAATCACACGCAGCGTGTCGATGTCCGCATCGTGGCTGCCACCAACGGCGACCTCGCAAAGCTCGTAGCGGAGCGTGCTTTCCGCACCGACCTTTACTATCGCCTCAACGTTTTTCCGATTCACATTCCCGCTCTTCGCGAGCGCCCCGAAGACGTTCCGCTGCTCGTCCGCTATTTCGTTCAGAAGTTCAGCCGCCGCCTCAACAAGGCCGTCTCCTACGTGCCCGCTGAGGCTATGGAAGCTCTCGCCGGCTATTCCTGGCCTGGCAATATTCGCGAGCTCGAAAATTTTATCGAGCGCGCGGTACTGCTCTCTCCCGGCAAAGAACTACGCGTCACTATTTCTGAGTTGAAACCTGTTGCCGTTGCTGCTGACGCAGGCGCGGATTCTTCATCGTCCTCTACTTCTTTAAGTTCTTCTACTTCTGCTAACACGCCTATCGCTACTCTCGAAGACACTGAGCGCCAGCACATTCTCCGCGCTCTACGTCAAACCGAGTGGCGCATCGCCGGCTCTAAAGGCGCGGCGTCGATCCTTGGCATGAAGCGCACCACTCTTCAAGCGCGGATGCGCAAGCTTGGCATCCGCCGCCCGGTCTAACGCTAAGTCGCGCAAAGTTCTTGCCGTTGCTTATCCATTATTTAATTTGGCTTTCTTCTATCCAGGGAGTACATTCCTCTTCAACCAGCCCCCTGCAAGGAGGTCCCCGTGAAGTTGCTTACCGGCATTTCTCTTTTTTTGTCCTTCGGGCTTCTTTCTTTTGCGCCGCCTGTTTCCGAGGCTCCAACGGGCTTCGACAATAAAAGCAATGGCTTTGTTGACGACGCTACCCACACCACGGACCAAAACACGTTCGAAGAGGTCGAGCATCTCACTGACGGTCTCGGACCTTTGTATAACGCGCAATCCTGCCGCGAGTGCCACCAGAACCCCACCTCCGGTGGCTCCAGTCAAGTTAGCGAATTGCGCGTCGGCCACAAGGATGCTCGTGGCACGTTTCAAAATCCGGAAGTTCCCATCAATCATGGAGCGGAGATTATCAAAGGCCGCTCTTTGATTAACGACCGCGCGATCTGTCCCAGCGGCGCTTTCCGGAGCACGGAAATTCAGGAGCATGTGCCGAACACGGAGAATATTCGTACGTTCCGCGTTTCTCTAAATTTGCTCGGGGATGGCTTCGTCGAAGCGCTCGCGGACCAAACCTTGCTCGACCTTGCCAAAGATCAATGTAAGAAGAGCCATGGCAAGATTTGCGGACAAGCGCTTTATGTTCCTATTGTAGAGGTTCCGGGTAAGACAGCTGTCGGCCGCTTCGGCTGGAAAGATCAGCACGCCAGTCTTTTGTCTTTTTCAGCTGACGCGTATCTGAACGAGATGGGCATTACCAATCGGCTGCAGCCTGACGAAGTCACGAATATTTGCAACACCGCTACGGAACCCAACGATACGCCCGGCGCCGACGGGCTCTCCGATATCGATCACTTTGCGCGATTCATGCGTGCCTCGGAAGCGCCCGCGCGTGATGTGACTCTCTCGCAAACTCCGGAAGCCAAAAATGGCGAAACACTTTTTGATAAAGTTGGCTGCGCGACTTGCCACGTCACAACGCTTACGACGGCGGCGGCGGGCACTGCGATTAACGGCGGCAACTTCACGATTCCTGCGGCGCTCGGCGACAAGACGTTTCATCCTTACGGGGACTTCCTTATGCATGACGTCGGTACCGGGGATGGCATCGTGCAGGCCATTCCCGAGCATTACGGCAAAAGAATTGCGGAGCATCCTGACTTGAAAAAATCAACATTCCCCAAATTCCAGAGCACTGCCAACAAGATCCGCACCGCGCCGCTGTGGGGCGTACGACTTCATTCGCGCCTGATGCACGATGGCGCCTCGACCACTTTCACGGACGCAATCCGACGCCATCGCGGCGAAGCTTCGCATGTCACCGAGGAATTTGAGAAGCTGACGCCTGGGGAAAAGAAGGCTTTGCTTACATTCTTACTTTCTCTTTGACGTTTGGACTCGCCGACGCGATTTCTTCTTACATCGGACGGGCACGGCCCTTCGAGGCTCAGGGTAAACGTGCCGTGCCCCTACGGGTGCTTGCCGGAAATGCGGGCCTCACTCAAATTGAAGAACGACAATCTCGGGATTCGAGCCGAGCCGCAGCGGCGGTCCCCATGTTCCGGCTCCGCTCGATGTAAACACTTGCATTTTTCCGATGCGGCTTAGGCCGTAGACGAATTGGCGGTACATCCGGCGTGCCATCCAGCTCCATGGAATGAATTGTCCAACATGGGTGTGCCCGGAGAGTTGCAGCGAGACGCCGGCAGCTTCCGCGACTTCCGGATGGTCGGGAGCGTGCGTCAATAAGATGCTCGCGCGTTCACGATCCACCCCGACGCCCTTCAGCACAGACGCAAAATGTGCGTCGTGCGTCGCGTGCCGGTAAGGCACGCCGATGATTTGCAGGCCGTCCGCATCGATCTTTTCGTTGCTAAGCACGCGTACGCCGGCAGCCTCAACGGCGCGCAAATATTTGCTATCGTCGCCAAACTGTTCGTGATTTCCCGCGACAAAGTACACGCCCTGCGGTGCCGTTAACTTGCTCAATGGAGCAGCAGCTCGCTGGGCATCAATCGCCGTTCCGTCGTACAAATCGCCCGCGATGAAAATTGCGTCTGGCTCTTCCTTCAGAATCTTCGCGACCATACGCCGCAGAAAACTGCCGTTTCGAACGTGACCCAGATGCAGATCGCTGATCAGGGCTGCTTTGCGTCCACGCCAGGCTTCGGGCAGGTTCGCCAGCCGCACCGTAATTCTGGTAATACGCGTCCAGCTTGCGTTGAAAACTCCGTACAATCCGGCGACTATCGCCGCTCCAAACAACACTTCGACAATCAGATGGAAATTCTCATGCAATCCGGCCGCCCGCGTAATTCCGAAAACAACCCATGAGGAAACCGCCGCAACGAATAGAAAAGTCAGCAAACCGAGCCAGACTGCAGCGCCCCGGTAAAAGAAACTCAGCGCCGCACTGGTGTAGCGAAACGCCAGGAGCGAAGCCACAAGAAAACTTACCGACAAAGCTCCGACAATCAGTTTGAACCAGAGAGGACCGGCCGCATCGCTTTGCCCTGGTGAAAACGTCCAAGTCTCATACAGGAAAAAATGCGTGAAGAAAAGCACCGCTTGAAACACGGCGATGAACACCAGCAAACCCGCTCGGATTTTCATGATCTATTAGATTCCTTAGCTCGCTATTCGTATACATCGCATTGCGTCGGGCCCGTCGTGATCTTCGGCCCTCGGCAAGTCCTAGTGGCCTGTCTGTTGTAAGGGTCGAGCTTAAGCCTGCGCTTCGGTTAGAATGCACCGCATGCCCAAGGTTGTTCTCATCTTTGTGCTTTTGCTGTTCAGCGGTGCGTTGTGTGCCGGACAGCAAACCGCGCCCAACGTAAGTATTCAAGTTCACGCCGAACAGCGTGACGGTCAACTCCAGCCCGTTTGGAATTATTTCGGCTATGACGAGCCGAACTACACCTACGGACCCAACGGCAGAAAATTGCTCGGCGAACTTGCGGCGCTGAGTCCTGTCCCGGTCCACATTCGTGTCCACAACTTACTGACCAGCGGCGATGGCTCGGCCTCGCTCAAGTGGGGCTCCACGAATGTTTACACCGAAGACGCTCAAGGAAATGCGGTCTACAGCTGGACGATTCTTGACCGCATCTTCGACACGTACCTGGCGTTACGAATCAAGCCTCTCGTGCAGGTCGGCTTCATGCCCGAAGCTCTCTCAAACCACCCGCAACCGTATCGCCACAACTTTCCGCAAGGCACAATTTTCACGGGCTGGGCTTACCCGCCTAAGGACTATCAGAAATGGGCGGACGTTGTATTTCACTTTGCCGCTCACCTGCGCGACCGCTATGGCGAAGCCGAAACCAAAACTTGGCTCTGGGAAATCTGGAATGAGCCGGACATCGACTATTGGAAAGGAACTGCGGAAGAATATTTCAAACTATATGATTTTGCCGCAGCCGCGATTTTGCGAGCTCTGCCGGGTGCTTCTGTCGGCGGACCAGACACGACGGGTCCTGCCTCCACCAAAGCCGCTGACTTTTTGCGAAGGTTTCTCGAGCACTGCGCACACGAGCGTAATTTCGCCACGGACAAAATCGGCTCGCCTCTAGCGTTCATCAGTTTTCATCCGAAAGGAGCCACCGAATGGCGCGAGGACCACGTACAAATGGGCGTCGCGCGGCAATTGGCGTCCATAGAACAAGGATTCAAAATTGTGACGTCTTTTCCCGAATGGCAGAATACGCCCATAATTCTTGGAGAATCTGACCCGGAAGGCTGCGCGGCCTGTACCGCGCGGACCCATCCGCAGAATGGGTATCGCAACGGCGCCCAGTTTGCCTCCTACACAGCAGAAGTCCTGAACGCGATCTACGATTTATCTCGTCGCGAACAAATTAATTTCACCGGAGCGGTTACTTGGTCCTTCGAATTCGAAGACCAGCCGTATTTCGAAGGCTACCGCGAGCTTGCGACTAACGGCTTGGACAAGCCGTTGTTAAACGCATTTCGAATGTTTGGCTTACTTGGAAGCGAGCGGGTGAGGGCGGAAAGTTCAGCGGCAATTTCCACCGATGTAATTCTGCGCGACGGAGTGCGCGGCCAGCCGGACATCAACGCGATAGCCACGCGCAAAGACCACGAAATTGAAATTCTAATTTGGAATTATCACGACGCTGATGTGCCCGTTGAGCCGGCGAAGATCGCTCTTTTCGTCAGCGGTTTGCCCGCGAGCCTCAGCAAAGCACAGCTCGAACACTTCCGCATCGATTCCAATCACAGCAATGCGTTCACGGCGTGGAAAGAAATGGGCTCGCCTCAGGCACCCACGCCGCATGAATACGAGCGGCTCGAGAACGCCGGCCAATTGCAGCTTCTGGGGTCTCCCTCATTCCTCCGGATTGAGCAGGGCGCTGCACAGCTGCAATTCACTTTGCCCAGGCAAGGGCTCTCGCTACTCCGCATCCATTGGGAATAGAGCAAAATACTTGCCCTGCCATCGCGATTGTTTTTTGATGTTAAGGAGTGTTGGCCGCGCTTAGCGCGAGCACGGCGTAAGCTGTCGCCGCATCTTTCATGAAGCGCACGGTGTCCGGACTGATGTGATGTTCCTCGTTGTTGTTTAGTGAGTAGGCCAGCCAGAAGCCTTCCGTGCGGTTCTGATTGGTCGTCAGCCACGCGAGCCCTTTTTGCAATTGAGCATTTTCGCGCGATATCCCGGCTTGTTGCAGCGCGAACGTAATCAGTCCTGTCGCATACCCGTCGCTCTGGGCTACCTGCGGCGTTCCATCATGTCGCTTCCAATCGCCAGCCATCGAAGTCAGGCTCCAGCCTCCGTCCGGCTGCTGCTTGCCAAGCAATTCGCTGACGATCGCTTTCTGTCGCTCCGCATCAATCAAGCCGGGCACCTTCGCCGAAGCCCACAAGAGCACGGCGCGATTGCTCAAAGTCTGCGCCGCGCTTTCGCGGTTCAAATATTCGCTCAGAAGCTTCAAATTGTTTTGGATTTCCGGCCGCGAGCGGTAATTTTCCGGAGCAGTTCCGACAGCAATAGCCGCGAGCGACGCTCCATAAAATCCCGAGTCGTCCGCTTCCCACGGCTCATTTTTAAACCTCAGCCAAAGCCACGCGCCCTTTTGCTCGCCCGTGGTCTGCTGTTCTGCCCACATGTTTTCAAACGCCAAGCGCGTGTCGTCACTTAAATGGCCGTTCTGCGCTTCTTTACCGCTGCCCTTGCTTGCATCATGGCTCGACAAGATCAGTGCATTCAAAACGGATTCCGTCCCGCGAGACTCCACGGACTTGTACACGCCGCGATCCGCATCCTTATAAAACGGCTCCACTTCCTTCCACAGCCGCACGCGCTTGGTCACATTGTCGAGCAGTTTTTGTTCGTTCGCCGAGAGGCCCTGTTCCGCGAGCGCCTTGCGAAGCGCAGGCCGCGACATCGCATAAGGCACGGCCGTATGACACGAGATACAAAAAGTGTCGTGATCCCGCGCCGCCCGCTGCCAGCCCATCCACCAGCCAGCTCGCTGGTCGAGATAAGCCGCGGCGGTCTTCTGATCCCACGAGTTCGCAACGTGCGCGTCAGGTTGGTCTGGAGAAATCGCCGTGGGTCCTGAATCGCTGGAGTTCGCGGCAGCTCTAGTTTCCGCATGCCAGCAAACTGCAACGATTCCCGCGACGATGCAGGCCGCCAAGCTCAATTTTCGTTGTGTGACTGTATTCATAGGGATTTTCGCCTTTGACGCACAATTTCAAAATAGCTTTCGCCGCCCGCGAAGGGGTCGCGAGAAGAATGCATCCAATATGAAAAGATTATCACGAACGCGGCGTGCTGCACGCCAGTTGCTGCACCCGCCGACACTTTCGCCTAAAGTTCACTCCTGCGAAAAATCCAAGACGGCAATCTTGTTGTCTTTGGTCAGCTGAAGCGACAGGAAAAGTGACATGTGCTCATAGTTTGCACGGTATTGATAGCTGCGTTGACCTGCTTCGTCGCCTCGCTTGATCAAGTCCAGCGATTTTAAAGGTCCCAGCTCTTTCAAATAGCCACTCACTCCTTCAATTTCTTCAGGGAAGAGCTTCGCTCGCAACTCAGGAGTAAAACGATCCTGATTAGTTTTTCCACTGGCGGTCTCCTGCAGTAGAGATCGCACGAGCTGCGTCGTCTGCGGCTCTCCATCCTCGATCGGCTTGATCTCCACCGGCATGAGCGCCGGAATGTAGAGGCCTGCCACGGTGTGCGCAATCTTGCCAGGTTGAGCGTGGCCAGAGTCGAGATTCGTCAGAACCACGACAGTCAGCTTGTCGTCGACGTATCTGGAAATATTGCAAGTAAATCCCTGCCATGCTCCGCCATGTTCAATCACTTTGTGCCCGCTGATCTCATTGATTTCCCAGGCAAATCCGTAGTTCGCTTTATTGGGCTTGCCATTGTTGAGTTTCATCACCGTCCACATTTGATCGAGGCTCGACCGTTTCAGCAGTTTTTCGGTGTACAGCGCTGCGTCCCACTTCTCCAAATCCGGGACCGTAAAGTAGAGCGTGCCATCCGCCGTCGAATTAAATGTCGGCGAAACCCAGTCCTGATTTTTCAGCTCTCCCTTGACCAGTTCGTAGCCCGCCGCGCGGTGCGGAATAATGTCCCTATCGCTAATGATTCGAGTTGAAGTCATTCCCAGCGGCTGGAAAATATGCTCCTGCAGGTAATCGCCGTAGAATTTTCCCGTAACTCGGTGAATCATGATTCCGAGCAAGACATAATTCGTATTGCGATAGCTCCAGTCTTCCCCGGGCTTGAAGTCCATCGGCATGGCCGCAATTTTTTTGTAGAGCTCGTCTTCCGTCATATCCAGCCGGAGATAGAAGGGACCATCCGGCTTGGTGCGGGGTCCACTTTCGTATTCTCCAAGCCCGGAGGTATGGCTCAGCAAATTTCGAATCTTGATGTCGTTCCATGTTTCAGGCGCGTCTGGAAAATATTTCCGAATGGGATCATCAAGTCCGACCTTACCTTCTTCCACCAGCATCATCACGGCGGTTGCCGCAAATTGCTTTCCCACCGATCCGGATTGAAAAATCGTATCCGCCTTCACGGGCACGTCCCATTCCAAGTTGGCTATTCCATATCCTTCTGCTTTGACGATCTTGCCGTCTCGATATACCCCCAATGCCAGCCCGGGAATCTGCTCCCGCTGCATCTCTCCGCGGACATAGGCATCCACTTTCGCGCCCTCGTCGGCTGGCGAGGAGGAAATACTAGCCGCCAGCCATACTGCACAAAACAGCAGTACACTGCTCTTCACCAAAAGGTTTCTCATTTCGCCTCCGCGCAAGCTCAAAGGAAATACAACATTTTCCCTGCATTAGCCAGTATTGGTTCTGCCAGTCGCGGAATATCTCCGCCATATTTATCGTCACAAACCCTCATTCCCCTATATCGATAAACCAAAAATGCGTGCACACTAGCTGCGGAGACAATCACATGCTCGCAGTTGCAGGAGTCTGGAAGAAGAAACGCGACGACTTGAAAGCTAAGCGAAATTCTCTTTTCGAAAAATACGCAAAGCATCCCGAGGAATTTCATCTCGCTCTGGAAATCAAGAAGATCGACGACGAAATCGCCGATTGCACCCAACACGTGGAACACGAACGCCGCTCTGAGCGCCCCGCCTCGCCAGCCAAAAAACTACTGACGCCACATAAGTAAAGGAATCGCTCCAGAGCTGCCCTCGAAAGCGCGAAATTACCCCTAGCGGGCACTTGGCGTGAGCCACTCAATGTGCTCTTCTATTAAGGACGCCATGCGACTGATCCGACCAATATCTTGCCGCCTGCGGCCCGCCCTTCGCTGGCTCCTCGCCTCGTTGATTCTTTTCGTCGCGCCCTGTTTGTCTTTCGCGCAGCAAGATCAGGACAACCAGGCGGTCATCCGCTTCGTCCGCAATCCCGATCCCGCGCCGGACTTCAAACTCAGCGCGCTCGATGGCAAGCCGATTACCCTCGCCGCCCTGCAAGGTAAAGTTGTCTTATTGAATTTCTGGGCCACGTGGTGCGGACCTTGTCGAGCTGAAATTCCCGACCTTGTCGCGCTGCAGGAGCGCTACGACGGTCGCCTCCAGATCATCGGCCTCAATGTCGACGACGAAGAGGCCGATATCCAGCAGTACGTCAAAGAAACCAAGATCAACTATCCCGTCGCCATGACTTCTAACGAGGTGCGCAGGCAATTTGGCGGTATCCCCGCGCTGCCGACATCTTTCGTTTTGGACACGGGAGGCCGCGTCGTCCAGAAACATGTTGGCCTCTGGAATCCCGCCGTTTACGAAACGGAAATTCGCGCCCTGCTCGGCATGCCCATCATGGCGAAAGTTGAAACATTTGAGGACAAGGGCGAAGTTTTTCTGGCACATGCCGATCGCGCCACCGAGCTTCCCGGCGTCGACCTTTCCAAACTCACGCCCGAGCAAAAAAAGTTGGTTCTTCACCGCTTCAATGCCGATACGTGCACATGCGGATGCAAATTCACTCTCGCTCAGTGCCGCATCTGGGATTCCGGCTGTGCCGTCAGTAAAGCCGCCACGGAAAAAATCATCACAGAAGTTTCTGCGCCTCCCACCGTACCCAGCGATTCGACTCAGCCTGCGCCTGCCGCGTCGGCACCAGCGAAAACGCCTTCCACTCCTGCGCCTCCGCAGCTAGGGAAACAAAAATAATTTCGGCTGCGGAATACCCTACTAAAATGCGGGTGAATTTCGCATAACTCTGTTCTGCCCCAGTTAGCCGCTGCGGCGCTGGTCCTGTTACTCTTTTTTCCGTCGATGCCTCTACTCGCAAAAGTTTTGTTTTTTCTAGCTTTGGTCCTTTCGTTCACGGGACTTCTTTCTCCTCCCGTAGCTCTCACCATCGGAATCCTGTTTGGTTTGTGCTTCACGCATCCTTATGCGGGAGCCACCCGGACATCAGCAAGAATTCTTCTCCAGGTATGCGTCGTTGCACTGGGCTTCGGAATGAATCTGCACGAAGTGGTGAAAGCCGGCCGCAGCGGCTTCGTTTACACCGCGCTTGGAATTTCGTTTGCGCTTTTAGTGGGTCTCGCGCTAGGCAAGGTGCTGCAAGTTCGCGGCAATTCTTCTTTTCTGATCACCGCAGGCACTGCCATTTGCGGCGGCAGCGCCATCGCCGCGGTCGGCCCGATTCTTCGCGCCGACGATGAAGAGATGGCGGTGTCGCTCGGCACAGTTTTTATTCTAAATTCCGTTGCGCTCCTGATTTTTCCGCCGATTGGCGGAGCGCTTCATCTTTCGCAATCGCAATTTGGACTTTGGGCTGCTCTCGCGATTCATGACACAAGTTCCGTCGTCGGCGCCGCCGCAAAGTATGGACAAGAAGCCCTGGTAGTGGGCACCACTGTAAAATTGGCTCGCGCTCTCTGGATCGTTCCCCTAGCGCTTGCCACAGCCGCGTTCAAGCGTCGCAAATCTGAAATAGACACCGAATCCGAAACTCGCGGGGCATCGAAATTTCCCTTTCCTTGGTTCATTTTGTTCTTTTGCCTCGCTGCGGTTCTCAACACTTACGTACCCGCGATCCAGCATGGTTCACATGCGCTCTTCGTGCTCGGAAGGCTGGGCCTCACGGCCACGCTTTTTTTGATTGGTACTGGGATTTCGCGCGCCACAATAAAGGAAGTCGGCTGGCGGCCTTTGCTGCAAGGCGTGCTTCTCTGGGCGGTGGTGGGGCTTACCTCGCTTTACTTCATTCGCATCGGCTGGATCGCTCTGTAGCGAACTCCGCGCAGTTCTCGCGAGTTTATTCGAGCGTTTATTTCTTCAGCAGATCCATCACCGCGGAGGTCATGGCTTTGACACCCGTTCGAATGGCGGGATTTGGCACCGGGGCGAATTCGCTGGAGTGTGGTCCAGGGAGGCGCGTGCCTTTTTCCATCGCATCCTTCAGCTTGACGGGATCGGCAGCGCCGAGCCAGAACATGCTGATGGGTGGCTTGGGATCTTCGAGCGCGAAAAGACTGAAGTCTTCGCTGGCCATAATGGGATCGCCCGCGAGCACGTTTTCTTTTCCGAGAGCGCGTTCGAGCGAAGCGCCAACGCGGTTCGTCAGCGCGACATCGTTGATGGTGGCGGGAACGTGATCTTCGGCAACGACGACAATGGGCGCGCGCTCAGCCGGAACGCCTGCGGCGGCGGCGATACCATTGGTGATTCTTGCGATTGCCGCGAGCACTTTTTCGCGCTGCTCGGGATTCATGGTTCGAACGGTGAGCTGCAGGTGCGCTTCGTCGGGAATAATGTTGTGTTTTGTACCGGCGTGAAATGAGCCGACCGTGACTACCGTTGGAAGCTGCGGATCCATTTCGCGGCTCACAATCGTTTGCAGTGCGACGACGATTTCCGAAGCGATCACGATGGGATCTTTGCCCGCTTGCGGCGCGGCGCCGTGGCCACCATAACCGCGCACCGTGATGTCGACGGAATCCGCGCCGGCGAGGAGCGGCCCTGCATGCCAGGAAACTTTGCCAGCGGGGACCGCGGAACTGTCGTGGAGCGCGAGGACGAAGTCCGGCTTGGGAAATTTGGTATAGAGTCCAGCGCGAAGCATGGCCTGTGCGCCGCCGACGGTTTCCTCGGCAGGCTGGCCGATTAAAACGACAGTGCCGCTCCAGCGATTCTTGAGCTGCGCGAGCATACGGGCGGTCCCGAGAAAAACCGTCATGTGCAAGTCGTGGCCGCAGGCGTGCATCACGCCAACTTCGCCGCCGCCCGCACGGGCCACTTTTACGTGGCTGGCGTAAGGAAGGCCGGTATTTTCGATAATCGGGAGGGCGTCCATGTCCGTTCGAACGTAGACCACAAGGCCAGGTCCATTTTTCAGGACCGCGACGATCCCGTAGGCAGTCAAGCCGGAATCGGCGTATTGGCCGAAATGATCGGTGACTTCGTAGCCGGATTTTCTAAGGTCCGCGGCGACCAGCGCCGAAGTTTCTTTTTCTTGCGTGGAGAGTTCGGGATTTTCGTGAAGATGTTTGTAGGTGGCCAGGAGCGAGTCGGCTTCTTTGTTGATGTGCTGGTCCAGATCGTTCTGGGCGAAGAGCGGCGCGGAGATGCAGAGTGCGGCGGCGAGCGAAAACACGCCGGTTCGGATCGTGAAACGCATTGAGTCACCTCGAAAAGGAAGCGGCATCTTAGCATTGGTTGGAGGTGAAGATAGCCAGTCATTTCGGTTCAGCTGCATGGCGGAGTGCACAGACTGAGTCTGTGCTACTGCCTAGTTGCTACAGAGCGAAATGCGGGATACACTCGCGCCACAAATTCTGGAGTTAATTCTCAAAGAGATTTGAATGGAGGCAACGCGTGAATCGCCGATCTACTTTTTTGGCCATAGCACTCGTATTTGCAGGAATTCTCAGCGTGGGCGGAGCATTTTCGCAGCCTACGCCGCAGACTGTACGCAAGGTGTTTAATGCGCCAGAGAAAACGGTGCAGGCGCCTTTCAGCGACGGAATACTGGTTGGCAATACGCTGTATCTGGCTGGAAGAATCGGGCTGGACCCGAAAACCGGAAAGCCGCCGGCGGAAATCGAAGACGAAATCAAGCTGATGCTCGACAGCTTGAAGGGGACTCTGACCCAGGCAGGAATGACGATGGACGACTTGGTGTACGTGCAGATTGCTTGCACTGACTTATCTCTCTTCGACAAATTTAATCCCATCTATGTGAGCTACTTCAAGACCAAGGACTACCCAGCGCGAGAATTCATTGGCGCGGCAGCGCTTCTGCGCGGAGGCCACTTCGAGCTGCAGGCGATTGCCGTTCGCCACTGAGATTTTCCTGCAGGTTTGACAGAAAGAGCCTGACGAAGAATTGACAAGCTGGAAGCAACGGCCGGGACAAGTTTCGGCCCGAGCCAAAGCAGCTCTCAATTGTCATCCCACTGATGGACGCTACCAAGGGGACTCCCGCTTGGCCACCTCTGAGGGTCGATTGCCCTTTGGGAGTCGCGGCTTACGAACAAAAGAACGGCGAATCCCATCTAAGGAATGAGGCACCCGTTGCAGGAATGCCCGAATATCGTCACAGATTTTTTGTCAATTTATAGGCATTTGCCCACATAAGGTCTTGTCGCTTACCGCCCCGCCTTGCATTTTCCATTTAAGTCATTGTAAATGAATAGCTTAATTATGGATAAGAATTAACATCCAATGGAGAGGCTAATGCATCTATTTGCGTCGGTAAGGATTGGACCTATGTTGCGAATCACGACAGAAAAGAAGCGGGGCAGGACCGTTATGAGCGTCGAAGGACGCTTGGCGGGAGCCTGGGTGGGGACGCTCGAGCAATGCTGGCGGGAACGGGTACAGGAAGAGAAATTCAGCGTGGATCTGTGCGGTGTGAGCTTCATTGACGCGGCGGGCAAGGTGCTGTTGAAGGAGATCCACGAGCAGGGCGGGAAACTTATCGCGGAGGGGTGCTTGAATCAGTCGATCGTAGAGGAAATTGAGGGGCGCGAACGGACCGGTAAGGGCGGGTGCTGGGGCCGGAAGAAGGGCTCGCACATTATTTTCTATGTGGCGTTTTTTAGCCTGGTGATAACGCCGATGGTTGCGCGTGCACAAGGAACTGAGAGACAGAATCCCTTGCCGGGGAGCGCACCCACGGGCGTGTTGAAGCTGACATTGGACCAGGCGGTGAGTCTGGCTTTGAAACAGAACCCGACAGCGCAGATCGCAATTATAACGGCCGCGCAAAGCGTTCAAGACAAAAACGTGGTGCGCGCGGATCTGCTGCCACAGGCGAACTTGAGCGTGACGGACTCCGTTGAGCGCATCAACCTCCAGGCGTTCCTAGGCGCGAAAATACCTGGATTTCCGCAACATGCTGGTCCTTTCCAGGTTTTTTCGGCGGGCCCGACATTTAGCGCTCCGGTCTTCGATTTGACGCTGTTCCGCCGATACCAGGCGGCGCGGGAAACGGCGAATGCCAGCAAGTCAGACAGTCTTTCCACGCGCGAGCAAGTGATTTTGCTGGTGGTGTCGCAATACATCGGGACGCTGCGCGCCGTGGCAAACGTACAAGCGTCGCAGTCGCGAGTCGAACTGGCGCAGGCGCTGTACGACCAGGCGGCGGACGTTCAGAAAGAAGGCGTTGGCACGGGAATCGACACGTTGCGCGCGAATGTGGAGCTGCAAAATGAGAAGCAGAGACTGCTTGAAGCGCAAGCTGACCGCGATACTTCCCTTTTTGGACTGAGCCGGTTACTGAATCTGGACCCGCGGCAAGTGATCGAATTGGCTGATTCGCTGAGCTTCTTCGACACCCCACAACCCGAGGTCGTGGCGAGCATTGATTCGGCGCTTGCGGAGCGCCAAGAGTGGAAGTCGATGCAAGAACAGCTTAAATCGGCGGGATTGCAGAAAAAAGCTTCGTCGGAATCGCGGCTGCCGAGACTGGACTTCAACGGTAATTGGGCCTACTTGGGTGGGTCTTCGACGACGGGTATACCAACGTACAACTACGAAGCGGCGGTAACCGTTCCGTTGTTTACGGGCGGCAGGATTCACGCGGAAATTGTTCGAGCGGACTTGGAAATTCAGAAGCTGCAGCAGCAGGAAGACGATTTGCGAAATCAAATTGCGTTGGACGTGAAGACCGCGTTGCTCAATTTGGATTCGGCGCGGAGCCAGGTGACCGTGGCGAATCTCGGCATGCAACTTTCGAAAGAAGAAGTGGATCAGGCGCGGGACAGGTTCAGGGCGGGTGTGGCGAACAATATCGAAGTGATTCAGGCTCAGGATTCGTTGGCGCGGGCGAACGACAACCAGATTGCGGCGCTTTACCGTTTCAATCAGGCGCGCGCGGACTATGCCCGTTCGATTGGGCAGATGGAAAAGGTTTACTCGAAGTGAGGGGACGATGAGCGTTGAGACCGAAGTAGTGCCGGAAAAAACGACAAAGGAACAGCCGTTCCTTGACGTGCCGGTAGAAAAAGAAGCGCCGAAGGGTTTTGCAAATCCGAAGGTGCAACGGCTGGCGATTGTTGGTGGGGTGGTGCTGATTGCCGCGATCGTCGGACTGTTTCTCTACTACCACGACCGGGAGAGCACGGACGACGCGCAGATCGACGGGCACATCACGCCGATCGCTTCGAAGATCTACGGGAAAGTGGCGAGCGTTTTAGTGAACGACAACCAAGCTGTGAAGGCGGGCCAATTACTGGTGAAAATCGATCCGCGCGATTATCAAGCGGCCGTAGATCAAGCCAAGGCGGCGCTGGATTTAGCTGAAGGCGAGGCACGGTCCGCGGGAGTGGACGTGCCGAGAACGGCAGAGAACGTAGCGAGCGGGACTTCGAGCGCGGACGCGCAATTGCTGGGAGCGCAGGCGGACGTGGCGCGCGCGCAGGCTACTTACGAAGAAGCGCAAACGGCGGATTTGGCATTTGCGCAAGCGAACGTGAACAAGAGCATGGCGAACGCCGCGCTGGCGCAAGCGGACTTGGCGCGATACAAGCCGCTGATGGAAAGAGACGAGATTTCGAAGCAACAGTACGACGCAGCAAAGGCAAACGCGGATTCGACGGCAAGCGCGTTGAAGGCGGACCAGGAAAAATTGGCGCAGGCACAGCGGAATGTGGAAGTCGTGAAAGCGCAACTGGATGCGGCGAAAGCGCGCGTACTGCAAATGCGGGCGGGAGTAGAAAGCGCGCTGGCGGATAGAAAACAGGTGGGCATGCGTACGGCGGATGCGCAAGCGAAAGTCGCAAAAGTAGCGCAGGCGCGCGCGTCCCTGGACGCAGCGCAGCTGAATCTGAGCTACACGGAAGTAGTTGCGCCTGTGGATGGAGTGGCGACGCACAAGCAAGTGGAGACAGGGCAAATCGTGCAAGCGGGGCAGGGATTGCTGGTGGTGGTGCCGCTTCAGGACGTGTGGGTGACTGCGAATTTCAAAGAGACGCAGCTGAGAAATATGCGAGCAGGGCAGAAAGCCGAAGTGAGCGTCGATACGTATGGAAAGACATTTAGCGGGCACGTGGATTCAATTGCCGGAGCGACGGGCGGAGTGCTGAGTTTGCTGCCGCCGGAAAACGCGACTGGGAACTACGTGAAGGTAGTGCAGCGGATACCGGTGAAGATCGTGCTGGATCCGGTGCCGCCGGACAAGGCTGTGTTGCGGCCGGGGATGAATGTGGACGCGACAGTCATTACCAAGTAGTGCGTGGAATAAAGAAAGTCCGCGAAGTGTTTGTACGTATGAATAGGTAGAGCGATTGAGAGCCGAATAGAACGCCAGCGAACGAAATTGAACGAGCGATGCGAAACAGACTGCTAGCCAAACTGAGGATGCCGGATGGGTCGATCAACCCGTGGGTGATCGCCGTTACGGTGACGCTGGCTACGTTCATGGAAGTGCTGGACACGTCGATCGCAAACGTGGCGCTGCCGCACATTTCAGGAAATTTATCGGCCGGCGCAGACGAATCGACGTGGGTGCTGACCTCGTATCTGGTTTCCAACGCGATTGTGCTGCCGCTTTCGGGATGGCTCTCTGGGCTGATCGGGCGAAAGCGGTTTTACATGTCTTGCGTGGCGCTGTTTACCGTGAGTTCGTTTTTGTGTGGGCTGGCGCCGAGCCTGGGCGCGCTCGTGTTTTTCCGAATTTTGCAGGGCGCTGGCGGCGGAGGATTGCAACCAAGCGAGCAGGCCATTTTGAATGACACGTTTTCGCTGGCAAAGCGCGGGATGGCATTTGCGGTTTACGGGATTGCGGTTGTCGTGGCGCCGACGATTGGGCCGTGGCTGGGCGGATGGATTACGGACAATTTCTCGTGGAGATGGATTTTTTATATCAACGTGCCGGTGGGAATTATTTCGCTGATCCTTACTTCCTTCTTGATTTCGGATCCGCCGTACATGAAACGGGCGAGCGTCAAGAGCGGATTCCGGATCGACTACATCGGAATCGGATTGATCAGCCTGGGATTGGCCAGCATGCAGATTATTTTGGACAAAGGACAGCGCGATGACTGGCTAGCGTCTGGATTTATCCGCGTTTTCTTTGCGCTGATGCTAATCGGGATTATTGCCGGGATCGTTTGGGAGTGGAGGCACAAAGACCCGGTCGTCGATTTGAAGATGCTGAAGGACCGGAATTTCGCGATCTCTACGGTAGCAATGTTTTTCCTGGGTTTTGTGCTGTATTCGAGTACGGTTCTGATTCCGCAGTTTCTGCAGGAGCTGCTGGGTTACACAGCGGAGCTTGCGGGAAAGGCGCTTTCGCCGGGCGGCCTGGTGATCATGCTGATGATGCCGGTCGTTGGATTTCTGGTGTCGAAAGTAGACACGCGAATTCTGATTACGTTTGGCTGCACGGTTTCGGCGATTGCGCTGTTCTGGATGGCTGGTTGGGATTTGAGTCTCGATTACAGTCATGCGGTTCGCGCGCGAATGCTGCAGAGCTTCGGACTGGCATTTCTATTTATTCCGATCAACGTGGCAGCGTTTGCGTACGTGCCAAAAGAAAAGACGAACATGGGAACGGGAATTATCAATCTGGCGCGAAACATCGGAGCGAGCGTGGGAATCGCGACCGTTACCACGATGCTGGAGCGACGCACTCAATTCCATCAGACCCATTTGGTGGAGAGTGTGAACAGTTTGAATCCGGCGCTGCTTAAGATGACGAACGGGAACACGGCGCGTCTAATTTCATATGGGTCGAATGCTTCGCATGCAGCGATGCAGGCGAAGGGCATGGTCTACAACCTGGTGCAGCGCCAGTCGGTGATGCTGGCGTTCATCGACAACTTCAAGATGCTGGGCGTGGTGTTTCTGGCAGTCATCCCGGTTTTATTGCTGATGAGGAAACCGAGAGTGCCGGCCGGAGGTGTACCGGTGCACTGAGGCACGCAAGTGTCCATGCATCCGTTCAACGAGCTTATTGCAGCGATTTTGTGCAGTGACTGATTGCAGCAAGTTTGTGCAGTAATTGGGGGGAATAATGGCAACTCAAGCGGCAGTAGCGACACAAACGGCAGTGGCACCGCAATTCAATGAAAGCAAGCTGATTCGCGCCGGACAGAGGGGCGATTCGCAGGCGGTGGAGACGCTATTCCGCCGATACCAGCGCCCGTTGTTTCAGAGGGCTTTGCGCGTCCTGGGCAACACCGAGGACGCGGAAGACGCTTTGCAAGACGGGCTGCTTTCCGCGTACCGCAACATGAAGCGGTTCGAGGGTCGATCGCAATTTTCGACTTGGCTGACACGCATCGTAATCAACGCGGCTCTAATGAGGCGGCGTAGCGCAAAGGCGCGACCGGCGGTTTCGCTGGACGAACCTCCGCGCGAAGATGAACTGCCGATCTCGGAGCGATTCGCAGCCGAAGGGCCGAATCCCGAGCAAGTGTTTGCCGGAACGGAATTGCGAGAGATGATCAGCGAAAATCTCGACGAGCTTTCACCTTTGCTCCGCACAGCGTTTGTGCTGCGAGAAGTGGAAGGTTACTCGACTGGCGAAGCGGCAAAGAAACTCGGAGTGACCGAGAATACATTGAAAGCACGGCTGTGGCGCGCACGGCATCAACTGGCCGAGCGGCTTGGGCAGCGTCTGCGCCGGATCAAGGACGATATGGCCGGCATGGGCGACGCCGAGTGCAGCTATTGCTGATAGACCCAAGCAACGGCGTAAGGAAGTAACTAGGCAACGAAGGAAAGGATGGGCCCATTGCGGCCCATCCTTTTTCGTGGAAACCCTCCGGCTATGTGTTGACGGAGACAGGATTCCTTGAAAAGATAAAGGCGATGAAATTAGAAACCATGGCAGGGGCATTGCACACGCTGTGTTGTTGTCAGCGCTGCGCACAAGTGTCCTCTGGCATGGGAGGAGTAGGCAGAACGACGTAAGCGTCTAACTCCAGTTCGATTGTTTTTCGACCCACCGCCGAGAGGACAAACGGCCGGTGGGTTTTTTGTTTTGGAGGGGAGTTTTTCGGTTTTTGATGTGATCAAAACAATTCGGTGGGGCGGAATTTCGGGACCTGGGAGACAAAATGAAGAACTTTCGAAGCGTTGCGGGACGGCTTTTGCCGGTGATTCTGTTGTTTGCTCTGCCACTTTCAGCGCAATCGGGAGTGGCCGGTCTGGATGGCTCGTGGGACGCGGTGGTGGTTGTGGGACAGGCGGAGATTCCGTTTCGGTTTGAAATCTCCCCGCGGGGAGCGGGGCCGCAAGGATTTTTCTTCGAAGGCGAGAATAGGATCGGATCGACTTCGGGAAAATTCGCCGATGGGAAACTGCAATTGGACTACGAGTTTTTGAATGCAACGCTGACGGCGACGTTCGACGGCGAGAAGTTGGATGGTTCGTATCGGTACAATCGGAAAAACGGGCGGGAATATGCGTTTCATGCGCGACGCGCCGTACCTGAGACCGCGAACAGCGCTGGTTCGCCGCAGATTGCCGGCAACTGGGAAATGACGCTGGTTGGGCCTGACAACAGCACGACGAAGGATCCCCGAGCTGTCCTTTCGTGGAAGCTGTACCTGCGACAGGCAGGTTGGAACGTGAGCGGATCGATTCTGCGAATCGATGGGGATACGGGAACGCTGACAGGCCGCTGGCAAGGCGATTCGCTGGTTTTGAGCCACTTTGCGGGCGAGCGGCCTGTGCTGCTAGAAGCCAAACTTCAGCCGGACGGAACGCTCGATATTCTCTTGAACAAGCAGAACCGATATCTTGCTGCAAGGTCGGGCGATGCGCGCGCGAAGGGAATACCGGAGCCGCCTGATCCGGCCCGATATACGAATGTGAAGGACGAGGAGGAGCCATTCCATTTTCGTTTTCCCGGATGTCGATGGAAGAATCGTTTCGAATGCGGACGCGCAATTCAGGAACAAGGTGGTGATTCTCACGATTGGCGGAACGTGGTGCCCGAACTGCAGGGACGAGGCTCCGTTTTTGGTAGGTCTTTACAAGCGATTTCACGCGCAGGGACTGGAGATTGTGGGATTAAATTTTGAGGCCAGCGGGGACTTTGCGGAAGACAAACCGCGGATTGAATCTTTTGTGAAGGAATTTTCCGTGCCTTATCCGGTTCTGTACGGCGGAGAAATTCATGATGTGAAGGATAAGTTGCCGCAGATCGCGAACTTCGGAGCCTATCCCACGACGATTTTCTTGAATCGGGACGGGCGCGTGGCGACTGTGCACGCGGGGTTTGCGAGCGCTGCCACCGGAGAGGCGCACACGGCGCTTGAATATGACGTGGAGCAATTAGTGGAACGGTTGCTTAGCGAAAAGCCCAAGGAGCAAGCTTCGCGTTAGAAAAACGCGGATGATCGTTTCGATGGGCCCTCATATCGCTAGAGTGTTCGGAGGGAGCGGCGGCCGCTGATAGCTGCGCTGCCCTTATAGCCCCAAGCGAGGAGCGAGGCGGAGAGCGTTAATGAGAGCCGGCGGTGTGCGCCGTGCCGCGGGGCGATGAGGTCGGCGACGCGCTGGCGGCGTCCGGGGTGGGCGGGAGATTTATGTTGGTAACGCCCGATGGCGCCCATTCGATCTGCCCATTGCTACTCGCGACTCCCACGACGATTTTCGAGAACAACCGATCTTGCATGGCGGTTCTTTTCGCATAGTCAACCACATAGCTGACCGTGAATTCCAACGATCCACCGTTTACGATGAGTGCGACGGTAGGGTCCAATGGAGGATTCGCGCCTCGATAGTAGTCGCTCATCGCTTTCCAAGAGGCCTGCGCTTCAATCAAATACTCGCCAATCGCCTCTTTGGCGGCCCGCAAGAGCAACTCCCTGGCAAGCTGGCAATCGCTGGTGGTTGTAAGGAGCACCTTAATTTCGTCCCAGATAAAACGGAATCCTTGCGAATAGTTGAAGACGGGTACTTTCAAGACGATGTTGTTTGGGATGCGAACGATCCGGCCGTTGTACAAGTCCTTGCTGACCCAGTTCCCCGTTTCCATCAAGGTGGTTCGGAGAAGGCCGATGTCGATCACATCACCTCGGGTGTCGCCAATCTGAACCCTGTCGCCTACAGTGTAAAGTTTTGAAAAACCTATGGAAAAA
Source organism: uncultured Acidobacteriota bacterium (assembly GCA_963740015.1). GTDB lineage: Bacteria > Acidobacteriota > Terriglobia > Acidiferrales > UBA7541 > Acidiferrum. The sequence continues at coordinate 34,755 of CAVUCM010000017.1, read as the reverse complement.
GCGCCGGCAATGCTGGCCACCACGTCCTGCAGAGCTACTGCAACGCCGGCACCGACGAAACCGAGCGTAACGCTGATGCGGCCCAAGCGGTCCTCGAAGAGGATGGCGAGAAAAAGGATAATGACGACGTAACCAGCAAAGATAACGAATTTGCGAACTTTGTAGCGCGCATCGGCTTGGCCAAACTGGCGGGGCAGGACTCGTTCGAACACGCGGAACGTGGCGTGAATCAGAAGGATGCCGACGATGGCGGCAACGCATTTCGTGAAGAGGGAAAGCGAAACAGCATCTTTGAAGAGATCATTCATCCGGCCACCATCGTTCCAAATCTGTGCTTGCATCCCAAAGTAAGACTACCAGACCTCTCAAGGGCTTCGAAGGAACGCGATTTCTGATTCAGTGAGGTCGCCTGATCCTTATGATGCGGCTCGTCCGCTATTGTGCCCGATAATTCGTGCCGTCGAACACAGACTCATCACTCGTTTTCTGGGTGGCTTTCAGAGCTTACCCTTTTACGGGGATTCAGGAGTTGGGGCGGGAGTGCGGGCGGCGGTGTAGAGGCCGAGGACGCGGAGGTCGCTGGTGGCTTGGCGGACTTCGGCTAGAGCGCGTTCAAGCTGGGGGGCGGAGTCAGCTTCGACGTCGAGGAAGAATTGGTATTCCCAGGGACGGCCGTGGATGGGGCGGCTTTCGATTTTCTGGAGGTTGACGCCGTGTTTGGCGAAGGGTTCGAGAGAGGCGAGGAGCGCGCCGGGGCGGTGTGCCAGGCGCATGGCGATGGACATTTTGCGGGCGTCTGGGGAAGGCGGCGGCACTTCGTTGGCGGGGCGGAGGAGGACAAAGCGGGTGAAATTTTCGGCGTTGTCCTGGATGTCGGAGGCCAAGATGACGCCGGCGTAGTGCTCGGCGGCACGGCGGCCGGCGATGGCGGCGCTGGATTTGTCGCCGCGGGCCAGGGCTTCGCGGACGCTGCCTGCAGTGTCTTCGGCGGGGATGCGCTTTAGGTTCGGGTGCGTCGAGAAAAAACGTTCGCATTGAGCGAGAGCCATGGGATGACTCGCGACGGAACGAATAGAGTCAAGCGTCGCGCCGGGGCAGCCGATCAGGTAGTGCTTGATGGGGAGGATGGTTTCGGCTGTGATGGTTAGAACGCTTTCGAGGAGGAGATCGTAGACGCGGACGACCGGGCCAGCGAGTGTGTTTTCGACCGGGGCAAGGAGAGCGTCGGCGAGGCCGTCGTTGATGGCGCGGAAGGCAGCGTCGAAGGTGGGGCGAGGGACGGTGGTGATGGCGTCACCGAGGAGCTGGACCGCGGCTTCTTCGCTGAAGGCGCCGGGCTCGCCTTGGAAAGCTACGCGCATTTTAAGGATGATAGCACTCCTCAGCACGGGCACAGGGTGCGGCGTTTTCTTTGATGTCCTGGCCGCGGAAGCAATCCACATTGGCTATGGATTCAAAGGTGGGTCATCGCAGAAGGGCGCTTGCGGGGCGGGAAGGCGAGGTATACTGCGCGAGGGAGACGGAAAATGAAATTGGCCAAGCCAGAAGCTGGGGAGTACGCAGCTTACTACGAGAAGTATATTGCGCTGGTTCCTGGAAGTGATGTTACCGGCGCGCTGGAAGCTCAACGTGTGCAGACGATGCAGCTCTTCGCGGGACGCAGTGAGCGAGACGGGAATTTCCGCTACTCAGCGGATAAGTGGACGGTGAAGGAAGTGCTGGGCCACTTAAGCGATTCCGAGAGAATCTTTACATACCGGGCGTTGCGGATTGCCCGAGGCGACCAGACGCCGCTGCCGGGTTTCGAGCAAGACGACTACGTGCGGACCGGCGGATTCAACGAACGGCCGCTGGCGAGTTTGGTAGAGGAGTTCGCGCATGTGCGAGGCGCAAGCTTGGCTCTATTTCGGTCGCTCGGGCCGGAAGCGTGGTTGCGGCGAGGCACGGCCAGCAAGAACGAGGTGAGCGTGCGGGCGCTGGCGTTCATCACGGCGGGGCACGAGCTGCATCACCGGCAGATTCTCGAGGAGCGCTACTTTTCGGCTATCCCACGCGCCTAGAGCGAATGGTTCGAGGCCGCTGGCCGTGGCGGGGCTTAAGAAGAAAATAAAGCAGGATGGACGCCAGCGTGATGCTTAACGCCGCTCCGAGGACTGCCAGGGCTTGTGCATCCAGAGGGTGTACGAAGGCGTCTCCAAGCAGGTAGGAGCCCAAGCACAAGAAAAGGACCGCCAGGAAGATGACCAAACTTCCGAAAGTTCGTGCCAGCCCTCCGCGAATGACCAAGGGCTTGGCGATGTGCTGTGCGCTGGCGCGGACGAGAGTTTCTGCGCGCATGGCTCACCCCTTGCGGGAGCCCTCGCGAGCGGCAACGGGATCTGCGACGCGCAGAAACTCAAGGTAAGCGATATTTGGCGGAGGGTAGTTCTTCTTCATGGGAGCGCTGCAGACGCAGCGCGGATTATTTCCGTCGACTGCGTCTTCGGATTGAACCGGGACTTCGCAGCGACACTCTGGATTCGTGCAATGCCATTGTTCCCCTGACTTCACGATCATAATGGCCGTCCCTTCCTTGACCGCAGGCTCGCTGAGACCGCCCAGAAGACAGCTGAGTCTGGGACAACAGCAAGTGGAGATGGACTATATAGAGCGGTCATCAAAAGTCAAGAAAAAGATTCCAACAAAACGACGATACTATATAGGTAACTTTATCTATGCTTTCTGGCGATGAAAGGGATGCGATCTGGGGCATTTCGGCTCTTTCGCTTCCTTGCCAAGAGTGAGAACTTGGCATTCGAGGCAATGTGCGGTTGCCGGAGCATGATTTTCGGGTTAGGTTGCGGGGGCCGCGAGCGGCTGCTAAAATTGCTGATTTGCCGGGTTGCCGGCGGTCGTGCTGAAGGCTACCTGTGATTTGATGGCTGGGTATCCCACGGAATTTTTTGGCGTTTGCATCCAGGCTGAAGTACGTGCAACCGCAGAGCAGTCCAAAGAATGCGCAACCGCGGAGAATCCGGTGAAAACGGCGAGCATGGAATGCTCGGCTCACCTGCTCTGGGCTCTGTGGAAGGGAGATTACGAGTGGCAAAGTATGATGTAGCGATTATCGGGAGCGGTCCGGGCGGGTATGTCGCGGCGATCCGGGCGGGCGAACTGGGATTGAAAACTGTTGTCGTGGAGAAAGACCCGTTTCTTGGGGGGACGTGTCTGCATGTCGGATGTATTCCTACGAAAGTTTTATTGCACCACGCGGACGTTTACGATCATTTCAAAAATGGGGCGGAGCTGGGGTTTGAAGTCAGCGGGCTGAAAATCAATTGGGCGAATATTCTGGCGCGCAAAGACAAGATCGTGAAGAAGCACGCCAAGGGCATCGAGTTTCTATTCAAGAAAAACAAGGTGGAGTGGGTGCAGGGTTGGGGACGTTACGAGGGCCCCGGGCGCGTGAGCGTGGATAACAACGGGAAGAAGAGCGAGATTGAGGCCGCGAATGTTTTGTTGGTGAGCGGATCCGAGGCGCGCTCCCTGCCGGGAATTGAACCGGACCACAAGACGATTCTGACGAACCGGTCGATCCTGGAGCTGCCGGAAATTCCGAAAACACTGATCATCGTGGGCGCGGGAGCGGTAGGAGTGGAATTCGCGTCTATTTACAACACCTTTGGGACCCAGGTGACGGTTCTGGAAGCGCTGCCGCGCGTGGTACCTGTCGAGGACGAAGATGTTTCAGTGGAATTGGAAAAAGATTTCAAGAAGAGAGGAATACAGATTTTCACCAGCAGCAAAGTGGATTCGGTGAAGAAGGATGCCAATGGCGTGACGGTATCGTTCAAGGACAAGGACGGGAAAGCGCAGACGCTACAAGCGGAAAAATTGCTGATGGCGGTAGGCCGCAAGCCGATGACGGAAAATTGTGGGCTGGAGAAGTCGAAGGCGAAGCTGGACCGCGGGTTTGTACTTACTACCGGTCAGAATTTCGAGACGGATGAGAAGGGGTTATACGCGATTGGGGATATCGTGGCGGGCATGCCGCAGCTGGCGCACGCGGCGATGATGGAAGGGATTGTTGCGGTGACGCACATCGCTGGAAAAAAGACGCAGCCGATTCTGAAGACGCGAATTCCTAATGCGACGTATTGCGAGCCGCAGATTGGGTCGATCGGGTTGACGGAGAAGCAAGCGCGCGAGGCGGGGTACGCCGTGAAGATCGGGAAGTTTCCGTTTATAGGGAACAGTAAGGCAACGATTTTGGGGAATCACAACGGGTTCATCAAGGTGGTTTCGGATGAGAAGTATGGAGAGATTTTGGGGATTCATATTATCGGGCCCTTGGCGACGGAGATTTTGGCAGAGGCGGCCGCGACGTTGAACCTCGAGGGCACGGTCGACGACATGATGAATATGATTCACGCGCATCCCACGGTTTGGGAGGGGATGGGGGACGCGTTTGCTAGCGTGAAGGGATTGCAGATCAACGTTTGAGATTTGAGGTCTTACTGGAACGGGCACGGCGTGCCGTGCCCCTACGAAGAAAATCGAGCCGTGACGAGAAGCTGCCAGATTATCGATTTGGGGTTGATTGGATACGCCGAGGCGTACGCACTGCAAAAGCGTATTGCGACGGCGCGCAAGACGGATGCGATTGGGGATGTCCTCTTGCTTTGCGAGCATACGCCGGTGATTACGCAGGGGCGGAACGGAAAGAGCGAGCATCTTTTGGTATCGGAGAATGTGCTGCGGCAGAGGAATGTGGAGTTCTTTGAGACGAGCCGCGGAGGAGATGTTACGTACCACGGGCCGGGACAGCTGGTGGGGTATCCGATTTTGCAGCTTGGGACGATTCGGAAAGATGTGGTTTGGTATGTGCGGATGCTGGAAGAGGTGATGATTCGGGCTTCGTCGGAGTTTGGGATTTGCGCGCATCGCGAAGAGCGGAAGACTGGGATTTGGGTCGGGAACGAAGACAAAAACTTTACACAGAGGACGCAGGGCGGAGAAGAAAGTGCGGCGGAGAAGCTGGGTGCGATTGGGGTGCATATCAGCCGGTGGGTTACTTCGCATGGGTTTGCTTACAACGTGGCGACAGATTTGCGGAATTTTGATTTGATTGTGCCTTGCGGGATTGCGGGGCGGAAGGCGACTTCGCTGGAGAAATTGCTGGATCGAGCGGTAAGTTTGAAGGAAGTCGAGTCGAAGATGGTGCGGCATTTTGGGGAAGTATTCGGGCTGGAGATGAAAGCGGGATCGCAGGAAGAGTTATTGGAGAAGCTGGAGATCGCGGAACAGATGATCGCGGTGCCAGTCTAGGGAGTAGGAATGAAGAAGGAATTGACGCGGCAGCAGTATCTGGACTTGTACTACTACATGCGGCTGAACCGCGCCGTGGAAGACACGATGGTGAAGCTCTTCCGGCAGAACAAAATTGTCGGAGGACTTTACTCTAGTCTGGGGCAGGAAGCGATTTCGGTCGGAACTGCGTATGCGCTGGAAAAGAAGGATTGGCTGGCGCCGATGATTCGGAATATCGGCGCGCTTTTGGTGAAGGGCGTGCCGCCGCGCGACGTTTTTATGCAGCATATGGCGAAATACGATTCGCCGACGAAGGGCAAAGATGGAACGAGCCATTTCGGCGATTTGGAAAAGCTGCATATCGTTTCGCCGATTTCGATGCTGGGCGATTTGATTCCGGTAATGACAGGCGTGGCCATGGCAGGACGATACCTTGGTCAGAAGATCGTGACGATGACGTGGATTGGCGACGGCGGAAGCTCGACCGGCGTTTTCCACGAAGGGCTAAATTTTGCGGCTGTGCAGAAGGCCCCGTTCGTGCTGATCCTGGAAAATAATTTGTGGGCATATTCGACGCCGGTGAAGCGCCAAGTGCCGCTGGAGAATCTGGCGGACCGCGCGAAGGCATACGGAATTTCGAGCTACATCGTGGACGGAAACGATGTGGTGGCCGTTTATACGACGACGCGAGAAGCAGTGGCGCGGGCGCGAGCCGGTGAAGGACCAATCCTGATCGAAGCGAAGAGCTTCCGGCGTTTGGGCCATGCACAGCATGACCCCGCGGAATATGTGCCGAAGGAGATGCGGGCATATTGGGAAGGACGCGACCCCATCGCGCTGTATGAAAAGTTTTTGATGGGCGAGAAATTGCTCGATGCCAAGGGCAAGAAAGAAGTCGAGGAGAAGATCGACACTCTGCTCGCTGCGGAGCGCGACTTCGCGGAGAATTCGCCGATGCCGCCGCCGGAATTTGCCGCGACGGGCGTGTATTGCACCGGCGACGATTGCCACAAGATTCAGGCGAAATGGGAGCGGCCGATTGCCGAAGTGACTCCGCCGAAATCGAGCGTCAAGGCGGTTTGGACAGTAGCGGGATTTGGATCCGGCAAGAGCTCGGGCGGAGCGAACGCGCCTATTCATTTTGGGGACACGAAAACGGCACTCGAAAGCCCGGAATCGCAGGCAACAAAGAAAAACGGCTCTAAGACCAATGGCAAACCGGCGGCGAAAAGCCCCGCGAAAACAGCAGTGGCTTCCGGCGCTTCGAGAAAGGTGAAGAGGTAGCCATGGCGCCCGATAACAAAACCGAAAACGGAAACCAGATCACGTTTCTCGAAGCCATTAAGCAGGCGATGTTTGAAGAGATGGAACGCGACCCGGCGGTGGTGTTGCTCGGCGAGGACGTAGGTGTTTATGGCGGCGCGTTCAAGACCAGCGAAGGTTTGCTGGAGCGATTCGGTTGGGAACGCGTGATCGATACGCCTATCAGTGAGAGCGCCATCATTGGGGCGGCTTGCGGGATGAGCTATGCGGGTTTGCGGCCGATTGCGGAGCTGCAGTTCATCGACTTCATCGTGTGCGCGTTCAATCAGATTACGAATTTCGTGGCCAAAGGCCATTACCTTTGGAATGCGCCTGCACCCATGGTGATGCGCGGGCCTTCGGGCGGCTTTGTACATGGCGGGCCGTTTCATTCGGCGAACCCGGAAATGTATTTCGTGCATACGCCGGGCTTGAAAGTGATTTATCCTTCGACGCCATACGACGCAAAGGGATTGCTGAAGGCGGCGGTGCGCGACAACAATCCGTGTCTTTTCTTCGAGCACAAATTTCTTTACCGGCGGATCAAAGGCGAGGTTCCGACCGAGGATTACACCGTGCCGATTGGGAAGGCCATCGTGCGGCGAGAGGGTAAGCATCTAACGATCATTTCTTACGCGGCAATGATGCATACTTCGCTCGAAGCGGCCGATGCGCTGGCGAAGGAAGGCATCGAGGCCGAGGTGATTGATCTGCGGACGCTGCTTCCGTTGGACGAAGAGACGATTTTGCAATCAGTGAAGAAGACCAACAGGTGTCTGGTGGTTCACGAAGACACAAAGACGGGCGGAATTGCTGGAGAAATTGCGGCGATTCTTTGCGAGAAGGCATTCGGCGATCTGGATGGGCCATTAATGCGCGTGACGGCACTCGATACGCCAGTGCCGTATTCACCGCCGCTCGAGGAATATTTTTTGCCGAATGCGAAGAAGGTTTTTGACGCAGCGAAGGAACTTGCACGGTATTAGAGCGTGTTTGGACGGGCACGGCATGCCGTGCCCCTACAACGGAATTGATGCCTGACAGGAGAATGCAGATGGCCACAGACGTCGTTATGCCGCAGATGGGCGAAAGCATTTTTGAAGGGACGATCACCAAGTGGCTCAAGAAGCCGGGCGACAAAGTCGAGCGGGATGAGCCTTTGTTCGAGATTTCGACGGACAAGGTGGATGCGGAGATTCCTTCGCCTTCGGCTGGCGTGCTCAAGGAGATCAAGGTCAATGAAGGGCAGACCGTGCCGATTCAGACGGTCGTGGCGGTGATTGACGGCGCAGGTTCTGCGGCAGCTGCACCGGCGCCAGCTCCCGCAAAGGCGGCGCAAGCGGTTCCCGCAGCGGCAGCACCAGCACCGCCTCCAGCAGCGAGACCTACGGTTCCGGCTGCACCAGCGCAAGCAGCTCCTGCGTCAGCGCCTGCCGCTGCGCCTCCACGCTCTGGCGGAGAGCGCATTCATAGCTCGCCGCTGGTGCGCCGCATGGCAGCGGAACATGGCATTGACCTGACGACGATTCCGGGGACGGGCGCGGGCGGCCGGATCAGCAAACAAGATATCGAGGCAGTGATAGCTGCTGGCGGTACACCCGCAGTGGCTCCGCCCAGCGCTCCCGCGGCAGCTCCAGCAGCTGCGCCAGCGCGTCCTGCTATGCCGCCGCCGTCGGCTCCGTCCGCGGCACCAGCGCCTCCGGCGACTTCCGGCGGACAGATCCACGTCGCGTTCGAATCAGCCGTTCCGCGCGAGAAGATGTACTTCGGCAATTACACCGTCGAGCCCATGAGCAACATGCGGCAACGTATTGCGGAGCACATGGTGGCTTCGAAGCGCGTTTCTCCTCACGTTTACTCCGTGGACGAGATCGACATGACCAAGGTGGCTTCGCTGCGCGCGAAATCCAAGGACGAGTTCGAAAAGCGCTACGAGACCAAGCTGACGTTTATGCCGTTCTTCGTAAAGGCGGCGGTCGCGGGGCTGCGGGCGTTTCCGACAATGAACGCATCGCTCGACGGAACGAACGTGATTCTACACAAGGAGATCAACATCGGGATTGCCGTGGCCCTCGATTGGGGCCTGATCGTGCCGGTGGTGAAAGGCGCGGACGAAAAGAATGTACTCGGTATCCAGCGCACGCTGAACGACCTGGCGGAGCGGGCACGTTCGAAGAAATTGAAACCCGAGGAAGTGCAGGAGGGGACCTTCTCCATCACTAATCCGGGCGTCTTCGGCGGGCTTTTCGGGCTGCCGGTGATTAGCCAGCCCAACGTGGGCATCCTGGGCCTCGGCATGATCGAGAAGCGTCCCGTGGTGATCAACGACTCCATCGCCATTCGCTCCATGTGTTATGTGACACTGAGCTACGATCACCGCGTGGTCGATGGCGCTGTCGCGCACCAGTTCCTGCACAAGGTGAAGGACACTCTGGAAAACTGGTCAGAGCCGGTTCTCTAGTACGGCTCTTCTAAAACTGTTTCGAGCGATGTATGGCCTAAGAAATTTGGCTTCGGCAGGAACAACCTAAAGGCCAATCCCGGAGCCTGTATTAGATTCGGACACCTGTCCGGATGTGGGACGTCTTTTCCCGCAACTGGTCGAACCTGTAGCCCGACCGTGGTTTCATCCGCCTTTATGTATCCAGAACAAAGGGCTTACATCTGATTAAAGGTGGAAGCCAGCCTGCCGCTTCCTTCGTGAGACCACGACCAACATGGTTACGACACCCCCACGAATACTCATTGCCGACGACCAGCCCGATGTGTTGAATGCGTTGCGATTACTGTTGAAGGGCCAGGGCTACGAAACGGAAGGAGTGGCCTCGCCTGCGGAGATGCTGCGGGCGCTGGGGGCGCGTGAGTTTGACCTACTGCTCATGGATTTGAATTATGCGCGGGATACCACTTCGGGCCGCGAAGGTCTGGACCTGCTCGGCCACCTGAAAGAGATTGCGGACGCGCCAGCGATTGTCGTGATGACCGGCTGGGCCACGGTGGGGCTGGCGGTTGAAGCCATGCAGTACGGCGTGGCCGATTTTGTTGAGAAGCCGTGGACTAACACGCGGCTGCTGGAGATTCTGCAAAAGCAAATTGGCTTGGGCCGCGAGAAACGCGCAGCTCGCCGCCGCACAGCGCAGGAAAACCAGGACCACAGGGAGATCGCTCTGCAGTTTCACCAGCAGGAACGGGAAGTCGCAGAAGCGCGGTCCATCCAGCAAGGGCTTCTTCCGAAGAGCATTCCCCAGCGCGCGGGATACGAGATTTCAGGTGCGTGGCAACCGGCGCAAAGCGTCGGCGGCGATTATTACGACGTGCTGGAGTTCGACGAAAGTACGCTGGGCCTGTGCATTGCGGATGTAGCGGGAAAAGGGCTGCCCGCCGCTCTGCTGATGTCCAACCTCCAGGCCGCTGTGCGTGGTCTTGCCTCGCCCTCCATGACGCCGGATGGGCTGTGTGCGCGGCTGAATTCGCTCGTTTGCCACAACACCGGCAATGACCGCTTCATCACGTTTTTTTACGCGCAGCTCGACGGACCTGGGCGGGTCCTGCACTACGCCAACGCGGGGCACAACGCGCCTATCCTGTTGCACAGTGACGGATCTCATGAACGGTTGCAGGCTGGTGGCGGAGTTCTCGGCGTTTTTCCCAAACAGAAGTTTGCAACAGGAACCGCGCGGCTGGTATCCGGCGACCGCCTCATTCTCTTTACGGATGGTGTGACGGAAGCTTGCGATGCCGTAGAGGAAGAATTTGGCGAGGTGCGGCTGCTGCGTTTATTGCAGGAGCATCGCGCGGCGACCGCTTCCGCGTTGCAGGAGAAAATTCTGGCCGTTGCGGGTGAATTCAGCCAGGGGCACTGGCATGACGACGCGACGCTGCTTGTCCTAGCTGTTTCGTAACGGCAATGGTGAGTCCGCGCGGTCGTGAGCTTCCCTCTCCTTGCTTCCACTGCAGCGGAATGAAAATCACTGAATCATCGGTTTCAGTTTTGCAACCCACACCGCGAAATGTTCGAGCGGAACCGGCTCGATGCCCACGTCACGGAGCGTGCGAGCGACGAAGCGATTACGATCGTTGTTTTCCTTCAGGTCGATATCCGTGATGGCGGCAAATTCTGTTTTGAGTGAGGATTTGGCGGCAATGTCTTCGAATGTGTGGGCAATTCCCTTGGCGTCGCCGGGCGCGCGCGACACGGAGAGTGTCTGAATGAATCCGCGCGTGCCGTTCCGCCGGTAACTGTAATCAATGCGCATGGGATCGCCTGGAAAAGTGAATTCGGAGGCGCGGACGGATTTCTGGATGCGGTCCCAAATGCGAGCCTGACGAAAAACCTGCGAGCAATACGAGCGCATTTGTACGCGGCTTCCGGGCGCGCCGACTCGGCTGGGCACGCGCGGCAGCGCAACGTGGTCGCCGTAGAGGCGCTCTAGTTCGGCGTCCAGATCGTTCGCGATCACGCCCTTCTGCGGCGCGAGTTGCAGTGCGTTGGACAGTGTATCGTCCCATTTGCGGAGGAGTTCCTGCATAGCGCTACCGTTGGAAGCGCCGCCGTTTGAGCCGTGGCCGTTTAAACTGCGGAAGGAATCGAAGCGGTCTTCGAGATTGTCGCGCAGGGCGCGCAGAAGAGATTCATCGGCTTCAGGATGCAGCCGGCGAAGACGCGCATACTCCTCCTGCTCTTCGATGAGGCGGAGGCGGCGTTCGCCGGACTGCGGATCGTAAACCAGGACACCGATGTTCACCCACTCGTCGCGCACAAGATTCGGCGTGTAGCGCAGAATGCGATAGGCGCAGGTGCGTTCGGGTTGCATGGATTCAACGGAGCTTTCAGTCATAAGTCACGTCCAGTTCGTTCATGTCCAGTTGGGAAAGGGCTGGCGATTAGATTTCTTGGCCTCCAGGATGAGGTCCGGGACGCGCGAGCGCCGCCGCAGCAGTTGCTCGGAGACCCGCAGCATGGCGTCGAAATCGTCCTCGTACCAAGCCGGTGGAATTTGCTTCGTGATTTCGTCCACGGAGCGCTCGGTCATCTGTTTTTCCAGACGGTCAAGCCAGGGCACAAACGATTCCATGCCGGTCACGGCTTCGTACACGCGATTGCGCGCATACAGGCCCCGCAGCGGCGCGTCGGGGAAATTCCATTCTCCGGCGTTGAAGCAAAAGCCCTGGTCGATCATCAGCGTGCTGTAGGGCGTTACCGTTTTTTCTCCCGCTGAAGAATCCGCCGCCGCGTGCATACTGCGAACCGGCTCCTGAAAAAAGAGCGTCTGGCGGCCGTTGGTATTGCAGGTCCATTTGTCAAAAACCAGCATGCCCGCGAAATCATGCAAGTTTGCGACCTGGCGCAACTGTTCGTCGGGGAGAAAATCGTGCAACGATAGCCGCCGGGGATCGCCGGGATAGCGCGAACCGAATTGCAGCCCAGCCTGGCATGGAATTCGCTGGCGCGGCATCTCCATCGCCAGATCGGGCGTCAAGCGGATCAATTCTTCGGACACCTCGACAATCGCCACGGGCGTCGTCGGCAGCCCCAGCCGCGCCGCTAGCTTCGTTCCTAGCAGTTCATTGACCAGAATGCGGCGGTGTTGAGGATTATTTTGGAATTTAACGACGTAGTAGTGTCCGTCCGAGCAGCGCATCAGATGAGACTGCGCCCCGCCGCGCATCCGGCGTATCTGTTCCACTGCCCGTAACATACGGCGGTCATGCTAACGGCAGTTATATATTTCGTCAAGCACTCTGTTCGTAAATGCGAGGGATTCCCGATTTGAAAGCGGAGCGATGTCTAAACGGGAGAGCGCTCCCGTGCTTCGGGTACCAGAGTGAACTATTTTTGTTCTCAAAAGGAAAAGGCTTGGACGATGGCCCAAGCCCTTTCGCGTTCTCAAAAATTCAGTGCTACGCGCAGTCTTAGCGCTTTTTTTTCTTCTTGGCGGCCTTCTTCGCCGTCTTCTTCGGCTTTGCTTTAGGTTTCGCTTTGGCTTTTGCCTTAGGCTTAGCTTTTTTGGCGGGCGCTTTAGCCTTCTTCTTTGGAGCCGCCTTCTTCGCCGGTTTAGCCGCGGGCTTGGAGGCAGCTTTGGCCGCCGGCGCCGCCGCTACAGGCTCTTCCTCGGTGATGAGGATCTCTTCTTCCTCGGTCTCTACGATTTCTTCACCGCCGGCCAACTCATCTTCTTCGTCCAGCCGTGACAGCTCGTTGTCGTCTTCGAAGTTGTCTTTCTCGAAATCCATTCCATCCTCCCGAGGGGTACTCCACAAGCCTATGGCCTGCGGGACGCTGCATCAGCTGGAGTCGCCAACTCCCCTCCGCCGCAGCGAAGTTGTTATCGTACTCCTGCAAAGTTGTCAAGCATTCTGCTGTAACGGCGCGGCAGGCAGGTGTCCGAGTGAAGAGAGGCCGTAGCCGTTCTCCCTTCTTCTTGGCAGCTAACTTATTGTATATAAATGGCTTAATTCTGATTAGCGGCCGCGGCCTGGTTGGGGGCGGCTGCGGCCTGGGGGGTACGCGCCTTGGAGCTCGTTTTCGAGCGGCCGTGCTCCGGGGCGATTTCCGGCGCGCCGCCGACAGTGTAAATGCGCAGCACCATCCCGCGGCTAACATGGTTGGTGCTCATGTGATTCCATTTACGCACGTCTTCTGTGGGCACGCTGAAACGGTCTGCGATTCCGCCGAGCGTGTCGCCTTTACGTACGCGATAACGCACCAGGCGGCTCTTGGACTCCACCGGAGCCGCGGCGGGAATGATTAATTTCTCACCGACATCCAGCGCCGCGTGGCGATCCAGATTATTCGCGTCGGAAATTGCCGCTGGCGTCACGCGATATTTTTTCGCGATGGAAGTCAGCGTCTCGCCGGCTTCAATGCGATGCCGCCGCCAGCTCACCCATTTGTCGGCGGGAATATCCGCGATCTCCGCGGAAAATTTTTCTGCGCTGCCCACGGGCAGATGCATCTCGAAGGAAGGATCGTCCGGCGTCGCAAGGCGCAGCAGCGCGGGATTCAGATTGCGGAGAGTATCGACATCGACGTCGATGGTTTCCGCTACGAGCCGAAGATCGATCGCGCGTCCGGGCTTCACGACATCCGTCGGCACGGGCTGTTCCGGATCCACTTGAATACCGTAATGCGCGGCGTCCTTGGCGATCAGCGTAAGCGCCAGAATGATGGGCACGTAATTTCTGGTTTCGCGTGGGAGCACGTTGCGTTTATAGAGCTCCCAGAAATCAGCGTAGCCCGTCCGCTCGATGGCCTTCTGTACGTTTCCCGGGCCGCAGTTGTACGCGGCCATTGCCAGATACCAATCGCCGAATTGCCCGTACAGATCGCGTAGATGCTGCGCGGCCGCGCGCGTGGCTTTTTCAGGATCCTGCCGTTCGTCGATCCACCAGGTGTGCCGCAGACCGTATTCCATGCCGCGATAGGCCACGAACTGCCAGATGCCTCGTGCCCCAGCTCTCGAGAGCGCCAACGGCTGGAACGCGCTTTCCGCTTGCGCCAGATAAATCAAATCCTGCGGAACGCCTTCTTCATGCAAGACGCGCCCGATCATTTCGCGATAGCGCCCGGAGCGCCGCAGCCCCGTCTCCACAATGGCGCGGCCGCGCGGGGTCTGGAAAAAATTCAGAAAGGAGAGTACTTCGTCGTTCACCGTGAGCGGCATGTCATGCGAAATATTCTTGGCTGCTTCTTCTGCCCGAGCTTTCAGCTTCGGATCGACGGGAAAGGTCATCTCCGCTACTTCGTCAATCGGCGCGGGCACAGCAGGAGCTTCCTGAAAACCGTCGCCCGCGCGGAAGGCTTGCAGTTCGTATCCGTAGACGGTATCCACCACGCGATGAAACAGTTCGCTGAGCTTGGGGTCGCTGTTCGGGTCGTAGCCGCTGGTCAGCATCCAGTCGACGGCTTCGTCAAAATCGTGCCGCGCGGCTTCCAAATGTCCCGCTTTGTAGTTCTGCTCGCCGGAAGCGAATTTGGCTTCCACCTGCGCGATCAAGTAATCCTTGGGACTGGGAACTCGAAGCGCCATCGCCGCCAGCCATTCGGGCGAAAGTTTGGGCAGCGGAAGCTCTCCGATAGTGGCTGGAACTTGAGCAGTAGCGCCATGCACAGGGGCCAGCGCCGGGACGCGCGCTTGAACGCCATTTTTCGCAGCATCCTCGCAACCGCCCGCGGCCACGGCAATTCCGGCAAACAGCACAGTACCCAACAAGGTCTGGAGCTTCGGGCGCATCTCCTTATGTTAAGTAGCTGTTACAGTCCAGGTCAACGCTTTCCGTTAGAGGAGGGGGTGACCTACTCAATACACGATTTCCATACAAGGGCGAAGGGCCGACGCCTCATTCTGTGGCTGTTCCTATGCAGGGCAGTCCGGGATAGACTCTCCCGCGAGGTGTTTCACGTGAAACCCACTCCTATGGCCCAACTTCCGAAAGCAACATGGTCCGCCCAGCTGTTCGTAGCCGTGCTGGTGGTCTTTTCTTTCGGTTCAGCGCTGCTTCACGCGCAGACCAAGAGTCTTTCCGCCGAGAAGCGCGCGCAGATCGAAAGAGCCGCCTCAAGTTTCCTAGCCGCCAACAGCGTCCCGGGAATTTCCGTGGCGGTCGTCCAGGACGGCGAGTTGCTCTGGTCCGCGGGCTTCGGAATGGCCGATCTTGAAAATTTTGTTCCGGCGACGCCCTTCACACTTTTCCGGCTGGGCTCGATTTCCAAGCCCATCACGGCGACCGCTATTCTCCAGCTTTCGGAGCGCGGAAAGCTGGATCTCGATGCCGGGGTGCAAAAGTACTGCCCAGCCTTCCCCAAGAAAGAGTGGCCCATCACCACGCGCGAGCTGCTCGGCCATCTGGGAGGCATCCGGCACTACAACCCGGACGGCAAAGGCGACATTCCGGACGACAGCGCGAAGCATTTCGCAAGCATGGAAGAATCACTGCAAATCTTCGCCAGCGATCCGCTGGTTGCGAAACCCGGTACGAAATTCCAATACTCAACATACGGCTACACGGTGCTCGGCTGCGTCCTCGAAGGCGCCGCCTCCGAAAAATACGTGGACTACGTGAAGGAAAACATCTTCGGGCCCGCCGGGATGGCAGAGACGCAAGCTGACGATTCCTTTGCGATTGTTCCCCACCGCTCTCGCTGGTATCACAAAGACAAAGGTGGCGTCGTGCAGAACGCGGGCGTTCTGGACTCCAGCTACAAAATCCCCGGCGGGGGCCTGATCTCCTCTGCGGACGATATGGCCCAATTTGAAATCGCGATCATGGCTAACAAGCTCCTGAAGCCGGCCACGCGTGAAGTGATGTGGACGCCGCAGAAAGTGGCGGACGGTTCGCAGAATAGCTACGCACTTGGCTGGGGCACGCAAAGGAAATATGGCCTGGCGCTTGTGGAGCACACCGGCGGCCAGCAAGGCACCAGCACCTCGATCATCCTTGCGCCGGAGCGGCGCGCGGGAATCGTTGTGTTCGCCAACATGGACAACGTCGACTCAGCGGCGCTCTCGACCGAAATTTTGAAGATCGTGCTCGATCTCAAAGACAAACCCGAATAAATTTTCGTCGTCATTTCCTGCCGTTCTAAAGACGCGTAGAAGTTCGCTCTCTAAAGACGCCTTGACATTTCCTGCGCTTCCGATGATATTAAACCGTATGGTTAACTATTCAATGGCGGCGCTGGATGCCACGTTTGGCGCGCTTGCCGATCCCACTCGCCGCGCCATTCTGGCTCGCCTCGCGCAGGGCGAGGCCATGGTCACGCAACTGGCCGAACCTTTCCGTGTTTCTTTGCCGGCCGTCTCGAAACACGTGCGCGTCCTGGAAGCCGCGGGCCTGCTCGAACGCCAAGTCAATGGCCGCGTTCACCGTTGCAGATTGGCTGCCCAACCGATGAAGAATGCCGCTGCATGGCTCCAGCAATACTGCGCGTTCTGGGAAGTTCAATTTGATGCCCTGGCGAAATATCTGGAAACGAATGTCAGCAAGGAGAACCAATCATGGCAATCGCACGGCAAGGCCAAACAAGCCCCGGTTTCACGCTCCAAATCCGCAGGACGTTCGCGGCGTCGCGCGAAAAAGTCTTCGCCGCGTGGGCCGAGCGCGAACAGCTAGAGAAATGGATGTGCAGGGACGTGTCTGCGCACGTAATCACGCATCATGTGCAGGACATCCGCACCGGCGGCCGTTACTTGATGGAGATTCGCGATCCCGGCAAAGGCGAGACGTACTGGGGACAAGGCGAATATCTCGAAGTCAAGCCTCCCGAAAAGATCGTCTTTAGCTGGTCCTGGACCAAGCAAGAGCCCGATGGTTCGCGCACTAAATTAAATCCCGAAAGCCCTGAAACCCAGGTCACTGTCGAATTCTTCGCGCGTGGTGACTCCACGGAAATTGTTCTCACCCATACTGGCTTCTTCACCGAGAAGGATCGCCAGGAACACGACCGCGGCTGGAACGGCTGCTTCGACGTGCTCGCGCGAACTCTCTAGTTCTCAGCCTGTTCGATTCCCGTTTACACGCGCTCTTCAGCGATGGTAGTGTCCCATCGAATCGATATGTGTTCGATGGGCCCTGCGTCGGTTTGTGCCAACTCCAAATCGCTTATCGGATGGACGAAGCATGAAAAACAAAATGAACTTTGTCGCTTGTGTATTCCTCTGCGCCGTCATGTCACCTGCGCTTTGTGCGCAGCAAGCGCCTGCGGATGCGCCCTATCTGAATTCCAAGCTTCCCGTCGAGCAGCGCGCCGACGACTTGATTTCCCGGATGACGCTCGAAGAAAAAGTCGATCAGCTCGGGCATATTGCTCCCGCGATTCCGCGGCTTCACGTTCCCGCATACAACTGGTGGAACGAAGGACTCCACGGCGTGGCCCGCGCCGGCGTCGCCACGGTTTTTCCGCAGGCCATCGGCATGGCCGCCACTTTCGATGAACCGCTAATGCATGACGTGGCCGACACAATCAGCACGGAATTTCGCGCCAAGTATTCCGCTGCAGTTCACTCGGACGGCTCGACGGATTGGTATCGCGGCCTCACCGTGTGGTCTCCAAACATCAACATCTTTCGCGATCCGCGCTGGGGACGCGGTCAGGAGACGTATGGAGAAGACCCATTCCTTACCGCGCGTCTCGGTGTCGCGTTTATTACCGGCCTGCAAGGCACCGATCCGAACTACTTCAAGACGATCGCCACGCCGAAACATTTTGCGGTTCACAGCGGACCCGAGTCCACGCGTCATAGTGTGAACGTCGAAGCCTCTCGCCACGATATGGAAGAAACCTATCTACCCGCGTTTCGCGCCGCCATCATCGAAGGCAAAGCCGAATCCCTCATGTGCGCCTACAATCGCCTGAACGGCGAACCGGCCTGCGCGAATTCCGCGCTGCTCGTGGAACATCTCCGCAAAGATTGGGGCTTCCAGGGCTACGTTGTTTCCGATTGCGGTGCCGTCGCTGACGTATACAAGGGCCACAAATTCACGCCCACTCCTGAAGCCGCCGCAGCTGCCGTCTTTAAAGCCGGCATGGATCTCATCTGCGGCGACTCTCGCAACAATATGAATGCGGATCCCCAGGGGATTCTGGGGGCCGTGCATCAGGGCCTGCTTTCTGAAGCGGATCTTGACCGCGCGTTGCGCCGCTTGTTCATCGCGCGTTTTAAGCTCGGCTTGTTCGATCCGCCTTCTTCCGTTCCCTTTTCCAAACTGACCGCGGCCGACAACGATACGGAAGCGCACCATCAGATCGCGCTTCGTATGTCGCGCGAATCGCTGGTGTTGCTCAAAAATAAAAACAATTTTCTTCCCCTGAAGCACGCGCCTGCAACGATTGCCGTGATCGGTCCTGACGCGGACAGTCTGGACGCCCTACAAGGAAACTACAGCGGTACGCCTTCCAATCCGATTACGATACTTGCCGGCATTCGCAATCGCTTTCCGCAATCCAAAATCGTTTTCGTCCAAGGGACTGGCCTGGTCGGCCCTGTCACGAAATCCATTCCCTCAGACGCCCTTTGCACTACCGCATCCTGCAGCCAGCACGGCTTGAAAGCGGATTATTTCTCCAACATGACGCTCGAGGGCTCTCCCGTGTTGAGCCGCGTCGATGCGGCCGTCGATTTCAGCTGGGGTGATTCCGGCGTCTCGCCGCAACTGCTCAATAAATATTCGGCGCGTTGGACTGGCGTGATCGTCCCGCCCGAATCAGGGGACTACTTACTCGGCTTTACCGGCGAGGACGGCTTTCGCGTCTGGCTCGATGGCGCTCTTGTCGCTGAAGACTGGACTCTTCATCGCCCTGCTAACACCGAAACCAAAAAACTCCATCTCGAAAAGGGCCATCCGTATTCGCTGAAGATCGAATACTATCAAAACATTCGCATCTCAGAAGCTCGCCTCATCTGGAGCCTGCCGGGCGGCGAAGAAGCGCAAGCCGTCGACGCGGCACGCAACGCCGATCTTGTCATTGCCGTCATGGGCCTTTCACCGCGCATTGAGGGCGAAGAGATGAAAGTGAGCGCCGAGGGTTTTTCGAGCGGAGACCGCACGCGCATCGACTTGCCCGCTCCGCAAGAACAACTTCTCGAACGCATCGCTTCCGCCGGCAAACCGACTATTCTCATCTTGACGAACGGCAGCGCGCTCGCCGTCAGTTGGGCGGACGCCAATCCTAATATTTCTGCCATTCTCGAAACGTGGTATCCCGGAGGCCAGGGCGGAACAGCCGTCGCCGAAGCGCTCGCAGGCGATTTCAGTCCCGCAGGACGTTTGCCGGTCACGTTCTACAAATCCGTGGACCAGCTTCCGGCCTTCGACGACTATTCGATGGCCAAGCGCACGTACCGCTATTTCGATGGTGAAGCGCTTTATCCCTTCGGCTTTGGCTTGAGCTACACGTCATTCGCGTACAGCCAGCCGCGCGTCGACCACACAAGTATTTCCGCCACGGACGCGGTCACTATTTCCGCCGATGTCAAAAATACCGGCTCTGTTGCCGGCGATGAAGTCGTGCAGCTTTATCTCGCACACATCAGCCTCGATGGTGCGCCGCTGCGTTCGTTAGCCGGATTCGCGCGAGTTCATCTCGACCGCGGCGAGAAGAAAACCGTGAAGTTCGTCCTCCGTGATCGCGATTTGAGCATCGTAGACGCTTCGGGGAAGCACCGCATCCTCCCCGGCGAAGTCGAAGCATGGATCGGCGGTGGTCAACCCATCGCAACTTCCAGCCTCGCCAAGCCCGCTGGAGTTGCCGCGCAATTCACTATCACGAGCGAAGCCATACTTCCGGATTGATCCGGCCGAAGTTTCACGCCCAGGCACGCGAAACAAACGTTTCGAAAATTCCACTTGCAATTTCAGGGGAAAGTGGTATCCTGCTCTTGCGTTTGTTGCTCTTGTATCGCCTTTGGATTTGTAAAGCGGTCGCAAGGTCAAACTTGCGGCCTTTTTTTACGTCTGAAAGCGGCCGTAACTCTTAAGAGGGGTTCGGATTTCGAGGCACCAAATAGCTCAATTTAGTAATGCTCGGTTGCAACCCAACCGACAGAAAAGAGTACAGCAGTGAGTAAAGAACAAGGAACAGTGAAGTGGTTCAATGCCAGCAAGGGCTTCGGTTTCATCCAGCGCCAGAGCGGTGAGGACGTTTTCGTCCATTTCTCCGCGATCGTGGCTGATGGCTACAAGTCGTTGAATGATGGCCAAGCGGTTGAATTCGAAGTGACCAAGGGCCCCAAGGGTCTGCAGGCCTCGAACGTCCAACCCCTCTAATTCCACTTCACAAAAATATGAAACGGGCGGTGCGCTTCGGCGAGCCGCCCGTTTTTGTTTTTGGTAGCACAGACTTCAGTCTGTGCTCTTCCACTGACATCCAATGTCAAAGCTTGATTCCCGCGCGCAGTTGGCGTATTTGTGGAAAGCAACTCCGAGTCCAATAACCCAGGAGCGATCACCATCGCAACCCTGCTGCAAACGCTGCGTTACACCCTCCGCACTCTCTCCAAATCTCCCGTCTTTACCACCGTCGCCATCCTCTCCCTAGCCCTCGGCATCGGCGCCAACACCGCCATCTTCACCCTAATCAACGCACTCCTCCTCCGCGACCTCTCCGTCCAGCACCCCGAACAACTCGTCCAACTCAGAGCCACTCGCCCCGACGCTAAAGTGCCATTCTCTTATCCCATGCTCCGCGAACTCGAACGCCACCAGCGCGTTTTCACCAGCCTCGTCGGCTGGGGCGGTGGCGGTATGCTCAACGTGGAAGCGAACGGCTCTCTTTCTCGCGAACACATCAGCAGCGTTTCCGGCAATTGCTTCTCCGAGCTCGGCGCAACTCCGCTTCTCGGCCGTCTCTTTATCCCCGCGGATTCCGATCCCGCCAGCGGCACAACCTCCCAAGTCGCCGTCCTGGGCTATGCCTTCTGGCAGCGTCGTTTCGCCGGCGCGCTCGACGTCATCGGCAAACAAATCCGCGTCGAAGGCCAGCCATTCATCATCGTTGGCGTCACCCGCAAATGGTTTGCAGGCATGACGAGCGGCGAGCCGCCCGATATCACCATTCCCATCACTGCTTTTCCAACCCTCGCTGAAGGCAACGACTTCAACCTCGAAAATCGTGGCCTGCTCTGGCTGTTTGTCACCGCTCGCCTCAAACCCGGAGTCACCATTGAGCAAGCTCGCGCCCAGCTTCAACCCGTCTGGCCGGATGTCCTCCGCGCCACCGCTTCCACCGATACGCCCGGGCCTCGCCGCGACCGCTTCCTCTCAATGGGCCTGGAGATTACTCCCGCCGCCAAAGGCTTCTCCACCGGCCTCCGTTTCAAATTCGTGCGCCCGCTTTACATCCTCGCCGCCATCGTCGCGCTGATTTTGCTGCTCGCCTGCGTCAATCTCGCGAACCTCATGCTGGCTCGCGCCGCCGCGCGCAGTCACGAATTGAGCGTCCGCGTCGCCATCGGAGCCAGCCGCTGGTCCCTCGCGCAGCAAGTTTTCACCGAGAGCCTCGTCCTCTCTCTTTCCGGTGCGATCCTCGGCCTCGCTTTTGCCCACTGGGGCAGCCATCTGCTCGTTTTTCTCATGACGCGCGATAACGAAGTCCCAGTTTCATTTGACCTAAGCCCCGACCCTCGCGTCCTCTCTCTCACCATTGCCGTCGCCATCTTCACTGGAATTCTTTTCGCACTCGCCCCCGCCTGGCGCGCCTCTCGCCAGGATCCCGCCGCAGTGCTCCAGCAAGGCGCACGCGGTTTGAGCGGCGGCCCCGGCAAGCTTAGTCGCGCACTCATCATCACTCAGGTAGCTCTCTCGACGGTTTTATTGCTCGGCGCGGCACTCCTTGTCAGCAGCTTTGAAAAACTTCGCAATCTCGATCTCGGCTTCCGCAAAGAAAGCGTGCTGCAAATCAGCCTCTATCCCCGCCCCGGCGGCTATCAAAATCTCAACGCTAGTGCCTACCATCAAGAGGTTCTCGGCCGCGTAAGTGCGGTCCCGGGTGTGACGTCTGCCAGCTTTTCCGGCCTTTCGATTCCCGAGCCCGAAGCGTGGCACGACGCCGTTTCCCGCGCCTCCGCGGATCCAGCCACCGCAAACGCCGATGCCAACGCCGACGAAGTGTCGCCAAGTTTCTTCCAAACGCTCGGAATTCCGCTGCTCCAGGGCCGCATCTTCAACCAAGTCGACGACGATCATCATCCGCACGTCGCTGTCGTCAGCGCTGCACTCGCCAGCCGTCTCTTTCCCGCTGGCGATGCGCTGGGCAAAACCGTCCACTTCGGTGTTATGCCCGACTTCCAGAATCTCCAAATCATCGGCATTGTCGCCGACGCCCGCGTCATCAATCTTCGCGACGCCTCCCGGCCTGTTCTCTACTTCTCTGCGCTTCAATATCCGCGCACCTGGGGCAACCTGATTGTCCGGACCGCCGAATCTCCCGATGCCGTCGCCAAAGCCATTAGCCGGGAGATCGATTCCCTCGGCCACGAATACGTCCTCAGCACGAAATCCGTCGCCGAAGTCGTCAGCGGCCAGCTCGCCGAAGAACGTGTCATCGCCATGCTCTCCGGCTTCTTCGCCGCTCTCGCGCTCTTGCTGGCTTCTATTGGTTTGTATGGATTGATGTCCTACGCTGTAACGCGCCGCACTCGCGAAATCGGCATCCGCGTCGCTCTCGGCGCTCAACGCGAAAATGTTCTCTGGATCGTTCTGCGAGAGACTTTGGCACTGGCCATCATTGGCCTTGCCATCGGAATTCCTTGCGCCATCGCCGCCTGCCGCCTCATCTCCAGCATGCTCTTTGGCCTCTCCCCCAGCGATTTACCCACCATCGCCGCCGTCTCCGTGCTTCTTCTCCTGGTCGCGCTCTTCGCCGGCTATCTTCCAGCCCGCCGCGCCTCCTCCATCGACCCGATCGTCGCCCTCCGCTCCGACTGATCCGTTGTAGTGGCGCAGCATGCTGCGCCCGTGTACTATGGCCCCGTTTTCAAAATAAAAAGGGATCCTCCACTTCGCCATGAACAAGCGCACCTTCATCAAACTCTCCTCCGCCACTATCGCCATCCCCGCCGTCTCTCGTCTCCTGGCCTGGGCCGCCCCCGACAAACTCACCAACTGGGCCGGCAACCTCGAATACGGCACCGAAAATCTCTACGCCGCCAAGTCATTCGAGCAGATCCAGGACTTCGTCAAAAAACAACCCAAACTAAAAGTCCTCGGCTCTCGCCACTGCTTCAATAACATCGCCGACAGCAAAAATGCCTTCCTCTCCCTGAAGCCCCTCGACGAAATCGTCTCTCTCGATGCCCAAGCTCGCACCGTCACCGTCAACGCCGGCATCACCTACGGCCAACTCGCTCCACTCCTCGACGCCAAAGGCTTCGCGCTCCACAATCTCGCCTCCCTCCCACACATTTCCGTCGCCGGAGCCTGCACCACCGCCACCCACGGCTCCGGCGAAAAAAATGGCAACCTCGCCACCGCTGTCTCCGCGCTCGAAATCGTCACCGCCTCCGGCGATGTTGTGAAACTCTCGCGCCAGCAAGACGCCAATTTTTTTCAAGGAGCAGTCGTCGGTCTCGGCGCACTAGGCGTCATCACAAAAATCACGCTCGATATCCAGCCCACTTACCAGATGCGCCAATACGTCTACGAAAATCTCTCCTTCAGCGCCATGAAAGACCATTTCGACGCTATACAGGCCAGCGCCTACAGCGTCAGCCTCTTCACTGACTGGCAAAACCACAATTTCAGCGAAGTCTGGCTGAAGTCCCGCACAGAAAAAGGCCAAGCCTTCAACGCCACTCCCGAATTCTTCGGCGCCAAGCTCGCCACGAAAAATCTCCATCCCATCGCCGCGCTCTCCGCCGAAAACTGCACCGAACAAATGGGTGTCCTCGGGCCCTGGTACGAACGCCTGCCGCACTTCCGCATGGGCTTCACCCCCAGCGCCGGCAAAGAACTCCAATCCGAATACTTCGTTCCGCGCCACCAAGCCGTCGAAGCCATCCTCGCCGTCGAGCGCCTCCGCGACCAAATCACTCCACACCTTCTCATCACCGAAATTCGCGCCATCGCCGCCGACGATCTTTGGATGAGCCCTTGCTACCAGCAACCTTGCGTCACCATCCACTTCACCTGGAAGCAAGACTGGCCTGTCGTCAGCCAACTCCTCCCCATCATCGAAAAAGAACTCGCCCCGTTCCAGGCCCGCCCTCACTGGGGCAAACTCTTCACCATGCAGCCCCAGCAACTCCACTCCCACTACAAAAAGCTCCCCGAATTCATAGCCCTAACCAAAAAGTTCGACCCCAACGGAAAGTTCCGCAATGACTTCCTCAACACGAATATTTTCACCTAGTCGCCGAATTCACGCGGAGTGCGGCAGCTCTGCTGCCGCTTTTCCTATCGGCTCGCGCATCGCGGCAAGCGCCCCCAACTTTTCCACAAATTTCCACAACCGTAACAATCCAATCACTCCCCGCCAAACTCTTGATCCCTCTGCACTTCCCCATCCGCGTTCGAATCCGCCTTTCTCATTCGTACAGTAACTACAAATTCTTATCATCTTCTTGACAATACACTGCGATCCTGCTACCATTCTCCATGTTTCGCTCGCCAGATATTTCCCACCGCGATCGCTGTCTCCACTTCCGTCTCTTCCCTGTGGCCTTTGAACCATCTGCATTAGAACCCCTGCTTGCCTCCGCCACTCACGGGCCTTGCCTCTCCTCCTCCCGCTCCGAGAAACCCTCGATGGACGCTATCCTCTTTAGAATCACATCTTTTGCATACCTCCGCCATCTAACCCTCATAGAATCATATTCTTGTGAAAAACAAGGGGGTGGGGTCCCCAGCAGCTCATTGCCTCGCGACTTCTATACCTCGTTCATTACGCACAGCAACGTCCGTAACTCCATTATTGTCATGCATTTACTTCATGGTTCTCTGGACGCCCCGGGCGTGGGCTTGCTCGCCACTCCTCACTCGGCACTCGCCACTTCCCCCGGACATGGAAATCCTCATCCTTGCCAGCGCTCGCGGACAAATCATCCAGCCGACGCCTCGCCCAGACACGCCTTGTCAGCCACCCCCGGCGTGCTTAAACTCCTCCCGCGCGCGGTGGCACCCGTCGCGAGCTCCCCAAGCGACGCCAGACAAAGAATGAACGAAGACAAATCCAACCAAGGTGGCGACCGCTTCCCGCCAACGCGGTGGTCGGTGCTCGACGCAGCGCGCAGCAGCGACGAAGCCGAGCGCGTCCGCGCGATGGACACCCTCTGCGCAGCGTACTGGAAGCCCGTTTACAAATACGTCCGCCTCCGCTGGAATCGACCCACCGAGGACGCTCAGGATTTAACGCAGGGGTTTTTTGTGCAGCTCATTGAACGTAACCTGCTCGAAAAATTCGACCCGGCAAAAAGCCGTCTCCGCACCTACCTGCGCCTTTGCGTCGACAGTTTCGTGATGAACGAAGAAAAAGCCGCCAAGCGCCTGAAGCGCGGCGGTAACGTCTCGCACGTTGCGCTCGATTTCGCGGGCGCCGAAGAAGAACTCGGCGGTGCCGTAATGGATCCCGCCGCGATTCCTTCGCCAGAATCGCTCGAGGAATTTTTCGAGAAAGAATGGATCCGCGGTCTCTTCGAGCTTGCCGTCGAGGACTTGCGCAAATATTGTGAAGCGAATGAGCGCGAAAGAACATTTCGTCTCTTCGAGGAATACGACCTGGCAGGTGATGAAACAATTTCGTACGACAAGCTCGCCGCGGAATACGGAATTCCCGTCACAGACGTAACGAACGCCCTGTCGTGGGCTCGGCGCGAATTTCGTCGTGGTGCGCTGGAACGCCTGCGCGAAATCTGCGGAAGCGAGGAAGAATTCCAACGCGAAGCCCGCGCGGTGTTTGGCTGGGAAGCAAAATGAAATCTCTATCGGACAAAGCCATCGACCGCCTTCGCGCTGGCGCCGACGAACCGGACCTCGCCGGCACGCGTTACCGCTTGCTCGAACGCATCGCGCGCGGCGGCATGGGTGTCGTCTACGCGGCCGAAGACGAAAAGCTTGAACGCCGCGTCGCCCTGAAAGTGTTGGACGTGCCGGGAACAGACGGCGATTTTGCCAACCGTCTGATGCGCGAAGCCCGCGTCCTCGCCCGCCTCGAACATCCTGGAATCGTCCCCGTTCACGACGTCGGTACGCTCGCCGATGGTCGCGTCTTCTACACCATGAAATTTGTCGAAGGCCAGCGCCTCGACAAATTCATCGAAGGCGTCGAGTCCGTTCAAGACCGCTTGCGACTCTTTTTGCGCATCTGCGAAGCTGTTGCCTTCGCTCATGCGCGTGGTGTCCTTCATCGCGACCTCAAACCCGCCAACATCATGGTCGGCCCGTTCGGCGAGGTCCTCGTAATGGATTGGGGCCTCGCAAAAATCCTGCGCGGGGAAGCGGCAAACGCTGTTCGTGGTGCCGACCCGGAAGCCACGATTGTTGAAAAACCAAAACAAACTGGCGAAGAAAGCGATTCAACCAAGAGTTCCGTCATCACCGGTCACGGCACTGTGATGGGCACGCCTGGCTACATGTCTCCAGAACAAGCTCGCGGGGAAGTCGAAGTGCTGGACGCTCGCAGCGACATTTTCTCGCTGGGCGCACTCTTGCGATTCATCCTCACGCAAAAAACTCCCACCGGTTTCACGCCGCGCCCGGATCGTTCGCTCGAAGCCATTTGCGTCAAAGCCACCGCGGAACGGCGCGACTTGCGTTATTCCGCGGTTCAGGATTTTGGCCAGGACGTTTCCCGCTACTTGGACGGCCTTGCTGTGGGAGCGCATCGCGAGAGCATTTTCGAGAAAACTGCCCGCTTTTATCGCCGCTACCGCTTCTTTATCTTGTTGATTCTGGCCTACTTGGTGATGCGCGTAATTCTTCTGCTGGTTTTGAAAAGATAAATCTAAAGGAATTTCAGGTCCCGTTGTATAGAACTTCAGAGAACAAAAAGGAGAGGCGGACAAATGAACAAAATCCTGCTCGGATTGCTCTTGGGAGCCTTGCTGGGCGCCATTGACGGAGGCACCGCGTGGTTTACCCCCGCGGTGCGAGCCCAGATCGTCGGCATCGTGATCGGATCTACTATCAAGGGCCTCATCGCCGGAGTCGCCGCGGGAATTTTCGCGCGCAAAGTGAATTCGGTGCCTCTGGGAATCCTGTTCGGACTGGCGGTCGGCTGCCTGCTGGCATTTCTCGTGGCTTACATGCAGCACGGCTATTATCTCGAAATCATGCTTCCGGGCAGCATCGTGGGAATGATCGTCGGTTTCGCAACGCAGCGCTACGGAGCAACTCCGGCAACTACACCGGCCACGCGCTAAACAGAACCGAAAAAATGTCAAAAGTTTCGCTCGTAAATTCAAGGAGGGAGAACTATGTCTCGAGTCATTCATTTTGAAATACCAGCAGCGGAGCCGGACCGCGCCGCCGCATTCTACGGAAAGGTTTTCGGCTGGAAATTCGACAAGTGGCCCGGCCCGATGGAGTACTGGATGGTTGTGACCGGCAAAGACGGCGAGCCAGGCATCAACGGCGGGATGATGAAGAAACCCGGCGGCATCACTTCGACGACCAACACAATTGGCGTGGACTCGGTGGATGATGCTGTCGCTGCGGTTCTGAAAGCGGGCGGAAAGAACATTATGCCCAAGACGCCGATTCCGACGGTTGGCTATTTCGCGTATTGCGAAGACACCGAGGGCAATGTGTTCGGCGTGATGCAAGCCGACCCCAACGCGAAGTGAAGTCGCAGCACACGGAGTCGCGCCAAGCGAAGTTGCATTGGAAGGCGCTGCGCTGAAGGAAGTTGCGCTGAAGCAGACTGCGCAAGAGCAAGGAAACGCGATGAGCCTGACGAAACCAATGCTGGGACTGGCTGTGGGAGGCACGCTGGGGCTTTTGGACGGCCTCAGCGGTTTCCTGGTGCCGTCCCTCGCTCCCGTGATGACCAGCGTAATTACGTTTTCTCTGTTGAAGGGTCTGGTTTCCGGAATTGCTATCGGGTACGTTTCGCAGCGATTTCATTCCATGTTAGTGGGAATTCTGGCGGGAATCGGAATCGCCGCGGCGCTCAGTCTTCTGGTGATCCTGCGCGCGGGGATGGCCTTGCTCTGGGACATCATGCTGCCCGGAATGTTGCTCGGCGTCTTAGTCGGATTTGCGACGCAGAAATTTGGAAAGCAATCGCAAGCTCCACCGGCAGCGCGATGAGTTTGAGCAGTTGAGTTGGTTAGTCAACAAAGGAGGAGAGAATCATGAACGGTGGAATGGGAACGAAAATCTTGGCGGCAGTTACAACGGCGGTGTTGGCCTTTGCGATCGCACCGGCGAAGGCGGGCGGAAACGGTACAGCAGCTTTCGAGCAGCTGAAATCGTTGGCCGGCCACTGGGAGACCGAGAAGTCCAATACAGACAGAGCAACGTTGGACCTCGAGGTGACTTCCGGCGGAACGGCGGTGATCGAGAGGGCGCGCGTGACGGAGGCGGGCAAGACAGTGGAGATGATCACGCTCTACTACCTGGACGGCGACCAACTGAAACTAACGCACTACTGCATGGCAGGCAACCAGCCCACGATGCGTGCGACGTATGCGCCGGACACCAAGACGGTGACGTTTGAGTACGAGAGCGCCACGAACTTGAAGAGCCCGAACGACGGACACATGCACCACGCCGTTTACACCTTCATCGACAACGATCATTTCAAAACGACTTGGACCTTCCGCAAGGATCAGAAAGACGCTTTCACGGAGGACGTTACATACGTCCGCTCGAAATAAACATGGAGTAGCAAAAACGCGACGCGGATTCGTTGGAGAGAAAGCAAAGATCGTAAATCCGCAAAGGGCAGGCCGACCATGAGCCTGCCCTTTGCGCGTTTGGCTGGAAGGGGACAGACAAGAATGTCTGTCCTGTATTTTTGTGCCGCATATATGATGAGGCGCATCGAACGTTCAGGAGCAAAGCCATGGGATTTGCGGCATTCCGCGATCACAAATATCTCAGTCTTGAGACATTCAAAAAGAGCGGCGAGGGCGTGAAGACTCCCGTATGGTTCGCTGCAGACCCCCGCACCGATCTCTCCGAAGAGGGGGCGCTGCTTTACATGTACACGATTGGAAACACGGGAAAAGTCAAACGCATCCGCAACAACGGCCACGTGAAAATTGCTCCCTGCACGATGAAAGGCGTTCCGCTGGGCGAGTTCGTCGATGCTAAAGCCGAAATTGTGACTGGAGAAGTGGCCTCACAGGGCCTGAAACTACTGAACAAAAAATATTTTCCTTTGAAGCAAATTCTGGGCTTCTTTGCGCTTTTTAGCCGACGCGAAAGAATCGTCATGTCGATTCGGCCAGCGTAAGGCCATGCCTTTCAAGTGCGTACCAGGGAGTACCATCAATGCGTCATTCGAATGGGATGCCCGTCTGTTTGGAGATGACGCGCAGATCTTCGACGATGGGCATAATTAGGGGCACACCAGATCTGCGGCGCTCGATTTCCGCGATGCGTTCGGGATCACCGGGAATGAGCGGGCCGTTGGTGCCTGGCGCGGGTTTTGTCGCGCGGAATGTACGAACGTAGTCGTCGATCTGGCGCTTGAATTCGTCGGCTTCGATGAAGCCGTCGATGCGCATGGCGCCGAAGAAATGGCCAATGCCTTTGCCGACGCTGCGCTTTGGCATTTCCTGGCGCAGTGCAAAGGGCGGAGCAAACGGGCCCCAGTTCGCGCCGCTAAGCACACCGCACAGCACATCGACCATCACAGCCAGGCCGTAGCCCTTGTGTCCGCCGCGTTCGCGATCGGAACCTAGCGGAAGCAGACACCCGCCGTTCACTGGGTCGTCGGGGTTTGTTGTGTTGCGACCTTGATTGTTGATACCCCAGCCGAGGGGAATTGGTTCGCCTTTGCGGCGGGCCATTTCAATTTTTCCGTAAGCGGCGGCGCAAGTGGCCATATCAATGACGATGGCCGGCTCTTCTTTTCCGGGGAAAGCGATGGCGATCGGATTGGTGCCGAGCATGCGCTCCATGCCCCACAATGGCGTGACCAAGCTGGTGGAATTGGTCATGGCCCAGCCGATGAGATCGCGCTCGAGAGCTTGCAGGACGTAGTAGCCGGCAATGCCGAAATGATTCGTATTGCAGACGCTGACCCAACCCGAACCCGCTTTATCCGCCATGTCCATGGCGATGCGATTTGAATGAGGACCGACGACGAGGCCGAGGCCGTTATCGCCATCGATAGTCGCTGTGCTCATCGTGGAGCGCACGATAGTGATTTTTGGCTTGGGATTGATGTGGCCTTCGCTGAGCATGCCAACATAGCTATACAGGCGTGCCACGCCGTGGGAATCAATTCCGCGGAGATCGGCAGACGCGAGAACGTCGGCGGCCTGCACGGCATCTTCTTTGGGAACGCCGAAATGAAGAAAGATGCGCGTGCTGAATTCGCGCAGGGCTTCGATATTAAAAACTTTGGCCTCGACGGCGGGCATGGCTGGCCTTTCTTTGAGCAAGTTGCTTACGTTGATGGTCTTGCGCAAACGCAATACTTATGCAATCTGCGATTTCAATTTTAGCTGCGCGCAAGACCTTAGGCTAGGTGTCTGTCGGCGTCAAGCGCAGACGAGGAAGGTCGGGAAAGGTCGAGCGGAGAGGCGGGAGACTCGGTTATCGCGGAATGTCCGTCGATGTCCTCTTGAGACGGAGCGCGATTCCGCCCTGGAAGGCCGGCGATGTCAGAAGTTTTTGGCCGCTTTTGTGAGTAAAACCTTCGAGTTGTTCTATTTTCCCTGTGGTGACGCTCAGCCATTCTGACGAATACGCTCCGGCGGGAATTTCGAGGAGAAGTTCGGTGGGACCATTGCCGTCGAGGTAGATGGCGTACTGCTTGCCGGGATTTGACAGCGCGTGAGCCGTGACGCCAGCGGCGTGATTCACCGTGTGAGTGTCTGGCCGGAGGTCAACCAGCGAGAACGACTGCAGGAATTCAGCAAGGATGTGAAGTTGGTGGCGGAGCGATGGACTGCCTCCTCCTGGACCGTTTGGCTCGGAGTAGGAGCCGTCTTCGTGGCCGGTTGTAAAAGAGTAGTCCAGTGCGCCGAACGTGCTTCCACCGGACAACATGAAATTCCACGCTTGGCGGCGGTAGGCATCGTCGTCGCGACCGAGAAAACCAGTTTCGTCATACGAGATTGCATTACCGAGGCCGTAGTTGAGGAGAACGGCTTCTGGAAAGGCGTAATGGAAGTTCACGACGTCGACGTTCGGCAGGAGTTTGCGTACCGGCAAACGAAAATTGGAATAGTTTTGGGCGATGAGGTGGCGGTTTGGGAGGGCGGACTCTTCCTGCGTAATCCACTCGACTACGCGGGCCTGCCAGGCCATGGAAAGCTCATCCGGTAGATCGACTGAATTCGGGAAGCTATCACGCGCTGGCGGACGCAAGTAAAGGTTGATGACATCGGTGAGAACGGGACGGTCTGACCACGGTTCATTTTGGATTTCAAAGATGACGTTGTCGAAGCCATTAGCTTCGCTGACCAGCTTGCGCGCGTATTTTTCCTGGTACCCGAGGATGTTGCCGTTTTCGAGAGTGTTGAGTTTCTTCCAGTCGATAGCATCGGTGTTGTTGATGTTGTTGGCGGAATTTAGCGCGCTCATTTGCCATTGAGCTTCGGCGTAATGCGCGGAGAACAGCGTCACTTCGACTACGATTCCCCGCTTGGCGGCTTCTGACAGAAAATCGCGATAGCGCGAGAAATATTCGGCGTCCCATTTGCCCAGATCGAATTTGCTTCCACCGCCTGCGTAGCCGGGAGTGTCGCTGCGCGCCCACGGAGCCAGGAAGCGCCCAGGCTCAGGTGCCAGATCATTATGCAAAATTCCAAAAGATTTCGCGGGGACTTCCACATAAGAGCCGCCGAAGAGGCGCGTATAGTTCAGGCCGTCGGCTTCCAGCGTGGCGAGATAGCGATGATAGTCAAAGTCGCGGTTCAGGACCGCTCCGTAGTGCTCCCCGCTGGTTATCAGGGCAACAGACTTTCCGCGGAAGAGGAAGTAGTGTGGATTCTTGGGGTGAAGACGGATGGGCTGTGATTTGGCAGCCTGCGGTGTGCTCGCTTGCGGGATCGCTTGGACCGTTGGAAGAAGAAGTGCGATCAGCGCCGCGGCGCGAATGAATTTGTGGAGTGCGTTGATCATTCGAATGTGCGGCAACACCTACCGCGCGGCTGGAGCGGCGAGTTGCGTGGAGTTGGCGAGGGCGCGCAAAGATTCAGTGTAGGGAGCCCGTGCTACGCCGCGTTCGGTGAAAATGGCGGCGATGTAGCGAGATGGGGTAACGTCAAATGCGGGATGGGCGGCGTGAACATCGGGCGCGATGCGAACCCCTTGCAGATGCGTTACTTCAGCGGCGGAACGCTCTTCGATGGGGATGTGATCGCCGTCAGGAAGAGAGAGATCGAAAGTGGATACGGGCGCGGCGATGTAGAACGGCACTTTATTTTCTTTGGCGAGGACAGCGATCTGGTACGTGCCGATTTTGTTGGCGGTGTCGCCATTGGCGGCGATGCGGTCGGCTCCGGTGACGATGGCGCCGACTTTTCCGGTCTTCAGAAAGTGGCCAACCATGTTGTCGGTGATGAGCGTGAGAGGAATGCCGCCCTTGTGAAGTTCCCAAGCCGTCAGGCGCGCGCCCTGCAAATAGGGACGCGTTTCTGGGACGAGGATGTGGATTTTCTTTCCTTGTTGAAAGGCGACGCGGATGACGCCGAGCGCGGTGCCAATGCCTGCGGTCGCGAGAGCTCCGGCGTTGCACTGCGTCATGACTTGGCCGTCGGCGGGCATGAATTCCGCACCATAGCGGCCGATGGCTTCGTCGGTGGATTTCTTTTCCAGATGAACTTGTTGCGCTTCTTCGACCATACCTTGGCGAATTTTCGCGAGGTCTGAGGTTTGCGCGGTGAGTTCCGCAAAGCAGCGCTTCATGCGTTCGATGGCCCAGAAGAGATCGACGGCTGTGGGGCGAGTTTTCGCAAGCGTGTCGCAAATCTCCGCAAATTCTGTACGCAAGGCTTCGACTGAATTCGCTGAGGAATGAAGAACGCCTAGCGCGGCTCCCATAGCTGCGGCCACGCCGATCGCCGGCGCGCCTCGAATGACCATGTCGCGGATTGCTTTGGCCACTTCGCGGTAATTTGTATAGGTGTAGCTGACTTCCTCGCCAGGAAGGAGGCGTTGGTCGAGCATGACGACGCCGCGGTCGGTCCATTCAATGGGCTGAGCTACGTACATTTTTTGCGAGTCCTCAGTGACGGTTAATCAAGAGCTGGCCTGAATTTAAGAAAAATAAAAATAAGACGAGTCTGCTCGTCAGAACGGTTGCACCAGAACGGGCAGGGCATGCCGTGCCCCTACGAATATTCTAACGGAGGTGCGGGAAGAAGACGAATCGGTCAGTGCGTGGGCGTCATTTTTGTGAAACCTTGTGTGCCGAGAATGGTGATCAGGGCGATCACGGAATTGTAGCCAAGGTGAAGCAAAAAGCTGGCGAAAACAGAACCCGTGCGCGCGCGAACAAATGTAAAGACGATACCGACGGTGACGAGCACGAGAACAAGGCTCCAGGTCCAGCCGAGCTGGGCGCCGTGCATCAATCCGAAAAGAACGCCGGTTAGGATGACGCTGTTGGCAATGCCGAAAGACTTTGCAAACAGCGGGTAGAGGTAGCCACGAAATACGGTTTCTTCGACAAGCGGCGCCACCAAGACGGCCATGGCCATGAAGAGAATCGCCGTGTTTTTATAGTGGAAAAGCTCTTCGATGGGCACATCTTCCGGCGGCTGTATTTTGTACGTCGCGACGAGTACGGCAAGGGAAAGACCGCAGCCTGCAAAGAAGAAAATCCATGGGCTCCTCGGGCGGCCGCCGCTGGGGCGTGTGATCTTTCTCCAGCCAAGAGTGCGCCAGAAGGGCAAGCCGGGGAGGACTGAGAGTGTGACGTAGAGAAACAGCAATACGAGGCCGTACAAGAGAACCATGCTGCCAACGGCAAATATGGGTTTTGACAGGGCAAACCGCTCGAAGTCTTTTTTGTCTGAGAGATGACTGAGAGGCGCCGCGTAAAAGACCATGAAACTTATCTGAACAATGAAAAAGCTGACCACAATAAAGGAGGAAAACACGACGAGATGCAACCAGGACCACGAGATACGCAAATCTGCTGGAAGAGGAGCCTTATAGGAAGGGACAGGTGCGGGAACGCTGGCGGCGAGGCTAATGGGATCGCCGGCGAGAGGAGGTTCGGCGGGAGTGGCTGCTGGTTGAGCCGTGCTGGGGCTGGGCTCCGCGGGAGATTGCGAAGCCGGATCCCGATCCTGATCCGGAGGAAGAAGAGAGTTTTCGTCGAAAAGGCTCATCGTTTACGTTTGCCTTGGCGCGAAGTTTTTGGCCACCCTGCGGCCAGCGCGGCGGCAACCAAAGGCATGAGCAGTTCGTGATGGCCGGTGATAGCGTAGCCTCGCGATTCCGATTTGCGAACTCCGCGTTCGGATGCAGTGGGACGCTTCACTACATTCTGCAACGGACGGTAGTGCTGAATGAAATCGAGGTTGGCGGTGGTGATGGGCT
>CAVUCM010000016.1:0-95374 GCA_963740015.1 uncultured Acidobacteriota bacterium | reverse complement strand
GGACCGACGACGAGGCCGAGGCCGTTATCGCCATCGATAGTCGCTGTGCTCATCGTGGAGCGCACGATAGTGATTTTTGGCTTGGGATTGATGTGGCCTTCGCTGAGCATGCCAACATAGCTATACAGGCGTGCCACGCCGTGGGAATCAATTCCGCGGAGATCGGCAGACGCGAGAACGTCGGCGGCCTGCACGGCATCTTCTTTGGGAACGCCGAAATGAAGAAAGATGCGCGTGCTGAATTCGCGCAGGGCTTCGATATTAAAAACTTTGGCCTCGACGGCGGGCATGGCTGGCCTTTCTTTGAGCAAGTTGCTTACGTTGATGGTCTTGCGCAAACGCAATACTTATGCAATCTGCGATTTCAATTTTAGCTGCGCGCAAGACCTTAGGCTAGGTGTCTGTCGGCGTCAAGCGCAGACGAGGAAGGTCGGGAAAGGTCGAGCGGAGAGGCGGGAGACTCGGTTATCGCGGAATGTCCGTCGATGTCCTCTTGAGACGGAGCGCGATTCCGCCCTGGAAGGCCGGCGATGTCAGAAGTTTTTGGCCGCTTTTGTGAGTAAAACCTTCGAGTTGTTCTATTTTCCCTGTGGTGACGCTCAGCCATTCTGACGAATACGCTCCGGCGGGAATTTCGAGGAGAAGTTCGGTGGGACCATTGCCGTCGAGGTAGATGGCGTACTGCTTGCCGGGATTTGACAGCGCGTGAGCCGTGACGCCAGCGGCGTGATTCACCGTGTGAGTGTCTGGCCGGAGGTCAACCAGCGAGAACGACTGCAGGAATTCAGCAAGGATGTGAAGTTGGTGGCGGAGCGATGGACTGCCTCCTCCTGGACCGTTTGGCTCGGAGTAGGAGCCGTCTTCGTGGCCGGTTGTAAAAGAGTAGTCCAGTGCGCCGAACGTGCTTCCACCGGACAACATGAAATTCCACGCTTGGCGGCGGTAGGCATCGTCGTCGCGACCGAGAAAACCAGTTTCGTCATACGAGATTGCATTACCGAGGCCGTAGTTGAGGAGAACGGCTTCTGGAAAGGCGTAATGGAAGTTCACGACGTCGACGTTCGGCAGGAGTTTGCGTACCGGCAAACGAAAATTGGAATAGTTTTGGGCGATGAGGTGGCGGTTTGGGAGGGCGGACTCTTCCTGCGTAATCCACTCGACTACGCGGGCCTGCCAGGCCATGGAAAGCTCATCCGGTAGATCGACTGAATTCGGGAAGCTATCACGCGCTGGCGGACGCAAGTAAAGGTTGATGACATCGGTGAGAACGGGACGGTCTGACCACGGTTCATTTTGGATTTCAAAGATGACGTTGTCGAAGCCATTAGCTTCGCTGACCAGCTTGCGCGCGTATTTTTCCTGGTACCCGAGGATGTTGCCGTTTTCGAGAGTGTTGAGTTTCTTCCAGTCGATAGCATCGGTGTTGTTGATGTTGTTGGCGGAATTTAGCGCGCTCATTTGCCATTGAGCTTCGGCGTAATGCGCGGAGAACAGCGTCACTTCGACTACGATTCCCCGCTTGGCGGCTTCTGACAGAAAATCGCGATAGCGCGAGAAATATTCGGCGTCCCATTTGCCCAGATCGAATTTGCTTCCACCGCCTGCGTAGCCGGGAGTGTCGCTGCGCGCCCACGGAGCCAGGAAGCGCCCAGGCTCAGGTGCCAGATCATTATGCAAAATTCCAAAAGATTTCGCGGGGACTTCCACATAAGAGCCGCCGAAGAGGCGCGTATAGTTCAGGCCGTCGGCTTCCAGCGTGGCGAGATAGCGATGATAGTCAAAGTCGCGGTTCAGGACCGCTCCGTAGTGCTCCCCGCTGGTTATCAGGGCAACAGACTTTCCGCGGAAGAGGAAGTAGTGTGGATTCTTGGGGTGAAGACGGATGGGCTGTGATTTGGCAGCCTGCGGTGTGCTCGCTTGCGGGATCGCTTGGACCGTTGGAAGAAGAAGTGCGATCAGCGC
This sequence comes from uncultured Acidobacteriota bacterium, assembly GCA_963740015.1. GTDB lineage: Bacteria > Acidobacteriota > Terriglobia > Acidiferrales > UBA7541 > Acidiferrum. The sequence continues at coordinate 93,412 of CAVUCM010000016.1, read as the reverse complement.
CGCGGCGCGAATGAATTTGTGGAGTGCGTTGATCATTCGAATGTGCGGCAACACCTACCGCGCGGCTGGAGCGGCGAGTTGCGTGGAGTTGGCGAGGGCGCGCAAAGATTCAGTGTAGGGAGCCCGTGCTACGCCGCGTTCGGTGAAAATGGCGGCGATGTAGCGAGATGGGGTAACGTCAAATGCGGGATGGGCGGCGTGAACATCGGGCGCGATGCGAACCCCTTGCAGATGCGTTACTTCAGCGGCGGAACGCTCTTCGATGGGGATGTGATCGCCGTCAGGAAGAGAGAGATCGAAAGTGGATACGGGCGCGGCGATGTAGAACGGCACTTTATTTTCTTTGGCGAGGACAGCGATCTGGTACGTGCCGATTTTGTTGGCGGTGTCGCCATTGGCGGCGATGCGGTCGGCTCCGGTGACGATGGCGCCGACTTTTCCGGTCTTCAGAAAGTGGCCAACCATGTTGTCGGTGATGAGCGTGAGAGGAATGCCGCCCTTGTGAAGTTCCCAAGCCGTCAGGCGCGCGCCCTGCAAATAGGGACGCGTTTCTGGGACGAGGATGTGGATTTTCTTTCCTTGTTGAAAGGCGACGCGGATGACGCCGAGCGCGGTGCCAATGCCTGCGGTCGCGAGAGCTCCGGCGTTGCACTGCGTCATGACTTGGCCGTCGGCGGGCATGAATTCCGCACCATAGCGGCCGATGGCTTCGTCGGTGGATTTCTTTTCCAGATGAACTTGTTGCGCTTCTTCGACCATACCTTGGCGAATTTTCGCGAGGTCTGAGGTTTGCGCGGTGAGTTCCGCAAAGCAGCGCTTCATGCGTTCGATGGCCCAGAAGAGATCGACGGCTGTGGGGCGAGTTTTCGCAAGCGTGTCGCAAATCTCCGCAAATTCTGTACGCAAGGCTTCGACTGAATTCGCTGAGGAATGAAGAACGCCTAGCGCGGCTCCCATAGCTGCGGCCACGCCGATCGCCGGCGCGCCTCGAATGACCATGTCGCGGATTGCTTTGGCCACTTCGCGGTAATTTGTATAGGTGTAGCTGACTTCCTCGCCAGGAAGGAGGCGTTGGTCGAGCATGACGACGCCGCGGTCGGTCCATTCAATGGGCTGAGCTACGTACATTTTTTGCGAGTCCTCAGTGACGGTTAATCAAGAGCTGGCCTGAATTTAAGAAAAATAAAAATAAGACGAGTCTGCTCGTCAGAACGGTTGCACCAGAACGGGCAGGGCATGCCGTGCCCCTACGAATATTCTAACGGAGGTGCGGGAAGAAGACGAATCGGTCAGTGCGTGGGCGTCATTTTTGTGAAACCTTGTGTGCCGAGAATGGTGATCAGGGCGATCACGGAATTGTAGCCAAGGTGAAGCAAAAAGCTGGCGAAAACAGAACCCGTGCGCGCGCGAACAAATGTAAAGACGATACCGACGGTGACGAGCACGAGAACAAGGCTCCAGGTCCAGCCGAGCTGGGCGCCGTGCATCAATCCGAAAAGAACGCCGGTTAGGATGACGCTGTTGGCAATGCCGAAAGACTTTGCAAACAGCGGGTAGAGGTAGCCACGAAATACGGTTTCTTCGACAAGCGGCGCCACCAAGACGGCCATGGCCATGAAGAGAATCGCCGTGTTTTTATAGTGGAAAAGCTCTTCGATGGGCACATCTTCCGGCGGCTGTATTTTGTACGTCGCGACGAGTACGGCAAGGGAAAGACCGCAGCCTGCAAAGAAGAAAATCCATGGGCTCCTCGGGCGGCCGCCGCTGGGGCGTGTGATCTTTCTCCAGCCAAGAGTGCGCCAGAAGGGCAAGCCGGGGAGGACTGAGAGTGTGACGTAGAGAAACAGCAATACGAGGCCGTACAAGAGAACCATGCTGCCAACGGCAAATATGGGTTTTGACAGGGCAAACCGCTCGAAGTCTTTTTTGTCTGAGAGATGACTGAGAGGCGCCGCGTAAAAGACCATGAAACTTATCTGAACAATGAAAAAGCTGACCACAATAAAGGAGGAAAACACGACGAGATGCAACCAGGACCACGAGATACGCAAATCTGCTGGAAGAGGAGCCTTATAGGAAGGGACAGGTGCGGGAACGCTGGCGGCGAGGCTAATGGGATCGCCGGCGAGAGGAGGTTCGGCGGGAGTGGCTGCTGGTTGAGCCGTGCTGGGGCTGGGCTCCGCGGGAGATTGCGAAGCCGGATCCCGATCCTGATCCGGAGGAAGAAGAGAGTTTTCGTCGAAAAGGCTCATCGTTTACGTTTGCCTTGGCGCGAAGTTTTTGGCCACCCTGCGGCCAGCGCGGCGGCAACCAAAGGCATGAGCAGTTCGTGATGGCCGGTGATAGCGTAGCCTCGCGATTCCGATTTGCGAACTCCGCGTTCGGATGCAGTGGGACGCTTCACTACATTCTGCAACGGACGGTAGTGCTGAATGAAATCGAGGTTGGCGGTGGTGATGGGCTGCAAGGGTACGCCGAGATTGCGGGCCACGCTCACCGCCTTCAGGAAAACTTCGGGAAGAAGCACGGCTGAGCCCCAATTTAAATAGATGCCGCCGGGATGCATTTGTTTCACGAGAGCGCAGAAGAGACGGAAATCGAGGAAGGTGGCGGCGCCGAGGCAAGGACCGTCCGCGGCAGGATGCATGTGGGGAATGTCCGTACCGATCGCGAGATGAATGGTGACGGGGATGCGCTGTTTGTATGCCGCGACGAGGACGCTGGAGTTCGCATATTTTACGTTCAGGACGCCGCTGTTGAGAAATTGGCCCGCTGCTTCGCCGTAACCGATGTGGAGGCGCGCAGCGAGTTTAGAAAATTCGTTGATGTACTCGCCAGTTTCGCTGGACATCCCGAATTGGCCTGCGCCGAGGCCGGCTTCTACGTCTTCGGAAGTATTGCCAGCGAGAGCGATTTCGAAATCGTGAACGAGCGCGGCGCCGTTCATGGCAATACTAGAGACGAAGCCGCGTTTCATCAGATCGATGAGGACGGGGCCGAGGCCGACTTTGATCACGTGGCCGCCGATTCCCCAGAGGATGGGTGCGCGCTGTTTGCGGGCACGATGGATGGCGGCTAGGAGATGACGCAAATCCTGGGCGGCAAGAATATTTGGGAGAGAATCGAGGAATTTTGTAAGGGAAACGTTTCCGGTTGTTGGCTTGGCGAAGTCGCGGACGCTGACTTTGCTTTTGCGGGAGGAGAGCGGATAGGTATGGACGGCACCAAAAGTGAGAGGCGGCGTGGAATAGATGCTCATTGAGGTTTACATACTTTAGCGCGCGATTGGCTTGATACCAAGCACGGATGAGCCTTGCCGTGATTGGGCGCAGCATGCTGCGACCCTACAGTTGAAAGAGTTAGCGCTGTCATTTGGCAACCGGGATATTGCCGTTGGCGTGGCCGTTGTTGGAGATGCCTAGGACGCGGGCCAGGGCTTGGCCGGTGTAGGATTTTTTTGTGCGGGCAACAAGTTCGGGCGGGCCTTGGGCAACGATGCGGCCGCCGCCTTCGCCGCCTTCGGGGCCGAGGTCGATGATCCAGTCGGCTTGTTTGATGACGTCGAGATGGTGTTCGATGATGAGGACAGTGTTGCCGAGAGAGACGAGGCGCTGAAGGACATCGAGGAGTTTGCGAACGTCGTCGAAGTGCAAGCCCGTGGTGGGTTCGTCGAGGATGTAGAGAGTGCGGCCGGTCTGGCGTTTGGATAGTTCGCGGGCCAGTTTGATGCGCTGGGCTTCGCCGCCGGAAAGCGTGGTGGCGGATTGGCCTAGTGTTACGTAGCCGAGCCCGACTTCAACGAGCGTCGAGAGCTTTTGCTGAATTTGCGGAATATTTTCGAGGAGTTTCAGCGCGTCGGACGAGGGTAGGTTCAGGACGTCGCTGATGGTATGACCTTTGTAGCGGACGGCCAGCGTTTCGGAATTGTAGCGCTTGCCGCGGCAGACTTCGCACATCACATAGACATCAGGCAAGAAATTCATTTCGATGCGACGAAGGCCGTCACCTTGGCAGGCTTCGCAGCGGCCGCCTTTGACGTTGAAACTGAAGCGGCCGGGACGGTAGCCACGTTCGCGCGATTCGGGAAGCATGGCGAAGAGTTCGCGGATCGGAGCGAACACGCCGGTGTACGTGGCGGGATTCGAGCGCGGCGTGCGGCCGATGGGCGCTTGATCGATCTCGATGACTTTGTCGATTTGGTCGGCGCCGAGAATTTCGCGATGCGCGCCGGGTGGCTCCATCGAACGGTAAAGTTTCTGGGCGAGTGCGCGATAGAGGATGTCGTTGACGAGCGTAGATTTGCCAGAGCCGGAGACGCCGGTGACGACCGTTAGCAAGCCGAGCGGAAGCGTTACGTCTACATCTTTGAGGTTGTTAGCGCTGGCGCCGAGGATTTGGATGGCTTTGCCATTGGGGCTGCGCCGCTTTTCTGGGACGGCGATGCGCAAGGCGCCGCTAAGATACTGGCCCGTCAGCGATTCCGCGCTTGCGGCGATTTGCTCGGGTTTGCCTTGAGCGACGAGGTAGCCGCCGGCATTGCCCGCACCAGGTCCGAGGTCGACCACGAAATCGGCGCGGCGGATGGTGTCTTCGTCATGCTCGACAACGAGAACAGTGTTGCCGAGATTGCGGAGCTGCTCGAGCGAGCCCAGCAGGCGATCATTGTCTCGCGCATGCAGACCGATAGACGGCTCATCGAGAACGTAGAGAACGCCGCGGAGCCGCGAGCCTATTTGCGTGGCGAGCCGGATACGCTGGGCTTCGCCTCCGGAGAGTGTCGCAGCGGAGCGATCCAGGCTGAGATAGCCAAGACCGACCGCGAGTAGAAAGTCGATGCGTTCAGCAACTTCCTCGAGCGGACGGCCAGCGATTTCGCGCTGGCGAGAAGTAAACTGCGAGAGGATTTTGTCCACTGCCGGGCGCGAAGCGGCGAGAGAGAGCGCCGTAAAGTCGGCAATGGAGTAGCCGGCCAGCTTGACCGCAAGCGATTCGGGACGGAGGCGCTTGCCGTGGCAAACGTTACAAAGCGTAGCCGACATGTATTGCGTCATCCACTCGCGGTAAGAGTCTGAATTGGACTCCGTAAAGTTGCGATCCAGGAATTTCAGGATTCCGGGGAAACGGAAGGCTTTCTCGCCCTGAGATTTCTTGCCAGCCGGCTCTTTTGGTTCAGGACCGCCGCGTCCGTTCGAAGGCGGGTAGCCGTAGAGCAGCAAGTTCTGGATTCGCGGGGGGAATTTTTCGAAAGGCGTCTCCAGATCGATGTGATACGCATAGGCGGCCAGCTCGAGAGTACGCTTGAGGATCGCGGAGCTGGAACCGGGACCGAGACCGCCGTCGAAGAGCGGACGCGTCCAGTCCGTGATGATTCGGGCGGGATCGAAATCGTACTTGGAGCCGAGGCCATTGCATGCCGGGCACGCGCCGTACGGCGAATTGAAACTGAAAGAGCGAGGCTCGAGCTGCGGAACGGAGATGCCGCAGTCCGGGCAGGCGAGCTTTTCCGAGAAGACATGCTCCTTGCCGCCGACTATGGCGACCGTAACTAGGCCTCCAGCAAGCTTCAGCGCCGTGGCGATGGACTGCTCGAGGCGCGCCGCGATGCCCTGTTTGACGAGCAGCCTGTCCACGACGACTTCGATCGTATGGTTCTTGCGCTTGTCGAGGACGGGGGGAACATCCAACGGGAAAAGCTCACCGTTGACGCGCACGCGAACGTAGCCGTCCTGCGCCAGCTTTTCAAACTCCTTGCGATAGGCACCTTTTCGTCCCCGAACGATGGGCGCCAAAATCATAATGCGATCGTCGGGCTGGCACAGCTCGCCATTTAGGATGGCTTGGACGATCTGCTCGCTGGACTGGCGCGCGATGGGCTTGCCGCATTGGGGGCAATGCGGTACGCCGACGGAAGCGTAGATGACGCGGAGATAGTCGTAGATCTCCGTGATGGTGCCTACGGTGGAACGCGGAGACCGCGTGGTGGTTTTTTGCTCGATGGCTATCGACGGGGAAAGCCCCTCGATGACGTCGACTTCCGGGCGCTCCATCTGGTCGAGGAACTGTCGGGCGTAGGCGGAGAGCGACTCGACGTAGCGGCGCTGCCCTTCGGCATAGATGGTATCGAAAGCCAGGGACGATTTACCGGAGCCGGAAAGGCCGGTGATCACTGTCAACGTATTCCGGGGGATTTCGACGCTGATATTCTTAAGGTTGTGCTGCCGCGCGCCCCGAATAACCAGTTTGGTCAGGCCCATGAGACGAAGACGCTCCCTCCACAGGAGCTCCGGCGCACAGTGGGTACACTGAGGCCAGAATAACCCTTCACAATAGCAGGGTGAATTCAGTGGGGTCAAGAATGCCAGAGAGAGTCCAATGGCCTCCGAGCCCGGTTTTAAAGCGCATTTTCGCTGTGCCAACGGCAAAAGTCTGGGATCCACAGGCTGCCCGACAGAGGGTTAGAACCGCCCTCGGAGGGACTGAACGGCCTAGTTTGGGCTGTAGAGGATTTACCTGACGGGTAAAATTTCGCGGGGGGTAGAGCGTTTTTACCCGGCAATGGAGCGACAAGCCACTAAAAACAAAAGGGTTAAGATTGGCTTCGAGGATGCACTAGTAAAGGCAGTGGGGGAGGCGAACCGAGGATCCCTTTAGGGGATTGAGGGCTGGGCCGGTTCGTTTCTCCCCCCTATTTTTCTCGCCAGGCAGTGACGCGGAAGTCCTTCCGATTCGTCACTAACCAACAAAAATGCACGGCCTTAAACTAACGCCGGACAAATGTGTCAGATTGAGACCGAGAAGCCAGCTCAGGGCCATTTCTACGGGATATGACCTGCTATCTGTGCCGTGCGACCTCGGAAATACTAGCGCCCGACGTCCCAGGAGCGAGTGGCATAATCGCTCAGAGTCAGAGAGAGCATGATGGCGAGCCAGAAGAAGCCGGCAAAGACAATCAGCTTGGTGCGTTTGGAACTGTAGTACGCGTGCATGAAAAAGAGAATGACGAGAATGGCTTTACAGGTGGCAATCACCAGGGCCACGATAACGTTCAAGCCATGAAAATAATGATTCAGGTCCACCTCCGCCGCTTCGACGGTGGTAAACGTAAGAATCATCAGCACGGCGAAAATCACAAGATAGATTTTTGGCGAAACAATATGTTCGGACACGCGTGCCTCTCCTGAGTGACGCTGCTAATGCCGGTCAATCAGATATAACAACGGGAAAAGATAAATCCACACAATATCGACGAAATGCCAATACAAGCCGACGTTCTCGACGGGCGTGTTGTATTGCGGCGTGAAGCGGTCCGCCATGGATTGCTTGATCAACCAGAGCAGCAGCCCGGCCCCGATAATCATGTGCAGGGCGTGCAGGCCGGTCATTCCGAAGTAAAGAGAGAAAAAGAGCTGGGCGTTTGCATTGACGGCAGATTCACCACCCATCTTTTTTGTCAATTCATCCAGTTCAACTTTTTCCTTTGCGAGGTCTTCGGGACTGATATTGCTGCAGGCTCCAGGATGGTTCGTGCAGTAATACATGTCAAAACTGAGCCCAGGGACGTGGTGCTCGACAAACTTGTCGTGATATTCGATTCCCTTGATACCCAGGAAGACGCTGCCCAAAATCAAGGTGGCGATGAGGAAAAGAGTGACCAGCTTTTTCTTGCCGACCTGGGCGGACCAAACCGACATCGCCATGGTCAGGGAACTGCCGATGAGAACGACCGTGTTGATGGCACCCCAGCTCAACTTAATGGTGCGGCTGGAAAAAGAGAAAACGTCGGCGTACGTGTGGCGGTTGATGGTGTAAGTGAGGAAGAGGCCGCCAAAGAATAAAATTTCGGTGGACAGAAAGAGCCACATGCCAAGCGTGGCGGATTCCTTCTGCTGCTCCAGCGTTTGAAACTGCCCAGATAGTTCTCCGGTGCGATGCACTCGGTACTCCTCTTTGACTTCAGTTCGAGCCGCGCTGAATGCCACGGCACGGGGGCCCGTCGCGAAAGTTCAGATCGGACGAGTCCTAAAACAAAAAACTAGACCGCTAGTCGTCTCCATGAGCCGGCGAAAGCGACGGCGCACTCGGTGCTCCAAGCCCAAGATCGGGCCGGTTCTTGTAGTCGTACGGCTCCCAATCGACTTCCGGCGTCACATCAAAATTTTCAGTCAGCGGCGGAGAGGCGGTGGTCCACTCAAGACCTGTCGCGGGCCATGGATTCGGTCCGGCCACTTTGCCGTAGCGCATCGACCATGTGAGATAAATCATCGGCAAGAGATAGCCCAGCGCCAGAATGGAAGCCCCCGCGGTGGACATCACGTTGAGCACCTGGAACTCCGGAGGATAGTTGTGATAGCGGCGCGGCATGCCGAGATAGCCAAGAATGAACTGTGGAAAGAAGGTCAGGTTAAAGCCAAAGAACAAGAGGACCGCGGCTACGCGCGCCAGAAACTCTGGATAAAGTTTTCCAGTGATCTTCGGCCACCAGAAATGCAAACCGCCGACATAGCCCATCACCGCGCCACCCACCATGATGTAGTGGAAATGCGCGACGACGAAGTAGGTGTCGTGGATGTGAATGTCGAGGCCGAGGCAGGCCAGGAACAGGCCGGTCAGTCCGCCAATCAAGAACAAGCCAATGAAACCGAGAGCGTAAAGCATCGGCGTGTCGTAGGAGATAGAACCCTTATAAAGGGTGGAGGTCCAGTTGAAAACTTTGACCGCGGAAGGAATGGCCACCAGGTAGCTAAGAAGCGAGAAAGCCAGCGCGGCGTAGGTGGACTCACCGGTAAGGAACATGTGGTGCGCCCAGACGAAGAATCCAATGACGGCAATCGCAATGCTCGATGCCGCGATGAATGTGTAGCCAAAGATAGGCTTGCGCGCGAAAGTGGGGATAATTTCGCTGATCACACCCATGGCCGGAAGAATCATGATGTACACAGCCGGGTGCGAGTAAAACCAGAAAAGGTGCTGAAAGAGAATCGGGTCGCCGCCAAGAGCCGGGTTGAAGAAGCCGAGATGAAACATCCGCTCAAGTCCCGCGAGGAGAAGCGTGATGGCGATAACCGGCGTTCCGAGAATAAAGATGATGCTGGTGGAATATTGCGCCCAAACGAACAGCGGCAGCCGGAACCAAGTCATGCCCGGAGCACGCATGGTGTGGATGGTGACGACGAAATTCAAGCCGGTCAGGATGGAAGAAAATCCGTTGATGAAGATGCCGAGGACGGCGGGCGTCACGGCAGAATTCGAATAGACGCTGCTGAGCGGCGTGTAGAAAGTCCAACCGGTATCCAGGCCGCCGGTGGCGAAAGAATAGAGGACGAAACAGCCGCCTGTAATGTAGATGTACCAACTCAGGAGGTTGAGCTTGGGAAAGGCGACGTCTTTCGCGCCAATCATCAACGGAATGAGAAAGTTCCCAAGAACCGCGGGGATGGAAGGAATCAGGAAAAAGAAAATCATGGCCACGCCGTGCATGGTAAAGAGCTTGTTGTAAGTCTCCGGCGTAACCAAATAACCCGCTGGTGTAAGCAGGTGAATGCGGATCATGGTGGCGAAGATGCCGCCAACGAAAAAGAAGAAAGTGACGGAACCGAGATAAAGCAGCGCGATGCGCTTATGGTCGGTGGTCAGCAGCCAGGAGCGAATGCCGTAAGTGGCATTCAGATAGTGCTCCTCCGGCAACTTATAGACCGGCGCTTGTAGTGGTGTCGTACTCATAGCCTATTTCTTCCCCGGTACAATCACGCCTGCGCCCGTCGCAGGCACTGGCTGCGATTGCAGCGACTTGATGTACGCGGTCAGACTCAAAATCTGTTCCTCTGTCAGCTGTCCTTGAAACGAAGGCATCAGAGGCTGATAACCAGCGACGATCTTGGCGTTCGAAAGCAGGATGGATTCGCGAATGTATGCCTCGTCGGCGACAACGCTCGAACCATCGGCAAGACGAACCGTGCCGCCATAAACCCCGTTGAGGGAAGGTGCGCGGCCCGTGCCATTGCTCAGATGGCAGGTGCTGCACGCTTTTTCAGTAAACAGTTTTTCCCCGGCGACGACGGGATTGGCGTCCTCACCGGTAGACCCGGAAAGCCACGCGGCGTAATCGGAGGGTTCCATCACGGTGACCCACCCGCCCATAACGGCATGGTTTGTGCCGCAATACTGCGAACAGAAAAATTGGTAGCGGCCCGCTTTGGTAGGACGGAACCACATGGTGTTGTAATGGCCGGGCATGACGTCCATCTTTACGCGGAAGGCCGGAACGAAAAAGTCGTGGATGACGTCTTCGCTGGCGAGCACGAGCTTGACGTCGCGGCCCACGGGAACGTGAAGTTCGTTAATCTCCCGGTGGCCGTTGGGCTGCTGAATTTTCCACATCCATTGCTTGCCGATGACGTAGATGTCCAGAGTGTCCTGCGGCGCATGACGGAAATCAACATAGACGACCGCGCCCCATCCAAACATGGCAAGGGAGAGAATCGAGGGAACCACAATCCACATGACTTCCAGTCGCATGTCGCCGTGAATCGGAACGCCGATTTCGTCCTTACTCTTGCGGTGGTATTTAAAGAAGAAAATCACGATCGCCGCGGTGATTGCAACGGCGAAGAAGAGAGAGATGAGGATCAGGAACGACATCAGCGAGTCCACGCTGGGAGCGAAGTTGGAAGCCTGATCCGGATAAAATGGCAGTTGCGCCTGCACGGCTTAGTGGGCTCCTTGTAATTTCGTTCGCGCTGCGGCGATATCGCGTCGGCGGAAGATTAACATTCCCGCAACCAGGGCCAGAATCGTGAGAACACCGGCCAAACGGATAATCTTGAGAATGGAAGCGCTGTAGCGTGCTGACGTGGGATCGTACTGGTAACAGAAAAGCAGTGCGCGGTCGACGGGTGTGCCGATCTTGCCCTCGGAAGCATCCACAAGGCCGAGGCGCACATCGCGCGAAGGATACTCGACGCCATAAAAATAACGGGAGATGCGTCCATCCGGAGTCAGCAGCATGATGCCGGCGGCATGCGCGAAGAGGTTGGACTTTTCATCGAAGGAGTACCGGAAATTCGCGGCTTTGGTGACGGCGTCGATGGACTCTTTCGAACCGGTGAGGAAGTGCCAGCCGCTGGCCGTCTCGGGGCGGCGGAAATGAGTCATGGCCAATTCTTTTTTCTGAGCGGCCATGTCCGGACTTTCGCGCGGATCAAAGCTGACGAAGACCACTTCGTAGTCGCGGCCAGGATTGAACGAAAGCATGCGCAGTGTGCCCACCACGCCTTGCTCGGTCTGATCGCAGAGCATGGGGCAGCCGTAATAGACCAGCGCCAGAAGTACGGGCTTTTGCGTGAAATATTCACGGAGTTGTACGTTGCGGCCAGTCTCATCCCGGAATCCGAGATCGAGCGGCAAATGTCCGTTGAGCGGCGGCTCGAAACCGACATTTTGCAGCGCTAATGGCCTGTTCTGCGCCGCCGGGCCAGTGCTGCTCGGCACAGCTTGAGCGCTTGCTGCGCTGGCGATCAGCAGCAGCGCGAAAACTCCGAAGATGGGGCGCGTCCCGTGCATGGTCTTACTTTTTCTTCTCCGCAGCCGGCGCAGGCACAGCCGGCAAACCCTTGGAAAGGATAATTTTCATAGCTTCGTCGACCGGAATTTGCGCGATACCGGCTTGCTGGTTGATCCAGCCGTATTTATCGTTCGCGGTTTGGTCCGCTTCCCGCTTGTTCCGCAGATCCTGCTGTGGATCATCGGGAGAGTAAGGAACGCCCTGCAAATACGGCCCATTCGGCACGGTCGGCCCGATGCCGCGGTGAACGGGAGCCATGGGAGTGTCGGAGTCAACGGCCATATTTGTCAAAAACCGAAATATGAAAATACTGACGATGAAGGCGGCCGCGACGGACACAGCCAAGTAGAACAAGTATGCCAAAATCGTACGCGTGTCGATGTCCGACGACTCGAACGCGACGTCTGGGTTCGTTGGCTCATCGCCGGGCTGGCCCGCGTTGTGATGCTCAGTGCTCATGAACTTCAATCGCCTCTTCAAGATGGGGATCGCCCAGCGGCAGAAGCGGCTGGGTTTTCAAATTTCTCGCAAACACAGCAAACCAAATTCCTGCCAAGGCCAGAATGGCGGCAAAGTCCATCAAACCAGGGATGGCTCTCGAAGTAAACTCCGGGCGCGTCAGCCAAAAAAGATCGACCAGGCGCATGAAGATGAGCCATATAGCGACTTTGACCAACAAATTGGCGTTGCGCTTGAGATCCCGCGAGAGCAGAGCAAAGAATGGCACGAAAAAATGAAAGATCAAAACGATGACCGCAACAACGCCCCATGCTCCGTAAAGCCGAGTGCGATAGAAGCTGATTTCCTCGGGTAGGTTGCCAGACCAGATGATGAGGAGCTGGGAAAAACCAAAATAGGCCCAGAGCATGACGAACGAGAGGAGGAGCTTGCCCAAGTCGTGCAGGTGGCGGCTCTGGATGACACCTTCCATGGGTGCGGTCCGCGAGAGGAGCACGAGCACAACGATCATCAGCGACATCGAGGAAATCAACTGACCGATGACGAAAAGGAATCCATAGATCGTCGAAGCCCAGTGAGGCGAAAGAGACATGACCCAGTCTATGGCGGCGAACGTCATGACGAAGACATAGAGAATGATGCCGGGACCCGCCAGCATTTTCAACCGGCGGCGAAGAGCGCGGTCTTCACGGTTGACGTCTTGTTCTTTCGACCAGCGATTGAAGATGTAAACCAAAGCCAGCCAAATTAGAAAATAGTATAGCGCCCGGGCTTTGAAACCGAAGATCCCACCGGTGACCAGATAGGATTGCTGGAGATCCGAAAGCCGCCCCTCTCCTGAGGAAGGCGCGTTGAGCCACTCTCCGTAAAGATGTTTCATGCCGAAAATGACTATGGGCAGAAAAAGTATGGCGACGACAGGAAGCACGCGAGTGGCAGACTCGAGAGGCCTGCGAGTCATGATGCCCCAATGGCCGCCGGTGAGATGCTGAAGCATCAAAAGGCCGAGCGACCCAAGCGACAATCCGAGAACGAACATGAAAGCAATCAGATAGGAATGGAAAAACCGGTCGCCGTACTGATCGCCGTACAGGAAGAAGCAGATGCCGCAGGCCACCAGGCCGACAATGCCCGCGACGGATGCGCGTTGCTGCAGGCGGCCGATGCTTTCAGGCGCCATGTAGTCGTGCGCGGTCATTTCGCGGAGTCTCCTTTGGGCAATTTGTCACGCACATCTGGTGGCAGCTCACTAGCAGGTGCGTAATGGCTGAGCTGCAGCGCCCGGACGTAAGCAATGATGGCCCAGCGGTCCGCAGGCGGAACCTGCGCCGAATAGCTGAGCATGGCGCCGAATCCGTTCGTGACTACGTCGTACAAGTAGCCATTGGGAACCTGCCGCAGGCGCGGATCACTTGGATCAAAAAAGCTGGGCGGACGTTTCATCCCGCGCATGACAATCATGCCGTTGCCGTCACCCTGAACACCATGGCAAGGCGCGCAAAAAATCTTATAGCGTTCCTGGCCGCGCTTGAGTAACTCCTGCGTGAGCGGAAGCGGGAACGCATTCGATTCCTTGGGAACGAACAAGTCTTCGTCGGCAATCGAGCCGCGCGCCACGGTATTTTCGATCAGTGGGCGTTCCGAGCGGCCATCGGCGAAAAATGGGCTTGGCGAAAGGGGCGTATTTTTGGGCTGGTCCGCCATATCCTGACGAATCTGGCAGCCCCCTGCCAAAACGCAGAGCACCACGGCGCAAACACCGCGGACGATTCGCGAGGTGTTAGTCATCGTGCACCTCGGAAACGTGTTGCGCGGCAAGCCCTTGCAGAAAGCGCGCGGTATCCGCGAGATCAAACTTTTTGTCGCGAGCCTGGATGCAGACAAAAAAGCGGTCACTCGAGGCATGCGTGAAACGAGGCGCATTGAAAATTGGATGATGAGGCTGTGGCAGCCCGTTGAGCGCCAGCATGCCGAAGACGGCCGAGAGTGAAGCGAAGAGAATAGTCAGCTCAAAAGTGACAGGAATAAAGGCCGGCCAGCTATTGAGAGGCCGACCAGCGATGTTCAGGGGATAGCTGCAGACGTTCGCCCAGTATTGGAAGCCAAATCCGGTGAGACCACCGACGATGCCGCCTATGAGCGTAATTAGCGGCACCGAATTGCGCCGCAAGCCCATGGCTTCCGGCATGCCTTCCACCGGAAACGGGGTGTAGCATTCGTAGTAGCGGTAACCCGCTTCGCGGATTTTCTCGGCAGCGTGAATGAGCTGCTCCGGCTTCTCAAATTCGCCAATCACGCCGTAAATGTGTGACCGGTGCGCTATCACTTGTGTTCCTCGGCCGTTTCCGTCACCAATTCGCGCATTTCGGCAATGGAAATCGCCGGCAGCACGCGAACGAACAGGAAAATCAACATGACGAACATGCCCATCGTCCCAATCAAAGTGGCGTAATCCCAAACGGTTGGAGAGTAGCGGCCCCACGCGGAAGGCATGAAATCGCGCGTCAAACTAATGACGATAATCACGAATCGTTCCAGCCACATGCCTATATTCACGACGATGGACATGGCAAAGAGAACGGCCACGTTCGTTCGCATTTTCTGGAACCAGAGCAACTGGGGAATTAAAATGTTGCAGAGGATCAACGCGTAGTAGAAATGAGAATAGGGTCCATGCAGGCGCTGGTTGACGAGAAAAACATCAAACTTGTTGCCGCTGTAAAGCGACATGAAGAATTCAAAGAAGTAGCCGTAGGCGACGATTAAGCCGGTCGCGAGCATCACCTTAGCCATGTTCTCGAGATGGCGCATGGTGATGAAATCTTCAAGGCCGTAAGCTTTCCGCAAGGGAATCGCAATCGTCAAGACCATCGCAAAACCGGAATAGATGGCTCCCGCTACGAAGTACGGCGGAAAAATCGTGGTGTGCCAGCCAGGCACAATGGCCACCGAGAAATCGAAGCTCACCACCGTGTGAACGGAGAGCACCAGCGGGGTAGCCAAGCCGGCGAGAAGCAGGTACGCGGACTGATACCGATGCCAATGCCGCGCGGAACCTCGCCAGCCCAACGCCAACATCCCGTAAATGATCTGCTTCGGCTTTGTAGCCGCGCGATCGCGCAACGTGGCGAGGTCGGGGATTAGACCCACAAACCAAAAGAGCAGAGAGACAGTGCCGTAAGTAGAAACGGCGAACACGTCCCAGATCAGCGGGCTGCGGAACTGCGGCCAAATCCCCATCACGCTGGGATACGGAAACATCCAGAACGCGTACCACGGTCGCCCGGTATGAATCAGCGGAAAGATGCCGGCGCAAGCCACGGCAAAGAGCGTCATCGCTTCCGCAAACCGGTTAATCGAGGTGCGCCACTTCTGATTCAGCAAAAAGAGAATCGCGGAAATGAGCGTTCCCGCGTGGCCGATACCGATCCACCAGACAAAGTTGACGATCGCGAAGCCCCAGCCGATGGGTATGTTGATTCCCCAAATGCCGGTGCCCTTCATGAACAGGTAGCCGATAGCGATGTTCATGACGCCGAAAACGCTGAACGCCAGCAGAAAGCCGATGTACCAGCCGATCGACGTCTTTCGCGTAAGAACGATCGCGCTGATCTTGTCCGTGACCGAAGCATAGGTATGCCCCGGGCCGAGGACGGGAGTCAGCCGTTGAATCTCCGGAGAATTGATTGGCGGCTGCCCGGCGCTCATGCCTTCTCCAATTCAGGATTCGGATTGCGAACGGCCGCAAGATAAGTGGTGCGCGGACGCGTGTTCAGTTCGCCGAGAATCGCATAGCTGCGCTCTTGCGCTTTCAGTTTAGCTACGCGGCTGTTGGGGTCGTTGGCATTGCCAAAAACGATGGCCTGGGCGGGGCAAGCCGATTCGCAAGCCGTAACAATCGCGCCGTCCGCGATAGGGCGGTTCTGCTTTTCCGCATCGATGCGCGCATTATTGATGCGCTGCACGCAATACGTGCACTTTTCCATGACGCCGCGGCTGCGCACTGTGACTTCTGGATTGCGTATCAGCTTGAGCGAAGGCGTCTCCCAGTCCTGGAAGCGGAGAAAATTAAACCGCCGCACTTTGTAGGGGCAATTGTTCGAACAATAGCGCGTGCCCACGCAGCGGTTGTAAACCATGTCGTTCAGGCCTTCGGCACTATGAGCCGTGGCGCCGACTGGGCATACCTGTTCGCAAGGCGCGTTCTCGCACTGCTGGCATGGGACCGGCTGGAAAAATGTTTCGGGATTATCGAGCGCATCGCCCCGGTCGGTTGAGGGGTCGTTGGTGGGCGTCTGCGCCGAGTAGTAGCGATCGATGCGGATCCAGTGCATCTCGCGCCCTCGCATCACCTGATCCTTGCCCACGACCGCAATATTATTTTCCGATTGGCAAGCGACCACGCAAGCGTTGCAGCCGTTGCAGCTGTTCAAATCAATGGCCATGCCCCATGCATAACCGGGATAGGCAAACTCTTTGTACAGCGTCATTTCTTTCGGCGGTTGCTCATCACCTTCGTGCGCAAACTTGGGATTCTTCTGGTATTCCGCGAGCGTGGCGGTGGCCAGAATCTTCCGGCCTTCCATGTTGAAGTGATATTGCGTGCAAGCCAGCGGGTACTCGTCGCCGGTTTTCTTGATGACATCCGTGCTCGCGGTGACGGTCCATAACGCTGTGGACGCACGCACAACATACGCACTGAACCCTTTGTTCGTACCGGTGAATCCGGCGTTCTTGCGGCCATAGCCTAGCGGAAGCACAACGGTGTCATCGGCTTGCCCCGGCAAAATCCATGCCGCGGCGGTAACTTTGCTGTTTGAAATCGAAATGTCGATGACGTTGGTGACAATCTGGCCGTGCTCACCGCCGCGAGCCGCGGCGTGTTGCGTGAGCTGAAGTTTTTCCGCAAGCCGCGGGCTTACAAGAGCCGCGTTGTCCCAGGTAATTTTGGTGACCGGCCGCGCCAACTCTTGCAGCCAGCCATTGTTTGCGTAGCGCCCGTCGTAAACGTTCGCGTCCGGGCGGAAAATAAATTCAAGTTGTCCTGCGGGAATCGCCTTTGCCGGCGGCAAACTCGCGACACTAAATTTCGGCGCAACAGATATGGGCGCATACGCGGAGTTGGCAACAACTCCGTCATTCAAAGTCTTGCGCCAGAACTTCTCCGGATCAGCGCTGCCTGCCGCGGTCTTAAGGCGGTCGCGAACCGCATCATAAACCTTCAGTCCAGGCTTGTCCGTAAAGGCTGCCAGAACTTCAAAAGCCGAGCGAGTGTGATAGAGCGGCGCGATAAGCGGCTGAATCACGCTGATCGTACCATCGAAAGCCCGCGCATCGCCCCAGGTTTCCAAATAGTGCGATTCCGCGACATGCCACTTACAATATTGAGCCGTCTCATCGAAATGAGTGCTGACCAGCACGGTCGCCTCGACTTTTTGCAGCTTCGTAGTGAAATCGAAGTCATGCGGTGCGTCGTACACAGGATTCGATCCGAAAATCAGCAGCGTATTGACCTTGCCCGCGTCCATATCTGCGCAAAGCTCGGCAAACGACTCCAGTTGATTCACTGGATTGGCTTCAACAGGCTCCGTGTAATAAACCGTCGTGCCCACATTCCCAAGCGCGGCGTTGATGGCATGCGCCAAGGCATGCACTTCCGCAGGCTGGAACTCTCCGGCAACGACGAGAGATTTTCCGCGATTCTTTTGCAAGTCGCCGGCGGCAGCTTCCAGCCACTTTTCCACGGCTGGCGTAAGCGTTCCGCTGCCACCCAAGCCCAATTTTGCGGCCAGGGCGCGAGCGAATTGTCCAACTTCGGACACCTTCAGCGGCAAACGATGATCCGCACTCGATCCCGTAACGGAAGGCGTCGGCTCAACTACATAGAGCCGGTTCATCGTGTCGCTGGGCCCGCTCAGCTTTCGGCGGCGGTAGAACTGCTTCATATAACCGATATGCCCCGGCCCGCTCGCCAGGAAATCGGCATCCAACGAAAGAATAACGTCAGCCTTTTCAGGACGATACACGGTGCTGACATAGCGTCCGAAAGCGAGCTTGCCGCCTTCTCTCGCGCCGTCGCTCTCGGCAGGCTCCCACTGGTGCCATTTCGCTCCGGGAATCTGTTTTAAGACGTTCTGAATTTGCGCGGCGAGGGTAGGCGAAGTGACCGTCCCGGTCAGGATCCGAAAATTTGCGCCACCGAGAATTTTTGCCTTGCCAACGAAATCACTCGCCGCCTTCAGGAAGTCCGACCAGGCCCTAATCTCGCCAAGATATGTGGCCGTCTGCGCGCGATCAGGATCGTACAAGTTCAATACGGAAGCCTGGGTAATCACATCCGTGCCGCCAAGGCTCGAAGGATGATCCGGATTCCCCGTCACGTGCGTTGGCCGACCCTCGTGGCTCTCAACCAGCACTCCGACAGCGTCCGCGCCGAACGGCATCGCCGTGGCATAAAACTGCGGCCTGCCTAGAATCATTCCATCTGGCTGATTCACGTAGGGAACAAGCAACTGCTCAGGCTTCCGGCAGCCGGAAATCCCAGCAAGAGCAAGCGACGCCGCGGCCAGCTTCAGGAAATTGCGCCGGTCTACCGTTTCGTCCCACTCCGAAGCCTGCCGCGGAAACTCGCGATGCAAAAGGTCTTCGAAATGAGGATCGCCGGCCAACTCTTCGAGCGTGCGCCAGTATTGCTTGCCGCTCTTCTCGCGTAGTTTTGCGCGCACTGCCGCGAGGTCCAGGGTGTGCTCGTGCACCGTTAAATCCTGGGTGTGCTCGTCAGAATGATCATCTGCGTGCACGGAAGCCTCGTGTGCGTCGTGATCGTGTTTGTGGCCGTCGATAGAGTCGTTTTCGCGCATACCGTCCATTAGCGATGACAAGTCGAACAGCTCGTTAGTTCCGCTGTCGTGCGAATCTTCCGTTCTGCAGCAAATTGTTTGCCGAGTTCCGCTTGATTGCTAGGCGCTTTCCAGTTCATGTCGAAAACGTCTTCTTTCGTTGCACGCAAAGCTTTCTCAGGATTTCTGTGGCAGTCTAAACACCATTCCATAAGCAAGGGAGAAGCCTGAAACATCAGCGGCATTTGGTTGACAGAGCCGTGGCACGTTGAACAGCCGACGCCTTTATTGACGTGAATGCTGTGATTGAAATATACGAAGTCGGGAAGCCGCTGAACCTTCACCCACTTGATCGACTCATTTGTCCGGTAGCTTTCGCGAATGGGTTCGAGATACGGAGCGTCGGCAAACAGCACGGAATGGCAATTCATGCAGGTTTTTGTGGGCGGAATGCCTGCAAAAGAGGAAGTCTCAACCGAGGTATGACAATAGCGGCAGTCCAGTCCATCATCGCCAACGTGGTGCTTGTGGCTAAACTGTACGGGTTGCTCACGCACGACGTTCTGGTTCGTCGAATAGGGAGAACGCGCCAGCCCCAAAACGCCCGCAAGCCCCAGGCCGACCAAGAAAACAGCCGAGAACAGGCTGAATTTCGAAATGAAATTTGTGCTGCGATGAAAAATCTGGGCCATGTCAGCGTTGCACTTTTGCGAAGGCCTCTCCCGGAAGGAGCAAAAGCCTGGAGGCTCCGCAGCGTCATGGCCGGGAAGTGCGCACCCGGCTCGCAATTGACCGCATAGTTTCCGACAAAACTTTCTGGAATGCAACCTTCTCGCGCAGATTTATTAAAAAAATTTCGTGAAGTTGCGTTCCCCAAACCAAACAACGCCTTCAAACCATTTGAAACCATCGCAATGGCACCGCTCGCGGCCACTGACAGTGCAGCTGCCTCTGTGCTTCTGACACACGGGAAGGCTCGGCGGACACAAATTTTTTTGGGAAGAGCCCTTGCAGAATGCGCAGCCGTGTTATCTTAGAAGCACTCTTCGCCGTGGATTTCGGATACGGCGGAGCCTACCCCGTCGGCTGCTGGGGCGTGGTCCAATCGGTAGGACACCTCACTGTTAATGAGGACGGTGGAGGTTCGAATCCTCCCGCCCCAGCCAAATTCTCGCAGTCATGGTCGCTGATTTCTAATCTCGGACGGTCGGCAAGCCGGCTTCAGTCCATCCTCGCCACCCGCCGTCCATCGATTCCACGTTGGTGTAACCCATTTTTTGCAGATTGTCGGCCACCAGAGCGGAGCGGAAGCCGCCACCGCAATAAAGCACCAGCTTGGTGTCTGTATCGGGAACCTGCTGCTCGATATCGCGTTCGATGACGCCTTTGCCCATGTGGACTGCGCCAGGGAGATGCCCTTTAGCCCATTCATTGTCTTCGCGCACATCCACCAGAATCAATTTCTCGCCGGCGTCCATGCGCCGTTTGACGTCGGGAACATTCGTTTCTTTGACGCGTTGCTTGGCGTCCTGCACAAGTTTCAAAAATTGTGACGAGTGGGCCATACGATCCTCCGGAATTTCTTCAGGCGGAAAAGCGTAACACAACGGGAATAGAACAGGCAGGTTGGCGCATTCGACAGCGATTCGCCGGGTCTCGCTTCATTTTACCGGCGGCATCGACTCTCAGTAGATATTTTTCTCTTCAAGACGCAGGCTTGTCTCCCGCGTCTTTCTTGGAGTAAGACCGCACCAAATTAACGATGTTCCAGCGCGTCGTTTCGGGCAAGCGATCGCCCTCTCCCATCATCTTCCCTTTGCCTTTGGTGATGATGAAGAAAATCTCGCCATCAGTCTTGCCAGCGAGCGATGCAGGATCGTTCCAATCGTGCATGGTCAGCTTCATGGAGTCGACAATGTCGCCTTTGCCGTTTCCCTTCGGACCGTGGCACATCGCGCAATCGTAACCGTATATCTTGCGTGCGGCCGCCAGGCCTTCCGGCGAAGGCTTTACCGGATTCTTCTTGTCGATGGCTTCCTGCGGGATTTTATATTCGTCACCGGCGGCTTGGGTGTCCGTCGGTTTATCCTGCGCAGCGTTCGGCTTCGCTCGCGCCATTCCAAGACTTGCAACCAGAACCGTGCCCGCAACTAACCAAGTTTTGCGCATAAGTGCCTCCTGAGAGGAAGGGCCGGCCGAGCGAGAGGTATCGGCGTCGTTCTTTGAATGGATTCTACGCCCTGGAAGAGGGAAAAGACAGCATTGGGCCCTGTAAAACCGCCGGCAAAAAAAGTTCAGTCGAGGTCACGCCAATTGGGCCCGGAACAGATCTCAACCACCAGTGGGACGGCGAGTTTGTACACGCCTTCCATTTCTTCGCGAACGAGTTTTTCTAGCTTGGCTTTTTCTTTCGGAGGAGCTTCGAAAAGCAGTTCATCGTGGACCTGCAAAATCATTTTCGATTCGAATTTTTCGGCAGTTAGGCGCCGGTCGATACTGATCATGGCCAGTTTGATGAGATCCGCGGCTGTGCCTTGCAAGGGTGAATTCAAAGCCGTCCGCTCGGCAAAACTGCGAAGCTGCGCCTGCGGAGAATTGATTTCCGGAATCGGGCGAATTCTTCCGAATAATGTTTTTGCCACGCCGGTCGTGCGTGTATCGACGAGAATCTTATCCAGAAATTTCTTCACTCCGCTGTAGCGCGTGAAATAGGCGTTGATGAATTGCGCGGCTTCTTTTTGCCCGATGCTCAGCTGCTGTGCCAGTCCAAACGCCGAAAGTCCGTAGATAATTCCGAAATTGATGGCCTTCGCCGCGCGCCGGTGTTCCGCATTTTGCGCCATCGGGCCCACACCGAAAACTTCCTGCGCGGTGCGCGCGTGAATATCTTCCCCATTTCGGAATGCATCGATCAATACCGGATCTTCCGAAAAATGCGCCATCACTCGCAGCTCAATCTGCGAATAATCCGCCGAAAGAAGAATTTTGCCTTTCTCCGCCACAAACGCCGCGCGAATCTCTCGCCCCAGCTCCGTGCGAATTGGAATGTTCTGCAAATTTGGATCGCTTGAACTGAGGCGTCCCGTGGCCGCCGTCGTCTGTGAAAAACTTGTGTGCAAACGCCCCGTATCCGGGTGAATCAATTTCGGAAGCGCATCAACATAGGTCGACTTGAGTTTGGAGATTTCGCGATACTCAATAATTTTTGCGGGCAGCGCATGCTGCGCCGCCATTTCCTCCAGGATATCCGCGGCGGTCGACCGCACTTTCCCTTTTCCGCGGCGCATCGGCGGTTGTAGGTTCAGCTTGTCGAACAATATCTCCGCAAGCTGTGCCGGCGAGTTAATGTTGAATTCATTCCCCGCAAGTTCCCAAATGTCTTTTTCCAGCCGCCGTAATTCCTTCTCCATGGACTTGGACATTTTGTCCAGTTCCTTAGGATCCACGCGAATGCCGATGCGTTCCATGTCCGCGAGAACTGGCGCGAGCGGCAAGTCGATTTTGTCGTAGACCCCGGCAAGCTCGTGCTCTTCGATCTGTGTGCGCAAAACAGGGGCGAGGCGCTGCAGGTAATCGGCGCGCTCTCCCGGGCCGCCGCCAAGCATCGTGTTGGACTGGCGCATTAGCACGTCGGCCAAATTGTGATTCGCCGTCGTCGGGCGTGCCAGATACGAATACAGTTGCGTCGCATCCTTCACATTCGCAGCTCGCCCGGTAAGAAGCTGAAAAAGTTTTGGATCGTGAACGATTTTTGTGCGCTTCGCATCCGCAAGTATAGGAGCGAGCGCTTTCAGCGCTTCGCCTTTCTCATCGAGCCAGACGGAACGTCCTTCGCCTGCTTTTGATGAAACCTCAATCGACGCAATGCGCGTCCCAAAACCTTCCGATTCCCGTTCGCCGAGTTCGAGATTCAGCCAAACTGCCAGCGGCTGCTTGGCCGGCAATTTCCCGAGATACGCGCGAAATTCGGCAACATCAGCGAACGCCACGTAGTCCGCCTTCACGCTGGGTTCCGCGCTCGCCGGCGCGGACGACGCCAAATCCTCCGCGCTCAATTCTCTTAGCAATGAATTAAAGCCCAGCTCGCGATACAGCGTGCCGAGCGCCGCGACATCCGGCTCACGCCGCTCCAGCGCCTTCAAATCCAGCTCCAACGGCAAATCCGTCGCGATCGTCGCCAACTGCTTTGACATCATCACCTGTTCGCGTTGCTGCTGCAGCGCTTCGCGATAGCGCTTGTTCGTCACCTCGTCGGCATTATCCAGCGCCTTTTCGACGCTCCCATATTTCTTGATCAGCTCCGCCGCGCCTTTTTCGCCGATACCCTTCGCACCGGGGATGTTGTCGATGTTGTCTCCCAGCAGCGCCATGTAATCCACAACTCGTTCCGGCGGCACGCCCAAAATCTCTTCCACTTTCTTCGCATCGACAATAATGTCCGCTTTCGCTCCTCCCGATCCCGTGCGCAGCGTTCGCACATTTTTCCCCACCAGCTGCATCATGTCTTTGTCGTTCGAAATCACCAGCACATCCAGATTTTTCTTCGCCGCCTGCAAGGCGATGGCGCCGATCACGTCGTCCGCTTCGTATCCCTGCACTTCCAGAATCGACAGCCTCATTGCCTCGCACAATCGCCGCACAAAGGGCAATTGCACACGCATGTCATCCGGCATCGGCTGCCGCTGGGCCTTGTATTTTTCGAACAGCTTGTCGCGAAACGTTGCTCCGGGGGGATCGAAGACGATGCCGATGTAGTCCGGCTGATAATCCTTGATGAGCCTGCGAAGAATATTGCCGAAAAGGAACGGGACGTTCGTCGGCACGCCTCCCGGCCCGGTCAGCCGCTGCGGCATCGGCGCAAAAAAAGCGCGGTAAATATGCGCCATCGCATCTACTAAAAATAGTTTTTTCGGTGCAGCAGCCATGTCGGCGAGTATAGCAAACGCTTGCGGAACGAACCTCAGTTCCGTGGAAGCCGATTTGTTCAGGCAAATAAAAAAGAGGACGCATGTCGCTGCGTCCTCTTGTGCTCTTATTTTGGTTTGCTCTATTTGCTAGGTGCCACGGCTACTTGCTCTGGCACCACGAGCAGGAGCCTTGTTCCGCCATCCAGATGAATATTTTTGCCGCTCGAAGTTATGACTATTGTTTGGCCTGCGCCTGATGAGGCTGCCATCAGTTTCAAATCGCCCAACCCGTACACGCCGCGGCTCTTTGCAGAGAGTTGAGCTCCACCGTTTGGCCCCATTGTTGAATCAGCGCCGCCACCCGGATTGCCCGTTGTTGTGGGTGTTGCCGTCGGTGTGTGACCGCTGCCCATTGGCGATCCGCCCGCAGCCGAAGCGCCTCGACCACTCATCGCATCACTGCCGGGTCCAGGTGACCCGCCGGATAAATCCTGCTGCGGCGCCGCAATCGCGAGAATCGCCACATTCAACGGAATCTCCTCTCCCTTTTTCGGCATCGCCTTGTCAAATTGAATCGCCAGCGTGGACCCGCTATCTCCCTTCGATCGCGCCGTCGCTTCCGTCACGTGCCCCTCCAGCTTCGCCCCAAGCGGAATGATTGTTTTGCCCGCGTACTTGAATTCCTCGGTAGTGTGCGCCTCTACCTTGTCGCCCACCTTCGCCTTTTTCGAGTCCACGGATGAATTGAGTTGCGCATTGAGCGCCGTCCCTCCTGGCAGAGCCGCCGACGTTTCTGATTGCACCGGAATACTTGGCGTTCCCGGGGCCTGCGGATTAATTTGAACTTGCGCGGCGGCTCCGACCACAAATATGGCGCCAATCAAAACTGCAAATGCAGGTCGTATCATTTGTGCCTCCAAACGCGAACGGGCGGGGCAACTCCATTGGGAACCATCCCTATATAACAGGACGTTTCCCGGCGGCGAATAGTTGCATTCGCCGCGCGAGTAACACTACCTGTGAATGTAATCCGGCGCGGCGGCCAAAATACTTAATTTCATGTAGGAACATACGTTTCGGATTGTCGAGGACTTGTCTACGAAATGATGCCCAGTGGCTTCGCCACTTCCGCTAAAATATCCGCGGCTCGCAACAGTTGTTCTCGCTTGTGCGTCGCGCTTACGATCGCGCGCAATCGCGCTTTGCCTTCCGCCACAGTCGGAAAACCCACCGCCGGCGCAAACACGCCCGCTTCAAACAATTTTTTCGAAAACTCAAACGCCTTCGCCGCATCACCCACATGAATCGGAATAATCGGCGTCTCGCTGACCTTGAACTGAAACCCGCGCTTCTTCAATTCCCGCTTGAACATTTTCGTGTTCGCCCAAAGCTTTTTCACCAGTCGCTCCCCTTCGGGCGAATCCAGCAGCGTAAAAGCCGCCTGGCACGCTGCTACGGTAGCCGGCGGATGAGAAGTGGAAAAAAGAAACGGCCGCGCCCGCAAGTACAGAAAATCGATCAAGTCACGCGATCCCGCAACATATCCGCCCATCGCGCCAATCGCCTTGCTCAAAGTGCCCACCTGAATATGCACGCGCCCGTGGCAATTCAAATGATCCACCGTCCCGCGCCCGCCGCGCCCCAACACACCGCTCGAATGCGCGTCGTCCACCATCATGATGCAGTTGTACTTCTCCGCGAGATCGCAAAGCGCCGGCAGCGGTGCGATATCCCCGTCCATCGAAAAAACGCCATCCGTAATAATCAGCTTCTTCCCCGGAAACTCGAGATGCTCCTGCAGAATCCGTTCGCAATCCTTGACGTCCTTGTGCTTGAACACCTTGATCGTCGCTTTCGAAAGTCGCGCTCCGTCAATAATCGATGCGTGATTCAACTCATCCGAAATGATCAAGTCTTCCTTGCCCAGCACTGCCGAAACAGTCCCCGCATTCGCCGTAAATCCTGACTGAAACACCACGCACGCTTCCACATTCTTAAACCGTGCGATCTGCTCCTCCAACTCCATATGAATCTTCATCGTCCCGGCGATGGTTCGAACCGCGCCCGCCCCCACGCCGTATCGTTTGATCGCGTCCAATGCCGCCTTGCGCAGCGATTTGTGCGTAGTCAAACCCAGATAGTTGTTTGAAGCCAGATTGATCACTTCCCGCCCGTCAAAAATACAAACCGGCTTCTGCTCGCCTTCCAGCACGCGCAACTTCGGCGCCACCCCTTTCGCCCGCAATTCATTCAGCTGATCGGAAATGTACTGCGTCGGATTCTGCTTCGTCGCCATCGTTGCGGTATCAGACATGCCTAAACTCCTGAGGTGGACTCGGCTGGTGGAACCACTATTCTGCGTCACCTGACGGTTCAGGGCAAACGATTCAGAAGTAAAGTTAAGGTGAGAAAGGCAATCCGCCTAGCGCGGCAATCCATCCGGATACAGCAAGATCTTCCCCGCCAATCCGCCCTGCAATTTCGCAAACGCATTCTCAAATTTCTCCAAAGGTTCGCGCTCCCCAAACAAAGGCTCCAAATTCAACCGCCCGGCCTTGAGCAACGCCGTCATCTGCACCCAAGTCCCATACATCCGCCGCCCATAAATCCCCTGCACGGTCGCGCCCTTAAAAATCACGTCATTCACCAAATCCAGCGGCACATTCTCCGTCGGTATCCCGAGCAGCGATGCCCGTCCGCCAGCTCGCAGCGCCTTAAAACCCTGCTGAATCGCGGTCGGATTTCCGCTCATCTCCAGCAACGCATCCACACCCGTCCCGCCAGTCTCCGTCAAAATCCGCGCCACCGCATCCTCCGCAGCCGGATTCAACACCACATCCGCGCCCATCTTCTTCGCCATCGCGCGCCGATTCTCATTCGTCTCCGTGGCAAACACCGTCGAGCTTCCGCAAGCCTTCGCCACCGCGATCGACATCAACCCAATAGGCCCGCACCCCGTCACCAAAACCGTCTGCCCCGCAATCGGCCCAGCCAAAACGGTATGCACCGCATTCCCCAGCGGATCGAGAATCGCCCCATAGTGTTCAGGAATCGCCGGATCAAGCTTCCAAATATTCGAGGCCGGAATTTTCACAAACTCCGCAAACGCCCCGTCCTGATCGATCCCGATAATCCGCAAATTCTGGCAAATGTGCGCTTCGCCCACCCGGCACTGGTGGCAGTGCCCGCAATTCACGTGCATCTCTGCGCTTACGAAATCCCCGGCCTTCACCGCCGTAACTTCTTCCCCCACGCGTTCCACCACCCCGCAAAACTCATGTCCCAAAGTCACCGGTGGCTTGATCCTCCCCTGCGACCATCGGTCCCATCCATAAATATGCAAGTCCGTTCCGCAAATCGAAGCCGTCTTCACCCGCACCAAAACGTCCGCCGCCCCAATCGCTGGCACCGGCGCGCTTTCGAACGACAACCCGCGCCCCGCGCTCATCTTCCGCAACGCCTTCATAGTCGCAGCCATCTACACTAGTCCCCGCTTAACGCCCAATTCCCGATGCTAGCACACCGCCACCGTGGCACAGGCTTCAGCCTGTGCTCTTTCATCGGCCCTTTGCACCTTCTCCTCCTCGTCTGTCGAATTTCGCATTTCCAATTTCGTATTTCGCGTTTCGAATTTCGCATTTCACTCCCTACCGCGCAATCTCCTCCAAAACCAATCCATTCGTCCGCGGCCCCATCACTCCCACCACCGCCGCCACCAAAATCATCGCCACCGCCAAAACTGCAAACACCGCCGGCACTCCATGCACCAAAACCGCTCCAATCAAAATCGAAGTAAACGCCGCGCTCAACCGGCTCCAGCTATAAGTAAATCCCACGCCAGTCGCCCGAAGTCGCGTGGGAAACAATTCCGCCTGATACGCATGGAACGCCGCCGAAAACCAATAATTCGCCAGCGTGAGCAAAGCCCCAAATCCCACCACTGCCGCAGGCGCAACAGAATTCCCAAATCCCAATCCCAGCCCCGCCACAAGCAAAGCCAAAACCACAATCGTCCATTTCCGTTCCATCTTGTCCGAAGTAAACGCCGCCAAAAGCGGCCCCAGCGGCGAAACCAGCGCAATCAAAAGTGTGTACTCCAGCGAATGCAAAAGCGAAACTCCCCGCTTCAACAAAAACGTCGGCGCCCAATTCGCAAACCCATAAAACCCGATCGTCTGCAAAGCCTGAAAAATAACAAGCATCACCGTCCGCGAAAGATAAGGCCGCCTCCACAACTCCCAAAACGACGCCCTCTCCGCCTTCCCCGAGCCCTCCGTCTCTTCACTGCGCCCCGCCCCAACGTTTGTCATCCCGAGCGCAGCGAGGGATCTGCTTTTCTCTTTCTTCTCTGTACCCTCTGCGCTCTCCGTATCCTCTGTGTAAATTCTTTTTCCCTCCTTTGAAAACGACTCCCTCTCAAGCGCGGACATAATCGCATCCGCCTCCGCCACCCTCCCCCGGCTCTCCAACCACCGCGGCGACTCCGGCAACCTCCGCCTAAACCACCACGACAAAACCGCCCCCGATGCCCCAATCACCATCACCCATCGCCACCCGCTCATCAAAAAATGTGTCGGCACCAGCAACCGCGAAAGCACCGCCGCCACCGGCACCGCGCAAAATCCCGCCACCTGCGTGATCGCCACATACCGCCCCCGCGCGCGTCCCGGCACCACCTCCGTCACATACGTATCAATCACCACAATTTCCGCGCCAATCCCAACACCCGCAAAAAACCGCAGCGCAATCAGCCACGCCGCCGTCGGCGCAAACGCCCCCACAAACGTAAACACCGAATAAATCAACAGCAGCAAAATAAACGCGCTGCGCCGCCCCATCCGGTCGCTTCCCATCCCAAACACCACCGTCCCCACAAACATCCCCAAAAACCCCGCCGCCACAAAAAAAGTAAACTGCCGCAGTGTCAAAAACCCCGACTGCTGCAAAGCTGCCCCGATATAAGCCACAATAAAAATGTCGTAAAGATCGAAGAAATTCCCCAGCGACACCAAAGCAATAAACCGCCGGTGAAACCTGCCCAGCGGCAACCGCTCAATTCTCTCCGCAATCGTTTCTTTAGTGGTTGTCATGAATTAAGCAGATGTCATTCCGAGCGAAGCGAGGAATCTGCTTTTCGCTTTTCGAATTTCCAATTTCGCTTTTCTCATTTCACTTCCGCGACCACCCCAATCTTCTCCAATGCCCTCAAATACTCCACCACCATCTCCACCGGCACCGGCCCATACTCCGCCGAAACCGCATCCCGAATCTCCTGCGCATTCCTCTTCCCATCCGCAAAATTCAAAACCTCGTACGCATACTCCTCCCCTCCACCCCACAATCCCTCGTAACCAAGCAATTTCGGCGTCGCCACTCCCACCGTCTTCGCATGATCCGCAAAATAGTCGTAGCCAAACACCGCCAGCGGTCCCTTCGGCTCGGCCGTGCGCGTGACGGACGTTTGGTGTAAAAGCGACGGATACTCGCAGCCTTCGAACTGCCGAGGTGTAAATTCGACGAAAGGACTATCGTGTGCGATTCGGCTGATGGAAAACCGTGCCGCCACATCGTAAAGAGACTGCCGCATCCAGAAATTGCATTTCTCTGTTTTGGAAAGCCCTTCAACGTGAGCCGTCCAAGCTGTTTGACGAAACGCGCTCCCCTGTGAGATCGCGTCGTTCACCGCGTCGAAATCCTTGCCCCCTATCCCCGCCAAAAAATACCCGCTAGCCGCCCCAATAAACGCCGCCCTCTTCAACTTCGTCGTATCAATATTCGCTGCCGTATCAAAATTCGTATGAATGTACCGGTCTGGCCAGTCATTCATATAAATCGCCGGTATCCCGAACGACGAATCCTGATACACATCGTGGTCGCTCCCCATCGTGTACGCCGAATACTCCGCCCGTAGCGGCTCCTTCCCACCCTCCGGCGCCACAAACGGATACTCCGCGCTTCCTGTCGCCGCAAATTTGTACGACTCCTCGTTGACAAACTCCGCAAACGCCCAAGCCACGTCATGCACAAACGACGGCAAACTCATCGGCCCCCGCGTCACATGAAATACTGCCTTCGTCTCCGGCCCGCCGCCCACCATGTCCATGTGAATCGCCGCTTTGATGCAGTGAGTCAGATCAGGACCGGGAGTTATCTTCCGCAACTCTCCGCCCGGCACAGGCTCTGAAATCCGGCCCACGCTATTCAAAAGCGCCAACGTCCCCTCAATCTCCGGCGGCCAAATAAATCGAATCGTCCGCGCCGGCCGCGCCAATTTCCCCTCCGCAATCAACTTCTGCAAAGTCCGCGCCACCTCCAAAATCGTCACGCACCCACTGGCATTGTCATTCGCCCCCGGCCGCTGATGATCCAGGTGGCACGAAAACGCAATCTCCTCTTCCTTCAACTTCGCATCCGCCCCCGGAATCGTCGCCGTCACCACTTCATAATTCCCCGCATGCTGCCCCGCTTTCACCATCGCGTGCAGCAAGATCGCCTCTCCCTTCGCGAGCCGCTCCTTCAATCCACGCGCCGTCTTCAGCGACACCATAAACGCAAACGTCTTGTGCTCCGAAAACGTCTCCAGATGCCCCCACCGAATCAAATTCTCATCTTCGCCCCACCACGCGTTCTTCTGGTTCTGCGCATAACTCACAATCCCCGCCGCCCCAAATTTACCCACCACCAAATCCTGCACCGCCCCCGGCGATGCGCTAACCAAAACAATCTTTCCCTTTACGTCTTTGCCAGCGTAATCGCTCTCCTTCGTTCCCTCGCCCACGTCAACAAGCTCTGCTGTCACATCCGCCGACTCGCTGTCCTCCGCCAACACCACCGGCTCCGCCGCATAGCTCGCAATCTTTTTTTCGCCACTCGCACCCAAAACGGATGTCATCCCGAGCGTAGCGAGGGATCTGCTTTTCTCCGTGCTCTTATCCTTTGCCTCCTTTACTTCCTTTACCTCACTTACCTCCCACAACTCCCCGACCTCCGCATCCCAAGCCGGCCGCGACCGCTGCGTTCCATAAAAAATCTGCCCATCCGCCGGAAACTGCAAAATCTGCACATCGCTCAACCCATACACCCGCGCCCGCTCCGCCACTAACTCCGCCGCCGAATGAAATCCCTTCGATCCGCGCTGCCGATGAAAAGTAGCAATAACCTCCAAATTCCGCTTCGCCGTCTCCCCGCTCAACTCATTCGCCAAAGCCGCCACATCCTTCTCCGGCAAAAGCGGCGGCTTCTGCGCCGACACGCCGCCCGCCAACAATCCGCCAGCGAACATCGCCATCCCAAAAAACTTTATCTTCACAAGCCCTCCACTTCGTGTACGTGTAGGCGCCGGGCTTCAGCCCGGCATCCCGGTTCCTACGTAGCACCGGCTTCTAGCCGGCTGCTTCCTCATCGTCTCGCGCGCCGCGATTCTACCTTCATTTCCAACTCGGAATTGGTTTTTCCCGCAGGGGCACGATACATCGTGCCCGCTCTTTTTTCTCTTCCCTCTTCCACCTCATCCCTCCCCGCACCAAATCACATCCCACACTCTCCCCGACCGCCGTCGACTCTACATTTCTTTTTCCCCGCCCAACCGCAATCAAAAACTCTCTCATCCACTCCCGCGTTTCCGGCGTACCACTTCAAGGGGAATGCACCGAACCAACAGCGTTTCGCGAGCGCTTTCCACGCTCGGTGGATTTCTTACTTCTAATTCACGGAAAGAAAAAATGAGCAAGACACCTGACCACACCGACGCAATCGCATCCGCAACGCAAACGCCGCAATCCGACAGACGCTCGTTCCTGAAAAAAGCTTCTCTCGCAGGAGCAACCGGCGCATTAGCACTAACCGGCCTACTCGACGTCGCTTCCGCAAAAACCGCAGCTCGCAGCCTGACTTCGCGCGACCACGATCACGATGATTATCGCGATGACGACAAAGATCTTCGCCACGAAGACATCGAAATCCTCATCGCCGCGGAAATCGCCGAAGCTCTCGCCGTCACCACTTATTCCAATATCATTAATACCGCGCCCTTTTTCGGCCGCCTACCCAATGACGATCAAGGCTATCTCCTTGGCGCTCTCCAGGAAGAAATGTCCCACTACGCTCTCGAGCAATCCGTAACGGACAAGCCTTCTCCGTTCACATCCTTCTTCTATCCAAAAAATATGTTCGCGAGCGCGCAAACCACTCTCAACACGCTCGTCACTCTCGAAGACGCGTTCATCGCCGCGTACCTGGTTGGCGTCCGCAATTTCAGCACGACGCGCCTGCGCGTCACCGCCGCCCGCATCATGGGCATCGAAAGCGATCACCGCACCCTGGCTCGCGTTCTTGGCCCCGATGTTGCCGCGCAAGATGGCGGTCCTATCGCCACCATCACGGGCGCACAAGGCGTCGCCGAAAGCGTCGCACCGCCCAACAACAACGGCTACGAGCGCACTCTCTGCTGGACCAAAATCGAGCAAGCCGTCGAAGCGCTCACACCGTTTGTTGACATCACCGCCGCCAAAGCCGCTGGCTTCGACGTCTCGAAATCCTTCCCGTTCGAGCCCTTCACCCCCAAGCTGCCTAACCCACTCGGAGATTTCATCTCCTTCAAAGGCTGCTGATCGTTTTCAAAATCAGCCATTTCCAGTTCTATCCGCACAACAGGGCCGGCCTATCGTCAACCTCGAATCCTGTCGAGAAGGCCGGCCTCGCTTACTGCCAATCCCCCGTAGGGCACGCACGTTTACCCTGAGCTTCGAAGGGCCGTGCCCGTCCTTCTCTCTCCTCCCTGCAAGCCAACTAAACTGTCCGCAAGACAAAGCCAATTCAAAAAGAGATAATACTTAGCACTCGAACGAATTTTCGCTCGGAGCAAATATGTATTGCCACCTGTGCAGGGCTCTCTTTTGCCGTCAATTTCACGGTTCCGTGTAACCCGTATCTTGGGTGCTGTTTTGCTCGGTGTTGTTTTCTGGAGTCGCGTTTTTCGGAGTCCTAAGGTTTGACCTCTTCGCCTCAGCCAGCTCCACGCAAAGCAGAACGCCTTCTCCTTGTGCTCTTCCTGCTTTCTCTGCCCATACTGAATCCTTGGGTGCGCGGAGACGGCGTCGGCTACTACGCGTTCGCGCGCGCTCCGCTCATCGAGCACAATCTCGATTTCACTCACGACTATCAGCAAGCCAACATTAGCTTCCGCGAAAATCGCCTCGACGAAAACGGCCAGCCGACTGCTGCATTTCGCACGCGCACCGGCCACCTTGAAAATCATTTCACCGTCGGTCCTGCCATTCTCTGGACTCCGTTTCTACTTGTCACGCACGCAGGCGTTCTTCTAGCGCATTTCTTCGGCTCGACGATTCCCGCCGACGGTTTTTCCACGCCCTACCGTATCGCCATGGCGCTGGCCACGGCGCTCTACGGTTTTTTTGGCTTGCTGATTTCTTTTCGAATCGCTCGTAAATACGTCGACGAAACCTGGGCCTTGCTCGCCACCCTAGTCATTTGGTGGGCCAGCTCGCTGCCTGTTTACATGTATTTCAATCCGTCTTGGTCACACGCGCACTCGGCTTTCGTCGTCGCGCTTTTTTTGTGGTACTGGCACGAAACGCGCGACACGCGCTCTCTGGGTCAGTGGATTTTGCTGGGGGCGCTCGCGGGATTGATGCTCAACGTCTACTACCCTAACCTCATGCTCTTCGCCGTCCTGCCGTTCGAAGCGCTGCGTGACTACGGCGCCGCGTTTCGCAAATCGACGCCCAGCACGCCTAGCGTTGCGCAACTCCTGGCGCGGCACGCCGCCTTTGCCGTGACGCTCCTACTTTGTCTGCTGCCAACATTCATTGCGCATCGCATCATTTACGGAGGCATATTCGAAACGGGTTACGGTTCGGTCAGCCAGTGGAATTGGAGCTCGCCCAATCTCTTGTCTGTCTTGTTTTCTGCGGATCACGGATTGATTTCCTGGACGCCGATTCTGCTCTTCGCCGTAATCGGGCTCTTTGCTTTCTGGCGCAGCGTGCCGCGCGTTGGCGGAGCCTTTCTGCTTGCGGCCATCGCGTTTTATTATTTCATCGCATCTTATCCGGATTGGGCGGGAATCTCTTCGTACGGCAATCGTTTTTTTGTTTCCCTCACCGCGCTGTTTGTCCTGGGGCTTGCCGTTTTTCTAGACCGTTTCACACGCATCTTTCGAACGCGTCGCGCCGCCCTCGCCGCGGCGTCTGTTTTTCTAACCTGCTTTGTCTTCTGGAATGTTGGACTGATGTTTCAGTGGGGTACGCATCTCATTCCCGCGCGTGACCCGATTTCCTTCTCGCAAATGATTCAAAACCAATTTCTCGTTGTGCCGCGACAGATTTCCCTACAGTTCGAAAAATATTTGTTTGGCCGCAAAGCCATGATGCAGCAGATCGAGCAGCGCGATCTGGAGCAGATGAAGAACAATCCTCCTCCGCCTTAATGATTTTCTTGCCCGCGTTTTTGAGAAACGCGGATTCCGGGTAGCACAGTCCCTCCTGACTGTGCGGTTTTTTGCGCGGCAGTGAAACGGCGTACAGTCACGAGTGGCTATGCTGCCAAGACGAACCTCCGCGCCGCGGGCATCTCTGCTAATCTAATCGAGGTCCGTTGAAGCTTTCTTGCAATCTGCCGGACCAATTTCCCTTGGGAGTTTCGCCGAGTTTTAATGGCTTCGCTTACCGCACCCGCATCGCCGCTTCCGGTGCAGCACGCCGCGCCCGTCATCGTGCGTATTGAACCACCGCGCGGCTGGCTCGATTTGCGCCTCGGAGAAGTTTGGGCCTACCGCGAACTGCTCTATTTTTTCGTCTGGCGCGACATAAAAGTCCGCTACAAACAAACCGTCATCGGCGTCGCGTGGGTGGTCCTGCAGCCGCTGCTCACCATGGGAGTCTTCACGCTTTTTTTTGGCAGGCTGGCGAAGTTGCCCTCCGACGGGCTGGCCTATCCCGTCTTCTACTTTACTGCTCTGGTTCCTTGGAACTATTTCTCCACCGCGCTGCAATCCTGCACGGCCGTCGTCGTCGATAACCAGCGCGTAATCACAAAAGTTTTTTTCCCGCGGCTGGTGCTCCCCCTCTCCGCGGTCGTCTCCGGACTGGTGGACTTCGCCATCGGGTTCGTGGTGCTCGGCATTGTGCTGGCCATTTACGGAATCCGGCCCGGCTTGGCGGCGCTGTGGTTGCCGGTGCTGCTGCTGCTCGCTGTGCTGACCGCGCTTGGCGTCGGCCTGTGGATGTCCGCCCTCAACGCGCTGTATCGCGACGTAAAGTATGTTGTGCCATTTTTAATTCAGTTCTGGATGTTCGCGTCGCCGGTGGCGTACCCCAGCTTCGCTGGTGCCGCAGCGGTGGCGGTGGCTGTATGGGCTCAACCCCATGGCGGGGGTGATTGACGGTTTCCGGTGGGCGCTGACCGGGCACGGACAGCCGCCCGGTGCGCTGCTGCTCGCTTCGTCCGGCATGGTTGTTGCGGTTGTGCTGGGCGGGTTGTTCTTCTTCCAGCGGATGGAAGGCGCTATTGCGGATCGCGTTTGAGTGGTTGGAAGAAAATTCTTTGGGGATGTAAGAGAGGTTCCTCGCCCCGATGCCCCTCGTGACAGAAATCCTTCATCGGATTTCTGGTTAACAATAAGTCCCCTCACTCCCTGTTTTCTTGTAAATGCGGATTCTAAAGGGTTTTAAGTCCAACGTTTTGAAACTGCGGATTCTAAAGGGGTTACGGGTGTGTTTTCGGAAGTGCGTATTCTAAAGGGGTTATGGACGTTTTTGAGCGTCGCGGACGAGATTGGGGAGAAGAACCGGTCTGAAAGCCCGCCACTACACGCGGCGGAAAGAGAGCCGGGGAGTGAGCCGCGGTGCGTGTCGAGAGGCTGAGGACAATCAGATCTGTCCATAACGACTAATCACGAACCATTATAGCGAAATATTACTGACTTGTCAAGACAATTCGCGTGTAGATGATTACCGCGTTGTAAGAGATTGAAAAGAATGAGAAGAGTGGTGAGAGGCGGGGCGCAGCACGTGAAACTGTGCTGGGCGTGGTGCCGAAGACGGGCACGGCCCTTCGAAGCTCCCTTCGTTCCTCAGGGCAAGCAGGGTAAACATGCGTGCCCCTACGAGGGCGTAATGCTTATGAGTGGCGCGGTCCGCGCCACGCATACTCAGGAAGTACCCCTTTATCAATTCGCAATGACCCGGACTTTCGCGTCCCCCTGGAGGGGGTTTTGTTGCCTAATGGGAGCACGTACTAGGAGTCCTGGAATCGCTATCTAACTCTGGGGACTGGAAGGATTTACCTGGCCATGCGTAGTTCCCTTTCTGGCGGGTTGCCAAGCACATTAGGCGATTGTAATCGAATACGCGAGCTGGACGGCCTGCGCGGTGTGGCCATCGGCATGGTAGTGCTTTTCATTTTTTCCAGAACGCCATGGCGTTTCCCCCTGGGTCCGTGTTTTCCTACGTACAAGCTGGGCTACGGCTCTCCTGGACCGGGGTTGATTTGTTCTTCGTGCTGTCCGGATTCCTCATTGGCGGGATTTTGCTGGATTCGCGCGCTTCGACGAATTACTACTCCGTTTTCTACAAGCGGCGCTTTTTCCGAATCATTCCCATTTACCTCGTTACGTTGCTCGTCGTTCCCGTCCTGGTCTCCCTGGGGCAGGGGCCGGAAGCAAGCCGGCTCGCAGCGGCTCAACCTGGATGGGGCGCCGTGGTATGCGTATTTGACGTTCACGCAGAATTTTTGGATGACCCACGCCGGGACTCTCGGTTGCAACGGCTTAGCGATGACGTGGTCTCTCGCCGTTGAGGAACAATTCTACCTGACCGTTCCGCTCTACATCCGGGCATTAAGCCGCCGCTGGCTTACGCGTTTCCTCGTGATCGGTATATGCAGCGCTCCGTTGCTTCGCATTCTGCTTCTCCGATTTCGGGACTGAGGGCTCGGTAGGGATTTATACGATGATGCTGTGCCGCTCGGATGCGCTATTGCTCGGCGTGCTAGCGGCCGTATTGCTGCGAAATGAGCGGTGGAAAGAACGGATGCGCGGAGCCGGCTCTGTTTTCTTCCTCTTGATTCCCACCTTCTTGGCAGGACTGGGATTTCTAACCTTGCGGGCTTGGAATCTGACCTCCTCAATCATGAAGACGCAGGGTATACGTGGGTGGCGCTTTTCTACGTTACGATCCTTCTGTTTGTGCTCACCCGGCCGGAAAGCACCCTGACCAAGATTTTGCGGATGAAGTGGCTTTGCTGGCTGGGTACGCTGGCTTATGGGATCTACCTGTTTCATCACGGGGATACAATTTCTGTTTTTCGGGCTTATCTGGGGACACGCTCCGAAAATAACCGGCGGGGCGACTTTGGCTGGTGACGCTGGCGGCGATGGCGTTGACGCTTTTGCTCGCGGCGCTTTCCTGGCGCTATTTCGAGCAGCCTTTGATTCGCATGGGGCGCCGGTCAAACTTTGAATTTGGAGCCGCCGAGACGCTGGAAACGCCTCCCGCTGGAGTAAGATTAGTCTATCGATGAGTCTGGCGGTGCTATGGGTAGGGCTGAGATCGAGAAGAGGATTGAGCCCATTCTGCGCAAATCTCTGCGAGAATTGGGAGAAGCTTGCACGAAAGACAAAGTCTCCGACGAAGATTTCGCGAATTACACCGCAGGCATGTTCAGGCCGGATCTTCGACGGGTTTCTCTCTTTATTTCTCTGGCTCTGGCAGTTCTTGGGCCTGACGCGGCTGGCGAAGGCCTGGAAGTTGGAAGTGGCTATGGGTTTCTGCTATTTCCCATGGCTTTGTATCTACCGCAGGTTCGATGGGTCGGCGTAGACCATCCCAGCCGGATTTACGAGCAGCGCGACGAGTTCGCAAGAACGTTTAATGATTACAACTGTGAATTCGTGGCCTTAGACCTTGTTCGCCAGCCGCTTCCCTTTCCCGACGGCCATTTTCTGGTGGTCACTTTTTCGGAAGTCCTGGAGCATCTGCCGCCCGAACGGCTTAATTTTGTGCTCTCTGAATTGGCGCGCGTGATTCGCCCCGGCGGAATTCTGATCATGTCATCGCCTAACCAGGCATCGCTGGAAAATCGGCTGGTGCTTTTGAAGGGGAAAAGCATACTGGCGATGCCGGACAAACTCCCTTCCGCAGGGGACACATTTGGACACATCCGTCTTTACACGCGTTCTGAAATGGCCGCGGCCATGGCCAAACTCGGTTTCTCTCTCGAGCGCAGCAGAGTGGAATCCAACAATTCGGGATACAGGGGACCAAACGGGTCGTGGCGCAGACGGGTTTATCGTGTTTATGAAAAGGTCGAAGGTCTGTTACCGTTTCTTCGCAGTATGGGCGACACATGGTACATGGCGTTCCGCAAGAGCGCGGCGTGATCGCTTACTCAGTTTCGAGTCAGGGGATGGATGTCTAGCACGGTGATACAGGGCGAGGGGCTTGGGAAGCGGTACAAGCGCGGGCTGGCCACTGATCGCCGGGCTGCGGCACGCGATGGAGCGGTTCGTGAAGTCGCCGATGGCGGCGTTCCGCCGCAAGAAGGACGAGAGCTTCTGGGCGCTGAAAGATGTTTCGCTGGAAGTGAAGGAAGGCGAAGTCCTCGGGCTGATCGGGCGGAACGGTGCGGGCAAGACCACGCTGCTGAAAATTCTTTCGCGGATTACCAAGCCGACTACCGGGTGGGCGGAGATTCACGGACGCGTCGGTTCGCTGCTGGAAGTGGGCACCGGATTTCATCCGGAGCTGACGGGCCGTGAGAACGCGTTTTTGAGTGGCGCGATTCTGGGGATGCCCAAAAGCGAAATCACGCGGAAGTTCGATGAAATCGTGGCGTTCGCGGAGCTGGAAAAGTTCATCGATACGCCGGTGAAGCATTATTCGAGCGGCATGTACGTGCGGCTGGCGTTTGCCGTGGCGGCGCATCTGGAGCCGGAAATTCTGCTTGTGGATGAAGTGCTCGCCGTCGGCGACATTCGTTTTCAGAAGAAATGCATGGGCAAAATGGGAGATGTTGCGCGCGCGGGCCGCACGGTGGTCCTTGTGAGCCACAATATGGCGGCCATCAATGCGTTGTCCTCGCGGGTGATCATGATGAAGGATGGCGTCGTCGTCTTCAATGGACCGACTTCGGAAGCTACGGCACGCTATTATTCGGAATCTCTGGACATCGCGGAAAGCGGAGCCAGCCTTTTGGAGCGCGCGCGCGAGGGGAATGGCAAGGCGCGATTCTCGGCCATTTCCGTTCAGCCGCTTGATTCGGCGGGAGGGCGGGCTGAAGTGGCCTATCCCGGCTGCGATCTCAGCATCGAGACGGAAATTATGTGCCAATCCGAAATTGCGGATTGCAACCTCGCTATCATCATTTACGAGATGAACGGATTTCGAGTGGTCGATACGAACACGGCGCAGAAGGGCCAGTTTGTGAGTCTTCGGGCTGGACAAAAGGCCCGGGCTCGTTTTCTGCTGCGCGACGTTCTGCTAAAGCCAGGAAAATACTTCATTGGGCTTTGGCTTGGCCGCCATACCATGGAGACGATTGATCACGTGGAACACGCAATGACCCTCGATATTGTGGAAAGCGAAGAAACCAGCCAGCACTCCGTCATTTTCCCGGGCACGTATCTGTGTCGGTTCGAACAGAATCTTGTTATCTGTTAGCCTGCGCACTTTTGGAAATACTGTCTGGTATATTCGTAGGAATTGGGGACGCTGGCGAATTGTCATACAAAAGGGCGCTGATTCATTTGATGGATCGTCCAGGTGGAAGATACCTCTTGGGTAAGGTGGCCAAGCTTTTCTTGAGGCGTATCTGCGGGGAAGGCGTCGAGATAAAGTTTATTGATGGCTTATGGACTCGCCAGATCGGGACTTACTTTTTCCCAGACGGCCTCAGCTTCGACTATTCCTACGCGGATTTCGACAGTTGGAAACACCAGGCAGAAATATATGAGTCCAGTACAAAAGACCACTGGCTGCAACACTATACCCCGCAAGAAGGGGATGTCATCGTCGATGTCGGAGCCGGTCACGGCGAAGATACGTTAGCGTTTTCGCGTGCGGTCGGCGAGACTGGCCGCGTTGTCGCGATCGAGGCGCACCCCCTTTCTTTTGCGATCCTGAAGAATTTTTGCCGACTAAATAGATTGGAAAATGTGACGACCCTGCACCTCGCACTTATGGATAAGCCCGGAGCAGTCCGGATAGCCGAGTCAGGATCATCGTGGATGGAAAACGCAATCGTTCACGATGGGGGAGCTTCAGGGATCGAATGTGCGAGCCAGTACGCTCACTCAAATCTGCGAGCAACAAAATCTCAAGGAACATCGCCTTCCTAAAGATGAACATTGAAGGCGCAGAACGTCATGCGCTTCCCGGTGTAGAGCCGGTCAATGCCGCGCATTCGACAAATCTGCGTTGCGTGTCATGATTTCCGGAGCGAGCTTGGCCACGGCGAGGAGTTTCGCACGCGAGCTTTTGTCGAGCAGTTTCTGATCGACCACGGGTTCACGCTTGCTTCCGTCCTGGCGACCCGCGCGATTTTGTTCGCGACCACGTTTTTGGGCTTGCGCGCCAAGGCCAGGAAATTGGAGAGAATGGGCGCAAGGTGGGATGAACCGTGAAAATCACTCACCTCAGTGTGAACGACATTTCAGGCGGCGGTGCTGCAAAATCCGCGTATCGCTTACACTTGGGTTTGCGAGATCTTGGCCACGAATCTCGAATGATTGTTCGGAATAAACAATCCTACGATCCGGACGTCATCTCCTTTTCGCCGCCGATTGACTTGCCTAGCCGAGTGCGTCGCCTAACCCGTAGGTATTTTCTGCAGCAAAGTCGGAAGCTGAATCTTTCTCACCGCTCCAACAACGCTATTTACTTCAGTGATGATCGGAGCGAACACGGTGCTGACATCCTCCGGCAAGTGCCTTGCAGCGACATCATGCATCTCCATTGGATTGCCGAATTCATAGACTACACCGAATTTTTCCAGCAGTTCCCCACGGGCCTACCACTTGTTTGGACACTCCATGATATGAATCAGCTTACGGGCGGGTGTCACCATGCGGATGGCTGTGAGAAATTTGGCGAGTGTTGCAGCGCTTGCCCGCAGCTAGGTTCCGCCAAGTTTAAGGACTTCTCAAATGCTATCTGGCATCGGAAGCAAAAAGCCTATTCTCGTTTACAACTGGAAAAATTTCACATTGTGACGCCAAGTCGATGGCTTGCAGATGAGGCGCGACGGAGCGCACTTATGGGAAAATTTCCCATAAGCGTAATTCCTTATGGCCTGGACACGCAGCGCTTCCGGCCGCGGGATCGTGCTCTGGCTCGCGAAATAATGGGTGTGCCACCCAATGCTGCGGTAGTGCTTTTTGTTTCTCATCTGCTAAATAATAAGCACAAAGGTCTACCGTTGCTGATAGACGCGCTCGCTCGAGTAAAGACGGTTCCGGATCTTTTTCTCCTCATTCTGGGAGAGGGGGGGTTGCAAGGCTTGCCCGTCCCGAGCGCCTGTCCGGGCTTTGTCACCGACGAGGCTCTGCTATCACTTGCCTATAGTGCTGCAGATGTTTATTTGCTCCCTACTTTGATGGATAACTGTCCGAATACTGCACTTGAGGCGTTGGCGTGCGGCCTGCCCGTGATCGCGTTCCGCGTTGGGGGGGTGCCTGAAATTGTCCGAGAAGATTCTACCGGAGTGTTGGTAGAGAGGGGAAACTCGGGCTCTCTTGCTATTGCGATCGAGAGTCTATTGGAGGATCCAGATCGTCGCCAACGGCTGTCTGAAAACTGCCGTCGCGTGGCTAAGCAGGAATATGATTCGGATGTTCAAGCTAGGCGTTACTTGGAAATCTACGCCTCACTCCTCCGAAAGCCTGTGTGAGACGTAATGCTAACCTTCTTCACTACAGGCAAACCGTATCGGGGCCACGACGCCATCATTCAGCGCAACGCTCTGAAGAGCTGGACGCTGCTCCATCCTGACGTGGAGGTGATCGTTTTCGGGGACGAATACGGCACTGCCGAAATTTGCGCCGAACTTGGTTTGCGCCATGAACCGAAGGTTGAGCGGTTACGAATCCAAGGTGCCCCTACGTCAGCTCGATGTTCGCGCGCGCCCAGCAAATCGCGCGGCATGAGTATCTGTGCTACTCGAACTGCGACATTATCCTATTAAGGATTTTCGCGGGGCGTTTGAACAAGCAGTTGCGTGGCAAGAGCGATTTCTGATGATCGGCCAGCGTTGGGATGTCGATATCACGCAGGAGATCGATTTTCAGAGCGGAACGTGGGCTGAAGACGTTTATCGCCTTGCGCTGACTTCTGGGCAGCTTCAGGCGCCGGGGTTTATGGATTTTTTTGTATTTCCCAAGGGCTTTTACGATCAGATTCCGCCCCTCGTTGTGGGCTACGCTTACTGGGACCACTGGATGGTTTGGAAGGCCCTATCCACTGGATGTCCTGTGCTCGACGTGAGCCCATTCGTCGTTCCCGTTCACCAGAATCACGAGTACACGACGACCCCCGAGCGAAAGAAGGGAAGCCGCGTTGACGCCACGGCAATGCGGAATTTCGAGCTGAGCGGAAACGGCAAACATCTCCGGTCCATGATTGACTCGACGCACCGTATGGGTGCAACGGGCGAGATTAGGCGGACTCGCTTTCGCCGATTTTTTGAAAGTGATGCGGTCTTATCCCTTCGCCAGACGATCGCCGAGCAAACTTTGCCGTTAAGAGACCGCCTCGGCCTGCGGCGGAAGAAGCCGGAGAGAACGCTCGGCGGCACAGTGGATTAATTCCGGATTTTTTGGAAAAGATGATTGGGATTCGCCGCAACGAGTTTGTATCGACCAGAAGCAGTTAGTTCGGGCATCAAGTTGCGCACGCCAAAAGCCTCAATCGTGGAATCATCGAAGAGCAGAAAGCCACCGTTCTCCAGGAAAGCGTCACAATTCAGAAAATCTTTTTTTACACCTTCGTAGCCGTGGTCCCCGTCGATATAGCAGAAGCTGATCGGTCCTCCGAGAGTCAGAGGGCGTGCCAACACATCGCGTGTTTCCTTTTTCTCGCCCCAAGCGGCGAAGAATTCGTCCGAAGTCGCTTCGACGGTGAAGGGCAGGTCGTCGGCGCTGAAGAGCCGAATGTTGCGCAGATAGGATTCGCGAACGAAATCTTTGTAGTCTGAAAAGAGAACCGGGGATGCGCCGAGATGAGGGCTGTCTTTGGCGGTGTTTTCAAAAGCCCATTTGTCGCAGGTGATGAGGCGGTTTTTGAGGCCATACTTTCTTTTGTAATGCGTAAGCACATTGGCGGAGAGGCCGCAGAAGGAACCGATTTCAAGAATCGGGGCGGCGCTGGGCAGTTGCTTCATTGCGAGATCGATGAGGTAGAGATTGCCTTTGTCGAGCATTCCGGCATTGGCAAAGCAGAGCCACATTAAATAGTCGTCGCCGACTTCAGTGTGGGGCTTGGGCGGATCTACAGTAAACGCCGCCTTTAGAAAAGCGAGACCCAGCAGATTCCTCATTTTCCCCATTCTAGGCGCTCCTACAAGCGCCCAGGGAGTTTACCATTGCACGCCGGGATAGAGACTTCCCATGCGCATGGCTCTATAGGCATATTGGCCCGTAAGATTCATTTTCCAAACGGTCTGTGTCGGAGTTTGGTTTGTGTAACCTCGAAAATCGCCGAATTATTCGCAGGCAGGGTCTGGCCGCATTCGTCATATTCGACGTTTCCATTGATCAGGGTTTGAGCGTTGCCCCCAAACCAGGAATAGTCCGGAGTGGTTGGATTGAAGACCAAGGTTGCGGTCATAGCGGTTTCGTCGAGATTAAGTGTGGGGACGGTGCTAAAGCACGACACTGGCTGGCCAGCGCCGCAGGTTGCACCCGGGGTGACAGCAACACCGCGGTCGTCGCCGTTATCAAAAAGAACAAGAGAGAACTGGCCGGTCGTGTTCGTGGTGGTAAAAGCAGGGCCGTGCTGGGCGTAGAACCAGTCGTAAGGATCGGTGTTGGTTGATCCGTCGGCATTCAGCAGCGTGAAATTGGCGGTGTCCTCTGGCGT
The DNA here is from genome assembly GCA_963740015.1 of uncultured Acidobacteriota bacterium. Lineage (GTDB taxonomy): Bacteria > Acidobacteriota > Terriglobia > Acidiferrales > UBA7541 > Acidiferrum. The sequence continues at coordinate 49,557 of CAVUCM010000016.1, read as the reverse complement.
GGTGTCGGTGGGAAGCACTACGCCAAGCTTCCACAGAATGTCCCCAGCGCCGGCGCCATTGTTGTAGTCAATTTTGACGAGCCAATTCTGGTGACGCATGGAGATGATCAGGTTGCCGTCGTCCTTCGAATAGATGACCGCGTTGGTGTGGGTCCAGTCGGGATAGCTGTAGGGGCGCCGGTTGGTGTCCAGGTGATTGAATTCGTTCCAGGCCCAGACTGGCTGAGGTGTGTGATTGGGATTATTGCCGCCGACATTTTCCATGTCGCCCAGGTCAATAATGATGTCTCCCGTCGGAGTCGTTCCATCCGTCAAGGCTTTTGTGAGCGAGGCGAGCACGATCACATGTCCATTGGGGAGCAGGGCAAAATCGTGGTGGATGCCGATCACAGTGACATTGCATTCCGCGCAAGTGGCAGCAGCGAGAGCCGCATTGAGCTGCGCAGTGTTCATTTGCCAGATCACATTGTTGCCGAGGTCCACTTCTTGGAGGACGCCGTTGGTGCCATCGGGCTGGCTGCTGAAACCAATCAGAAAATGACCATTCGGAAGCAATTTAACCGGGTTTGGGCCTGGATTTCCCGGAAGGGAGGGTTGGTAAGCCCAAAGAACGTTGCCGGATAAGTCGCTTACGACGGACTCCGCGACAACGCCGGGCGGAAGGGTGATGACCAGATCGAGCAGTTCGACGCCGGGTTGCGGGGTCATGCCGGGAGTTGTGGTAGCGGTGAGGACCGGCTGCATGTTGACGGGAAGCGCGCCGGTGGTGAAGGTGAAGTCGGAGTCGGTGATGGAGGAGCCGTCGGCGAAGGCGATTACGCCGCGCATGTGGTAGGGAGTGGACTGCTTCATGCCAGCGACGTAGAGGCTGACGGCGCTGCCGAGAGTGGAGTTGGGCTGGGTCCAAGTGTTGAGGCCGTAGGTGGTGTCGAGGCCAAACTGGACGCTGACGTTGGCGGGAGATGGGGGAGTGACGGCGTATTGGGCGACCTGGACGTTGTTGGTCGCGGTGAAGGCGCCGGGGGCGACGACGTTGACGGTGGCGGAGGCGGACTTGGTGGGGTCGGTCTTGCTGGTGGCGGTGACGGTGACGTAAAGGCCGCTCGTGCCGCCGGGGCCGGTGTAGTTGCCGCCGGAGTCGATCGTGCCGGGCGAGGTGATGACGGAAGGACTGCCGAGGAAAGGCGCGCCAACGATGGACCATGTAACGCCGGCGGGATCTCCGGTGGCGGTGAACGGGATGGTTTGGCTGACGCCAACGGCGGAAACGGGCGGAGTTAGAGTGAGGGCGATGGCGGGATTCGCGGTGCCGGAAACGTTTATGACCTGGGGAGAGTTGGGCGCGTTGTCGGTGAGAGTGATTGTTTCCGAGCGGGGGCCGGCGGCGGTCGGGACGAAAGTCACCGAAATGGTGCACGTGCCGAGGTAGCTGACTGCGGCAGAGCAAGTATTCGTATTGGTGAAATCACCGGGATTGGTGCCACCGGCTGCGACGGAAGAGATTGTCAGAGCTCCCATGCCGTTGTTCGTGACGGTGACCATCATGGACGCGCTGGACACGCCTTGGGTGGTGGCTGGAAAGGTGACGGAACTGGACGAAAGCGAAACGGAAGGCGCGGCAGGGGTTGTGGGGGGCGCGGAGTAACCGCCGCCACACCCGGCCGCGAAAAGAATCAAAGGCAGTAAGGCATACGAATAGCGCGAGCATTTTCCTGACAGCCGATATTTGGACAATTGAGATTCCCCACGAGAGAAGGAGTAGGCAGAACTGGAAGCCCCGTTGATTATTAACACAATTGAGAGAAAAAGTTCCCGAAATTTTTCGCTTTCATTTGCGCAGTGTGGAAAATGCATGGGGCGGTCATCCCGCAACTCGCACGCCACTCGGGCCGCTTGAGCTTGGAGACTCTTGGCATCCTCCTCCGGATTGGATTTCGGAGGCGCCGCGGTCGCCAACTTGGGTGTATAGTAGTGGGCCCAGCCAGAACGGGAGATGTGGGCCATGTCCATCCTCCATAAGTCTTTCCTCTGTCCGAACTGTGCCAGCCACGCCATGTATAGGTCCAAAAGAAAAGGGCTCCTGGAGCAGTTACTACACAGCATTCTGTTTGTGAGCCCGTACCGATGCAAAAGGTGCGATCAGCGGTATTTCCGGTTGCGCTTGCCGGTGCATCATGCGGAGAAATCGTCACACCATCCGGCGTAGTCTCTTGGCGGATAGGTAAAGGCGAATGGGACTTCTCGCTTGCAGACGCGGCTCGGATTTGCGCTAGAGCGTGCTCTCTTAATAAGTTAGTTATATTTATGTAGTATAATCATAAATAAATAATATTGCACTTTCAGCCGGGTATGATTACCATCCGTCTACTTTCTAGGCACGCTATTCTTTGCTCGACGGTTCCTCGTACACTTTAGCGGCGGGAAGGGCTTTCGTGGCTGTGCGCGCTTTAGTCGCGCCAGATCCGGGGAGGCGCACGAAGGTCCGGCTAGCCCGAGGGTTCTTCGGGAAAACGCCGGCATGGAGTCCAGCCCCATGTCCGTCATCAATGGATTGCCGCCCGCACTGCCCGCCTTGGAGGCCTCCCGCCTCACCGCCGAATTCACGCTTAGGCTTACGCCCTTCGATCAACGCCACTATCGCAAGCTGACGGCGGCGCGCGCGGAGACGATTCGGCGCGTGGTGGGCAAACTGAAGCCGACGCTGAGGCTGAAGAGCGCGCTCGATGCCGGATGCGGCGTGGGTTTTTTTTCGCAGACGCTCGAGAAGTGCGGGCTCAGCGTGTGCGGCTTTGACGGGCGCGAGGAGAATATTGTGGAGGCGCGGAAACGGTTTCCGCATTTGCCGTTTGAGACGGCGAACATTGAGGACCGCAGCATTCTGGAACTGGGGCGGTTCGACTTCGTACTGTGCTGCGGATTGATTTATCACCTGGAAAATCCGCTGCTGGCAATGAGGAATTTGAGGGCATTAACGGAGAAGTGTTTGTTGCTGGAAAGCATGTGCCTGCCGGACGAAAAGCCGTCCATGCTGCTGCGCGAAGAGCCGCGCTCCGACGACCAGAGCTTGACGGACGTTGCGTGCTACCCCAGCGAAAGCACACTCGTGAAGATGCTTTACCGAGCGGGCTTCGCGGCGGTGTATCGCGTGACGCCGCTGCCGGAGCATGACGATTTCCGCGATACGCCGGATCACACCCGCAAACGCACGGTATTAATGGCCTCCTGCGCGCCGGTCGATATCGAGGGATTTCGCTTGTATCCAGAGCCTCGGGAAGCCGCGGATCCCTGGAGCAAAACACCGGCTGGGCGGCCGAGTGTGCCGCAGCGCATCGGGCGATTTCTGGCCAGCCCGGCAAAGAGCAAATACATAACGATGGCGCTGCGAGCGCGGCGTGTGTTTCCGAAGATGGCGATTCCGCTGCGGCTGCCGTTTGGCGCGTGGTGGCTTGCGGAAAAGGGCGCGTTGGATCACGAGCTTATGTACAACGGGTTCGAGGAGGCAGAAGTGCAGTTTGTGCACCGGCTGCTGCGATCGGGAATGACGGTGCTAGATATTGGCGCGCACCATGGGTTGTACACTTTGCTGACCGCGAAGCGCGTCGGGCGGAACGGAAGAGTGATTGCGTTTGAACCATCACCAAGGGAATGCCGGCGGCTGGCGAAGCACGTGCGCGTGAACCGCTGTCGCAACGTGGAGGTACACGCTTGCGCGGTGGGGGATCGATCTGGCGAAGCGGAGCTGTTTATGGTGGATGGCTTCCGCGATTGGGGCAATAGTTTGCGGCCGCCCGCGGTGCCGGAGCCGACGCGCATGGTACGCGTGCCGGTGCGAAAGCTGGACGACGTGCTCGCGGAACGCGGCATCGAGCATGTGGACTTCATCAAGCTGGACGCGGAGGGCGGAGAGTTGGCGATCCTGGAAGGAGCCAGGAAGCTGCTGCAGACCGCGCCGCGACCGGCGATTCTAGCGGAGGTCGAGGACATTCGAACGCGACCATGGGGGTACCCGGCGCGCGAAATTATGCAGCTTCTCGCACGATGGAATTACCGCTGGTTTGCATTGAGCGAAACGGGATCACTCTATCTCGCATCACCCGACGATGAATCGTATGACTCGAATTATGTGGCTCTTCCCGACGAGCGCGCGGAAGAGTTTCAGCGCCTTCTGGCCGAGAAGCAAAGCCGCCGGTTTCCGCGGACCCAGCAATAAGTGGACGCCAAGAAGTAAACAGTAAAAAACCGCGCGGCATGCGGTGCGGGCCAAGAAGCGTTCGCCATTGCCACTTTCACAGCCGGGAGCGCTCCGAGCTTCCAAAATGAGCGAGTGCTGCTATTCTTCCAAGGGCAGGCAGCCTTGGCGTCCCTTCGAATTGGATGGCGCTCGGCTGCAGCAGGCAGACTCGAATCAGGCGAAAATGCTTACGTTTTTCACGACCGCCAAGCCATTTGTAGGACACAGTGACGTCATCCAGCGAAATGCTCTGGAAAGCTGGAGGCTCGTGCATCCCGACGCTGAGGTCGTTCTCTTCGGTGACGAGGAAGGCGCGGAGGCCGCGGCGAAAGACCTTGGGATTCGTCACGAGCCACACACCGAGAAAAATGAGGCTGGCTCGAATCGCATGGATTATATGTTTGCGCGCGTACAAGCCATCGCGCGCCATGACGTTCTCTGCTATTCCAATTGCGACATCATTTTTATGGACGATTTCCGCGCGTCCCTCGAGCGCGTATTGGGGGCGCACAAGGAATTCCTTATGGTCGGCCGCCGCTGGGACACGGAAATTACCATGCCTTGGGATTTCAAGAATCCGGATTGGCAAAACCAAATCCGCGATTTGGCCCTGAAGACCAACAAGCAGCGCACGCCTGACTGGATCGATTACTTCGCTTTTTCGCGAGGCCTTTTCAAGGAGTTGCCGCCGCTAGTGGTTGGCCGCGTTTTTTGGGACAACTGGACGGTGTGGAAGGCGCTAGAGATGAAAAAGCCGGTGGTCGATGCGTCGCGCGGTATCATCGCCGTCCACCAGAATCACGATTACCGTCATCATCCTCAGGGCAAGCACGGCGTGTGGTTCGGAGAAGAAGCGGGAGCCAATTATAAATTGGCCGGCGGATGGAACCATCTCCGCACTATCGCCGATTCGAGTGAAGTACTGCGCGCCGACGGACTGAAGCCAAATACGGCACGTCACTGGACCGCGGTAAAACGCTACGTGAGGCAAGCGGGCCGCGTCGTTCTTTACAACATTGCACAGCCCATCTGGTTTTTTCTCCTTGGCATCACGAGACCTCTCCGCAACGCGCTGGGCCTGCGCACTGCGGCAGTGCCGCGCACGCGCGGGAAAGTGTAACGGCTCCAAGGGATGCGAGCATGAGCGCTCCTCTGGTAACCGTCCTCATCGATACCTACAATTACGGACAGTTCATCGAGGAAGCGGTGGAAAGCGCCCTGGCGCAAGAATTTCCGCGCGAGCAGCGTGAAATTCTGGTTGTCGATGACGGTTCGACGGACGATACGACCGAGCGGTTGAAAAAATACGGCGATGCAATTCGCTACCTTCGAAAGCCAAACGGCGGACAAGCCTCCGCGTTTAATTTCGGTTTCGCGGAAGCGCGTGGCGAAATTATTGCCACGCTGGACGCGGACGATTTGTGGATGCCGCAAAAACTTCGGCGCGTGTGCGAGACTTTTGCGAAAAATCCTGAAGCTGGCATGGTCTACCACCGGTCGTATATGTGGCGCGGCGGAAAAGAAGCACAAGAGGACAGTCATTTTTGCGAGGTTTCCGGCCGCGTCCTGGAGAGCCAAGTTTCCTTACTGAGCTATCCAATGGTGGCGACCTCTTGTCTGGCGTTTCGACGAAGCACGCTGAACAAATTGTTGCCGATACCAGAAGCTCTTTGGTCACAGGCGGACGCTTATCTCACCGCTCTCGTCATTTTTGTCTCTCCGGTTGCCGCTCTTCCGGAGTTTCTCGCCAAATATCGCGTTCATGGTGCGAATCTATTTCACATCAGCGAGGACAAGCCGGTAAGGGAACGCATCGAACACCGCATGGCCATGCGTGCGGCCCTGTCTGCAGAAATCCGTGTGTGGCTTCAGCGCAACGGACACGCCCTGGCTTCACCGAATCTGCAGGCGTACATGAAACAATGGACGAAAGCTCAGGAAGTGGACGGCTTCGCGCTCGCTAAACCGAGCCGTTGGACGTATTTCCGTCACCTGCTTGAATATCCCCGCGTCTACGGGCGGATCATGTCTACCAGGCATCGTGCCTACAGCTACGCTCGTGCTTTTGGTGCATTACTCCTGGGCTATGATCGTTTGTACCTGCTCGATGATTTTCGAAAGGGATACAAAAGCATCTTGGGCAAACCAGACAAAGAACCTGTTTTTTCCGAAAACAAAAAGGAAGCGGCTGCAAAGAACTAAAGGAAGAGCATTTGTTCATATTTTCTGCAATAGCTATAGAATGATAAAGCGTTCCTGGAAATTAATTGTGAAGTGTTCCGTTTAGGGGCGCAGAAAAGTAAGAGGCAATGGATCGCAAATGAAACGCGCACTCATCACGGGAATTACCGGGCAGGACGGTTCGTATCTGGCGGAGCTGCTGCTATCCAAGGGCTACGAAGTTCACGGAATCATCCGCCGGGCGAGCACGTTCAATACGAAGCGCATCGACCACATTTATCAGGATCCGAATGAGGCGAGCACGCGGCTCTTTCTGCATCATGGCGATCTTTCGAGCACGGAGTGGGTCTTGAATCTGGTTTACAGCTTTGCGCCCGATGAGCTTTACCACCTCGCGGCGCAAAGCCATGTGCGCGTGAGTTTTGACATGCCGGAATATACCGGCGACATCACCGGACTGGGCACGATGCGGTTGCTGGAAGCGATTCGCAGGGCCGGCTGCAAGACGCGGTTTTATCAGGCGTCGAGTTCGGAAATGTTCGGCTCGGCCAAGCCGCCGCAGAGCGAAACGACGCTCTTTGAGCCGCGAAGCCCGTATGCGGTCGCAAAACTGTACGCGTATTGGATGACGCGAATTTACCGCGAGGGCTACCAACTTTTTGCGAGCAACGGAATCTTGTTCAATCACGAAAGCCCGCGTCGCGGCGAGACGTTTGTGACGAGAAAAATCACGCGCGCCGTGGCGGACATCGTTGCGGGCAAGCAGGACACTCTGTTCCTTGGAAATCTCGATGCGCGGCGCGACTGGGGCTACGCGCCTGAATATGTGGAAGCGATCTGGAAGATGCTGCAGCAGGATACGGCGGAAGATATTGTCATTGGCACGGGCGAAGCGCATTCGGTGCGTGAGTTTGTGGAGGAAGCTTTTAATTACGCGGGGCTGGACTGGCGCAAGCACGTACAAATGTCGGAACGATATAAGCGCCCATTGGAAGTGGATTGCCTGATTGCGGATACGCGCAAAGCGCGCGAGAAACTTGGCTGGGAAGCACGGATTGGTTTCAGTGAGCTGGTAGCGATCATGGTGGATGCGGATATGGAAGCGGCAGGTCTCTCGCCGCTGGGGCGCGGGAAAGCGATTCTGGAAAAGAAATTCAGCCACTGGAATCATTGGCACAATTCGGTGACGCGGGTGATGGAAGCCGTGGAAGGGCAAGCTTCGCAAAATTGAGGGGCGTGGAATGAGTTTTTGGGAGAAACGGCGGGTAGTGCTGAGCGGAGGAAACGGATTTCTCGGCTCGTTTGTTGTAGACAAATTGCGCGCAGCGGGTTGCCAGGAGATCAGCACTCCGCACAGCCGGGAATACGACCTGCGCGAAAAATCCGAAGCATTGCGGCTTTATAAGGATTTGCGGCCGGATATTTTTATCCATCTTGCCGCAGTGGTGGGAGGCATCGGCGCGAACCGAGCGAATCCGGGGAGATTTTTTTACGACAACGCAGTGATGGGGATTAACGCGATTGAGGCGGGGCGCATCGCGGGAGTAGAGAAATTTGTTTGCGCGGGGACGATTTGTTCGTATCCGAAGTTCACGCCTGTGCCGTTTCGCGAAGAAAATTTCTGGGATGGCTATCCGGAAGAGACGAACGCGCCGTACGGACTGGCGAAGAAAATGCTGCTCGTGCAGTTGCAGGCCTATCGACAGCAATATGGGTTTGCGGGCATTTATCTTACTCCGGTCAATTTATATGGGCCGCGGGACAATTTCGATCTGGAAAGCTCTCACGTTATTCCAGCGCTGATCCGGAAATGCTGGGAAGCGAAGCAGGCCAAGGCGAAGGAAATCACGGCGTGGGGGACGGGCAGCGCGACGCGGGAATTTTTGTATGTGGAGGACGCCGCGGAAGCCATCGTTGTTGCAGCCGAGAAGTACGAGAAACCAGACCTTGTAAATTTGGGATCGGGCGAAGAGATCAGCGTGCGCGATTTGCTGGAATTGATTGGTTCGCTGACAGGATACGAAGGAACCGTGCGCTGGGATGCGACGAAGCCCGACGGGCAGCCGCGCCGTTGCCTGGATACGTCCCGAGCGTTGGCGGAATTTGGATGGCGCGCGAAGACGCCGCTTCGCGATGGCTTGCGGAAAACGATTGCGTGGTATGAAGAAGAAGTGGGCAGCAAGCCTCGCGCAAGCGCGGTGTGAAGCTTGAAAAAACCCTTCAGACGAATCGCGATTCTTGCCGGAATATCAGAAAACGTTTTGTCCGAGTAGCCCGCCCCAAAGGAAAGGCCAAGATGGCTGAAGATGTCGTAGACTTAGAGAGGGGACATCCGCGCGCTGGCGTGAGCTTCTTTTAGAAGAGAGCCGAGCAGCCAGGCGACGTTTGCTAGCAGATGGCGAAACCTTTCGTCAGCATACTCATCGATACGTATAACCACGAAAAGTTCATTGAGCAGGCGATTGTAAGCGCGCTGGAGCAGGATTTTCCTGCTTCGGAGCGAGAAATCATCGTCGTTGATGACGGATCGAGCGATCGCACGCCGGACGTGGTGCGAAAGTTTGAACCACACGTGCGGCTGTTGCGAAAAGAAAATGGCGGGCAAGCATCCGCGTTCAATGCCGGGATTCCGGAATGCAAAGGCGAAATTGTTTCGTTTCTTGACGGCGACGATTGGTGGGTTTCCAACAAACTTCAGCTTGCGGTAGGCGAACTCGAGAAAAACAAGGAACTGGGAGCGGTTGGCCACGGTCACTACGAGGTATTTTCTGACGGCCGCCCGCTCGGCGTTGTCGTTCCGGAAAGAAATACAGTACTCCATTTACAGGACCTGCCGACCGCAGTTCTCTTCACTCACTTGCGGTGTTTTCTCGGGACCACGAAGATCACCATTCGCAAAAGGATTCTCGATCAGATCCTGCCGTTTCCCGAGGAATTAGTCATCGAGGCTGACGAATACATGTTTACGCTTGCTCCCGCACTGGCTCCTGCGCTGGTATTGGACAAGCCACTGTTTTATTACCGGTTTCACGAGGGAAATCTCTTCCAGTACTCCGGGAATGACGATAAAAAAACGAGACGTAAACAGAGAGTTCTGGAGGTTCTGCAGAATTGTTTGCCTCCCCGCCTTCGTGCGCTGGGTATTCGCGACGAAATCATTGCTACTGTGATGGAGCCTCTATGGGTGGACGCAGGCCGCATGCGGCTGGGGCTAGACGGCGGCATGCCTTGGGAGACGTATCACATTGAGAAAGCGGCCTATAGCTATAGTTATACTGACCGGCCGATCGGCTACCGTTTGTTCAAAGCGTTTGTTCTGGGCGCGACTCTCGTTCTACCTCCGCGCAGTTTTTACAAAATTATGCAATGGTATGGATCCAACGATCTTCACCGGTTTCGGAATTGGATCGGCAAACCGACGGGTGCGGCGCCAATCATTGAACAGCGGTCGAAAAACTGAATGACCAAATTTCCCAGAGTTCTCTTACACTGAGCCGGATGGATTCAGAGATTCTTATCGTTGCCGGGCGACATGGCCAAGCCTGCGAGACCAAAGAGTCAGTGCCAAACTGAAATGATCACACTTGGGATCAATTATTCGCAGATGCATGATTCGTCGGCATGCTTGGTGCGCGATGGGGAACTTGTCTTTGCGGTGGCGGAAGAACGGATCAGCCGAGCTAAGCATGATGCGCGGTTTCCGGAGAACGCGATTCGGGCATGTTTGGAATTTGGGAGGGTGAAGGCGGAGCAGTTGGACGAAGTGTGTTTTGGGTGGCAGCCGGCAGGCGCGGCGTTTCGGCACGATTTGAAGTGTTACGCTTCGGGAAAAATGCCAGCGACGTATTTGAATGGGTTGAATTCGACGCTGCATTTCATGAGCATGTGGCACCAGGATGGCGGAGCGAAGCGGTTCGCGCAGATTTTTGGCGCGACTAAGGCGCGGATGAGATTTGTGGATCACCATTTGGCGCATGCGTTGAGCGCGTACTCGTTTTCCGGATTCGAGGATGCGGCAGTCGTGGTGATGGATGGGCGTGGAGCGTGGGAGGCGACTTCGATTTGGCGTGGGCGAGACGGGCGGCTCGAGCACGTTCTGACGATTCCGTTTCCGGACTCGGTTGGATATTTCTACAGCGAGTTTACGGAATACCTCGGGTTTCAGCGCAACAGCGATGAGTGGAAAGTGATGGGGCTGGCACCTTACGGAAAGCCTGGCGTTGATTTACGCGCGTTCATCGATGCCGACGCGGCGCCTTACAAAGTGGATGCGAGGAGACTTGTTGCGAATGGAGCGGCGCCGTTTGCCGAAATGGTGCGGCTGTTCGGGCCGCGGCGGATTCCCGAGAGCGAAATCGACGAACGGCACAAAGACGTGGCGTATGCCGTGCAGGATGCTTGCGAAATCGCGATGATGAGCGTCGTGAAGATGGCCATCGAGAAAACCAAGAGCCGCAATGTTTGCCTAGCGGGCGGGGTGGCGCTAAATTCCAAAGCGAACGGGAAAATTGTGGCGTCCGGATTGGTGGATAAATTCTTTGTGCAGCCGGCGGCTTCGGATGATGGTGTTGCACTCGGAGCCGCGCTTGCGCCGTATCTTGACGGCGGTGGGCGTCTGCCGATGAAGCCGATGCGGCACGCGTATTTAGGGCCGGAATTTGATGACGAGGCCATCGAGAGCGCTCTGAAGATCTACAAATTGAAGTATGCACGACTGAATGACGTGGCTGCGACAGCGGCCGAGCTGCTTTCGAACGGGAAAATTCTCGGATGGTTTCAAGGGCGCATGGAATTTGGACCTCGCGCGCTGGGGAGCCGCTCGATTTTGGCCGATCCGCGCGATCCCGAGATGAACGCGAAAGTCAACAACGCCGTGAAATTTCGCGAGTGGTGGCGGCCGTTTGCGCCTTCGATGAAGAAGGAGTCGGCGGGGGAATTTTTGGAAAGCGCGAGCGATTCGCCGTTCATGATTCTGACGGCGCAGGTACGACCGGAGAAGCGAGCAGTGATTCCTTCGGTGACGCACGTCGACGGTAGCGCGCGGCCGCAAACGGTGGAGAAAGAGATCAATCCTCTTTACTGGCGGCTTATCGATGAATTTGGAAAACGCACCGGTGTGCCGGTCATCATGAACACATCGTTCAATCTGCGCGGCGAGGCGATTGTGCATACGCCGACGGACGCGATTCGGACATTTTTCAGCTCGGGCATGGATGCGCTGGTGATCGGCAGCTTTCTTGTGGAGAAATGAATTGAGCGCTTCGCAAGGCCGGCTGGCGCAATTTTTGCTGCGATATGCTTCGCCGCTGGCGGGATTGCGGCGCGTGCCAGTATTGGGCCGATGCGTCAGCTGGGCGGGCGCGAAGCTGGTGCCACGCGATTCGTTGGCGTGGGTGCAAGTGCAGAACGGACCAGCGCAAGGCTTGTGGCTGCATTTGAATCCGCGGACGGGAAAAACATATTTCGAAGGAGGCGGCGAGCCGGAAGTGCAAGAGGCGTTGCAGCAGCATTTGCGTGCGGGGATGACTTTTTACGATGTCGGAGCGAATATCGGATTTTTTTCGCTACTTGCGGCGCGGCTTGTGGGAAAAGAGGGACGAGTGGTTGCGTTCGAAGCTGATCCGGAGATTGCAGCGCGGTTGCGCGAGCATGTGGCGCGAAATGAGTTCGGCTGGATCACGGTGGAAGAAAAAGCAGTCTGGTCAGAACCGCGCACAGTCTTTTTTGCGCGAACCGATCCAACGGCCTCGCCGGATAGAGGGCTTGGGCACGTTGTTTCTGAAAGCGCACCGGACACTATCCAGGTGAGTGCGGAGTCGCTCGACGACTACACCTGGACGCAGCCGGCGCCGGATTTTCTGAAGTGCGACGTGGAAGGCGCGGAAGTCCACGTTTTTCGCGGAGCGGGGCGCTTGCTAAAAGAAAAACGACCGGGAATTATTTGCGAAATGCACGGCGAGGAAAACCAGCGCATCCTTCTCGAAGAATTTTCGCGACTTGGCTATGCCTGTCAGGCCTGCGGCACGAACCACATCCTGGCGCTCCCGAAATGAGCCAAAAGTGCGTCGCGCTGCTCGGCCGCCGGGACGCGCCGACAGATGCCCTCGAAGAATATTGCCAATACCTGGGAGAAGCGCTGCGCGCGCACGATTTTGAGCTGGAGTTAGTACGTGTAGCGTGGCTTGCAGACGGCTGGCCTGCGGCGATGCGCGAGCTCGAAGGTCAAGCGCGTGCATGGCGCGGATGCTGGGTGCTCGTCCAATACACGGCACTGTCCTGGTCTGAGCGCGGATTTCCCCTGCGGTTTTTGCGCGTGCTGCGAATCCTGCGGCAGGCCGGTGCGCGCGTTGCGATGGTCTACCACGACGTTCTGGCTTACCAAGGCAACCGGACCATAGATAAGCTGCGTCGTCGCGCACAAAATCACGCCATGAGCGAAGCGCTGCGCTCTTCCGATCTTGGCATTTTGACTGTGCCGATCAGCAAAATTCCCTGGATTGGAAAAAAACATACGCGAGCTATTTTTATTCCCGTAGGCGCGAATCTGCCGGATCCAGAAAGCGCCTGGAAGATGCGTCCAGACGAAGTGAGCCGGCTGCCAACGATTGCTATTTTCGGCATCACCGGCGGAGAAAGCGGCATCTGGGAAATCGCCAGCATTTCCGAGGCGTTGCAAATTGTGGCGGAAAGTTTGGGAAAGTTGCGGCTCGTCGTGATGGGACGCCATTCGGACACGGCGGAAAAAGCGCTGCGCAACCTGGTGGATAAACAACCGATTGAGGTTTCTGCTCTGGGAATTTTACCGGGCGCGGAGATTGTACGGCAGCTGGGGTCGTGCGACGTATTACTTTTTGTGCGAGGCGGCATCTCTTCGCGGCGCGGCAGCGCCATTGCCGGAATCGCCTGCGGCCTCCCTATTGTTGCGCTCGACGGTCCGGAAACGGCGTCGCCGATCACTGAAGCAGGAGTTGCGTTCGCGGATCCGAAGCGCCAGCGAGGATTAGGAGAAGCGCTGCTCAAAGTGCTCTCCGATCCGGAATATCGCACCTTGCTTGCCGAACGCAGCCGCCGCGCACAGGAGAACTATTTTTCATGGAAGGCGATTGCCACACGTTATGCGGAGGCATTGCGTTCCGCGGATGGAACAGTGATTTAGAGTTTTGAATGAGAAGCAGACAGATCAACTTTTAGCGAGACAGCGCGTCGATCAGAGTTTCTTTCTTTTTTTCAGCGAGTGCGGCCAAGGGATCGAGCGAGGACGCATAGCCTGCGACCGCGGCTGCGGCGAGGAATGCAAATACTTCCGCGGGAAGCCACCTATCCCCAGTCCAGCGGCTCATAAAAAGAATCGGCGCGCTGATGCCGCCCAAAAGAATCTGCGTGCCAAACGAGACGAGCACAGCCATGCCGGATTGGCGCTGCCCTCGCATCTGCCCAAAGTTCAGTTTGCGCGGGAAGGACAGCGAAGACCAGTTGGCGATGGTCAATTGCCCCGTGACGTTGAATATGATCGCAGCCAGCGTGGCCAAAAGAACGGGCAGCGAAGGAAGCCCCACCAGGTAGGAAAAGGCGACTATGGAAAGTGTCAATTCGAAGGCCAGCATTCCGACTTGCAAGAGATTTTTTCCAAGGAAGACTTCGCGGAAGCTTAGCGGCGCGGTGAAAAACGTTTGGATGCCTTTGCCATCGTACGCAAAACTGTTGTACGCGGGCGCCATCAGAATTAACAAGAGATAGGCCATCATGCCCGGGAAAAAAAACTCAGTCGAAATCGGATGCTTCATCGCCGTAGGGTGCCTGCCTGCAAACTGCGTGGTGAAGAGCAGAACAAATACGGGAGGCATAATCAGCAGAAAAAAAGCGAAGCTGTTGCGTGTAAGGTAGCGGAACTCCTTGCGAAGGACGGCGGCAACTTGCGGCGTGAGCAAGCGAAGCGCGTCGGTCTGTTCGGCGGTGCGGGAAGCAGGACGAACGGCCACGCGAGCAGGGGCCGCTGATTCGCTCAGCTCTTCGCCTCGGTATTGTGTGGCAAAGCGAAGCCAAAGGAACGCGCTGAAAAGCAGCACGTAAGCTGAAATACCGGCGGCGCCGACAAGCACGTCCGAGAAATGATTTTGGGCGGCGCCAGCAATGGCACGCCCCGCGAGGGACGGCGGAAAAACGGAGAGATAGGGGACCACTTGCCGGACCCAGGGCTGCGCAGTACGGCCATATCTTTGCAGCAGTGGATTGATGAACTGAACGGAGACGGCAAAGAGGATGAACAATGCGAAAAACATTTCTCGAGCGCGGCGGCGCGCCAGGATGCGTTCGAGCCAGGAACCAATCATGCGTTCGAGTGTGATGTTCATCAGCAAGAAGAGGGCACAGATCAGCAGCATGGCTGGTAGCACAGCCGGATTTGCTACGGTCGCGCCGATGATCATGGCCATCAGCCAGCAGATGGAGGCGAGCGCTGCAAAGTCAGCGAGACCATAGGCAAGGCCGATGACGTAAAACGCACGCAGGCTAAGCGGAAATCGCAGCAAGGTGCGAAATTCAAAACCAACGCCGAAGCCCGCGGTGAAAATGGGGAAGAGCTGCCAGAAAAGAAAAATTCCCCAGAAGAGCAATGCTATCCAGCCTTCGCGTCCACGCGACATAAACGCATATGCGCCAAAGTAAAAAGCGACGCAGAGACCGATCACAAACAGTCCGGCAAAGATGCCGGCAAAAATCATTCCTATCAGATCCCACTGATTATGTTTCTTGCGGAGATTGTTTCCCAGAATCCGCCAACGAAGCCCAGCGACGAGCCGGATTTGTTCCCAAACGCCAGGGAGTTGAGCTACATCAGCCACGAGAGTTCCTCGAGTTGTGGCCTCTGGGCGCCGTCCTGGCCCACGATGGAGAGGAAAATCTGCTCGAGCGTCGTCTTGCTTCCCTCTTCGCCGGCGATGCCTGCGCGCAGCTCTTCAAGCGAACCCTGCGCAACGAGCCGGCCTTTGTGAATGATGGCCACGTGGCTGCACAGACGCTCGACAATTTCGAGAACATGCGAGGTAAGAAAGATAGTGACGCCGCGCTCGGTCATGCGGCCCAAAAGAGCCTTGAGCGCGCCTGCGGCAAGAGCATCCACGCCTTCAAATGGCTCGTCGAGAAAAAGAATGCGCGGACCGTGAATCACAGCCGCAGCCAGCGCGAGCTTTTTCTGCATGCCGTGAGAATAATCCGCGATCAAAGACTTTGGCCGGTCAGAAAGCTGCATGAAATCGAGTAACTCCTCGGAGCGGCGCTGCGTTGTGGGACGATCGAGGCCGTACATGCGGCCAACAAATTGAAGATATTCGGCGCCCGTCAATCGTTCGAAAAGGCCCATACCTTCGGGAACGACGCCGATTTGCCGCTTGACCTCGACGGGATGCGCCGCGAAGTCTAACCCGAGCAGTTCCGCCCGCCCTGAACTGGGGGCCAGCAAGCCTGTGAGCATCTTGATGGTCGTGGACTTGCCTGCGCCGTTAGGGCCGAGAAAACCGAAGAACTGTCCTGCGGCAACAGTGAGGTCGACGCCGTCGACCGCCGTCAAATTGCCAAAGCGCCGAGTAAGTTTCTGCGTCACGATGGCTGCGTCCGTCATCGCTTCTCCAACTTGCTGAATGTAGTTCGAATCAAGACTCTAGCATGAGTCCGGCAGACCTCGAACCGCTCGAAGGAAAGTGTTCGCGCGCCAGCGAGATGTAAAGTCACGAGAGCTTCAGCGGATTTGACGTGGAAGCAATGAGCAGCGATTCCTTTGTGGGCAAAGCTGCGAGGACAGCCGGCAACTCCACGCGAAACACGGCACCGCCTTCTTGTCGGTTGTAGCAGACAATTCTGCCGCTGTGTTCCTGCACGATGCCGAAGCAAATACTGAGACCTAGTCCGGTGCCTTTTCCAACCGGCTTCGTCGTATAGAAAGGATCAAAAACGCGGTGAGGCTCCTTGACGCCGGGCCCAGTATCCATGAAAAGCACAACGACATAGGCACGATCGCGTATGGTCTTGACGGTAAGCACGCCGCCTTGCACCGCTTCCATGGCGTCAACCGCGTTGCTGATCATATTAAAGAAGACCTGCATCAGCTGGTTTCCGTCGCCGCGAACGCCCGGGAGGACCGATTCGAGCTGGAGCTCGATGCGTACCGTCCCCGTGCGCAAATCGAGGGTGCGAAGTTGTACGGCATTGGTCACCACCGTGTTGATGTCCAGAAGAGTGCGCTCCGTGGGAACCTGTCTGGCAAAGCTGAGCAGATTCCCGACGAGTGTTTTCGTGCGGCGAGCCTGGTCGCGAATTTTCGACGCCGTGAGGCGTGCTTTTTCGGGAAGGGTTGAGTCGTCCGCCAATAGGTCGGAGAAGCCTAGAATGGCCGTCAGTGGATTATTGATTTCATGAGCCGCGCCGGCGGCCAATTGTCCCAACGAGACGAGTTTCTCTGATTGCACGATTTGCGCCTGGAGTCTTTGCAGATTCTCGATGGAACGTTCGGATTGGGAGAGCAGGCGCGTGCGGTCGGCGTCGGCCAGATAGGTCCTCAGGAAGACAAGCAGAGCCAAGGGAATGGAGGCGAGAAGAACAGTCAGCAAGCGAAAATCGCGGACTGCGGGATTTTCGTGCGCAAATCGCAACGTGAAGATGGCAAACAGCGGCAAAGACATTACCGCCGCCATGGCCAGACGCGCAGGCACAACACTTTCTCCGCGGTAGCCATCCGACTCCGAGTCGAAATCGTTTTCGGACGGCGCGTCAAGGGCTGCGCGCTTTTGGTAAGCGATGAAGCCCGCGAGAGCAAACCAAAGAAAAGAGGAAACCATCGGAAGATCGTACAAGCTGCCTGTGTAGTAGCGGTTGACCTCGAGAGCGATGTTGATGGTCAGGGAGGAGAGCATGTACATCGCGGAGGCGCCGAAGAGATTGGCATAGACCACTCGCCATGCTCCCGACGAGCGCAGCCAGAGGTAGCCGAAGCCACCAACAATGATCATGTTCTCGATATTGTGAAGCAGGACGTAGTTGTAGTTGTACTCCGCAAGGGAAGGGACCGCGTACATCCACGGCAGCACGATGAAAATATAAAGAAAGATCCACCAGCTAAGCAGCAGTGCAAAATCCAGATAGCCGAAACGAAGGCGCAGTTCGCCGCGCTTGAGGTGGGGGCGCAGCGTCAGCGCCGCCATCATAGGAATACCACGGAGAAAAAATACGATGTCGACCGGATCGTTATCGGGCATGTCCCGGTGCAGGTAGAGTTCGTAATACGTCCATTGGAATTGCCCGATCATCCAGAGCGTGCAACCCATAGCGAGCAGCATCCAAAAGAGATTTCTGCGCCAGTGTGGAGTTCCAGCATTCAGGAGAAGGCCCGCGTTAGCGAGGAGCGGCACAATACACTGAGTCAAATCCCCGAAAGCGGTGAGAGCGTGGCTTCCCCTAGGCAGAACTAGCGAGATGCCCGCATAGACAACGAGGAACAAGAACCAGATGCCCGCCATGCGGATAATAGTTTTGGATGAAGACATAAGATCAAGAGAATCTATTTTAGAGGGGAGAGGCTACGAGGACAGTGTCGCATTCGGCGCGCACTACGTAAGTATAAACGAACCAGATTGCCGTCTTGAATGGCCAGCTCGAGGACAAATGTCAATCTGGCGGAGGAGGAGGGATTCGAACCCCCGAGACCCTTTCAGGCCTAACGGTTTTCAAGACCGCCGGTTTCAACCGCTCACCCACTCCTCCGTTTTTTATTCTAGCGTACTCTTTGAATTAGGGGTCAATTTCTGAGACTTTCGTGCCAATTGCCGCATTTGTTTCCAGGCTAGTTGGATGGTCGCTGTATTGCGCAACTTTCTCGACGGCCAGATAGGCAGCTCTTATTTTACGGCTTAGGCGGCGGTGTGGCCGCCGTCCCTTGTCCCGCGAGCGCCGTGGGCTTCTTGTTTGTCGGGTGCTTGCTACCCGGGCTTCCCGATCCTTCCCCTGTTTGGCGCGGGCCGTCTCCTTCAGGCTTAAATGGCGATGCCAGGTCGGAACCAATTCGTTTTAGAATCACAATATTGTCGCTGTCCCCGACAACCAGTTTAACTTCGTCCCTACTTAGCCATTGAACCACGCCAGACGTTACATCTTGTTGATTCGGAAACTGGAAATGCAGTGACCATGAAGCAGAATTCCGCGTGTCTATTTTGTACGTGCCCTTGGATTCCAAATGGTCGAACACACCCTTCTGAAATTCGTTCTCACCGAAGAAGATTTTTTGTGGGTAAAGCTCGATCGGGGTGTCATCTGATTCCTCGTCCTCTTCAAGAATCGCCCATGATCCTTGCAGTCCGGTGGCGGGAATCTGAGAAGCGACTTCTGCGGCCACGCTCCGATCAAGTTTATCTTTTTGAGCCTGATATTTGTTTCGCCTCGCAACGTCGGCGGAATCGCCGAAGATCGACAAACGCAACGGTGCAGTTAAGGTCAAGCAGTGAATCGCGCCTTGTGACTTCGCTGCCTCGGTAGCTTCTATGGTGACAATTTCTGCATTAGGACTAAAAGCTGCTTCAATCTGCTTCACAGCGGAAGACTGTATATCCGTTTCGTAATCCTTATAGGACGGAACAAGGACCTGTTTGAACCCGTCCGTGCTTTCCCGCACCAACGCATTTAACACAGTTGGATAGTAGGTGTGCCCGTTCGCTGGAATTCTTGGGAATGGCGAAGGAACTGGCACCACATCGTAACCAAGGTGTCGTAGGCGATCGGCGTCCAATTCCATCGCAAGCTCGGCGTTCAAGGCTAAGTCGCGTTCAGCGTCGCTCAATTTGCTCCAATATTCTGCCGCGAAAGGTTTCGACAGGTCATAAGAAGCTAGCAAGATACGTTTTCCGCCAGCTGGCAGCGCGAACTCATCGATGTGCTCTATGACTGGTCCAGGCAGCGGATCAAGATAAGTAACAGTCTTGCAGCCGCCGATTTTTTCGAGTTGCTGATCGAGATCGATGTCCTGCTCCTTATTACGCGAGAGCAGCACACGCGTTGTAAGGCACCGCCCATCCTCCAGCTTGAAAAGATTTCCTCCGTCTAGCGCAACTTTCGAACTTTTGTAATTAAAGTCAGGAGCTGCCAGGACCGCATCAGCTATATCGAATGCAGAACTCTCGTCGTTGAATCGTTGTGGAGAAGTCTCGCTCAAAAGCTGCGAATACTCTTTAAGGAGATAGATTCTGGCGTCGATGGAGGAAACCACTGCTTTGTGATTGTCAGGTGTCGACTCTTGAGAGAACTCGTCTGGCTGATCTTCCTGTTGCCGGGCTTCGAGCAACTTTAGCCGGGCCGTCTCCAACTCTTGAAGCTTTTCCCGCTTGGCTTCTTCCTTTCGAATATCGAAATACCGCCAGTGCACGACGTATGCAGAATCTCCGATCGCCTCAATCTGTGGCCCGAAATCGCGGATCCATAAACCGTCATGTGGGACAACTTTAATGCGGAGTCGATCGGTCCTAAACAGCTCGCAAATCTGAAATTCCTTGCACCGCTGATAGACGGCGCTCTGAGTGCTTTCGTCAGGAGCCAAGAGCAAGACCGGCCCGAATTTAGCCGTCTCGCGGACAATATTCATCTGAATCTCAAGAAGACGTTTCTCTACGTTGAGTGCCGGGTCGGAATGACCTACCAGTCCATTTCTCACGTGTTGGCTGTGCTCCACACGAGGGTTTAGCGCTTCGAGGGACACCATTACAACGTCACTCGCCGGGTGTTGCACGGGTGCCGGTACCGTTTGAGCGCGCGAATCGGCGGTAGCAAGAAGGAAAAGAAACAGAAGGAAAGCAAAGCAGCGCGACCTCATACAATTTCTACCTTTGATCATGCAACTTCTCCGTGCATTAAGTCTCGTTCTTCAGAAAATCGATTCGGCATCGTAAATCCAAGCATGCGACACTGTGGCTGGCAAAGGAATTTCGCTGAATTTTCTAGCACAGAGCAAATCGGCGGTTTAATTCTTCAAGGCCGCCGGTTTCAACAACTCACTCTCTCTCCCATATTAATTCTAGCGTACTCCGCGAGTTAGCAACCAAATTGCGGCATGTCCGATGAGGATTGTTCCGTTCTTGCGCAGCGGCTGGATTCCAGGTGTCCTCCGCAAGCTTCCTGACTGCCCGAACCTTCGAATCCGGATTCTGGTAAGCGCAGCACACAGTCACAATTACATCAAGGTGGTCAAGGATCTCTTTCACCCTGCGCGTACGGTGAGAACGTGGCGACTTGTGCATGCTGTTTCGGAATCGCTGTGCGCCGATGAAAATCCAAGTTACGCTTCAACAGGCTCGCTATTTGCCCACCTAAGATCGAAGACGGAGCGGGGATGCGAAAATGTGCAGTTTTTCTGGCAGGCTTTGCCCTGCTCAGTTCGGGTTGTCACTTTAAGGCTAAGGATTTGCTGCGGGATCTAGAAGCCGCCAAGGTTGCAACAACAACCGTGACCGTCTCTCCCGTCAGCGCCAGCCTCCCCATATTCGG
Source organism: uncultured Acidobacteriota bacterium (assembly GCA_963740015.1). GTDB lineage: Bacteria > Acidobacteriota > Terriglobia > Acidiferrales > UBA7541 > Acidiferrum. The sequence continues at coordinate 28,628 of CAVUCM010000016.1, read as the reverse complement.
CACGCAACAATTTACTGCAACGGTGACAGGCAATTCCAATACTCAAGTTACGTGGAGTCTGGGCGGTGCAGCCTGCGCAGCCGGACAGGATTGCGGATCGATCAGCGCGAAGGGTTTTTACATCGCTCCAGGCGTCCTGCCCAATACGAATCCGATCACCATCACAGCGTCGTCAGAAGCTGATATCCACGCTCCAAGCGCAGCGCAAGTGACCATCATGCCTGCAGTCGAAGCTCAAGAAATCTTGCGGGGAACCTACAGTTTTCTGGTGAACGGTTCTGATTCCGAAGGTACGTTGTCAGTGGCGGGCAAATTTGTGGCCGACGGAGCGGGGCAGTTGCAGAGCGGTGAGATGAGTATTTGCCGCGGACAAGCTCAGTGCGTTGAGCAGGCGTTCGCAGGCAGGTATACATCGAGCGCCAAAAACCAGGGCAGCTTTTGGGCAGATGCGCTCCCCGACACAGATTTCCGCTTTGCTCTCACTGCAAGCGGCGTGGTGAACCTGCAACTGGACGGCGCAAATGGATTGCATGCGGCGGGGATCATGGAATCCGCTAAGGATGCTTCCAACGAATAAGCCACGATTTTGTAACACTCCAATCTGGAAGTATTTTTTCCTCATTACGAATCGCAATAATTCGCAATTCTCACTTTTCGATTGGCATTGACATGCCCCGGGCCGCACCGTAGCATCGCCCTTATCTGATGGCTGAGCGTTCATTCAGCCGCCTTGGCAGCGGAGGTCCCTCATGAGTCTTCGCGATTTTATTTCCAAACAGTGGATTGATGTAATCGATTGGACGGAGCCCGAAGACGGCATCCTCGCCTACCGTTATCCGATGCAAGACCGCGAAATCCAGAATGGTGGCAAACTCACCGTTCGCGATTCACAGCTAGCCGTGTTCGTGAACGAAGGAAAAGTCGCCGACGCCTTCCCTCCCGGTCTCTACACCCTTAACACCAACACGCTCCCGATTCTCACTTACTTAAAAAACTGGGACAAAAAGTTTCAGTCGCCGTTCAAATCTGACGTCTACTTCTTTTCGTCGCGCATTCAGACCGATCAGCACTGGGGCACGCAAAATCCCATCACTATCCGCGATAAAGAGTTCGGCGCGATTCGCTTGCGTGGTTTCGGAATTTATTCCTACCACATCGCCGATGCGAAATCGTTTTACTCGAAAATCAGCGGTACGCGCGACATCTACCACGTTGCTGATCTCGAAGGCCAGTTGCGCAACACTATCATCGCTAAAATGACGGACGCTTTCGCCGCCAGCCAGGTGCCGTTTCTCGATATGGCCGCGAGCCAGGGCGCGATTGCCGAAAAAATCACCGAGCAGCTTAAGCCGGCGTTCACAGACTATGGCCTGTCGCTCGATACTTTCGTCGTCGAAAATCTTTCGCTCCCCGAAGAGCTACAGAAAGTGCTCGACCAGCGCATCAGCATGAATGTGCTCGGAGACATGGGCAAGTTCACGCAGTATCAAGTGGCGCAAGCGATTCCGATTGCCGCTGGAAACGAAGGTGGCGGGGCGGTTGGCATTGGCGCAGGACTTGGCGCGGGCGTCGCGATGGGTCAGGCAATGATGGACGCCGTGAAGCAATCCACTTCCGGCACACCAAGCGGTGGCGGCGCGGCACCAGTGGCAGCAGGCGCGACAGCCTCCGCGACCACAAAATTCTGCAGCGAGTGCGGCAAGCCGATCCCACGCACAAGCAAATTCTGTCCAGAATGCGGGAAGCCCCAGGCTTAGTGGTGACACGCGCATGAGCGGAGTCGAGTGGGTCGTCGAGGCCTTCGGTTGCTCATCGGATTCGCTGCGCGATCTCCGCGCGGTGGAAACGCTCTTCCATGGCATGATTCGCGGCATGAAGCTGCGGCCCGTTGGCGCTACGCAGTGGCATCAATTCCCCGGGACCGGCGGCATCACCGGCCTCTGCCTTCTCGCCGAATCTCACATTGCCTGCCATACCTTTCCCGAGCACAGTTCGCTCTGCTTGAATCTGTTTTGCTGCGTTCCGCGCAACGAATGGAATTTTGAAGCTGCGCTCCAGCAACTTTTCCATGCACGGACCGTTTCCGTGAGGCGTCTGGCGCGCCCGTACGAATCAGCGCGCCATCAAACGGCTAGCGATTAGAGTTCTCGAGCGAGGATTTGTTTTGCAACAGGTGAGCAACGGACGATGACTCAGCCCGTCTCGAACTGTCCCAACTGCGGCGCGAAAATTGTCTTCCAATGGTCCAGCAGCGTTCAGACAGTTTGCCAGTATTGCAAAAGCATCCTTGTGCGCACCGACGTCGACCTCAAGAAAGTCGGCCAGGTCGCCGATCTTCCGCCAGACAGTTCGCCGATTCAGCTCAACACCGAAGGCATCTATCGCAATAAGGCTTTCGTCGTCGGTGGCCGTATCCTTTATGAATACGACCAGGGCGGCTGGAACGAATGGCACATTACGATGAACGACGGCACGAGCGCTTGGCTCTCCGACGCTCAGAATGAATACGCGATTTCTTTCGCCAGCAACACGACGGGTCTGCCTGTAGCCGGCCAGGTCCAGGTCGGCCAGCAATATACCTGGAACAATCAAAACTACACCGTAAGCGTGATTACGCAGGCGCACTACCGCGGCGTCGAAGGCGAGCTGCCTTTTCAATACTGGGATAAGACGGACGTAACCTTTGCCGACCTTCGCAGCCAATTCGGCAAATTCGCCACGCTCGATTACAGCGATGACCAGCCCGCTCTCTATCTCGGTGAATTCGTCGAGTTCGACGATCTCAAGCTCAAAAATCTCCGCAGCTTCGAGGGCTGGTGATGAGCGCAGGCACTCCACCGCTCTCGACTCCTCCAAAGCCTCAAGCGAAAGCCTTGAATTGTCCGCAGTGCGGCGCGGCGATAACTCTGCGCGCGTTGGGACACGCCGAAACCGTAGTTTGCGAGAGTTGTCATTCTATTCTCGACGCAAAAGATCCCAATCTTCAGATCCTGCAGAAATTTCAGGTTATTACCGGCGAAGTTTCCCCGCTCATTCCCCTCGGCACGCGCGGCAAACTTCGCGGCACGGATTACGAAGTCATCGGCTTTCAGCGGCGCGGCATCAAGGTCGAGGGCATCAGCTACTACTGGCACGAATATGTCCTCTTCAATCCGTACAAACCCATTCGCTATCTCACCGAATACAATGGCCACTGGAATGACATCAGCGTTTGCAAAGAACTTCCTATCGTCCAGTCCGCATCGGCAAATTACCTCGGCGAAATCTACAAACACTTTCAATCCTCCGACGCCAACACGAATTACGTTCTCGGCGAATTTCCCTGGCAGGTGCGCGTCGGAGAACATGCGGCCGTAACCGAGTACGTCAAGCCGCCACGCGTACTGTCCGCGGAAAAAACGGCGAACGAAGTCACATGGTCCCTCGGCGAATACACGTACGGCACAGACATCTGGAAATCCTTCAATTTGCCAGGGAGCCCGCCCGAAGCGGTAGGCGTTTACGAAAATGAACCATCGCCGGTCAGCCAGAATGTCACAGGGATTTGGGGCGCCTTTCTTGCGTTTGCCATTTTACTGTTTCTACTGATGGTTGGATTCGATCTCGCCTCAAGCAAAGGCACGGCGTTCGAATCCACTTACTCCCTGAACATCGGTGAGCCGAAGGGTGAAGCGTCCTTTGTCACCCAACCATTTGATTTGGAAGGTCGCACTTCCAATGTCGAACTCGCAACTTCTGCCAACGTCTCCAACTCCTGGATTTATCTGAATTACGCTCTGATCAATCAGGACACCGGTCAAGCGTGGGACTTTGGTCGCGAAGTCAGCTATTACTACGGCTCCGACAGCGACGGCTCCTGGTCCGAAGGCAGCACCAAAGATTCGGTCGTCATTCCCAGCGTCCCCGCGGGTCATTATTATTTGCGCATCGAGCCTGAAGTCGATCCCGGTCACCGCCCCATCTCTTACTCGGTCGAGGTGAAGCGAAACGTAACCGTCCCAGGTTTTTTCGGAATTGCTTTTCTCGCGCTATTGCTTCCGGCTATCGCCATCACGTGGCGCTCCATCAGTTTCGAACGCGCGCGCTGGTCCGAGAGCGACCATCCGCCCATGCAAATCGGAAATACGGAGTAATCACAAATGTTCAGAAAACTTTATCTCGCGTATGGATTCCTGGTCCTCGGAGGCGCAAGCTTCGCGCAATATCACGGCTGGAGCCTCGACAAGATCAGCCAAATGAAAAATGTTCCCAAGTCCGTTCGTGACAATCCCGGCTCCTATCGTTCCGTTTACGGCTTCTATCACCATTACACCGGAGGCAAATAAGATGAACCTCGTTCCGCTCGCCAACATCGTTTCTGCACTCGTATTCGCTCTAATCGGCATGCTCATCTTCATCATCGCGTTCGTGGTGATGGATAAGCTCACGCCGTACCATCTCTGGAAGGAAATCGTCCAGGAGCACAACATGGCGCTCGCCATTCTCGTCGGCGCAATGTCTCTCGGCATTTGCATCATCATTGCCGCGGCTATTCACTAGCGCATGGGCATTCTTCTCTTCATCTCGGTGCTGCTGGTCGCGGCGTGCGGGCTCATCTATGAGCTTGTCGCCGGCACGCTTGCGAGTTACCTCGTCGGCGACAGCGTGTTCCAGTTTTCCACCATCATCGGCACATATCTCTTTGCGATGGGCATCGGCAGCGCTCTTTCGCGGTATCTGAATCGCGGCCTCGTCTATCGTTTTGTATGGATCGAACTCTTGCTCGGCGTCATCGGCGGATTTTCTTCCGCGCTCTTGATGATAGCTTTTGCCTTCACGCAGGGATTCGAGCTGATTCTCTACGCCCTTGTCATCGTCATGGGCGTCCTCGTCGGATTGGAGATTCCGCTGCTCATGCGTATTGTGCGCGACCGCTACGAGTTCCGCGACGTCATCGCCCACGTCCTGACTTTCGACTACCTCGGCGCTCTAGGTGCTTCTTTGCTGTTTCCGATTCTGCTCGTGCCACATCTCGGTCTTGTTCGCTCTGCCATGCTTTTCGGCCTCGTTAACGCCGCTGTCGCGCTCTGGACCACGTATTTATTTTCGACTCAGCTTTCCGGCGCGCGCACTCTGCGCATAGCCTGTGTCGTCGTCATCTGTGGTCTCGGGATCGGCATGGCCGACGCCCGCCGCATCACCGCCACCGCCGAAGACAACATTTACGCCGACGACATCATTTTCGCGCGTGACACGCGCTACCAGCATCTCGTCCTCACTCGCTTCAAAGACGATCTTCGCCTCTTTCTCAACAGCCATCTGCAATTCAGCTCGCGCGACGAATACCGCTACCACGAAGCTCTTATCCATCCGGGCCTCGCTGCAATTCCCGCGCCGCGTCATGTTCTCGTCCTCGGTGGTGGCGACGGCCTCGCCGTCCGCGAAATCCTAAAATATCCTCAAATCGAAAGCATCACCCTAGTCGATCTCGACCCCGAGATGACCAAGCTATTCTCCACGCATCCCATGCTTACCAAGCTCAACGACAAATCCTTCCTCTCGCCTCGCGTCCACATCATCAACGCCGATGCTTTTCCCTGGGTAGATTCGAACACCGACAGTTTTGATTTCATCGTCATCGATTTTCCGGATCCGACAAACTATTCCCTCGGCAAGCTCTACACCACCGCGTTTTATCGCGCCACCGCGCGCCACCTCAGCGCGCAAGGCCTCATGGTTGTCCAAAGTACGTCGCCCATGTTCGCCCGCGACTCCTTCTGGTGCATCGCGCAAACGCTCAAACAGGCCGGCCTGCAAACGTATCCCTATCACGTCTACGTCCCGAGCTTCGGCGAGTGGGGATTCGTCCTTGCAGGCACTCATGAATACATTCCTCCAACTTCTTTACCCAGTGGTCTCCGTTTCATCAACGTCGAAGGTTTACCCGCGCTGTTTCAATTTCCGCCAGACATGGCTCCGCTCCCCATGCCCCCCAATCAACTCAATAGCCAGGTCCTCGTCCGCGCCTACGAAAACGATTGGAAGGACATCAGTCATTGAAGGTTGGACGCCGAAAATTTCTCCGCGCCAGCAGCGCAGCCCTGGTTGGACTCTCGCTCAAAACGGATCGCCCAATCGCAGGCTCCTTCGTCAACGATTCCTTCCAGATGGGACATCTCCTGCGCGACCGCGCCTTTTTTCCTCCGCCGAAGCGCACAGAAAAATTCCCGATTGTTATCGTTGGCGGAGGCATCGCCGGTCTCAGCGCTGCCTGGCGACTCCGCAAACGCGGCTTCAACGATTTCGTGCTCCTCGAAATGAATCCGCAAGCCGGCGGCAACGCGCGCTGGGGTGAAAATGAAATCACCGCCTATCCGTGGGCCGCGCACTACGTTCCCGTCCCCGGCCCCAAAGCCGAGTACGTCCGTGAACTCTTCGAAGATCTAGGCGTCCTGAAAAATGGCCAATGGGAGGAACGCGATCTCTGTTTCGCTCCGCAGGAGCGCCTTTTCCTCTACGGCCGCTGGCAAGACGGCCTCGAACCCGCCATCGGCCTCACGCAAAAAGATCGCGACCAATTCCAGCATCTCGAAGATCTCTTCGCCAAATTCCGAGCCAGCGGCGAATTCACAATTCCTCTCGAGCTCGGCCGCTCCGCAAAGTTCCAGGAACTGGATCGCCTCTCTTTCTCCGATTGGCTTCAGCAACAAGGCTGCAATGCGCGTCTTGTGAACTGGTACATGAACTACGCCTGCCGCGACGATTATGGCGCCCTCGCCAAAGACACTTCCGCCTGGGCCGGCGTCCACTATTTTTCATCCCGCGAGGCCGAAGAAAAAGGTCCGCTCACTTGGCCCGAAGGCAACGGCTGGATCACACGCCGCCTTCTCGAACGCGTCGGCGAAAACGTCCGCACGAACCAATTGGTCCATCGCATCGCCGAAACAAAACGCGGCGTCAGCGTCTTCGCCGGCGACACCGAATTTCAATCCGATTTCGTAATCTTCGCCGCCCCTACATTCCTCGCTCCCTATCTCATCGAAGGGTTTCCTCGACTCAACGACTTCGTCTATTCCCCTTGGCTCACCGCCAACCTCGCACTTGAACGACTCCCCGAATCGCGCGGCGCGGAACCCACCTGGGACACCGTCTTTCTCGACTCGCCCACGCTTGGCTACGTCGACGCCACGCACCAAAGCCTGCGTACGCACATCGACCGCACCGTCTGGACCTTCTATTGGGCTCTCGCCGAAGGCACCCCAGCGCAAAATCGTCAGCTTTTGTTAGAAAAAGATTGGAACTACTGGAAAGAAGCCATTCTCCACGACCTCGAACGAGTCCACTCCGACATCCGCCAATGCGTTTCCCGCATCGACGTCATGCGCATGGGCCACGCCATGATTCGCCCCGCCGTCGGCTCGGTCTTTTCCGAAGAACGCCGCCGCCTAACGCGCCGCGAACCGCGCGCCGATTCCCGCGTACTCTTCGCCAACTCCGACCTCAGTAGCATCTCCATCTTCGAAGAAGCCCAATACCACGGCGTCGCGGCGGCCCAAACCGTGCTCGATCATCCGCACGGACATCGCTAGCACTCCAAAAAAATGCCGCCGGTAAATGCTCCGCCGGCTTACCTATATCAGGGCTATTTGTGGTGTGATTTACTACGACTGGCTAGTGAAATCCGAGTCCCTGCGTCCGTTAATCTAAGGTTCAATCGGCGTCGTTCTTCTGCTCTAGCGCATTGCCGATTAGCCAATCCGCTGCCGCGAAGCTCTCGTAGAGGCACGGCACGTTTACCCTGAGCCTCGAAGGGCCGTGCCCGCTCATGCTAATGAACGGCCGTCGCTTCGTCTCCCCGCGCAGCCATTTCGCTGAACTCCAATCCCCAAAACCGTGGCGCCGGCGTCAAAAATTCCACGCCAATCCTCTGCCCTCTTTCGCAGGGCTCGCCCTGATACACCACGCGGCACTCTTGCTCTTCTAAAGTCTCGGGGTTCGTCAAAACGAGCATTTCCCCGTTATCAATTTCGTGCTTCATCATCAACAAACCGCCGTGCGCGTTCACCACCACGGTCTCGCACGACTCTTTGAACTTCTTTCCGTTGTGCGCGCGGCCTTGCGCCTGCAATCGCATCTTGTGAAACGCCCGCCCGCTGCGACGGTGGGTTGGAGAGGTTGTTCCGTTCATACCGCAATCATCGGCCTCTTCCGCAAACACCGTAAACTGGCCCGCAGGACAGGTGTTCCCCACAAGCAACCGGCCCCACGCTTCACCCGACCGATTCCCGGCCCATCCATCGCGTGTTCTTTCTCCTGCCCCTGCGTACCATTGACCCGATCCTCGCACCCCGATAATTTCCCTATTAACGAAAGATAATTCCTAATACTCCGGGTGCGCGGGGGCGTTCCATGGGTCATTCTTCGGCTCGATCTGCATTTTTTATCATTGCACTAACAACTCTGGTTGTCTTCGCACCTCGAAATGCATCCGCTCAAACAACGCCAGCGCTGACTGTTGACGCGGCTGGAAATCCGCATCCAATCAATCCTGACATCTATGGCATCGCTAGTTACAGCTTGGACGCGGGTTTCGCGAAAGAAATCCAGGTTCCCAATGTTCGCTGGGGAGGCGACGCAACGACTCGCTACAACTGGGAAGTCGATTCCAGCAACGCAGGCTTCGACTGGTATTTCATGGGCGGTAACGGACAAACCACGCCGGTCCCCAGCGCTTCCGCCGATCTGATGGTCAACACGTATAAAACCGCTTCCAATGCCCACGCCTTGCTCACCATTCCCATCATTCCCTATGTGAATAAAACCGCGGCATGGAATTGCAGTTTTCCTGTGTCCGTATATGGTGCGCAGCAATCCACCAATCCCTACGTTCACCCGAATGGCGACAACTGTGGCAATAGCCTCACAACAACCGGTGCGCAACTAACCGACAACAATATTTATGCGAACCATATCGATAACACCGTGGCGTTGCAGCAAGGTTGGGTGCAACATTTCATCGCAACCTTCGGCACCGCCGCAAATGGCGGTGTTCCGTACTACCAGCTGGATAACGAGCCGGGGGGCTGGAGCAATACCCACCGCGATGTAGAACCCAATCAGCCGGATTACGACACGATCATTGCCCTGGGCCAGCAGTATGCCGCCATGGTCAAACAAACTGATTCTTCAGCTAAAGTTTTTGGTCCCGTCGATTTCACGCTAGGCGGATGGATCGGAACTCCCAGCAAACAGAACAATCTGTACGCCGGTCAATATTATCTTCAGAAGATGGCCGCCTACGACCAGGCCAATCATCAACGCATCCTTGATTACTTCGACGAGCACTACTATGGAGGCGGCTCAACGGACGCCGCGGAACTCGCTTCGACGCGCGCGCTTTGGGATCCCACCTTTAATTCCGGAAGCTGGGTCGAACAATACTATTTCGATGGTCCTATGATGCTTCTCCCGCGCTTTCAGAATTGGATTCAAACTTACTATCCGGGAACGAAGCTCTCCATTTCCGAATACAGCTTTAGCAGCGGTACAAATCCCCTCGTGGACGCGCTCACCGAAGCAGACGTCCTCGGCATTTATGGTCGAGAGGGTTTGGATTTCGCGAATATGTGGACTGTTCCGCAACCAACCGATGCCGTCGCCTACAGTTTTCGTTTGTATCGCAACTTTGATGGCGCTGGCGGACAATTCGGAGACAGTTCAGTTACTTCAACAAGCACGGATCAAAGCCAGCTTTCTGTGTACGGCGCAACGCGGTCTAGCGACGGCGCCTTGACTGTCATCGCCATCAATAAGACTACGGGTTCAATTCAGACTAGCTTGACTCTCGCGAACTTTAGTTCGACCGGCACAGCCAAGGTCTTTACCTACAGCAACGCCAACCTGACGCAAATCGTCGCTGGGGCCGCCGTGCCTGTTGTGTCCAACACTGTGAACTACTATTTTGCGCCTTATTCCGCGACGGTCTTCGTGTTTACGCCCGCAGCCACTTCACCTGCGTCCACCGCCACGTCCCTGGCCGCATCTAGCTCTCAGATAACCTTGGGCCAGAGTGTCACGTTCACAGCGACGGTTAGACTTGCGTCAGGAACCGGCACACCCGTTGGCACCGTCACTTTCAATGATGGCGGAACCCAAATTGGCACAAGCACTCTGAACAGTTCCGCGTCAGCAGCATTCAGCACATCTGGACTCGCCGCTGGCGCTCACTCGATTACGGCGGTTTATTCTGGTGACTCGAATTTCGCGTCATCCACTTCAGCTGCAGTATCGGTCACAGTTTCAACTCCAGTCAAAGCCGCAACCACCACATCTCTTACTGCCTCCCCGACACAACTGACGACTGGGCAAAGCGTCACGTTCACCGCGTCTATCGCGCCGCAATCAGGATCGGGCACTCCAACAGGCTCGGCCACCTTTCTGGATGGGCAAACTCAGATTGGCACGTCGCCGCTCAGCGCGGGCTCTTCCACATTCACAACCACCGGTCTCTCCGCAGGAATTCATTCCATCACCGCAATATATTCGGGCGACGCGACCTACGCAGGATCGACGTCTGCCCCAGTCTCCATCACGGTGGGCACAGCGCCAGCTCAGGACTACTCATTGTCGATCAGCAATTCATCCCTCACGGTGGCCCAGGGATCTTCCGGCACACTGACTATTACAGCTACGCCGAAAAATGGATTTAAACAGACCCTTGCTCTCACATGCTCGGGATTACCAGCTGGCGCAAGTTGCAACTTCAATCCGCAAAACGTATATCTATCTTCAGGCCCCGTTTCAACGATCGTGACGATACAAGCACCCTCTGCCGCCCAAACCGCAATTCTCTTGAGCGGACCGTTCTCCGGATCTCGCAACGCAGCACTACGTATTTTCGCCATGCTGCTCGTGGGAATCGTCGGAGCCTCCGGAAACAAGCGATCATTCAGAGGAAAAGTTCGATTCGTTCAAACAACGTTGGCATCCGCTATCTTCGCCGCATTACTAGTGGGCGCCGGTTGCGCAGGCCTTTCCTCTTCACAAAACCCGCCAGCCCAACCCGCACCTTATGTAGTCACCGTGACGGCCTCAGCCGCCAACGCACCAACACACACCGAGCAGTTTACATTCTATGTGAAGCCCTAATAATCTGATCCTCGCCGTCGAAAGCTAGACGAGAAAATCAACCGCGGGTTTATGCATCGCCCTCATTTGGGAGCAGCCTGCCCGCTTGTGCGCGGGCTAGCCCTGGCTCTAGAATAGGAAAAAGCAGCTGAGGGCTTTTTTGTAAGTCCGCACTCTTTCCGCTGCACATACATAAGCATCAAGTTTCGCTTGATTTTATTTGAAAAGACTCATAGCCCCCGGGAGCCCCATGACGAACCTTGCTGAATTTATAGAAGGTAATCGCGACAAGCATCTGGCGGAGCTGTGTGAATTTTTGCGGATCCCTAGTGTCAGTGCCAAGAGCGAACACAAACCGGACATCGAACGCGCCGCCCGATGGGTAGCTGACAATCTTCGCTCAGCCGGTTTTCAGAAAATTGAAATTGTTCCCACAAATCTTCATCCCCTTGTCTACGCCGAGTCACTCGAAGCTCCCGGCAAACCCACCATCCTTTTTTACGGCCACTACGACGTGCAGCCCGCGGAGCCACTCGACCTTTGGACTTCGCCCGCCTTCGAACCCACTGTTCGCAACGGCAATCTTTTCGGCCGCGGCACCGCCGATGATAAAGGCCAAGTGCACATTCATCTAAAGGCGCTCGAATCCATTCAGAAAGTAAACGGAAAGCTTCCCATCAATGTAAAAGTTCTGATCGAAGGCGAAGAGGAAGTCGGAAGTGTCAGCCTCTGGGACTATGTGCAAAAAAATAAAGAAAAGCTCAAAGCCGACGCTTTGGTCGTTTCCGACACCTCGATGCTCGCGAAAGGCGTGCCTTCCATTACCTATGGATTGCGCGGCTTAAATTACTATCAGATCGAACTGACCGGTCCCGCGCGCGATCTCCATTCCGGCGTGTACGGCGGCGCTGTTCCCAACCCGCTGACAATTCTCGCCGAGCTCTTCGCCAAGCTTCACGACAAGAATTTTCGCGTCACCGTCCCTGGCTTCTACGACAAAGTCGCAAAAGTTTCCGCGCCCGAACGCAAATCCTTGAACGCGTTGCCCTGGAAGAAAAAAGCATTCGAAGAAGCCGTCGGCGCGCCGGGCTATTTCGGCGAAAAAGGTTTTACGATTGTCGAGCAACTTTGGACGCGGCCAACTCTCGAGCTGAACGGCGTTTGGGGCGGTTATCAAGGCGAAGGCGCCAAGACGGTCATTCCCTCAAAGGCGTACGCGAAATTTTCCACGCGCCTCGTTCCCAATCAGGATCCGCACGTCATCGCCAAACTTGTCGAAAAGCACGTCCGCAAACTTTTGCCCAAGTCCGTGAAATGCAAATTCGAAGTGCTTAGCACCGGCAAGCCCTGGGTAGCTCCGTTTCACGCACCCATTTTTAAGATTGCTCAGACCGCTCTCGAAAAAGGCTTCGGAAAAAAAGCAGCCTTCATCCGTGAAGGCGGTTCGATCCCCTTTGTCACGCAGATGCATGACACCTTCAAGGTTCCCTGCGTGCTCATCGGCTTTGGCCTCCCAGACGAAAACGCGCATGCTCCCGACGAACATCTCGCCCTGGAGAATTACTTCGGCGGCATCAAAGCAATCGCTCATTTTTATTCCGGCCTCGCTGCTCTCTAATTGGGGAAATTTTTACGCTACGAATCGCTGGAAGGGGCATTCCTGCGGGTTATTCACAAGCGCCTCTCAAAAAAGCCGCATTTTTCCAGCCTTTTTTGCGATTTTTCCTTGCGTTCTCCTTTCAGCTTGGCTATAGTGCCCAACGGCCCGAGTTTTTCCGCAGCAAAACAGGGGTTTTTCGCTCGCGGCCTGCCCCGCTCGTTTCGGGGTGGAAAGTAAATATAGGAGGATAAGCAGACTAGATGGCAGCCAAGCCAATGAGCAAGAGCAAGATCGTGTCGCACATCGCCGAGAAGTGCGGCACACCAAAGAAAACCGCAGTGCTCTTTTTCGAAGAGCTTTTCAAGCTTGCGGTGAAAGAAGCCAAGGGCGCCGCGGGCAAGTTCGTTATTCCGAACATCGGCCGCGTCGTGAAAGCGCACCGCAAGGCGCGCATGGGCCGTAACCCCCAGACGGGCGAAGCGATCAAGATCAAGGCCAAGACCGTAGTTCGCCTGCGCCCGGCGAAGGCGTTCAAGGACGCCGTCCTGAAGTAGATTCTCTGCTTCGCAGAGAATAGGCCCAGACACAGCGCATAAAAATCGGCTGGCACTCTTACGCAGAGGTTGCTGGCCGCCCTTTCAAACCGCGCTAGGTGCCTGGGTGGGTGTCCCGGTTGAGTTTGCCCCTGATGGACTGATCACTCAGTCCATCAGGGGCTTTTTATTTCCGCGAATTTCCGAACTCCCTCTCGATCAAACCAAACGCTTTTGCGAAATTCCTAACACGCTCGCGGGATTTCGCGTTCGCTCGCCAGCTTGCAAACTGGCGAGAAGCAATCCTTCAAAAGCGCTACAGCGTTTTTACGTAGGCGATGACGTCCTTGATTTGCTGCTCGTCCAGAACATCTTTGAACGGAGGCATCAGCGAGTCACCGTTTTCAATCCAGGTTTTCAGATTGTCGTCGGTGACTTTATTGTTGTTCACGGTAAACGTGCCGCGCTTCGAAATTCCTTTTAGTCCCGGGCCGATTTTTTTTGCGTCGCTATCCGCAAAGTGGCAGACGCCGCATTTCTGATCGAACACTTCTTTGCCTTTGGTTGGTGAACCCTTTGCGGCTGCGGCCTTTTTGGGCGCCGGCTTGGCCGCCGGATCCTGTGCCAAAACCGCCATTGACATGCCCAACAGCGCGAACCCAAGAATTAAATAATTTCGCTTCACGTCTCCCCCTTCGTCATGGACTGCAAAAATCTTTCGGTGCAAACGACTTCGCGTGCGAATCACCGTGCAAGTCAGTATGCAATGTAGCGTGCAAAGTGCGCACCCATCTTCTCTTTTTATCGCCGCAATTTCCACTCCCTCGACCCCGGCACAAAGTACAGGTTCCCTCTGTGCACCGATGGGACTCTCGTACTTTTGACGCCCCCAAAACCGTGTGTTAACAATTTAAGCCATGAGCCAGGAAACCCTGACGAGGGCGTGGGAAATCCTGCAAGACGCTTACCAGGCCCAGATGGAGGGCGACTACGACCGGGCCGTCGAGCTCTATCAATCCTCGCTCGAATTGCACCCCACTGCCGAGGCCTACACGTTTCTCGGCTGGACATATCATTTTCAGGGCCGCATCGAAGACGCCATTGCTGAATGCAAGCGCGCGATAGAAGTCGATCCGGAGTTTGGCAATCCTTACAACGACATCGGCGCGTATTTGATCGAGCTGAGCCGATTTGATGAAGCGATACCTTGGCTCGAGCGCGCCGTTGAAGCGCGCCGTTATGAGCCGCGCCATTTTCCACACTACAATTTGGGCCGCGCGTATCTCGGCAAGGAAATGTACGCGCGCGCGATGAAGTGTTTTCAAGAGGCCCTCGAAGTAGAGCCGCGGTATTCGCTCGCGCGGCAGGCGCTCGCATCTCTCCGGCGCATGGTGAATTGAGAAGTGTGAGTAGTGGATAGTAAGTAGGGCGCGAGCAGAGTTGATCGCGCAAAGTCGACAGCTCACAGCTGACAGCCAACAGTAAGAAAAATCCTGAAGAACAGTTTGGACTTTGCGTTCAGCCTTAGAGAATCGCGTCGCGCGATTGCCACGTGCGAAATCTAAAGAGGGCACGATGAATCGTGCCCCTACAAGCGGCGGAACGGGAACATCGCGCGATTGGATGTGCTTCGGGCTCATTGAACTGCCTCTTGCGGGGCAGGTTTGATGGTGCGGTCGTAAATCCAGAGGAGCAGCGCTGTAACAAAGCCGACGGCACTGATAGCCCACCAGGCGCGCTCTGGATGATGGGCGACTTCGCCGAAGTGATGCATCATCGTCCCGCCGAACCAGCCTCCTACCAGTGAGCCAATTCCGATCGGCAAGAATGCAAAGCCCATATAGGTGCCTTGCTGGCCGGGAGGCGCGAGACGCGAGATGTATGCGTAGTAAGGCGGCTGCTGAATGATTTCGCCGATTGCAAGCACGGCGATGGAAACGATTGCGCCTATAACCGTTGGCCAGAATGACAAGACCAACCAGGACATGGAAGAAATGACGGTGCCAAGAATGACGGCGTGGAACGGCGGGATTTTGCGGGCGAGATAGTTGACGATGAAGGTCAGGCAAACGACGATGGCCGCATCGGTGATGAGGATGAGCTCGACGTGCGCGTTGGCGTCTACATAGGTGTGGATGTAGCCCGGCAGGCTGGTGTATTGCTGCCAGAAAACAATCCAGTAGCCGGTGAAAATTAGAAGAAAGATGAGAAATCGCGGCGGCCAAATAACGGCACGAAAGTTGCGCACGACTTGGAGCACACTTGGGGCAGGTTCGTCGCCTGGTTTTCGGGGATCGCGAAAGAAAAAAAGGATGAGAAAAAACATGGCGAAAACGCTGAGCGCGGAAATTCGGAAAACTCTTTCAAGTCCAAAATGCGTGTGCGCCCAATTTGCGACGAATGGGCCGGCGGTGCCGCCGATATTCACCATGGTGTAGTAAATCGAGTAGCCGAGTGTGCGAACATTCGGCTTGGAAGCGCGGGCGGTAGTGCCGACGACGCATGGTTTTACCAGCGCGATGCCAAGCGCGGGAAGAATCAGGATCACGCCAACAAACAAACTGAGCGGCACCGCGCTGCGAATCGGTGCGAGCCAAGACGCACCAATCGAGCCAATCAGAAAATACGCCGCGGCCAGAATAAGATAAGCCATCGAGAGCGCGCGACGAAAGCCGAGTTTGTCCGCCACGGCGCCGCCGAAAATCGCGAGAAACCAAACCATTCCGCCGAAGAGGCCGGTAAGTGTGCCGGTCTGCTCGGTCGAGAAGCTCAATTTTTCCTGCAGATAGACAGCGAGCGAAGAGAATGCACCGTAATAAGAGAGGCGCTCAAAGATTTCGCTGACGTTGGCGACCCAAAAGGGAGGCTCGAAGCCATCGCGGATTTCCTGGAGCCGCAGGCTAGCGCTCATCGATCCTTCTGTTCATCGATCCCTCATGGTGAATTGGGCTCCTAGATGGAGAGCGGGGATTGTACTTGAAGAGTTGGCAATCCACCGCTGAAAGTTGAAAAGGCGGACATTGAGCGTGCGCCGAAAGGCGTGTTCCATCGATGTATGCGAGCAACTTGATGGGGGTTGACACGTCTGGAAAATACCCCCCCCAATTTTATAAGTATATGAATTAACAAGAGTTACTAAATCGTGCGTTTGTAAGTTATTGAAAATAAGCTCGTTGTTTGCTCTTGAAATGCTCACTTCTGCTCTCGGAGAGAGCAGCGGAGGAAGTCTATGTGGTTTGCGGCGCTCCTAGGGCCGACATGCCGGACGATCGCGATGGAGCAGAACAATAAAGCATCTATCCAAGAATGCGGGCGATGAAATCCGGAAACAGGTTTGGCGATCAGCTTAGGAAGAGGAGAGCTAAGCGCCGCAAGCCGCGCGGGATGAACGCCGACGCACCGACAGAGTTGGCCTAATCGCCGTGCGCAGAGGTTTGAAGAGGTATTGACCGGGTCGAGCGCGGATCGGAGATCAGCATAGAAGAGGGTATGGCGCGAGCGAAACATAGGAAATGGTAGCAGGGGAAAGTGCTCGCTGTCTATCAGTATGTTAGTTCACTGAATGTCTATTCGAACGAGAGGCGTGGATTCGAATGCGAGTGGCGGATGTCGAGTGATTGGGAGGAGTTGGCGGGGAGGTTAGTAGGTTGATACGGCTGTGGAAATGTGTGGAAAAGTCGAGAGATGAAGTGAGCCGAGCTGAGAAAACGAAGAATCCGAAAAGAATCTCAGAATACGGAATGAGCTGATACTCGACAGTCGCCAGCTTTTCACCTAATCAAGTGTGGTGCCGCCAAGCTCACGAATTCCCGCGCGCTCACAACCTTTGTTGCCTTCCAAAATTTCGGGAAATGGCGCAAGTTTCCAATGACCAGGTAGTCCGCCCGGGCCTCGTCCGCGCACTCAAGAAACGTATCGTCGTCAGGATCCCTGGAAGCTCTCACTAGCCGCGTGGGCGAAACAAGCTGAGCGCGATTCTCGACCAAATCAAGAAACTGCAACTGTAGGCCTTTGCGAATCCGCAATTCTGGCCGCGCCAAATCCATGCGGTACTCTGCCAGGATGGCTTCGGACACATAGAGCCTCGCCGGTCTGCTGATGGCTAGAAGGAAAACGGTACGCTGCAAACCCTCGGGTTTCAGCGTGGCCGAAATCACCACGTTTGTACCCAGGACTAACCGCAGGGGGAGCATCAACGCTTCGTTTTTCGCGCGCGCATCTTTCGGATCAGCTGATCGAGCTCTCGTGAACTCAGGTTGTCCGTACGGTTCTGCCGGGACTCTCCGCCGAGGACCTTCAGAATTTCAGGTTCAGGTGCCGCCAGACGCACGTAGTCCCGTATGCTTACCAGCACCGCTCGCGGTGTCCCGCGTTTCTCGATCACCAGCGATCCACGGTTCTCTTCAACTTGGCGCAGCAAGCTGCCGAAGTGCGTTCTGGTCCTTAGCGCCGAAACAACCATTCCGTGGCTTTTCTTCATTTTCCTGACCAACCTCAACTCATCAGTTCGCTGATGCGAACTATACAGTTCCGAGCGAGATGCTATCAATGAATCCGGGAGGAATAAACCACCGTTTGCACGAAACAGAACCGCAAACGCTAGACCGCCCAGGGGTAAAAGCACGGCCGCCCGTCTTTGCTACGCCCGTTGAAATCTTGCTGGCTTTAAACAGGCTCAGGCTCGTTGAGAGGTTGACAAGCGACAATTATCACTTTACACTGCACTCTTGTGATTCGGAGCATCAAGCATCGAGGTCTTAAACGCCTCTATGAACGCGGCGACCGAAGCGGGATACGCACCGATCTATTGGAGACGGTCGAACGAATTCTTACGGTTCTCGATTCCGCAACAACGCCGCAAGCGCTCGATCTGCCCCGCTATCGCCTGCGCCCGCTGAAAGGCGACTTGAAAGGATTCTGGTCCGTCACCGTGCGGGCCAATTGGCGCATCGTTTTCCGATTTGAAGAAGAGGATGCGTTTGACGTGGAACTGACCGACTATCATTAGGAAGGAAGAAAATTTTATGCCCATGAAAAACCCCGTTCATCCGGGTCGCGTCGTCCGCCACGATTGCCTTGAGCCTTTGGGGCTCTCTGTGACCGCGGCCGCGAGGGTGCTTGGTGTCACCCGGCAGGCTCTCAATAACGTTGTGAACGGTAAGTCTGGCATCAGTCCTGAGATGGCCATACGGCTATCCAAGGCCTTCGGCAGCACGCCGGAAACATGGTTGCGCATGCAGCTCGCGTATGACCTCGCAGCGGCCCGCAAGAATGAAAACAATATCAAAGTTCAGCGTCAGCATGTTGAGGAGTTGCACGTTTAATCCACATCTGTCACCAGAATCTCGTCCTTAAGTAGCCGCCTCTTTTGCCGACAGAAATTCTGTTCCCTATTGATAAAAGGAGATCTTTCACGCGTTGGGTTTGGGGC
Organism: uncultured Acidobacteriota bacterium; assembly: GCA_963740015.1. Taxonomy (GTDB): domain Bacteria; phylum Acidobacteriota; class Terriglobia; order Acidiferrales; family UBA7541; genus Acidiferrum. Next base: position 9,958 of record CAVUCM010000016.1, on the reverse strand, counting down.
GGTAGGCGCCCATTAGTCGGGCGATTAGGACGGCGAGGTAGAGGACGCCGAGGATGGCTTCGAGGATGGTGATGGAGCGGGCTTGTGGCGAGACGGCGGTGATGCCGCCGGCGCCGAGCGAGGTCATGGTGCAGAAACTGTAGTAGATGAAATCGAAGCGGGCCGGAATGGCGTGAAAGTTGGTGTGGGGATCGAAATAAAAGGCGGTTGGCTGCGCGGCGGCCACCATTTCGTAGAGGCTGGCAAAACTGAATCCTACCAGCAGATAGATGCAGAGGGCTCCGAAGATGGTTTCGGAATTGGGGCGATCCCTGGCGAAGACGTGGCGGAAAATGACCACGACAATGAGCAAGTCAAAAATCAAGCTGACGACCACGTTGAATATGGAAAACGAGCTCAGCTCGGCCTTCGTAAGGAAGATGCGATGGAACAGCGTGGGAATGGCAAGAAGAACGGCAAGGACGAGCAGGCCGCGGTGAATTTTTGCCGCATAGACACTGATGAGAATGGCGGAGCTTCCGATAACGAGAAAACTGTAGTGGCCGAAGCGGCTAGATTGTGCGTAGGGAAAGAGAATTAGCGTGGCCAAGAGAAGAAGGAAAAGGAAAAAGAATCGGTGACCGGTGAGAGCCGACTCTTGCTCGGACGGAAGTGTGGACGACATGAAGGCGTGAGCAGCTCCGCGGGCGATGGTACACCTTTCGGTTATTGTTTCGTAGTCGCGGATGATCCTCGCGATTAGAGAACTAGCGGCAATCTCGGCTTCGCCGTGATGCGCTCGGGAAACTTATTGAGCCTAGGCTGAATGCGAGTGAACGTCCCAGCCGAGGTAGCGGGTGGTGGCTTCGTGGACGGCACTCGCTACGGTGGAGAAGTTGGCGGCTACGTGATGTTCGAAGCCGTTTTCGCAGATGTAGCGGAGAAGTTTCTGGAGATGCGGGATTTTGACTACGCCCGCGCCACCGAAAGTATCCAGGGGATCGTCGGTGAACTCGCCCTGGCCGACGTAGCCGGAAATTTTCCCAGCGAGATCGTTGGTGGAGAAGCGCGCGAAACTCATGGCGCCGCTCTTCACGCGTCCTACGCAAGTGCCGAAAGTGTTGTCTTTGCCGACCGTGCCGGCGATGATTTCCTGAAAGTCCATGCGGACATCCTTGAAAAAATGCTTGGGCAAATTGCTGCAGTGGAAGCAGACAGCTTTGTCGGGATCGTCGGCGTAGTTGTTGTTCCAGTCGAGGAGGGCGCTGGGCGTTTGCGAGGCGAGCTGCAGGGCGTGCATGCCGATGACGCCGGCGACGTCGACTTCGCAGGCGCTGGAGAGGCCTTGGTCGCTCATCATGCTCATGACCGTGCAGGGGACGACGCCAAAAAATTCTTCGAGAGAGGTCCAGCACTGGATGGCGCTGATGGTGACTTCGGTGTCGCGCATCCACGTGTCGATGACGGTGCCGAGCTTGGCCATCTTGATCAGCGAAGCATCGGGGATGCTTTGCGTCGAAACGTATTTGTGGATATCGGCGATTCTGTCGGTGACTTTCGGGTCGTCGTCTTTCAGGCGGGCGGTGCGGCCCATGACTTCGGAGAGGTCGAGCGTTTCGACGGAGATCCCGTTCGCTTCGAGGATTTTTTCGCTGTAGCGAACGGTGTTGAAAGCGGCGGGACGCGCGCCGATGGCGCCAACGCGAAGACGTTTGAGGCCTTTGACGACGCGGCACACGGCGAGGAACCAATCCAAATCCTTGGCGAAGGTGTCGGAGTCGGGCGCTTCCGTGTGCAGCGTGGTTAGCGAATAAGGGATTCCGTACTGCGCGAGGTTGTTACAGGCAGACATTTTTCCGCAAAAGCTGTCGCGGCGATGGGTGATCAGCATGCGCGAGGGCGTGTCTGGAGTAGCCTGCATCAGGACGGGAACGCCTAGATTCGCCCAGCGCAGCGTGTTGGCGATGGCGCGTTCGTCGCCGAAGTTCGGCAGCGTGACCACAACGCCGTCGATTTCTTCGCGGTGTTTTTTAAAGAGGTCGGCGCATTTTCTGGAGTCCTGCAAGGACTCTACCGCTCCGTGTTTCGAATCGGTTTCTTCCAGCGCGATCGGCTTGATGCCTTTGGCGGTGAGCGCGGCGATCATATCGCGACGGCCCTCGCTGGCGAGATGGCCGGGGAAGAAGCCCCGGTTTCCTACAATGATGCCGAGCGTCATCGGTCTGTTTGAAGTTTGGGCCACTGTTCACCTTTACAATTCAATTTACGATTGCTTTCAGAGCTCGCTATGGTGCGCTCCTTGCGCGAGCTTCATGCTACTGACTACGATCTGAACCAACGAAACCGCGACTACTTTCCTGCGACCGTCAGAGTCGTCTCGATCAAATCGACGGAATTCCCGCCGACCATGATCTTGAACGTTCCTGGCTCGACGACTTTGTGCATGTCGCGATTCAGGAACGAAAGCTCCTCGAATCCGAGCGAAAATTCCACGGTTTTTGTCTCGCCTGGATTGAGGGAAATCCTGCGGAAGCCCCGCAGTTCTTTGATGGGGCGCGTCACGGAGCTGACTTCGTCGCGAATGTAAAGTTGCACGACTTCGTCGCCGCGGACTTTGCCGGTGTTGGTTACATTCACGCTGACGCGGGTGGTGCCTTCGGGGCCGATCGAAGCGGGCGCGAGAGCAAGATTTTCATATTTGAATGTGGAGTAGCTCAGACCCCAGCCGAAGGGAAAGAGCGGCTTGGTGGTGTCGTCGAGATACTCGCGCTTGGCGGAAGGCTTTTGGTAGTAGTAGTCGGGAATTTGGCCGACGGTGCGCGGCACCGTGATGGGCAGCCGGCCGGCAGGATTGTAGTCGCCGAAGAGAACTTCCGCCGCGGCGGTGCCGCCTTCCTGGCCGAGATACCAGCCGTCGAGAATCGCGGGGACGTTTTCCGCAATGTAGGTGACGGCGTTGGGCCGGCCATGCAACACCAGCACGACTACGGGTTTGTGCGTGGCGAGCATGGCTTTGGCGAGTTCGTCTTGACTGCCGAGCAGATTGAGATCGTCGCGATCGCCTTTGTGTTCGGGAGCCCAAGCTTCGCGGGAAGTGGATTCGTTTTCGCCGAGAACGAGAATGATAACGTCCGCTTTCTGAGCGACCTTGACGGCGTCCGCGATGCGCTGCGCGTTTTTAACGGGATCGCCGAGCTCGACTTTGTCGGCATCCCAATCGGGAAGCGTTTCGGTGATCTTCGTGCCTTCGGCGTAGAGAACTTCGGCATTCGAGCCGACGCGCCCCTTGATGCCGTCGAGAATGGTGACGCCGCGGCCGGGCTTGTTGCTGTAGCCGCCGAGGTGCATGTCGTGTGCGTTGGGACCGATGACGGCGATGTGTTTGTACTTGGCGGTGTTTAGCGGAAGAAGATTGTTCTCATTTTTCAGCAGCGTAATGGTTTCTCGCGCGGCTTGTAGCGCGAGTTTTTGATGCTCGGGGCTGTTGGTGATTTTTTCGGCGTAGGCGGGATCGACATAGGGATCATCGAACAGGCCGGCGAGAAATTTTGCCCGGAGCACGCTCGCGGCGGCGCGGTTGACGGCAGCTTCTGAGACCGTGCCGTTGTGGACCTGCTGAACGAGACCGGGAAAGGCGTCCGGAAACGGCAACTCGATGTCCACACCGGCGTCGAGAGCCATGCGCGCGGCGGCGTCTTTATCCGCGACGACATGATGGACGCGAATGAGTTCCATGATGCCGAAATAATCGGAGACGATGACGCCGTTGAATCCCCACTCGTGGCGGAGAATGTCGGTAAGCAAATGCTTGTTGCTGTGAGAAGGGATGCCGTCGATTTCGTTGTAGGAAGCCATCACGGTGTGGACATGGGCTTCTTTGACGGCGGCTTCGAACGGCTTCAGCCAATATTCGCGGATGACGCGCTCGGAATAATTTCCGGGGGCGACGTTGGTGCCGCCTTCGGGCTGGCCGTGCACCGCGAAGTGTTTCGCAGTAGCCATGACGTGCGATTTGTCGACGCCGGGACCATCGCCTTGAAATCCTTTGATGGCTGCGACGCCGAAGCGCGAAACGAGGTAGGGATCTTCGCCGTAGGTTTCTTCCGTGCGGCCCCAGCGCGGATCGCGCGCTAGATCGAGAACGGGAGCGAGACATTCGTGCACGCCGCGCGCGCGCGCCTCCGCGGCATCGGCGGTGAAAACTTCGTGGAGCAATTCCGGATCCCAGGTGGACGCGAGGCCGATCGCCGCGGGATAAGAAGTACCCTTGTCGGCGATGTGGCCGTGCAGGCATTCGTCGTGAAACATCACGGGAATGCCGAGGCGCGTGTTCTCCTTCATCCATTTCTGCAGCGTGTTGGTGAGCTCCGCTTCTTCGCGGGGGCCGTGGGAAGATTCGCTCGGACGCGACATCTGGCCGATGCCGTCTTTCAGAAGGACGGCCGCGTGGTCCGGGAGAAATGCGCCTTTGTCATCGACGAAACGGGATTCGGGAGTCTTCATGAATGCCGGGTTTTCCCAGACGCCTTCCATTTGCGCGACCTTTTCTTCGAGCGTCATGCGAGAAAGAAGATCGGCGAGGCGTTCCTCGATGGGCAGCTTCGGATTGCGGTAAGCAGGAACATCCTGCGCCTGGCTGCGCAGAAGGATTGGCGCGCAAATGAAGAGCGCTGCGGACGCCGCGAGAGCTAGCCGGGCGGGAGAAGAAAACTTCATCAAAACCTCCGAGAAAAAATAGCGATACTTGTAATCTGAAAAACGGCTGGTACTATAGCACGGCCGTTAACGTACACGGCGAATCTTTCGGTGCGGTGTTGAGTAATCCGAGATTTCGCCACGGCTACACACTCAAGACGGCCGCGCAGTTGGAATGCTATAGACTGCCAATCCCATGCACCGCTTCCGACGCATAACGATCTGCATAGTGCTCCTGTCTTTGGGGTTTGCGGTGACCTGTGTGCGCGCGGAAACTGGAGCTGACGCGTGGCTGCGCTATGCGCCGCTGGACAGGAGTGCCGCTCAAAAATACTCGGCATTGCCCGCGAGCGTAGTTATGTTCGGCGATTCGCCCGTGCTCGATTCCGCTAAAGCCGAAATGATCCGCGGCATTCAAGGAATGCTGGCGCGGACATTGCGCGAGGACAAAAATCTATCGCGGAAACCCGTCATCATCCTGGGCACGCTTTCCGCGTTGCGCGCGGACTCACCCAAGCTTTTCGAACAGGCCGATCTTCACGACGATGGTTTTCTACTCGCAACTGAAAAATTCCACGGAATCGACTGCCTGATCGTTGCGGCGACAACCGATCGCGGCGTTCTTTATGGCGTGTTTGCACTGCTCAGCAAAATCGCACGTGGGGAAAACGTTTCGTCGTTGCACGAAACGCAGCAGCCGTCCGCGCCGATCCGCTGGGTGGACGACTGGGACAACCTGGACGGACGCATCGAGCGCGGGTACGCAGGACCGTCTATTTTTTTTGAGAATGGCAATGTGCGGGCCGACTTAACTCGCGCAGGCGAATACGCGCGGCTGCTCGCTTCGATCGGGATTAACGGATGCGCGATTAACAATGTGAACGCCAATCCGCGTGTTCTTGAAAATGATTTTCTGCCGCAACTCGCGCGCGTCGCCGATGTATTTCGGCCCTGGGGAGTCCGACTTTCTATCTCCGTCGACTTGAGTAGCCCGAAAGTGATGGGTGGACTGGATACTTTCGATCCGGCGGATCCGCGTGTCGCTGAATGGTGGCGAAAAAAGTTTGATGATGTGTACGGGCTGATTCCGGATTTTGCGGGAGTAGTCGTCAAGGCGGATTCGGAGGGCCGCCTGGGTCCTGCGACGTATGGCCGGACGCCTGCCGATGCGGCCAATGTAATTGCGCGAGCGCTGGCGCCGCACCACGGAATCGTTTTTTATCGCGCGTTTGTTTACAACCACCATCTCGATTGGACCAATCCCAAGAACGATCGCGCGAAAGCTGCATACGACAACTTTCATCCGCTCGACGGCAAGTTCGACGACAACGTAATCATTCAGATCAAACACGGGCCGATCGATTTTCAGGTGCGCGAGCCGGCGTCTCCGCTTTTCGGCGGCCTCGAGAAAACAAATGAAGCGATCGAGCTTCAAGTCACGCAGGAATATACGGGCCAACAGCGGCATTTATGTTTTCTACCGCCCATGTGGGAAGAAGTTCTCGACTTCGATATGCACGCCGGCGACCTACCCTCGCCGGTTAAAGATATTGTGGCGGGCAAAACTTTTCACCGTCCCGTTGGCGGATTCGTTGCGGTGGTGAATGTCGGCATGGACGCTAACTGGCTGGGCCATCCACTGGCGATGGCGAATCTCTACGGATATGGCCGACTCGCCTGGAATCCGAATCTCGATTCCAAGACGATTGCCGAGGAGTGGACTCGTCTCAGCTTTGGAAACGATCCAACCGTGGTGCAAACAATTTCCGGGATGCTGCTTGCGTCCTGGCCGATCTATGAAAGCTACACCGGTCCATTAGGCGCGGGCACACTCACGGATATTGTGGGCGCCCACTTCGGACCGGGAGTCGAATCGTCGGAACGAAACGGCTGGGGACAGTGGCACCGCGCCGACCACGATGGCGTCGGCATGGACCGCACGGCGGCCACGGGCACTGGCTATGTCGATCAGTACCGCGCACCAGTAGCGAAGATGTACGAATCGCTGTCTACCACCCCCGACGAACTGCTCCTCTTCTTTCACCACGTGCCATACACCTACGTCTTGCATCCGGGAAAGACCGTCATCCAGCACATCTACGATTCGCACTATGCAGGCGCAGAACAAGCGGCAAATCTTGTGCAGCAATGGAGAACGATGAAAGGCCGCGTGGATGAGGAACGTTACGAGGAAGTGTTGAAGCGCCTGGAATTTCAAGCTGGGCACGCGATCGTCTGGCGCGATGCGGTTTGCAATTGGTTTTTTCAAATTTCGGGCATACCCGACAAGCTCGGCCGAGTAGGCCACTATCCCGGCCGCATTGAGGCCGAGGCGATGCAGTTGCAAGGCTACGTACCCTTCGAGGTTGTTCCACGTGAAACCGCTTCGGGCGGAAAAGCGGTCGAGTGCGCGCCGCCAGCACAGAAATGTTCCGCAAGTTTCCACTTCAATGGTGACGCTGGCCGGTACGAGATAGATGTCGAGTACTTTGACCAGAACAACGGCAAGTCAAAGTTTAGCGTGCTGGTTGAGGACAAGGTCGTAGATGAATGGATAGCCGATGATCATTTGCCCGCAACGAGACCTGGCGGCGATTCATCAACACGGCGCCGCATCCTTGGCCTAGCCCTTCGCCCTGGCGATACAATTCGCATCGAAGGCGTTCCCGATGGTGAAGAGCACGCCGCTTTGGATTACATCGAACTCTATCCCTCACCAAAATGAATTGAGCGGGCGAAACGAAGCCTACTGGGCGCACGACGTCAGTAGCGGTTCCATCTTGGCAAGCGTTGAGGGCGAATTGGTAGTAGGACGGCTTCCAGTAACGCGGTTATCACGGTTTTGGAGCCTTCCCGCTTGGTGATTGGTAGCGGCTGGTCTTTTTTCTGACAGAATCTGGCGATAAATGCACGATTCGCTCTGCCGATCCGATTTGCCTTCCTGTCCGGTCCTGGACATGAATCTTCAGCCGGACGAACCAAGGCCAAAGACTGTCCGGACTCCCGACAGGGAAGGAAGCGAGAACCTTTGCAAGATCGAAGTCTTTTATCACGACGCGCCTGGTCTCCCCGGGATGAAGAGAATAGATTGGCAATGGTTTGAGATCGTGGATTTCCGCTAATCTGTCCCAACCCGCGCTTGGACCGATCTGGTCAGCCTCAACTTCCTCATACTCTTGGGTTACAGGAGCAACAAAGAAATCAACGACAGTCCAGAGCAAGAAATCGCCCGCCGGAAGGTCTGGTTCCCCTTTCAGTTCGCAGACTACCTCAAATCGGGCCGACGGAAGGAAGTGTAGATCTTTTGTTTCTTGAAACTCTTGCAACTCTGCGTACTTCCGTTTGTCACTGACTTGCTGCCAGCTAAACAATTTAATACTTTCTATCTCAATCTTTTTTGAAATGCAGGAATCATGTATTTGTCCTTTTAGGCCCGATTCGGCAATTCCCACCACGGCATAAAATAGAGCTTCAAGATGCTCCCTTACTGGGAGGACACTGCCGCCCTCAACCCGGAGGCCGTCGGGTGGAATCGGAAATTGGCTGACTGCTTGCAGGCCTTGTACGGCGGCAGTCTTTGCGCTCATATAAGCCTCAGGTGTTTGGGACCCAGCATCGCCGCAGCCAGCGAAAAAGGCCTGAGCGCGGTCCGTCAATGCTTCCAGGCGATCCCCCGGATCAATCCTGTCCCCAAGTGCAAGGAACTTATCTGCATACTCGATAGTCCGACGGTAATTCATCATCGCAAAATAAGTCAGGTAGTAATCACGGTAGACCTGGGGAACTAACGTCGAATCCGGATATTTGATGGAGAAATCATCCAGCAATCTAATTTTGGCATGCGAATTCTTCTCTTCGTCCGCAGCCTGAAAAGCTGTGTATTCACTTGATGTGTAGAATGATTTCTCGTGTTGGTCCTGAGAAGCAGGCTTCGCTACATTACACGCCATCAGGAACATGAAGCCTAGACAGCCAGTACCCAGCCATTTTCGTTCTGTCATGGTGTGCTTCCTGCATCACAGCACGTTAGGCCCGTACTAGCGCATGGATTAAATTTCGATAGTACACCCGGGCAGCATAAATTCCAGGATATGGCACAAGATCTTTGTAATTCTTAGGCTTGCAAAACGGCGCGGCTCTTGAGCGCAGGCTCGTTCGATTTCGAGTCGGCCTGCCGCATTTCGCGGAAGAGGTGCAGGTTTGTGGACATCACGACTCCGGGGCTGAGATGCGCTGCCGGAGGGAGATGAATTTTGTTAGTGAGGTTATCCGCTAGGAGACGCACTGCAATCTGGCCTTGGCGGTAAGGGTGCTGATAAATCGACGCGGTGATGATTCCTTTTTGAAAGTAGGGAGCCATCTCGGCGAAAAGATCTGTGGTGATTAACTTTACTTTCCCTTCGAAGCCACGCGCACCGAGAGCGCGGCAAACCGGAAGGCAGTTCACAGTGTTCACATAAAGACCGTCGAGTGTTGGAAAACGACGAATCAGATCGGACGTTTTTCGAAAGCTTTCCTCTTCATCCTCATGGCCTTCCACCACGCTGACGATTTTTCCCTCGCGGCAGTGGCGCAGAAATCCTTCAGAAAAGCCGTCTGTTTTCTTGCGATGATCTTCCGTCGAGAGCATCCCAGCAACGACGGCCACTTTGGAACCGGGCGGAACACACTTACCCATCAATTCGCCAGCGAGGCAACCGTTCAAGCGCGGCTCCACGCAAACGATGCTCGAGCGATGACTCTCCGGAGCATCCGTGGAAACGCAAACGACGCGTACGCCTTTTTCTTCCGCTTCGTTGATCAACGGCGTTAATTCTTTTGGGCTTCCCGCGGTCAGAACAATTCCATCGACGTGGCTTTCCATGAGCTCTTGGAAAACTTCGAGGTCGCCTTCGCCCAGAGTTTGCACGGGACGGTTTTCAAACTCGACTCCGAGCTGCTCGAGATGATGTTCTTCGTCCAGAACGCCGCCCCAAAGCTGATCGTAGAAAAAATGAATTTCCTTGGGGATGCACACGCCGATACGCACGCGCGCTTTCGCACCCGAAAGGGCGCGTGCCGCAAGATTCGGCGAGTAACCGATCTGCTCGGCGATTTGCAGAATGCGCTTGCGAGTGGCTTCCTTGATGCCGCCGCGTCCGTGCAAAGCGCGATCCACAGTGCCGATGGAAACGTTCGCCATTTCGGCGATCCGGTGGATTCCGTGTTTCTCCTTGTTCATCTATCGCACTCCACTAACCCACTTCACTAGCGGACTTCATTAGCGCAATTCACTGCTGCAATT
>CAVUCM010000015.1:0-160411 GCA_963740015.1 uncultured Acidobacteriota bacterium | reverse complement strand
TGTGGGCAAGGATGGCACTCGACTTTGCCAAGTGCCTGAGTAACGCGGTTACCGTAGAAGTGAAAATGGTCCAAAAATCACTTGTCCGGTTTGACGACAAATCAGGACTTAAGCCCGGTCTCCGCGTGTTAGTAGTCTACGGGGTTATGTCTGTAATGGCCCTCAGACCAGTAATACACGTCGACTTCGTATTCCTTCTCGGCTGAATCAAAAAGAAGAATGATATCTGAGCCATGCGCGTTGAATCTCTTCTTGGACGCTTGGTCGAAGAACTTGCCAATTGGTATCCCTCGAACAAAATAGTTGGCTGCCCCGGCCTCGTCCAACTTGTCAAGAAGTGTTGCTTCGTAGTCAGATTGCCCTGGCCTCTGGCTAAATACAACGAACCTGTATCCCGCATCGGCGTTCACGGTTGGGACGAGCAAGAGTGCATAAGATGGCGTTTGCGCACTCTCAAAGGACCCGACAGCAATTCCCGGGCATCTTAAGGGTTTCTCCGACTCCCACCTTTCGTGGCCTCGCTGGCTAAGATTGGCAGCTTCCTGAACCCGCCAAGAACCATACTCTTGCCTGAGACGATGCCGTATCGGCGATGGCAGTGAATCAAGCTGACAGAGACTCGGCTCTTGCTTGCTCGCAGGCTGCTGGCCGAAAGCCAGAGCAGCCGGAAGAAGGAATATCAACGGAGTCATCCACAGTGGCTTCATGCTTTTTCCCTATCTGTTTGAGCCCACTGGCAAGTTTAGTACGGCCACTCGCATCCGCGATTCTGCTTGCGCATTCGTGTACATGCCTGGTAAACGCGGTTACCGGAAAAGTGGGACCGGCGGGGCCAAAGATGGAACTTTAAGAACTACCAGAAGTGCCACCAGGACTTTTTTGACTTGGGCTGCGATTCTGGAAAACCAGTGCCAGACGCGTGATGCTGGAAAACACCAGGCATCGGCTCTCGCAAGCCCGAAGGCAAAGGGAAGGATTTTGACTGTCCGAGCAGGAGATTGGCGACCAAAAAATCCAAGAGTTGTACCTGATAATCGGGGCCGTCTTTAGAGGCAACCGCGAGCTCTTTCGACCACCGGGCCTCGCTCACCGTGGCACCACCATCAGGCAGGGTGATTAGCGTGAGCCAGTAGACTGGTTGACCTGTCCAGCTACGGTGAAAAAACAGTTCTGGCTCCTCATAGTAGACGAACCACTTGTCCTCCATCGTTTGAGGAATCAGACCAGCCTTCAGTCGGACAAACTGCTCCGCATCGAAAGCAGCGTGATATGGAATCGGAACGCACTCTTTGAACGGGGTCCGTTCCCAAGACGTACTAGTTGCTGACATACAGTGACAGGGTAACCCACCAAATCGAATGAGACTAGTGCCTCAAGTCATGCACAAACAGGAAGAAAGCGGCAAAGGTCCAAACGCCGTTATCGTACAAGTGAAATCGGGCCCGCACGACTCCGGGCACTGACCAGCCCCGTCTTTCTGTCCACCGCAAATTACGCACATTCAGCGCGTGTTCTCCGCGATTTTGCAATGCGGGTCGCTGGTTTCTTCTAGGGGCATTGTCCAACCTGAATTGAGACTTTGCTGATAGACATCCTTCCATACAAGCGGCGCAATCTCGCACCGCTGTTGGCAGCCTCGAAAACGAGTCACACATGAAAAGTCGTACGTGAAGGCTCGCCGCCTTTCATCTTCCGTCGCTTCTGGTGTGAGTTCGCTTCTCAGTTTCCGAACGCCCCTATCATCCCTGGTGCCAACCTTATAGCCGTGATGTTCTTCACCAGATACATCACTCCGCAGCAGAATCGACTCGACACCCCACTCCCACACGCCGTTAGGGTCCTCCATTCCGACTCCGTAGCGGAGATAGCAGACTCGTCCTCCGCGCAGGATCACTGTTGCACCCGTGCCCCACTGACGCAATCCGAAGCGGCTGAGAATGGGAACTGACCGTTCTAGCCGGTTGATGGCTCGGCTACCAGTCCAGACATCGTATGCCACATCCATAGGTGTGCAAAAGCTCGCATACGACTGACTTGGACTGCCACCGTGGCGAGTCATGATTCGTTCTACGTCTGCTGTCGTGGATAGGGCAACGCGCAAGGTTCGTATATCTTTCAAAAGGCTTTCTGCCTTTTTTCTACATGTGAAATTGACGGCGAAAATGGTTAGAACAATGGTGAGCATCAAGACCGCAAATACGAAAACGCCCTGCAGAATCCATCGCATCCATCGCGCAAATGGTGGAATGCCCATTAAACTCTAACTAGCCTGCCATAGGATAGACACCTTCAAAAAGAAATAGTTCCACACTCAGATCTGCTCAAGTCCCGATTAACGCGTTATCGTACAAGTGAAAAGCAAATCACATTCCTACTTTCGGTTTTTTATGGAAACTCATTCCGTCGATGCATTGTACTTTTCCAAATGTGTTTGTGATGCACACGAATCGTATTTGCAAGTGGCCTAGTTTCAGTGGTTTCCCGCGTAAATAAAACCCATAGCCCGCTGAATACGCTTCGAATGTATTCCCCGTGCAAATTGTGATCGCGCCGTGAAAACCAATCAGCTTCCGTTTCAACGGCGTTGTAGTCGGTGAAATTGCTTTTTGCCGCATGAATCTCTGTGAGAGCCTACGCAAAATACTTTGCAATCTCGCATCCCCAGCAAAATAGGGCAGTTTCGCTCTAGCCTATCCCCTATCCCGTCAACGCGGTTGGTGTTTAGAAAAAGAAGAGCTCGGCTGCTCTCCCTTGCAGTCCTTAGCGGTGAACGAATTAACTGCGAAAAACGCGATACTACTCAGCTTTACTTCCGATGATCGGCAAACTCTGCTGCTTCTTTAAGTTCGCGATCTGCCGCGTCAATCAGATCCTTTGCTTTTTGCGCATGACCTCCAAGCTCATCTTTGTTATCTTTCTGAGCTTCGTCGATCTTTCCATAAGCTTGCTGAAGGTGACGCTGCGCCTCCGCGAGATTTGAATGCCGCTGCGGGTTAATGTTAACGACGGGACCTTGGGCGAGGGCGAACCCGCCGAATACCAAGGCACCTCCCAACATGAAGCTCAATATTAGATTCCTGCTTTTCATGGCGAGTGTCTCCTCTATGCGCAAGAGCTTTGACGTGTGTTGCTGAGGGCTGAGTAGGAGGATTGTATTCCATTCGGAAGAAGATTGGGTTGAAAAATGAACGGGCATACTTACTGCCTTTCCCCCCTGCTAACGCGGCGGAGTCAGGATTCGGAAGACATTTAACCATTATTCTTGGTTGCGAGCCCAGAACGGTTCGGTCGGACTCGAGAATGGGGCGGAGCTATAGTTTGCAAATGGGAATTGCAAAAATATGAGCGGCTTGTCTTTTTCAAGGGTTACGGGATGATAGAAATATCCAGTAGTGGGGCTTCAACCGAGGGGCTTGGGATTTGGAAAGCTGGAATTCTCCTGGGTGGGGCTGGCGGCTTCTTCTCTGCATCGCGCTAGCACTCTTTTTTCTCCACGCTGTCGTCCTGATAGCGGTCCCGTCGAAGTCCGTCGCTTCGCTGCTCTCCGATTCCATTCAAGTGGCGTTTGGCCTGATTGCAACAGCATCAACGATAAGTGCAGCGCGCCGGATGAATCGGTTTGGAAAGCATTTCTGGCTGCTGATTTCAGCATGTTTCCTGTTGTTGAGCGTGGCCCAGCTTATGGCCGGGTACTACAACAACTTCGCGCACCTTCCACTGCAGACACCCTGGCCGAGCGACGTGCTTTTCTTTGTGTGCATGGCACCCGCATTTATGGCGTTGTTTCTTGATACGGAACGCGGATTGGAGTGGAAGAATTGGCCGCGCATCCTGGATCTCGCGCAGGTTGTGATCCTGACCGTAGCGGCTCACCTGCTTCTGTTTGCGCCGCCTGAACACTGGAAGATGGACGGTGGAACTCTGGCCAGACTGACATGGCTACCGGACGCGGCGCGAGACGCGCTTCTGGTGGGAGCGTTCGCGTTGCGCGCGACAATGTCACGGCGAAGGCTGGCGCGGAACCTCTATGGAAGGATGGCGATCTTTTTCGCACTCTATTTCTCAGGGGAAGTGCCGTACCTCTACCTGCAATCCACAAAGAATTTGCAACCCGGCACGCTCTGGGATTTGGCATGGACCTTTCCTTTCGTAGCGATGACGATTCTGGCCGGTACATCAGGCCCCTTGCCGGAAGTGGCGGGGGCCGAGGAGCGATCGCGAGGCAAAGAAGATTATCTGGGCCAGTGGGGACTTATCCACCTCGTCCCGATGATCTTTCCGCTGGTCGTACTGCTGATGGCCGCCGGAATCGCGGAGAAGCAGCTGGGAGTCGCGGTCGTAATGGTCCTGGCGTCCTTCGCATGCTCGAGCGCGCGTATTATTTTCAGCGAAAGGCTGCGGCACCAATCGGACCTGGCGCTGGAAGAAAAGAACGCGTTGCTGAAATCCATCTTTGAAGGCACCGGCGATGCGGTGTACATCAAGGACTTGGAGGGGCACTACGTCATCGTTAATCCGGCGTTTGCGAAATACTTTGAGAAACCGATTGAGGAGATTGTAGGAAAAACCGCAGCGCAACTGTTCGATTTCGCGACAGCGCGGCGGCTCTCGGAAACCGATCGATTGGTGATCGAAACCGGCCGGGCACAAACATTTGAATACGAACTGCCATTGGTCCATGGGACGCGCGCATTTTTGGTGATGAAGAGTCCGTATCAAGATGGCCAAGGTAAAACGATCGGAGTCATCGTGGTGTCGCGCGACATCACGGAATACCGGGCGATGGAAGAGCGGTTGCGCCAATCGCAGAAAATGGAAGCCATCGGCACGCTGGCAGGCGGAGTGGCGCATGACTTCAACAATCTTTTGATGGTGATCGCGGGTTATGGCTCGGTATTGAATGAAGCACTGGCGGGAGAACCGAAGCTGCGCGGCCATGTCGAACAGATACAAAAAGCCAGCGAACGGGCGGCGGCGCTCACGAGGCAATTGCTGGCGTTCAGCCGAAAGCAGACTATTCAACCTGTACCACTAAACCTCAACACCGCGGTGAGCGGGGTAGAAAAACTTTTGAGGCGGCTCATCGGCGAAAATATTTCGATAGTGACGCATTTGAGCCCTGATCTCGGTTCGGTGAGGGCCGATCCCGGGCAGATCGAACAGGTGATTCTAAACTTAGCGGTGAATGCCCGCGACGCAATGCCCGATGGAGGCAAACTGACCTTGGAAACGAAACACCGGGAGATCGACGCGGGGCGAAACGGCCGGGCGGAGGCCATCAAGCCGGGACGTTATGTGGAACTGAGCGTGAGCGATACGGGAATCGGGATGGATGCACAAGTCCAGGGGCATGTATTCGAACCCTACTTCACAACAAAACCTTCTGGAAAAGGAACTGGGCTGGGCCTCTCGACGGTGTATGGGATCGTGCAGCAATCCGGAGGTTACATCAGCTTTTCCAGCA
The DNA here is from genome assembly GCA_963740015.1 of uncultured Acidobacteriota bacterium. Lineage (GTDB taxonomy): Bacteria > Acidobacteriota > Terriglobia > Acidiferrales > UBA7541 > Acidiferrum. The sequence goes on along the minus strand of CAVUCM010000015.1, from coordinate 154,947 downwards.
AATCAGCAGAAGGCACGACTTTCAGCATTCTTTTTCCACGCATCGACTCGGCGCAAGTGCCAAGCTCATCATCAGATTTGTCAGAGGTGTCCTATTCGGGCGAGGAAACCGTGCTTCTGGCGGAAGACGAACCGGCCGTATGTGATCTCGTACGCGCCATTTTAACCGCACGCGGATATACGGTTCTCCCTGCGCGCTTGCCTCAAGAGGCGGAGAGGATTTCTGAGACACACCAGGGAAAAATTGATCTGCTTCTGACCGATGTCATCATGCCTGGAATGAGTGGGGCGGAACTTTCCAAACGGATTGCGATGCGCATTCCCGGCATAAAAGTGCTGTTCATGTCCGGGTACATCGACGATTCGGTTATGCGCCAGGGGATCAGCGAAAATGAGACGGCCTTTCTGCAAAAACCATTCACGCCGATGAGCCTGGCGAAAAAAGTGAGAGAAGTGCTAGACGGAGCTGCGGTCCGCTAGGGGCGCTACTCAAGATGCGGCAGCTTTGGAAGTTGCTGGACGGTAATGGCCAGGGACGGCCCGCAGGGCAATGGCCAATCGGTTCCACGCGTTGATCGTCGTTACAACGAGCGTGAGATCCACAATTTCCTTTTCGTTGAAATACTTGCGGACTTCTTCGTAGACGGAATCGGGGACGTGAGTCTCTGATACCAAGGTGACGGCTTCGGTCCAGGCCAATGCTGCGCGTTCCTTGTCGGTGTAGAAAGGCGTTTCGCGCCATGCATCGAGTTCGTAAAGGCGCTGTTCGGTTTCGCCAAGGGCGCGAGCGTCTTTCGAATGCATGTCGATGCAATACGCGCAGCCATTGATTTGGGAAGCGCGCATCTTCATGAGGTGAATCAGGCTGTGCTCGAGGCCAGATTCGGCGAGATACTTTTCGAGCGCGTACATGGCCTTCTGTGCTTCCTGAGCGTGTCTTCTGGCATCAATTCTAGGTTCCATAAGAAGTCTCCTTCGTGATCGGCGAGCCCGGTTGCAAACGTGACGGCATGAATTACCAACAGTGGTGCGCGCCAATCTGTCCCATTTGGATGGATGATCAGAAACTGTGCGTGGGTATGGGAAAGTAGAAAAAAATTTTGCGTCTTGCTGCCAAATTGGCCGCGTTAGCGTCGGGCGCGATCTTTGCGAACGGCTTCGTCGATGAGGGCGTCGAGCTCGTTGCGAGTCAAGGAGACGTGAGCGCCAGAGGATTCGCCGGTGTCGTTAGTTTCGGGAAGCTCGGCCCCACCGCCCGGAGGCGGCGTAACAAAATATCTGGCGCGTGCAGCCATCAGCTTTGCGACTTCGCGGCTGGAGAGGAGGACGGGACCACCGGCCAATTCCGCAGAGAGCACGATTTTGGCAAAGTGCTCGATGGTTTCCATACGAAAGAAAGCCGTTAGAAGATCAGGTCCACAGGTGACCGCGCCGTGATTCGCCAGGAGCAGGGCATCGTAATGAGGCACGAAGGGTTCGATCGCATCGCTGAGTTCCGGAGTCCCGGGAGTGGCATAGCGAACGAGTGGGATTTGCCCGAGGCCGATGATCACTTCCGGTAAGAGAGCTTGATTTAGGGAGCGCCCGGCGGCGGCAAACCCGGTGGCCGTCGGCGGATGCGCATGACAGATCGCATTCACATCGGGCCGCATGCGGTAAAACAACAGGTGCATGGCGATTTCGGAAGAGAATTTACGTTCGCCGACGAGCTGGCGACCTTCGAGATTGGTGATCACGAGGTCTTGAGGCTCGAGCATGCCTTTGTTCATGCAGGTGGGAGTGGTAAGAATACGGTTTTCGTCGAGGCGGACGGAGATGTTGCCTTCGCAGGCTACGATGAAGCCGCGGTCGTACATCCACTTCCCCGCGGTACAAATTTCGCGGCGGTGCTGTTCTTCGCTTTTCTCGTGGGTGGGCCAGAGAGAGTTGTTAGTCATTGCGTACTCGTCTTCCTGCCCGGAATTTTCTCCGGGCCTTTGCTCTGCCCCCAGCAAAGTAAAGTCAGGGCCTCTGAACGGCCGGAATCCAGAGGCGCAGAGTATCACACTAGGCGTAGATTCCGCGCAATTTTAGCGCACTGCCCACGCGGTCAATCGCCAGCATATAAGCGGCGATGCGATTGTTCACTCTGTGCGTTTCCGCGTAACGGACAACTTCGTCGAAGGCGTTTTCCATGACGTCGAGAAGACGCTCATTAACTTCGCTTTCGCGCCAAAAGAAGCCCTGGCGGTCCTGTACCCATTCGAAATAGCTGACGGTGACCCCACCGGCGTTGCCAAGAATATCCGGCACGGTGAAGATCCCTTTGGCATCAACAATCGCGTCGGCTTGCCAGGTGGTGGGTCCGTTGGCGCCTTCGCAGAGAATGCGAGCCTGGACCTGGTGAGCATTTTGCTCGGTAATTTGATTTTCAATGGCGGCGGGGATGGCGATTTCGCACGGTTGGAAGAGAACGTCGCGGGCGGACATTTTCGCGCCGCCACCAGGAAAATCCTGGAGAGCATTTTTTTGCGTATAGACCCAGTCGATCACTTTGGTAACGTCGAAGCCATTTTCGTTGTACAAGCCGCCGCCGATGTCGGCCAGGCCCACGATTTTGTACCCCGCTTTTTGCATGAGTTGGGCAGCGAGAGAACCAACATTGCCGAAACCTTGGACGACGACGCGGCAGCCCTCCTTCTTGATCCCGAGCTTGTCGAGAGCTTTGTCGCAGCAAATCATCACGCCACGGCCGGTGGCTTCGCGGCGGCCTCTTGAGCCGCCGAGCTCGATAGGTTTGCCGGTGACGACGGCAGTTGTGGCTTCGCCGACGTGCATGGAGTATGTGTCCATGACCCATGCCATGGTCTGCTCGTTCGAGCCAATATCGGGCGCAGGAACATCACGCTCCGGACCGAGCCAGTCGGCAAGTTCCGCGGTGTAACGGCGGGTAAGGCGTTCCAACTCGCCTCGCGATAGCTTGCGCGGATCGCAAATAATGCCGCCTTTGGCGCCGCCGAAAGGAATATTTACTACGGCGCACTTCCACGTCATCCATGTGGCAAGAGCGCGCACTTCGTCGATGGAAACATCGGGAGCAAAGCGAATGCCGCCCTTACCGGGACCGCGAACAGTGGAATGGAGGACGCGATAGCCGACGAAGACTTCAAGTTGCCCGTTGTCCATGCCAACGGGAATGTAGAGAGTGATTTCTTTTTTGGGATATTTGAGATAGCGGTAAAGCCCTTGTTCGAGTCCCAGTTTTTGGGCGGCTACTTCGAAACGCGCTTCCGCGTTCTGGTAGACATTCATCTCTTCGGGTACTGGGGCTTGCGACATGCGGGATTCTCCTTTGAGGCGGCGACAGCAGTTAAGCAATCAACAATTCGCAGTTCGGCCACGAAAGGAAATCAGGACCGATTTGCAGGGCCGAAAGAGATGGCTGGCGGGCTACCCCCGTTGCATGGAACTAAAAGTGCCGGTCCGCCAGACTCGCTTTTGGCCGGGCCGCCAGTATACGAACCTGTTCCCTTGGCTGCAAGCAAGCGGGACTTTTCATGCTACTTAGGAATAATTCCGATCAGCGGGCGAATCATTTCGCATCAAGATAGGAATTTGAGAGTTTCCGCGATGAGATCGGAAGTTCCCTGGTTAGGATCTCCGGGGCTATCGAATTCCATAGAACAGTAACCTTTATAATTGCCGCTTTTTAGAATGCCGAAGGTCTTCGCCATGTCCACGCGAACCAGTTGACCCTTCTCATCAGCTTCCATGGCCTTAATGTGGCAAATGCTGTAGGCGTGTTTGAACATCGCCTCGATGCCTTTGTAGGCGTATTCCGCTTTGCCGGTCATCAAGCTGTTCGCGAAATCCGGATTTGTGTGCAGCCATGGACTGTTCACTTTTTCGATGATGCTGACGATAAAGAAGGGATCCTCACTCACGGGATTGTCGTTCTCAAGATTTACGAGGATATTTTTCGCAGCGCCATATTCCGCTACGCGGGAAAGAGTGTCGGCAGCACGATTTAGATCGGGACTGGAATCCTTGGCCGGCGGCAAGCTGGTGCGGACGCTTGGCGACCCGACGGTGGCGGCTACGTCGATCCATTGTTTGCTGAAGGAAATGGCTTTTTCTCGCTCGGCCTTATCTACCGCGTAAGGACTGTGCTCGCCATCAACCGCGATGTTTACGATGGCCCCTGCGGATTTTTCAACAGTTAAGCGGAGATCGTTTAGATATTTCGCATCGAGGGAACGGAAATGTTCGCTCCACGGTTCGATCTTATTAATGTTAAATTTCGATTTAACGAAATCCACGAAATTTTTCAAATCCACCTTGGGAATTGTGGTGGGGTTGGGCTTATCGTGAGCACCTGCGATGACTTCGCGGAAAGGGTACGAGGCGATGGCGATGCGATCGCGAGGCGCGGAAGGAAATTGCAAGCTGGGGCCGGAGTTCGCGGCGATGGCGATCTTCAAGCTTGGCCATAGCAGGGTTGTGGCAACGGTGGCAGCGGACTTCGCAAGAAAATGTCTTCGAGTCGTGAGCGGCAAAGTGGCGCCAGTCTAGCAGAATGAGCCTCGGTACGCTATGAAGTGAGTTCGACCAAATTGGGCATGTCTTAATCTTTGGGTCGCAAATGGTAACCGCGAGTGCTGCGAAGCTGCTCTGCTATAATCCGAGCAATTTTGCAGAATGTGGATTTCCGGAGATGAACAATGAAACGCACACTCCTATTGCTGATCGGATTTCTTTTCTTGGCTGCGCCAGGCACAATTCTCGGCCAGTCACCCGCTGATTTGCTTTCCGAACTGACAAAACCTCATGACTACGTCTTAAAACGAATTTCGAGTTACGACCGAACGGGAGGCAACGACGACTACCGTCCGCTTGCGCCGGGAGAGGCGTTAACGCTGTTCGACGAAGCCGGGCCGGGCGAAATTTCGCATGTGTGGATTACCATCGCGAGTGATGAAAGATTCCACTTAAAGAAAATGGTACTGCGCATGTATTGGGACGGCGAGGACTCGCCCAGCGTGGAGACCCCCGTTGGCGACTTCTTTGGGTTGGGACTTGGAGAATATTTTCTTTACCAGTCCGCGCCACTTTCAGTGGGAGGCGACAAAGCCCTAAATTGCTTTTTTCCGATGCCATTTCAGAAACACGCTCGCATCACGCTTACGAACGAGGGCCGGCAGCGGGCCGAGGCGATTTACTGGAACATAGATATGCGCGCCTACAAAGCGCCCCTTCCTGCTGATACGTTCTATTTTCACGCTCAGTACCGGCAAGCGACTCCGAACAAGGCGTTCCCCGAGAACAAAATCAATCTAGAGGGCAAGGAAAATTACGTTTGGATGGAAGCGACAGGACGCGGACACTTCGCAGGAGTGACTATGTCCGTTCTCGAAAATCAGGATGGCTGGTGGGGCGAGGGCGACGACATGTTCTTTGTGGATGGCGAGAAGTTGCCGTCGATCAACGGGACGGGTTCCGAGGATTACTTTCTGGGCGCGTGGGATTTTGGGGGCAAGCCATTTGCTTACTCGCTATTTGGAGCACCCATTGTTGGCGTGGAATTGCAGGGTGGCCGATGGTCCGTCTATCGCTTCCATCTGGACTCTCCAATTCCGTTTACGAAGTCTCTGCGCGCCACGATCGAACATGGGCATGCCAACGATCGCGGAGACAACTTCTATTCCGTAGCGTACTGGTATCAGAGCGAGCCTCACGGAACTTTCCCGGCGCTGCCAGCCGTGGAGATGCGGCTGCCACGCATCTTTCCTGTTTCCAATGCTCAAAAATAAATGGCGGTAAGGTGATCAGCCGTGACTAGCGCGCTGGCGCGAGGGAATGAACTACTGCGGACGGAACTTCATGGTGACCGTCAGGTGCATCGACACCGCTTTGCCATCGAGAGATGCCGCCTGATACTTCCACTGGCGCAGAGCTGTCATGGCCGCTTGATGCAAGAGCGCGGGGCCAGAAATGACGTTCATCGTCGTGACGTGTCCGTTGGCGTCAATCAACGCGTCGATGAGTACATCGCCATAGATGTGCTGGTTTTTGGCCATGACCGGATAGGTCGGAGCCACGGAACTAATCAATCTTGCAGGCTTTACGTCTCCACCCACGGGAAGCGGCACTTGAGGAGCCGCAGGCTGATTCCGGTTCCCCGCCGCAAGGCCTGAGTCCATGCCACCGGCATTTGCATCTGTGTTGGCCGAAGAAAGAGTCGGCGCATCGGCTCCATCGTCCTGAGCAGATGCAGGGCGATTCATCGTGGGGCTGGCCAAGTGGACTTCGCCGAGCGCCGGCTTTTTGGGTTCCGGATCTGCTGGAGGACGCGAAATACGTTCGGTGACAGCCGCTGGAATCGTGGTGCCCACGCCGCGAGTATTGTCTCGAGTCACAGGAGCAGGCTGAGGATTCTGCGGAGCTCGGATGAAAGGCGCACTCGCGGCTGGTGCGTTCGAAACTGGCTTCGCGTTTGAACCGGAAGTGGATTCGTTCGCGGCTTTGGAATTTTGGGAAGAGGGCTGCGCGATGGCGGGCGTTTGAGACGAGGCATTGGCTTGCGAGCCTTGTAGCGAAGTGACAGGCGCCGTCGTACCTTGAACAATCTTAGTAGGTTGCAAGAAATACCATGCGCCTCCCGCCGCCAGCAAAACGGCCGCGGCAATCGCGCCGAACAAGACTCCTCTGCCGGAGCCGCCCGACGAGCGATCATGTGTGATGACCGGTTCGTCCAAGGGGAGCAAGCTGCTGAAGACGGGCAGCGCGGACTCGGGAATACTTTCCGTTGCGGTCACGGGTAAGGGTTCAGCCGATCGCTCATCTCGCGAAGCAGTCTCGGCGGCATGTTTGGCTTTTTCACGTTCGAGAAGTTCCGAGGGCGGTGCTGGGGCAGCGGCGTTGCGCGCCAAAGGCTCGAGCCATGACGGAATTTTCACCTCTTCTGTATCAAGGGATGACTTGATGGGAGGAGGTGGAGTCTTTGCAGGTGGAGCGGCCTTAATCGGCAGAGGCTCGGACTTCGCAATTTCGAGAACCTGAGCAGTCACGTTGGAAACCGTCTTTGCATCAGGAACGGGAATTACGGGCGCGGGGGTTGCGGGCTTGGCCGTTGGCGTAGCGCTGAAGAGCATCGATGAGAGTTGTTCCTGAAGGCGTGCGGCTTGGAGCTTCAACTCTTCGGTCGAATCTTGTCCGGTGGTGCTCTGTTGCTTGTTTTCGGACGCAAGAGGCGATGCTGTTGGTTTCGATGGAGTCACCGCAGGCGGCAGTTCGGGCGAGCTCAGAAGACTGGCCAGGGAGGACGCCAGCGAAGAAGTAATCGCGGGAGTTGGAGTAACCGGTGCCTCGGTTTTCTTTGCGACAGGCGTCAAGGGCGTTGCGGTATTTTGAACTGACGGTATTTGTGGCTGCGTGACAACGGGTGCAACCACATTTATTTCCGCGGGCCGAGGCTGCGGCGCAGGCATCACTTCCACGGGAACTTGAGGGACGGGAACCTGGGCCGGCTTGATCTCAGAAATCTTTGGCGTGGCGCTAACGACAGGACTCACCGCGGTTGGTACGGATGAAACTGGGGCAACCGGGTTGACTTTGGCGACAGGCGGTAGCGTTGCAACCGTAGCAGGGGCAGGAGATTGAGTGCCGATCCGGTCTGACGGGAAACGCATTCCCCAGAAGCCAACGACCGACTCGGTGAACTCGAGCTCGACGTAGCCACTGACGCTCTTGTAATTTTTCGATTTGACGACCTGGCAAACCACTTCCTTTTTTGTTTTTTCGTTGGTGAGGAAGAGCAATTGGCCAGCGGACACCGGCGAACCCAACCGAATGACTGCTCCATTGCCGAAAACCAGGACTGTCTTTGTGGTTTCAGAAAACGGCTCGCGCTTATCGCTACTTTCGACCGTTCGAGCGCCATTGACCGTGACCGGGACTTCGAGCGCCACAGGCTGCGGCTTGCTCCCCGTAGCCGTATCTTCGGGCCGCGGTCTAGCGGCGACGGAAGATGGGGCGGCGGTCTCTGGTGCGACGGTCAGGACTTCATCTTTGCTGCTAGGCGCCATTTGGATACTCACTTCGTGCGTAGAATTTTTGGTCGGACACTTCTCGCATGTATGGACAGGGCTGTCCCGGAACTTCTATATGTTCTTCCCCGCCCACGCTCTGCAGCCATAGTACGGGCGTACCAACAGGGAAACACCTGTCCCGAAGGACAGGCGTGTTGTGGGTGGAAACTGGTCTAACGACTCAGCGGTGGGCGGAATTGCTCGTCGATTTCAACTTGATAGCCGGTGACGAGTTTATTGGTTTCGTTGGCCATGCCAATGACCGCCTGCAGTTCCGCGAACATGGCGTCGGTCATGCCTTTTTTGAAGGCGGAAGCGGTGTGCGAGGCGATGCAATAGTGGCAGTTGTTGGTGACGCTGACGGCCACATAGATGAGTTCTTTGGTTAGAGGATCGAGCGCTCCGGGGCCCATGATCTGCTTGATGCTTTCCCATGTGCGTTTCAGTGTGGCGGGGTCGTGGGCGATGGCCTTCCAGAAATTGTTGATCCAGTCGGTCTTGCGCGTGGCCATGATGTCGTCATAGACGGCGCGAACTTCAGGGCTCGCATCAGCATATTCAATGAGGCCAAAGGTCGACATGGGAATCTCCAGTTCGAATGAATTATTGTCGAGGAAACGTTAGCAGGAAGCAGAAATCTCCGCCAGTCATTGGCACGAATCAAACTTTTATTTTTAATTCTCCGTTCCTCTAGTGCCCGTGCAGGCAAAGCGTCAAGCAGAGAGACGCGCATTTTCGCTTTATTAAATCGATACAATACGGTATTTTCTGGCTGCCTGGCAGCTCATTCTGAATAGTTTGCAGTTGCCTGGCCATGGACAACCTACATGCGATGCAATGCGTTCTTTGCGATTGGTGGAGTAGCGCTCAAAGCTCCGGCAATAGTCTTGCTTCTGACCGCCGCAGCCGGCGCACAGAATGTGACGGCGCAGACGATGCGCGTGGAGGTGACACCAGCTCGCGCGATTCCCTTCGACCCCGACAAAGCGCTCGGTACGTCCGTGGATATTCTTTCGTCAAAATCGATCGACACGATCTACAGCGCACCTATCCTAAAGGAGTCGCTCTCCGCAGGATGGGGACCGATTACCTATCGCCAGAATACAGAGCTGACTATTGCGGCTTGGCATTGGAATCCCAATGGAACGTGGAGCGACGCGGCGCATCAGAGCGGATATTTTACCGGAAGCGCAGAGCCCGCGGAGTTCTTGCGCCACTCCTACGGATATGCGCTGCCCCATCGGGGCTCGACAAAAAGCGATGCCTCCCAGGGAAAATACTCGCGCCTGACCGATGGAGATCCGGCAACGTATTGGAAGAGCAATCCTTACCTCGCAAAAAAATTCACTGGCGAAGACGACGCGCTGCATCCGCAGTGGATCATCCTCGATTTTGGGGCGCCGCAGGATATCGACACGATCCGCATCGCTTGGGCGAATCCTTTCGCAAAGAAATACGTTGTCCAGTATTGGCTCGGAGAAAACGCTTTTGAGAAGCCGACGCTGGGAGTTTGGACGCAGTTTCCCGCAGGCGAAGTTCAGGACGGAAAAGGCGGAACCGTTACACTGAAACTGTCGGACACGCCGGTGCGGGCACGATTCTTGAGGATTAGGATGACGGAATCCTCGAACACGTGCGACACGCACGGAAGCGAAGACCCGCGAAACTGCGTCGGATATGCAGTAAATGAAATTTACGCAGGGAATTTTGCGATGGACGGTTCGTTCATCGATTTGGTAACCCACTCGCCCGGACAAAATCAAACGGAGGCAACCGTTTCGTCGACGGATCCGTGGCACACGTCCGCGGACATCGAGCCTAGCCGCGATCAAACGGGGTTCGACCTCTTCTATACCAGCGGCATTACGAACAATCTCCCCGCGATGATCCCTGTAGCGATGATTTACGCGACGCCCGAGGATGCCGCGGCGGAGCTTGCTTACATTGAGAAGCGCGGCTATCCGATTTCTTACGTGGAGCTGGGCGAAGAGCCTGACGGGAAATATACGAGTCCCGAGGATGATGCTGCTCTCTACGTGGAGTGGGCCGCGGCACTCCATCGTGTTGATCCGAAGCTGAAGCTTGGCGGCCCGGTGTTTGAGGGCGTCAACGAAGACATTAAAGTGTGGCCGGACGCGCAAGGAAGAACATCGTGGCTCGGGCGATTTATCGACTATCTGAAAGTGCGTGGGCGGCTGAGCGATCTTACGTTTGTTTCGTTCGAGCATTTTCCGTTTCCGCCGTGCGAGATCAATTGGTCCGATCTGTACCGCGAACCGGAATTGGTGAGGCATATTTTGCAAGTGTGGCGCGAGGATGGCGTGCCCGCGAATGTGCCACTGATGATCACAGAGAGCAATCTTTCTTGGGCGCTGACGGAACCTATGGCGGATTTGTTTGGGGCGCTATGGCTTGCGGACAACGCGGGATCGTTTCTCGCGAACGGCGGCGCGGCGTTCTATCACTCGCCAATTGAACCCGAGCCGCTGCGCTCGGGATGTGGTGGCTACAGTACGTTTGGGAATTTTGTGGCAAACGATAAACTTGAGATCTCACAGCACGCTTCACAATATTTCGCTAGCCAGATGATTAATTTGGAGTGGGTGAAGCATGGCGCAGGGGTGCATCAATTATTTCCTGCTGAAACAGACGTGATCGATGATGCGGGGCACACACTGGTGACGGCTTACGCGGTGAAGCGGCCGGATGGCGATTGGTCACTGATGTTGTTGAACAAAGATCCTTCGAATGCGCATTCGGTGAAGATTGAGTTCGCAGACGCTGAGAGCAAGAAAGTCGCGCATTTCGCTGGTCCAGTGACGATGGTGACATTTGGAGCGGAGCAATACTTTTGGCATTCGCAAGGGCCGAAAAGTCACGCAGATCCAGACGGCCCCGCAGCAACCTCGACTGTTAACGCCAGTAGTGGGACCTTTAACCTGCCGCGGGCTTCCGTAACGGTGCTGCGAGGCAAAATCGAGTAGGTTTATTTTCTGACGCTACGCGATCGCAAAATAGCCACACCTTTCTATCCCATCGCCGCGAAGCATCGAGGAAGTGCCCGCTGGCGAACCGCGGCGTCCCATAACCGGACACTCGAAAGGGGAAAGCTCTCTGACCGCCTCGGAAAGTCTTCTAAAAGCTGCAGGTTAGAGATTTCTTCGCTTGGCCGGGAACTTGCTAGTCAACTATAACGTATCGCGATATAGTCTTACATTTGACGATAGAGATGACCATCCAGCAAGGACAGCGGCCCGAGGTGAAATCGTGACAAAGAGAAGAGAGACTGAATCGTTCCTGCCGCTGACGCCAGCGATGTTTCATATCCTGCTCGCGCTCGCCGATGGAGAGAAGCACGGGTATGCCATTTTGAAAGAGGTGGCGCGGCGCACCGACGACAAGGTGCGCCTGAGCGCGGGCACTCTCTACGGAAATTTGGCACGACTGGAAAGCGCGGGTCTGATCGCGGAATCTGACCGGCGGCCGGAAGTGGTGCTCGACGACGAGCGCCGACGCTACTACCTGCTTACGGAATTTGGGCGCGAGGTCGCGGTCGCCGAGGCGGAGCGTATGGAAGAGGCGCTCGGCCAGGCACGCGCCAAGAAGCTTTTTCGAAAACCAAAATTGGCATAGCGAGGATTCACAGTCATGGCAAAACAGACTCTCCCGTTTTCGCAAAGACTCTTTCGAGCGCTCGTGCGAGTGTTACCTTTCGATTTCCGCACGAACTATGAGGGCGAGATGGAAGGCGTCTTTCGGGAGCAACAGCGCGAAGTCGAAGAACGCGGAGGTGTCCTGGGTGCGCTCAAACTCTGGAAAGAAACTATCGTAGGTATTTTCACTACGGCTCCCCGCGAACACTGGCAAATTTTGAAGAGCGACTGCGGCTATGCCTTCCGCATGATGCAGAAAAATCCCGGCTTCACGGCAGTTGCGATACTTACCCTCGCTCTGGGCATCGGGGCAAACACCGCGATTTTCAGCGTAGTGCACTCCGTGCTGCTTCGGCCGCTTCCCTATCCGCAGGCGCAGCAACTAATTTTCATCCGTCAGCAGGAAAAGAAGCTGGGCATCGAGGACTTGTCGTTTTCGGTGAAGGAAATCGAAGATTATCGCGCGCAGAACCGGACTCTCTCTGGGCTAGTGGAATACCATGCGATGTCCTTTACCCTTTTCGGCCATGGAGATCCGGAGCGCGTGCGAACCGGCGTCGTTTCCGCCAACTATTTTGATCTCTTTGGAATCCAGCCGCTACTGGGGCGGACTTTCTTGCCTGACGATGACAAGCTAGGCGCGCCGCCTGTGCTTCTTCTCAGTTATGAATACTGGAAAAACAATTTCGGCTCCGATCCCGAAATCGTTGGCAAAACATTCGAGATGAACGACAAAGTGCACACGGTTGTTGGGGTTCTGCCACCGGTCCCGCAGTATCCGAATGAGAATGACGTTTACATGTCTACTTCTGCGTGCCCCTTTCGATCTTCGAAGATGCATCTCGAAGACCGCGATATGCGAATGATGAAGATATTTGGGCGATTGAAGCCGGGGGTAACCGTGGCGCAGGCGAGCGCGGATGCCGCCACAATCGCCGCTGGATTGAAGGTGGCCTATCCAAAATCGTATCCGGAAAATGCGGGCTTCACTTCCGTGGCCACGCCCCTGCAACAAGAACTAACGAAGGATGCGCGGCCAACACTTCTTCTGCTGCTCGGTGCGGCGGCATTTGTGCTGCTTATTGCGTGCGCAAATGTCGCAAACCTGACGCTTGCGCGCATGGCCCGCCGAGAAAGGGAGCTTGCGGTGCGCAGCGCCCTTGGCGCGGGGAGAAGCCGGATTCTGCGGCAGCTTCTTACGGAGAGTTTTCTTATGGCCTTTGCCGGCGGCATGCTGGGTTTGCTGCTGGCTTACGGGAGCTTGGCGCTTCTTACGGATTTTGTGGGTCGGCTGACGCCTCGTGCGCGAGAGATCCACATTGACTCGGAAGTCCTCCTGTTTACGCTGGCGGCAGCGCTGGGCACAAGCATCATTTTTGGTACGCTGTCGGCGATTTTTTCGCGCGCAAATCTCACTTCCAGCTTGAAAGATGGGAGCACCGGCGCTGGGACTGGGCGCCAGCAGAATCGCGTGCGCAGCGCGCTCATCGTTTGTCAGATCGCTTTTTCATTTATGTTGCTGATCGGCGCGGGATTGATGATGCGCAGCCTCTTCAAAATGCAGCAAGTGGATGCAGGCATCGTTCCAGAGCGAGTCTTGGCTCTGCGAACTACGTTCAATTGGTCTAAGTATACGGAGGCCGACAAAACGAACTTGGTTGTTCAAAAACTGCTCAACCGCGTCAAGTCGGAGCCCGGAGTCCTTTCCGTCGCGATCTCAAGCCGATATCCCTTCGAGCCAGAAATGATCACGGACGGCCCCGAGTCTGTTTCGTTCCAATTTCAAATCGAAGGCCGCGCTTTGGAATCGGGGCAAGCCCCGCCGGTCGGCACATTTGCCGCAGTTTCTCCAGACTATTTCAAAACTCTTGGTATTCCTCTCAAAGGCGGCAGGCTGCTTGCCGAAACTGACAGAGATAAGGCGCCGTACGTAGCGGTCATCAATGAAGCGGCAAAGCGCCAGTTCTGGCCAAACGAAGATCCCATCGGAAAACGTGTCTCTGGGGATGGAGGAGAACACTCGGTGAATATCGTTGGGGTGGTGGGAGACGTACGGGAATTTGGCCTGGACCACGCGCCCGCGGCTGAGTTCTACGCCTCTCAAGCACAGAACGCCCAACCCGCCACATTAATCGTGCGTACCATCAGCGAGCCGCGAAGCATGGCGCAAGCGCTAACTCGCGCTGTGCACGACGTGGACCCCCAGACCGCGGTGACGCACATTCTTACTTTGGAGCAGGCGCGTTATGAATCGATGGCATCGCCGCGCGTGACGGCAAGCCTGCTGGGAATTTTTGCGGGACTTGCGCTGCTGATCGCTACGGCGGGCATCGGCGGAATCATGGCGCTGATGGTCAGCCAGCGCGTACGTGAAATCGGAATTCGCATCGCACTAGGCGCGCGGCCGGCGAGCATTCTGCAGATGGTTCTTGGGCAAGGCTTGCTCTTGGCCGTGCTCGGGATCGGAATTGGAATTGTGGGCGCCGTGGCACTTGCAGGGCTTGTGAAATCGCTGCTATTTGAAGTACCACCGACGGATATATTGACGTTCAGCGGCGTCGGCCTGACGCTTCTGATTGCGGCAGCTCTTGCGAGTTACTTGCCGGCGAGGCGAGCAGCCACAGTCGATCCAAACGTGGCGCTTCGCGCGGACTAGCTCCTGTACTTCTTCCAAGAACACAGCAACACCAAAACTTGGATGGAACTTACGAGGATAGAAATTCCTCGAGCAGAAGTTCTGCGAGACGCCGAGGATTGTGCCGGATCACGCCATGCTCCTCGAGCAGATTGTCCAGGATGACCCGATAGCCGAGTTTCTGAAGCTCAGGCAAGTCAATCACCACTTGCTCCGCACCTTGGCGGCGATAGCGCTTGGCGACTTCCGGCGAAACTGGCCGGCGGTTGGCCACAACCCAGTCCACGACGGAGCGCGGCGTATGGCTGAGGATGGCGCGAAGATGGTCGCCTAGAGAGTACGCAGCGGTTTCGCCCGGCTGCGTCATGAGATTAGCAATGTAAACGCGGGGAGCCCTGGACTTGGCAATCGCGGCAGCGATTTCCGAAATCAGAAGATTCGGGAGGATGCTGGTGTAGAGCGAGCCAGGGCCAAGAAGAATCAAGTCGGCTTCGTGAATAGCGTCGATGACCGCTGGAAACGGCGAAACGCGGCGAGGCGACAGAAAAATTTTCTCGATAGGTGTTTTGCTGGCCGAGATGCGCGTTTCTCCGTGGATGATGCGGCCGCTGGTGAGCTTCGCGACGAGCTGGACATTCGAAAGTGTCGAAGGAAAGATGCGTCCGCGAATGGCAAGGACTTTGCTGCTGACGCGAATGGCTTCGGCGAAATCTCCTGTGACGTGTGTGAGCGCAGCGAGAAAGAGATTGCCGAAATTGTGGCCGATGAGCCCGCGGCCAGCGTGAAAGCGGTATTGGAAAAGGCGCCCAAGCAGCGCTTCATCTTTCGAGAGGGCGACCATACAGTTGCGAATGTCGCCAGGCGGAAGGACACGATTCTCGCGGCGAAGACGCCCGGAGCTGCCGCCGTCATCGGTGACTGTAACAACAGCAGTAAGGTCGGATATCGGCCGGTGAGAGTTGGGATGCTCGTCGCTGCGGCGGACGACGTATTCCTTAAGCCCGCGCAGAAGGGTAGACAGTCCGGTGCCTCCGCCAAAAGCTACGACGCGGAATCCACGGGAGAGAGGCTTCGGTTTGGACGCTTTCTTCTTCACCGGATGACGTAGTGAGTCTGGCCAACAAATCGTTTCGTTCGAGGCGCGTTTCCCCCGCCCCAATTCTTATCAAGAGCAACAAACCTGCATTGAGACTGTTCCCTATTGATCCGGAAATTGCAATCGGGTTATCGCTTTAGGCGCCCTGAGGTTCACGGAAAAGAAAGCGAAATCAGAAGGCTTAGCCGGCGGTGCCGTCTTTCTCCGGATAGAGGAGCTCTGTGAAACGAGGATCTTCCTGGAGGAAAGCGAAATCTTCGTCGTTGCGCGCGTGATAGCGGTTTTCCGCCCGGAGTTCGATGGCCACTTTAAGATTCGCCATCGCGGAATCCGCTTCGCCTGTAAGGCAATCGAGAGCGGCAAGCGCGTAGTGAATGTAATCGGCTTTCGGCGAAGCTTTGCGCGCTTTGATAAGACTTTCGCGAGCATCATCCCAGCGGCCGATATTCATCATCCCAACGCCGCGCTGGTAATGCTCGTCTGCGGTGCGTGGATTCTGTTCCGCGCTCGGTTTCATGCGCTGCTCGGCAATCCGCAAATGCATGCGAGCGCGGTCGGCAAGGCCCTTACTGGGACCTTCAAGCACTTTTTCCAATTCTTGCTTAGCCCTGGCAAATTTCTGCTGATGGAAAAGGGCGAGCGCTTCGTCGTAAACTTTGAGCTGCGCCTGCACCAGGGGATCAACTAGTTCCACGCCGCCGCGCTGAGCAGGTGGGGGAGGAGGTAAGTTCTTTTTTTTCTGTGAGTTGGAGTGGCCGTGCGCGGCACCTTTGCCATGCCCTGATGAGCCCGAAGAGGCTTTGCGCGCTTTTGCCATGGCGCGAATCGTAGCAGAGGAAAATGACGGCGTCAACGAGTGGTAGTGGGATTGCGGGTACCTGCCTGAGTTACTGCCCGGCGGCATGGGACGAAAATAGAGCATCGAAATGAGAGCGTTTTCGCGGAAACTGTAAGCAAGCTACCCGACAGGGGACAGGCTCAGCCGGAATGCTGGCCTGCCAGCACCGCGTATGCTATATATTTTGTTGCCGATCACTGGTTAGGAACAAGTGCCTTTCATCAATTTTCCTGCTCGCGAAATTAACTGCAAGCTCGTGTACTACGGTCCAGGTCTGGGCGGAAAAACCGCGAACCTTCAGTGGGTCTATGACCACACTGGCCAAAACCAGAAAGGCAAAATGGTGTCTCTGGCCACAGAGACGGACCGCACACTCTTTTTCGATTTTCTTCCGTTGGATTTAGGTACCGTGCGCGGCTTCAAGACGCGTTTCCATCTTTATACTGTCCCCGGCCAGGTGTTTTACGAGGCGAGCCGTAAGCTAATCCTGAAAGGCGCGGATGGTGTCGTGTTCGTCGCGGATTCGCAGGAGGAACGCCTCGACGCGAATTTCGAGACGATGGAAAATTTGCAGGAGCATTTGAAAGAACACAACCTCAATTTCGATACGATCCCCTACGTGCTGCAGCTTAACAAGCGCGATCTTCCTAACGCCATGTCCGTTCCCGAACTAACGAAGCAACTCCAGAAAAAAGGCGAGCCCGTACTCGAAGGTGTTGCCATTCAGGGTGTCGGCGTATTCGAAACGCTGAAAGAAGTGGCCAAGCTCGTCCTCGCCGAACTGAAAAAGGGCGGCTGAGCCCGCTAGTAGAGTCTGAAAGTTACTTCGATCGGAATGAGTACTGCGACCGCGTTACCATTCTTGTCGGTAGCTGGCTTAAACTCCCATTTACGAACGGCCTCTGCAGCTCGTGCCGCCAATCCATCATCACTACTCTTTGTCACCGCAATTTTGACGGCGCGCCCCTCTTCGCTGATCACCACCAGCAGCATGACCTGAGACCGGATTTTCGCCGCCTTGGCTTCGTCCGTATCTTCCGGTACTGGGCAAACCATACATATCGGGACGCCTATCCCATCCACCCCGGGCCTGCCAATTTTTGATCGGCCTACGCCCGGATCTAGAAGGGCCACGCTATCCACGTAGGCTGGTCGCTTAATCGTTTGGTTACCGATAGCAATCTCGCCGCCGTCTTTCACTCTGCGCACGCTCAGGTTCACGGAGTATTGAGCGGGCGTGGTTTCGAGAGTACCCGTCACTACCGCTTCGACTTGAAGCGAGTTTCCGATTCGCCGCAGAGAATCTGGCGCGGCAAGATCTTTAGCGGAAAGTTGCGCATCGGAAAGTGCCGCGGAGAGCTGTTTGCGTCCGATTAGAACGAATTTCTTCTTGTAATGCTCAAGGCGCTGGGCAAACTCGTCCGCGAGATAGCGTCCTTGAATGGAATCAGTTCCGTCCTGGCCGACAAAGTCTGCGACAACGATCGAGCCGATCCCCGCTTTCTCGATCTGTTTGCTAAACCGCTTCGCAAGATCATCCAGATCCCGTCCAGGTTCCTCCGCAACGGCAATTGGTCCCAAGAACAAGCAGACAGCTAGACACAAAGACAAATGCGCGATCAAACGCTCGGTGTAGGTTTTCATCAACGGCACGCTATCACAATTGAAATACGAAAACGGTGAAATTTTGGAGACGCCGCGATATACCCGGCAATCTCAGGGGCCGAATTCACCATCAATAAAGCTGAAATTCAATGTCGACGGGCACGCGAACCGGGACAGACTGTCCACGCAACTTGGCAGGCTTGAATTTCCATTTTTGAACCGCGTCGATGGCCTTTTGCGTTAACGAAAAAGGCGCGCCCTTCAAGACCACGATGGAATTGACGGCGCCATCCTTCGTAACGATCAGCGAGAGTTCCTCGGTGCCGCGGTATTTCGCAGTGCGTGCAAGGTCCGTGTAGTCCGGACTGGGGCAAAACACGCAGATGGGTAGAGTTGCTCCATCCACTCCCGGCTGGAGGATGCCAGGCTCGACGGGTATGGTCCCGGCGGCGCGTTCGTAGGAGATGGCCGGCTGTTTCAAGAGTTCCTGGAGCGCGCCTGTCAGTGGAAACTCCGCGTCCCCCGACCAAGTCGTTCCAAGCCCATCGATATTCACACTAATTCGTAATTGCTGTTTGGCATCTGTATCGATGGTTCCCCGCACAACTCCAGCTCCTCCCATGGAACGCGCAAGCGTCAGGCAGACCGCCTCGCTTTGAAGCTCATCGAGCCCCATCCAGTTTTCTTTCAAGTAGTCATTAAAGGCCTTGCGATCCTGCACCTGAAAACCGGACGCGTATCCAGCGAGGGATAGAGCTAAGTCGTCAGCGAGGAGGGTGCCCAATTTGGAGAATTGCTTGTCGCCGGCGTTGGAGAAATCGATCACAAATATTTTTGGAAACGCTGTATCGATCTTGGATTGGCGGATTTGTTCCGCCACACGCGAGGCGAGCGAGTCCATCTGTTCTTGAGCTGCGCGCGGCAGTGCTGGCGCTTCATCGCGTGCCGCGGTCGAGGCGCTCAACACCGAGACCAACATCACGGTAATAATCAAAGCGCTAAGCAGCCCCACAGCACGGAAGGCGCTGCCGAGACACACAGCAAAAGAGGTCTTCTTTCGCAAAGAGGCCCACATGTTCCGACTTTAAATCAACGTCTTTTCGATGGATCCGAGGTACACCCATGGTAAAGGACGCATAGCAGACGATAAACGTTGCTTGGACTAGGCGAAGTTAACGAGGGCGGCGGATTCGGATTCAAAAGTAGGGATGGCCTCAATGAGTCGCGTAACAGTCAGGGCATCCAGCACGCGGCCAGGGCGGCAGACCAGGCGGAGCGCACCGCCTTCGCGAGTCAGCTTGATAGAAATGCGAACGAGAGCGGAGATGCCAGAGCTATCGATCTGCGGAACGCCATTGAGATCGACTATGACCTTATGAGCGCCGGCCTTGGCAACCGCTTCGAGAGCATCGTGGAGCTGCTCGCTAGGGTCGCCAATGGTCAAGCGGCCGCGCACCTCAAGAATCGGGATAGTCCCTGATTCTCGAACGGATATCTCCATAGGCGGATGCTCGGTCATAGTTCTTTGCTCGAAACCTTCATCCTTGCTGCTGCGCTATCGGCCGCTTCGCTAACAACTATACCAGCGGCGGATTTACACTGGGGATGCATTATACGATGGCAACGCCGTGAGACAAGAAGGCCTCTCAAAGAATTGCCGGGCAAGGATTGCCTGGTTGAAGCAGGGAGTGAAGGCAGCACCCCGCTTGCCTTGCCTCCTGCCCTACAACGAATCTGAAAAATGAATCTGACGAATGCAAATTTCTAAACGTGATGCCGAGTCGCGGCGCGTATAATCCGAGTCGCAAAAGCGGCGGGTCACCGTCAGTTTCTTTTTCAGAGTAGCCCCGGCCCGGCCGGGAGCAACCCAAACGAAGCGGAGCGGACATATTTATGAAGCGCATGGGATGGAAGTGTTGTTTGCTCTTGACCATGGTGCTCGCCGGTATTCCCCTCTTTGCGCGACAAACTCCCTCCTCCACGGCAACCGATTCTCCCACGGCTGCGTCTTCCCCTTCCGCAGACAGCCCAAAAGCTATCAACGAGCAACTGAAACAACTTGACCAGCGAGTGACGGCAGCGCAATCGGCGGGCGACAACGCTTGGATGCTGGTAAGCGCAGCCTTGGTCCTGATGATGACTGGCCCGGGCCTGGCACTCTTTTACGGCGGATTGGTGCGGCGAAAGAATACGCTGGCGATCATGATGCAAAGCTTTCTGCTGATGGCCTTGATCAGTGTGCTGTGGGCGCTGGTGGGGTACAGCTTGTGTTTCGGCGGGAATGGTCCTGTCATCGGTGGATTCGAACACGCCTTCTTGCGCGGCGTAGGCGCCGAGCCAAATCCCGACTATGCGGGAACGATTCCGCAAGCAACCTTCATGATTTACCAGCTCATGTTTGCAATCATCACGCCAGCGCTGATCACTGGTGCTACCGCTGAGCGCATGAAGTTCAGCGGCACAGTGCTGTTCCTGACACTCTGGTTTTTGGTTGTCTACGCGCCGCTGGCGCACATGGTCTGGGGCAAGGGCGGCTTTCTAAACGCGTCTCTCGGAGGTAAATTCCCAACATTGGATTTTGCCGGCGGGACGGTTGTGCACATCAGCTCCGGAGTTTCAGCACTGGTGTGCGCGCTCTACCTTGGAAAACGGACCGGCTATCCGAAGCAGCCGATGCCGCCGCATTCTCTGGTCCTCAGTTTCATAGGTGCTTGCCTGCTGTGGGTCGGATGGTTCGGCTTTAACGCCGGCAGCGCGTTGGCCGCAAACTCGCTGGCGACGAGCGCATTTGTCGCCACGCACTTCGCCACGGCTGCGGCGGCGATAAGCTGGAGCTTGGCGGAGTGGATCAAGAACGGGCGGCCGAGCGCTCTCGGCGCAATTTCCGGCGCGGTTGCCGGGCTGGTTGCGATTACGCCAGCCGCTGGATTTGTAGGACCGATGCCAGCGCTGGCGATTGGCTTTATCGCAGGCCTGGTCTGCTACTACATGGTCACGAAGGTAAAATCGATCTTCGGATATGATGATGCTCTGGATGCTTTTGGAGTTCACGGCGCAGGCGGCACGATTGGCGCTCTCCTGACCGGCGTTTTTGCGCAGCAGGTGATTAATCCGATTTTCGGCGCAGGCAAACCGGTCGGCGGTATGGATGGTCACTGGGGACAGCTCGGCAACCAGCTTGTCGGGGTACTGATCGCCTGGGGCTTTGCGCTCGTCGGGACCATTGTGCTGCTGAAAATAACAGATATGATTACCGGCATTCGTGTAACGGAAACGGAAGAGATTGAGGGCCTCGACATCACGCAACACGGTGAAGAGGCGTACAACCTCGAGGCCTAGGCACGATCAGCACGGCAGTGTCTGTCATTGGGCGGAGCAGAAACTTTCATGATGAAAATTGAGGCAATCATTCAGCCCTCGCGTTTTGAATCCGTGAAAGATGCCTTGCGCGAAATTGGCATCGAGGGCATGACGGTCACTGAAGTCCGCGGCCACGGCCGGCAAAAAGGTCATACCGAAGTTTATCGCGGCCGCGAATATACCGTGGACCTGCTGCCCAAGCTCAAGCTTGAGATGGTCTTGCCGGATCCGCTGGTGCAGCGCGCGGTGGACACAATTTTAAAGACGGCCAAGACAGGAAAGATTGGCGACGGTAAAATATTCCTATCACGGGTTGAGGAAGCCATCCGGATTCGGAACGAGGAGCGCGGCGAAAACGCGCTCTGAATGAAGTGACGACCGCAGCTCGCCCAGGACTTAATCCGGCCAATCGGCCCGCAAAAACCATGTCAGGCTCTTTGACTCCCTTGTCCGTCCTCGGACCATTGGCCGAGGACGAACGACAACGCATCCGGCAGCAGTTTGAAGCCGGCGGAAGCGCGCAAGACACGCTGCGCGCGCTTTGCGAACTTGCCGATCGCACTGCCCAGCAAATTTTTGGAGAGGTTCTGCGCGTCAATAATGCCGAGCCCCAAGGCCTTACCTTGGTGGCTCTTGGCGGTTACGGCCGGCGATTGCTTTTCCCTTACTCGGATCTGGATATTCTCTTTTTGTTCGGCAACGAAAAAGCCGAGGCCGAATTTCGTCCGTTAATTGCGGACTTTTCACGCACCTTGTGGGATCTCGGTTTTCGCGTCAGCTCCGCAGGCCGCACACTCGATGAATGCAAACGCATCGAAGAAGATAACGCCGAGTTTCACCTGGCGCTTCTGGACCGCAGATTTCTAGCCGGGGACGAAGAACTGTTTGATCGGCTCACAAAAAAAATCCTGGCAGGCCCGGAAAAGCAGGCTCGGCCGTTTTTGCTCGCGGAATTGACTAAACTCACTAAAGAACGCCATGCCCGCTACGGAAACACCATTTATCATTTGGAGCCCAACATTAAAGACGCGCCCGGAGGCTTGCGCGACTATCAGGCGGCGGCATGGCTGCGGCAGATCGCCAATGGACAAAAAGACGGCTGGAAGAACAGCGCGGGCGAGGAAGAATTAGCGGCCAACGCCGTCGATTTTTTGAGCGCCATCCGTTGCTTCCTGCACTACCGTAACGGCCGCAATGACAATACTTTGACCTACGAGTTGCAGACCGCGGCCGCGGAACGCTCGCTGGGAGTTGCTGATGGCACGATGCGCGACGCGAAGCTCAGTCCTGAAGAATGGATGCGGCTTTATTTCCGCCAGGCCCGTATTCTGAACCGCCTGTTGTTGCGTTACATCGAGCAAAAACCAGCTGTGCAACCGACCTTTCGGGAACGATTTTTTAGCGCAGCGCGCGGCGTACGCAATGAAATCGGCAAAGGCAAGCCCTTTGCTGTCCGCGACGGCTTGCTGGAAGTGGTGGATGAACCAGCCCTTTCCGATCGCGCCGTGACTTTCGCGCTGTTTGCGGAAGCCGCGAAGACCGGTGTCCCCCTGAGCCGCGAAGCGGAGCGCGCCATCTTTTACATCCTGAAACATCCCGAGCTTCCTCAGAAGAACACGCAAGTAAATTGGTCCATGCTCCGGGAAATTCTTGCGGCCGATTATCCCAGCATGGCGCTTCGGCCGATGCAGCGTCTCTCTCTTTTGATGGATGTATTGCCGGAATTCAAAGCTATCGATTCCCTCGTGGTTCGCGATTTCTATCACCGCTACACAGTAGATGAGCACTCGTTGCGCACCATCGAACATCTTCAGGAGCTTGCCGAGCCGCCCGACGAACGTGCTGCCCATTTTAAGCAGCTCTGGAAAACGGTCGAGCGGCGAGACTTGCTGATTCTCGCGCTGCTGCTACACGACGTCGGTAAAGGCATGGCCGTTGAGAATCACGTTACAGGAAGCCTCGAAGCGCTGCAGAGCGCCGCCGCCCGCCTCCAACTGTCCGCCTACGAAACGGACGAGGTTCATTTTTTGATCGAGCATCACTTGGACATGTCCGCGACAGTTCAGCGCCGCGACATTTTCGATCCAGGAACCGTTTCCGTCTTCGCCGATACCGTCACGACGCAGGAGCGCCTGCAGCGATTGGCTCTGATGACCTACGCCGACATTCACGCCGTTAATCCCGAAGCCCTCACCCCGTGGAAAGCCGAAATGCTATGGCAGCTATTCGTCGCCACCTCGAATCACTTCAGCCGCACTCTGGACCGCGACCGCCTGCATGCCTCCGACGAAGTGCCACTGCTAGAACAAGTCAGCAGTCAAGCTGGCGGCGCGAATAAAGCGGAAGTCGAACGGTTCCTCGAAGGTTTCCCGCGCCGTTACCGCGCGGTGCACTCTGCTCCGGAAATTGCTGCGCACTTTCAGTTGTACCAAAAATTGGGCGCAGAGCCTGTCCAGACCGAACTCAAAGCCCGCCACCATTCCTTCTCGCTGACTTTGCTCACCGCCGACCGGCCCGCGTTGTTTGCGACTATCTCCGGCGTCCTCGCAGGTTGGGGCATGAATATTGTGAAGGCCGACGCCTTTGCCAATGCCGCAGGCATCGTGCTGGATACCTTTCAATTCGTCGATCTGCACCATACGCTTGAGCTGAATCCCACCGAAATCGCCCGCTTCCAGAAAAGCATTGCGGATATCGCGAATGGAAAAGCGCCGCTTGAGCCACTTTTGAAAGGCCGCGAAAACGCCAGCAAAGCCAAACCGCCGAAAGTGGCTGTCGAAACGCGCATCGGCTACGACGACACGTCTTCGACGCAGAGCACGCTGCTCGAGGTCATGGTCCAAGACCGTCCAGGCCTGCTGTATGACGTCGGCTCCGCTTTGGCCCGTCTCGGCTGCAACATCGACGTCGCGCTAATCGACACGGAAGGGCAGAAAGCAATCGACGTCTTTTACCTGACGGAACGCGGGAAAAAGCTCAGCCAGCAAAAACAGGAACTCTTGCGAGAAGTACTGCAAAGCACGCTGTCCTGACTCCTCACGCCCGACACAGGTGAACCGATCGAGAAACTTTCTGAGCTTCTTGTGCCTTTTTGAACAGTCCCGTGCACCGTCCTGTGCGACTCTAAGTGTCCCTTTAGTCTGATTGAGCCTGCCGTCTCACCCTTCACAGGCGTACGAAGGAAGAGGCATGGCTATCTCCGAGCGTCGGATCACACCACGTTTCAAGCTGCATACACCCCTGTCTTTCCATCGAATGGAGGCACTCGCTGAGGGCGAGCAACAAGCCAAAGCGATTAACATCTCGACGCGGGGTGTTTACTTCACCACAAATCTCGTCCTGCGTGTCGGTGAGGCCGTGGAACTTCTCCTGGAAATGCCCAAACGCGTCACTGGGGCAAAAGTAAGCAGCCGTCGATTTACTGGACGTGTCACTCACGTTGAATTGGAAAACATGCCTGTGGGTCTGTCTGGAATCGGCGTCCAACTGCTCTATTATGAGCGTGATCTAGTCAAGGTTCTTAGCAAAAGACTTTGAGACCAAGCGGCAACTCGCGTTCCCCCAACTCAAGCCTTGGGCACTTCGAATCAGCCTCTTATGCTCTCACGGGAAGAATCTAGCTTCCTCAACCGCGATACCGTAGAAATACTTACACAGTTGGGCGGATTCTGCTAAGCCTAGGGGTACCTTTTTGAAACTTGACGTTTTTGAGTCTTCATCCAAAATCGCAATCACCCCTTCCGATCCCTAAACAGGAGACGGGTCGGATGCCATTCAAGGCAATGAAGTTGACGTTGGTCAAAGAGCATAGCTTCAAGTTCACCGTAGGCGCTGAGACGCACTTGTTTCTGGTCGAGGAACTGGTTGCAAAACTCTCGAGCTGGCCGGAAAGATTTCGCCTGAGACTGGGCGCCTCCTCCCGCTCCGAGGCCAAAACGTTCTACGGAGAAAACTGCTATCAAGTTGCAGAAAAGGCCGCGGACTTTCTAACCCTCGGTGGCAGCTCCGCAGCCGCCATCAAAACAACATACAAGTCACTAAATCCGTCCCCGCCTCCTCGCCCAACTCTCCAGCCTCTGCAGATTCAAGAATCGGAATCCGACTAATCGTTTCTGGAAACGACGCACGCGGAGCACGCGTACTGACTTCACTGCTTATCGGGGACCGCAGTCGGAAACAATATCGGCAAAGAGGCTTTCCCTCGCACAGTCTCTCCTGAGAAGTTGTGTCAGATTAGGGCTTATTGGCGAGTTCGGATTATCCTGTCGCCTTTATAATAGCAGCCGCAACTTAAGGCGTATGAAAACCGAAAGGCCATTCTTCGAAATGAGCCCTAAGTTTTCCGGCGAAATCGGCAGGGAGAAATAGACCATGGAACCGGACCCGATACTGTTTCGCGATCTGACATACATCTTCCTGGCTGCGGTAGTCGGGGGACTAGTGGCATGGCGTCTTCGCCTGCCGCTGATCCTGGGATTCGTACTGGGCGGGATCGCTATCAGCCCATTCACACCCGGCCCGCATGTCTCGGACTTGCATACCTTCGAGGTATTTGCCGAAGTCGGCGTCGTGCTGCTGATGTTTTCGATCGGAGTCGAGTTCTCCATCCCTGATTTGATCCGCGTGAAATGGGTGGCGCTCGTCGGTGCGCCCATCGGGATTCTGGCGATGTTGGGAATTGCGCTCGGAGTGGGAAAGCTTGCCGGATGGACTCTTACCGAAGGACTCGTCATCGGCGCGGCGATCTCTGTGGCGAGCACCATGGTGCTTGCGCGGCTGCTGCGAGATTCCGGGAGCATGGCGTCCACGCACGGCCGCGTGATGATCGGCATCACTCTCGTCGAGGATCTCGCCGTCATCTGTATGACCCTGGTCCTGCCTGCATTGGGCGGCTCTGGGAAAGATCTCTTCGTGAATGCGGCTTGGACTCTGGGGAAGGCTTTTCTTCTGCTGGTTCCTCTGGGATTCCTTGCCATCAAAGTGATCCCGCCCGTCTTCCGGCGAGTCAAAGCAACATGTAACACGGAACTTTTCCTGTTGATCGCTATCGCGGTTTGTCTCGGGACAGCTGCGCTCGCGCAAGCTGTTGGATTTTCGGTTGCCCTGGGCGCTTTTCTGGCCGGTTTGTCCATCAGCGGCTTGGAAGATCTTCACGACGCGCACACCCAGCTCGTGCCACTTCGCGATACGTTCGTGGCACTCTTCTTCGTCACTCTCGGGACTCTGATAGATCCCCACGTGCTCGCCAGGAGCCTGCCGCTCCTCGGTCTGATGCTCCTCCTTATCATAGTCGGCAAATTTCTCGTTTGGATGGCGGTAGTGTGGATCTTCCGTTATTCCATCTGGACGGCGATTGCCGTGGCCGCCGGGCTGACGCAGATCGGCGAACTCTCCTTTGTGGTCGTACAAGTCGGGCGATCCGCTGGAATGGTTGCCGAAAACGTGTTCAGCACATTGATCGCCGCGTCCCTGATTTCAATATTGCTTAACGTCTTTATTGTGCGCGCCACCTTTGCATGGCTGAACCGCAAGCTTCCTGTTGGCGCCCCAGTTCGCAGCGAAAGTGCGGCCTGAGTGGAAGATTGCCGATGCTGTGGTACACCACGGAATCTGGGGTTGAGCTTTCTCCATGCGTTTTGCTGGCTTTCGCGCGATTCAGGAAGAGCAGCGTAGAGGCCCGGCCAAGCGAAGGGTTACAATTGCAGAGAAAAAATTGGTGGACGTGACAGGGATCGAACCTGCGACCTCATGCTTGCAAAGCACGCGCTCTCCCAGCTGAGCTACACGCCCATCCTTGTAATAGAACTAGTTTAAAACACTTTCGGTGCCGGTGCATCTCCGATCGCTTTTCGTTGTGCCTGAATTGTTTCAGAACCCCGCTTTACTTGTCGCGATTTTTCGTGGGGCTTGCAACTTGGCGTTAGTCGCTATAATGTTAGCGCGACTATCGAAATGTATGCCGCACTCCCCGAGCGGCGCACTATCCAGGAGGCAACATTTCATGCGGCGCGCGAAAGTTGCCGTTAGACCACCGGCCTCGCAAACTCCGGGAGGCGTCAACGGCGGCAATGCTGCGAAAAAAAAGCATGGCCAGCCAACGCCTGCCAAGGAACCCGTCGCCGGTCTTCGTGAACGGAAGAAAGCTCGTCTCCGCCAGCAGATTGTCGAAACGGCTCTTCATCTTTTTCGCCAGCGCGGCTACGAGAACACGCGCATCGACGATATCGTGCTGGCTTTGGAAATCAGCCAGCCCACCTTTTTCCGCTATTTCCCCAGCAAAGATGCAGTATTGCGCGAAGTCGGACGCCGGGCGTTTGCTCGGCAGGCAGAAAGTCTCAAGTCCGAACTATCCATCAAAGCGACAACGGAACAACGCTTGCGGCGATTTTACGAAACGCTGGGAAACACTACAGAAGTGGGGCGGCCGCTATGGCAGGCAGTAATTCTCGCCGGCGCGATGGATCCGGTGCGCTCGCCGGAACTGCGTGGGGCCGAGGCAGCAACGGTAAGCCTTCTGCGCGAAATTATCGCAGAGGGCCAAAAGAACCGCGAGATTACGCGTGATTTTCCGGTCGTGCACCTGGCCGAATTCATGGAGGGGTTGTTCAATACCGTCGTCCGGCAGTGGGCCGTCGATCTCACGGGACCTCACAAGCTTACCGAGCGCGTGCGCAGCGCCGTCGAATTTTTTTTGCGCGGTGCCAAGCCTTAAGACTCACAGGCAAGTTCTCTACTGATCGCGTCAAAGTAAAGGAAGTTCCAATCGCTTGCGCAAAATTCTTGGGCCACGCTTCCCTAATTCTTTGAGATGGGCACAATGAAAGCAGCCGTCCTTCGCGAGTTCAAAACGCCTCTGACTATCGAGGACGTCCCGCAGCCAAAGCCCGACGCACGGGAAGTATTGATCGAGGTCGAAGCGTGCGGCGTCTGCCATTCGGACTTGCATGTGGCTGATGGCGATTGGCCGCAACTCGTTCCCATCACTAAACGGCCTTTGATCCTGGGGCACGAAATCGCGGGACGCGTCGTGGAAAAAGGCGCGTCCGTCCATAATCTGGAAATCGGCGACCGCGTCGGCGTTCCTTGGGTTTACTGGACTTGCGGCGAATGCGACTTCTGCCGCGAAGGCAACGAGAACCTTTGCGCCAAACAAAAAATTACTGGTGTCACGGTAGACGGCGGCTACGCAGAGTTCGTCAAGGTTCCCGCGAGCCATGCCACGAAAATCCCCGATGAGCTTTCTTCTATCGACGCCGCGCCGCTTTTCTGTGCCGGAGTCACTGTTTATCGTGCTTTAAATCACGCCAGAATCCAGCCGGGCCAGCGTTTAGCGGTCTTCGGCGTCGGCGGCTTGGGGCACTTAGCCGTGCAAATCGGGCTAGGGCTCGGAGCGATCGTCACTGCCATTGATGTCTCCGACGAGAAGCTTGCACATGCAAAAAGCTTGGGCGCATCCGTAACCTTAAACTCCGCAACTGTAAATGTTGTCAAAGAGCTGCGACGAGCGGGCGGAGCCCATGTTGCGATAGTGACTTCCGCCGCAAAAGCGGCCTATGACACAGCCTTTCCCTGCGTTCGTCCGACAGGAACGCTCCTTGTAGTCGGCCTGCCTTCAGAGTCCCTTTGCTTTCCGCCAATCGTGATGGCTGCGACAGAAGTGCGCATCCAAGCTTCCTCCGTCGGAACCCGCGAGGATTTGCGACATGTGCTGGCAATGGCGGCCGCAGGAAAAATTCATTGCGAGACGGCCACGCGCCCGCTGGCCCAAATCAATGAAGTTATGGAGCAGCTGAGACATGGGCAAGTTTCCGGCCGGATCGTACTCATACCTCGCTGAACGCGAGCGTGAAATTCCGCGCGAGCGAACTATCGCACCGCAATATACAAATCGACCACCGAGTCCGCTGGATCCTGTGCCCGCTGATCGTAAACCTCAAAGTCTGCTTTGTAAGTCCGATCCCCACCCAATGCACTCTTCGGCGTCACCCAAACTCGTCGCCACATATCCACAACGACTGTCTGTACCGGGCCTCTCTCCGAAGTGAACATCGCATATCGTCCCGCAGGCACTTTCTTCGCGACCATCCCTGCTGGCACGCTCTCCACTTTCGTCACCCGCGCGCCCAGCACGTAGGTGTACTCGCCATCCTTGTCGCCCGCGTACTCGGTGTACAACGCCACAATATTCCCATCCGCTTTATTTGGAATCGCCGCCAGCACTCCTTCTTTGAATAGCCGTTCCCACTGCTTGCCAATGGGCCGCTCCGGCGTCATTTGTTCCGCATTGCTAGTCCGCACAGCGATGCCAACCACCGTAAATCCTTCCTGCTGCAAAGCTTTCGGATTCATGTCAGTTTCTTTTCTTATTTCTGAAAATGTGAAGACGGCACACGTAACAATCGCCACAGCAATCCCCATCAACCTCATACCGCCTCGAACTATTTTTCCAATCATCGAGGCCTCCCACTGCGTCGGCAGCGCCTCAGTATCGATTTTTCAAAGCTATCTTAGCGGTCTGATTCTTACGGCCATAAAATTGTATCGTTTCCCCGAAACAATTCCTGCACAAAATCCGTTTCTCCCAACAGGCACATGAACGGCTTCATGAAACCCAACTCCATGTACAATGCCGTCGGCTCGCGACTTCAAACTCCAATCTTCGGGAGCAATTCATGCCAATGGACGACTTGACGGCTCCGCCGACTTCTTCGCTGGAACCGGGCTCCTCGCTTCCTTCTGACAAGCGATCTATGTGGCGCAGATTTCGTGATTGGTGCTCCCGTCAGTGGGCAGCCATCCGTCCCGGGCCCGAAGCGCGCCACGGTGCCGTTTGGGGAACGCTTGCTGCAGCCGCCATTTGCGTCATCATTGGCGGCCTCTATTTAGATACAGGCTTCGGTTACATTTTTGATTTTGTGTTTTGCATCCTTTTCGCCACGATCTTCATTCCCCTGGTCGCACTCCTCGTCATGCTGCTTCTGAGCATCGCCAGAAAGTTGCCGCGCTCCGCCACAGGAGTGATCGTCGGCTCTTGCATGGTCGTCATGATGCTATGGGGACCGCCAAAATTGGGGATTATCATGGCGGTTCTGATGGGTCTCGCCACAGGAGTTCTCGGGGCCACCATCGCCACCTTTTTCTGGGGCAACTTTGGCCAAGCGGCATTAAGCAAGAAAATCATCGTTGCCATGCTTTTCGTACTCGCTCTCGCTGGCAATATGTATTTCATTTGGCTCTTTGCTCACGCAGGCTCCATGGAAAAACTGATCTCCTGGAAGCCGCCTGCCGATTCCATGCCCGCGAAATTGGCCGCACCTGATCCCTCAACCCCTGGGCCGTTCCACGTGTTGAAACTTTTCTACGGCGTTGGCAACGACATCCGCCGCCCCGAATACGGTTCCGGCGTGGCGATCAAAACTCATACTTTGGATTCGTCTGACTTCTTCAAGGACTTCAACGGGTGGAAGCGCTGGGCGCGCAAGAAATATTGGGGCTTCGATATCGACAAGCTTCCGCTGAATGCTCGCGTTTGGTATCCCGATGGTCCTGGGCCGTTTCCGCTTGCTCTGATCGTGCACGGCAATCACAACATGGCCGCGTTCTCCGATCCCGGTTATGAGTACCTCGGCGAATTGCTCGCCAGCCGCGGAATCATCCTCGCCTCCATCGACGAAAACTTTCTGAACAGCGGTCTTTTCCACGACCCGCCTAATCAACAAGCTGTCCGCGGCTGGATGCTGCTCGAGCATTTGAAACTCTGGCAGGAATGGAATCAAGCCGAAGGCAATCCATTCCACGGAAAAGTAGATATGTCCCGCATTGCGGTGATGGGCCATTCACGTGGCGGCGAGGCCGCGGCCACCGCCGCTGCATTCAATCGCATGAAGTACGCCCCCGAAGACGCGAATATCAAATTTGATTACGGCTTCTCGATCAAAGCCGTCGTTGCCATCGCACCCGTGGACGGCCAGTACAAACCAGCCGGCCAACCTCGCTGGATTGAAGATGTAAGCTATCTCACGCTGCAGGGCGCGCACGACATGGACGTTGCCTCTTTCGATGGCAGTCGTCAGGCGGACCACGTTCGCTACACGCAGCCCGGACCTTGGTTCACAACAGAGATTTACGCTTATCGCGCAAACCACGGCCAGTTCAATACCGTGTGGGGCAACGACGATGCGGGCAAACCGCTGGGCTGGCTGCTCAATCTGAAACCGCTGATGTCCGGCGACGAGCAGCGCCGCATCTCGAAAACCTATATCTCCGCGTTTCTGGAAGCCACGCTCAAAGATCACCGCGAATATATTCCATTGTTTGAGGACTGGCGCGTCGCTCGCGCCTGGCTGCCGGACACTATCTTCTTCAATCGTTATCGGGACGCCTCTTACGTCCCGTTGGCGTCGTTCGACGAGGATGCCGACCTCACAACCACAAGTGCGCCAGGCGGTCACATCGAGGGAGAGAATCTCTCCATCTGGAACGAAGGCAAAATTCCCTATCGCGACGGCGATCGCGGCTACAACGGCGTTTTTCTTGGCTGGAATCGCGCCAAGGACGCGCCTCTTGCGACTTATACGCTCACATTGCCGGCGGGCGCAGCAGCTAATTGGCATTTGTCGGCAGACTCGACGCTCGAGCTTTCTGTGGCGCCGCTTGATGAAGACGTATCGCTGCCTGGCAAGAAAAAGGACGAAGATAAAGACAAGAAAAAAGCCGAAGAAAAGAAAAAAGAAGAGGAGAAGTCCAAGAAGAAAGAGCGCGAATCGCCTGATTTCACAATCGAACTCGTCACTACTGACGGTGTGACGGTCAGCGCTCCCGTAAGCCGCTTTATGTCCATTCCACCGCCGTTCAAGGAAAAACTTGCGAAGCTCGACGTAGTCAGTGACGCCGCATACAACCAGGATTGGGAAGCCGTTTTCCAGTCCGTACGCGCTCCGTTTTCCGGCTTTGAGATGACTTGCAAAGACAAGTGTCCCGCATTCGACCCCGCTAAACTCAGTGTCGTTCGGCTGAAGTTCGACCGCACGCCGATGTATAAAATCTGTATCAGCGCAATTGGTTTTGGCAAACAGTGATGTATGCTGTCTCCTCTTTGGAGGCTGCCCATGCATCTTTTGCGGTCTCGCGCCGCTTGCTTCTTGTCGATAGTCATCTTTTTGTTTGCCACTGCCGGTGCTGACGCGCATGTTACGCGCGTCGAGATTCTTTCGCGCACCGATGTTCTGGATGGCCGTGCGTTTGGATTGGCGGGCGGTTACGAGAAAATTATCGGCCGCGTTTATTTCGTGGTGAATCCGGACAATCTTCATAACAAGCTGATCGTCGATCTCGATAAAGCGCCGCGTAACGCACAAGGCGAAGTTGAATTTTCGGCTGACCTCTATCTGCTGAGACCGAAGGATATGAACAAGGGAAACAACGCCGTGCTTTTCGAGGTTTCCAATCGCGGCGGCAAAGGAATTCTGCACCTTGTGAACGGCTTCAGCCCATCCACGCCGGAAGGCGAATATGGTGACGGCCTTCTGATGCGCGAGGGTTACACCGTTGCCTGGGTCGGCTGGGAGTTTGACGTGCCCGAAGAAGGGGATCGCCTCAAGCTCTACGCTCCAGTCGCTCACGATGCCGGAGAAAAAGAAATTCACGGCTTGGTGCGTTCGGATTTTACGCCCGCGCAAAAAGTGGACGACATGCCGCTCGGCCATTCCCTCCTCGGATCGACCGGCGGAAAGAGCTACCCCGTCGATGATCCTGCGAGCACGAAGAACGTTTTGACGATGCGCGATGCGCCCGATGGCAAGCGGCAAACGATTCCGCGTTCGCAATGGAGTTTTGCTCACACCGTCGACGGCAAGCTTGCCGCTGATCCTCATTTCATTCATCTCGAAGGTGGTTTTCAGGCCGGAAAGGTTTATGAAGTCGTGTACGAGGCAAAAGATCCGGCGGTTGCGGGGGTTGGCTTCGCGGCAGTCCGTGATTTTCTCTCCTATTTGAAATACGAACCGCAATCCACGGCGCCTGTAAAACGAGTTTACGCGGTCGGCATTTCGCAGAGCGGGCGCTTTCTCCGGCATTTTCTCTACCAGGATTTCAACGCCGACGAGCAAGGCCGGCAAGTGATGGATGGCGTCATCGCTCACGTTGCTGGAGCGGGCAGAGGCAGCTTCAATCATCGTTTTGCACAGCCTTCGCGCGACGCTCAGCCACTCTCCAGTATTTTCTTTCCGACAGATTTGTTTCCCTTCACGGATCTTCCAGAAACCGATCCAGATACAGGCGAAACAGGCGGTTTGCTCGACGCTTCGATAAAATCCAGGAACGCGCCGAAGTTGTTTCTGACCAATACATCGTACGAATATTGGGGCCGCGCGGCGTCCTTGATCCACACTTCGCCGGACGGTTTGAGCGACGCTAAGATTGGCGACAGCACGCGCGTTTACTTTCTCGCGGGCTTGCAACATTTTTCAGCGCCATTTCCCCCGCAGAAAACCAATCCCGGCTCGCCGGATTCCAATGCGCAGCAACGCTACAATCCGAATCCCATCCAATGGTACTGGCGCGCGCTGATCACGGACATGGACCAGTGGGTGAAGGACGGAACGGTGCCGCCGGCGAGCGCCTATCCGAAAATCGCGGACGGCACTCTTGTGCCGCTGAACAAATCCGCCTTTCCAAACGTCCCCGGAGTCAACAAGCCGCACGAAGTGAGTCTCGCGTACCATCTGGATTTTGGTCCGCAGTGGAAAGACGGAATCGTCAGCATCGAGCCTCCCAAAGTTGGCAAGCCGTTCGTGGTGCTTGTTCCTCAATCGGACGTCAACGGAAACGACATGGGAGGCGTGAGTTTGCCGGAATTGCAGGTTCCGCTCGCTACGTACACTGGGTGGAATCTGCGCGATCCGGCTATCGGGCTTGGTGATTTGCGGCTCAGCTTTTACGGTTCGTTCATTCCCTTCGCCAAGACGGCGGCCGATCGTGCAAAAACAGGCGATCCGCGGCTCTCGGTTGCGGAACGCTATGCTTCGCGCGATGAGTACATAGGTAAATTCGCCGAGGCGGCTATGAAGTTGGTCCACGAGAGATTTTTGCTGCGGGAAGATTTGCCGGCTTTGCTGGAACGTGGCGAGCGCGAGTGGACCGAAGTCACGGGACAAAAATAGTTTATTTAACCGTAGCAGGTGGAAAAAATAATCGGAGGAGCAATGAATCGGAATCGCCGGGACGTTTTGAAAGGCGGAAGTCTTGCGTTGCTGGGCGGGGGCTTGTTTCGCCGCATGGACAAGATTGACGGAATGCAGACACAGGGAGCAGGCGGATCGCTGGCAGAAATCGTGAAGAGCCGCGGCACCGGCGCGAGCGAGAAACTGCTGCTGGGCTCGACGGCCGGCGAGGAAGGTCCGCCTGAATCAGCGAAGATCGACCGGTTGCCACTGGAGTGGAACAAGCAGACGGTGGCGCGCTTCAAGGAGCAGCTGGCGCAAAAAGATATTCACGCGTTTGTCGCGCGCGATCAGTTCAACATTATTTATTTGACGGGCTACTGGCACACGCATACCGAGCGGCCGCAGGTGGTCTTCATGAATAAAGATGATGCGGATCCGTGGTTTCTCTATCCGGCGCTGGACCGCGACCTGGTAAAGGGCTGGTGGTTCGGCGGCGGCTGGGAATATTTCGATACGAAGCACGCCGAGGGAGGATTTCCTGAACAAGGGAAAGTTGTGCAAGGGAAGACGGTGGATTTGTTCCAGATGCTTCTCGAAGGAATAAAAGCGAAAGGCGTCCAGGGCAACAAAATCGGTATCGACGGCAAACTCTATGCCGATGAGCTGGCGACCGCGAAGAAAATTCTGCCGAAAATAACATTCGTGGACGTTAGCGACACACTTCTCGAGATGCGCGAAGTGAAAACACCCGAAGAGCTTGCGCTGACGCGGCGCGCGTATACGTATTTTGACCGTGCCCACGCTTATGCGCGGGACTACATCCTTACCTACGGAACGGATGTAACGGATTACGAAGTGGGCGTTGCCAGCACATTTTGGATCAACAACCAACTGTATTCGGATTTGGACTTGGCGAATGGCGCTCCGCACCATGGCGTACAGTCGAGCGTGGGAATCGACTGCCGCGTGGGGCGTCTGTGCGCTTTTCCGCATCCGAACCAGCCGCAGTTCAACCGCATCCAGCGCAACATGCCGCTGCAAGTGGAAGGCGGGGCGTACGTTGGCGGGCACGGCGGAGAAAACTACCGGATGTTTATTCTGGCGGATAACGCGGGCGAGTTCGATGCGCACATGCGAAAACTTTGGGAAGTGAGCCAGCATACGTGCGACATGCAAGTGGAATTGCAGAAGGAAGGCGCGACGTGCTCGAGCGTGGCGTACGAGATTCACAAATATCAAGTGGCGCAGGGAGTGCAGGATTTCATTTACCACCGCCCGGCGCATGGCGAAGGCTCGGAAGGCCACCAACCGCCCTATCTTTCGCTTGGCGATTACACCGTTCTAAAGAAGAACATGTGCTTCTCCGAAGAGCCGGGGCTCTACGATCCGAAGGCCGGAGTGGGATTCAACTGGAGCGATCATGTGGTTACTGGAGTGAAGTCCGGGTACCGGATGAGCCGTGTGCCGTACACGAAAGAATGGAGTTGGATCAAAATCTGAAGTAATGAGGTAACGGCGGAAAAAAAGTAAACTTTGTGCGAAGGGGAATAAGGTCATGACCTAGTTCCCCTTTGCGGGCGTCCACGAAATATTGTCCTGCATTGACGCTAAAATCTCGTTTGGTCTCCCTGACGGTTTCTCTGAGAGCGCGCCTTGCGCGTCGAGCCCACGAACGTTGTAGGTCCGCAAAAGATCCTTTCCGTTCCTGACATCAACCAACAAAATCAAAACGGACAGGCCCAGGGCACGGCGTGCCGTGCCCCTACAAGGGAGAGGCGACGAATGAGGGTGGGCGCTGGGACGGGGAGAAGAGATAGACTCGATGGGCGGCGAGAGCGATGCGCTGAGGGGGAACGTGGCTGAGCCAAAAGCGGAGTACTCGAACAGGTTGGAAAAATACCTGAAGAGGATTGCAGAGAGGGACCGCGTGCACTTGCGCGTGGGATACGCAAAGCTGCTGGTGATTGCGGCGGGATTGGCGCTGTCGTGGGGCGTTCTGGCGAAACATTTTGTGCCGGCTTATTGGTTGATAGCGCCGGTGGCGACCTACTTGTTCCTGACGATTTTGCATGGGCGCGTTTTGCGGGCTAAAGAGCGGGCTAACACAGCGGCGGAGTTCTATCGCAAGGGGATTGCGCGGATGGAGGATCGCTGGGCCGGAACGGGGCAGACGGGCGAGCGGTTTCGCGATGCGAACCATGTGTATGCGGAGGACTTGGATCTATTTGGGCGCGGGTGCCTGTTTGAGTTGCTTTCGACGGCGAGATTGCCGATGGGAGAAAGGCAGCTTGCGTGTTGGTTGAGTAAAGGTTCGGAGATTGAGGCCATTCTGGAGCGGCAGAAATTGATTGAGGAACTGCGGGAGAAGCTGGATTTGCGCGAGGACCTGGCGGTGACCGGGGAGGATTTGCGGGCGAGGTTGAATCCGGAAACGTTAGTCACGTGGGCGGAGGGAGAATCGATTTTGCCGAAGAACGCAATCTGGCGCGGAGTGGCGGCGCTGCTGGCGATTCTGGCAGGGGCGGGGATCGTCTATTGGTTTGAGACGGGGACACTGTGGCCGCTTTTGAGCGTGATGGGAGTGGAGGCGATCGTTCTGGTGTGGTTGAGGCGGCGAGCGCACGAGGCGATGGAGGGAGTCGATTGCAACGCGGAGGGCGTGTTGCTGTTTGCGGAGGTTTTGGAACGGTTGAAGCGGGAGCCATTTGCCGCGCCGCGTTTGCAGGCGATAGCCGCCGAACTGAAACAGGAAAATGAGCCGGCTTCGACGGCGATTCGGAGATTCGCGCGGATTGTGAATTGGATCGATGCGAGCGACAGCGCGATCGGGAAAATGTCGGAGCTGCCGTTTCTCTATAGCGTGCAAGTGGGATTGGCGGCGGAGGCTTGGAGGCGGCGCTGGGGCGCGAAAATGCGGCGGTGGGCGGAGCTGACGGGAGAGATGGAGGCGCTGCTTTCTTTGGCGGCGTATTCGTACGAGCATCCCGCTGATCCGTTTCCGGAATTCGTGGACGCGAAAGAAGGAGTCGGATTTTTTGACGGCGAGGAATTGGGACATCCGCTGATTGCAGCGGAGAAGTGCGTGAAGAATAGCGTGCAGCTCGATGCACAGACGCGAGTTTTGCTGGTTAGCGGGTCGAATATGTCGGGGAAGAGCACGTTTTTGCGAGTCGTTGGAATAAACACCGTGCTGGCAATGGCTGGCGCGCCGATCCGCGGAAACAGATTGAAGTTGACGCCGCTTCGGATTGGAACGCGGATTCGAAGCACCGACTCGCTGCAAGAAGGGCGATCGAGCTTTTTCACGGAGATTCTGCATATCCGGAAAGTGTTCGACGCAGCCAATGGGCCGGTGCCGATGGTTTTTTTGTTTGATGAGTTGCTGGAGGGAACAAATTCGAAAGACCGCCGAATCGGGGCGGAAGGTTTGATTCAAGGCTTGCTGAAGCGGCACGCGATTGGGATTGTGACGACGCATGATTTGGCTTTGACGGAGATTGCGGCGGCTGTCGGGAACGTTTTGCGGAATATGCATTTCGAAGATCAGGTGGCGGACGGGAAGATGAAGTTTGATTACCGGTTACGCGAGGGAGTGGTGGAGAAAAGCAATGCGCTGGAATTGATGCGGCTGATTGGGTTGGAGACGTAGAAAAAACGCACGCACACTTTCCAGCTGTGTGCAGAAAACCAAAAGCAGATCCCTCGCTACGCTCCCTTCGCCTGCGCTCAGGGCAAGCGGAATGACGATTTGTTTTGCGCTGCTTGGCAATTTTATTAGGCAGCAGCGATACGGCGAATCAAGTCGTTTTGCTCTGATTTGCTTTCGGCGCCGATAGTGAAGGCGTCGAGAAGATTCAGACCGAGCGCGAAATTCAGGGCTTCGTCCTGGCGGTCGCGTAAAGCGCCCTGGCCGAGAATTTTCATGCCGATGATTCCCTTTCCTTTGGCACGCATTTCCTTGATTACACTTACAACCGTATCCGGATCGGCATCCATCATGGCGCCGACAGGATTGATGCGGACCAAGTGGACTTCGACCCAGGAAGAATCGGTGGCGGCGCGCAGAGCTTCGATGGAATGGCATGAGCAACCATGAGCGCGAATGATTCCCTTCTCCTTGGCTTCGGAGAGAACATCCATCACGCCTTTGTAGCGATCGGTCCAGTCGGGCTCCGTGAGGCAGTGCATTAGGCAGATGTCGAGGTGATCGGTGCCGAGTTCGCGGCGAAAGCGGTCGAGATCGGCGCGGGCGGAAGCGGCGTCCCTGGCCCAGGTTTTGGAGAGGACCGTGACCTTGTCGCGCTGGACATGCTTGAGGGCCTCAGCAACGTGGGGATGGCTTCCATAGCTGTCGGCGGCATCGAAGAAACGGAGACCGTGGTCGTAGCCATTTAAGAGAAGATCGGAGAGGCCCTGTACGCCGAGGGCGGTCTGATGAGAATGATGGCCGGAGCCGACGGTGCCGGTCCCCATGGCAAGGCGGCTGGTTTGGATGCCGGTCTTGCCAATGGTAATGGTGTCCGACGCGCTAAATTTGCGCGGAAGTGGCTTGAGCGTTAAAGCGTGCGCGCGCTGGGCAAACGCGGCGGAATGTAGCCAAGCTGCTCCTGCGGTGCATGCAGAACGAATGAGAAATTCGCGGCGTTTCATAGAGTTCCTCGGAAACGTCCTTGCCGAGGATGCTACACCCAGTATGGACGGATGGGTGCGGAGGCGGTTATCAAGAATGGGAGCGAAGCTTCTTAAAAGGTGAGTCGCCTAGTTAAAGGGAGAGTCGGAGGACTTGATTTCGCCAGGCGATGGCAGCCGTGCTTCCAAGGAAAGATTCGAGCGAATGAGCGCTTCGACCTGGTTCCACACAGCGGGATCACATTCAATTTGGATATGAGGCTTCATGAAAACGCGATCCCACCAGGGATATTGGCCACAACTGAGAGGCTTCGTTTTGTAGTCCGAACGGAAATTACCGAGGATGCGAGTGCGCTCAGGATTGGCGGCGCGAATTTGAGGCTGGCCATGGAGCATGCCGTCGAGCTGGTAAAAATTGATGGCCTGCGCGACGTTACCCGGAATTATGGCGTCATTCTCGCCCCTCTTGGAGACGCTATCGACCTGAATCGTAAGAACCACGGGAATGCCGTCTTTTTCCAGCTGGCGGGCGAGCTCGACCGTTTCTGAAGCGCCCCAACTGTGTCCAAAAATAATGATGCGAGCGTTTTGCTTTTCTTCGAGCGAAAGCTTTCCATCACCGTTGGAATCCAAGAGGTGAAGCACTGCTTGATGGGCATCATTTCCGCGGTGGTTTTCAAATGTTTGGACGAAAACGTTAGAAGCATATTCTTCACGCAGGCGCTCGATGAGTTGAACTTCGGTGTGGACGCGATCATCGTGGCGAACATAGCCGCCGAGAAAACCGATGACAATTACGGATGAAGGGGTCGAAGCACCTGCGGGAGTAGCCGGGGGCTTCGAGCTCGCCTCACCAGAGACGAGGGCCAAAGAAAAGACCAGGAACAAGACCCGGAAAGAAGAAGGCATTTGCCGCACCGCGACAGGGAAACTACATCAGTAGAGATGACAGAAACAAGACTAAAGTTACGCAAAAATGGAGGAGAAAGAATGGTACGGAGAAGTGAAAAGAAGTAGGAAGAATGCCTTAGTACTCACAGGACCATCTAACTTCTTGGCTTATTGAATCTGACTGAAGGACACCACTGTGGCGCGCGCGCCACTGGAAGGCGTACCGCTGTTGACCGACGTGGAAGTTGTGCTGTTGGTTCGAGCGGCCTCCAAAAGTGCCCAATCGTTTTTGAATTCCGGCATGATCTCGCGGCTATGCTTGGGACTCTTCAGGTAGTGATCAGCGCGCGCGAGAGTAAGCGCATAAGCCCACTGGGAATCGCTTCCGGATGCAAAGATGTTGCTTGCGCTAAGTCCCAGCCTCGACGGCTTGCCGCCTTGCGAAAGATCCAACCAGAGAGACCCGTTGGTATCGACCGAAAGCGTACCAGCGCGATCCAGATACTTATACAGACGGCCGAGAAACTCATAGTTCGGAATCACTTCGCGGCTGATGGCATCGTTTGTAAGCGATCCAAATGCCTCCCGATATTGTTTCCATTCCTGGGTGCTACCCACGAGTTGCACGCTTTCCTGATTAACAACCGCTTCAAGTTCCTCTTCGCGCGGAATGTCCTTCTCTGCCTTTGCTTCTCGAATTTCTTGCTTGATGTCCGCCGTTTCGGCGTTGGGATGTTGCTCCAATTCGTGCTCAGGGTTGAAGCGTCCGGTGAGCAAATAGGAAGCGGCCATGAAGGGCAGTTCGTGGTCAGCAAAGAGAATCATGGGCACGAGAAGTTTTTTGGAGTGATACAACTGCTCGGTTCCGTTGCGGCACTCCGTGCTGCGCTTGATGGTTCCAGGTAATTGCGCGAAATGCAGAACGCGAAGATGAGCTTCGGGATGGCGTTCGCCAAAGTGGGTGAAGGAGCGCGCGATGGCTTTCGGGGTGATCAAGCCGAAGTCGTTCAAATAGTCGGCTCTGGCCGCGTGAGGGTAATAGGTATTGAGGACGCGGCGAGAGAATGTGGCGCAATTTTTCGTGATGCCGTTGAAGTGATTCTGATTGGGTAGAGCATTGAATTCCGCGATGAGCGCGCGGTCCTGCTCGATAGATGTTTCCACCACGAACATATAGATACTGCGCTCGAGAGTAGCACCCACCATCTCGCGCCACTCGGCTTTGCCGCTCGTACGGCAGGTGGCGCTGTCACAGTAACCAGCTAGAAATTTTGTGCGGTACCTTTCCTCGAGAGCGCGCTTGATTTTTTGCGAGCTGAAAAGAGGACGGTTCTGCGGATCCTCGACACCGTATAAATAGACAGAGAGTGGCACTATGTTCCACTCGAAGGGCTGATCCTCGCCCAGTGTGGTGTAGTTGCTCATGACCGAGCCTTGCTCGTCTGGGTGGCACAGGCGAAGCTTTACAGGCGTCTCCGCGCATATCCGCGAGAAATACACGGCGCTGTGGCCGGATCCTGAGATTCTGGCGAAACTTGTATCTAAGGACTCGTTGAGAAGCACGCCGACATCTGCGTAAGCGGGAGAACAGCTCAGGCCGACAAAAAGAAGTACTAGGACCGCTGCCAAGCGGACAGCAATTCCAGCCCGCGTAGCCATAGTTCTGGCCGATGCGATTGACGGGCAGATTGTGGTCAGCTTGGGCACCGCAATCGGGTTCCTTCCTGCCGAAGGCTCAAGGTACAAGTTTAGCCTACCTGGGAGTATCGGTGGATTGGTGTAGAGGCCGGGCTAATAGTGCTTTAGGCAAATAAAAGCCCGCACTAAAGGACAGGTGCCTCCTCCATAAACTATTGAAAAATAATGACCTACGTCACTTAAGACGCCTGGGGACCAGTGTAAGGTTGCCCCATGGCCACTGACCTCGGCCCTGCGATTCGAGCCGCTGACCGTCGCAAATGAAAAGACCTGTTAGTGCTCTTAGGTCAAACCCAAATTTGAAGGGAGTGTTTTGGCCGAATATGGCCCTGCCGGAGTGTGCTTAAGAGGGACGTGGGGGCGGGATGAGAGAGAGTTAAAAAGTGGTCTTACGCGAGAATGAGGCCTGCGAGAATCCGTACGCTACCCTGGTGAGCTGACATTTCGGCTTTACGCGATCTCGACAATTTAGATTTTGCCCCGGCGGACAAAAAGGCATGCTTTGCTGGAGATAGGTCGTCTGTTAGAATGAAATGCTCAGTATTGCAACTTCTAGAGCAAATTTCTGGCTGCTACAGACAGCCTAAGTAGGAAAAACAATGGCACTGAAGTGTGAACTTTGCAGCAAAGGGCCGCATTTTGGCAACGTGATCAGTCATGCGAACAATACAAGGCGTAGACGGTGGAATCCGAACCTGAAGCGTGTCCACGCGTTGGTGGATGGCGCCAGAAAGCATATTCGAGTTTGCACGGCCTGCATCCGCGCGGGCCGCGTCAAGAAAGCGGCCTGAGCACCACACCTTGAATCCTTCCCAAGCCAAGATCAGCCTGGCTGTGCGCACGCATGGTCCCATGAGAGGTCTGGCACGCGCGGCGATGCTCTTCCCCGTGGCGGCTATGGCTCTTGCCATGGGCACGGGTTGCAAGCAGAAGACGCAACCATCACCAGACGTGTGGGCAGTGGTGAACGGGCAAGAAATCAAACGCGATGACGTCGACAAATACTATCGAACGCGGGTGAATCCTGACGGGCAGGAGCCTTCGCAAGAAGAAGCTCTGTCACTAAAATTAAATGTTCTGGAAGAGCTCATCAACAATGAGATCCTGCTCGAACGGGCAAAAAAACTGAACCTGGAAGCAAGCGACGGTGAAGTGGAAGACAAATTCACCGAGATGAAAAGCCCTTACACGGAAGACGAATTCCAGAGACAGTTGAAGGATCGCGGCGTTTCTGTTGACGACTTGAAGCGCGACTTGCGGAGACAGCTTTCCATCACGAAACTTCTAAACCGCGAAGTGGTTGCAAAAATATCGATCACCGATCAGGACGTCACAGACACGTATAACGCGAACAAGGCGCAATTCAACGTCGTGGAACCACGTTACCGGATATCAGAGATCGTTGTGACGCCTCGCAAGGAACCGCAAATTCGTAACCTCAAGAATGATGACGCGACCAACGAGGTCGAAGCCGAGCGCAAAGTAAAAATGCTCGAGGACAAACTGAACAGCGGCGCGGACTTCGCACAAATGGCGATGGACTATTCTGAGGACATGAATTCATCGGCCATGGGCGGCGATCTCGGTTATGTTCCGGAATCGGCGCTGAACCAGTCTGATCCAACTCTGAAGAGGTTAGTGATGGGAATGAAGCCGGGGCAAGTGAGCCCGCCGCTTCCGATTCAGTCCAAGGAAGGTCCGCGCATCGTTATTTTGAAACTCATCTCACGAGAGTCGCCCGGACAGCGCAATATTTCTGATCCGCAAGTGCAACAGACGATTCGCGACACGCTGCGCAGCCACAAAGAGCAGTTGCTGCGCGCCGCGTACCTAACGATTGCGCGAGACGATTCGCGCGTGACGAACTATCTCGCGCAACAAGTGATCGAAGCCGCAGGCAAGCTGCCGGATGCGGCGAAA
Source organism: uncultured Acidobacteriota bacterium (assembly GCA_963740015.1). Taxonomy (GTDB): domain Bacteria; phylum Acidobacteriota; class Terriglobia; order Acidiferrales; family UBA7541; genus Acidiferrum. The sequence goes on along the minus strand of CAVUCM010000015.1, from coordinate 111,394 downwards.
ACGGATTTTCCCGCCAAGTCATCGGGCCACTAGTGTTCTAACCGCCCATTGCCCGATTGCCGCAGCATTTTCCGAGCCTCTCTCGGGCTATCGTACCTTTATATGCTTCCTGCCACATTGCTTCCGGAGCTTCCCCTTTGCTTTTGTGAGCGCGCCCGAGGCTGACCGTACCCAGAAGTCTCCCGCTTCCTATGGCAGATCAGGAAACGATGCAGAGTGCTTCACCAGCATTGACGGGTTGACCTTCTTTGACGTGTACCCGCTCGACGGTACCGCCTTTTGGCGAACGAATTTCGTTTTGCATCTTCATCGCTTCCACGACGAAGAGGCCCTGGCCGGCTTCGACTTTATCTCCAGCTTGGACGAGAATGCGGACGACTTTGCCGGGCATGGGAGCAGTAACTTGCTGTCGGCCTTCAACTTCGAGCGCGCCATGACGCCGGCCACGCCATGCGCGAGGATCGACGACCCCGGCGGAAAATTCCTGCAATCCGGTCTGGAGCTTGAGAACACCGTCCGCCGAAGGAGTGATGCGTACCTCGTACGATTGGCCATCGAGAATCAGGGAAAGAGTATTGGGGTCGATTTCGACCGCATCGGCATCGACGGGTTGCCCATCGAGCGAGATCTTCCAGTGGTCCCCGTCGCGTTCGAGTTCTACAGTGCGCAGCATTTCTCCGGACAGGCCCGTTAACTTGATTTCGAATTTCATGGCAGGCGGTCCAATTGCTGGCGACGGCCTTCTTGCTTCCAACGCGAAGGTTGCGAAGAGTCCTGATCGGAAGCGGACGGGCCCGGTGGCTCGTCCGACTGCCTTACTTGCCAGAGGGCCGCTGCGATGCTTGCGGCGTCGGCGGCGCGGTTTGCGTTCGCGCTTTCGTTTGTAGAAGCCGCAACAGAAGGCGAACGCTGAAGCAATTCATCGAGCCACTTGGTGTGGATTTCGCCGCGAAGAAAATCAGGCTCAGAGAGGATGCGGCGGAAAAGGCCAGCGTTGGTCTTGATGCCGGTGACAGTGTACTCCTGGAGAGCACGGCGCAACCGGGCGATGGTTTCTTCGCGGCTGTTGCCCCAGGCAATCAACTTGCTCAGTAAAGGATCGTAGTCCATCGGAACGGTCCAGCCTTCGTAGACGCCTTCATCGAGGCGAATACCGGGGCCGCTCGGCGCGTGCTGCGAGAGAATTTTCCCTGGGGAAGGGAAAAAATTATTGTCGGGATCTTCGGCATAGAGGCGCACCTCCATGGCGTGGCCGCGCGGCGTGATAGTTTCCCACGCAAACGGAAGACGATGGCCAGCGGCGATGGCGATCTGCAGCTTGACGAGATCCAACCCCGTGACTTGCTCCGTGATGGGATGCTCGACCTGAAGACGCGTGTTTACCTCGAGAAAATAATAATTAAGATGCGCATCGACGAGAAATTCCACAGTACCTGCATTGACGTATCCACCGGCCCGCGCAAGACGGACGGCAGCATCGCCCATCTTCTTGCGCAGCTCCGGCGTAATAACTAGCGACGGAGCTTCTTCGATCACTTTTTGGTGGCGCCGTTGAACCGAACATTCGCGCTCGCCAAGTGAAACGACGCGGCCGTGTGCGTCAGCCAGAATTTGAATTTCAATATGGCGCGGTCTCTCGAGATATTTTTCGAGATACAGGCGCGCATCACCGAATGCGTTTAGCGCCTCGGAGGAAGCATCGCGCCAGGCCGAAGCGAATTCGGCGTCGCGGGTGACGACCCGCATGCCTTTGCCTCCCCCGCCTGCTACCGCCTTCAATAAAACGGGATAACCCATGTTTTGGGAAAGCGCTTGAGCATTATCGGGATTTTCGATGGGATCATTCGCGCCAGGAACGGTTGGCACATCGGAGCGGCGTGCAAGCTGGCGGCCGGCAGTTTTAGAGCCGAGAGCTTCCATGGCTTCGGCGCTAGGACCGATAAAGGTAATTCCCACTTCTGCGCAAGCCCGTGGCAGGGCCGCGTTTTCGGCTAGGAAACCGTAGCCAGGGTGTATCGCGTCGCAGCCAGAGCGGCGCGCGACGTCAATTATTTTATCAATGCAAAGATAGCTTTCGCGCGAGGGTGCGGGGCCAATGGGATACGCCTCATCGGCAAGGCGAACGTGAAGCGATTTGCGGTCAGCCTCGCTAAAAACCGCCGCGCAGCGAATACCCAGCTCGCGGCAAGCGCGCAAAATGCGCACGGCAATTTCGCCGCGATTGGCAATCAAGATTTTTCGGAACATGGACCTTTCATATTGCTCCGGGATTTTAGCACGAGGGATATGGCCGCTACGCAGCTGGGGCGTCTCCGGTGTCTAATTGTTTGAGGTCCGGCGGCCTATCCGCCGAGAGTAACATGCACTTCGAATTGATTGGACCATGGGATGGGTCTGAATCGTTCCGCACGGACTAAGAACATGCGGGTTCGTGGAAAATGGCAGATGTCGGACAAGTATGATAGACTGTCTGACACATCTACTGGAGGCGCAACATGGAATCTCAGAGGATCTCGGTTCGCGTTCCCGGAAAGATAGCGCGGCGACTCAAGGAGCGATCCCGGGCGTCGGGAAAACGCGAGTCGGAGGTAGTTCGCCATGCGCTGCAGGAATATCTCTCTAAGAATAGCGACGCAAAAACCGCCTACGATGTTTTTCTGGAAGCTGGCCTGATCGGCTGTGCTCCGGGATTGCCCAAAGACCTCTCCACGAATAAGCGGCACTTCAAGGGTTTCGGCAAGACAAAGTGAACCGTGTATTGGTGGATACAGGCCCCTTGGTTGCCATCCTTTCGCCAAATGATCTTGATCACCAAGTTTGTACCTCTGTGTTACACAGCCTGCCCAGTCCACTGATCACCTGTTGGCCAGTCGTTACCGAAGCCATGTGGCTTTTACGCAAGTCCCCACGGACTGTCAGGAGACTTTTGTCCGCCGTTAGTTCAGGGATCTTGGAAATACCGCTCGTTACGGCCAGGGAGGCGGAACCGATTGAAGCCATCATGGAGCAATATGAGAGCCTGCGGCCCCAGTTTGCCGACGCGATGCTGGTATATCTCGCACATCGAGAGAATATGGAGACGATTTTTACGCTGGACCGGCGGGATTTTTCCGTCTACCGGACGAGGCGCAAAAGGCCATTTCAGCTCATACCCCGCTGAGACGTCCCCTTCCGATACTCCTTCGTGAAATCCTCGGGCGGAGCGAAAACCATGCCTCTCCCTGGCGGCACCGAACTTCCTTCTGTTTCCAGCCCTGATTTAGCATTCACAGAGGAATGTTGCCGTGCTTTTTGCGGGGGTTGGTGTCGCGCTTGTTTTCCAGTGCGCGAAGAGCGGCGATGATGCGGGGACGCGTTTCAGAAGGTTCAATGATGGCGTCGATGTAGCCCTTTTCTGCAGCGACGAACGGGTTCGCAAAGCGATCGCGGAATTCGGTGATTTTTTCTTGACGGAGCCGCTCGCGATCAGCCTCAGGAGCTTTGTCCAATTCGCGTTTGTAAACGATATTCACCGCACCTTCCGGACCCATCACGGCGATTTCCGCGGAGGGCCAGGCGAAGTTAGCATCGGTGCGAATGTGCTTGCTGGCCATGACGCAATACGCACCGCCGTAAGCCTTGCGCGTTATGACCGTAATCTTGGGGACGGTCGCCTCGGCAAAAGCGAAAAGCAATTTCGCGCCGTGCTTGATGATGCCGCCAAACTCTTGTTGAGTGCCAGGGAGAAAACCTGGAACGTCCTCGAATGTGATGAGCGGAATATTGAACGCATCGCAGAACCGAACGAAACGAGCGCCTTTTAGCGAAGCGTTGATATCGAGAACGCCCGCGAGGAACACTGGCTGGTTAGCCACAATACCGACAGGCCGGCCGTCGAGACGAGCAAAACCTACAACCATATTTTTCGCGAAGTGTTCATGCACCTCGAACAAATAGCCGTCATCTACGATGGCGTGGATGGCGTCCTTTATGTCATACGGCTTCTGGGCATCCGCGGGAACAAGAGAGTTCAAGGATTCTTCGCGGCGGTCGGGTGAATCCGAGGACGGCCGTCGCGGCGGATCGTCGACATTATTCGAAGGGAGGAAACTCAACAGCTCACGAATCATGGCAAGGCAATCTGCATCGTCCGCGGAAACAAAGTGCGCCACGCCGCTTTTTTCATTGTGCGTCATGGCGCCGCCGAGCTCTTGCTTGGTGACTTCCTCGTGCGTAACCGTCTTGATGACGTCGGGCCCGGTGACAAACATATAGGAAGTATCGCGCGTCATAAAAATGAAATCAGTAATCGCAGGTGAATAGACCGCGCCACCTGCGCACGGACCCATGATGGCGCTAATCTGCGGAATCACCCCGCTGGCGAGCGTGTTCCGCAAGAAAATATCCGCATAACCGGCAAGCGAAGCGACACCTTCCTGGATGCGCGCGCCGCCTGAGTCGTTGAGGCCAATAACGGGAGCGCCAGCGCGCATTGCCAGATCAATAATTTTGCAAATTTTCCGTGCATTGGCTTCGGAGAGCGAGCCGCCGAAGACAGTGAAGTCCTGCGCAAAAACGTAAACTAGCCTGCCATCGATGCGGCCAAAGCCGGTGACGAAACCATCGCCGGGGGGGCGCTGCTCCTGCATTCCAAAATCCACACAACCGTGACGGACAAATTTGTCCAGCTCTTCAAAGGTTCCTTCGTCGAGGAGCAGACTTATACGTTCGCGCGCAGCAAGTTTACCGGCTTTGTGTTCGCGCTCGCGGCGCTCGGCACCACCGCCGGCTTCCGCGTCCGCGGATTGGCGGCGGAGCTCTTCCATGCGGTCTTGGTGCTTCTCTTTTGCGCTCGCAGCGGCGTTTTTCTCAGGCAAACTTTCCTCCGGGAGCAACGGGCTCATTTTTAGAAAAGATGCGAACGGCCAGATGTGTGGCAAGCCAAACTGTACCGAGAAGCAGGACAACGCCAAGAACCAGTTCCGCACAGATCGCGGCGGCTCGCTGGAGGGGCGATTCGCGAGACGTTACGTAATCCGTGGCTTGCACTAGAATAAACATCGCGCCAAGAGTCATGGCAACGATGAGAATGGTAGTAAAGATTGAAGCGATGACCATTTTCATAAAATTGGCGCGGCGCATCGAAGCCGCAGAAAGAAGGATAGCTCAACTGGACGAAAAGCAGAATGCGCAGCGAGACGGAAATGGGGCTTGAAACATCGCCTTAAGCGCTTTGAGAATCGAGCAAGAACTTCGAAGTTCAACGCAGCGCACCGACGCTCAGCGCAAGCCGGACCAATCGTCAGCGACGAGTATCGAATCGCTCGGATTCGATGGATCGTACTTCACGCTGGCGGGCTGGCCAGCAACGAGCCGCTCGAAACGAATCTGCCCTTCAAGACCCGTAATATCCTGCGCCGTGTGATAGGTAACGCCGGAAATCGCATAGCTATAAGTGACGAGGTGCCTGGGTCTCAGATCGACAATCGGGCGGGCGCGGGAACCAAAAAGCTTTCTTTGAGCTTCGCGCGGCTCGGGAGGATGTTCGGCTAACTCAACGACTTGCCCTTCCGCGATGCGCCCTATTTGATTCAAGTGGAGACGCCTTCTTCGCTCCATGTCTTCTGGCTCTTCCGCCGGACGAAAGAACGCATAGGCGATCATCAAGATCGCTGCAATGGCGGCACCGGCCATGGCGAGAACAACTTTCCAGTCCGCGAACAAAGCTTTCAACTAAAAATCTCCATAGCTCCAAATGAATTGTGGAGTGAAGTATGCCCGCACATCAGCACACCTAAATTGACGGCAAACGACAAAAATGCCGTCTTCCGGGATCGCCCCACAGGTTTGTATTTTACCGAAACGGCGGCGGGGTAGTGTAACTACGTGTGCGGGGCTTGCACTGGATTGCGCAACACGCCAACACCGCTGATGCTGACATCGACGGTGTCTCCTGCAACAAGAGGGCCGACACCCGCGGGAGTACCGGTGGCAATTAAATCTCCGGGGAAGAGTGTCATCACACGGGAGATCCAGCGAACCAGAAACGGGACCGAGTACGCCATCAGCGAAGTGCTTCCGGATTGGCGGAGCGCACCGTTGACATGCGTCTCCACCAAAACATCGGTCGGATTTAACTGCGTCTCGATGTGCGGGCCAACGGGACAAAACGTATCGAAGCCTTTGGCGCGCGTGAACTGCACGTCGCTCTTCTGCAAGTCGCGCGCGGTAACGTCGTTGAGGCAACTGTAGCCAAGTAGGTAGGAAAGCGCGTCGTCTGAGTCTTTCAAATGGGAACACCGCCGCCCAACGATAAGCGCAAGCTCTCCTTCGTGCTCTACGTGGTGGGATTGCGGCGTAAGAATGATTGCTTCGCCGGGACCAATAACGGCCGAAGGAGGCTTTAGAAAGATGAGCGGCTCCTTGGGCATTTCATTGCCGAGTTCTGCCGCGTGAGCAGCGTAATTGCGCCCGACACAAACGATTTTTCCAGGATCAACAGGAGCCAGCAGCCGGACGTCCGCAACGGCCCAGCTGCGCGTGCCGTGCGACCAGGAACTCCACGGAGTCCCGGAAATCTCGCGGACGTGATCGCCCTCAATCACGCCATAAAGCGCAGAGACTGGCGGCTGGGCAGAGGAACCATTTGGGATAAATCGGCAGAATTTCATTCGTGGTCAGCTCGGATGATGGTTCGGATGCGAGACGTGCGACGCCCGAGCGCGGCGGACGATGGTCCAGATCCAGCAGAGAGAAACCACGAGCATATAGAGTACGGCGCCGAGCATGAAGACCTGAACGGCGCTGAAACGCTCCGCAAGTCCGCTGAAATCCATGCACAGAACTCGATAGGCTAAGCTGAAGAGGACCCACGCCACTAGGCTCGAGGCCAGCAAATTTCCTGGCATGCGCCAAAACCGCAGAATCGGAATGAATGCGACCATTCCAAGGAGAATTACCGCAGTCAGATTGCGCGCGAGCGCGAATCGGTCAAGCGACGGGATATGGTTTGCGACGATCACCCACCCGCTGAACACTATGGACAGAATGATCCCGACGTAAATCCCCGTACGAACCGATGCGTTCCGCAAAACGTGGAACGATTCATACGCGGGCCAGTGTGCACGAACGGTCATCAAGCGATGCACTCCCAAGATAGATGCTAAGTAGAACCCCAGGCTACGGAGAAGGTTTCGCGACATCTACCGCAACGGCCGCGCTAGCTTCACTTTCATTGCCAGCATGATCGACGGCAGTCACGGAGTACCAGTAGTTGTGGCCGGACTCTACAGACGTATCACGATACGCCGGTGCAAGCAACAGCTCGGGCGTGATAAGTGCTCCGAGCGTGTTCTGTTGCTCACTTCGATAGACGCGGTAGCCCGCCAGGTCGGTTTCAAGATTTATGGACCACGAGAGGTCCACGAGGACGGAACCGGGCGTGGCGCCGGAGAGCACAGCGGCAACGAGATTTTGCGGCGGCGCAGGAGGGAAAGTATCGCGCGGGGAAACGATCGCGGGGGCCGAATCCGAGGACTCCAGCGCGTTGCCATCCACAAGCACGACGCTTCGGACGATATACGCATAGGTTTTGCCGAAATCGAAAAGCGTGTCGCGGTAAATGATTTCGTCCGAGGGAGCGAGCAAAGTGAGCGGCGACTTCCATTTAGCTTTCGAGAGGTCGGCTGCGACCGCTTCCGTCGAGGCAGCGTCGAGCTCGCCGCGATAAATTCGATAGCCTGAAAATGCGGTAAGCGGATCGCCGCCGGACGTCCGCGTGGGAGCCGCCCAGCTCAACTCAATCGCTGGCTCGGTGACGCGCGCCTCCAATTTCGCGATTGGCTCGGGCACAGGATAAACGCGGACGGAAACAGCGTTGGAATCACTGGAAGCGCGCTTTTGCGAGGCTCTCGTCCGTATGACATAGAAGAGCGTTCCTCCTGGATGCGCGCGAGTTTCCGCTGACGCCACAGGGTCAATGAATTTCACGTGACCTTCTGCGACGTAATTCTGCACAAGCGAACCCGGAATCGTGTAAACAATGCGCGATGATTTTGCGTCGAGCGAACCATCCGGCTTCGGTGTGCCTCGTACAATCTCAACCGCGGGCGGTGATGCCAGGCGATCGCCGGTGATGGTCTTCGTGGGCAATGTAAAAATGAGTTGCACGCCATCGCCGGCTTGACGCGCGATAAGATCGGTTACCATCACAGGAACCGGGGGAGTAGGCGGAACAGGCACGCCAGGCGCACCACAACCAGCAGCAAATAGAAATGCCATCCACGAAACTCGCAAAGCGAAACTCACAAAGCGGGCGTGCTCCAAGTCGCGCAATTCGGCATTCCGCAAGTTTCGAATTCCCATTTTCGATTTTCGGAGTTTACAGGATATAGCGGCTCAAATCCTGATTCTTCACGATATCCGCAAGCTGTTTCGTGACATAGGCGGCATCGACCTTCACATTCTTTTTCTTCAGATCTGGCGCTTCAAACGAAAGTTCATCCAGAACTTTTTCAAGAATGGTATGGAGGCGCCGCGCGCCGATATTTTCAGTCGACTCGTTCACGCTGGTGGCAAACCGTGCGATGGCCGCGACCGCGTCCTCGGTAATATTTAGCTTCACACCTTCTGTCTCAAGTAGCGCGACGTACTGTTTTATCAGGGCGTTCTTCGGCTCCGTGAGAATGCGGATGAAATCCTCTTCCTTTAGCGATTGCAGCTCCACGCGAATGGGCAGACGGCCCTGCAGCTCAGGGATAAGGTCCGACGGCTTCGAAACGTGAAACGCGCCAGCGGCAATAAACAGAATGTGATCGGTGCGAATCATGCCGTAGCGCGTGTTGACAGTAGTGCCTTCGATGATCGGCAGGATGTCTCGCTGAACGCCTTCGCGGGAAACATCCGGCCCATGGCCCGATTCGCGCCCAGCCACTTTATCGATTTCGTCGATAAAGATGATACCCATCTGCTCGGCGCGCTCGACGGCGATGCGCGTCACCTGGTCCATATCGAGCAGCTTGTTCTCTTCCTCTTGAATCAGGTATTCAAACGCGTCCGCGACGGACATTTTGCGCTTTTTCTTCTGCTGTCCAAAAAGCCCTGAAAGATTGGAGAACATGTCCTTCATGTTTACATCCATGTCCTCGACGCCTTGATTCGAGATAATTTCAAACGAAGGCATGGAGCGTTCGCGGACTTCAAGGTCGACCATCCGCTGATCGAGCTTGCCTTCCCGAAGCTGGACGCGGAGCTTCTCACGCGTACGCTGCGTCTGCTCACGCTGCGCCGCGGCTTCCGCTTCTGTCGTGCCAGGCGCAGGCGGCGGTGATGGCGGGAGCAAAAGGTCGAGAACGCGCTCCTCCGCGGCTTGTTCCGCGCGGTCGGCGACTTCGTCGAGTTTTTCCTCGCGCACCATGTCAATGGAGGTTTCGACGAGATCGCGGACCATCGACTCCACATCGCGGCCAACATAGCCGACTTCGGTGTATTTCGAGGCTTCGACTTTGACGAATGGGCAGCCGGCTAGACGCGCGAGACGCCGCGCAATTTCCGTCTTGCCGACGCCGGTTGGCCCAATCATCAAAATATTCTTGGGAAGGACGTCCTCGGCGATCTCTGGCGGAAGCTTTTGGCGACGGACGCGATTCCGTAAAGCGACGGCGACCGCACGCTTCGCCGCATTTTGTCCGACGATGTATTTATCGAGCTCCACAACAATTTCGCGCGGAGTCATATCGTCGAGAGCTGGAAGAAGCTGCTCTTCTTCTACCGGCGCGGCGCCGTTACCGCCGGGCATATAAACAATTTCTTTATCGGTCTTGCTGGTCATGAAATGTCCAATCTCTTGGTGTACAAACTATCTGTTTACAATCCGCTCGGCTGCAATTCCCAGTCCTGCAATTCGTTTGATGCGTGAAACAAGCCCTGCGTATTATCGCGTGACCTTAGATTTCTTCGACGGTAAAATTCGCGTTGGTATAAATGCAAATCTCGCTGGCGATGCGCATCGCTTCCATGGCGAGATCCTTCGTTCCGAGCTTCGAGTGCTTGATTAAAGCGCGTGCCGCGGCCAACGCGTACGTCCCACCGGAGCCGATCGCGCACAACCCATCGTCAGGTTCGATCACGTCGCCATTCCCGGAAAGCAAAAATGTGGCCTTCGTGTCGGCGACAATCAACAGCGCTTCGAGATGCCGCAGCGCGCGATCCTTGCGCCACTCCTTGGCCAGCTCAACTGAGCTTTTCTGCAAATTTCCGGAATGTTCCTGAAGCTTTCCCTCAAAACGTTCAAACAGCGAAATCGCATCGGCAGTAGAGCCGGCAAAACCTGCAATGACCTTGTCATTGAAAAGACGCCGCGTCTTCCGCGCCGTATGCTTCATCACATGATCGCCCATCGTCACCTGGCCATCGGCGATCAGCACTGCCTTATTATCCTTGCGCACGCACAAAACAGTTGTGCCGTGCATCTGCGCGCTTCCCTGGCTATTCCACATCCAACCATTATACAGCGGCGGCAGAATTATGCAGCGGCGGGCAGAGTCCACCCTTGTGCTAAGCGCGCCCGTGCAACGAAGATCTCCGCGTCGCGCTTTTTGGGCGTGTGTGTTTTTAGCGTCTAATCAGTCGGTGGCTGGGACGCCGCGGGCGGATTTTCTCCCTGCGGCTTTGCGGGAAACGTTTGAAGATGATCCCGAAGCGCCTTCACATCTCTTCGCAACGTCTCCAGGCTTGCGGTTAGACGATCGATTTCTTTTTGCTTTTCTGGTTTCTGTTCAGCAGGAGCGTCCAGCAACTCTTTTTGCAACTTATCGAGAATAACTGTCTCCTCCTGAATATCATCCTGCATACTCTTCAGCATTTTCTCGGTTTCTTCTGGCGTTGCTGGCAGTTTAATGTCCAGCGGTGTTTCCTTCTCCGGATTTGCGGCCGCTTTACGCGCAGCTTCCTTTGCCGCAGCCTCCGCTTCGGCCGCTCCCCTAGCTTCCTTTTCCACCTGATAGTTGTCTGCGGGGGTACGCAGCAAAATCACATCCTCCTCGGTCCAGACTTTTTTTTGCTTGGCCGCTGGTTGGTCGGGCAGCTGTGTTTGCTGTGATGCAGGTTGCGAGTTCTGCGCGGGTGTCGGAGGCGGCGGTGGCTGTTGTGATTGCGATTGCTGCTCTTGCTGTCGGGACGGAGAAGCATCGCATTTCAGCTGCAGCAAGAGCAGCGAAGCGATCAAGACAACGAAAGATTGGCCAAGTGTTTTAGAGGGCTTATGGAAATTCATTCGGAGTCCTGTCTCTATTGTCGAATTTCGTGGAAGGCCAGAACTTTGTATGTCAGCGGCGCCTGCGCTTGCTGTATCCAACCACAGTTGTATACGAAGCCCCTGCCCACGCTTCCGGCCAGCGTGTCGTTAAAGGTCGCGGGCCCCGGGGGGTTGGTTCCAGGCAGTGGATTCCCTGATGAGTTGAGCGTTCGTGCAATAAGTGTCGCCCCATTGAAAGTGCCGCCGGCCCCGTTTTCGCTTGCGCTCATCGTCCCATTCCCGATGACCAACACAATTCCGTTCCAATTCGCGCCGCTCGCATACGTGAAATTACCAGTTACAAGAAGTATCCCGTAGCCCGCTGGGATCCCCGTCCCCAAAGTGAAGTCGCCCTGGACTGCCACAGTCATCGGATTCGCGGCCGACATCGCCGAAGGCAGATTCGCCTCGGTCGCAGGTCCTGGGATGACGGCGTCCGCGTTTTGAATAACGGTCTGAGCAATTTGGTTTAGGCCCTGCACAGTCTGCAAATTTGCAGCGAGCGTGACGCGGGCGACGCTGGGAGTAGGAGGCATTCCAGTGAAGTTTCCGGTTTCGTTTGTCGGACTTGTGGGGATTCCGCTTATCACATTGCCGACGTCAGGGTTGTCTGGGACAGCGACGGCATACACTGGGTAAGGTATCGGACCCGCGGGAGAGCAAGCGTTGTCGCCCCCATCGCTCTTTCCCTCAACCACCCATGCGGAATGATCGGGGCTATTGAAAACGTCCGAGTATCCGTCCAATGTCAGCGCAGCCGGAAAGGCAAGGTTTACCGATATAGGAGCCACAAGGTACTGCAATGTTTTCTGGCTGCCGCTGGGCAACTCAGCTAGAGCTGTGACCTCCAGAGCTTGCACTGCTGTCGACGTCGATCCCACAACCAGGCTGGGCCACGGGTTGCCGGAATTATTGAGGTGAGAGGGATCGTAGTAAATAGGGGTGCTGTTGTCATATGAGCCGCTGGCATTCACCTGCACGAAGAGAGACTGCTCAGTCGCGGCATTGATTCGGACCCACTTGAAGATCGGACCAGGTATGCCCTGGACATTGTTATCCCAGACCGAAGGGACAGACTGCCAAGACGCACTCGACGCCGGGACGCCAAACTCAGCCTGATATTCGTTATCGTAATAAGTATTGCTTGGGTCCCAGGGAACGATGTTGTCGCCTGGCGATCGATTTATGACGTAGAGTGTTTGGCCCAGCGGGAACGTGGCTCCAGACGGAATGACGGAAGGGATAAAAGAGTTCGGATTCTTAGGTAACAAACGTCCGCGCGCTTCCTCCAGACCTGCGATGGCCGCGTAATAGACAGTCGAGGATGTCCGGTAGTTGGTGCCCAGCGCTGTTTCCGTACCCGAGGACACAAGCAAAGCGATCGCCACGACACTAATCAATAGAAGGACAAAGATCGCGATCAGCAACGCGATCCCGTTCTCGGAACTGCGGCGCGTTTTAAGATCCATCCTCATCCTTACGCTTTGCCCTCGCTGCATGCAATCTCACTGCATCGCCGCAATTGCTATTGTATCGGGTTGAGGCCGTGGCCTCGTCCATGCAATTCGATGAGCCGAACCTGGCCCGTCTGCGCATCCTTCGTGGGCGCCATCACAATGAGCGTGATCTCCACATCCGTGACGTTGAGGGGCGAATTGTAAGATCCTGCCGCAACGCACTGCTCAGTTCCGTATGGCGTGTTGCAAAAGTAGTTGAAAACCGGCACGGGATTCGCGCCAGGAAACATATTCGGGTAGAAGGCCTGGAATTCTGCAATTTGCGCCGGCGTGGCATTGTTCATCACATTTTGGACGTAGGGAACGAAGGAGGGCGCGGTGGTCGACTCGGGATCACCGCCGACTACCTTGTAGGTCTGGCTGCGAGACAGGATGTTCCCCTGCAGCCGGTAGCGGGTCCATTCGACACCATCGGTGTGCCAATAGTCGACGTCTCTCTCGACGATCACATCAAAATCTCCGGGCGTATTGCACGTCCCGCCGCCGCCCGTTCCAATCAGGCAAGGCGCATTCGAGAGATATCCGGGGTCCCAGGCGACTGGCGTGATTGCATAAAGATTCTTCGCCGGGATATGGGGGTTGAACGCAAACATGTTTTGCGAAGGATAAGCCGAGCCATTCACGTCTCGAACGATTTCATCCAAACCGAAACGGGCTTCTTGGAAGGAATTCAATACCTGGGATTCCGTCTGATAGCGCTGCTGCGCTAGTGAGAGAAGCGCGAACGCAGCGCTACAAAGCAAAATAAATATCACCGCAGCTATCATCATCTCGATGAGCGAGAAGCCCTGTTCACACCGGTTTTGATGAGTGCGTTTCATTTCGAAAGTATCGTGTCTAGCGTGACCGGGTTATAGATTCCGTTGCCGCCCTTTTTTCTTGCTCCCAGGATGAATCGTTTGGAGGTGACCAAGCCATTGGTGTTCGTGGTGGTGATTACCGCCCACCGGACGTCGTATACCAAACCATAAGGATCGTTCGGATCTTGATAGGTGAAGCTATAGTTCGCTACGGGCGCCGAGCTGAAATTGATGACGAGTTGGTTGTAGAATTGAGCCACCGGGCTGCCGACCAGCGTGTTTGATGGCTGTGTTGGGTCGCCGAGATAACAGGTGAAGGTCTGGGCGTCGATAGTTTCGGTAAAAGCCGGCGGGCTGATCGACATATTGAGAGGCTGGCTGAGGAATTGGTCCATCTGCCGCTGCGCGAACACCAGAGCTGAAGAATCGTTCCGATTCGCCGAATTAGATCCGATCGAAGCGGGCACCAATTGCGCGACCGCCACGATCCCCACCAACATAATGACAATGGCGATGAGAACTTCTGTAATCGTGAACCCGCGCTGATTCTCGCAATCCTTCGGGCACCTCCGTCGATCATGCGGATTCTTCATCACTTTATCCTGCACGTATATCAACTAACTCGCTGCCAATTTCCGGCGGATGACGAGGTCCACACCTGCACCGCGCCGGAAGGCATCGTTATGATTGCGCGGTAACCGGAATTTGGGTCATTCGGATTGCCAATGTACAGCGCATAAACTGCTTGAGGCTCTAGAACGCCGCGCTGGTCATAGGAAACACTTGTGTTGGATCCAGAAAGTACCACCCAGGAGAAATTCGAAAAGCCCGGCCCCAACGTAGAGGTAATCGGGGTCGGATCGGGGACCGAGCCGGCAGGCAAAAGAGTAAAGCTCCCGCCGATGATCATTTGCGGTTCGGCTCCGTCAGCTATGCCGTTGCCATTGGAATCCACCCAAATTAACCAATTTGCCCCGCTGTGCGTGATCAAGCAGCTCACTGTTGTGTTCTGCCGAATAGCGTCAAATTTTGCGAACTTGAGCATCCCCGCCAATTGCGAAGCCGAGGAATTGAGCTGATAGACCTGCAACGAGCGCACCACTACTGGGACAGCCATAGTTGTAATGACCAGGAGCACTGCCAGAGATAGCACGAGCTCCACCACGCTAAAGCCATTTCGTGGGCTTCGACGCGGGGACACGAACTTGGCATTCAGTATCATTTTGGGACGACACCCGTCAGGCCCACTCCGGCGACTCCCTGGGAGCACACCCAACCTACTAAGGCTATTACATATTATCAACAAATCCCATAGAACCGCGGTACCCAAGTATCCGTAACCATAGCACTAGTCAATGGCGGTACTGCCTACCCAAATACCGCGTTCCGTTTTGACGCAAGTGCTCTCGGCGATCGGCGAGTCCCGCCTTGCGCATGACTTGAACAAAGGACCCCGAGCCCGCCAGATTCCTCATTGGGTTTTACTCTAGCTCAATTATTTGAGTTCTTAGCCTTCTTGGTGCCCGCATCCGCGCTCTTCTTCTGGAGGGAGGTCTTGTCGAAGTAATCGCTCGGAAATCCAGGATTGTATCTGCAGGTATCATAGAAAAATTGAGCTGTGCGTCGGTCGTTGTGATCCTTGCTGACTTGCATCGGGGTCCACACGGTGTCCTTCAACTGGTAGTTCGTATAAATGGTGACGTCGTCATCCCGTTCTTGGGTTTCTTCGTTCTTAGTGATAACCACGCTTCGCACCAGAAGGTGTGTGTTGTGGTCCACCGCCAACCGAAACTTGCGCTCCTCGCTGTCTATCAACTCCACCCATTCCACTTCTTTCAAATCCACCGTATCGCTGCCGCCAAAACGGTAAAGCCAACCCGGCTCCTTGAGGCGCACCCTCAGCACGTTGTCGATGTTTCGCTTCACTTGCTCTTGAAATTCGGCCAGCGATCCAACCGCCAGATCCGTGATCCCCCCACGGTCGAGCGTCCAGCCGTGATCGCCGTTATATAACACGATGATGAGACCGCCATGCGACCAGTCCAGGCCTTCGACTCCGATCACAGTATTGAGGATGCTCTTCAGATTGTGGCTCTTGGCCGCGTACTCCAGGCGCTCCTTATCTGGCCAGCGCCGCGACTCCGTGAAATCCACGTATCCGAGGACCGCTCCATTGTGTCCGAATTGCGCGCGTGTGCCATGGCATTCGCCTTCCGTGGCTTCCGTGTAGGCTGCGCCTCCGCGGGCATTTACTAGGTCCTTCAGAATTTGTTTGGCCTTCGCGGCGCTTTGCTCCGGCATCATCGAGTCGGGATTCTGCGCGGCAGCTCGCGATGCAAATGCCGCACCCACGAGCAGACCTGCAACCGCGAACTGGACGAGCTTCAACCGCACAAGACGGAACCTCCGTTTACATTGATGATCTCTCCGGTGAGGAAGTTGGCCAGGTCCGAAGCCAGGAAGAGTATCGGCCCCGCGATTTCTTCCGCCGTAGCGGGACGTCCGAGCGGAATCGCGGCTGCGACCGCCTTCACTCCAGCTTTCGTCTGAATCACCGGATTCGACATGTCCGTGGCGACCCATCCCGGAGCGATCGAATTCACGAGAATGTTGTGCTTGGCGAGCTCTACGGCGAGCCCTTTGACGAGGCTAATCACGCCGCCTTTGCTCGCGCCATAATGTGTGTGAAACGACTCCCCGCGCTGCCCAGCCGTCGACGTAATCGGAATAATCTTGCCAGACTTCTGCTTGATCATCTGCGGCACGCTGAAATGGATAATCGAGTACACGCTCTTCAAGTTCACCCGAATCATGTCATCCCACTGCTTCTCACTCATGTTCTCGATCGGCAAGTCCTCGATATTCCAGACTCCCGCATTGGCCACCACAATATCCAATCGCCCGAGTCGAGCGATGCATTGGTCCACCAGCTTCTTGTTGTCGGCGTGCTTCCCGGCATCCGCCTTAAAGGCCTCGACCCGCGTTCCGTGCTTTTTGGCTTCTTGCTCGACCTGAAGCGCAGCGTCCTTGGCTTTGTTGTAGCTAAAGATTACGTCCGCGCCGGCCTGTGCAAAGAGTTTGACGGCCGCTGCGCCGATTCCCCGAGAACCACCAGTAATGAGTGCCGCCTTGCCTGCAAGTGAAATCATCCAGTCCCCCAACAATTTGAAAAATGAAAGTCGAAATACCAACAGCTACGCCTTTTGCACCACCGCGCCACGCGCCGCGGCCACGAAATCACGAAACAATCGCTCGGAAAAAGCGTCGCCAAACATCCGCTCCGGATGCCACTGAACGCCGACGACCCAATTCGCGTCGCCGGTCCATTCCACACCTTCGATAATTCCATCCGTCGAGTGCGCCGTAACTCGCAGATTCTTCCCCGGCTTCGCGATCGCCTGGTGGTGCGAACTGTTGATGAAGGCCCGCTCGCTAGTTGCCAGCTCTGCGAGCCGGCTCTCCGGATCGAACTTCGCGCCATGAATCGGATCGTCCTTCGGCTCCGGCGAAACGTCCTTCTTCCGGTGCGGCGTCGTGGTCCCAAGCTCCGACCCTACGTCCTGAATCAGCGTCCCACCCAGATAGACATTCAAGAGCTGGCACCCGTAGCAGATGGCCAGAACAGGTTTCCTTTCCGCAAAAGCATGGGCAAGAATGGCTCTGTCAGCCTGCTCGCGCGGCAAGTCAGCAGGCGCGGATTTGCCCTGATTCACGGCACCATATTCCGCAGGCTCGACATCTGCAGGACTGCCCGGTAGAACGAACGCATCCAGCTCCGGAATGATTCGCCCTTGTTTAGTCCGGTCGTTCAGGGGGATGAGTACTGGTTCGCCCCCCGCCTTGCGCACGGCATCTTCGTAATTGGCAATCTTGGGGCGATTGTCCTGCGCTTCCTCTTCCGACGTTCGCCAGGGGATCCCCACACGGGGCCGGTTGGGAGTTTCGGGGCTCATGGAATGCCAAATCGTAGCATTCGCGGGGAAGGGCAGCAACCCAGCCAGCTTCCAGGTGGAGTGGTGGCTCAGTTTCCGATGACTCAACTAATCAAGCACTGGCGAGTGACGCTTTGAGGTCACACCTTGGAAGCATTGTCCCGAAGTGGCTAGAATGAGAATCGAGGACACCGTGACTCGCGTCGCTCGATTGTATGCGCAATCGGGGATAAGGGACGCACCCAATGATCTAATGAAACGCCCTCGAACGAAGATATTCATATTGGCAGTGTTCTTTATCGCTGCCACAGCCATCGGTTGCTGGGCGGAATTTCGTCCGCTAACAAGCGACGGCGTAGGCATGCTTGCGCTTCCAGGAGTCTTCCTCTCCTTGTGCTTTAGTATCGGCCCGCATGGATCAACAAGTTTGTTCCTCTGGTCGGTGCCAATCTGTAACGGTGTCGCCTATTCGGGGGCTCTTGCTTTCGCGTTCTGGTTGCGCGCCAAACTTTCACACTGACCGCTGGGGGCCGCATAGCAGTGCGGCATCGTTTGACAGTGACGATCCAAAATCCTGGCAATCGCGGCTACCAGAGAAGTGGAATCCCCGCAGCCAGAAGGCCGGTAATGCGACTAGGGATGGGTTAGGAAAAATATCATCAGCAGCGTTGTAGCAGTTCCAGTGAGAATGACAAGGCTCCATCCGAATCGGCGTCCAACGGTGCCCCGACGCGACGGTTGTGCCCAAGCCCAGACCACAAACGTGGGACCGATAATCCCCAGCAGAGCCTTGAGTATTGTCAGCACATTTTTCTCACTAGCTGGCTCGGCGGGAACTTAACACAGAGTGAGCCTTGGGCCTGGGTAGCACTCGCTTCGCAATCCGCAGCTGAACACCTGACAGCGGTAACCATAAACTGACGCCACCCGCTTTCGCCGCTCTTTGCGCACTTCGGAACCAGTCAGCCCAGTGGAGACATGCTACTTGTTCCCCGCGCGTCCAAGCAGAATTCAGGACGCTGGAAAAAGGTTGGAAGACTCGCAAAGCGGCTCACAAGCTGCTCGAAAGAAGGCGCGCGGAGTGTGACGTGACCGAGTTTGCGGCCGGGGCGCGGCTCTTTTCCATAAAGATGGAGATGAGCGGAAGGGATAGCCAAAACCTGCGCCGATTCGGGCACCTCACCAATCAGATTGATCATTGCGGAAGCTCCAATGGTCGTGGTCGCACCCAAGGGCAGACCGCAGATGGCCCTCAGATGGTTTTCAAACTGGCTCGTCACCGCTCCCTCGATCGTCCAATGCCCAGAGTTATGGACACGCGGAGCCATCTCATTCGCGAGCAGTTTCCCATCGCATTCAAAGAACTCAATCGCCAGCACGCCCACGTACTTCAACTCTTCCAAGATCTTGCGCGCCGCATCCTCGGCTGCCTTTTGTATCTCCGCACTGACCGTTGGCGCCGGCGCCAGCGAAAGCCGCAGTATCCCGTTGCGATGGTGATTTTCCACCAGCGGGTAGAACGCCGTCTCTCCCGCTTTGCCCCGCACCGCAATCACCGACAGCTCGCGGGTGAAGCTGACAAGCTTCTCCGCGATACATGGTTGTTTGGGCAAACCGTCCTTGGCGGCCTTCACGTCCTCCGCCGTCCTCAGAACCCATTGCCCCTTCCCGTCGTAACCCATCCGCCGGGTTTTGACCACCGCCGGCAGCCCCACTTTTTTGATCGCTACATCGATGTCGTAGGCGACAGGCACTGATGCGAACTCGGTCGTGCCGATTCCCAGCTTCTCGAACAACTGTTTTTCTTTGAGGCGGTCCTGCGCGGTCTCGAGCGCCCCCGGCGGCGGAAAAACGGGCACCTTCTTGGCCAGATGTTGCACGGCGTCCACCGGCACGTTCTCAAACTCGTAGGTCACCACTTCCAGCCCGTGTGCGAATTTTTCCAGCGCCGCGCGATCTGTAAAGTCTCCTGTGACTCGCGGAGCAATCCGTCCCACGGGCGCTTCTGGAGAAGGATCGAGAAAACGGAATCGCAGACCCAACGGATAACCTGCGAGGGCAAGCATGTAACCCAGCTGTCCGCCGCCGAGGATACCGATGCTCACGCTCTTTTCCTCTTTTTCGTGAGCTTCGCCGACTTCTTCTCCTGAGGAAGAATCGCCGTGGATGGATTGGGATTTGCCAGAACGCGCTTCGTTTGAGCTTCCCGGAATGACCGCAACGCCTCCCGAATGTGAGGATACTTGCCGCCGAGAATCGCTGCGGCAAGAAGAGCCGAGTTGATCGCTCCAGCTTTGCCAATCGCCAGCGTGCCCACGGGAATCCCGCCAGGCATTTGCGCAATGGAAAGCAGCGAATCGAGCCCCTTCAATGCTTTCGATTCCACCGGAACGCCGAGCACCGGCAGCACCGTTTTTGAAGCCGTCATTCCCGGCAAGTGCGCCGCGCCGCCAGCACCCGCGATGATCACTTCGATTCCGCGCTTTTCCGCACCTGCGGCATACTCAAAAAGAAGGTCGGGAGTGCGATGAGCGGATACCACGCGCGTTTCATGTGGCACGCCAAGTTCCGAAAGCGTCGCGACAGCGTGCTCCATCGTCTCCCAATCGGAAGACGAGCCCATGATGATGCCAACAAGTGGGCGCGCGTCCGAACTCGTCCCCCTGGGCATCCCTTTTTTAGCGCGCTTTTGTCCCTTTGAGGTTTTCTTCGCCATCGCTCTTCAGTATGTCGGGAAAGACTCTATCGGAACCCGAGCCGGATATTCTACGGTGTTTTTCAGCGCGCGGCGACCTGCGCACGATTTTTCCAGTAGTGGCGCAGCTGCCCAACAAGATAGAGCGACCCGGCGACGATGACGGCGTCGTCCGAAGCGGCTCGATCAAGTGCATATTCGAGCGCCGCTTCCGGCTCAGGAATGATCGTGAAATGCGCGGCGTGGTGCGACGTGATGTCCGCAAGCTGGCCGACAGAAATGGCGCGCGTCGTCCGCGGCTGCGTGAAAATTACCTCAGCCGCATGTGGAAAAAGTACACCGGCAATTTCATCCACGGCTTTGTCGCGCAACGCGCCAAACACCAGCCAGATTTTTCTGCCGCTGAGGTTCTGCTCCAGGAATGCAGCAAGCTCTCTCGCTGCCGAGGGATTGTGCGCGCCATCCAGATATACATCCGGCTCGGTCTGAACTCTTTCGAGACGTCCGGGCCAAACGGCTTCGGCGACCCCCTGCGTGATCGCCTCGTCAGAAACGCGATACCCGCGCTTCTGTAGGTATCGTGCGGCTGCTACAGCATTGAGGCTATTTTGTATTTGAAACTTGCCTGGTAGCCGCGTCGCAAGCTCCATGGACCAGCCGGATTCAACCTCCACGACGCGCGCACGACTGCAGCCGTTCTCCATCCATTCCTTTTCAACGTGGAACGCACTCCGAGTCTCTATGACTGGACAGCCAAGCTCTCGCGCACGCGCGCGAATTACTTCCATCGCTTCCGGTCGCTGCTCGGCGACGACCACTGGAACGCTTGGCTTGAGAATCCCCGCTTTTTCCGCCGCGATTTCCGCCAGTGAATGCCCAAGAAAGTTTTCGTGATCAAAGTCCACGCGCGTAATAATCGAAACCACGGGCGTCAGAATATTTGTCGCGTCCAGCCGACCGCCGAGCCCTACTTCGAAAACGCCGAACTCCACCCGCGCTCGTGCAAAATACTCAAACGCCATCGCCGTCACGCACTCGAAGTACGTCGGATGCGCCCTAAGTTTTCCCGCCGCGAGCAGCTCCTCGTTCAAAGCCTGAATCCGCGTAAACGTCTCAGCAAACGCTTCGTCGCTGATCTCTTCACCGTTTACGCGAATGCGCTCGTTGATTTTTTCCAGATGCGGCGAAGTGTTTAGCCCAGTCCGAAAACCGGAGCGTCGCAGTATTGATTCCAAAAATGCAGCAGTCGAACCCTTGCCATTAGTCCCTGCAACGTGCACGGACGGATAAGCGCGGTCGGGCCGGCCAAGGCGTTCGGCGAGAATAGTTATATTTTCTAGATCGAATTTCGCCGCAGCTGCCTGCGTCGGCGCCGCCAATTCCCTTCCCAGCGAAAGCAAATAGCGGACGGCAGCTTCGTAATTCATTTCAGCTCAGAAGAAGATCGAAGGAGTTGGCGATAAACGCTTTCAGGTCTTTGCGATGCACGACAGCATCGAGAAATCCATGCTCCAAAAGAAATTCCGAGCGTTGGAATCCCTCGGGAAGTTTCTGCCGTATCGTCTGCTCGATCACACGCGGGCCGGCAAAACCAATCAGTGCGCCAGGTTCGGCGATATTGATGTCGCCCAACATGGCGAAGCTCGCCGTAACACCCCCGGTGGTGGGATCTGTGAGCAAAGAAATATATGGCACCTTGGCGTCGTCGAGCTTGGCCAGCGCCGCGGAAACTTTTGCCAGCTGCATGAGGCTAATCGTGCCTTCCATCATGCGCGCGCCGCCGGAGCAGGAAACCATAACCAAAGGCTGGCGCGATTCGATGGCCAGCTCGATTCCGCGCGTGACCTTCTCTCCCACCACCGCGCCCATCGAGCCGCCGATAAACGCAAATTCCATCGCGCAGCAAACGATCCCGCGCCCGTTGAGCCGGCCTTCCGCGGTAATGACCGCGTCATTCATGCCGAGTTTTTTGCGAGCTTCCTTGAGGCGCGCCGCGTAAGGCTTCGTATCCACGAACTTCAACGGATCGGTGGACGTCATGCCCGCATCGTGCTCCGTCCATCTTCCGTCCAGCAGCATTTCCAGGCGCTGCTTCGCGCTCATCTTGAAATGGAATTGGCACTTTGGGCAGACATACAGATTGGCTTCCAAGTCCTTGCGGAAAACAATCGTGCCGCAGGACTCGCACTTGGCCCATAGCCCCTCTGTGCGCACACGCCGCTCTTCGGGGGGCGTGGCGGCGTCGATCGATTTTTTATCCCGCTTAAACCAGGCCATAGGTGTAGGTGAAAGTCGAAAGCCGTCCGTTCGTTATCGCTAGTAAGTCCTATTAATAAATAAATGTCCAGCCGGTAAGTCCGTCCGCGGGGCCACCTCCCCGCATCGCAATTAGTAGTCGATACCCCGCTGGGCCAGTATACCCTTGGTGTAGGGGTGTTTCACCTCGCGCATCTCTGTAACGAGGTCCGCCAACTCCACAAGCTGAGGATGCGCGTTCCTGCCCGTGCAAATCACGTGCACTCGCTCCGGTCGGTTTTTTAGCGCCTCCGCGACTTCCGCCGCGTCCAGCATTTTGTAGCTGATCGTGTAATTGATTTCGTCCAGCACCACAAGGTCGTACTTCCCTCCATAGATTGCGTCGCGTCCCGCTTCCCAGCATTCTCGCGCTAGTTTGATGTCTTCCGGATCGGTCTCCGCGCCCCCAATTTTCACGAATCCCCGCCCCATCGGCCGAATTTCAAACTTATCGTCACCCAACATTTTCGCCGCGTCGAGTTCCCCGTAGTGCCACGAACCCTTGATGAATTGCACCATCAGCACACGAAGTCCTTGCCCGACGGCGCGAAACGCCGTGCCCAAGGCGCAAGTCGTCTTGCCCTTGCCCGGCCCGGTGTAAACAATGAGCAGTCCTTTTTCTTCCGGCATCGCCTTCGGCCTCTACGCCATACATCGAACAAACTCGGTTCTATAAAAACAATGAAGTGTGGAGATTCCATCGGGATAAAGTCAAGTTCACCAAAAAGAAACCACGCAATCGAAAAACGATCATTCCTGCGCCGAGCTTTTTCGCGCATCTACTCAAGTTGGAGGCGCTTCGCGAGTTCGGCGGCGATGGCGGCGATGCGCTCTTGCGTGGCAGAGGGCAGAGTAGCTTTTAGCTTCGCGTGCGGATCGCGGATGACAATCCAGAGACCAGGGCGATACACCTCATCGTCGCCGGGACAGATCGCGCCGGTAAGCTGCGTGAGTTCGAGCGCGAGCGGAGCGGAATGCGTGAAATCGAGATTGGCGTGTTCGGGCGAGTTCGCCTGGAACGGAGGGTGGGCGAGCAGATCCATCAGCACTCCGCGCGCGTCATCCACAAGATCGCGAAAGCCTTGCGAAACGAGAACGGCGTCAACGTCGCGCGGCGTGGGCTGGTCGAGTTGGAGCAAATCGTAATCGGGCAGCGGCGTTGAGAGCGAAATTTCGATGGCGGCGGATGGTTGGTCTTGATCAGGAATAACGCGAATGGGCATCGTGCGTAAAGTTTTACACGACAGCGGCTATTTCGGATAGGGGCTGCCGGAGAGGATGGCGAAGGCGCGGTAGAGCTGCTCGGCGAGCATGGCACGTGCCAGTTCGTGGGAGTAGGTCATGGAGCTGAGAGATATTTTCTGCGGGACGCGTTCGCGAAGGGACTGAGGGAAACCGTCAGCGTCGCCGCAAACGAAAATAATCTCGCGCGTTCCGCGATCGCGGTGTTCGCCGAGCCATTTTGCAAAGGCCTCGGAAGCTAAATTTTTCCCAGCTGCATCGAGCAGAACCACTGTTGCGGCGCGGTCCGCATCGAGTTTTTTGATTGCCGCTTCGCCGTCGCGAACTTCCGTGATCTCGACGGGCGAGTGGTGGCTAACGCGCTTCACATAATCGTCGATCACCACGCGCAATTCCGCGCGGCGCGTTTTGCCGAGCATGAGCAGGCGGATTTTCACTTCAAACCGTATTTTTTGCGTTTTTCGAGAAGGGTCTTGCGGCTGATGCCGAGGGCTTCGGCAGCGCGGCTGATTTTGTAGTGAGTGGCTTCGAGCGTGGCGGCGATCACTTCGCGCTCGACCTCTTCGAGGGAGCGCAGGCCGGCGATGGAACCGGCGGCGCCGGAAGCTGCGGCGCGAATGTTGTCGGGAAAATCGGTGGGATCAAGCGTGTCGCCGCGCGAAAAAACGATGGCGCGTTCGAGCGCATTGCGCAGTTCGCGGACGTTGCCGGGCCACGCGTACGTTGCAAGCATGCGGCGTGAAGGTTCGCTGAGATGCGAGCCTGGATGGCCGTGGATCGAGCGCAACGTCGCTAATAAATGATCGGCGAGTGGCAGGATATCCGCGCGGCGCTCTCGGAGCGGCGGGACAGTCAGAGCAAGAACGTTCAAACGGAAATAGAGGTCTTCGCGAAAGTGCCCGGCGGCGACGGCGGCGCTTAGATCGACATTGGTTAAGGCCATTAACCGCGCTTCGATGTGCAGCGTTTCCGTGCCACCGAGTCGCTCGAAAGTGCGCTCCTGCAAAACGCGAAGGAGCTTGCCTTGCGCGCCGGGTGTAAGCGCGGCGACTTCATCGAGAACGATCGTGCCAGATCCGCCGAGTTCCAGGCGGCCCAGTTTGCGCTCGACGGCGCCTGTAAATGAACCGAGCTCATGGCCGAAAAGTTCGCTCTCCACCAAGTTTGGCGGAAGACTGGCGCAATCGATCTTTAGAAAAGGGGCGTCGCGACGTGGACCCAGTTCATGGACGAGGCGCGCGAGATGATCTTTGCCGGTGCCGCTTTCGCCGCTGATGAGGAGTGTTGTTGCGGCTGTGGCAACTTTTTGCGCGAGTTCGAGAAGACGCTGAGAGGCCGGGTCTTCCGCGATCCACGGCAATCGCTCCGAGCTCATTTGGAATAGGCTTCGCCGGCGAGGTGCGCTTCGTCAAGGGAATGGCTTCGCGCGGCCACGCCGGGTTCATCGGGAATATCGAGCTTCGGCGAAGTGCGCCAGAGGCGTTCCAGATCGTAATAACGCCGTGCTTGCTCGCTGAAGACGTGCAGAATGAAGCCGCCAAAATCGATTAACGCCCATTCCGCGGAGCCGCGTCCTTCGCGGTGCTTCGGCGAGCGATGAAGATGCTTTTCGAGCTGGTCTTCCACTTCGCTGCAGATCGCTTGCACTTGCGGCGTGCTGAATCCCGTGCAGATCACGAAGAAGTCTGTGAACGCGCCGACGCCACTGAGATCGAGAACGGTGATTCCCGCCGCTTTTTTATTTTGCGCAGCTTCAACAGCCAATCGGACGCCCTGTGGCAAAGTTTCAAGTTTCAACGGTATAGGCCTTGTTTGAGAATGTATTCCTCGACGCGCACGGAGACAAGTCCATGAATAGACTGGCCGCGGTTGGCGCGCCGACGGATATCGGTGGCGGAAACATCAATTGCAACAGATTCGAGCAGATATACATTGGTGTTCTGGAGCTCCGCAACCACTTGCGACGGCGGTGTTTCTCCATTTTTTTTGAGGTCGCGGCGGCCCATTAAATGCGGCGGAATCACAAGCCGCAAGGCTTCGGCGCGAATTCCCGGGCGGTTGGCAACGATGAAATCGCAGAGACCGAGAAGCGTTTCGTATTCCTTCCAAACGGGAATGTCGAGAAAAGCGTCGGCGCCGATGATGAAGAAGATACGGTCGCCATGGCCGTTGTAGGCGTGGCGGAAGTAGCGCACCGTGTCCACGGAGTAGTGAAGCTGTGTCCCGCTAAAGTCTTCACCGGCTTCAGCGAGCGAAGGAACGAAATGTGGATGCTCGGAGCAGGCGAGCGAAGTCATCGCAAAGCGGTGGGGAAAGGGGGCGAGGTGCTGTTTGAGTTTGTGGGGCGGCCGGCTTGCTGGGATGAAATGAATTTCGTCGAAATTGAAACGGCGGTCGGCGGCACGGGCTACGGCGAGATGGCCATTGTGAATCGGGTCGAAAGAGCCGCCGAACAGCGCGATGCGACGCGGGTGATGCTTTGCGGCGGTGCGATGCGCCTGGGCGGTGGTCAATGCGCCTCCCGAGAGGTGACTGTGGTCAATTTTCTCACGAATTTTTGATCGGCGCAGGCAAGGAATCGTGTCCCGACGCGTTCTCGTCAATTTCTCCTGAGGTTACTGGCAAGTCCAAAGTCGTTTCGTGCGCTGGGCGAGGAATTTTATCGAGGGCATCGGCGATGGAACGGACTAGGTCTTTCACGCCGTCACCGACAACCGCAGATATAGCGTGGAATTCAAGGTTGCGCTGCTTGCAAAAATCCCGAAGCTCTTCGAGATGCGTAGGATCGGTAGTAGCATCCAGCTTGGTAGCAACGACGATCATCGGCTTTTCGATAAGCGAAGCGCTAAAAGCTTCCAGCTCTCCATTGATGACTTGAAACGAGTGGATCGGATCATCGACGTTAGAATCGCTCGTGTCGATTAGATGCACGATGAGGCGGGTGCGTTCGACGTGGCGAAGGAAACGGATTCCAAGGCCGGCGCCTAGATGCGCGCCTTCGATGAGACCGGGCAAATCGGCGACAACAAAGGTGCGGCCGAGCTCGGTGCCGTGGCCACCGGTGCCGCCGTCGGCATTGACGACTCCGAGATTGGGCTCCAGTGTGGTGAACGGATAGTTTGCGATTTTTGGACGCGCAGCGGAAATCACGGAAATCAGTGTGGACTTGCCCGCGTTCGGGAAACCGACCAGGCCAACATCGGCGAGCAACTTCAATTCGAGGCGCAGGCGGCGCTCTTCACCGGCAAAACCTTCTTCATGTTCGCGAGGAGCTTGATGCCAGGGCTTAGCAAAATGTTGATTGCCGCGGCCACCTTTGCCACCTTGGGCAATCAGCACGCGCTGCCCGGGCACGGACAGGTCAGCGATAGTTTCGCCCGTCTGTTCGTCGTAAGCGAGCGTGCCGACCGGGACGAGCAGGTTCATGTCCGCGCCGGAATGGCCGCTGCAGTTAGAACCTTCGCCGTGGCGGCCACGATCGGCTTTGAATTCGCGATTGTAGCGATAGCGGAGAAGCGTGTTGTCGTTGGGGTTCGCTTGCAGATAAATGCTGCCGCCATGGCCGCCGTCGCCACCGGAAGGGCCGCCACGCGGAACGAATTTCTCGCGACGAAACGCGACGCAGCCATTGCCGCCGTCGCCGGCCTTTACCAGTATTTTAGCTTCGTCAACAAACACGAGAATAACGCTCCAATAGAAGGTGCAGCGACACTCCTGCCTTTAAGAAGGATAGCAGATGCGTGAAGGCGTGGGGTAAAGCCGCCTCAGAAGATCAGGCGATTAATTGACGACTTGAGCGGGCTCGGCTTGCGTAGCTGGCTGGACGCTGATGAAACGGCCGTGCCGGCCCCGGTCCGTGAACTTGACGACGCCGGTGACGAGAGCGAAGAGCGTGTCGTCCTTGCCCTGACCAACGTTTTCGCCAGCCTGGTGGCGCGTGCCGCGCTGGCGCACGAGAATCGTGCCTGCGTTGACGAGCTGCCCGCCGAAGCGCTTTACGCCAAGCCTCTGTCCGTGTGAATCGCGGCCGTTTGTAGAGGAGCCGCCGCCTTTCTTATGTGCCATGACTGATTTCCTTATCTCGGGAGGGCGCAGCATTCCTTCGCTTACGCTCTGGATAAACCTGCGCCACTACAAGTTTTAATTTTGCGCTCGAACCCGGGCACGATGAATCGTGCCCCTACAATCTAAAATTACAGCTTAATTTCGCTGACTTCGACGGCCGTGAAATTTTGACGGTGGCCGCGAGAAATCTTGTACTGGTTGCCCTTCTTGAACTTGAGCACGGTGATTTTCTTGGCGCGGCCTTGCGTGACGATCTTGCCGCTCACGCTGGCTTTGGAAGCGTCGTCGCCCAGGACGATTTTCTTTTCGTCCGTGTGGACAGCGAGAACTTTGCCAAACGTCACTTTTTCGCCGACTTCGCCCGTGACGCGTTCGATACGAATGGTGTCGCCCGGTGCGACACGATATTGCTTTCCCCCGGTCTGAATAACGGCGTACATCTGCCCTCCAAGCTATAAAGACAAACCCCAATTATAGCGGTGAACCAGCTAAAGCGTCAACGAAGGATCGCGGGTTGGGCGCGGAATTTTTAAGCGGAAGGCGTGGAGTGCCGACCCATATCGACCATACGCGCGGAGAGCGAGGGATCGCTGCGGGGCAGCCAGTTAGCTCGGCCAACCGCGGTCGGCTTGCAGCAAGGCAGTTAACAATAAGACCCCTACCCTCGGTTTTTTTGTAAGCATTCATTCTAATAAACTTAAAGCCGTGTGTTTCTCTATACATACGTAAGTGTTGATTCTAAGCGGCTTGCAAGGCTTATTTGCACTAAAAGTGTGCAAGCCTTGAAAGTATTGATATCAGGGCATTTGCGTGGTCATAGCAGGGCCTAAAGCAAAAACGCCAGCCTGAGGGCTGGCGCGCAACCATGGCTGGCACAGTGTTATCTACGTCTACTTATACGCTTTGAGTAACCTTTTGTCAAGGCATAATTATCTCCGGGCTAAAGCACAGCCAGGATTGGCTGTGCCACTCAAGAAACAAAGGAGTTAGAGCGCGCGGCGGTAGCTCGAGGCAGACCAGCCGGACCGACCGCAACTTTTGGGCCGTTTTCGAGTTTAACTAGACAGGTGCTTCAGAATGAATGAGACACCTGAGAGCACTTAGATCCGAGGCGTTTGAGATGATCAGTTTGGATCTAGCGAGGATAAGATCATGAGATATCTAAAATATTTGGCGCTTTTGGCTGTTTGCGCTTTTGCGTTAGCCGCGCCGTCGCAGGCCCAGGTTAGGGTTGGAGTCGGAATTGGAGTTGGGCCCGTTTACGGTGGATATGCTGCACCTGTTTGCGCGTATGGGTACTACGGTTATGCGCCGTATGGCTGCGCGCCTTACGGTTACTACGGCCCGAGTTGGTTCACAGGTGGAGTATTCATCGGGGCAGGACCCTGGTTCCACGGCTATGGTGGCGGATATTGGGGCCATGGCGGTTACTACGGTCATGGCGGTTACTACGCTCACGGCGGTTACTACGGGCGTGGCGGTTATAACGGACGTGGTGGCTATGCTGGCCGCGGACCGGTTGCTACTCCGCATGGAGGTCTTGCTGGCGGTGGGGTTGCACGTGGTTCAGTAGGCGGTGGATTCCACGGTGGCGTTGCGGCTGGCGGGTTCCATGGCGCTAGCGGATTCCACGGCGGCGGTGGTGGTGGTTTCCATGGCGGTGGTGGTCACCGGTAAATTGATCTAGATTTTCCACTGAAAAATGAAACGGCTGGCAGCGAACGCTGCCAGCCGTTTTTGTTTTGGGGCAAATGGATCGGGTGGCGAGCAATGCGCTCGATGCGCGTTAATATGCAAAGACGGGCACGGCCTTCGAGGCTCCCTTCGTTCCTCAGGGCAAGCAGGGTAAACGTGCCGTGCCCCTACGAGCTGATAGTTGTGCGAGTCATTGCTTGAGTTCGGAGATTCGCCTGTCGTACTGTACGGGCGCGTGGCTTCAACAACCAACCACTGTAAAGCGGATGGGTGCGGGCGGAATCGGCTTGGGGACGAGGCTTAGTGCCAACTCTCGAGCTGGTTAGTTCTCCCCACGCGCCTGATTTGAGTCCCGTCACAATCCACTATCGCGAGTTTGGGCGCGGGAAACCGCTTGTTTTTCTGCATGGGGGCTGGGGGTATGGAGTCTATCCCTTCGATCAACAGATTGCGGCTTTTCAAAATGAATTCCGAATATTGATCCCCGACCGTTCCGGATATGGACGGTCGACTCGAGTGGCGGGGGAAATGCCGCTCGATTTTCACAAGCGGGCGTCAGCGGAAACCATTGCATTCCTTGATGCGCTGGGCATCGAGCGCGCCGCGCTGTGGGGCCACAGCGATGGATCCGTGATCAGTGCGATGGCCGGATTGGCAGCGCCGGAGCGCTGCGACCGTTTGATTTTGGAAGCCTTCCATTTTCTGCGGAGAAAACCGGGATCGCGGTCTTTCTTCGAGCGATTTGCCGCCCATCCGGAAGATCTAGGCGAAGAAACGAAAAATTTGCTCGCACAGGACCATGGGGACATGCAGTGGCCAACGGTATTGCGACGGAATTGCACCGCATGGTTCCGGATTGCCGACCGCGTACAGCGGCCGGATGAGGATTTGTACGACGGGGGCCTGGGCAAACTTGGGGTGCCGACGCTATTCCTGCACGGAAGCCTTGATCCGCGAACGGAGCCGGGTGAGATGGAGCTTGTTCGCGCCGCAGCGCCGCGAGCAGCTATCAAGTTCGTAGGGAACGGCAAGCATAGTCCCCACAGCGAAGAAGGCGCGTTTGAAGAGTGCAATGCGATTGCTCGAGAGTTCCTGGACGGCCAATCGTAAGCGACTGGGCTGTATTAGCGTGAAGGCCACTAGCCGGCGGCGCCGATTTATCGAATTTTCGCGGTCTAGCCCTTCGAGGACTTGCTTCTCCCTGCAGTATTTATACCAGTTTCATCATCGCTCCCTCCTTTGGTAGTAACGTAAATTGCCCAGCACATATTGAGTGCCGCCCGAAGCAGGTGAGGCAGACGAGCCGCCGCTTGCTCCCGAGGACAGGGATGAAATGATGAGAGGCAAATCGATCAGCCGCAAAACCTCTACGCACAGGGCTTTCGCTCTGTTGGCGGCGCTAGCATTGAGCCTGTTGCTGGGAACGCGCGGGGAGGCGCAGTCGCAGGTGTATGGTGCGGTGGGAGGGGCCGTCACCGACTCTCAAGGTGGAGGTGTGGTGGACGCTGTCGTGAGCGCCAGGAACCTGGCGACGAATGCATTGGCGTCGGCGAAAGCGGACAGCAGCGGCCGATACCTGGTTATCAATCTGCAGCCTGGGAATTACGAACTGACCGCCAGCGTCTCCAGTTTCTCTCCCTACACACAGCAAGTGGTGGTGGAGGTCGGTGTGGTAACCACAGCTGACATTGTCCTGGGGCTTGCTGGGCAGACGCAGACTGTGACGGTGAGCGGCGAGGCTCCGACGGTGGACACGGAGCAGAGCACGTTTGCGACGAACTTCAATAGCGTCGCGCTGGAGAATTTGCCGATTAACGCGCGCAGGTGGTCTTATTTTGCACTTTTGACACCGGGCGCTGTGCCGGACGGCACGTTTGGCGACATCTCGTTTCGCGGCGTGGGCTACATCTTCGACAACAACACCGTGGACGGAACGGCGAATACGCAAGCCTTTTTCGCGGAAGAAGTGGGGCGCACGCGCATGGCTTACTCGACAAGCTTGAATTCTGTGCAGGAGTTTCAGGTTACGACTTCAAATTATTCGGCGGAGTATGGGCGCGCGGTGGGCGGGGTAGTGAACGCCATCACCAAGAGCGGCTCGAACGAGATTCATGGAGACGTTTTCTATTTCAATCGCGATAACACGATCGGCGGTGCATTCACGCCGTTTGCAACGGGAGCGGTGCTTCAACCGAACGGTCTTTACGTTAGCGTGCCAATTAAACCGTTGGATATCCGACAGCAAATGGGCGGGGACGCGGGCGGCAGGATCATCAAGAACAGGCTTTTCTGGTATTTCAATTTCGACGATCAAATTCATCATTTCCCCGTGACCAATATTCCCTCGACGCCGAACAATTTTTTCTTGCCGATCACGGTAGCCGCACCGGCGTCTTGCGCGAATGCGACGCTGAGCGGATCGGCGGCTCCGAAGAGCTTGACGACTGGACAGATTCTCGACTGCCGCGGATTTACGCAGGCGCAGGTGAATTCCGCTCTGGCGTTTCTCGACTCCACAACCGGCACTTCGCCTCGGACGGGCGATCAGACGCTGTTCTTCCCGAAGCTGGATTGGAAACCTACCGACCGGGACACGATCACCGTTTCCTATAATCGCGCGCGCTGGACTTCGCCGTTTGGCGTGCAGACGGGCAGCGTCGTGGCGCGCGGCATCGACAGCAACGGTAATGACTACGTTCATGATGACCGGGCTATCGCAAGTTGGACGACGTCCATAGGCACTTCGCTGACAAACGAAGCGCGGTTCTCTTATAGCCGCGATAATGAATTCGAGTTCACCACTCCCGCACTGCCAGGCGAGCCGGTCAGTTCGCTCACGGGGCTCTCGCCACAGGTGGATATCAACTCATGCGGATTTTCTGGCGTAACAACCGAGACTCCTACGAGCGTGGCGCTGCCCTGCGGCTGGATTTTCGGAGCGCCTTCTTACCTGCAACGGCCGGCGTTTCCGAACGAACAGAGGTATCAGGTCGCTGACAACTTTGGAATCTCCAAGGGCCGGCACCTGCTCAAGTTGGGCTTTGATGTCAGCCATGTGAGCGATGACCTGAACAGTTATGCCTCCGGCGATCAACTCGGGGAATACAGTTACACCTATCTTCAGGATTTTCTGAGCGACTATATTACGCAAGCAAACGGTCTCGGTGGTGCGTGCACGTCCACCAGCGCGGGGACTACGTTTCAAATTCCCTGCTACAACGATTACCTCCAAACGTTTGGGCCGCTGGCATTTAATGTCTCCACTGTGGAGACTGCATTTTTCATACAGGACGATTGGCATGCCACACGACGGCTTACCATCAACGCAGGCCTGCGATTTGACCATGAGGGGCTGCCTTCGCCGGTGGTACCGAATCCGGCTGTTCCGCAAACCGTTGTATTCCCGAGCGACCACAAGGAATGGGGACCGCGGTTCGGATTTGCGTGGGATGTGTTCGGCAATGGGAAGACGGCACTTCGCGGCGGTTATGGCATGTTCTATGGCCGCATCACCAATGAACAGATTTACGAGCAACTGACACTCACGGGTTCGCCAAGCGGCCAAATTAACCCAACAATCTTTCCGACAACAGGATCCGCTAACTCAACAGGTACGCCAACTCCTAGTGAGCCCATTTACCCCAATATTTTACCGCCCTCGGCGTTCGGCGTTGGCAAGCCGAACATCGTCTATTTCCCGGCTGACATGCGCCTGCCCGGAGCGGAGGAATTTGACCTGGTAGCCGAGCATCAGATCGCGCCGAACACTTTGGTTTCGGTGTCGTACATCGGAAGTATCGGGCGTTTCTTGCCGATCGGCATCGACACGAATCTTCCGGCTGCCACTTCGCTCGCATACACCGTTTCGGGGGGGCCGTTGAACGGGCAGACGGTTACGGAACCATTCTTCGCCGGCACGCGGCCGAACCCGAACTACCAGCAGATGGTCATGTTCTGTTCGTGCGTGACGTCGCACTACAACGGGCTGGTGGGCCAGTTCAACCGGCGAATTTCAAACGGGCTGCAATTTAATTTGAGTTACACATACGCGAGCGCCACTGACGACGGCGCTTCTTCTTCCGCTGCTATCACCAGCAATACGCCCGTGAATCCCGGCGATCTCGCACTTGAAGAGGGGAGATCGTATCTCGAAGTGCGTCACCGGTTTGTGGGCACAGTGGTTTGGCAGCCACCCTATTTTGCGAAGAGCGAAAATGCTTTTGCACGTGTGGCGCTTTCCGGCTGGACGATATCTCTGAACCAGGTTGCGCAGTCTGGCCTGCCATATACGGCCGTCGTCTCAGGTAACGCACCTTCGGGACTCGGAGCTGCGGTGAGCGCGGGCGGGCCCACTGGGGGTAAGACCTCGACGCGGGCCGTCTTTGTGCCGAAGAATGGCTACACGCTGCCCGCCACCGTTAACACGGATATGCGGATAGCTCGAAGCTTCCCAATCTATGAACGGTTGCGGCTGGAACTCACCGTAGAGGCGTTCAATTTGTTCAATCACGTCAATTACAACTCCGCAGTGACCACGGCCTATACAACCGGAGGGACCGCGGCCGTGCCTACGCTCACCT
This sequence comes from uncultured Acidobacteriota bacterium, assembly GCA_963740015.1. Lineage (GTDB taxonomy): Bacteria > Acidobacteriota > Terriglobia > Acidiferrales > UBA7541 > Acidiferrum. Next base: position 77,301 of record CAVUCM010000015.1, on the reverse strand, counting down.
ATAGCACCGGGGCTAGTGGGTTTGGCGCGCTAACGGCGGCGAACAACTCCGTTTTCATTGGGGCGCGGCAGCTTCAGTTCGGAGCGAAGTTCTCGTTCTAGTGCTGGGCAGTCGATAACAAAATAAAAAACGGCCGCAAAGTTCTCGCTATCGAATCCTGGATTCGAGAGGCCCGAACATTTATGCGTGCGGGTGTGCTTTGTCGTAGATGTCCATCAATTGGCGGATGGATGCGTGGGTGTATTTCTGCGTGGTGGAGAGCGATTGGTGTCCGAGGAGTTCTTGAATGGCGCGGAGGTCGGCGCCATCGGCGAGAAGATGCGTGGCGAATGCGTGACGCAGAGAGTGGGGATGCAAGTCCCAATTCACGTTGACGAGGCGGACGTATTTCTTAACGATGCGGCCGACGGAGCGTTGTGTGAGGCGACGGCCGGCGTAATTGAGGAATACGGCTTCGGTGTGCGGTGCGTCGCGGTGACGACCGCGGCTGCTGGAGGCTTGCAGGAACAACTCTTCACGCAGAGGCCAATACTTTTCGAGAGCCTCCTGCGCTTTGGTGCCATAAGGAACAATACGCTCCTTGTCGCCTTTGCCTACGACGCGCAGTACCCGCTCTTTTTGGTCGATGTCGGCGAAATTGAGGCCAGTGAGTTCACTTACGCGGAGTCCGGCGGCGTAGAGCAATTCCAGCAGAGCGCGGTCGCGGCGAAGAAGCAGGCTTTCGTCGCGAAGTTTGATCAGCTTATTGGGGGAAGCATTCTCACTCTGTCGCGCACGTTTTTTTGGAACTTCGCCACCGGTGCTTAAAGCGGACCCCATATCGGCAAGCTGATTCAGGAAACCGTTCATCTCTTCGGCAGAGAGCACAGAGGGAATGCGTTTTGGCAATTTGGGAGTGGGCACGAGCCTGGCGGGATTTTCCTGCAAGCGGCCTTCGCGGACGCAGTATTTGAAGAAGGAGCGAAGCGCGGCAAGCTTGCGCGCGATAGAGCTTTTCTGGAGGCCGTGGTCATGCAAATGTCCGACGAATTCGCGGATCGTGTTGTGCGTAACGGCGCTTAGGGCAGGCGGCTCGAGACCAGGCGGCGATAAGTAGGCAATGAATTGGCCGAGGTCCTTGCCGTAATTGGAAATCGTGTGGGGGGAGGAATTCTTTACTGCACGAAGATACTCTAGGTATTTGACGATGGCCGTTTTCATTTTGTACCAGAGACTCAGCCAGTCTCGCACTATTGATTATAGAGCAGCATATGACAGCGAACCTGTCTATTCGGCGGGTCTGCCACTAGAAGTGTGATGCCCGGAACACTGCAACTGTCCGGCCGTCTCCAGTACGTGAGTCGGTGATACGCTTCCCTCAATCAGTAGAAATCGGTCTGGGAGGATCGCATGCGATTGAGGATGTTGGCGAGCGCGATTGTTTTTGCATTATGTTTCATTGGAACGCTTTTGGCACAGGAGCCACAACAACCGCCTGCTGATGCCAGCAAGCCGCCAGCGCCCGTGGCGGCTGCGCCTCCGGAAAAGCTTATTCTCAAAGAAGGGGCGGACGTGAGTCTGAAATTCGCGCAAGACCTGAATTCGAAGACCGCGAACGACGACGACACCGTCAGCCTTGTGCTCGATCAAGACATCAAAATAGGGGACGTAGTGGTCGTGAAAGCCGGAGCGAAGGCGGTGGGGACCATCACGCATGCAAAAAAAGCAGGGATGATGGGTAAGGCCGGCGAACTGAACATGAGATTGGATTATCTGATCACGGATTCAGGGCGGCTAAGGCTGCGCGGAACCAAAGGCAAAGAGGGAGAAGGAAAAGTAGGCGCGACAGTGGCTCTGACGGTTTTGTTCGGACCTATTGGCTTGATAAAACATGGAAAAGACGTGGAGATAAAGCCAGGAACGCCGCTGCTTGTTTACACGGACGAGAATTACGACGTTCCGGCGCCTAAATGAAACTTGGTGACTAGAGACCTCGTTAGCATAGAGTCGAACGAGCGCTTGAGAAAAAGCGGCAGCAGAGCTGCCGCACTCCAAAGCTCCCAAGGTTAAGTTTGGGGAGAATTACGGCTTTGCGCCGACGGGCGTGGCTTCTTCGGGTTGAGCTTGCGGCGGCGGCACGGCGATCGGTTCGGGGGCGAGTTTTTCCCAGTCGCAGCCTTCCTTCAAGCAGGTGTGCACCAGGCCAATTTTGGTTTTCTTTTCGACGATGAAGGGCGCGCCGCACTTGGGGCACGGCTCGGCGATCGGCATGAACGGCGTAGTAAAATCGCAATCGGGATAGCGAGAGCAGCCGTAGAAGATACGCGGACGGCCGCGGCCTCCTCTTCCAGCGCTGCCGCGGCGGACGAATTCGCCCTCAACACACTTCGGACATTTGATGCCCATGGTGATGGGGCGCGTGTATTTGCACTTGGGATAGCCAGTGCAGCCGATGAATTCGCCGAAGCGGCCATGTTTTTTGACGAGACCGTTGCCGCAGAGCGTGCACTTTTCGTCGAGCAGCTCATCGGGCTGCATGGATTTGCGTGTGCCCTCGACGAGGCGGCGAGTGGTCTGGCAATCCGGATATGCGGAGCACGCCAGGAACGGTCCGAACCTGCCCGCTTTAATGACCATTTCTTTACCGCAATTGTGGCAATACTCGACTTTTATTTCGCCTGGAGCGGCGTCCGGCAGAGCTGGGGACAAATCCTGAATGAAATCGCAGTCGGGATAACGCGAACAGCCCAAAAAGAAACCCAAGCGGCTGATGCGCTCGAGCAGTTCGCCCTCTCCACACTTCTCGCACTTTTTGCCGGTGGGGATGCCCGCTTTGTAGGAGAGCATTTCGTCATCGGCGCGATCGAGATCGACGACAAACTTTTCCCAGAATTCTTTTACGGCTTCGCGCCAGGGGAGTTTGCCTTCCTCGATTTCGTCGAGCTCTTCTTCGAGGCGCGCAGTGAAGGTAACGTCGAAAATATCTTCGAAACTTTTGACAAGCAGAAGGCTGACACGCTCGCCTAACATTGTCGGTGAGAAGCGGCCCTGCTCTTTGGTTACATATTCGCGCTCGACGATGACGGAAATGATCGAGGCGTACGTGGAAGGACGGCCGATGCCTTTTTCTTCGAGGTCCTTGACCAGCGTCGCATCGTTGTAGCGCGGCGGCGGCTGCGTGAAATGCTGGTCTGGACGAATTTTGTCCAGCTTCAGAGTCTGGCCTTCGGTTACGCGAGGAAGCGCGTTGCCCTCGCCTTCGTCGCTCTTTTCGTCGTCGGCCACATCCACAACCTCGGCCTGATACACGGCCAAATAGCCCGCGAATTTCTGGACCATCCCCGTGGCGCGGAACGTGTAGTCCGCTGCCGAAATGTCAATCGTGGTCTGATCGAACACAGCCGGCATCATTTGGGAAGCCACAAACCGCTGCCAGATCAATTGGTAGAGCTTGAATTGATCTTCTTTCAGGTACTTGCGAACGTCTTCCGGCGTGCGCGTTACATCCGTTGGGCGGACTGCTTCGTGCGCTTCTTGCGCGTCTTTCTTGGATTTATAGTAGTTGGGCTTCTCCGGCAAATAAGCGGAGCCGAATTTTTCGGGAATGAGTTCGCGGACTTGCGCAAGCGCATCCTGCGAAACGTTTACAGAGTCCGTGCGCATGTAGGTGATTAGTGCAACAGAGCCTTCGGCGCCGAATTCGACGCCTTCATAAAGGCCCTGGGCCACTCGCATCGTATTTTTTGCCGAGTAACGCAGCCGGTTATAGGATGCCTGCTGCAGCTTTGACGTCGTGAAGGGCGGCGGTGGATTTCTTTTCTTTTCCCGCTGAGTAACGCTGGCAACTTGCCATTTTGCTTTGCTGACGGCGGCGACAATCTTGTCAGCTGCTTCCTGGTTTTTGACTTCGATGTCTTCGCCCTTGTGCTTGAAGAGCTTGGCTTCGAAGAGGGGAGGCTGGCCGGCGTCCAGCATGGCGTGAATCGTCCAGTATTCTTGTGGGACGAAGGCGCGGATTTCCTGTTCGCGCTCGACGATTAGGCGGAGAGCTACCGTCTGCACACGTCCTGCGGAAAGGCCGCGGCGGACTTTGTTCCAAAGAAGCGGAGAGACTTTGTAGCCTACGATGCGGTCGAGAACGCGGCGGGCTTGCTGTGCGTCGACAAGATTTGCATCGACTTTGCGCGGATGCTCGAAGGCGGCTCGAATCGCTTTGGGCGTGATCTCGTTAAAGGTGACGCGAAAAATTTTTTTCGGGTCGATGGCCGGAATTTCTTTCTTGGGCTCGTCCTTCGGCTCTTCTTCCACCACTTCGGGCTTGGCGTTCTTTTTCTTGAAACGCGAGACGGTGGGTTCCTGCTCGGGATATTTGGAAGGCTTGGCCAAGACCATGGCAAGGTGCGCGGAGATAGCCTCACCTTCGCGGTCCGGGTCGCCAGCCAGATAAACGGCATCGGCGGTGTTGGCAGCCTTGCGAAGATCATTGATGATCTTGCCTTTGCCCGCGATGATTTGAAGAGTGGGCTCAAAGATTTTTTCGTCGTCCAAAGAGATAGGAGGACGGACTGGCCTCTCTTTTACTTTCTTAGCTCCCTTTTTTGCGCGCTTCTTTTTCTTCCCGGTGTTTTCTTCTTCGCCGGGCAGACGGATGCCGATCGTCTTCTTGGGCAGGTCCATCACGTGGCCAATGGAGGCTTTGACGAGGAAATTCCGCCCAAGGTACTTATTAATTGTCTTCGCCTTTGCAGGCGACTCAACGATCACAAGCGAACGGCCCATCTTGTCTTTGTAACCCCGTAATGTTCTGCTGGGAGAGCTGGAGAGGGCGGCGTGTGTCCTTCTCGCTAACTTCCACTAGATGCTTCGATCCGCCCTTGGGATACTCTCAGCCGTTAGATGCAGGATCAGAGGCGGGCGATTCGCGCCCTATCTGTCTTAAAACAATACCTTACTGAATTGCTTGCCGGGCGACTGCCGCACGATACCCTTCATTTCCAGATTAAAAAGCGTAGCTAAGACTTCGGAAGAGTTCAAGCCGGATCGCTCGACGATGTCGTCGATGTGCTTGGATTCGTCCGCGCAGAGCAGCTCGTAAATCTTTTTTTCGGAGGGGTTTAGAGAGGCAGCAACGAGCAGATTTCTTTGCTCGGCTTCGGGTTGTTCGGCTTTTACGAGGGCGGCACGGACGGGCGTGGGGAGTTCCTCGATCACGTCTTCGGCATTGGTTACCAGCTTCGCCCCCTGCTTGATTAATAGGTTTGGCGCGAAGCTGACAGGTTGCGTTACGTTTCCCGGGACGCCGAAGACTTCCCTGCCGAACTCCATGGCTAGACGCGCTGTGATGAGCGAGCCGCTGTATTGTGCGCCTTCGATGACGATTACGCCTAGCGGCATTCCGGCGACGATGCGATTGCGGATTGGAAAGTTTTCGGGGGCCGGATGAGTGCGTAGGGGAAATTCGCTGATGATGGCGCCGCGCTCCAATACTTTTTCGTAGAGTTTCTTGTTTTCCTTCGGATAGCACACGTCGATTCCTGTGCCGAGAACTCCGATCGCTCTGCCGCTTACGGCCATGGCGCCTTGGTGGCCGATGGCGTCTATGCCGCGCGCCATGCCGCTCACTATTACCAATCCGCGGACGGCCAGATCGCGACCTAAGCGTTCTGCCATTTGTGTGCCGTAGAGAGTTGGACGCCTTGTGCCGACAATGCTGAGGCAGGGGAGGTTGAGGACTTCTGGGTCGCCGCGAACGTAAAGCAATATGGGCGGGTCGTAAATTTGCAGGAGTGTTTGTGGATACTCAGGTTCGGTCCAGTTGATCAGGCGGCAGCGGTCGATGTTGCCGGCGGCGGTTAGCTCCTTTTCGGCGCGCTTGAAGGATTCTTTTTTGAAGACGGCTTGCGCTACCGGAGCGGGCAGGCGGCAGCCTTCCAGATCGGTTAGCGGCGCGCGGAAGATCGCGTCGGGTGAGCCAAAGCGCTTGAGCAGGCGGGCGGACAGACGGGAAGCGAGGCCGGGCGTGAGCGCCAGCGCGAGCCAGGAGAGGGATACGTCTTGCTCCATCGCAGGCCAAGCCTATAGGCGTGATAACTGTATTGTCAACTAATAATTGTTATAAATAAATAGAGCATTGCAGTTAGCTGGGTTGAGCGGCGTCTTCGGCGAGGACCGCGCCGAGGGTTGTAACAAAAAGATCGGCGTCGGCTTGCGAGAAAATCAGCGGAGGGCGTAGCTTGATTACGTTGTGATGAGGGCCGTCGGTGCCGGCTAAGATGCCGCATTCGCGCAGACGATTGACAACGTAAGAAGCTTGGTTCGGTGCGGGTTTGCGAGTCTGGCGATCGAGCACAAGGTCGACACCGAGAAATAGTCCTGAGCCGCGCACGTCGCCGATTAAAGGGCACTTCCCTTTCAGAGATTTCAGCCGCGCGATCAAGTAACTTCCAACTCTTAAGGCGTTTTCCTGAAGATGCTCTTCTTCGAGCACGTCCAGAACAGCGAGTCCTGCGGCGCAAGCGACTGGATTGCCACCGAAAGTGCTAAAGAATTCCATTCCATTATTGAAGCTTGTGGCGATTTCTGCGGTCGTGATGACTGCCGCCAAGGGGAATGCGTTTCCGATCGGTTTGCCCAGCACCACAATGTCGGGGACGACGCCCTGCGTCTCGAATCCCCAGAAGTGCGTGCCGAGACGGCCGAAGCCGACTTGCACTTCGTCGGCGATACAGACGCCGCCAGCGGCGCGGACGTGTTTGTAGGTTCCCGCGAGGTAGCCGGGCGGAAAAACAATTTGACCGGCAACGCTCGGCAGCGTTTCGGCGATGTAGGCTGCAACGCTGCGGCTTTGGGCGTGAGCGTTCTGCAAAATCTCGGCGACGTGCTTCGCATATTTTGGGCCCGCTGCAAGATCTTCCCGCCGGTATGGCCCGCGATAATCGTCGGGGATGGTCGCAACATGGACCCAGGGTTTGCGGCCTCGCCCTCCGGGACCGTCGAATTTGTAAGGGCTGATGTCGATCAGCGTGGTTGTGTGGCCGTGGTAGGCGTGTTCGAGGACGACCACATCCTCGCGGCTGGTGTGCGCGCGGGCCAAGCGGAGCGCCAGCTCGTTCGCTTCGCTGCCGGAATTCACGAAATAGCAGATACGTAGCGGCGCAGGGAGAAGACGCGTGAGACGTTCGGCATAGCGATTTACATTGTCGTGGAGGTAGCGCGTGTTTGTGTTGAGAAGAGCGATCTGCTTTTGAACGGCGCGCACTACTCGTGGGTGGCTGTGTCCCACGAGTGGCACATTATTATAAACGTCGAGAAAAGCGCGACCTGTATCGTCATACAAGTATTGCATCCAGCCGCGCACAATTTTCAGTGGCTGTTGGTAAGAGATGCTGAGATTTTTTCCGAGAAGCTCTTGGCGAACGGAAAGAGTCTCCTCGGAATTCGGCTCCTTGGGCGGGAAACGGTCCGCGGGAATGCCGAGTAGCAAATTGGGATCGGGCGAAAGGGCTGTCCAGACGTTGCGCTGAGACGCATGAGCCACGCCGGGAAAATCGGTACTGTGATCCAGCAAGTCCACGATGACTTGGAAATGAAGGTGAGGCGCCCAGCCTCCGTTTTCGTGAACGTCGCCGATGCAAGCGAACTGCTGGCCACGCGCGATCCGCTGGCCGGGTTGCAAAACGTCAAAGGAATCTCGGGCGAGGTGACCGTAAAGCGTGAAAAATTCCAAGCCGTCACTCGTTGCGTGACGAAGAATCACGAGGGGGCCGTAGTCGAGCGGGGCGGTATTGACGGCGATGGCGTGCACGACACCGTCAAGCGGAGCGCAGATCGGCGTGCCGGGTGAGGCAAATAAATCGATGCCTAAGTGAATCGTGCGGCGTTCGTCCGTAGGGTTTTCGCTCGCTCCAAAGAGTGGTGAAGTGTAGAGCAAGCGCGCTTCATCGTAACGGCCGATGCCTATTGATGCATTTGTATACTTCAAATTGCGGAAGATCGCCTGGCTGAGGTTTTCGGCGTCAGCAGCGTTTGGGTCAGCGCCAAGGAACGTGCTGCCGACACTCAAATCAAAGACTACGCTCGAGGATGTGCGCAAATCCGTATCAAGGATGGAAGCTGCGCTGCTTACATTGGACGCAAGCCATCGTTGGACCTTTTCACTTTGTGGGACGGCGGGCAAACCACAGGCATCGCGAAACGTGTAGTGGGCGAATCTCGGATGAACCGAAGCAAGCTTCTCGAGGGCCTCCCAGGCGGGCGCTTCGCTGATCGTCACGTAAGGATCATCGGGGACCAAAGATTTGCGATGCGCAGAATTTGTCACGCTGACCGCGAGACGCATGCCGATCAATGCGTAAAGGACGCTGATCTCGGCTTCGTTGAGCGGAAAAGCACTGTGATATCCGGCAACAACGAAACTCGCGGCGGTCAGTGGATCTTTCTCGCCCAGCATCGCGTAGGCGGCCGCGATCGCGACTTCAGAAACAGTGAGACCATAGTGCATGTCTCCAAAATCGATCACGCTGACCACTTTTCTCGGTTGCGGCCACGGCGGAGCGATCAACACGTTGTAGTCGTTGGCGTCGCCATAGATGACGCTGCGGGGCAGCGATTTCAGAGCTGGCACAACTTCCGATTCGTACATTGCAAGATATCGCTCGACTAACGCGCGCCGCGTGGGATCTTCTAAGTGTTGCAGATAGTCTCGAATCCAGACGGCGCGAGCGAGATCCCACTTCAATTCGCGATGCGCGGCCGGATGCGAAAAATCCACCAGCGCGGCGTCCATTTCAGCAAGAAAATGCCCAAGACTTCGCAGCAACTCCGGGCTGTGTGGATTTACTTTGGCGAGAACCGGTCCAGGAACGTAGGTGAGCAGCCAGAGCAGGCGCTTCGTTCCATCAGAGAGCGTCGCGACCGTGAACGCGTCGCCGACGGGCGTTACGCAGACGCGCGGCAGTGAAAGTCGGGGCGCGCACTTGGCCAAATGTTGCAGCGCCTGGCACTGCATATCGACGGAAGATTGCTCCCGCGCGGGGTGCATGACCTTCAGGACAAATTCGCGACCGCCGGTAAAAGTGAGATGAAAGTTATCGTCGTATTCGCCGGGAAGTGCTTTGGCGGAGACATCGAGGCCGAATATTTCGCGAGCCAGCCGCGCGGCTTCCGATTCGGCGACCGGCTGGGCCACGCGCGTTTCGGGAATCATACGGTGAATCTTATCTGTAAGAGATAGAGCGCGTCCATTGTCCGCAGAATGCAGTACGCATTACACATGGAGCGCGAGCGCTTCGTTAACTAAGCCCGGGTGCGCGCACTCAACGGCGCTAAATCTCGGAGCTACATTTTCCCGTGCGCGCTATTCGATCGAAACCGGACCATTCACTGTCGAAAGCTTGATCATCGCCGGGGAACTGCCGTACTCGATGCGGCGATTGTTGTCGTCCCAGGTTTTCCGCGCGTTATCGCAGATGCTGGCGTGGCAGCTCATCGGGGAATAGTTCCGCGATTCAACGCTGAAGCTGGACTTGTAGTCAGACGGAACGGATAGCGTCAGCGGACCATTTTGCGCATCGGCGGTCAAGCCTGTGCCGTTCCAAGTCGTCCCTTGCAGGTTGATTGAGATCGGGCCGTTCTCCGTGTGAATGCGCACATTGCCGCTGCTGGCGGTGATGGTGATGGGGCCGTTTGCCGCTCGAACGTCGGCATCGCCGGAAAAATCGCGCAGGGTGATAGGACCGTTCGTGGCGTGGGCAGTCAATTTACCGTCAACACTGTAAAGCGAGAGTGGGCCGTTGGCGGTCTCAAGATCAATTACTGCCCCTTTCGGCGCGCGAATCAGCAGGTAGATCGCCCATTCGCCGTCGTCGCTGGGTCCGTTTGTCGAGACCTCTCCGTTCTTAACAGAAAGTGTCATTTGCGCGAGAATTCGCTGCGCGCTTCCATCCCCATTTGAGGCGAACTTGCAAGACGTCACCGAATAGGTGTCTTTGTCCCAGCCCTGGATCTGAACCCCACCGTTTTTGTGCGGGCGAACGTGAAGCGTGGGCGCTTCGGCCTTCGTGATCGTGCGCTCTTCCGTTTCCGTGACGGCGTCGCGATCATCGAAACGAACGTGGAAGTCGGAGCAATCCGCGGCGGGCTCACGATGGCCGCCGGACATGCTCATTGAGTGACGATGGTCCCAATCGGGCCAGCCTGGAGCGGCCGGGACCGCTGGTATGGCAGGAAGTGCAGGCATTGCGGGCATAGCAGGCGCGGCTGGAACGGCGGGCGTCGCCCCGTAGAAGCGAACTGGAGGAGCCGGTGGCACGGGGGGCGCAAGAGACTCGAAAGAAAGAGGCGCAGGCGGGGCTGGAGGTGTCGGAGCGTCCTGGGCGCCAGCCTTGGCGCAGAATGCGCAAACCACCGTCACTGCAAGCAAACAAACTCTGGAGAACGATTTCATGGACAAACCCTCCCTTGCTACATAGACGAACGAAATGCTTGTTTGTCACGAGGACTTGCTAAGTTTTCGCGGGTGGAAGCCGCCAAGCAACCCTCGGCAAATCAGGGAGTTGACCGCGGCGGGAAGTACAGCTTGAGAGATGTTAGAGTGGCGATTCGCGAGAAGTCTTTGTCGAGCGTGAAGATTGTGGCGCCGTGCTCCAACGCGATGGCCGCTATGAGGGTATCCATCGTTGTCAGACTGATGCCTTTCGAGCGACACAGCCTGAAGATGCTTGCCGCTTCTCTGTACGTGGAGAAGCCGATGGGCTCAAGAATCTCCCAGCGAGAGAGAAATTGTTCCACTTGGCCCACGTTTCGCGTCAGACCTTGAAGAATCTCAGTGACGATGATTCCCGTGATCGCAAACGGTTCGGCGTCCTCGATCATTCGACGCAAATCGGCGCCTGCACGGCCTGGAGAGGAGCTGAAAAAATCTATCCAGACCGAGCTATCGACCAAGATCAAACGCGGTTCCTGCGCATGGCCTTCAAGTCGCCCTTCCAGATGCCTTGTCCGTAGTAGCGGAGGATGCCCTTGCGCGTTTCCGAGTTTACGAGCAGATGGAGGGCTTTGTGCACAATCGCTCGCTTCGTCTTGAGGCGGGTGAGTTTGCGGGCTTTGCGGACCAATTCTTCATCAATTTCGATATTTGTTCTGGCCATGATTACAAGCATACACCCATTCTCGAGAAACAGGTGTATGCGCGGATGACGCGCGCGATCCAAAAACTACTGCTGCCAGTCACAGTCCAGCATTCCCATGCTGCCGATGGGAGGGCCGTCGGGCGGCTCGACCGGCGCGGTCAGATCGATGCGCTTGGGATCTTTCTCAAAGAGCTCGATTTGTTTGGAGGCGAAAAAAATGTGCGCTTGATTGGAAATGACCTGGCGGCCCGAAGTTGGAGCATTGAGCCAGTCCTTTAACCCTTGCAGCTCCAGCGAAGCGATGGCGCGGACTTCATCGGTGGCATGTTCGTTGGCAGAAAGCGACATGAGGTCGTACAGAACGACGTCGTCAACGGTATTCGCAATTTCTCCGTCGTACCCTTTGCCATGCTGGGTTTTCCAAGTGGCGTTCAGGACGGTATCGAGCACTTCTTCGAGGCCAGGATTTTCGGCGTTGCGCGCGTGGAATTCGATGAGGCGCGCGGCGCGTTCCGGATTGAAGAGAAACTGGAGCGTATGCTGGGCGGCTGATTCCGCTGGGGCGAGCGCGTCAAAGGCAGGGCTTGTGTGAATCTTGAAATCTTCGCGATCGCGAGGGTATTCCGGCGGACGCGGCGGGATAATTTTTAACAGCGATTCGGGCAGGGCGAGAGTTTCCGGTTTTAGCGTGGCGAGGACCGCGGCGAGGGCGCGGCGTTGTTCGGCGGGCGCGACGATCTGTGTGGGGACTTCGCCGTCGCCGCGGAGCGCGAATGTGTAATCCATTCCGCCGACGAGTTTGCTGGCGGCTTCCACCTGATAGCGATGGTACATGTAGATGGGGGCGAGGACGTCTTCGAGAGTGGCCAGCGGCGCGCCTTCGCGAATATTATTTTCTCCGAAGCGCTTCAGCGCCGCGGCGCGAACCTGCATAATGCGGTTCAGCTCGTCAACGGCGTTCGAGCCGCTGTCCCAAAGATGCGCAACACTGCTGGAAGAACCGGGGGGGCGGGCGTCCTGGTCGGTGAGATAGCGAAGCCCGCGGCCGAACGCGTCGCTCAAGATTTTGTCGAGCGCAGCGCGCTCGTCAGTGCCGGACGCGAAGTCGCTGTAACCCCAAGCAATCGAAACTTTGTCCCAATCGCCGATGCCTGTGGCGTAAGCATCGGAAAGGTCGGGTGTCCCGTCGGCGGCGAGCTTCACGAGTGGCGGCGGATAGTCCATCACGGAAGAGCGATTGACCGTGCTTGCCGAATAGTTGTGCATCAGACCGAGCGTGTGGCCGACTTCGTGCGCGGCAAGCTGGCGAAGGCGCGCGAGTGCCATTTGCATCATTTTCGGCGAAACTGGTTTGCCTTTTTCGTAGGGAGCGAGCAGGCCTTCGGCGATCAGATAATCCTGCCGAACGCGAAGCGAGCCAAGCGTCACGTGACCCTTGATGATTTCGCCGGTGCGCGGATCGATGACGGCTGCGCCGTACGACCAGCCGCGCGTGGCGCGATGCACCCACTGAATGACGTTGTAGCGCAGATCCATGAGGTCCGCGCCTTCTGGCATTAGTTCGACCCGGAAGGCATTCTTGTAGCCGGCGGCTTCAAATGCCTGATTCCACCACCGCGCACCATCCAACAGCGCAGAGCGAATTGGTTCCGGCGCGCCGCGGTCGAGATAATAAACTATCGGTTGAACGGGCTCGCTCATTGCGGCCGTGGGATCTTTTTTCTCGAGACGATGCCGTGCGGTGAAGCGCTTGACGATGGGCTCGCTTACAGGAGTGGCGTAGTCCATGTAGGAGATGCCGAAAAAGCTGGAGCGAGGATCATAAACACGCGGCTTGTAGCCGGAAGGCGGAAGCTGCACGAAAGAGTGATGCTCGCGAACCGTGATGGATTCGGGCGAGGGCGTGACTTGGCGGACCCACTGCCCGGGATCGTCGCCGGCGAAAGTCAGGGTGGTTTCCACTTCGGTATTGAGTGGGAAATTTTTCGTTTGCGGGAGATAGATGGCGCAGCGCGAAGTATCAATGTGATAAGAGCCCTGCTTGGTGCGGCGGAGCGTGGCGGGAATGCCGTGAGCGTCCCGCAAGAAAAAATCAGTAGCATCGACGAGGGCGTGGCCGTTTTCTTCGGCGGCAACCGTGAAACCCCAAAGCGCCGATTCGGCGAAGGAGTCGTGAACAGCGCGGCGTTCGTCAGCATCGCTGGTTACGGCGCGATATGCGAGATTCTCCTCCATGAGCAAAACCTTGGGACCAGTGCGTTCAAATCGGACAATGTGCGTTGCGCCAAGCTGGCCGCGGTCGAGGCCGATATCGTTCGAGCCGATGCCAGCGGGGAGGCCGCTTTGGTAGAGGAACTCCGTGCTCCATTTATCGATTTCTAGCCACAGCTTGCCTTGCTTGGCGTCCCAATAGAGATTGAAATAGCCGGGAAACTTTTGTGCGCCGGCAATTTTTTCAGCGATAGAAGGCGTCTGGGCAGAGGGTGGTTGGCTATATGGTGTCTGGATCGCATCGGGGTTAGCAGCGATGCCGGCAAAGGGCAGACACAGGAAACAGAGCAGGAAAAGACACGAGGAACGTTTCAGCATTTTCAGCGCCTCCGAATGGAAGGAACGTTTTACAACAAAAGACGCTTGGCGCGGGGGAAAATCCTCTCTGCTATACTTGATTGAAATCGCGAGACTCTCAAATTGCAGAAACTTCGCATATCCATCGTGCAGTATTTGAATACCGCGCCGCTCGTTTGGGGGTTTACGAACGGGCGGCTAGCGGGAAAATACGATTTGTCGTTCACTGTGCCATCTCAATGCGCGGAAGCGTTGCGCGCGGGCACAGCGGAAATTGCGATCATTCCGGCGATTGAATATCAGCGCATCCCGGGATTGGTAGTTCTGCCGGATTTGGCGATCGCTTCGCAGAATCGCGTGCGCAGCCTTTTGATCATCGCAAAGAAACCCATTGAGCAGGTACGCAGCATCGCACTGGACCGAAGTTCGCGCAGCACGCAAGCGCTGACTCGAATCCTGGCCGCCGAATGGTGGAAGATTGACCCCGAGTTTTTTGAAACCGAGCCAAATTTGAGCACGATGCTGGAACGAGCTGACGCTGCTCTGCTCATCGGCGACCCCGCGCTACGACTCTCGGTAGCCATCGAGAAAGAGAGCATGGTCAGCCCGCAAGGACGCGCGGTGTGCCACGCGGCTACTCTTGGAATCTCCAGCGCTGAGATATTTCATGTATATGACGTGGTTGGAGAATGGCGAAAGTATTCAAGCCTGCCAGCCGTGATGGCCGTGTGGGCAGCAAGGCCGGAAGTTGTCACAACGGAATTGCTCGCCGATTTCACGGCATCCCGCAACTTCGGACTGGCCCAGATCCCCGCCATCTGCCATGAGGCTGCGCGCGAACTCGAATTGCCACAGCCTGAGCTTGAATCGTATCTGCGGCAGAACATCGATTTCTCTTTGGGCCAAGAAAACCGCCGCGGGCTGGAACGATATTTTCAGGAAGCCGCAAAACTGGGTTTGATCCCAAGAGAAAAGAAAATTGATTGGGCAACGATCTCGAAAGAAGCAGTACAGGTTTCTGCAAAGTAGGGGCACGGCATGCCGTGCCCGTCCGGCGACGACAATTAGAGTTTGAGGGACGCATTCGCTAGAATAAGAACGCTGCAACGCGAAGGAACAACGTGGGACTGACCAAAGAAGAAGCCATCGACATGCTGCAATCCGACGACCTGGTTGGCGTTGGAATGGCAGCGCACCAGTTGCGCCTGAAGAAAAACGATCCGCGCGTCGTGACTTACCAGATCGACCGCAACATCAATTACACGAATTTCTGCACAGAATATTGTTCGTTCTGCGCATTTTACCGGCCGCTCGGGGCGAAAGACGGCTACATCCTTTCCTTCGAATCCATCTACGAAAAAATCGAAGAGATGCTCGAGCTCGGCGGCACCGGAATATTGCTGCAAGGCGGCCTGCATCCGGACCTGCAGATCGGCTATTACGAAAATCTCCTGCGTTCTCTGAAGGCGCGTTTTCCACAAGTACATCTGCACTGTTTTTCCGCCCCCGAGATATTGTGCATTGTGGAAGTCAGCGAGCTGAGCGTCCGGGAAACCATTCAACGCCTGATGGACGCCGGACTGCAGTCCATCCCCGGCGGCGGCGCGGAAATTCTCGACGACGAAATTCGCGGAAAAATCGCCCGCCTGAAGTGCACAAGCGACGATTGGGAAGAAGTGCACCGCGTGGCACATTCGCTTGGCCTGCGCACTACCGCGACGATGATGTTCGGCTGCGGCGAAGAGCTGCGCCACCGCGTGAATCACCTCGAACGCTTGCGACGCATTCAGGAAGACACGGGCGGATTCACAGCGTTCATTCCGTGGATGTTCGCGGCGGAAAACACAGCTCTTGGGAAAAAAGTGCAGGAAGCGACCGCCGTAGATTATTTGAAAACGCTGGCCGTCAGTCGCCTTTACCTCGACAACATCGACCACATCCAATCGAGTTGGTTGACACCCGGCATCAAAGTTTGCCAGGTCGGCTTGCAATTCGGTGCAGACGACGTCGGCAGCATCCTCATTGAAGAAAACGTCGTATTCGCCGCTGGCGTGAAAAACCGCACCAACGAGAACGAGCTTCGCCGCATCATCTCCGATGCAGGATTCGTACCAGCGCAACGCGATACCCTCTATCGCTCTTACGCGTTGAAGTAGTTCCGAAAAATCCAAACGCTATTTTGCTGGTGTTGGTCGCTTCAAGGGACGAAGTACGAGTTGCACCTCGGTCCCGTCGGGGAGATCTATATCTTCGAGCGGATAGAGAATGCCGCTGCGGAATCGCGCCTGAATCCAGCGCGGGCCGGGTTTGGCATCGGCCACCGCAGCTTTCGCAGGAGCCCCGGTGGCAGCGGGCGCGCCGGAAGTTTCATCGAGCGCTTCATTGGCAAGAGCATCTGCCTCGCGGTTTTGCTCGCGGTAGACGTGATCTATCCGGAAAGATGTGAAGCCCATCGACATTTTCTTCGCGCGCTCGAAAAGAGGCTTCAAATCCTCGCTCTTCACTTTGTACTGCCCTTGCATCTGCTTGACCATCAATTCGGAATCGCTCTCGACGCGCAACGCGCGAATGCCGTGCGACTCCGCGTAATCCAGCGCAGCAATCAGGCCATAGTATTCGGCGACATTGTTCGTCATCCGGCCTATGTATTTTTTCAGCTTGGCGACGAGCTCGCCCTGCCCGTCGCGGATAATAACACCATACGAAGCGGGGCCGGGATTTCCACGCGCCGCGCCATCAATGTTTGCCTGATGAGCCGGCGTAGCGTTTTTTTGGTCGGCGGGCGAGTCGGCAAAGAGACCGTCACCGGCAGCGCGAGTAGATTTTGGAAGGCGTGGCATCAGGAATGGTTAGAAGCGGAAGAAGCCGCGTGCCCCGAGCCGGCGGCAGGATCCGGCAGTGGAATCGGCTCCAAAGTATATAAAATCAGGCCACAAGATTCGCAGCGATAAATTTCTTCATTGGGATCGCGGCGAAGCTCCTGCAAAGTGTGCGGCAGCACGCGCATCCCGCAACCGCGGCATTGCCCGTCGCGGGCTTCGGCGAGCCCGGTACCGTGATGACGTTTGGCGATGCGAGCATAAAGCTCGCGCAAATCTTCGGGAACCGGAGCCAGGGCCCCTTCCCGCTCGGCGAGCAGGGACTCAAGCTGTTTCTTTTTCTCGGACTGCAAAGCTTCGATCTCTTTTCTCTCTTTTGAGACCGCAGTTTCGTCTTCCTTGAGATTCGCTTCCGCATGTTTCACGCGGCGTTCGGCTTCTTCACCGCTCATCATCACTTCAAGTTGCGCGTCTTCGGCCTTTGCGACCTCGGCTTCCGCATTGGCAATCTCGTGTTGCAGCGCTTTATATGCTTCGTTGGTTTTAACCGCGCCGCTCTGATCACGGTATTTCTTCGCGCGGTCTTTCCATTGCTGGACGTCAAATTCGAATTTCTTGCGCTCTGCCTGGCTTTTGACCAGGCCTTCTTTTGCGGCTGCCACGGCTGCGCGCGCGCCGCTGAGTTTGGCGTCGGCTTCGCGGACGCGCTTTGGAAATGTGTCAATCTCGGCGCGCACCGCGGCAATCAAGTGGTCTACACGCTGGAGCTCGATCAGGCGAGGAATGGCGGTATGCATCGGTCTGTAATACTAACACAGCGGGGCGGTCTGCTTTGGCTCGGAGAGCGGACCATTCCAGGGCCCCTACGGGGTGCAAAGGTCTAGTAGAATGCCTCGGTTTTGCGGGCAAGATTTTAGGGATTGCTATTTCAAGGAGGACTAGAAATGCCGCATGTTCAGATTACGTGGGTGGAAGGACGCACGCCGGAGATGAAACGCAAGATCGCAGAGAGCATCACCTCTGTGCTAATCGAGGACGGACGGGCAAAACGCGAAAACATTCACGTGTCGTTTCACGATGTCCCGGCGACGAACTATGCCGAGGCGGGGGTCCTGGTGGCGGATCAAAAGCGGACACCATAGTGAAGGATCAGCAAGACTTCCCGCTCGGCTTGAGATCAGGTGATAAGGCAGGCGGGTGGCACTCCCCCGATGATGGTGAGCAATTCCATCCGTCTTCCTGACGATTGCAGTGAGCGCAGCGGTCGTGGGTCGTGCTAGCTCGAAGCGCGAAGGTCGCGGCGAATCAGCGTGAAATCCAGAAAATATCCTACGCCAATCGCCAATGGGATAATGCCGAATGCTGCTGCAGACCAGAAGTCGCGATCTGCTTGAACCGCTGCAATCAAGCCAAACGTGGCGATGTAGCCCAAAGCCCCAGCTATGAGGAGAATCCCTGAACGCCGGGAATGAGCTGCCTGCGATAGTTCCGGCTCTTGCGGAACGCTTACGCCCCGCGCGATGGCTGCCAAACGCTCTTCGCTGCGCAATTTCCGTACTCGATAGTATGTGTATAGCATGCCGAGGGGAACGCCCATCCCAAGTGTGACTGCCACCAATCCGATCAAATCTCCGCCCATGGTTTGCTCCTTCCAAGATGCGCCGGACCCGCGATTCATAACGAGGGAACCGTTGTCGGTAGAAGGTACGAGGCGCATCTGGGAAAAGTTCCAAAGTTAGGAAAGAAGAAATTCCGGTTTAATGCTCGGCCTGAGAGAAATAACAATTGCGGGATGTTCAGTTCACTTCGCGAACTTGCATGCTTCGGTCAATCGCAAGCGTGGGGTACCGAATTGGGGAATCTGCAGCGGCAGGAGCATGGCGCGCCGTGACGGTGAATTCTCCTCCAGAACACTCGATCGAATAGGAGTAACCGTCCCGCTCAGGCTGCGACAAGGCCAGGGACTTCGAAGAAATAAGCTCGTCCATTGGCGCGCAATGGCCGTTCAAGGCGATGTAACCGCCTTCTGCCTGCGCAATCTGTAAGAGATCTGACCGAACGCCAATGAGGCTTATGGCTTGCGTCGGAGCGGTGCCTTCGTCGGTCACTGGCATCTTTTTGAAATAGAAGTGATAGATGCCAAACACTAGCGCAGCGGCTACGAGTATCGCAACGAGAGCACGCATAAAGGAATTTTGGCGCTGCGCCATACTAGTTGCAAGGCCGGAGCAAGGCGTGCGTGCGCGAGGAAACAACACGGCTCTTCTCCCACCGGGACGCTGGCTTCTTTGCTAAACTCCTCTCACCGCTGATCCCTCTTCGCGGTGCATAACCCCTCCCTTGGATTGACGAATGGACACGTTTGCTTCTGCAGCCGAGCGGCAGGCACTCGAAAAATTGCGCGATGAGGAATTGGAAGAAGCTCGCGCGCTCCAGAGCGTGATGCTCCCTACGGAATCACTGCGCTCGCGCGGCGTAACAATCTCCCATCAATTTCAGCCGGTTTCGGCGGTCGGCGGCGATTTTCTAGACTATTTTGAACTGACCGACGGATCCATTGGGCTGTATCTTGGCGATGTCTCGGGAAAAGGCCTTCCCGCGGCGTTTTTTGGAGCTCTCGCCGTCGGAACGCTCCGCGGGGTTCACAAGACGGGAATTTCAGCCGATCAAGTGCTTGCGACAATGAACCGGCGGCTAATGATCCGCGGCCTGCCAGCCCGGCACGCTGCGCTTCAATATGCAGTGTTCAATCCCGCCTCTCGCGAGATACAAATTTCGAGCGCCGGAATGCCCGGACCACTGCACCTCACCGGCAAGGGCTGCCGCTTACTCAAGATGTCTGGCATTCCTCCCGGACTTTGGCCTTGCACAAGTTATGAAGCCACGGTGTTCCGTCTCGAACCGGGCGACTCTGTTCTTTTCTGCACCGACGGGGTCACGGATTCCATGAACATGGATGAGGAGAGCTTCGGCACAGACCGGCTCGTGGCGATCTGCGACGAACACCTTGCGGACTCTCCCACGCACCTGCTCCAAGCCATCTTTTTGGCGGTCGAGGGCTTCAGCCGGGGACGCGGTCCCCACGACGATATGGCAGCGGCTTTGTTCTACTGCTCGGAGTGATTTCCCACGCGAGATTCTTCCAAAAAGAGCATGCATAGCGCTCACTAGCACGGCACGTCCGTACGGGTGCCCAAACAGCAATGTAGCTTCTGCGCAAGCCGAAACTGGTTTCCAATTGACAGTACGAGCGCCCTCCAGTAACAACAATAGATAACGCGGATCGCTGCAGTCTATTTAGGAGAGTTCCCAATGAAGACGAAGTCCCCTTTTGCACTTGGCTTGGCATTTTTGCTCTCGCTGACCATCACCGTCCCGGCAGACATTTCTGCCGAGCCTCAGACTGGCGGACAGAAGGCCGGCGAAGTTGCCCGTCTAATACCGGCGGTGAGCATTGCCCGCGGTTCCAAGACCATCAATGCTTCCACAAAAACGCTGGTCGAATGGCAGGACTTGGTGAACACCAAGACCGATGGGCGTGCGCGTATCGCCCTGGATGACGGCTCGGTCTTGAACATCGGGTCAGATTCCTCAATCAAAGTAGTGAAACACGATGCCGGAGCGCAACAAACGGAACTCGAGTTGGCCTACGGCAAACTCCGCACGCAAGCTACAAAAATCTCAAAGCCAGACGGTAAGTTCGAGGTGCATACCGCGGCAGGCGTCGCCGGCGTGGTTGGAACGGACTTTTACGTGGCTTATGAAAACAACGTGATGAATGTAGTCGCATATGAAGGCTTTGTGCGTGTGTGCAACCTGGCGGGCGTCTGCGTGATCTTGAAGGCCGGCCAGATGACCAACCTTCGCAACGGAAATAACGAGGCACCAGCACCGCCGGCACAGGCGCCGCTGGATCTGCTTGTAGCCGCGTCCAAGGACACGGAAGTGGGCCTGCGACCGGGCAGCGGACTCGCTAACGGCGGGCATATCGGCGTGGGATTGGGCATAACGATAGGAATCCTGGCCGTTGTGCCGATCGTCGTCTTTGGCGTCATAGCAAGCCATCACAGCTCCACTCCTGTCCCGCCGACGAATCCTTGTGTAATTAATCCCTCCAACTGCGGCTAAATTCTCTGGCCGCCCGGGAAGCGCCCGTTCTTTCGGCACTGGCTGCAAATCGCAGCCAGTGCTAGTTGTTTCTGACCACGTGCAACTCGCCGGCACCGGCAACCGTCAAACTAGTGTTACTAAATATAGAGACGCATTTAGACCCCTCATTTTGTGCCGTTACCCCCGGTAGCGTACACTGGATGTTTGGCAGTGCCGTCTAACTGTAAGTGAGGCAATCCTTGAAAATTCCTGTTCGTCATTATTTGAGTACCCTTTTGTGCGTCTTTGGCCTAATGGCCCTTTTGACGCCGTTCGCGGCGATTGTTACGCAGGCTGCGCCACCTCCCGATACGCAGGTCAAGAAATCTCCCCTTCTCGCAGCGCTGCAGGTTGAGCTCGAACGCTCCATGAAGACGTTCAAAGCGCAGGACCCGCCGGCTTATTACCTTGGCTACACCATCACTGATACGCAGCGCGCGGACGTCTCCGGCTCAAACGGCGCGCTCCTCAACAGTGGCGATAGGCGCGATCGCTGGCTGGAAGTTACCGTGCGCACGGGAAGCTACGAAACGGATGACACGCATAAAGTCGGCGAGCGGCAGCAGACCAGTTCGGGCCCCGGCGTCTCTGTTCCCCTTGATGATGACGCTGGTGTTCTACGCCGTTCTGTGTGGCTCGAAACCGAAAGCCAATACCGCGCCGCCGCGGAAGCTCTCATCAAGATCAAGACGGGCAAAGAAGTGAAGGTCGATTCCGTCGAAAACCGCGCGCCGGATTTTTCGCACGAGCAGCCGCACACTTTCATTGGTCCCCAAGTGACGCTCACTGTGGACCGCAAGCCGTGGGAAGAAAAAGTGCGCGTCTACACCCGCACGTTTCGCGAATCTGCTGCGATCATCAATTCGATTGTCACTTTTTCGGCCCAGGCGCAGAACGTCTTCCAGGTCACCAGCGAAGGAACGCAACTGCAATTCGGCCAGATCCGTTACCGGCTCGAACTTTTCATTCAAGGCAAAGCGCCGGACGGAATGGACATCGACCGTTACTACAATTTTGACTGGGTCAATCCTGCGGATGCGCCTGATGACAAAGCCGTTTCCGTCGCGCAAGCCACAATGCGCAAGGAACTGGAAGGACTTGTCGTTGCGCCGATTAACGAACCGTCGGTTGGACCAGCGCTCCTGACCGGCCGTGCAGCTGCCGTCTTTTTCCATGAAGTGTTCGGCCACCGCGCCGAAGGCCACCGCCAGAAAGATGCGGCCGAAGGCCAGACGTTTGCGAAAAAGGTCGGCGAACCGATCCTGCCGAGTTTCTTGACCATCGTAGATGACACAACGAGGAAGAAGCTTGGTTCAGAAGATCTGCTGGGCTATTACCAGTTCGACGACGAGGGCGTTCCTGCGCAAAGCGTGACGCTTGTCGATCACGGGATCTTGAAAAATTTTGAGATGTCGCGCTCGCCCCTCGTGGGCTTCCCCACTTCCAACGGCCACGGTCGCCGGCAGCTCGGAGCGACGCCAGTTTCCCGCCAGGGCAACCTGATTGTGGAAAGCAACAAGATGGTCACAAACGCGGAACTGCGGGTAAAGCTGATCGAGCTAATCAAAGCGCAGGGAAAACCCTTCGGACTGCTGATTGATGACATCGCCGGCGGTTTTACCTTTACCGGACGTGGACAGCCGCAGGCTTTTCAAGTGCTCCCGCTGGTCGTTTACAAAGTGTTCGCCGATGGCCGCCCGGATGAATTAGTTCGGGGCGTGGACATTGTTGGAACGCCTCTCGCTGCGCTCACCAAGATCGTAGCCACTGGCGACACAGCCGAGGTGTTCAACGGCTATTGCGGCGCAGAGTCTGGTTCCGTCCCGGTTTCTGCCGCGTCACCCGCGATTCTCATCTCGGAATTGGAAGTGCAGAAGAAAGAAAGCTCCACGGATCGGCCGCCGATATTGCCGCCCCCCGCGCATGATCCTGTGAAGACGGGAGGCCAACAGTGAGGCGCTCTTACGGATTCGCAGCACTCATGATTTTCGCCGCCGCGCTGATTTGCAGCTTCACAGCGCGTGCCCAAGCTCCCAAAGACAATGATCACACGCTGCAAGCCATGCGGGACGAAATGGCACGCTCGAAAACGCGCCTCGAACTGAAAATCCCCGGCACTCCGCAGCCTCAACGTCCCTATTACGTGGAATACCGGCTGCTTGACCTTGACGTGCGCGAAGTTGTCGCCGAATTTGGCGCGCTCGTCGCCTCCAACCACACGCGCAATCGCTTCATGGACGTGGAAGCGCGTATCGGCGACTACAAACTGGACAGCTCCAATTTCATCAGCGACGACGGTTTCCGCGGCTTTATCGGCCCCACCGGCTCCGTGGGCATCGACCGCGACTACGATTCCCTTCGCCAGGATTTGTGGATCGCTACCGACCAGGCGTTCAAGGAAGCTGTCGAAACATATTCGCGCAAACAGGCCTACTTGAGCAGCCTCGCCCGGCAATCCGATATCGACGACTTTGCGAAAGCCGCGCCGCTGCAGCTCATCGAACCGCTGGTCACGCCTGACTGGAGCAATCGCAACTGGGAGCAGGAAGCGCGCGAAACTTCCGCAACGCTTCGCAACTTTCCGCAAATTTACGAAGCGCGAGTGACCTACTACCTGGTTTATGCCACAGAATACTTGCTCACCAGCGAGGGTACGGAAATCCGCACAAACCGTTGCTTCGCCGCAATCGAGTCGGGCATGAACACGCTGGCCGACGATGGCATGCAGATTAACCACATGTACGCCACGTACGCTCCAAAGCCAGTTGATCTGCCGAGCGTGGACGCCGTTAAAAAAGCGTTGAACGTCACAGGCAGTGAGCTCATGGCTTTGCGCGCCGCACCGCCCGCGCAGGATTACACCGGTCCCGTGCTTTTTGAAGCGCGCGCTGCCGCTCCGCTTCTGGCTCAGGTATTGACACCCGCAATCAATGGCTCTCGACCGCCGGTTTCGTTCACTCCAGTGATGGAACAACTTCTCACTGGGTTGGGAGGAAAGAGCGATTGGGTAGGCCGTATGGGCGCGCGTGTTTTGCCGCCTGGCGTCTCCCTGATCGACGATCCTGGCGCGAAGGAAGCTCACGGAACAGCCTTGCTGGGCTATTACGCCGTGGATGATGAAGGCGTACGCGCGGAGAAAGTCACCATTGTGGATAACGGGAACGCCAAGCAGCTATTGATGTCCCGGCGCCCTGGTCCAGATTCCGATGTATCCAACGGGCACGGCCGCTCAGCATTCATAAACGACGCCAAACCCACCATGAGCAATCTGTTTTTCAAATCGACAGAGACGCTATCTCCAGCTGACTTGAAGAAAAAGTTTCTCGATGAATGCCGTTCGGAAAAATTGCCTTACTGCCTCGTGGTTCGGGAGATGGACAATCCCTCCATCAGCCTGCTTCATCAGGATGATTTCTCGGAATTGCTTGCGAGCTTTGGCGGCGGCGCCGGGACCGGCGACCGTCTGCCGCTCATCGTCTATAAAGTTTATCCCGAAGACGGACGCGAAGAAATGATTCGCGGCGCGCGCATCATCGGCCTGAACACCCGCATGCTGCGGAACCTCGGCGGCATCGGCAACGACGACTTCGTTTACAACTACATGCAAAGCCAGGTATCAGGTTTTGCCGGCACGGCGCTCGGCGCGTTCGGTTCGGCGCAAAACGGCTTGCCCGCTTCGCTTGTGGCCCCGTCGCTGCTCTTCGATGACCTTGAAGTGCGCGGCGCGCGTGGAGAGCCCAAGCGGCTGCCGCTGTTGCCTGCCCCGTCGATGACGGCTGACTGAACCGGATCATAGGCGTTGTGCGGTCTTAAGCGCCTGAGAAAACTCGAACCATGAACGACCTGACCCGCCGCGGCTTTATTTTGACTGGCGCAACCGTCGCCGCTTACGGTCTGCTCATCGGCGTTCAGCGCGCCTGCCGTTTTGCGCTTGCCGATAATAAACCCGCAAAGGACGATTCCGGTCCCGTGCAAATTGTAAAATTCGGAGACGACGGAACTCGCCAAGGCGTGGAGACCGTACCAAAGGTCGTCAAGAGCGACGCCGATTGGCGCCACTCGCTCAGTTCCGACGAATATGACGTCACGCGCAAAGCAGACACCGAGCGGGCATTCAGCGGCGCGTACTATAAAAATCACGAACTCGGCCTTTATCGTTGTGTCTGCTGCGCAAACGCTCTTTTCAGTTCCGATACGAAATTCGACTCGGGCACGGGCTGGCCGAGCTTTTGGGCGCCCATCGCCAAAGAAAATGTCGTAAGCAAAATAGATTTGAGTTTTGGAATGAGCCGCGACGAAGTAACTTGCGCCCTCTGCGACGCGCATCTGGGCCACGTCTTTGACGACGGTCCCAAACCCACCGGCCTGCGCTATTGTATGAATTCTCTGGCGCTTCGATTCATTCCGCGCGCAAAGTCCTAGCATTCACAATCAAGCATTTCATGCAGGAAAATGGCGGGATTTGGTCGGTTATTGCTTCACTTCGGCGAGCAGGTCTTCGAAGTCGTTGATCGAGACCCGGTCAATCTTGCCGGGGATCGCGAAGTCGAAGGGCTCGCTCGCGTGCGTCACGGAAAGGAGTCCCATTTTTACCGTCTTATCACCGATATGGGCGTAGAGAGATATAGCATCCTTCCAGGTGTCGGGGACGCCAGTGCGGGTGATTTCTCCCTTGATGTGGGTCTTCCCATCCGCCGCACTCTCCGCGCCAACATGAAATATGTACTGTGCCTCGCCCATCCCGTAAACGTACTGGTTGAAGAACCAGTCCATCTTGTGGTTTCCGTCAAGATCCATCCCGTGCGTCATGTGTTTCTCGACGATCGCTTTAAAGTCCTCCGTGGACGCAGCCTTGTTGTCGAACGTTTTGCAATAGTCCTGCATCATTTCCTTGAACGCGCGATCCGGATCCTGCTCGCGTGAATTCATCAGCTGCATGCGCAACATCTGCAGGATGTACGCGCCCTTGGAATAAATCAGGTCCTGGTAGGCACCGGGATCGGTAACAGAAGAACGGATACGCTGGCCCATCCAGATCGGGCCGAGCGCGCCGCGCGCGTGTCCGTAAGCGTCTTTATTGCGAATTTTCTCTTTTTCTTTACGCCATTCGCCCAGAGCTGTCTTCATGCTCTCGCGGTATTGCACGTACAAAATGCCGGAAAAATCAGCGAAGCCTTCCGAGAGCCATTGATCGTGGTAACTCTTCCAGCCGACCCGGTGTCCCCACCACTGATGAGAGCTCTCGTGACCTCGGAAGAAGTCCGTGAGAGCCGTTTCATCTTTGAGGCCGATGCAGTTGCGTTGCGTGGAATCCAGGAAGGAACCAGACCATAGATAGATGAGTCCCGGCCATCCTTGTCCGTAGGAATAGCTGATGGGCAAGCTCGTGATGGAAAGGTGCTTGTAAGGATAGGGGCCGAAGTAGGACGAAAAGACACGAACAGTATTGGCCATCTCCGTTCCCATAGTCTTACCCATCACTGAAGGACTCATGCTTCCGACGGCGCATGCAAGCTGGCCGGATTCAAAAGCACGTTGCAACGAATTTGTGATGTCGTCGCCTTCGCGGTTGGCGTAGATGTCCACCGCAACATCGCCGGCTTTATCGTTGACAACCTTGTAGTCGCCGTAAGCGAAGCCCGCGACAGAAAGGGGAATTTCGCTTTTCCATGTGGTGACGCGAGTGCCGCCTTCAACGGTTTCCCCAGTTTTTCCACCAGTGGCTACAAGGATGGAATTCTTGGGACTGTGAAATGTAATGTCAAAATCGGACCGTGCCGAAAAACTATTCGGTCTTTCGGGATACCAGCCTGTACTTTCGCAGAAATAATTTCCGCTGCCTTCTTTGCGAATGGCGCGCTTTCCTCCATACCGAAATACGAGCGACGCTGGCGTGCCAACGGCAAGCGGCTGCGGGAGAATCACCGCCACATAATCTCCATAGGACTGATTGCGATCTTTTGTTTCTCGCGATTGGTAGAACGGAAGTGCATTGTTGCTGGAATCCTTGACCGATTCGAGGCGCAGATTTGCATCAAGGTCGAAGATGAGTACGCTTTGACCCGCAAGACGTGGCTCAAGCTCCAGACGCGCTGTGGCGTTCAGGTCCGCACCGGACGTGACGGCAGCATCAATTTTGTAGCTGCGAATGATGAAGTCTTCCTTGGCTTGCGGGTCTTTCCACGCGTCGGCGCTCGTGTGGCCTCCCGCGGGGAAACTCATCCAGGTGTCGAATATCTTGAACGGCCCGACGTCCACCCAGCGGCCGACTCTGATGTCTTCAGCGTCCATCGCGTCATCGCGGACTTCCACCCACCCCTTCTCGACTTTCAGATCCGCGAGAAAGTAAGTAGTGCGCGCATGATCCGCCGACAAGATACCTTGTAGCATGCGCGGCATGGACGATTCGCCAAGGTCCTCGCGGTCCTTTTGACGTTTCGCATACGTATCATCGGCGGCGGAAGCCGAAGTTTGCCATTTCACCTGTTTGGCAACTTCGTCCAGCAGGCCATCCGTGAAGCTGAACGTCGCATCGGTGAACTCCACATTGAGTTTGTCCTGCTTTGTAAATAGGTGGAGTTGCTGGGCCTCTAGCGGATTAGGAGGCACCACTTGCAGCCGCCCTTTTCCGTGAAAGACAGCGCCGAAAACGACGCCATTGACTGGCTGGGTGAACTGGATCGTGCCGTCCGTCAGATTAATGTGGACCTGGTCGCGGACGATCTCGACATTCTCTGTGTGGGCCGATTTAGTAGTGTCCATCGATGGAGCAGAAAGCGCATTCCAAACGGTTGCGGCAGCGGTCGGGCTGGCAGGCGCTTGCGCGAGGGTCCACGGCGCGAGTGCACACATCGCTGCAAAAGATAGGACGGCAGTTCGAAGATAAACGGTCATTTGGAGGGCTCCCCGAAGCTGCGTGAAAATACCTTGTCTTGGCTCAGACGGCAAGTGCCAAGAGGAACACGCGTGCGCGAAATGAAAATGCTTCTTCAGGCCCATTCCTCGCCCGATGATGTCGTGGCTGAAAACTGTTTGCACCGAACCATCGCCAAGCAGGGAAACTTGGAGCATTTAAGGTAGTCTAGTCAGACGGTGATGGCGGCTCGGCAAAACGAGGAAGCGCGCGAGAAGCGCAGCGCGGCGCTGCTGAGCGTGGGCGCGGCGGTGGTGCTGCTTTCCTTGAAGGCTTTTCTCGTTCTCCGCACGGGAAGCTTGGGCGTTCTCTCCGAGGCGCTGCACTCCGGGCTCGACCTTCTCGCGGCAATCATCACATTTCTCTCTGTGCGCGTGTCGGATGAACCGGCCGACGAACGACATCCTTATGGCCACGGCAAGTTCGAGAATTTCTCCGCATTTGTTGAGACGGCCCTGCTTCTCCTCACTGCGCTGTACATCATTTACGAAGCGTTTTACCGGCTCTTCTTTCATAGCGTTCATATTCAGCCGAGCATCACCGCCATCCTCGTTTTGCTCGTAGCACTGGCAATCGACGTGACCAGGGCACGCGCTCTTAAGCACGTAGCGTACAAATATTCAAGCGAAGCTCTGGAAGCCGATGCGCTCCATTTCTCGACAGACGTGTGGAGCACCTTGGTGGTCATCGTAGGCATTGGCCTCGTCTGGGCCGGTGAGACGTGGAATCTGCCGTGGCTTGCGTATGCGGACGCTCTCGCAGGCCTTGCCGTTGCGGCCATTATTCTGTGGGTCGGCTCACAGCTCGGCAAACGAACGCTGGATGCCCTGCTGGATGTCGCTCCCAAGGGTTTGCAGCAGGAAATCGCCATGGCCGTTGGACGGATGGACGGAGTGTTGGATGTCGACCGCGTGCGCGTTCGCCGCGCGGGCAATCGACATTTCGTCGATGCAACGGTCAGCGTTGCGCGGACTGCCAGCCTCGAACAAGTGCATGCGCTCAGCGATGCCATCGAGAAGCGCATCGGCGAAATTGTCCCTTCGGACGTTATGGTGCACGCCGAACCCCGCGCGCCGCAGGGTGAACATTTGTTTGAAGCCATTCGCGCCGTAGCGCAGCGCATGGGGTTGGCGATTCACGACGTCACGGCTCTGCAGCAGGCTGGGCAACTTTTTATCGAGTTGCATCTGGAAGTGGACGAAAACTTGAGCTTGCGAGACGCGCATCGGCAAGCCACTGAGCTCGAAGAAGGCATTCGCAAGCTGCGCGACGGGTCAACGGACGTGAACATTCACATCGAGCCGCTCGGCCGCCACATCGCCACGCCCGACGCTGGCGCTGGTGAAATGAAGCTGCTCTCCAGATCGATCGAGGAGTTTCTGAACGGCTTGCCATCGGAATTCGACGAGCTCGTGAATTGCCACGATGTGCGCGTCCGCCAAGTGGAACACCACATTCTCGCTTCTTGCCATTGCACGATGAAGGGCGCACTGCCGATTACGCAAGTCCACGACGTGACGGCCACGCTGGAAGACAGGGTTAAGGCAAAATTTCCCCAAATCTATCGGGTCACGATTCATCCCGAGCCCGTCGAAGAGAAATGATTGGGCAGCCTCTACCGTTGAATGGAATCCAAAGGTTTAGCAGAGCGGGCGAAAACCTGTCCTGCCAGCGCGAGAATCGCTGGAAAGCACACAAGCACATAACGGGGCTCGGGCGTTTCAATCGTTGTAAGAAACGCAGTGCGCAGCAAAATGTAACCAAGAAGCAAAGCGACCGCCAGCCGTAGCGCGTAGCTCTCCCGCGATATTCGCCACGCTCCCCACAATGCAAGCGCGACGTAGGATGCATTCAACAAGAAAAATCCTAGGGTGACGGAAAAGTCGATCGGATCTTCCCGCCATGCGGCTCTGAGCGGGAACAATTGCCCCGAAAAGGGCAGCAGCTCGATGCGCGGCGTAAACCAGATGGTGAACGCTCGCGCGACTGGCAGCCACAGATAGGTTCGCAACGGATGTCGTGCCGTGCGCTCTTGCGCGAGTTGGCCGAAAGCCGCGTCTTCTTCGGGAGTGATTGTAACGTCGTTGTTGTACAGCTCGAGAAGCGCCGCGACTCGATCCTTTTCATCCTGTGTGTCGAAAGCACGCGCCGGGATGTCTTCCAGATTGATCACTTCATCGTCAAGCTTCCATGGAACGAGAAAACAATCTTTCATGCGGAAGAGCCAGGTCTTCTCCCACGCCATGAATCCGCGCGGAACGAATTCTCCGGACATATTCAAATTCTTGGGTGCGAGAAACTGCATTTCATGGAGCGTCACGCCATTCCGGACAGCCCAAGGCGCGAGTGGCAAGGCGCATCCTATTGCGGAGAGCACCACCAGTTGTGCAAAAAAAAGAAAGCGCCGCTTCCTAAGCCAAATAAAAGCAAGCAGAATCCAGGCCACAACTAGTAGAAGAGGAGTCTCGGGTCGAAAGAGCGTTCCCATTCCGACAAGGAATCCGCTCGTGAGCGCGAAAATCGACTCGGCGTGCTTGGCAGCCCACTCAGTTTTAAAGAGTGCCGTCTTGCCGCCGCTCTCGTTCCAAATCATGGCAATCAGTGCCACGAAGGCAGCCGCGGTGAAAAACCACGCGAACACTTCGGTCATCGGAACCGCCGCATAATTCGCCGTGAAGGGGCACAGCGCGGCTATCCACAGTGTCGCTATAAAGACGCGCCGCCAGCTGTCCGGATTGGGCCTAAGCAATGCTAGCAGCGCAGCGAGGCCCGCGGTAAGCAGGCAAGCGCCCATGTCCACCACCGATTGCACCAGCGTAACGCACAGCCGCGCATCCGGCCCCACACGTCCCGTAATCGCATAAATAATGGCCAAAAACGCGGGGTAACCCGGCATCCGCAGATCGACTGGCACCAGTGCCCCATCCACGGTTATGGCGTAAACGTGATGCTGCAGCCAATTCGTTGCCAGTTGTTCATAGAGCGCTGTGTCCGTTGGAGCAAAGGGAAACTTGAATACAAAGAACAGCCGCAGGCAGAGGCCTGCTATCAGTGCGGCGACGGTATGCGAGAAAATTCGCTTCATGAACGCATCGCATCTTACAATAGAGCAGACGGAATCGCGCATACGGTCTAGGCCCGCCCACGGCCGAGTGCCCTGCCAAGCCGCCAGGTTACACGCTTAAAAGTGCGTTTGGTCGTATGCGTTGTTCTAAACATTCATGAAAGAACGCGGACCTATCTTTTACGACGCTCAACGTGCGCGATGGCGCCGCACGCGTCGTGTTATGGAAATCACGGGAGCGCTCCTGACGCTCCTGCTCGCCTATTTTTTTGTGACGATCGTGGTAAGCGTTGAACTTCCGGCCGGTCTGCTGCCGGAAATTAAACCTGCTTTTCACGCCCTGAAAACAGCGGTAAAGAAAAAATCCGTCGCGGGGCGCGAAGGCCGCCACCAGCGCGTGGCCAACATCGGTAAAATCCCAGACACTTACGACCCGCTCCGGGCAGCCTTCTATGTCAGCTGGGACGCCAACAGCCTCGCCTCGCTCAAGAAGCACTACAAAGATCTTGACCTGCTCATCCCAGAGCAATTGCACGCCGTAACTCCAGACGGCGCTCTCACCATCGTGGACTACACGCACAATCAGACGCGACCGGTGAAAGCGACACCCGCGGAAGCGCTCTCCTTGTTAAAAGGAGATGAGCTACACGAGTGGATGAGGTCGCTCAATCCGCCTGTCGAACTACCAATGATGGGCATGCTCGATAACTATGACGGTTACACCTGGCGCATCGACGAGATGGCCGCCCTGCTCGGAAATCCCGCAGCCCGGCGTCTGCTCATTCACGATGTCACGGAATACGCCGTCCTGGCGCACCAGTCCGGTATTGTCGTGGACTTCGAGGAAGTTCCCGAAGCCAGCCAGGTTCACTTCAAACAGTTTGCCGCCGAACTTGCCGCCTCGCTCCACGCCGCCAATCTGAAGCTCATGATTTCTCTCCCCGCGCGTGACGACGATTACGACTACGAATATCTCGGCAAACAGTGTGACGCCATCATCCTCATGAATTACGACCAGCACTGGCTAACGTCGCCGCCAGGCCCAATCGCCGCTCAGGATTGGTTTGTCGAAAATCTTCGCCAGATTCTGGAAGTTGTGCCCGCGCAGAAACTTGTCGTGGGCATCGCCAACTACGCGTACGACTGGGGCGAAACGGGAAAAAAAGGAGTCTGGTCTGGTGCGGAGTTCAGCGTTCAGGAAGCTTTGCTGCACGCTTACGAGTCGGAAACCGACGTCGATTTCGACGAGGCTTCGCTGAATCCTCATTACTCCTATTCCGACGAGCAGAATCACATTCACAGAGTTTGGGTATTGGACGCCGTGACGGCCTACAACCAACTTCGCGCCAGCGAACGCCTTGGTGTGCAGGGCACCGCTCTCTGGCGCATGGGTTCCGCGGATTCTTCTATCTGGCCGATTTGGGACGCCACTCGCCCCGATGACACGGCTCGTCAAAAAATAAAAGATATTCCGCCGGGACCCGATCTGACTTTGGAAGGCAACGGCGACATTTGGCATTTTGCCGACACACCCAAAGCCGGCCGGCGCAGTTTCCTGTATGACGCTGCCACAGATCTCTTCACCGACGAAACCTACGAAGAATTTCCGCTTTCCTACGACATCGATCAAATCGGCGGCACGACGGCAAAAAAAGTCGTCCTATCCTTCGATGATGGTCCGGATCCGCGTTGGACTCCCGAAATCCTCGATGTACTCAAGCAAAAAAAGGCGCCAGCCGTCTTCTTCGTCGTCGGCGAGGCCGCCAACCAGCACCCAGAAATTCTCAAGCGCGCTTTCGCGGAAGGCCACGAAATCGGCAATCACACGTTCACTCATCCTCAGTTTGATCAAATCACCAAGACAGAACTCAGGTGGCAGCTCAATCTCACCCAACGCCTCATCGAGAGCACACTCGGCGCAAAAACCATTCTTTTCCGTCCGCCCTACGGCATCGATCATCAACCTGAATATGCCGAGGAAGTCGCCCTGCTTCCTGTTGCGCAGGATATGGGATACCTGATTGTCGGACAGCGGATTGATCCCGACGATTGGAGCACTCCGGACGGCAAGAATCAGATGCCCGCCGCAAGCATCGTCCAAAATGTTTTGCGTCAGGCCGACAAGGGCAACATCATCTTGCTCCATGACGGCGGCGGTGAGCGCGCGCAAACGGTAGCTGCGCTGCCGCAAATCATTGATGCGCTGCGGGCACGCGGCTATCAGTTCGTGTCTATCGGAGACTTGATCGGGAAAACGCGAGCGGAAGTGATGCTGCCTCTCTCGACGCAAGAAAGGTTCGAGGCACGCGCGGATGGTTTCATTTTCACCATTTTTCAGTGGTTCAGGTTCACCATCGCCACAATTTTCATCGTTGGCATCGTCCTGGTCAGCGCCCGCGCGCTCGTCATCGGCATTCTGGCGTTGATCGAAAAGCTGCGGCCTGATCATGCCGTGATGCCCGTGCCGGAGCCCGCCGTCACCGTGCTGATTCCCGCGCACAACGAAGAAACGGTCGTGGTGCAGACGGTAACCTCAGTGCTTGCCTCCGACGTGAAATCCCTGAGCGTCATCGTTGTCGATGATGGTTCGACTGACAAAACTGGTCCGCTGCTCGACGCTACCTTTGGGAATAACCCGCGCGTTCGCATCATTCATCAGGTTAATCGCGGCAAAGCGGCTTCGCTGCACCGCGCGTTGGCTGAAGCCGGCACTGAAATCGTCGTCACTATCGACGCAGACACGGAAATCGAGCCAGACGCCATCAGCAAACTCTTGCGTCATTTTTCCGATCCAACCGTTGGCGCTGTCGCCGGAAACGTCAAAGTTGGCAATCGCTCGCGATGGCTTACCCGCTGGCAAGCACTTGAATACATCACCAGTCAAAATATGGAGAAGCGCGCCTTCGATCTTCTGAACTGCATTACGGTTGTCCCCGGCGCGCTGGGCGCATGGCGTAAACAGGCCATTGAAGCCGCTGGCGGTATCACGGCGGACACTGTTGCCGAAGACGCGGACTTGACCATCGGGATTCGCCGCTTGGGCTGGCGCATCAGCTATGACGAAGAGGCCATTGCCTGGACTGAAGCTCCGGAAACGGCCGGCGCTCTGATTCGCCAGCGATTTCGCTGGACCTTTGGCACGCTACAATCTTTCTGGAAGCACAGCGATACTCTCTTCCGTCCGAAGCAGGGCACGCTCGGCTGGATTGCGTTGCCGAATATTTTCGTCTTTCAACTCGTGCTGCCGCTGATCTCGCCGGTCATTGACCTAATGTTCTTCGGCTCTCTGCTGCTGTGGGGTCTTGCACAATTCCGCATAACAAAATTGCCGCAACTCTGGACCACCGCGGACGTCGAAAAATCCGTCATTTTTTTCCTCGGCTTCCTGCTGATCGATGTCCTCACCTGCGCTCTCGCATTTGCTCTCGAGAAAAAAGAAGATTGGACTCTGCTTGTCCCTGTCCTTCTCCAGCGTTTTTATTATCGCCAGCTGATGTACGTCGTTCTGTTCCGCTCGGTGAAGGAAGCGGTCAGTGGGCGCCCGGTAGGCTGGCGCGGTGTCGAAACCGAAGCGCCGCCGCCGCGCTCTGTTGCGCCTGCCCTTCGCGGATAACCATGCTCGCTCGCCACGGAGCGCGCTTGCAGCTTATCACCGTTTCCCGACGATAGACGTGATGTAGACTCTCTGGACGTGAGCGCGAAAGAACGCGCAGGTCGTGCTTTGAAAATCCTTTCCTATGAACGGATCACCGGACTATGAGCGCCGAACCACACTTCGCCGTTTATCCAAGCTTGCGAGACCAGCTTGTCCTCATCACCGGTGGAGCGATGGGCATTGGTGCCTCTATCGTTGAGCATTTCGCTTTGCAGGGCTCTCAGGTCGCATTCCTCGACATAAATCAGAAAAACGCAGAGCAACTGGTTGGCGGGCTTTCCGCAAAGTGTCTACACCCTCCCGCTTTCTTGCCTTGTGATTTAACGGATATTCCTAAACTGCGTGAAGCCGTCGCCGACATTGAGGCACGCTACGGGACGATCCGAGTGCTGGTAAACAACGCGGGAAACGACGCTCGCCATTCCATCGAGGAAGTTACTCCTGAATCCTGGGATCGCTCGATGGAAGTGAATCTCAGACACCAGTTCTTCGCAAGTCAGGCCGTCATTCCGTCGATGAAGCGATCGGGCCAGGGATCGATCATTAATATGAGCTCGATCAGCTGGGTAATACCGTCCACGGGGTTGCCTGTATACGTCACTGCGAAAGCGGCGATCGTGGGGCTCACACGCACGCTTGCTCATGAACTAGGGCCGCATAACATTCGCGTTAACTGTGTGCTGCCCGGCGCCATCCTGACCGAACGCCAAAGGCTCTTATGGTTCACGGATGAGTACCGGGCTGTGATCCTGGGCAATCAGGCTCTGAAGAAAATACTCTTGCCGGAAGAAGTCGCCCGCCTCGTGCTCTTTCTGGCCTCCGATGACAGCAGTGCCATCACAAGTCAAAGCTACGTGGTCGATGGTGGTTGGGTATAAGCTCTTTGCATTGCGCGAAGACTCGCGTTTTTTCTTAGACTCCGATGATTTCGCCCGTGTCGTCCACATCTATCGAGATTGCTCGCGACACCTTCGGCAGTCCGGGCATCAGCATGATGTTGCCGCACAGGACCACGATAAATCCTGCTCCAGCCGAGAGGGACGCATCCGTCACGTACAAAGTCCATCCGGTAGGCGCGCCCAAAACCTTAGGATCGTCCGTGAAGGAATATTGCGTTTTTGCAATGCAAACAGGGAGTTTCGCATAACCCCATTCCGAAAACTGTTCGAGCTTAGCTTTGGCTTGATCGCTGAAACTGACTTCTTTTGCGCCGTAAATCTTTCGCGCAACCTTTTGAATTTTTTCTAAAATCGGCTCGACGAGTTCGTATACTGCTCGAACGGTTGGAGCAGGCTGCTTGGCGATCAATTCAACTACTTTTTCGGCCAATTCTTTGGATCCCGGACCGCCCTTCGTGAACGCTTCTGAAAGTGCAGTGGTAGTTCCGTGCTCCGCGCAATATGCTTCCAGCCGTTTCAAGTCCGCATCCGTGTCGTTCGGAAACCGGTTGATTGCGGCGATGGTTGGTACTCCAAAACCCTTCAGGTTATCGATGTGTCGGCCCAGATTCGGTAGTCCTCGTTCCAAATCATCTTCGCCTTGATTTCGGATGCTCTGCACGGTCGTAACGAGAACCGCCGCCGCGGGCGTGATCCCCGATTGCTGCATCACAATATCAAAATATTTTTCAGCTCCGAGGTCAGCCGCAAAGCCCGCTTCATTCACGACGTAATCGGCAAGCCGCAACCCCATCTCTTGAGAAATGACGCTGCTTGTTCCGTGCGCGATGTTTCCGAAAGGTCCTGCGTGCACAAATGCGGGAGTTCCGTCTGTCGTCTGCACCAGATTGGGGAGAATGGCGTCCGCGAGCAGCGCCATCATTCCGCCAGTCGCTTGGAGGTCCCGAGCGCGCACGGGCTTTCCATCGCGCGCTGCACCTATCACAATGGCATCCAGCCGCTGTCGCAAATCCTTCAAATCTTTCGCCAGCGCCACAATCGCCATAATCTCTGAAGCGGCGGTGATCACGAATCCGGTCTTGCGCCCGCCACCATCCTTCTTGCTTTCCAGCGAGACCGCGATCCGCCGCAACGCGCGATCGTTCATATCCATCGTGCGCGGCCACGTAATTCTCTCGGGATCGAGCTTCAACTCGTTCCCGTGAAAAAGATGAGCGTCGATGAGCGCCGCCAGCAGATTGTGCGCCGAAGAGATGGCGTGAAAATCTCCGTGAAAATGAAGATTGATCTTCGCGCTCGGCTCAATCTTGGAGAGCCCTCCACCCGTCGCCCCACCTTTCATCCCAAACACCGGGCCAAGCGAAGGTTCTCGCGAGGTGATGACCACTTTCTGGCCGAGCAGCGCCAGCCCCTGCGTGAGACCGATGGCCGTAACGGTTTTGCCTTCTCCGGAAACAGTCGGCGAGGTCGCCGTGACAAGAATTAATTTCCCGCGTCGCGCATACGCGGGATCGGCAAGCAGCTCCAGGCGAACTTTCGCGCCGTGGGGCCCAACCTGTTCGTAATATTTTTCTGGAATTCCTAATTTGCGCGCAACGTCTTGAATCGGAAGAAGAGTCTTTGTCATGTCCACATCGGATTGTCGTTAGGGATTTTATTTCCGAACCACAGGGTATCACACGGACCCAGGCCACTGGTTACCACAACTGCATCAGATAACGCGCGCCACCTCTCGGTGCATCGAAAAATCTGAAACGTGACGCCTATTCGATATTTCGTAGATTTTCAATCAATACCCGCTTGTTATACGATAGGCGTCTGCGTTAGGAGAACTTCATGGCCATCACTTTCACGCTGAATGGCAAAGCCCAGACGGTGGACGTCAGCCCCGATATGCCACTTTTGTGGGTTTTGCGAGACACCCTGAATATGACCGGGACGAAATTTGGGTGTGGAATGGCTCTGTGCGGAGCCTGCACCGTACATATCAACGGCGAAGCTACGCGCTCTTGCATTACGCCGATATCGAGCGTAAGTGGTAAGAAAATTGTGACGATTGAAGGATTGTCCGCCGACGGCAGCCACCCCGTGCAGGTCGCTTGGATTGAAGAAGACGTTCCGCAGTGCGGCTACTGCCAGTCCGGACAAATTATGTCCGCGGTCGCGCTGCTCGCAAAAAAACCAAAACCCACCGACGCCGATATCGACGATTTCATGAGCGGCAATATTTGCCGCTGTGGAACGTACCAGCGCATCCGCAAAGCCATCCATCGCGCTGCCGGCTCGCCGGCCCAGAAGGCATAAAGGGTCTTCCAGAAGCCGCGTCGCTTGCATTGATGATCTGTTTCAGGAGTGCTTCCACCCTATTCTGTTAGGGATGCCCACGGTCAATATCAGTGTTCGCTTCGCCTCGTCCCTTTATTCGTGCTTTCCAGGAAGTGGCGGAGAAACCCCGGCACTAAGAAGTCCGGGACATCCCCCAGGCCAAACAAAATTCCGTTGGGCAGCGCGATGTAAGACCGGTCTCACGCGGGCGTGACAAACGGTCGACGGTCGTGAGAGATTCGAGTGAACTCTTCAATGATGGAACTCATGCATCCGCACGTTGCGAACGCGCTGGGTATCATTGCGCTTGCGATATGGCTGCATTTATTTTTCGGGCGCGGGTGGTTTTGGCGCATTAGAAAGCTGGATGCGGACGCGTTTGTCGGAAAAGCCCGGACGGAGTGGCCTCGAATTGTAGTGGTAGTGCCGGCGCGGAATGAGGCAGAGACAATCGAAGCGACTGTGACGGGCCTCGTGCGGCAGGACTACTCAGGAGAATTTTCGGTTGTCGTCGTGGACGATCATAGTGACGATGCAACCGCTACTCTCGTCCGGCAAGTGGCCGACCAGAATCACGCGGGCGATCGCGTGAGGGTGACAAGCGCCTCGGCGCTGTCTGAGAGCTGGACTGGAAAATTGTGGGCGCTGAACGAAGGGGTAGCGGCTGACG
Organism: uncultured Acidobacteriota bacterium; assembly: GCA_963740015.1. GTDB lineage: Bacteria > Acidobacteriota > Terriglobia > Acidiferrales > UBA7541 > Acidiferrum. The sequence goes on along the minus strand of CAVUCM010000015.1, from coordinate 39,131 downwards.
CGGCAGAGGAGCCTACCTATTATTGGTTTACGGATGCGGACGTAAGTCATGCGCCAGACACGTTGCGCAGGCTCGTGGTGCGCGCTGAGGAGGAGAGGCTGGACCTGGCGTCGCTCATGGTGCTGTTACAGGCGAAGTCATTGCCAGAGCGGGCGCTCATCCCAGCGTTTCTTTATTTTTTTCTGATGCTTTATCCGCCGAAGTGGATTGCGGATGAAGAGCTGAGCACGGCTGGTGCCGCTGGTGGGTGCATCTTAATAAGACGAAAAGCGCTAGAACGAATAGGTGGATTGGCCGCAATCCGCAGCGAAGTTATCGATGATTGCGCACTCGCGAAGGCCGTGAAGCTGAGCGGCGGAAAAGTATGGATGGGACTGACGCGGAAGAGCACGAGTTTACGTGCTTATGGGACTTTCGGAGAGATTCGGGATCTGATTTCGCGCACGGCGTTTACCCAACTGCGTTATTCGACCCTCATCCTGGTGGGGACGTTGGCGGGCATGTTGCTGACCTATGTCGCGCCAGTGATTCTGCTTTTCGCTCGTGATTCAACGGCCCGAATGCTTGGAGTTGTCGCGTGGCTTTTGATGACTCTTTCTTTCCTCCTTACAGTGCGTTTTTATCGGCTTTCGATTGTTTGGGCGCCCCTGTTGCCGCTAATCGCGGTCTTCTACACGTATTCAACATGGCTGTCTGCCGTGCGGTTTTGGCTCGGCAGAGGCGGCTTATGGAAGGGTCGGGCGCAGGCTCCGTGAGACGTTTAGGTCAACGTTATCTATACTTGGCGGGGGAAATCCGGCCGCTCTTCCTAAACTATTGGCACTCTGCGATATCTCGGCGAAGAGAAAGCGCCGGCCAGGATTATCCGTCCCACTGATTCCGTAGTCCCCTTTGGCGGATTTGTTCGCCCAGCCAGAACCCATCGCTAGTGCTTGGACAGTCCTTCGAGGACGTGTTGGGAAGTTTCGAGTTGGTCGCGCTCGTTGCTATCGGAAGGCGATTCGGCGATCAACTGCTTCTGTATCTCGATGGCTTGCTCCGCAGCTTGCCGAGCTTCTGCGGGGCGGTGAGCACGGTCCAAAGCATATGCCAAGTGACGAAGCGCGCGGGCACGGCGCGAGCGCAGCAAGCGATCCTTCGGATTGCGCGCCAGATCCTCGTCAAGAATTTTGAGTGAGCGCTGCGCCATGCTAAGCGCCTCGGCGGGATCGATTTTGCTCAACGGATAGGACAACTGGAAATAAGCGATCGCCAGGCTCAAACGCGCCGACGCATTGCGCGGATCCGCATCGACAAGCCGCTGCGCCATAGCCACATACTGCCGCCCCGCGGCTACAGCCTCGACGGGCTTATTGAGTCCTTCTCCTGTTTCCGTGTCGTAAATGCTGCTTTCGTAGTTTGCTGTGGTCATCTTCTGCCGGATGTAAACGGGGTTATCGGGCTCCGCCGCCAGCAACGCATCAATGATCGGCTCTGAATCGCGCAGCGTCGCAAGCGCTTCGTCGTATTTTTTATTCTCCGCGAGCGCTCCCGCGACAAGCGTTGATGTTAAGTGTTGGCGTGCACGCGAAAAATTTCCGGGCTTGAGCCGTGCATAGTCCGTCGCAAAAGTGAGTGCGTGTTGATAATAAGGAAGCTCATCCGCGTCGTGGCCCTCATAACCGGCGAGGTCCCCCTGATGCACCGCGACGCCGGTAGCCACCAGCACAAGTTCTGGGTCATCGGGCTTCGCGGCACGCAAGCGGTCGAGAAGAGCCGCAGATTCCTCCAGGTTTTTGCGAGCCTCGGGAAGATGACCGGATAGCATGGCCAGATACGCAAACTCGGATTGGAGCGAAGCGAGTTCGCTGGAATAAGCAGGACTGATCGCGGACGCGCGGCGTTCAAATTCGATGGCTTTTCCATAATTGACCAGTGCGTCGTCGGTGCGCCCGAGATTTGGCTGGCCTGGCATTCCCTGAACGCGAGCCACCTTTGCGTAAGCGACGCCCAGTTCGTTTAGGAGGTCCGAATCATTCCCCGCGCTGCGGCCAAGATTGTCGAGGTACTCGAGCGCGGTAGCAACCATTTTTTCGCGGACGGCGGTTGACCCGGGCAAGTGGGCGACGTCATCATGCAGATCGAGGAAGCTCTTCGCGAGTTTGCGAACCTGCTGGAAGCGTTGCCGCGCCAGATGCGCCTGGTAGAGCGAAACACCCGTGCCCACGGCGAGCGACAGCACGACGGCGACGGCCGCAGCAATGCTCCAGCGGTTGCGCGCCGAGAAACGCGAGACTCGATAGAAGAACGTATCCGGGCGCGCCGTGACTGGCCGGTGATCGAGATAGCGGCCAATGTCTTCCGAGAATTGCTCCACGGAACGATAACGCCGCGCAGGATCGCGTTGCAAAGCTTTCAGTACGATGGTGTCGAGATCGCCGCGCAACGCCGGACCGGCAACGGCGGAAGGCGGTTTCGGATCGCTCTCGCATATTTTGCGCTGCAATTCCGACGCGTCGTAGCGTGTCAGTGCGTGCGGCCGCTGACCTGCTAGCAGTTCATATAAGACCGCGCCGAGCGAGTAAACGTCTGAAGCAGTCGAGACGGATTCGCCACGAATCTGTTCGGGCGAAGCATAGTCCGGCGTCATCACAAATATTCCGGTCTGCGTGTGGACGGCGGCGTCTCCCAGCAGCTCGGGCGCAAGAAGCAACTTTGCGATTCCAAAATCGAGAAGCTTCGGCACGCCAGTGTCGCTGATTAGAATGTTGCTCGGTTTGATATCACGGTGAACAATGAGCTTTTGATGCGCGTATTGGACGGCATCGCAGACTTGTCGGAATAGTCGAAGCCGGGCGGGGATGGACAGTTTCTTGGACTCGCAATAATTGAGCAGATGATGTCCCGGCACGTATTCCATGACGATGTAGGGAAGGCCATCTTCCGTGGAGCCGCCATCATGAAGCACGGCGATATTCGGGTGATCGAGAGCGGCCAGGATTTGGCGCTCATTGCGGAATCTCGCCAGGACGGCCGGGTCGTCCGTCTCGAAGCGCAGGAGCTTCAGAGCGACGTGTTTGCGGAACTGATCATCATCGCGACTCGCCAGAAAGACCGCGCCCATGCCGCCGCGTCCGAGCAGCTTTTGGATTCGATATGGCCCAAGGCGACGTCCTACCCATTGATTCAGAGAAGGCTGCGGCGTGCTGGGAGAGTCACCGCCCGCAGTGGTATCTGTTGGAAAAGTTGGACTCGACCCAAAGTCCGGAGATGGAGGATCCGGCGTCATTGAAGAAATCTTACCAACCGCTGAGACGTGAGGCAATGCGCGGTCGTTGGTGAGTTGGTCTGAAGACTTGGAAGGGATTCAACCGGACCTTGGCTACGACTGAGCCAGGAATTTTGCCAGAGGCTGCCAGTAATTTCCGTTCCAGCCTTCGAGCAGGTGGTCGGCGTCACCTTTCGGGAAGCCGGTGTGGTCAAAGACCACCTTCGTATCGGAACCTTGTTCGACAAGCACGAACCGGACAATCGACCAGGCACCCGCAGGCCAGTACGCCACTCGCCACGCTTGGACGATCCGTTCATTGGAGAGAAGTTCAAGGTTTCGTCCAAGAATAAAGCCGTTGAAGAGTTTGAACGCGCCGCCTGGCTCGGCGACGATTTCCGCGGGGATGTTGCCCTTCGCCATGCCGGATTGGACCGCCGCGCTTAGCAGAATGACTTTCTGGAATTGCTTAGCGTCGGTGAGAGCTTCATACACGCGCTTGCGGCTGGCTTTGAAAACTGGCTCCTGATGAATAGCGTCCTCGGTGTGAGAAATCTCTGGTGTAGCTTGGGCGAAAGTCTCGGCCGAGGCGAAAGCTAAGCTGCCAAGTGCGAAAGTCGCGCCGGCGATCAACTGCCGCCGCGTCGGATGATTCGCAAACGAACGCAGATTCTGTCGGTTGCTCATACTTATTCTCCGGGTGCTGCGGGAATTTGTTCACAGTAAACTCTGGGGGGCATGGAACCACGGAGCCAAAATATGTTCAAGATAATATTTCGGTGGAGAGGAGAATGCTCTTTGCGCGATACTTCGGCGCAGCAAATCAGGAGGAATCGATGCCTTATCCCGCGGGACACCGCAACGAGGTTCGGAAAAATATCGTGAAGAGCGCGCGACGGCTCTTCAACCGGAATGGATTTGACCGAGTCTCCTTAAAGCAGATCATGGCCGGCGCTGGGCTCACGCACGGCGGCTTCTACAGCTATTTTACGAGCAAGAGCGAGTTGTATGTGGAAGTGTTGGGTTGCTTTTTTACGGACCCGGAATGGAAGAGTTGCTGGGAAGGAGTGGAAGTGGATCTGTCCTCCGGCGATGTCGGCCCGCAAGTCGTCCAGGCCTATCTGTCGCGGCAACATTTCGAGGATGTGGAGAACTCCTGTCCAATGACGGCGCTGCCCACAGACGTGGCGCGCAGCAGTGTCAGCACAAAACGGGCGTTCGAAACGGTGTTTCGCGCGATGGTGAGCGTGTTGGAGCGCAGCACAGTCAAAAATGACGGACCGCGGCGACACTCCGCCCAGGCCATCGCCGCCTTGTGCGTAGGAGGAATGGTGGTAGCTCGAGCTTTAGCCGATCGCGGACATGCCGATGAATTGCGCGACGCGTGCCTGAATGTCGCATTCGAGCTGGGAGGCTGGGACAAAAAGGGAAAACTGACGAATGGAAACTACAAACGAACGCAGAGGACGCACGCAGCGGCGTCTTAGGTCCGACAGAAAAACGAAAAGACTCAACTGTGCTGACTCGAATCGGCTTCCGCGATATGCTTTCGGCATGAAATCACAAAAGTACAGCCTCTTTTTGGTCTGCGTGGCCCTGTTCGGCTCCTTGTTTGTTCCGAGCGTGTCATGCGCACAACAAGCAGGGACATCACCGGTCAGCATCCGCGTGACGGAGCCAACCGGAATGGGTGTTGCACACGCGATGATCCGTATCGTGCCGTCGCCTGATCCTGCGCCCGCAAAAATGGAGACGGACGAAAAGGGCCAGTTGGCACTTGGGTTAAAGACGGGCGGTTACGCTTTGTTCGTCAGCGCTCCCGGGTTCAAATCGGTGGCAATGCACATCGATGTGCAAGGGACAAAAGAGGTTCAAGCAGTTCCCGTTCGCTTGGAAATTGGCGCGACTGGCTCGCCGATCGTCTATCCGGCTTCCACGAAGAATGATTTACATATCGAGGCCTATCCGTATCACGAGGATGTGTTTCTGAAGCCGGCCGAATTGAAGGCCATGCCTCGGACGACAGTCGCCGTTCACAACGAGCACTCGAAAGCTGACGAAACGTATGCCGGGGTGCGCGTCGCAGACCTGCTTGCAAAAATGGGAGCGCCATTGGGCAAGGAACTACGCGGCATGGCCCTTAGTAGCTACCTTATCGCAATAGGCTCCGACGGCTACGAGGCGGTGATCGCTCTCGCGGAAGTCGATCCAAGCTTTCACACCGGAGAAGTGATCGTCGCGGACACGATGAATGGGCAGCCGCTCGACGCGAAGTCTGGCCCGTTCAAGCTGGTAGTGACGGAAGACAAGCGGCCAGCTCGTTGGGTTCGCAATCTCGTCTCTATCGAACTAAAGTCCGCGAATTAGCTCGCGGGGCTCTTCGCAATATTATCGGCTGTGTCGTGACTCGGACGGGCACGGCGTGCCGTGCCCCTACGGATGGGTGGGACGGGCGAGCGTTGCAGGTAAGAGCGGGCGAGCGTATATTGACGTGCGGCTAGGAAAACGATTCGAAGATTCGTGGAAAAATTTGGGAGGGACCGTGGGGAAACTGTGTGGATGTGTGCTGTGTTTCTTGCTGCTGGCAGCGATGCCGATGACGGCGCAGGCTCCAGGAATTTCGGAGATGTACGCGCTGATCCGCGCCGAAGAAACGAACAATTCGAAGATCATGTGGATCATTCATGAGATCGCGGACGTCTACGGGCCGCGCGTGACGGGTACGCCAAATTTGAAGGCGGCGGACGACTGGGCCGTAAAGACGATGACATCGTGGGGACTCGCGAACACGCATTTGGAGCCATGGACATTTCAGCCGCCGAGCGCGGCAACGCCAGTGCCAGGCTGGGAAAACACAGAGCTATTGGCGGAGGCGATTACACCATTCCACGGGCAGCTAATGGTGATGCCGCTTGCGTGGACTCCAAGCACGAAGGGAGTCGTAACGGCGCAGGTGGTAATCCTGCAGCCACCAGGATTGGCACCGCCGACCGGCGCTGGATTCAATTTCTTTGGTGGCGCGCCGCCACCCGCAGAACCGAAATGGGCAGCACCACCGATGCCGACAGCACCCAAGCCGGTAGAGCCGAAGCAGCCAACCCAGGCGGAGTTGGATACGTATTTGAACGCGATGAAGGACAAGGTTCACGGAGCCATCGTGTTTGTGGGAAAACACGTGGAAGTGCCGGAGGACATGAACCCGGCCCCCATGCGGCGGCCTGAAGACGAATGGAAGTCGCGCTTCGATGCCAAGAATCCGCGGCCGTTCCGTTTTCCCGATCAGCCAAAGTTGCCGGAAGGTCAGTTGACGCGTCAGGAAGTCTCGCGCCAAGTGGATCAGTTTTTGGTGGATAACGGAGCTCTGGTCCGCGTCAACGACGCTGGACGCGCGCACGGCGTGATCGTGGCTCAGCAAAACGGAACCTACGATTGGACGAGGGCGGTACCGACGCTGGTGATGCGCAACGAAGACTACGGGCGGATATCCCGGGCTATCGGCGATGGCACGGCGGTAACGCTGCGCGTCAACATTCAAAACAAGGAGTATCCAGAAGGTACGACGGTGTTTAATGCGATTGGAGAAATTCCTGGCACAGACAAGAAGGATGAGATTGTTATGCTCGGCGGGCACTACGATTCGTGGCATGACGCGACCGGCGCGACCGACAACGGTATCGGCTCTTCGATGATGCTCGAAGCAGTTCGGATTTTGGCGGCGCTGCATGTAAAGCCGCGCCGGACGATTCGCGTGGCGTTGTGGAGTGGCGAGGAAGAAGGCTTGCTCGGCTCGCTGGCTTATGTGCAGCAGCACTTTGGAAGTTTTGAAAACCCGAAGCCGGAGTTTGCAAAGCTTGACGCGTACTTCAACATCGATTCGGGCACCGGAAAGCCCCGCGGCGCTGGCGTTTTTGGTCCACCGAGCTCGGCAGATATGATACGCGAGGCGATGGCGCCGTTTGAGGATTGGGGATTCATGGGAGCGATTGCTTCGGACAGCCGGAGAACGGGCGGGACGGACAGCACTTCGTTCAACAACGCCGGATTGCCGGGGATTGGATTGGCGCAGGACCCGTTTGATTATGGCTCGTTTACACATCACACCAATCTGGATACGTACGAGCGCATCTATGAAGAGGACGTGAGAGAAGGCGCGGTGGAGATTGCCTCAGCGGTATACGCCTTGGCGATGGCCGACGCGATGGTCCCTCGATTCAAGGACGCGGAGATGCCCAAGCCGGTTCCCGAGCCTGCGCCTGGAACATTGGCGACGCCAGTGCGACACGTTCCGGCGAACTAGAACGCACGCAATACTCCGCGGAGCAAAAGCGCGCGGTGCGGAACACGCATCGCGCGCTTTGCGTTTGTGGGCCGTAATATCTCGCTAGTGTGTGATATTAAAGTTGGCGTGCAGAGACGCGGTCGAATCGGCTCCAACCCATACGTCGAAGGTTGCAGGTTCTTCCACCCACGATTTCGTCGCCGTACTCCAGTAAGTCAGTTCATCATTTCCAAGAGAAAAATGAACTGTCTTTTTTTCATGAGCGCCAAGCGTGATGCGCTCGAACCCTTTTAGTTCGCGAACCGGCCGCGAGGTACTGCCGGATTGTTGATGAATATAGAGCTGCGCAACTTCGTCGGCAGAGGAAGCGCCTGTATTTTCGACGTCGACGCTGACGTCAACGGTTTCGCCAGGCTTGATCTCGCTATGGCTCAGCTTGAGATTTGAAAAAGCGAAATTGGAGTAACTGAGCCCGTAGCCGAATGGATAAAGCGGTGTGCTCTCCTCATCCCAATAGCGCTTGCCTTGATTCTCCGGAGCCTGCGTGGTGTTGTGCGCGTAGTAGATCGGTATCTGGCCGGCGTCGCGAGGCCACGTGAAAGGGAGCTTGCCGCCGGGCACGGCATCGCCGAAAAGAAGATTCGCGACGGCGTTGCCGCCCTGCGTACCCGGATACCAAACATCGAGAATCGCGGGAATGTGGGCGGAGGCCCATCTAATATCGAGCGGGCGTCCGTTCATAAGAACCAGCACGACGGGCTTGCCGATCGCGGCGACGGCTTCGAGCAGACGCTCTTCGTCCCCGGGAAGATCGAGCGATTCGCGCGAAGCCGCTTCACCGCTCATTTTTTGCTGTTCGCCGAGAACGAGCAAAGCGATATCGCTAGAACTCGCGAGTTGGACAGCTTTGGAGAATTCGTCTTTGGATTGAGCTTCGGTCCACGGAACTTCCGGCGGGATGCGCATGATTTGGTCGAAGAAGGACGGAAACTTTCGCTGCACATGGACGCCCTGGGCGTAACTGACTTCGGCGCGCGAACCGACAGCGTTTTTAACTCCGGCGAGAATCGTAACGGTTTCCGGCAGGTCGAATTGGAATGCCCATGAGCCAAGCGTGTCTACTTGCGAATCGGCGAATGGACCAATGACCGCGATTTTTTTGTAACCGTCTTTCTTAAGGGGGAGAAGGCCGCCTTCGTTGCGGAGAAGAACGGCGGTGCGTTCAGCAACCTGGCGAGAAATGGTGCGATGCTCGGGTGTAGCGAGTACCTGTTTGGAGCGGGCTTCGTCGACGTAAGGATGTTCGAAAAGTCCCAGGCGGATTTTCGTCTCGAGGATCGGGCGCGCTGCCTCTTCAATTTGCTGCACGGTGATTTGTTTGCGTTCAATTGCGGTCGCCAGGCTTTTCGAGTAGGCGGTGAAACCGAGAGCCATCTCCATGTTTACGCCGGCGTTGAACGCGTAAAGCGCGGATTCGTAGACGTCTTTCGCGTAACCGTGGTTTTGCAAACTTTTGACAGAGTTAGCATCGCTGACGACGAATCCCGTGAACTTCCAGTCGTCACGCAGCACGTCTTGAAGCAGCCAGCGATTGCCCGTGGCAGGCACATCGTTCAAATCGAGATAAGCGCTCATGGCCGAACCGATGCCGGCTTTAACGGCGGCGTGGAAGGGCTTGAGATAAACATTTTGCAGAAGAGTTTCGGGAATGTAGGCTTCGTCGTAATCGCGGCCGCCGATGGCAGCGCCGTAGCCCGCAAAATGTTTCATACAAGCGAGAATATGATCGGGTGATCCGATGTACTCGCCTTGAAAGCCTCGAACTTGAGCAGCAGCCATGGCGGAGCCGAGATACGGATCTTCGCCAGCTCCTTCGACCATGCGGCCCCAGCGCGGATCGCGTGCAATGTCCAGCATGGGTGCAAACGCCCATTTGATGCCCACGGCGCCAGCTTCTTTGGCGGCGACCGTTTGCGCTTTCGTAGCGGCGGCCGGATCCCAGGAAGCAGCCATTGCGATCGGCACGGGAAATATAGTGCGGAAACCATGAATTACGTCGAAGCCAAAGATGAGCGGGATGTGCAGTCGGGATTTTTCTACGGCGAGATGTTGGAAGTGATTGACTTGGGCTGGATCGGTGACGAAAAGTAGCGATCCAAGCTGGCCTTTGGAAACGGCGTCGTCAAAAGTAGCGGGAGGGCCGAAAGCAAACAGCTGATTCAGCTGGCCGAGCTTTTCTTCCAGCGTCATTTGTTTTAATAGTGCGTCGGCACGCTGGTGAATTGTGGCCTCGTCGGGCGCAGCGGTGGACGAAGGTGTCTGCGAAGGGGCAATAGGAACGAGCGCCAGCGCGAAGAGAAAGAGCAGCGCGCTGCCGAGATTTTTTGGGTTGAGCCGGAATTGCTGGTATGTTTTCACGATAGCCTCCCGCAAGACGGCGTGATGCTAATAGGCTCGCGGCAAAGATGCCAGAAGAAAATTGAGAAAAAACGATTTACTTGGAGCTTGTGCGAACATCGGTACGCCCAGCTCCAGGTGAGTCGGTCGCTGAGATAGGGACGGAGAGAACATGACGAAGACGCGGCGGGAGTTCTTGACGGAAACTTCGCTGGGGCTGGTCGGAGCGGCGGTGGCAGGCGCGCAGCAGCAGAAGCCGGGCGAACCTCCTGCGGGAACGCCTCCGGCGTTCGGGACCGGGCCTGCTGTGGGTCCGGAAGTATCGCCGGTCACGTTTGCCGAAGCGGAGAAAGTGGTCCAGGTGGAAATGAGCACGGCACATCGCGACATGGTGGCCGGAAGCTGGCGCGGCAACATGGCGGAGCTGTATGAGCGGCGCGTGGGGCCGCACAAAGTTGCGATCGAGGACAGCGTAGCGCCGTACTCGCAATGGGATCCGATCTTGCCGGGTCAGAAGCGAGGGCCAGAGCGAGAACGATTTGTGCGTAATTTGAAGGATGCCGGCGCCTTGCCGGGGTGGGATGAGGACATTGCGTTTGCGCCAGTGTGGAAACTCTCTCAGTGGATCGAAACGCGGAAGATGACTTCGGAACGATTGACGAAAATTTATCTTGAGAGGCTGGAGAGATTTAACGGAAAGCTGCGGTGCGTGATCACGCTGACGCGCGAACTGGCGCTGGCGCATGCGAAAAAGGCTGACGCGGAAATCGCCGCGGGAAAATATCGCGGGCCGCTTCATGGAATTCCGTGGGGCGCGAAGGATTTGCTGGATACGGCTGGCATTCCGACGACCTGGGGAGCAGAACCGTTTCGCGATCGGGTTCCTGCGAAGGATGCGGTTGTCGTGAAGCGCCTACACGACGCGGGCGCGGTGCTCGTCGCAAAGCTGAGTTTGGGCGCGCTGGCGCTGAATGATATTTGGTTTGGTGGACAAACCATGAACCCGTGGCTATTGGAAGAGGGATCGTCGGGCTCTAGCGCGGGGCCGGGTGCGGCAACGGCAGCGGGGCTCGTGGGATTTGCGATTGGTAGCGAAACCGGTGGAAGCATCGTTGGACCGAGCATGCGCTGCGGATTGACGGGATTGCGGCCGACGTATGGGCGAGTGGCACGAACCGGGGCGATGACGCTGTGCTGGTCGCTCGACAAGCTGGGCCCGATGACGCGGAGCGTCGAGGACGCCATGCTTGTGCTGCAAGCGATTTCCGGGCCGGATGCCGGCGATGTTTCGAGCGTGCACAGCCGTCTGGATTTTGACGCGGCCACCAGTGTGAAGGGATTGCGTGTCGGATATTTTCCCGCTTGGATGAAAGAAAATCCCGCGACAGAAGTGGATCGCGCGGCGCTCGAAACGGTGAACAAAGTAGGCATGATTCCTGTGGAAGTGAGCATCCCTGACTGGCCGTACGATTCGCTGAACTTGATTTTGTTTGCCGAAGGCGCGGCCGCGTTTGAAGAAATAACGCTCAATCATGAAGTAGACCAATTGAAGGTGCAGACATACGACGCGTGGCCGAACATTTTTCGCCAATCTCGATTTCTTTCGGCGGTTGACTTCGTGCAAGCGGATCGCCTGAGGCGAAAAGTAGCGCAAGAAATGGCGCGCGTTTTTTCTCAGGTCGATTTGCTTCTCGTACCATCGCTTCGCGATGAAATGCTAACCATCACAAATTTCACGGGCCATCCGTCGCTGACAATGCGGGCAGGATTCATCGAAGTCAGCGAAGCACGCACAGACTGGGCGCCGGACCCGAGCAGGCCGCTCCCGACATTTTCGCCGCCGCGCCGCGTCCCTCACGGCGTGACGCTCATCGGTCGGCTGTTCGATGAAGGAACGGTCGGCCAAGCCGGTCTCGCACTGGAAAAAGCATTTGGCGTAGTCGGAGAACGCCCGCCCGGATTCTAGGTCGCGCGCTGTAGCGCGGCCTTTGGAATGATTGTAGAGAAACAGACAATGGCGAAAGCCCGAAATTGTGGTCAGTGGCGAGGGAATTTGGTATTCTGCACAAACGTGAGGTACAGGGCTGTATCCTGTGGTTAGGGAGCGGCACCGGAGGCCGGCATGAGCGTTGTTCCTAATTCGGGCAATGGAAAGATTACAGTGCCCGATCTGCTGCAGCGTAAGTCTTCCGCGGCAGGTCTTCCATCCAATTCACGTTCGCAGAAAATTACTTGTTTGACGGCGTACGACTATCCGACGGCGCGTCTTTTGGACGAGGCAGGCGTGGATGTTTTGCTGGTCGGCGATTCGCTTGGTATGGTGGTGCTGGGATACGACAGCACGCTGCCGGTTTCGATCGAGGAGATGCTGCATCATACGCGGGCAGTACGGCGGGGCACGCGGCGAGCGCTCGTCGTGGCGGATATGCCTTACGGCAGCTACCACAGCGACATCGCGGAGTCGGTGCGAAATGCAATGCGCTTCGTGAAAGACGCAGGCGCGGAAGCGGTGAAAGTCGAAGGCGGCGAACGGCGGCTGGAATTGATTGTGCGGCTGACGGAAGCGGAAATTCCGGTGATGGGGCATGTGGGTTTGACGCCGCAATCGGTGAATGCGCTGGGAGGCTTCCGCGTGCAGGGCAAGACCGTAGATGCGGCGGAGCAGTTGTTGCGAGATGCGCGGGCCGTGGAAGCAGCGGGAGCATTTGCGGTGGTGCTTGAAGCAGTGCCGCGAGAGCTGGCGGCGCAGATTACGCGCGAGCTGCGTATTCCGACGATCGGCATAGGTGCGGGACCGGATTGCGACGGGCAGATTTTAGTCATTCACGATTTGTTGAGATTGACGTTCGGGAAGACGCCGAAGTTTGCGCGGCAATATGCGAACGTCGGCAAAATAATTGCAAGGGCGGCGCGCGAGTATTGCGAGGATGTGCGCGGAGGGACGTTCCCGTCGGACGGTGAGTCGTACCACGCAGCGCAGTCCGCGAAGGAAGAGAAGGAAGCGCCGGTCAATAGCGATGGTGATTGGTAGAAACGAGAATCGAAAAAACGAAATTCGAAAGGCGAATAGCAGATTCCTCGTTGCGCTCGGAATGACAAGTACAGAACAATTTTGTGAGTGGAGGTTGAGATGACGCCGGAAGAAATGCGTACACTGTATGACTACAATGCTTGGGCGAATCATCGATCGCTGGATGCAGCGGCGAATTTGACGAGCGAGCAAATTACAAAACCGATGGCATCGAGTTTTTCGTCAGTGCGGGATACGCTGGCGCACATTTGCGGGGCCGAATGGATTTGGCTCGAGCGGTTTCAGGGGCGCTCGCCAGCGTCCTTGCCAGATATATTCGAGTGTGCGGATGTGGATAGCCTTCGCGCAAAGTGGGCGGAGCAGGAAGCGCGGCTGCTCACGTTTGTTGGAAAGCTGGCGCAGGAAGATTTGCACCGCGTGATGGAATACAAAACACTGAAGTTTGGCGTGTACACAAATCCGCTGTGGCAATCGATGCAGCATGTGGTGAATCATGGAACGTACCATCGTGGACAGGTTACGACGCTGTTGCGGCAGCTTGGGGCGCAGCCGATTTTGACGGACTTGATGCATTATTATCGCGAACGCGCTACGGCGGCTAGCGCTTGAAAACAGTTCCAGAGTTCAAAGTTCAAGAGTTGAAACAAGAGACGACGAATAGACGCAGAAATACCTTGGGAATGCACAGACTGAAGTCGGTGCCACTCGCGGCGTGGAAATAATCCGAACTATAGCCTGGATGAAAGAGTACGCGCGTGGAGCGCGTGCGGAAGGCCGCGTGATCGGCCTGGTGCCAACGATGGGTGCCCTGCATGAAGGACACACGGCGCTCGTGGCGCGTGCGCGGCAGGAGTGCTCGCAAGTGATTGCATCCGTGTTCGTGAACCCGAAACAATTTGGGCCCCGGGAAGATTACAAGAAATACCCGCGCGACCTGGAGAAAGATGCGAAAACACTCGGGGACGTTGGCGTCGACGCACTGTTTGCGCCCGACGTGGCGGATGTTTATCCGGACGGATTTCGGACTTACGTGAATGTCGAGGGCATCAGCGAGCGACTGGAAGGCCGTTCGCGGCCGGGACATTTTCGTGGGGTCTCTACTGTAGTGCTGAAATTGTTTGAGATTGTGCAACCGCATTTTGCGTATTTCGGTCGAAAGGACGCGCAGCAAGTGCGCATCATCAGCGAGATGGCGCGCGATTTGAATCTGGATGGCGAGATTGTTGTCTGCCCGATTGTTCGCGAGGCGGATGGGCTGGCGCTTTCTTCGCGCAACGCATACTTAAACGCAGAAGGACGTAAAGCGTCAACGGTCTTACATCGCGCGTTGATTGCCGTGCGAAATGAGTTGTCCGCGGGCGTACGCGACGCGATGCAGTTGCAATCCACGATGCGGCGGATCATTGAGGTCGAGTCGCTGGCTACCGTCGATTACGCCGAAATTGTCAGCGCAGATACGTTTGAGCCAGCGGTGCGAGTGGCTCGGCCATGCTATGCGGTTCTAGCGGTCCACATCGGCAAGACCCGTTTAATTGACAATCTTCTGATCGAGCCTGCTTCTCCGGGGTCAGACGACCTAGTCTTTCAACTCTGATATCTGCATATCTGTATGCTACGAGCAGTCCGCCTCGGCCCTTCGCTCTGCTCACGATAAGAAGGTGGACCATACAACCGGTGTAACGGAGGGCAATTATTTTTTGGATGCCTCCGCGAGAACTTCGGTGGGGTGGCCCTTCGCCCTCACGTTGTCCCAAATATGTTCGAGGTTACCGTCGGGACCGATCAGAAAAGTACTGCGGATAATGCCGAGGAACGACCGGCCGAGGAATTTCTTCATGCGGCGCGAGCCGTAGGCTTCAATCGTTTTTAAATCTGGATCACTGAGAAGATCGAAATTGAGTTTTTGCTTGGCTTTGAAGCTGGCTTGCGCTTTGACGGAGTCTCCGCTCATGCCGAGAATGACCACGCCTAGCTTGTCGAATTGCTTTTTTGCGTCGCGGAACTCGGACGCTTCGATGGTTCAGCCGGATGTGTTGGCTTTCGGGTAGAAGAAGAGGGCGACTCGTTTGCCGAGATAGTCGGACAGGGAGACGTCGTTGCCGGCGTCATTCTTCAGGCGGAATGCAGGGGCTTTGTCGCCGATTTTGAGCATGTGAGAATCCTCCGTCGTGCGATTAGATAGAGCCTACGCCGCGAGTAAAGTCAAAAGCAAAAAAAGATGCCAGGCTAAAGCCCGGCGCTACGTTTGCAAAATAGCGAGGCGCTCTTGCATTGGGTCACGAGAGAAGCTTTCGCAGAATGTCATTGATGGCCTGGGGATTTGCTTGGCCGCGCGTGGCGCGCATCACCTGGCCAACAAAGAACTTGAATACGCCTTCATTGCCGGATTTGTATTTGGCGACGTTGTCTGGATTTTTTTCGATGACTTCGCGGGCGGCTTGTTCGAGCGCGCTTGTGTCGTTGATCTGGGCGAGGCCTTCCGCAGCGACGATTTCGTTCGCGCTGCGGCCACTCTCGAACATTGTAGCAAAGACTTTTTTCCCGATGGAAACGGTGATTTGGCCGGACTCGACTAGTTTCAAGAGTTCGGCGAGAGCTGAGGGAGAAACGGGGCTCGCCTCGATCTCTTTCCCCGAGTCGTTCAGGCGGCGCAGAAGTTCGGTTTGAATCCAGTTGGCGGCGGTTTTGGCGGGCGCGCAGGATTTTACGACGGACTCAAAATAATCGGCGAGCGGCTGCGCTGCGGTCAGGACACCAGCGTCGTAGGGCGTTAGGCCGTGCGCTTCGATGAAGCGGGCGCGTCTGGCTTCAGGCAGTTCTGGCAAGGTGCGGACAATTTCTTCGCGCCACGCATCGCTGACGTGAACGGGCAGCAGATCCGGCTCGGGAAAATAGCGGTAGTCGTGAGCTTTTTCTTTCGAGCGCATGGAGACGGTGCGGGATTCGTCCTGGTTCCAAAGGCGCGTTTCCTGCGAAATGCGTCCGCCGGATTCCAAAACGCCGATGTGGCGCTCGATCTCGTACTCAATAGCTTTTTGCACGTAGCGGAACGAGTTGAGATTTTTTACTTCAACTTTGGTGCCAAATTCTTTTGCACCGCGCAGACGGACGCTAACGTTGGCGTCGCAGCGGAGCGAGCCTTCTTCCATATTGCAGTCGCTAACGCCGGTGTACAGCATGACCTGGCGGAGGGTCGTGAGATAGGCGTAGGCCTCTTCGGGCGCGCGCATGTCCGGCTCGGAGACGATTTCGCTGAGGGGCGTGCCGCAGCGGTTGTAGTCAACGTAGGCTTTCGTCGCCGATTCGGAAAAGCCTTCATGCAAATTTTTGGCTGCATCTTCTTCGAGATGCAGGCGTGTGATCCCGATGCGCTTCTTTGTTCCTTCGTGTTCGATTTCGATCCAGCCATTCGTCGCGAGGGGCAGCTCGTACTGCGAAATTTGGTAGCCTTTGGGCAGATCAGGATAGAAATAATTTTTTCGGGCGAAGCGCGAATGCTCGTGGACCGTACAATTCAGCGCGAGCGAGGCGCGCATGGCCAGCTCGACGGCGCGTTTGTTCAGGATCGGCAGAGTGCCGGGCAGGCCGAGGCAGACCGGGCAAACATTTGTGTTGGGCGCATCGCCAAAGCGGTTCGCGCAGGAGCAGAAAATTTTTGTGTTGGTCAGAAGCTGGACGTGGACTTCCAGGCCGATGACGGTCTCGTATTTCGCGAGGACTTCGGGGGCGATGGCCGCCTCTTCTGAGGATGATTTCGTCATGACGGAGCCGGAATTATAGCATCAGCGTGACGAGCGATTGAATGGTAGGTCGATCTTCGAGCAAGCGGTGTCAGGGATGTCGCTCGTCTGTACCATGCCACCCCCTCCCCCTATTTTGATAAGAATATCAAAACACGAGATTTAGGTGTCGATGGGCTGCTAAGAATATCATTCTACAGGGCTTAGAAGCTAAATGATGGTTATTGTTCCCGGCACCTCATTCTGGGGGGTTGAATGCGTTTGCTTGCTTGGACGGGCACGACGTGTCGTGCCCCTACGGGACTTCGGTTAACAATAACGCCCATAACCCCTGGTTTTTTGTAAACGTTGCGGATAAAGGAGTTAAGCCGTCCGAGGTGTTTTCAGAAAGCAAAAACGCCAGCAGGGATGCTGGCGCTACCGGGAACGAATTACAATATTACTCAAGAAACAGTATACGCTCATGCATATATTTTGTCAAGAGGAAAGCCTGGATTCGGAGGCTTGGGGCGGGCGGGACAAAGGGCGGGGCCCTTCGAAGCTCCCTTCGTTCCTCAGGGCAAGCAGGGTAAACAAACCCGCCCCTACAGGGATGGTCGTAATGGTTGGCACTCGTTAGTCGTGCGCCGGGATGCGTGCAGGTTCGCGGAAGACGGGAAAGAGGCGTTCGGCGAGTGCGAAACCGCCGAAGAAGAGGCCCGCATAGACGGCGTCTCCTGCAAGGGTGTTCCAGAAGAAGGGGATTCCGGCAACGTAGCAGGCGACGAGCCCTGCGCCGGTGCGTGGGTAGAAAAGACCAACGGCCCAGACGGCAAAATTGGTGACCAGGAAAAACTG
Organism: uncultured Acidobacteriota bacterium; assembly: GCA_963740015.1. GTDB lineage: Bacteria > Acidobacteriota > Terriglobia > Acidiferrales > UBA7541 > Acidiferrum. The sequence continues at coordinate 21,600 of CAVUCM010000015.1, read as the reverse complement.
GACAGCGCCAAAAAACGTGGCGGCAGCGATGGGGCCGATACTGCGGCGGCTGCGGAGCCAGAAACCGATGGCGACGCTGACTAGAAAGCTGGCGTAGACGATTGGCATCAGCTTGTAGAGGCCAATGAAGATGTCTCCGGCGAAGAGCGCGAGGAGAGGAAAGAGGAGAGCGAGGCGACGGTCTCTGATCACCGCGCCGGAAAACAGGGCCATCGCGCCGACTGGGGTGAAGTTCCAGGGATGCGGGGCGATGCGTAGTGCTGCGGCCAGTGCGATTATGGCAAGTGCGAGCAGCATGCGGTAAAACAGATTTTCTTTTTGAGAGATTTGCGTATTCATTTTGTTGCTTCCTCCATTTCGGGTTGTAAGTCGCAAAAAATAAACCCATCACGATTGACTATTTCTCCGGTGCGGACGGGAATGGGAGATTTAAAAATGGGGCCGTCAAAGACAAAAGTGTGGAACTCACCGTTTTCCCCGCAGGGATCTACTTGCGGCGGCAGATCGTGGAAGAAAGATTCGTCGAGTTCGCGGCCGGCGAAGCTGGGATCGAGGACTTTGCTGTCTATACAGACGGCGATGGCTCGGAAGCCGTTCGCGTGAAATGCGCGGATAAGCTCGCGAGTGTCGCGCTTCCAGATGGGGAAGAGGGCCGTCATGCCGATGCGCGCAAGATTCTTTTCGCGATAGGCGCGAAGATCTTCAAGGAAGATATCGCCGAACGCAACCTTTCGAACGCCATTTTCGAGATGGATGCGAAGGGCTTCTTCCATTCGCGCTTCGTAAATGGGGTTGACGCATTGTGGCGGGATGCGGACTTCGTGAAGCGGCAGGCCTATGGATTGGGCCTGCCGCTCGAGAAGTTCGCGGCGGACGCCGTGCATGCTGATGCGCTCATAGCCTTCGGTGACGGTGGTTAGGAGCGCGGCGATTTGGAACTCATTCTGTTGCAAGAGTGCGTGCAGGGCCATGGCGCTATCTTTGCCGCCGCTCCAGCAGAAGAGGATTGGTTCGGTTGGTCTGGGCATTTCGTGAACGCTCCTATGGTTAAGATCTTGCTGAAATGGAGCGCAGCATGCTGCGCCACTACAAAGAACGGGCGCGATAGATTAGTTGCGGCCTTTGAAGGTGTAGCGCGCGCCGGCCTGGACATTGCGGCCGAGAGCCGGGTAACCCAGAGCATCCTGGTATTGTTTGTTGAAGAGATTTTGCGCGCGCGCGTAAAACGTAACGCCGTAGCCCACGTCGTAGTGCGTGGCGATGTTAAAGAGCGCGTAGCCGGGATTGCTGACGAGTCCGAGACCGAGAAAGTCCGAATCCGTGCGAACTCCCGAGAAATAGGCGCTAACCGTCATGCCGAACCGGCGGTAGGCGGCGTTCAAGGTGAGTGATCCGGAATTGACGGGACGGCGGGCCAGGTGGTTGCCGGGAAGCTCTGTAGGATCGAAAGCGTTGGGAGCTTCGAGAACGCGGCTGTCGTCGTAAGTATAGTTCCCGGCCAGATTGAGCCAGCGAGTGATTCTGGCGTCGCCGGAAAGGTTGATGCCGCGAGCACGGGCACGGTCCGTGTTGAAATAAAATCCAAAACTCGGAGGAGCGTCAGGTATGGTGACGCCGCAAGTGTTTGTGGTGGCGGTGACAGGTTCGCAGAACGCAAAGCTCACGATGTTGTAGAAGCGGCTGGCAAAGTAGTTTCCGGACAGACTGATCCGGTCATTGAACAGCTTTTGGTCGATGCCGGCCGTCCAAGTCTTGCTGGATTCCGGTTTTAGCGAGGGATTGCCAAAATCTCCAAAGTTGTCGCCATAGATCTGGTCGAAGCGCGGTTCTTTGATTCCCTGGCCGTAGAAACCGCGGAACAACGTTTCGCCCCAAAATCCGCGGCCGTAGCGCGCAACCACTGCTCCGCCTGCGCGTGGGACAAAACGAGTACCGAAATAATCGTTAGCCTCGACTCGTCCACCGAAATTGAGAGAAACGCGGCGCTGCGGCTGGTAGCGGAAATCCAAGAACCCGCCTTGATTATTGCGACGGGCGTGGTTGACGTCGATCGAGGAAAGGAAAGCGTTCTCGACTTCATATTGATAGCCGGCGGTGACGGCAAAATTGGAGAGAGAGTAGCTGGTTTGAGCGCTCACGTTTGCGCGGTTGTATTGAAAGAGGCTGTTGCCGACAAAATCGCAGAATTCGGCGGTGGCGACGGCAGTGGGATTGGTCTGAGGACAGAACGCGTTGGGATCGGTGGCATAAAAACTTTGCAGAGGATTGTCGCTGGACTGGCGGGTGTAGGATTCGCCGCCGCTGATTTCATGTCGCCAGTGCTTGCCGGTGGAAAAATTCCAGCTAGCGCCGGTGCTGAAAATCTGCTGACCGTAACGCTGATAGAGGCTCGGCGGCGTGAAGACTGTTTGTCCGGGAATGCCCGCGTCGCTGGTGTTGTTGCGAATGGTGAGTCGGAGCTGGTTGTTGTCGCTGAAGGTATAGCCAAAATTTCCGGAAAGCGTGCGATTTATAAAATCGTCGTTCGGACCCTGGCCATCTGTCTCCATATAGGATGCCGCGGCGGAATAGTCGAACTTGCCGAGTAAGCCGCTGAGTTGTGCGCCGCCGCGTCCTGTGGAGAAACTGCCGCCCTCGCCAAAGACGCTGAACTCCGGCGTGCGCGTGGAACCGCGATGGGTGAAGAGTTGAATGACTCCGGAAACGGCATCGGTGCCGTAGATGGCGCTTTCGGCTCCGCGAACGATTTCTACCTTATCGATGTTGTCGACCGTGAGGCTGGAAAAATCCACGGCGCTGCCGGGGGGATTGATGGGCACGCCATCGACGAGAATTTTGGTGAAGTTTGAATTGCCGCCGTTGAGAAAGACAGAAGCGGATCCCCCTTCGGGTCCCGTGCGGCCGATGGCGATGCCCGTTGAAAACTGGAGAGCATCGGTGAGCGCGACAGATTGTCGATCGTCAATCTCCTGCTTTGTAATGACCGAAACGGGCGCGGTGGTTTGGTCCGCGAGTATAGGCTCCGCTTCGGCAGTGACGATAACGCTGGCGGAGAGGCGCTCGAGGTCGAGGCTTAGGTCCAGCTTGCGCTGTTCGCTGGGTGCCAAATCAAGAACGAGATCGCGAGAAACGAACGGCGAACGTTTGAACGACAGATGATAGCGGCCGGGCGGAAGAGTGAGGCTATAGGCACCATCGGTGGACGAACTTGTTTTCCAAAGTTGTGCGGTGGCGTTTCCTTCTAATTGGGCGGTGACGCCTACTCCTCCGACCGCCGCGTCGCTGGAATCCAGAAGCGTTCCAGACAGATGAGCATCCGAGGATTGGTTTTGTGCTTGTGCGGAAATGCTGACTGCCAGGAAGAATAAAAGAAAAAGTCCACTTCGTAGGGCGTTTGCGGTCATGTTTTCCTCCGCTCCCTCTCGCGCGGGAGTTGAAGGTTGGCCTGGCGCTTGGAAAAAATCGCTCGGGCTGCAGACTTCGCCGGTCTCCTGGCTTGGCGGCAGTTCCGTTCCCGTTTGGCTTTATTTCAACGGGGCCGGTGCTTGGCCTTCCCGTAGCGCTGCCCTTTTTTCTGGCGCGATCCCGGAGAGAGATTCGCGATCAGTGAGCGATGCGCCGCAGTGGCCTCAGCAGTACCTTATTCCGCCTTACAGTCGCGCGGCGGCGACGGCTTTTTCACGTTTAGCCCCCAGCGTTGGCCAGGGGAACGCACCGTCTTCCCGTGCACGAAGTCCGCGGTGAGTGTGGGGGGCTCGATGGCCCGCTATGCGTTATTCAAGTGCCGCAGCCTGGGCTGCAGCGTTGGGGTGAACATGGGAACAGCTACTTATTTTGCAGCCGGCATATTCACACGCGGACGGCCAGACGAGCCGAGCTCCACGGTGAGTGCTGTCTGAAAAACCTGTTCGAGCAATTCGCGCTGAAAGACAGTTGCCGGCGGTCCAACGCGAAGACATTTGCCCTTCTGAAAAAGGGCGACCTGGTCGGCGTACTGGCCGGCGAGATTCAGCTCGTGCGTGACGACGACGACCGTGTAGCGATTCGCGGATGCAAGCCGGCGCAGCGTTTCGAGCAGATCGACCTGCGCGCCAATATCGAGATGCAACGTGGGTTCATCCAAAAGGAGAAGCAGGGGCTGCTGGGCGAGGGCGCGCGCCAAGATGACGCGCTGCTTTTCGCCGCCGGAGATCTGATCCATCAGGCGATCGCTGAGATGCTCGGCGCCGACTTGCGCAAGGGCATTGCGAGCGATGAGGACGTCTTCTTCCGTTTCGAATCGCAGCGTGCGGCCGTATGGATGTCTTCCTTGGAGAACAAATTCCCAGGCGTGCGAGGGGAAAAGCAGAGGGCTTTCCTGCTGGACCATGGCAATGCGCTGGCCGCGCGCCCGGTGCGGAAGCGTGTGCGTGACGAAGCCGTTCAGAAGCACACGGCCGGAAAGCGGTTCCAGCGCGCCGGCAATAAGCTTCAAAAGCGTGGATTTGCCGCAGGCATTTGGACCCACTATCGCAACGATTTCACCAGGGCGTGCCTGAAAGCTTGTCGCTTCGAGAGTAAACAGAGGCGCTTGCGTTGGATTCGCGGAGTAGGCATAGCTGACCTGCTCGACACTCAGGCGAATATCGGAGTTGAAATCTCCGGCGTCTCCTGAAGAACGCGAAGCAGAAGCCGAGGAGCGGGCGTAACTGCTCAAGCGAGTCTCCTACGCATTAAATAAAGAAAAAGTGGCGCGCCGGCGATGGCAGTCATGGCACCGACGGGAAGCTCCGCGGGAGAAACGACAGTGCGCGCGAGAGTGTCGGCGAGGACTACGGCGATAGCGCCGCCGAACGCGGCTGTTGGCAACAAGATGCGATGATCGGAACCGAAAAGGAGACGCATGACGTGGGGCACCAGCAGGCCTACGTAACCGATAGCGCCGCTGACGGAAACGGCCAGGCCCGTTAGCAAGGATGCCGCAATGTAAACGACCAAACGAACGCGGCGGACGTCCACGCCGAGGTGCATCGCTTCTTTTTCGCCACCAAGGAGCAAGTTCAGGTCTGACGCCGTGGTGTAAATGGTTCCCGCGGCAAGAAAAAAACCAAAGCGCAGAATGAGGCTCACAATGTGAGGCGGCTGAGTCTGGAGTTCACCCATCATCCAGAAGGCGATGCCACGATAGTTACCGCCCGTCAACGTCGACATGAAAAACATGATGATGGCCTGCAGAAAGGAAGCGGAAATAATGCCGGCGAGGAGCAGCGTGCCGCTGTCGATTTGACCTTCCCGGAGGCCGAGGAAATAGACGGCCGTGATCGTTAGCGCGGCACCAAGAAAAGCGCCGATGGGCGTCAAGAGCGCAGCCACAGCTGGCGCAAGCGCAAGATGCGGCTCAATAATCAGCGCGATGATGGCGCCGACGGCCGCGCCGCTGGAAACGCCGAGAACATACGGGTCGGCCAGAGGATTTCGCAGCAACGCCTGAAAACTGGCGCCTGCGACAGAAAGCGATGCGCCAACGAAAATTCCAAGCAGAATGCGCGGCAATCGAATATCAAAAATGATGAGCTGATATTCGCTGGAGAGCTGGCTGCCTTGGCGAAAAAGAACGCGAAGCAAATCGTGGCCCAAGCCGTAGAGAGACACGGGGACAGCCCCGAGCTTTAGCGCGATCACCACCACGACGAAAAGGACGGCGGACAGAATCGCGCATTGCGTAAGTAAACGGCCGAGCGTCAAAGGGCGCAAGCGCAGACCTCCATGTGAGTGAGAACCCCGCAGGATGAATTAAATATTTGGAGTGAGAGTTGCGGCTGAGCTGGGGGCGGAATTTTCTTTTCTTTTTCGTCCTCGGGATGCGGAGAAAACGCTTCGGGATGCAATTGCCGCGCGAGATCCTCGATGGCGGAAACAATTCTTGGAGTAGTCCTGTTCACCGCATCGCTGATGACAGCAAAATGGCGATTGCGAACAGCATCGAGACCGCGCCATCCGGGACGCTCGGCGAGCACGTCGAAATCATTTTGTCCGCTATCAGAATGTGACGCTGCAAAAACGAGAAACTCCGGCTGCAGGCGGACAACCTCTTCGAGACTCATATGAGGCCAATCTTGCGCGGAGTCAACGATGGAAATGGCTCCCGCCAGGCGCATCGCATCAGCAATAAAAGTTCCTTTGCCCACAGAGATCAGGGGATCTGACCAAACAATGAAGAGAACGCGGCGCGGTGGCAGTCCGCTCAAACGTTGCTCCAGATCCGTGACGTGGTGTTCCAGATCGGCGCGAAGTGTGGCACCGGCATCCGGAACGCCGAGCACGTCTGCAAGCCGCTCCGTAGAAGAGACGATTTCTTGAACGGTGTGGGGATCCGTGGCGTAAGCGGGGATACCTAGTCCATCGAGAGCGTTCACCGTCTCGAGGCGATTCAAACTCTTAGTGACCAGCACGAGATCAGGCCGGAGGGCGACAATCTGTTCGAGACTTGGGTTGATCGCGCCGCCTACTTTGGTTTTTTTCTGAGCATCGGGAGGATAATCGCAGTAATCGGTATCTCCAACCAGACGATCCTGCAAACCAAGCGCGTAGACAGTTTCTGTAAGACTTGGCGCGAGTGAAACGATACGCTGAACGGGCTGTGGGACGCGCACGGTTCGGCCGACTTCATCTACGTATTCTTTGTAGATCGGTGACGCGGGCGAGCTCGCAGAGGGCGTTTGTGCCCGCGATGTTGGGCACCAAGATGCAGCGCAGAGCAAAAGCGCGACGACCGCGCTTGTAGGTCCAATATTTTTTCGTGCGTCTTTCCGTATCGGCACAAATCCCCGTGGGCGAGAGCAAATCTTTTGCACAACAAAAAAGCCCCGCGAGACACCTGGGGGCTTATTGGCGGCGCTTCTTCTCGCGAAAAGCGCTGGCTTCTGCGGCGCGGGAGGGTAGCCTGGCTTGCGGCTCATTTGAGCCGCTTACAGTGGCGGGACCGCGGCCGATTCTCACGGCCTTCCCCACTTCCCTTGCCTGCAAATTGGAAACTCAGTGTATGCCGAGGGTCTGGGAGTGTCAATGTAAGGCATAAGCATCGCGCGACAAAAGCATCTTGGCCGCATGAGCTCAGCGATTTTTCCAGTTCGGTTTGCGCTTTTCGACGAGTGCCCGGAGCCCTTCCTGAGAATCCTCGAGACGGTACAACTCGTTGAGGAAAATATTCATGGAATTCTTCATGCCATCACGCAGAGAGAGGCCCATGCCGCCAAGAATTGCTTTCTTGGCCATGGTGAGCACGGGTCCGGAGTGCGCCGTGATGCGTTCGCTCAACTCGTTCACAGTCTGTGCGAGCTTGGCTTCCGGAACCAGCCGGTTTACGAGACCCATTTCCATGGCGCGGTCAGCACTTAGAGCTTCTCCGGTCAGGACAATTTCAAGCGCTCTCTTCGGGCCGACGAGAAACGGAAGGATTGTCGATGCAAGTGGCGGGAAGACGCCGATGGAAATCTCCGGTTGCGCGAAACGTGCCTTTGGCGTGGCAATCACGAGATCGCCAAAAGCGGCAAGCTCCGCACCGCCGCCGATGGCCGGGCCGTTTACCACGCAAATCACAGGCTTGCCGACCTCCAACATGCCAGTGAAGGCGGCATAAAATGCGTCGAGCATTTGGAATACGCGCTCGGAGGTATACTCGCCGATATCGATACCGCCGCAAAATACTTTGCAAGCGGAATCGAGAATAACAAGTTTTACTTCGGGGTTCTGACCTGCAAAGGTGAATCCGTCGGAAAGTTCGCGCAGAAAAGCTTCATTGAGGAGATTGTGCTCAGGGCGATTGAGCGTCATCCGCGCGACGTTGCCGTCGATGCGCATCTTTATGTATTCGAAATTCTCTGGTGTGCGCCGTTCGGGTCGCGACACGTACTCTTGCTCGTCAACTGGCTCAATCATGCCCCGCCCTCCTGGGTGGATGGCCGCTTGAGTGCCTTCGTAGCGGCTCTAAAGGACTAAATTTGATGCTAGCATGCCGTAGGTTTGAGTCTTGGAGCAGAGAATGGACGCGTGCGCAAACGGTTTGCCCCTGAAACGTGTTGGTTCGCGGGCCGGGAGTGTGCGTCATGCCATTCTCCACACATCGCGTCGTTTCCGGCGCGGGGTATTTCTGTTTGCAGGTATGCTGGGCTGCGGCTTTCTAAGCGCGCGCGAGGTGCATTGCTTGACGGCTGGAAAAACATTATCGGCTCGCGAAACGGATACGGCCGTCGCCGTGCGATTCGACGGCCGGGCTGATGCGGAAGGATTTCCGGTGGATGAGGCGTGGGAAAAAGTGCCCGCGGTTCAATTTTGCAGCGATTGGCAGGGCAAGAACCCCGATCCGCTGCGGGAAACTCAAGTGCAGCTGTTGTGGACTCCAGATGCTCTTTACTTGAGATTTCTGGCGCGCTATCGCAGCATGACGGTTTTTACGGACGCCGAACCTGGTGGCCGGCGGGACCGACTCTGGGAGCGCGACGTCGCTGAAGTTTTTCTGCAGCCTCCTGAGTCGAGTGGGCGGCACTATAAAGAGTTTGAAGTGAGCCCCAACGGATTCTGGATTGACTTAGATATTGGGACTGGAGAAAAACACGATCTGCAGAGCGGATTGCAACGGCGCGTCAGAGTCAATGAGCAGCAAAACACTTGGCTGGCCGAACTCGTGCTGCCGATGAGGAGTTTGACAGCACAATTCGATCCGGCGAGGGCCTGGCGCGTGAATTTCTTTCGCGTCGAGGGACCTTCTGAGCCACGCTTTTATTCCGCATGGCAGCCGACAGGAACGCCGGCGCCGAATTTTCACGTTCCTGACGCCTTTGGCAGACTTGCATTCGAAAAATAGTTAGCCGGCACCCGAAGGGACGAGCTGAAGAGCGGCGCTACGCAATTCTTTTCTTAGGCTTCTTTGTGATGACATTCAAATTTTCACTTCGGATATTCATTCGCAAAGGCTCGATTCACATTCTTGCTGGGCTGGCTTTCGTTTTCGCGTTTTGCGGATCGACTTCGCGTGGCCAAACACTGCAATCGCCGCAGACAGATCCCAAAGCTCCCGTGGTGACGAAAATCGAACCACCTTCGTGGTGGAGCAATCTGACTCCCGAAGTCATGTTGTTGCTTTCCGGGCGCTATCTCGAAGCGACGCATGTTGTCTGCAACCTACCAAGTGTGTTGGTGGAGCGCACGCAAGCGACCGCCGGGGGAGACTATTTGTTTGTCTGGATGAAGATCGGGCCCGAGACAAAATCAGGAACGGCCGTCTGCCGCATTACAACGCCGAATGGGGCAACTTCGTTCGAGTTGCCGTTGGCTGCGCGGGCGATGAAGCTCGGCAAATTTCAGGGTCTCTCGCAGGACGATGTGATTTATCTCATCATGCCAGACCGCTTCGCCAATGGCGACCCCACGAATGACGAGCCTGCCGAAGCTCGCGGCACACATGATCGTTCGAACGCGCGAGCCTACCATGGCGGCGACTTGCGCGGCATCCGTGAGCACCTTCCCTACTTGAAGGATCTCGGCGTGACCACACTTTGGCTCACACCCATCTTAAAAAATGGGACGGTCCAGGATTACCACGGATATAGCGCAGTGGATTTATATGCTGTGGATCCGCATCTTGGAACGGTTCAGGATTATCAAGAGTTGGTCGCGGAAGCTCACAAGCAAGGCATGAAAGTTTTTTTTGACTTTGTGCCAAACCACGTCGGGCCGAAACATCCGTGGGTTGCTGTGCCGCCGCTGCCCGACTGGTTCCACGGAACGCCGCAGCATCACATGGATACAACCGCAGGTATCAGTGGCACGTTTTACGGAAAGGCAGACAAACCGGCGATTCCCAATGACCCTTTTGAAACGCTCGCCGATCCGCACGCGCCACCCAGGCTGTCGCGGAATCTGACCGACGGCTGGTTTTTCCACATACTTCCCGACCTGAATACGGAAAATCCCGTGGTTGCAGAATATCTTTTGCAAAATAGCATCTGGTGGGCGGAAAGTTCGGGATTGGATGGCTATCGCCTGGATACGTTTCCGTATGTTCCTCGGAAGTTTTGGTCCACCTGGCATACAAGACTGCACCAAACCTATCCTTACTTAACGACGATCGGCGAAGTTTTTCACGCGGATCCGGCTGTCACCTCATTTTTCGTGGGGGGGCAGAGGCGATTTGACGGCATCGACTCCGGTGTAAACACACTCTTCGATTTTCCGACGTTTTTTACGCTTCGCGATGTTCTGCTACGCAACGCGCCGACAGGACGCATCGCGGATGTTCTGCGCCATGATTCGTTGTATGTCCATCCGGATACGCTGGTGACATTTTTCGCGAATCACGATGTGCCGCGCTTTGCGGGCGTGGCAGGAAGTTCAGCCGTAAAGCTGAAGCTCGCGTTTGGGCTGACGCTGACGTTGCGTGGGATCCCCGAACTTTACTACGGCGACGAAATCGGAATGCCGGGCGGCGGAGACCCCGACAACCGGCGCGATTTCCCGGGCGGCTGGCCGGGCGATCCGAAGAATGCCTTCACCTCAGATGGCCGTACCGCGGAACAGCAAGAACTTTTCGCGTACGTACAGACACTGCTACGGCTGCGGCGTGAGCATCCCGCACTGCGAAGCGGAAAGTTGTGGGACCTTTTCTCTGACGAAACGGCTTATGTGTTTTTGCGAGAGACAGAAGAGGAGCGCGTGTTGGTGGCCTTCAACAATTCGGCTGAACCACGCGAGTTGCGGGTTCCACTCCGCGATACTGCGGCGGAAGGCGCGGCCGGCTTCACACGCGTTTCGGGGCCGGCAAAAGCCGAAGTCTTTAAAGGCGAAGCTCGCCTCTCCATGCCCGCGCAGTCCATTTCTATTTTTATGATCGAGTGAACAATCAAAAACTTAGGCGAACATTCCAGTTTTTGAGTGCGTCCGGCACTGTGAGCGTGATGGAGTGCGCTTGAGCGTCATATCGCCAATCGTGAATCAATTGCTCGCCGATGCGCGCTTCTTTTGGTTCGGAACTTGATCCGTAAATTCTCAGTTGAGTGCTATTCCACCACGGCTGCCAAGCATTTTTCTCGACGCTACTGGTAATCGTAAGAGAGCCGGGAGATACCTGGCACGTGAAGTTTACTCGTAGAAAGTTTCCCTTTTGATAGGCAAAGGTGAGCCCGTCGTCTTCGTAGAGTGTGCCGCGGCAATCGCTTCCTGGATAAACGCGAAGTTCGAGCGGACCATCCGGCTTCTCATTCGTGCTTTGAATGACGGGCTGCATGGGAACAATCGCGCCAGCGCGGACATAAAGCGGCGTTTCCGCGAGTGCCGGGTGCAATGAGATTTGCTCCTTAGAGGAATGCTTTTCGGCGGTCCAAAAATCGTACCAATCGCCGGGCGGAAGGTGAATGTCCTCTGCGTCGACCCTTTCCGTGACGACAGGCGCGACGAGAAAATCCCGGCCAAAGAGGAACTCGTGATCCTCGCCATAAAGGCCTTGCTCATCGGGATATTCAAGAAAGAGAGGCTCCATCAACGGGACGCCAGTACGCGAGGTTTCCTCCATGGCGGTGTAAATAAAAGGAAGCAGTCTGTAGCGCAGCTCGATGTATCGCTTGCGAATCGCTTCCTGCTCAGGACCGCTTGCCCAGGGCTCGTGATCGGCGGTGCCCTTTGCAGCGTGATCGCGATAAATCGGATAGAACACACCTAACTCATACCAGCGTGTCAGAAGATCCGTTGGCGGAGAGCCGGCAAAGCCGCCGACATCCGCGCCGACGAGCGTGTAACCGGAAAGCCCGAGGCTCATGATTTGAGGGACGCTCATGCCGATGTGATTCCAGGTCGCGCTGTTGTCGCCGGTCCATGTTGCTGCGTAGCGTTCAGCGCCCGCATAGGCCGCGCGTGTGAGAACGAAAGGCCGCTCGTCAGGCCGTAATTTCAGCAGGCCTTCGTAGGTCGCGCGCGCGTTTTCCATGCCGTAGACATTGTGAATGGCACGATGGTCGAGCGTTGTTCCGTCATCGAGGCGATGGACGACATCGAGCGGCATTGTTTTTGAAGGAGTTTCAAAGACAGAAGGCTCGTTCATATCGTTCCAGAAACCCGCGACGCCCATGTTCACGAATTCTTTATAGAGACCACCCCACCACTCGCGCGCGCGGCTCAGCGTAAAATCCGGAAAGACGCTGTCGCCAGGCCAGACTTTCCCAACAAACACTGAGCCATCCGGGTTTTTGACGAAGGCGTCCTGTTTGATACCGGAATCGTAGGGAGCATAGCCGTGCCCTGGATCCTTTTTGATGTGCAAGTCAGTGATGAGGACCGTGCGCATGCCTTGCGCGCGAAAATCGGCAATCATTTTTGCGAAATCTGGAAAATACTCACGGTTGATTGTGAAGGGTGCGTTGCCCTGCTGGTAGTCGATGTCAAAATATATGACATCGGCGGGGATTTTTTTCTCGCGCAGCGTCTGAACAACCTCGCGAGCGCGCGCTTCGGGATAATAACTGTAGCGGCTCTGCTGGTAGCCGAGCGACCAGAGCGGAGGAAGAGGAGTCCGGCCCACAAGCGCGGTAAACTGTTGAACAATTTTCTTGGGTTCCGGACCAGCGATGAAATAGTAGTTCAGCTCGCCGCCTTCGGCTCCGAACGAAAAATAATCGGGGGATTCCTTTCCGAAGTCGAAGCTGCTGCGGTAAGTGTTGTCGAAGAAAACGCCGTACGCAGTCCCCTTGCGAAGGCCGATGAAAAACGGAATGGTTTTATAGAGCGGATCGTCCGATTCCTGCCAGCCGAAAAAATCTGTGTTCCACATCGTATATGCGTGATTGCGGCGATTCATCGGACCGGGTTTGTCGCCGAGACCGAAATAATTCTCATCGGAAGGCATTCGCATCCAGGCGTGGATGTACGTGCCGTCCCAAGCCATCGGCAACGATGGTTGTTCGGCGAGAAGAACATTCCCCGCCGCGTCTGCGAAAGTGATCAGGAGAGGCGTCTTTTTGACAATCACAACAACGCGGCCGACCGTCATGCGCAACTCGGCCTTGCTATCTTCGACGTTGATCGCGGGAAGGTCATGGGATTCAATCACAGCCCAGGAAAAATCCTTCGGGAAGGACCCTTGCGGGGCGAGGCGCACGCGGATTACACCGTCGCGAAAAGCAGTGATACGCACTTTCGCGGAACCGGCAGTCAGTTCGACGCCGTCCTTCAGTTTCTCCACTTGTTGGACGTTTCCGACATGTTGCCAGCCTGTCGCCGCAGTGCTGCCGCTGCTGATCGCGCAGAGCAGCAGGCCAACTCCGGTCCAACTGGCGAGACGTGGCATGCTGACCTCTCTTCGTGGGCTGGTGGAAGCGCCTTCGACTAGAATACGCCCGCGCACCGGGCGGCGCGCGTTGGATTTATCTCTACGCCGCGAGCCATTCCTCAAAAAACGAGGAAGCCTTCGCGCCTTCGATACGCCGGCGCACGGCGTCCATCACGCGGCATTTCACCGAACCATTGCTTCCATAAAAGGCCAGCCAATACGGCAGATGGAGTTCCACGGGCATGCGCTCGATATCTATCTTTAGGGCACGCAGTTTGAAAAACCCGTGCTGAAAGAGCACTCGCAGAACTTTTGTGCGAAGGATTTCTTCCGCGGCCTCCGGCTGCAGACGTGCCACCAATTGATTGCGAGTCTGAATGGTGACCTGGTCATCGTCCTCCGGTACACGCGGAAACTCGAATAGATCGAGCGCGCCATGCACCGCGTCGAGCGCAAAATAACGTGTTTTACGCGCCCGGCCTATTTCGTAACGAACGCGATAAACCCAAAACGGTACGTAAGCATCGGCAATTCGCTGCAAGGGTCCGCCGCGAACCCTCCAGTAAACACCGCTGAACACGCCCGAGCGGAAGCCTCGGACGGCTTCCTCCTGCGTGACGTTAGGCTTCAATGTTCGAATCGCAGTGACTCTCATTTATGCCCGTCTGCCGCGGCTTCTAGCGGAAATAAATCCACAAGCTGATCACTGTCGCGAGCAAAAGAAGGCTAGCGAAAATGTTGATCCGCCGCTCAGTTGGCGTTTCGTGAGCGGGTTTGCGCTGCGGAATGCCTACCGCGACAGTTTCCATTTTGTCGTCGACCGTTGCAAAAGTCAGTCCAGCAAGTTGTTTACGATCGGGTGCCTTAGTCATTAGGCTGACCGCGATGAGAACAAGCGAGCAGACCACAAACATGAAAATCGCGTAATGCAGAAAGTTCATGTCGATGATCCAGCGAGCGACGGGAGACTCGAAATGGCCACTCGCTGCGCGATCCGCGAGCTCCAAAATAAATCGCGTCGCACCCAATACAAATCCGGTTAGAAGCGAGGTGATCGCCCCCGAACCGTTCAGGCGCGGCCACAAAATTCCGAGCACAAAGCACGCCGAAATTGGCGGGCTGATATAAGCCTGAACGCTCTGCAAATAAATATAGAGCTGGCTGCTGATGTAATGAATGAAGGGGACCCAAAGCAAACCAAGCAAAACCATGAAGCCAGTCGCCACGCGTCCGAAATTGACAAGCTGGCCTTCCGAGGCTTGCGGACGAATCTTCTTGTAGAAATCCAGCGTCACCAGCGTGGACGCGGAGTTGAACACGGAGCTCATCGCACCCATAACTGCCGCGAGCAGCGCAGCCATGACCAACCCGACCAGGCCCGTAGGCAACAGATTGAGTATCAGCGTCGGGTAAGCAAAATCGGGCTTCTTCACCTGTTCAGGGAAAAGTGCGAAAGCGATGATGCCAGGGAGCACAAGCATGAACACCGGCAGTATCTTCAGGAAGCCTGCGAATATTGTGCCTAACTTGGCGTGCCCTTCATCACGCGCCGAAAGCACGCGCTGCACGATCACCTGGTCGGTGCACCAATACCAAATTCCCAGAATCGGCGCGCCAAAAAATATGCCTGTCCACGGAAAATCTTTATCACTCGAAGGTCTCATCATGTGGAAGTAACTGGCGGGTACCATCGTCCGCAGGTGTTCAAAGCCCCCGACGCGGTGAAGCCCGATAAGCGTTAACGCGACGGCGCCGCAAATCAAAATCAATGTCTGGACCGTATCGGTATAAATGACCGCCGCCAGACCGCCGGCGACAGTGTAAATGCCCGTCGCGATCACCAGCACAACTGCCGTCTTCCACAGCGACCATCCGGCCACCCGCTCCAGAACAACGCTCGCCGCGTAAAGTTGCACGGAGATCTTCGTGAAAATGTAAGCGACGATCGAAATCGCCGCCAGGTATACGGCGCAGTTGCGATTGAACCGGCGCTCCAGAAACTCCGGCATGGTGAACACATTCGAACGCAAATAAAACGGGACGAACACCCAGCCCAGCACCAGCAAGATCAGGCAAGCGAGCCACTCAAAATGGCCAACCGCTAATCCAGACGAAGCGCCCGTTCCCGACAAACCAATGAAATGTTCAGTAGAAATGTTCGACACAAACAAAGACGCGCCGATGAAGAACCACCCAATGTCACGGCCGGCTAGGAAGTACTCCTCAGAAGTTCGCTCTCTCCGGGAAAAATAAAGTCCAATCCCGAATACGATGGCAAAATAGATCCCGATGATGACGAGATCCAAGGTGGCTACGCTCTGGTGAGCAACCGTGACCTGCGATGCAAATAGCATCCGTTCCTCCTTGGCATCCACCGGCGAATCCCGGCTGGAATCTTTTGCTCAGTTGAACTTGCCTTCGCGAGTGCGCGACGCGCACCAAGCCTTTGTTGGCATGCGCGCGCTTAGTACAGCGGAATCCCTGCCGCCCCTAGACTGAAATTCGGCGTGCGCAGTCTATAACAGGGCAAGACCAGGCTCAATGGCTGTTTCGCTCTTTGAGGTAGGCAAAAAGTTGCTCCTGTCCATCCTCAACGGAGGAAGGCAATCGCGTTTGCCGTGATCCGCGGATCAGGGTAAAAGAGAGGGGGAGGAAATATGACCAAGTTGCTGTTTTGCCTGCTGTTCTTTGCGACCGCGCTTATGGCCGCGGATAAGTCCATCTACGATTTCACCCTCAATTCAATCGACGGACAGCCTGCACCGCTCGCTAGCTACAAAGGAAAAGTCGTTCTGCTCGTGAATGTGGCGAGCCGATGCGGCTTCACTCCGCAATACACGGCGCTAGAAGCGGTCTATGAGAAATACAAAGACCGCGGATTCGTCATTCTCGGCATTCCAGCGAATAATTTTGGTTCGCAGGAACCAGGCACGAATCAGGAAATCAAAACTTTCTGCCAGAGCAAGTACAGCGTAACTTTCCCGATGATGGCTAAGGTTTCGGTGAAAGGCGAGGACACGACGCCGCTCTACCAATTTCTGACGGACAAGACCACCAATCCGCAGACCGGCGGAGAGATAAAGTGGAATTTCACGAAATTCCTGATCGGGCCAGACGGCCACGTCCTTGCGCGTTTTGAACCCGCTGTCACGCCGGATTCGCCGGAAGTCACTGCCGCGATTGAAAAAGCGCTCACTCAAGCAAAGAAGTAGCCGCAAGTCCAAAACAGAAAAATGGTGGACGCCGCCGCAAGGTAATCGGCTAACGGCGGCTCCATCGCTCTCTAGCGTTCTGCTAGCGCATGCTCTTGCAGAAGCCTCATCATAGGTTATGGCGATCGTTTCGCTACAAAATGTCAGCAAAGACTACCTCACCGACGGCCAACCGGTCCGCGCGCTAAGCGACGTTTCGCTCGACGTAAATCGAGGCGAATTTGTCGCGCTCGTTGGGCGCAGCGGCTGCGGCAAATCCACCTTACTCAATCTCGCCGGGGCGATGGATTTCCCTACCTCCGGCCGCGTGCTTCTCGACGGTGTCGAAACATCCACTCTAAAGGACGCCGGCTTGACCGTGCTGCGCCGTGAAAAAGTCGGCTTCATTTTTCAATCGTTTCAACTTCTGCACACTCTGACAGTTTTTGAAAACGTCGAGCTTCCGCTACTTCTCGCGGGAAAGCCCAAGGCACGCGCTGCCGCCCACGAAAAACTTGCCTGGGTTGAACTCGATGGGCTGGGCGATCGCTATCCGCACCAACTCTCCGGCGGTCAAATGCAGCGCGTAGGCATTGCGCGCGCCCTGGTTCAATCACCGCCAATTCTTCTGGCCGACGAACCAACAGGAAATCTCGATACGGTCACCGGCAACATCATCCTCGATCTCTTGAAACGCCTAACGCGTGAACTAAACATCGCGACTCTGATGGCCACGCACAGCACGGAAGCGTCCGCGCTTGCCGACACTGTCGTTCGCCTGCGCGACGGAAAAATCGAAGAGCTCACACGGCAATAACATGGGACGCCTCTTTCTTTTTTACCGTTTAATGCTTCGCCCGCTGCTGCAAGAACCAGTGCGCGCACTCCTTACAATTCTTGCAGTAACGCTGGGTGTGGCCGTGGTTTTGGCCATCGATCTGGCCGGAGGAGCGGCCACCGGATCTTTCCGCGCGTCCATGGAGACTCTCGCGGGCGACAACGATCTGGAAATTGTCGCGTCTGGCGGAGTGCTAGAGACAGTTGTGGCAACGATTGCGACGCTTCCTTACTCCATTCGTGTTTCGCCGCGCATAGAGGACTCGGCCGTCATCGTCGGCACTCAGCAAACCATTCCGCTTATCGGTCTCGACCTAATTTCGGAAGGCAGTTCCGAGCGTGGTGGAACAATCTTCGATTCAAGTCCAAATGAAACGCTTACGCGGCCAGAAGATGTGATGAGGAATTTGCAAAACGCTGACAGCATCTGGGTCGGCGCGAGTCTCGGAAAGAAACCCGGCGACACTCTTCGCCTGCTGATCAACGATCAAGTCCGCGAATTCACGGTTCGCGGCGTGTACCCCGATTCGAACGGCAGTGAATCTGCCATTGTTATGGATCTCGCGGCAGCGCAGCGCGCTTTAAACAGGTTCGGCCGCGTCGATCGCATCCTCCTCAAAGTTCCAGAGCTTCCGAGTCTCGAAGAGTGGCAAGAGCGAGTGCGTAAAGCATTGCCCGCGGGCGTCGAGATTCGCACACAGGGAACGGCCACAAACGAAAACCGCCGAATGCTCGCGGCCTTCCGTTGGAATCTGCGCCTGCTCAGTTACATCGCGCTGATCGTGGGCGCATTCCTCATATACAACACGATTTCGGTTTCTGTTGTACGACGCCGTCCAGAAACAGGAATCGTGCGCGCACTGGGCGCCAGCCGGAACGCAGTGCTCGCCGCTTTCTTGGGTGAAGCGGCGTTTTTCGGCTTGACGGGAGCCGTGCTTGGTCTCCCCGTCGGCCGCGTAATGGCCTCTGGCGCGGTAACACTCATGTCGGCCACGGTGGAATCACTCTATGTGAGCAGCCGTCCCGGAACCATCGAGCTGAGCGCGTGGTCAGTCGGCCTCGCCTTCATCATCGGCGTTGGCGTTTCAATTCTTTCCGCATACTCGCCCGCCCGTGAAGCCTCGCTCGTCTCTCCCATGGAAGCCATGGCGCGGGGAAGGCGCGAATACATAACGCGCGTGCACAAATCACGCGATCTCTGGCTCGCGTTAGTGCTGGGAATTTTGGCAGCCGTAGCCGGGTTCGTTCCTCCCATCGAAGGCAAACCTATCTTCGGCTATCTATCTGCGGTCTTGCTTGTCGTCGCTTCGGCGCTCGCCATTCCAGCCTTTACGGATGCGCTTATTTCCAGGTCTTCCCGGTGGCTCGGAAAAATTCTAGGAGTAGAAGCTCTACTCGCATCGCAAAGCCTTGCAGGTTCGCTTCGCCGCACTGCAGTGCTTGTTGGCGCTCTCTCCACCGCCATCGCGATGATGACTTCCGTCGGCATCATGGTAGGCAGCTTCCGCGAAACAGTCGTGATCTGGATGAACGACCGCCTTCCTGCAGATCTTTATCTACGGCCTGCCGGTGTTCCGGCTCCAGATCGCCACCCGACAGTGTCGTTGGAATTGGCGGACAAAATAAGCAAGCTCCCCGGCGTCATAGGAGTAGACCGGCTTCGCGCCTACGAAATCAGTTACCACGGAATGCCCGCGAC
This sequence comes from uncultured Acidobacteriota bacterium, assembly GCA_963740015.1. GTDB lineage: Bacteria > Acidobacteriota > Terriglobia > Acidiferrales > UBA7541 > Acidiferrum. The sequence goes on along the minus strand of CAVUCM010000015.1, from coordinate 2,579 downwards.
GCTGGCGTCTGTGGATCTGAGCGCCCTCCGCTCCGATCACCGCTCAAGTTTTTTCTCTGGCCGGCCAACCGAGCAAGTCCTTGCGCAGATTCGTGACGCGAATGCCGTGGTAGTGAGTGAGCCATTCACATACAAACATCATGTACGCGCGGGCGATACCATCATACTAGCGCTGGGAACTTCGCGTTCGTCCTTTCGCATCGCAGACATTTATTACGATTACGGAAGCGAGCGCGGTACCATTTTGATGGACCGTCAAACGATGTTGCGCTATCTTCCCGATCCCGCGCCGACCAACTTGGCCATCTATGTTGCCGCGAACGCCTCCGTTCAAACCGTGCGCCAGGAAATCACGCAAACCTCCGCAGGCTATCGTGTGTTGCTCGCTTCAAACCGGGATTTGCGTACCGAAGCCATCCGCATCTTCGACCGCACCTTTGCCATTACGTACGCGCTGGAAGCCGTCGCCGTGCTTGTCGCAGTGATGGGCGTCGCCGGCGCGCTGCTTGCTCTTGTCATCGACCGCCGCCGCGAAATCGGATTGCTGCGTTTTCTCGGCGCGGCAGCCGGGCAAGTGCGCAAGCAAATCCTCGTCGAAGCAGGTCTTCTTGGCCTGGTCGCGAACTTCGCGGGACTCGCTCAGGGATTTGCACTGTCGCTCGTACTCATCTATGTCATCAACAAACAATCCTTCGGGTGGACGATTCGATTCCACTTGCCGGTCGCAGTTTTGATGGGAGGTCTAAGCGTGGTCTACGTAGCCACGGTGCTGGCCGGTTTGTATCCCGCGCAAATTGCCGTGCGGCTCAATCCGCTCGAAGCTGTCCATGAAGAGTAGGCTGGTGGCCCTCGCAGCGGCTCTCTTGATTCTCAACCCACTAGCTGCGCAATACCGCACCACCGTGCCCGGCTATCGCTTCGAATTCCCCCGGGACTATTTCGATCACCCCGACTTTCAAACGGAGTGGTGGTATTACACCGGAAATCTGAAATCTGCAAACGGCCGTCGTTACGGATTCGAGCTGACGTTCTTTCGTCAAGCGGTTAGCCGTGATCCCGCTCAAGCTGCAACTTGGGACGTAAAGGATATTTACCTGACGCATCTCGCCCTGAGCGACTTGGATGGCGAGAAGTTCTATCACTCGGAAAGAACAAATCGCGCCGGTCCTGGAATCGCGGGCGTCAGCGCATCGAGCGCTCGTATCTGGAATGGCAACTGGCAGATTCAGTGGGATGGCGCGGATCAAAAGCTACAAGCCATCGACAAACCGTTTCAATTGCATCTGACGCTGCACCCGGAAAAGCCGCCCGTCATTCACGGCGAAAACGGCGTGAGCCAAAAATCGGAAGGAGCTGGTCACGCCTCTTACTACATTTCATTAACGCGGCTATCGGCGAGCGGACAACTCGAATTAAATGGCGAAACGCTCGAAGTATCCGGCCTGGCCTGGATGGATCACGAATTCTTCACTCATCAATTGGAAGCCAGTCAAATCGGATGGGACTGGCTGAGTTTGCAATTGGAAGACAACACCGAGTTGATGCTTTTTCGCATTCGGCGGAAGGATGGTTCGCTCGATCCATTTTCTGCTGGCACTTACGTCGACGCGCAGGGCAAATCCACACATTTGCGTGCGAACGATTTTATTTTGCAGCCGCTCGCTGAAAGCTGGACGAGTCCCGTCACGCACGCGACCTATCCCATCGCGTGGAAAATCGTAATCCCAAAATTAGAGCTCGAACTCGAAGCGCACACGTCGCTGGCCGCGCAAGAGTTCGCCGGGAAAACAAAAATCGCGCCATCTTATTGGGAGGGTGCTATCCAACTGGAAGGCCACCGTGGAAAATCGCCGCTGGGCGGTGTCGGCTATCTGGAAATGACCGGCTACGATCGCCCTGTCAATGTCGCGCCGTAAGCAGCGCCAAAGACTAACTCGAACGGAAACGCATTAAGCAGGCTACGCAGCACGAGTGGTGCTGGCACGTACGATCAGCTCAGGCTCGACGACGATTTCCTTGGGATAGGGAGCCTTTGCAGGCGCGGTAATACGACGCAACAAAGTTTCCGCCCCGATCATTCCCATCTCGCGCAGGGGCTGACGGACAGTGGTCAACCCGGGATTCTGGTATGCGGCGCTCTGAATATCATCAAACCCAACGACAGAAACATCCTGAGGGATGCGCCGGCCTGCCTCTCGCAATGCATGAATCGCTCCGATCGCGGAAATGTCGTTAAAAGTAAATAGAGCGGTGAACGGTTCTCTACTGGCAAGCAACTTTTGCGTGACCTGATAGCCGAGCAACGGCGAAGACGATTCTCCCTCGAGCTGACCGATCAATCGTTCTTTCACGCTTATGCCAAATTTCTTGGCTGCCTCGCGTACCGCTTCCCAGCGTACTTCCGTATCGGAACTGAACGCTTGCCCCTTAATAAAAGCGATTTTCCTGTGCCCCAAGTTGGCGAGATGTTGCAGCGCCAGGCAAGCCGCCTTCGCATGGTTAAGAACGATGTTCGTCACACCAGGGACTTCCCGGTGTCCGGAAACCGCAACACTTGGAACACCCACTTCTTCCGCAAG
>CAVUCM010000014.1:0-279797 GCA_963740015.1 uncultured Acidobacteriota bacterium | reverse complement strand
CCGCGGCAGGTGGGCCGCCGGCGATGCCTGTGCAGGTGCTGGTGGCGCAGTCGGTGCGCATCCCGGACACGACAGAATATTTGTCCGTGCTGAAGTCGCGGCAATCGGCGGTGATCAACCCGCAAGTGGAAGGGCAAATCACAAAGATATTTGTGAAGTCCGGCGACGAAGTGAACGCAGGCACGCCGCTATTGCAGATTGATCCACTTCGGCAGCAAGCGACGCTAAATAGCCAGGCAGCTACGCTGGCCGCGCAGGAGGCGAACCTGCGGCTGGCGAAGATTCAGCTGGAGCGGGCGCAAAAGCTCTCCGCGGCGGGAGTGATCAGCAAGCAGGACTTCGACAACGCACAGTCCAATTTCGACGCGGTCGCGGCTCAGGTTAAAGCGCTCGAGGAGCAGGTGGAGACCCAGAAGGTGCAGTTGCAATACTACAAGGTGAGCGCGCCCGCCGACGGCATCGTGGGAGACATTCCAGTGCACGTGGGCGATCGCGTGGCCGTTACGACACTCCTGACCACGGTGGACCTGCCGGGAGCGCTGGAAGCGTATATCTATGTTCCGGCGGACCGCGCCAAGGATTTAAGGCTGGGCTTGCCAGTGCGCTTGCTGGGCGAGTCTGGCGAGTCTGTCTCCGATACTCACATCACATTCGTTTCGCCACAAGTGGAGACCGATACGCAAACGGTGCTCGCCAAGGCAGCGGTCGAAAACCCCAAAGCCAAGCTGCGCATCGCGCAGCAAGTGCGCGCGCAAATAACGTGGGGCTCGCACGAAGGGCCGGTCGTGCCAGTTCTAGCTGTCCTGAGAATCAACGGACAGGCATTCGTGTTTGTGGCCGTAAACGAGGGAAAAGGGACCGTGGCGCGACAGAGGCATTTGAAACTGGGCGATACGACCGGCGACAACTACACGGTGCTGGACGGGCTGAAAGCCGGCGACCACATCATTCTTTCTGGGACGCAATTCCTGCAAGACGGTGCTCCGGTCCTGGAGCAGATTCAAACAAACGCGAAGCCGGGCGACAGCAAGAGCGCCGCGGCACACTGAGCGCCGACAACTCCATGAGCGGCTCTCTCTCAATCCAAATAAAGGTGGAACCCGGCCTTGTTCGTTGATTTCTTCATAAGGCGTCCGGTGTTTGCGACGGTCTGCGCCCTGATGATTATTCTCGCGGGCGCGATGTCGATTCCCTCGCTTCCTGTTGCGCAGTTTCCAGACCTGGCGCCGCCGCAGGTTGTGGTTACGAGCGTTTATATCGGGGCGAACGCGCAAACGGTGGAGTCGGCAGTGACGATTCCGCTCGAGCAAGCCATCAACGGCGTGCCCAGCATGAAGTACATCACGTCAACGAGCGGGAATGACGGCACGAGCACGATCACCGTGACGTTTGACGTGTCTCGCGACGTAGATCTGGCTGCTGTGGACGTACAGAACCGCGTGAGCCAAGCGCAGGGACGCCTACCGAATGAAGTCAAAAACACAGGTGTGATTGTCACAAAACAAGCCAGCGGATTCGTGTTTGGCGCGGGCGTCTATTCGGAAAACGGAGAGTACGACAGCCTCTTCCTGAGCAACTACATTGACGTTTACGTGCGAGACGCGCTGAAGCGCGTGCCGGGCGTGAATGATGCGTTTTTGTTTGGCGAACGAAAGTACGCGATGCGCATATGGCTCGACCCAGCGCGCATGGCAGAGCGCGGCCTGACTGCTACGACTGTAATCAACGCGTTGAATGAACAGAACGTGCAGGTGGCCGCGGGACAAATCGGCCAGCCTCCCAACGAAGGCGAGCAGGCGTTCCAGATCAGCGTGAGAGCCGTGGGCCGCCTGACGAGTCCGGTGGAATTCGAAAATATTGTTTTGAAGACAGGGACGGGCGGCACGCTTGTGCGGCTGAAGGACGTCGGCCGCGCCGAGCTGGGCGCGGAAAACTATGACGTCCTGGTGCGCTATAACGGCCACGACGGAGTAGGTTTTGGCGTAACCCAGCTTCCAGGCGCGAATGCGCTGGATGTTGACCGCGCCGCGAAAGCGGAATTGCTGCGGCTATCAAAGAGCTTTCCGCCGGGATTGAAGTACGCGGTGGCGTTTGATTCCACTACGGTGATTGGCGAATCGATTCAGGATGTGCTGATCACGCTGGCGCAAGCCATTGTTCTAGTCATCGCGGTGATTTATTTGTTTTTGCAGGACTGGCGCAGCACGCTGATTCCGGCGGTGACGATTCCCGTGTCGCTGATCGGGACGTTTGTGTTCATCAAGCTGCTGGGCTTCTCGATCAATACGCTGACGCTTTTTGGAATTACGCTGGCGACGGGGTTGGTCGTCGATGACGCGATCGTGGTCATCGAAAACGTCGAGCGGCACATCATGGAAGGCATTACCGAGCCGCACAACGCGGCATCTGTGGCCATGAAGGAAGTGGCAGGCGCAGTCATCGCTACTTCGCTCGTACTGGTCGCGGTGTTTGTTCCCGTTGCGCTTTTTCCAGGAACGACGGGAATTTTGTTCCGGCAATTCGCGCTGACGATTGCGTTTTCGGTTTCGATTTCCGCGTTTAACGCGCTGACGCTGACGCCGGCACTTTCCGCGATCCTGCTGGGGCGACATCGCGACCGCGCGGAAGGAAGAATCTTTCACGCGTTCAATCGCATGGTGACTGGCGGCACGAATTTGTACCGCAACGCCGTGAAACACGTGATCGGCTGGCGATGGGCCGCGATTCTTGTTTTTTTCGCGGCGCTGGGATTGACGTACTGGATTTACAACAAAGTTCCTCGCGCTTTCATCCCTGAGGACGATCAGGGCTACATCATCGTGGCCGTACAAGCGCCCCAGGGCGCGTCTTTGCAGTACACCGTGGGAATTTGCGAAAAAGTGGAACAGGTACTTTCGCAAGTTCCAGAAATTGCCGGCGCATTCTCGCTTCCCGGGTTCAGCCAGTTTGGAAGCGCGCCGAATCGTGCAGTGGTCTTTAGCAACTTGAAACCCTTTGCAGAGCGCAAAGGCGAGCAGCATTCGGCGCAAATGGTGATTCAGCGGCTTCGAGGACAGTTGTTTGGAATTCAAGGGGCTTTGGTTATTCCGTTTAACCCGCCCGCTGTACAAGGATTGGGGCAATTCGGCGGATTTCAGTATGAACTGGAAGATCTCGGGCGAAATTCACTGCAAACGATTGCCGATACAACGAACAAGCTCGTTGCACAGGGAAATGCGAGCAAAGAGTTGGTGGGGCTATTCAGCAGTTTTACGGCCAATGACCCTCAATATTTAGTGCAGATCGATCGAGAGAAAGCGAAAAGCTTGCAAGTGCCGCTGAGCCAGGTGACGGATGCGCTGCAGGTCTACATGGGCTCGGTCTATGTAAACGATTTCGATTTCAACAACCGTTCGTATCGTGTGTACGTGCAGGCGGACAGCAAGTACCGCTCGAAGCCGAAGGATATCCAGCAATATTACCTGCGGTCGGACACGGGCATGATGATTCCACTGGACAATTTGGTCAGCGTGACGCCAACGCAAAACGCTCAGGTCATCAGCCATTACAATCTTTTCCGTTCGGCGGAAATTGACGGATCAGCGGCGCCGGGGCGCAGTTCCGGCGAAGGGATTGCAGCGATGGAAGAGCTTTCGAAGAAAGCGCTGCCGCAAGGCATGACCTATGAATGGAGCGGTTTGTCACTAGAGGAAATTCAGTCTGGGGGCAAGGCGCTGATTCTGTTTGGGCTTGGACTGGTTGTGGTTTACCTCACTTTGGCGGCGCAGTATGAGAGTTTTGTGCTGCCGTTCATCGTGCTGATGGCTGTGCCTGTGGCGATTTTGGGGGCCCTCGGAGCGCAAGCCTTGCGTGGATTGCAGAACGATGTTTTTTGCCAGATTGGGTTGGTGATGTTGATCGGATTGGCCAGCAAGAATGCGATTTTGATCGTGGAATTTGCGGAGCAGTTGCGTGAGCAGGGGATGACTATTGTTGAGGCAGCGATTGAGGCGGCGCGGATTCGGCTGCGGCCGATTTTGATGACGTCGTTTGCGTTTATTCTTGGCGTGGTACCTCTGGTGCTGGCTCAGGGAGCGGGGCGCGCTGGAAGAATTTCCGTGGGAACGACGGTGTTTGGCGGAATGATTGCCGCTACGACGCTGAATCTTCTATTTATCCCGGTGCTCTATGTGATCGTGAAGAGCATATTTCCTGGCGGCAGAGTAAAGACCGCCCCCGTTGAGCATTAATTTCTTTCCTCGAACTGAATAACTAATTCACTGACTTCTGATTGACCGGATGTGTGACGCTCCGCGTCATTGCTTTTTGAGCAGACACATGCCAGACCACGGGCGGTCGCGGCGCGATTTTTCCGTTTCGGGGAAAAGGGCGGCAATCCTGAAGAGAAGCGACAGACGCTTGAGTCGTGCAGCAGTCTTGAGAAGTGAACGCACGTCGACGGCGTTCCACCCATAGGGGATGAAGAAGGCTGGACCCTCCGGAGGCGCAAATTTGAAAGGCGCCGCAGAGGTGAGCTGCTTGTCCGTCCGCTTTGCCAGGAGGCGGAGAAGGCCGGGCGATGCGATATCGAGAACCCAGGATTGAAAGCTAGGAGGCGCGGCAAGATCTTTGGCGAGGCCAGCGACATCGGCGGCGTTCAAATAGATCAACAGTCCCTCGGTGATGATGAGGGCTTTATTGGAACGGCTGCCGAGGTCGGCAAAGAGATCGCGACGTGCAGTGACGTCGGATAGATCGAGACGGATGCGTTCGAGGGAGCAGACGGGCTTTTCGTCGCGAAGAATTTCTTCTTTGTAATCGAGGATTTCGGGAAGATCGACTTCGACCCATTTTAGTAATGAGGGAAGTTTCATGCGATAGGGACGCGCGTCGAGGCCAGCGGCGAGATTAATGACCATGTCGACGCCCTGCTGGACTTGCTCGTTGATGAATTGGTCGCCGAGCCAGGTGCGCGTGATCATGCTCCAGTCGTTGTCGCGACCGAGGGGCATGGACTTGGCGATTTGTTCGCCGCGTTTGCCTGCGAGACGTCGCGCGAAAGGATCGCGGAAATGCGCGTCGGGGCGTTCGGTTTCGCGTGCGCGATAGACTGCGACCCAGCGCGCGGTGTCGGAGACGTTGCGAATCAGTGGCTCGGAACTTGGGACCGCGTCCGATTCTGGTGAAGCGTTAGGGTTGCTCAAGCTGGCCTCGCGGAGCTATGCGAATGCAATAAGTGAAAGTCTAACTGCAGAGGCTCAGGCTCACAACCGAGAAGCGGGGAAAATTGTGGTGCGATCGCGATTGGGTGGCGATGGGCGGCGCGATTACGCCGGCAAGCAGTCGGGAATTAGGATGTCATATATAATCGCAGGCGGCTCGCGAGAAGGAATGGCGCGGGCGACTGCTGTGGTGGTCGCAAGGCGGATGGCGTGAATTTTGAGTTCAGCGAGAAGACGAAAGATCTGCAACGCCGGCTGCAAGCGTTCATGGACGAGTATGTCTATCCGAATGAGAAGCGATTCCAGGAAGAGATTGAGGGCGAACGGTGGAAGCCGTCGCGAGTGATTGAAGAACTGAAACCGAAAGCGCGCGCGGCTGGGCTGTGGAACCTTTTTTTGCCGAATGATGAACGTGGAGCGGGACTGACGAATCTGGAATACGCGCCGCTCTGCGAAATCATGGGGCGCAGCATGATGGCTGCGGAAGTGTTCAACTGCTCAGCGCCGGATACGGGAAATATGGAGGTGCTGGCGCGTTATGGAACGCCGGAACAAAAAGAGAAATGGCTGAAGCCGCTGCTCGCAGGCGAGATCCGTTCGTGTTTTGCAATGACGGAGCCCGAGGTGGCGTCGTCAGACGCGACTAATATTCGCTCGAGCATCGTGCGGAAAGGCGACGAGTACGCAATTAATGGAAGGAAGTGGTGGACGTCGGGAGCGGGAGATCCGCGATGCAAGATCGCGATCTTCATGGGCAAAACTGATCCGATGGCTGCGACGCACAAACAGCAGTCGATGATTCTGGTGCCGCTAGATACGCCGGGGGTGAAAATCGTGAGGCTACTGACAGTGTTTGGGTATGACCATGCGCCTCACGGGCATGCGGAGATTTCGTTCGAAAATGTTCGCGTGCCTGCAGCAAACTTATTGCTTGGCGAGGGGCGAGGATTTGAGATTGCCCAGGGGCGGCTGGGCCCGGGGCGCATTCATCACTGCATGCGATGCATCGGCGTGGCCGAGCGGGCGTTGGAAATAATGTGCAAACGGGTGCAGGCGCGTGTAGCGTTTGGAAAAACGATTGCTGAGCAAGGAACGATTCGCGCCGATATCGCGGTTTCGCGCATGGAAATTGAGCAGGCGCGACTTTTGACGCTTAAAGCGGCTTACATGATGGATACCGTCGGAAATAAGGAAGCCAGGGCGGAGATCGCGATGATCAAGGTCGTCGCGCCAAACATGGCTCTGCGCGTTTTGGACAGGGCGATTCAGGCGCATGGCGGGGCGGGAGTTTCTGGGGATACATTTCTTGCCGGCGCTTGGGCGAATGTACGGACTTTGCGGCTGGCAGACGGTCCGGATGAAGTACACGTGGAATCGATCGCAAAATCGGAGCTTAGAAAATGGGGGAAAGCGCCAGCGGATTGATGTAGCAGCGGGATGAGGCTACGTGTGTGTTGCTTACATGGAGGAATTTGTGGCCGCGGTGATCGTGGATACGCCGGATTCGTTGAAAGAGCATGTGGGCAATGAAATAGGCGTGAGCGAATGGCTCACGATTACGCAAGAGCGCATCGCACAGTTTGCGGAGGCTACCGAAGACCGGCAGTGGATCCATTTGGATCGCGAGCGGGCAGAGAAAGAGTCGCCATTCGGGGCGACGATTGCTCATGGTTTTTTGACGCTGTCGTTGATCAGCCGATTTATGAAAGATGTGATTCAAGTGCAGAGCGGAGTTGGAATGGCGATCAACTACGGGTTGAATCGCGTCCGGTTTCCGGCTCCGGTGCGCGCGGGCTCGAAGATTCGAGCGCGGGTCACTTTGCTGGGTATTAAAGAAGTTCCGGGAGCGTACGAGGCAGTATTTTCTGTGACGGTTGAGAGCGAGGGCGGGGAGAAACCGTGCTGCGTCGCGGAATCGATTGTGCGGTATTACCGCTGACAAAACTTCTTGACGGCTAGGCATGGCCAACCTGTGGCGCAGCATGCTGCGCCACTACAAGAACGTGGCTGCCGCAATTTGATCGCCGCGGTTTTTTAGAAACAAATGGCCCTCACGAGAGAAGGTATCAGATTAGGCCGGTTTCGGCGGTTCGCAGGGCGGAGCGCAACAAAAGGTTGATGCGTTGCGGCATCGTGGCGAAGCGCTCGTCGTGAGTCAGGCCTTGATGATAGCGATAGTAAATTTGCTGGACGATCACCGCGATTTTGAATCTCGCAAAAACTAAGTAAAAAGCCACGTGGGATATATCGCGGCCTGTTTTTTCCGCGTAACGCTGGACAAGTTGCGCGCGCGTTAAACTGCCAGGGTGGGTTGTCGGCCCCCAACGTGTTTCGAGAATCTCCGCCGGATCGCTCGAATCGATCCAGTAAGCCAGCGCTGAGCCCAGATCGGCAAGCGGATCGCCTATGGTGCACATTTCCCAATCAAGGACTCCGATAATTCTGGTGAGATCGCTGGGATCAAGAACGACGTTGTCGTATTTGTAGTCGTTGTGAATGAGCGCGGCGCCGCTTGAGGCAGGCATGTGCCGCTGAATCCAACGGGAAATTGTTTCAACTTCGGGAATATCGTGAGTCTTGGAGCCGTGATAGCGCTCGATCCAGCCGCGCGCCTGGCGTTCCAGATAGCCTTGAGGCTTCCCTAAATCGGCGAGGCCGATCAGGTTGTAATCGAGACCGTGAAGCAAAGCGAGATTATCTAGAAAAGATTCGCTCACACGCCTCGCGATTTCTGGCAAAAAATCCACACTTGCCGGGACATCGCTGCGCAGAATGACACCACGGATGGGTTCCATCAAATAAAACGGAGCGCCAAGCACGGAGAGGTTGTCACAGAAAAGAAGGACCTGCGGGGCCGGAGGGTAATGAACGTGAAGTTTCGAAAGCACGCGAAACTCGCGGCTCATATCGTGGGCGGATTTTACTTTGCTTCCGAACGGAGGCCGGCGAAGAACCATTTCGCGCGAGCCCAGTTGAACGGAATAAGTAAGGTTCGAGTGGCCGCTTGGGTATTGGCGGACGACCAGGTTTCCAGATTCGTCAGCGAAATGGTTGCGAAGAAAGGGCTCCAGCTTGGCGAGGTCGAGTTCCTCCCCCGGCCGAATGGCGGTTGTCTGATTTTCTAGGCCGGTCATATCTGAATTGCATGCCTCTCTATCTGTAAGTCAGCAGCGTAGGATCGTCCAAATGTTGAAACGAGTTGAAAGTGCTGAGCGTGAAACGATCCGCAGAAAACAAAAATTCGCTGTATGAGCAGTTGCGCGGCATCCAGGCAACCTGCAGAGTATCTTGCGGTGAAAGTCTCAAGGCGCGCTGCACCGAAACGGCGACCGGCCCGCCAGAAGTGAAAATCGCGCAGGTTTCGCTTTTGCTTGCAGTTGACAAAAATTGCGAAAGACCGCGATTGGCACGGGCGATGAACGCGTCCCAGGATTCCACGCCATCAACTGCCAGTTCTCCGCTGACCCACATGGTGACAACGGTATCGAAGAGTTTTTGAAAGTTTCTGCGGCGTTGTGGAGGACTGTTTGCAGTCTTAACCGCGGCATCGAGTTCACGGATGTGCGAGTTGGTCTCGACAAGGTGAACTAGACTCTTTTCCAGCACAACATCGCCTTGGAATTCATCGAATTCATCGAGTACGACAGATTCCGGAAAGGCCATGCCGTACTTCGCATAAATTTCGCGCACACCCTTTGCGGTGTCGCGATGACGGAGACGCGGGCCAGAGCAAATGCGATCGAATGCGACTTTATGACGAGCCCAATACTCTCCCAGAACACGCGCCTGGGCTTCTCCTGTAGCGGAAAGCTTGTCGTAGTCCAGCTCAAGAAAAGAGGCCTGTGCGTGCCTTACAAGAAAAACGCGTCCCATGCGTCACCCAACAAAATCGCGAAGCTCAAAAGACAAATATAAGCCAATGTAAATCAAAGGACGCAAACTGCTCTGCCTTTCCAATCGCTAAGCGGTCGCGCTCTGTTCCTTATTAAAGTCCGCAAACTTTTTGTTCTCTTCGGCGAGCCGCTTCAGAAGCGGAGCAGGCTCCCAAAGTTCGCCATGCTGTTTGTGAAACTCCTCGACGCGTTCGAGAACTTTTTTCAGGCCAACCGTGTCGGCATACCACATCGGTCCGCCGCGATAAGCTGGGAAGCCGTAGCCGTTAAGATAGATGATGTCGATATCGACGGCGCGCAGTGCGTAACCTTCTTCTAGGATGCGCGCGCCCTCGTTCACCAAAGCGTAGACACAGCGATCAACGATTTCTTGCCGGGATATTTCGCGCTGCGGAATTCCAGCTTCGGCGGCCCACTTGCGCACTAACTGCTCGACTTCCGGATCAGGAATGGCGCGGCGGTTTTCGTCATACTTGTACCAGCCGGCGCCTGTTTTCTGGCCATAACGACCCATTTCACAGAGATTATCGCCCGCAAAAGCCTGGCGAATTCCTGGTTTCTCCAAGTGGCGATATTCTTTCCGGATTCGCCAGCCGACATCAAGACCAGCGAGGTCCCCGACGGCCAGCGGTCCCATGGCCATTCCAAAATCATAGAGCGCAGAATCTACTGCTTCCACGTTGGCGCCTTCTTCCACAAGAAAAACGGACTCGCGGACATACGGATGAAACATTCGATTGCCGACAAATCCGCGGCAATTCCCTACCAGGACACCTATCTTGCCGATTTTTTTCGAAAGCTGCATGCAGGTAGCAATGACTTCCTTGCTGGTCGCTTTGCCTCGCACAATTTCAAGCAGACGCATCACGTTGGCGGGACTGAAGAAATGCGTGCCGATGACGGATTGGGGCCGCGAGGTCGACGAAGCAATTTCATCGATATTGAGCGTGGATGTGTTGCTGGCGAGGATGGCGCCAGGTTTGCAGACTCTGTCGAGCTCGGCGAACACTTCTTTTTTGAGCGCCATACCTTCGAATACGGCTTCGATGACTAGATCAACATTTGCGAATGAATCGTAACTGAGCGTGGGTTGAATCAGCTTAAGCCGCTCGTCGACGGAGGCTTGCGTAAAGCGGCCGCGTTTCACCGATGTTGCATAATTTTTTTGAACGTTCGCGAGACCTTTGTCGAGCGCGGCCTGATCCGCTTCTTTCAAGAGCACGGGAATGCCTGCGTTTGCCAAAACCATGGCGATTCCGCCGCCCATAGTGCCAGCGCCAACGACGGCGGCGGAGTTCACCGGGATCAACGGAGTGTCTTTGGGAATGTCGGGAATTTTGGCGACTTCGCGCTCACCGAAGAAAACGTGAATGAGCGCCTTCGATTGATCGGAGAAGAGGCACTCCATAAAAAGCTTGCGCTCGAATTTGCAGCCTTCATCGAACGGCAGTTTGGTGGCGGCTTCGATAGCGTCAATGGCTGCAAGCGGCGCGATCAATCCGCGCTGTTTCTTGCGGGTGTTTTCGCGCGCCGCGGCGAAGATTGGAGCATTTTGTTCCGGTGAACCAAGCTTTTCGTTGCGTTCGCGTGTTTTGCGCATGGCCTTAGCGGCGACTTCGCGCGCAAACGCAACCGCGCCGGTCAACAGGTCACCTTCGATCAAGCGATCGATGATGCCTGAATTCAAGGCGTCAACGGCCTTGATGGGATTGCCGTCGGCACACATTTCGACAGCTTTGGCGGCGCCCGCGAGCCGCGGCAAGCGCTGCGTGCCGGCTGCGCCGGGAATCAGGCCTAGCTTTACTTCCGGCTGGCCGACTTGCGCACCCGGCACTGCGACGCGGTAGTGGCCCGACATAGCGAGTTCAAGGCCGCCGCCAAACGCGCTTCCATGAATAGCCATGACGACAGGCTTGCGGCAATCCTCGATTTTCAAAAGAAACGCCGTCAGCTCTATTCCAGCGCCAGGTTTGCCAGAAGTGATTTTGCCGAATTCCTTGATGTCCGCGCCGGCAACGAAAGTTTTTCCTCCGCCGATCAGTACGGCAGCTTTGACGGATTCGTCTTTGGCGATCTGCTCAATCGCGGCGGCAATACCTTCTGGCACACCGGGGCTGAGCGCATTCACGGGGGGATTGTTGATAGTGATGATGGCAATGCCGTTGTCTTTTGTAATTTGAACGAGGTCGCTCATGGGTGGCCGCTCTTTCTTTGGCAGTATTTCTCAATTACATTTTACGGAAAAACGCGCCCGCATCGGTCTCACCCGAGCAGACACAAGTCTTATTTATAAGGCTTCTCACTTGCGGCTGGCAAATTCGGGCCGGATGGTGTCTTGACCGCCCCAATATTTTTTCCGCAGTTCCCTCTTCAAGATTTTCCCGGTGCCCGTTTTCGGCAGGCTCTCGAAAAACTCAACCGACCGCGGCGCTTTGTAGTGTGCTATGCGGCTCCGGCAGAATTCGAGCAAATCAGCTTCTGTGGCTTGCGCACCGGGCTTCAACACGACCAAAGCCTTCGGCACTTCGCCCCACTTCGCATCGGGGACAGGCACGACGGCGACTTCGTAGACGCTCGAATGCGCGAGCAGCGCTTTTTCCACTTCCAGCGAAGAAATATTTTCGCCACCACTTACGATGATTTCTTTTTTGCGGTCGACGACGAGGAGGTAACCGTCTTCGTTGATCGTGGCCATGTCGCCGGTGTGAAACCATCCTCCGCGCATGGCTTCGGCCGTAGCTTCCGGCTGTCCCCAGTAGCCCTCCATTACGACATCGCTGCGAGCCACGATTTCACCGATGCTTTTGCCGTCATGAGGCACATCTTTGTCGTTGGCGTCGACCACGCGAAGTTCCACTCCCGGAATGGCAAAGCCGGTCATCGCCTGCCCAACGAATTTTTGTTCGCCTTGCCAATCGAGGCCAGGTTTCATCCTGGAGATCGAAAGCGTCGGCGAGGTTTCCGTGAGGCCGTAGCCGGAGCGGCAGCTTGCGCCAAGTTTTTCTTCCACTTCGCGGACCAGAGTCGGAGACGATGCTGCTCCCCCGATATTGATGAGGCGCAAACTACTCAAATCGTGTTTAGTGCGCTCGGGGCAATTCACTAGTGCCGTGGCCATGGCGGGCACCAAGCACATATTTCTCACGCGCTCTTGCTCGATGAGACCGAAAATCGCCGCCGTTTCGAAACGCCTCAGCATGACGTGCTTTCCGCCAGTTAAAGCTAGTGCGTGCGGCGTGCCCCAGCCATTGGCGTGAAATAGAGGAATAGTGTGGAGCTGAACGGCGTCGGCGGTGGGATCGTCGGTGAGGCAGGCATAGAGAGCGTGCATGTAAACATTACGATGCGTCAGCATCACCCCTTTGGGAGTGGCGCTAGTACCGCTGGTGTAGAAAATCTCGGAGACGGAACTTTCGTCAACATCCATGATGTCCGTGCGATAAGGCGTTGCAGCCGCGAGAAGCTCATCGTAGTTTTTTGGCGCGAGCCAATCCGCCTGCGGCGCGCCATCGAGAAGATAGAAAGCCTCCACGGTTGTGACGGTTTTGCGAAAAGACTCGACGGTGAGGAGAAAATCCTTCTCGAGAAAAAGAAATTTTGCTCCCGAGTCGTTCAAAATAAAAGCAAGCTCATGCGGCGCTAGTCGGATATTCAGAGGGAGCAGGATAGCGCCCGCGTCGAGCACGCCATAGTAGGCCTCCAACAAGCGATGGCAATTCATGCTAAGAAAAGCGACGCGATCGCCGGGTTTCACCCCGGCGGAGCGCAACGCGCCTGCAAGGAGAGCCGCTCGCTGGGCAAATTGCGCGTAGGTGAATCGCAGATCCCCGCAAACGACGGCGGTCCTGCGCGGATATTGTTCCTCCGCATATCGCAAACATCGAAGTGGTGTAAGTGGAATATTCATGTAATTTGCGGCGCCAGCCTGGCGGTCTGTCCTCCATGAGTTCTCGCATTGGAAAATACTAGAAGCGCGCGTATACGCCAAGCCCGAATTCGATTATCGGGCGAGCCGGCATAATTTACATGTGCCAATTAATCTGGGCCGGCAGGCACACTCTTGAGCGGCTCTCGGACGAAGCTTCGCCCGTGGCGTTCCGTACCAAGCAGCAATAGCACGGCAAGCGTGAGGATGGTTACAGCTTCAAACCCCGCGATGGCCCATTGATAGCCCACGCGGTCGCGCAATGCATACTCGATGTTATTTGTGGGGGATGCGAAAAGAATTCCCAATTGATACGTGAGCCCGGGCATCAATCCGCGCGTTGCGTCCGCGGACATTTCATTCAAGTGAACGGGGATCACGCCCCAGGCGCCCTGGACTCCCATTTGCATCAGGAATGCGCCGATGACAAGGACGGCTAAACTGCCGCCAAATGCCCACAATGGGATAATGACCAAACATAGTCCCAGTGCGGCGATCATGCTCTTGCGGCGGCCGGCGACCTGCGAGAGGTGTCCAAAGATGACTGCGCCGACGACGGCTCCTATGTTGTAAATAATCGCGGTGTTCGCGACTACGGCTCCAGAGAAGCGGTGAATTTCTTTCAAAAAGTCAGGATATAAGTCCTGCGTACCATGCGACATGAACATCATGAAAGTCATCAGCACAACCAAATAGAGAAAGCGTTTCCAGTCGTGCATCACTGTGCGCAGGACTAGCCCTGTGCTAGCGACGCGATTTTGCTTCCAGGCTTCCGACTCCGGAACCTTCGTGCGAATGTAAAGCGCGAGCAGGGCGGGCAACGCGCCAATCCAAAACATGGGGCGCCATCCCCAGGCTGGCAAGAGAAACCGTGCCGCAAGCGCAGCGAGCAAATAGCCGATCGAATAACCGCTCTGCAAAACTCCGCTGAGAATTCCGCGCCAGCGCACCGGCGCGGCTTCCATCGTGAGCGACGCGCCAACGCCCCATTCGCCACCCATGCCTATTCCGAACAGAGCCCGCATAACCAGAAAAAAAGTGTAGTTGGGAGAAAAACCGCATAGAAGCTCTATTAGAGAGAAATAGATGACGTTCGCCATCAGCGGTTTGCGTCGGCCGTAGCGATCGGATAGCAAGCCGAAAATCACGGCGCCTACCGGACGCATGGCAAGGGTGGCAAAAGTGGTGAAGATGATGTCTTTCTTGGAAACGCCGAATTGATGAGCGAGGGTGTCGTACAAAAAGACAACGACAAAAAAATCGAAGGCGTCGAGTGTCCAGCCGAAAAAACCGGCGAGCACTGCATGGCGTGCATTCGATTTGGATTTAGCGGCGGGGTCCGTTATTCGCACGCGATAAGCCTTCGCTGATCTGTTGTTGATAGCTTCACATTGTAGCGAAAGCTCCCATGCTTTCCATGCCGCGAGCTCGATTGCATTTTCGTTTTACGCGGGCAAAGTTTGTCCACGGGTTTCGGCTCCAAAAGGAATCAAAAGAAGGCCAATGGCAAATGCCAGTGCGGTGGTCGCGACAGGAATTCCGAGAGAACCATATCGCTGCACGCCGCTTCCAACTAGAAAAGTGATCGCTGCGCCGCCGAAGCGCGCAAAAGACGTGGAAAACGCGAAAGCGCTTGCGCGGCACTCCGTGGGATACTGCTCCGGCAGCCACAGCGTGTAGACCGCAAAATTCGCGCCACCGAAACCGAGAAAAAAGAGACAGACAAAAAACCAGGGAAGGGCAGTTGGACCAAGATAGAAGACTTTTCCAAACGTAAGTGCTATGAAAATGGTCATCAAGCCAAAGAAAAAGCCGAGCGCGCCACGACGGCCCAGCCGTTCGGCAAGCCACGGCATCGCCAGAGATCCCAGAATGGTAGCGAATGCCACAAGCATGGTAGCGCGAGAAGCGAGCTGCGCGGCTTGGGGTCCAACGCGGCCTGCCGCCTCCGCCAGGGAGGTGACCGCTGCAGGTACATAGACCGTTCCTGCCCAAAGCCCGCTAATCGAGGCAAGCATGAACAGTGAATTCAGAATGGTGCGGCGACGCAACGCTGGCGAAAAAAGCGCCGCGAAGGGCTGGTAGATCTGCCAAGACCGTACAACATTTGCCTTGGCGGACCAGCGCGAGGGTTCCGTAACGCCGTGACGCACCCAAGCCAGAAGAAGCGCCGGCACTCCGCCGACGGCAAACATGGCGCGCCAGCCGTAGTGGCTGCCGATTGCGTAGTTGGCGATCGCGGCAAGAAATATGCCGACGTAATAACCAGTGTGCATGTAGCCCGCGCCAGCACGGCGGCGGCTCTCCGGCCATTCTTCCGCAACAAACGTACCGCCCATAGCCCACTCGCCGCCGATTCCAATTCCCGCGAGAAGACGAAGAATCGCCAGCTGCCAAACGCTGGTAACAAGAGCGCTAAGAAATGTAAAAACCGAATACCACACGATGGTCAGCATCAAAGTGCGAACGCGGCCGAACTTGTCGCCCACGGGACCCCATAAGAAGGCGAGGCCCCAGCCGACCAGGAAAAGGGCAAAAAGCAAGCCGCCGTAGTAGCCAACGTTGCCTTTTGTTGCCGCGATGCCAGAGCGAGGGAGGAGTTCACGAAGCGAAGGCAACAAAACGAGCGCATAGATAAAAGAATCCATGCCATCGAGAGTCCATCCACCCCAAGCGGCCCAAAATCCACGAATTTGATTGCTGGTGAGCTCGACGCGAGGAGATCTGGCGGCTGTCGAAGATTCAACTGGCATCGTGGGACGCACTATATCAAAAAGCGCTTCTGTAAGAAGAGAGAAGTAACCCCTCCAAATCCAATTTCACTGCCATCGGCTGTGATGTAGACTCTCTGATTCGTTTGAGACTAAACGACCTTTTATAGTGGATAGCTTGGACTGCTGTTGACCGGCGTCGGTGGAATCCCCTCTTTTATGAATATTCACGGAGAAGCAAGCAATCCAGCACCAAGCTCCGACGGCGGCCGCACTATTCCTTCGCTTCGTTGGTGGATTGGCGGACTCTTATTTGCTTCGACGGTCATCAATTACATTGATCGTCAAACGCTCTCCCTGCTAGCTCCCTATCTCAAGCAGGACTACCACTGGACCAACACGGACTACGCAAATCTGGTGATCGCATTCCGTGTAGCTTATTCCATCGGACAAACTCTCAACGGCAGGCTGATGGATCGCATTGGGACAAAGCGCGGACTCACGTTCACCGTTCTTTGGTATTCGATTGTTTCCGTTCTCACACCGCTCGCTCGAGGCCTTCACTCTTTCATGGGTTTTCGCTTCTTCCTGGGACTAGGCGAATCGGGCAACTGGCCGGGCGCAACCAAAGCTGTTTCGGAGTGGTTTCCAAAACAGGAGCGCGGTTTGGCCACCGCACTCTTCGATAGCGGCTCCTCCATTGGAGGAGCTGTCGCGCCATTTATTGTTCTTTGGCTGTATTTTCGCTGGGGCACACGTCCTGCATTCGTTGTTCCCGGCCTGCTCGGATTTTTGTGGCTGATTGTTTGGCGCTGGCTCTATCACCTGCCTCAAGATCATCCTCGAATCACTGTCGCCGAGCGGCAGATGATTCTTGCCGACCACAAAGAAGACGAGCCATCAGCAAAAACGCCCCTGCGTTGGCGCGATCTTCTCAAGCTGCCGCAAACGTGGGGCACCATCATCGCCAGGAGCTTCACGGACCCTGTCTGGTTCTTCATCGCCGATTGGTTTCCCATCTATCTCGTCGCCAAAGGGATCGCTCTCAAGAGCGGCTTGATTGCCGTTTGGATTCCCTTCATCGCGGCCGACCTTGGAAATTTCTTCAGCGGCTGGCTTTCTGGTCTTTTGATCAAACGCGGATGGTCCGTCGGAAACGCGCGCAAAGCGTTGGTAGTGTTCGGCGGCTGCGGCGTCGCTTTGCTGATTCCTACCATTTTCACGGTGAACCTATACTGGCTTACCCTGCTCTTCGCCCTTGCCACGTTTTCCTACGCATCTTTCACGACCATCTCCAACGTGTTACCTTCTGACCTTTACAAAAATGAATCCGTCGCCACTGTCAGTGGACTTAGCGGAACAGGAGCAGCGCTTGGCACAATTGTTGTTTTCGAATTAGCGGGTCATCTTTCTGACGCGCGTATTGCGACCGGGACGCATCTGTTCGACCCGCTCATGATCATTGCAGGGGTGATTCCGTTTATCGGAATGATTCTCGTGCTTCTGCTGGTTCGCAATACGAAAGCGACTGATCAAGGTCTGGTTCGGCGAATCTGAACTAATCCGTGCGAGCCGTTAGCAAGCGCGGTCGCAGATAGCGAAGCCGCGCAGGAAAGACCGATGGAATCTTGAGGAGGATCGGTGAAGATTACGGATGCAAAAGTATTGATTTCTTCTCCAGGCAGGAATTTCGTCACGCTGAAGGTCTACACCGATGAGGGCATTTACGGCCTCGGCGACGCGACTTTAAATGGCCGCGAGATGGCCGTCGCAGTCTATCTCTCCGAGCATTTGATTCCCTGCCTCATCGGCCGCGATCCTTTTCAATCCGAGGACATTTGGCAATATTTTTATCGCGGAGCCTACTGGCGGCGCGGCCCTGTGACCATGGCAGCGATTGGCGCGATCGACATCGCTCTCTGGGACATCAAGGGCAAAGCTCTAAATACTCCGGTCTACAACCTTCTCGGCGGCAAGAGCCGCACCGGCGTCATGGTCTACGGCCATGCTAATGGCCGCGACATTGAGGAGACCATCGATGAAGTCGGCAAGTATGCAGCTTTAGGTTACCGCGCCATCCGCGCGCAATCGGGAATCCCCGGCATCCCTTCAACTTACGGCGTCTCGAAAGGAAAATTTTATTACGAGCCAGCAGAAAAAGGACTTCCGCCGGAGAACACATGGTCCACTGAGAAATATCTGCTCCATGTTCCGAAACTCTTCGAGCAGCTTCGACTTAAATACGGCGATGACATTCATCTCCTCCACGACGCGCATCACCGCCTCACTCCGATTGAAGCGGCCCGTCTGGGCAAGAGTCTCGAGCCCTATCACCTCTTCTGGCTCGAAGATGCCGTTACAGCAGAGCTCCAGGAAGGTTTTCGGATTGTTCGTCAGCACACCACCACACCGCTGGCGCTCGGCGAAGTCTTCAACACGATATGGGACGCCAAGACTGTCATCACCGAACAATTGATCGACTACATTCGCATGGCCACGGTGCACAGCGGCGGCATCACTCACCTGAAAAAAGTAGCGTCGCTCGCGGAGATGTATCACGTGCTTACCGGCTGCCATGGCGCGACGGACTTGTCGCCTGTGTCCTTGGCCGCGGCACTTCACTTCGACATCTCCGTCAATAATTTTGGAATCCAAGAATATATGCTGCACACGAAGGAAACCGATGAAGTGTTCCCCCACTCGTATTCCTTCAGCGACGGCTTTCTGCATCCGGGCGACGCGCCCGGTTTGGGGGTCGATTACAACGAAAAGCTTGCGGCGACGTTTCCTTACGAACGCGCGTATTTGCCCATAAATCGAAAGTTAGACGGCACGATGTTCGACTGGTAGTTCGCGGGAGATGTCGCAGCACTCAAACACTAAGTGTAATCATGGAAGAAACGATCTTAACTCGGAGAAATAAATCATGGGGTATAGCAAGCTCGATCTCAAAGGCAAATCAGCCGTAGTCATCGGTGGCACTTCCGGCATCGGCCGCGCTATCGCCCTCGGCTTGGCGGAAGCTGGCGCCGACGTCGCGCCCACATCGCGCCGCCTCGACCAAGTCGAGTCGACCGCCCGCGAAATCGAAGCACTGGGCCGTCGTTCCCTTCGCGCCACTTCGGACGTTACCGACCGCGCCTCGCTGCAAGGCGTGCTCGACGCAGCGGTGAAAGACTTCGGCAAAGTCGATATCCTCGTGAACTCCGCCGGACGCACGAAAAAGGCCCCCACGCTCGATTTCTCCGAACAAGACTGGAACGACATACTCGAAACAAATCTCACCGGCATCCTACGCGCCTGCCAGATTTTCGGCCCTCACATGATGGAGCGCCGCTACGGCAGGATCATCAACATCGCATCGATTGGCTCTTTTCTCGGCATGCTGCAGGTAACCGCCTACTCTGCCAGCAAAGCCGCCGTCGCTTCGCTGACGCAGTCGCTCGCCATCGAGTGGGCGCCGCACGGCATCTGCGTCAATGCCATCGCACCCGGCGTCTTCCCTACCCCGCTGAACCAAAAACTGCTCGACGGCACGCCCCGCGGCAACGAATGGCTCATGCGCACACCGATGAAACGCTTCGGTAAGGTCGAGGAACTCGCCGGCGCTGCAATTTACCTAGCGTCAGATGCAGCCAGCTATACGACCGGCTCAGTCCTCGTTGTAGATGGCGGGATACTCGCTAGCGGCGTAAATCAGTGAGCTAACTTAGCAACGCAATGGGAAGAAAAGGACTTCTAACTGTGACGGTCGCACCAACCCTGAGCGCCTTCGTTCACAGTTAATAATTTGTGCTTGGAAAGTGGAGCCAACTCCGAGAATCGAACTCGGGACCCCCTCATTACGAATGAGGTGCTCTACCAGCTGAGCTAAGTTGGCCTGAAAACATTATTTCACCAAGCCGATGAGTTTGTCCAACGCATCTCGTGATTCCGCTTCAGATGTTTCCACGTAAAACCCATCATGGTAGCTAAATCCGAATTGCGGCCGTGGTTGGAGCGCACGATCTCTGTCAATTGAACGGCAAGAATGGCGTTCCATTAGCGCGAGAAGGGATACATCGCCCAGCCAATCCCGACCCCGATAAGCAGGAACAAAAACAACGACCAGATGATGTATTTTACGCGGTCGCTCGTCCGTCGCCGGCTCAAAAATCCGAATGCAATGGAAATCAGCAGCGCGAAGAGCGTCATTGCCTGAAAATGGGTGAGGGTAAACCCGATCGTGGCGATCACGCCTTGCGCCCTCGCGCGGCTTCGTAAGCGTGCAACGCGGCCAGCAGATTCAACACCCCAGCTGCCGCGAGAAACCGCGTACCGTAGTCGCCTTCGGCGTGCGCAACATCAGAACCTTGCGTTTCAAGCGCCCTAGCCGCGAAATAAAACGATCCCGTTCCGAGATCGGCGACGTAGCCCAGCATTCCGAAGGCGTCGCCGCCATCCGAATTGAAAACGTTTCCGCGCATTCCAACGCCAAGAAAGACCAACGCCCCTACTGTCAGAAAGCAGCCGAGCGCTCGGCCCCACATTTTTTGCAACGCATGGCCGAGCCCTGGAACAAGCCATCCCGCCACTCCAATGGCAATGGCCAAAGCTTCGTTCCCCTGCTGATGCACAGGAGTTGTTGCGAAATCCGCCTGGGACGTTATTGGGTCCGTTGTTATGCCCGCCGCTGTTTCTTCAGCCATTTTTCTTCCTATTTTCTCGTCGGATGAACTCGGTCTTCGTTAGGCCAGCAACGCTAAAACTTCTTTCTGGATCGCTCCGGTTACGCGCGCCTCTTTTTCCGCGATATACACATTCACTTCGCTGCGAATCCCAAACTCAGGCAAATAGATTCCGGGTTCGATCGAGTTGCAAGTCTTCGGAATAAGATGGCGGATGTCGTGCGTCTCCAGTCCGTCCATGTTGACGCCATTGCCGTGGACCGTTTGACCGATATTGTGGCCGGTGCGATGGAAAAAATACTTGCCATAACCGGCTTTTTCGATCACTTTGCGCGCGGCCTTGTCCACTTGCCAGCCCTGCAGCGGCTTGCCGGCGGCAACGCTGGATTGAATCAGTTCCACCGCTTTGTCCCGCGCCTCGCGCACGATTCCAAACACTTTCCTCATCTTCTCTGGAACTTTCGCGCCAAGATAGCCGACCCAGGTAATGTCGTAGTAGACGCTGTCAGCCGCCTTCGTTTTTCCCCAAACGTCTAGCAGCAGCAAATCGCCTTCGCGAATCGGAGAAGCCGATTCGAGCGTGGGGCCGTAGTGCGGATCGCTTGCATGCGGACCGACGGCTATGTCTGGCCCCTGGTCAACAACGATCCCGGCCCCTTCAAATTCCTTCAGAATCCACAGTTTCAAGTCGTACTCGGTAAAAGTCTTCTTCTCGCGGACGTTTTTTGCCGCAAGCTGAAAAGCTTCCCGGACCACTCGGTCAATCACGGCACCCGCTGCCAGGTGGGATTCCAGCTGCGCTGGACTCCAGCAAGCTTCGTATTTTTGCACCAGGTCCGCGGAGCTCAGGACTTTCACGCCGGTACTCTTCACAAGCTCAATCGTCCCAGCGTCCACCATTGCCACGTAAGGGATAGCGTTCTTCGGCGAATATTGCATGGCGACATTCTTCGCGCGCCCAAGAAGTTTCCCGAGGTTCTTCCTCAGTTCTTCCTGCCCCGCATAAAAGAGCGTTTCGCCCGGCAACGCTGCCAGTGATTCGGTCTCAATTTTGTGGACTAATTTGCGTGGCGTACCTTTTGCAGGGACGAAGTAATACCAACGCCTCGTGCGCATGCCCGGAGGGAGTTGCAAAATCCCCTGCGCAATGGGGTCGCGTCCGCGAAAATCGTAAAAGAGCCAGCCATCCAGTTTCGCGGCTCGCAGATCGCTCTGTATTCCGTTGATGTCAGCGCTCATGTTCTGATGACGTCCAATCTATTCGCCGAGTTTCAGAAATGCGGGTAGTTACGCGTCGTGAGCCAAAAGCCCCAGCACTTGCTGTTTCGTCACGCCACGAATTTCGATGCGTTTTGTGCGACTGCGCTCACCGCCAAGAATTCTAACAGCCGACTTGGGTGTTTTCAAAAGATGCGCGAGGAATTCGACCAGCGCCTCGTTCGCCCGGTTTTCCACCGCCGGCGCTTGCAAACGGATTTTCAGCGCGCCCTCCAACACGCCAACGATTTCGTCCTTGCTCGCCCGCGGCTGCACGCGAACCGCGAACGAAACTGTGCCGGCCCCGAGGTTTTCCGCGATTTCAGCAAACATAAGCGCTCACCATCCCCGTTCATATTGCACGGGCGCTTTGATCTTCGCATCCAGCGCCTTCGCCGCCCGCCGCGGCCAATACGGATCGCGGAGCATCTCACGCGCAAGAAAAACCAGGTCCGCCTGCTCAGTCGTCAAAATCGTCTCAGCTTGGGTTGGCTCGCTGATCATTCCAACAGCCCCAGTCGCAATCCCGGCCTCCTTGCGAATTGCCTCCGCAAATCCGGTCTGATAGCCGGGACCCAAAGGGATTTTCACTCCCGGCACAAGCCCTCCGCTTGAGGTGTCAATTAGATCCACGCCCAGCGGCTTTAACTGCCGCGCCAGTTCGATCGTCTGCGCCAAATCCCAGCCGCCTTCTTTCCAATCGGTCGCGGAAACACGAACAAACAGCGGCAACCTCTGCGACCAAACTTCACGAACCGCGCGCGCAACTTTCAACGTTACGCGAATTCGATTCTCGAATGCTCCGCCATACTCGTCCGTCCGCGTATTCGAGAGCGGCGACAAAAATTGGTGCAGCAAGTATCCGTGCGCGGCGTGAATCTCAATAACTTCAAAGCCAGCCGCCAACGCGCGTTCCGCCGACTTGCGGAACGCCGCAACAATTCCTGCAATCTCTGCTGCAGACAACTCGCGCGGCACCGTATAGTCCAGTGTCAAATGCCAGCGCACTCGGCCCAACCGGCTCCCAGCCGCCATCTTGCGACAGAGACGGGCTTGCCACCGGTCCACGGCGGCGCAGTGCTCGCCTTTCTCCCAGCATGCGCAAGCTGCATCCCAGGTACCGCGCCGTGGGAGCGAATAAATTCGGCAATGGGTCGCCAAGAGTCAACGTGCGCATCTTCGTAAATCCCAGTATCCGTCGACGAAATTCTTCCCCGCTCTTCGACGGCGGTCGCCTCAGTAAAAACCAGCGCAGCACCGCCAATCGCCCTGCTTCCCAAATGCACGAGGTGCCAAGTCTGCGGATGCCCATCTTTCGCCGAGTATTCGCACATCGGCGAAACCACAATCCGGTTCTTCAACTCGATCTCGCGTATTCGAAACGGACTAAAAAGCTTCATCCCTGTCCCCCGTGAGAATCATTGCCCAATTTTCTTCGCGCCCACTGCGTCACGCGTTCCGAACAACGCCGTTCCCACGCGCACCTCCGTCGCCCCTTCTTCAATCGCCACTTCGAAATCGTGCGACATTCCCATCGACAGCACCGGCAGTCGCTCGCCCAAGTTGCTTCACCAATTCGTCACGCAATTCGTCGCAACCGCCTGAAATACAGCCTCGCATCCCCCGAATTTTCCGTAAATGGCGGAATGCACATCAGCCCAGCAAGCTCCAACATAGGCAACGCGACGATCTTTTCCGCCAGAGCTGGGAGCTCCTTCACGTCCACGCCGGTTTTCGTCTCCTCCTCCGCGATATGTACTTCGATGAGCACTCGCATCTTTTCGGTTACACCAGACTTCGCTCCTGGCTCGATCCAATCGCTGAGCCAAAGCAAAATCATCCACCGAGTCGATGCTATGAAAAAGCTTCGCCGCCCTCGCGGCCTTGTTGCTCTGCAAATGCCCAATCAGATGCCAGGTCGCGTTCAAGCCCATGGATCCCGCCCTGCTTCCCTTCCCACTCTTGCACGCGGTTTTCTCCAAAATGCCGCAGCCCCGCTTCATAGGCTTCGCGAATGGCCTCTGCCGGATGCGTTTTCGAAACCCCAATTAGCGTAATTTCTTCGATGGAACGTCCAGCTCGCTGCGCCGCAGCAGAAATCCGTTCTTGCACTTGCAGCAAGTTTTCTCGAATCGATGTTGTCGCCATGTTCAAATTCAAATCGTAACATGCACGCCGTTGCAGCGTTGAGACTCTGCGGTTAGACTGGCCTCCGTACATGACTCCACCGGGAAAACTCATTGCCATCGAAGGAATCGACGGCAGCGGCAAACGCACGCAGGTCGATCTTCTAGAAAAATCCCTGAACACCAGCGGCCATGCCGTTTATTCCACCGGCTTCCCCCAATACGATTCCTGGTTCGGCAAAATGGTCGGCCAATTCCTCAACGGCGATTTTGGCGCGCTCGAAACCGTCGACCCGCACTTCAGCGCCCTGCTCTATGCCGGCGATCGCTTCGAAGCCAAATTCCGCCTGGAAACCGCGCTGAACCAAGGCAAAATCGTTCTCGCCGATCGCTATATCGGCTCGAATCTGGCTCATCAAACCGCACGCGCCAGCGCCTGCCGACCGTCCGGCATTCATCTCCTGGATCGAGCATCTCGAATACAACATTTACAATCTGCCGCGAGAAACGCTGGTGCTCTATCTCCGCGTCCCTCCTCGCCAAGCCCAGCAACTCGTAGCGCGCAAATCCGCCCCGCAGCTACACAAAGGTAAAACAAGATCTTCAGGAGGCCAGCCTTCGTCACCTGGAAGATGCCTCCGCAATGTACGATGAGCTCTCGCGCAGGCCAAACTGGGCCACGATTCCATGCTTCGACGAAACGCGCGGATCGATGCGCCCTCAAAAGCACATCGCCACCGAAATTCTCGCCGCCGTCTTGCAAGTTATTTCACAGCCCGTCGCAAAGGAAGGCCGCTGACACATGGGCTTCTCCGAATTCCTCGGCAATGAACGAATCGTCGCCGCCCTCCGCGGCGCTCTCCGCAGCGAACGCGTTCCTCACGCCCTGCTCTTCAGTGGTCCACGCGGCCTCGGCAAGTACACGCTGGCGCGCATGTTTGCGCAAGCCGCGAATTGCGAACGCCTGAAAGACGACTTCTGCGGCGAATGCGAAACCTGCAAGCGCATCGCGCTTCTCGCCGATCCCGAAAAGCTGATCGAACAAGGCCTCGCCGAACGTGGCGAAAGCGCCGACGCGGCCACTGTCGAACGCGTCCCTTTGATCCTCCAGACGCATCCTGACGTCTGGGCTCTCGTGCCCGATCCTGTTCGCCTGAAAAGTCCTGTTGCGCGGCCCATGCTGCGCATCGGTCAGCTACGCGCCGTTCAGCGCGCTGCGTATTTCCAGCCTATGGGACGTCGCCGAGTCTTTATTCTGGATGGCGCGGAAACCATGCATTGGAACGTCGCCAACGTTTTCCTGAAAATCCTGGAAGAACCGCCCGGATCCGCCACGCTCATCCTGACGGCGCCATCACCGTATACGCTGCTCCCGACCATTGTCTCTCGATGTCTGCAATTTCACTTCGCGCCGCTCTCCCAGTCCGATGTCGAAAACATTCTCAAAGAAAAAACCGATCGCAAAGCGCCCGAACTAAAACTGGCCGCGCAACTCGCCGAAGGCAGCCCCGGCCTGGCCATTGAAATGAATGTGGAAGAAACCGCCGAGCGACGCCGCAATGCCTTGCGCATCCTCGAACGCGCCGCCCAAGGCCAGGGTTTCGCTCAACTTTTCGCCGGCACGGCCGCCTTCGCCAAAGACCGCGAGTCGTCCTTCGAAGATCAACTCGGCGTCTTCTATGGCCTTCTCACCGATTTGCTCGAGCTCACCTCAGGAGTGAAGGAGCCAGTCCTGCGAAATGTTCCGTTGGCAAAAGAGCTCGCCGCCGCTCGCCAAGTCGGTTGATTCGCGGTGGGTTATGCGCGCCATCGCTGGTTTCGACGAACTGCACGCAGGCGCTCGCCGCAACTTAAATCGCCAGCTCGGCCTCGACGCTCTGGCGGCCTCGCTTGCGCCAGAATCTTAGCGCATTTCGACCCTCAAGTCCCCGATTTTAGCCCTCTTTTTTCGTCCCAAACTTTTCCGATCTCCAACTGTAACCCGGCGCCCCAAGCATGCATCTCACCCAATGAACTCACCCCACCGTTAGCCGCAAGGAGAAGTCATGGTGAACCGCAGGATGTTTCGCCCGGGATTTCCGGACGTGAAGGAACAACCTCCCCAGAGAATCTCACACAACGGCCCCGCGCCAAGCAAAAAGCCTGCGCCGCCAGAGACGACCCACGCCGAGAACTTCTATTGGGTCAAGCAGATGCAGAGCCATACCCAGATGGTGGTGGTGCTGGATAACGGCGAATCGCTTCGCGGCACGGTCGAGTGGTATGACCGCGATTGCATCAAGCTCACGCGCCAGGGCAGCCCAAATCTGCTCATTTTCAAGCGCGTCATCAAATATGTTCACAAAGACGGCGAAGAAGCTGCTTCCGGCGGGGACGAATAGTCCCTTCTAGCGCTTCTGGTTCAGGCTTTAACTCTAACCTTCAACTTTCCGACCGCTCTTATCGATGCTCGATATCTCACTGCGGCTCAATCGAGTGCCCGCGAGCTGCTCCAAAAGTGAGCAGCGCCTTGGCCGCCAGTGTGCCATCCTCTTTGTAAATCTCGCATTCCGTTACGACGAAATTCCGCCCGGTTCTTAGCACGCTCCCAACCGCTTTGATTCGCCCGCCTGGCACGGCCTCCAGAAAATTTATCTTCAGTTCGACTGTCGCAATCACCGTAGCTTTCGGAACGGTTGTATAGGCCGCAATGGCCGCCACAGTGTCCGCCACAGTAGCCAAAACTCCTCCGTGCACCACGCCATGAAGTTGCTTGTGCCTCGGCTTTACCTTCATGGTGAAGACGACGCGCCCCTTTTCCAAACTCTCCAGCTTGAGGCCCAACAAAGAGGTGGCCCCGCTTACGTTCGTCCGCCGCCGCAGCGCCGCTTCATACTTCTTCAAGTCACTGAATAATTCTGACTTCATGCAGTCCTCAGCCTCTCTTCAATATGCCGAAAGCCCGCCATCCAGCGGAATCGCCGCACCAGTCAGCCAGCTCGACTCCTCGGACGCCAAAAACACCGCCATTTCCGCTACATCTTCTGGACGCCCCATGCGCCCCAGCGGAATCGACCCAATCCTCGCTTTGCGCAAAGCCTTTCCCTCTTCCGAAGCAGAGAAAAGTCCCTGCACTAACTCGGTCTCCACAATCGACGGACAAATACAGTTTGACCGCACATTTTCATGCGCGTGATCGAGCGCCATCGCCTTCGTCAGCAGACGTCACGCCGCCCTTTGAAGCGCAGTAGGCCGCGCGATCCTTCATCGCCACCAACCCCAGGACCGAGCCGACATTTACAATCGCCCCACCACCCGCCTTGCGAAATTCCGGCATCGCCGCTTTGCACATCAAAAACGGCCCTTTCAAATTGATCGTCATCAAGTTGTCCCACTGATCCTCGCTGGTTCCTTCAATGGTCGCCGCATGCAGAACCCCCGCGTTGTTCACGAGCACGTTCAGTTTTCCAAACGCCTTCGCCGTCTCCTTCACCGCACGCTCGCCATCCTTGGCTTTCGCCACGTCACAGACTATCGCCAACCCTCCGCTCACCTAGTTTCTCAACCTCGCGCAAAGTCTCATCCAGCTTCTCTTTGCGCCGGCCTGCCACAGCGACCTTCGCCCCTTCCCGCACAAACGCCAAGGCGATCGCCCGCCCAATTCCCGTTCCCCCTCCCGTAATCAGGGCCACCTTCCCGACGAGTCGTGTCACGATTTCACCCCCTTCCCGCGTCTAATGGAGTGCCATTGCAGCCAAATCCAGGACTCGTTCATCCGGTGTATGTTAGGTATCTCTAAGCCCACGCAATGAAGCGCTTTGCCGGTAGAATGCTGCCCTATCTGGCCGCGATTCACAACTGAGGACAACGGAGATCCTCATTCATGAAAATCGGCATCACCTGCTATCCCACCTACGGCGGCTCCGGCGTCGTCGCCACCGAACTCGGCAAGGAACTCGCCGCCCGCGGCCACGACATCCATTTCATCAGCTACGCCCCGCCCATCCGCATGAATCCCAACGACCCGCACATCCATTTTCACGAGGTCGAAGTCGCCACCTACCCGCTTTTCGATCACGCGCCCTACACGCTCGCGCTCGCCACCAAAATGCTGGAAGTCTTCGAGTCCGAATCCCTCGACCTGCTCCACGTCCACTACGCCATTCCCCACTCCGTCAGCGCGCTGCTAGCCCGCTCCATGGCCGCCCCGCGCCGCTTGCCCTTCATCACCACGCTGCACGGCACCGACATCACTCTCGTCGGCAGCAACCGCAGCTATCTCCCCATCACAAAATTCTCCATCGAGCAAAGCGACGGCGTCACCGCCATCTCGCACTATCTCCTGAACCAAACCATCAAAGAATTCGACATCAAGCGCCCCATCGAAGTCATTCCCAATTTCGTGAATTGCGATCTCTACACGCGCACGCCACAGCCAGCTCTGCGCGCACAATGGGCCCCCAACGGCGAGCCCATCCTCATGCACCTCTCAAATTTCCGCCCCGTCAAGCGCGTCACCGACGTAGTCGAAATCTTCGCCCTCGTCCGCGCCAAAATGCCCGCCAAACTGGTCCTGATCGGCGACGGTCCGGACCGCGGCGCAGCGGAATACCTAGTCCGCAAAAAGCGCCTCCAAAAAGACGTGATATTTCCAGGCAAGCAAAACGGAGTCTACGAAAAGCTCTCCGTCGCCGATCTTTTCCTGATGCCCTCGCAGCTCGAATCCTTCGGCCTCGCCGCTCTCGAAGCCATGGCCTGCGAAGTCCCGGTCATCGCCACCAACGTCGGCGGCGTCCCCGAAGTCGTCGAGCACGGCGTCGACGGCTATCTCGTCGAACCCGGCGACGTCAATTCCGCCGCCGCACCTACGCCATCGAAATCCTCTCCCGCGCCGACCGCGGCCGCGAAATGGGCCACACCGCCCGCATCAACGCCAAGAAAAAATTCTGCGCCAACGACGTCATCCCCGCCTACGAAGCCTACTACCGCCGTGTCCTAGAGCAATCCTCCGCCGCTTCAGCCTGAGTCGCGCGAAGGCCTGCGCCTAGCACTTCGCGACAGCTTCCAAGCCCCGTCATCTTCTAAATTTGTCACTCCGAGCGAAGCGAGGAATCCGCTTTTTCTTCTCTGCGAACTCTGTGTCTCTGTTCGCCTCTGCGATAATTCTTTTCTCCGTCTTTTTCTTTTTCCCTTCCTCTCAGTGTCCTCTGCGCCCTCTGTGTTAAAATTTCCCGTCAAATTCAACACACACTGATCATCCATGCGCCGCCGCAATTTCCTCCAACTCTCCCTCGGCACCCTAGCTGCCTCGACACTTCCGCTTCGCTCGAATGCCACCGAAATCCCCAAGCTCCGCGAAATCGCCCACTCTAAAAATCTCTATTTCGGCACCGCCGTCTCCGACTCCCAACTCAAGCGTCCCGACTTCACTCGCCTCCTCCTCGACCAATGCTCCATCCTGGTCGCCGAAAACCAAATGAAATGGCGCGGCACGCATCCCGAACAAGACCGCTTCGATTTCACCCAAGCTGATTTCTTCATGGACTTCGTCGAATCCCATCACATCCCCGCCCGCGGCCACAATCTCTGCTGGCACGAGCACAACCCGCCGTGGCTCGACTCAGCCATCACTCCGCAAAACGCCGTCTCCCTCTTCACCACGCACATCCAAACCGTCGTTTCCCGCTACAAAGGCCGCGTCCATTCCTGGGACGTCGTCAACGAAGCCATCGATCCCACGCACAAAAATCCTCAAGGCCTGCGCAACTCCCTCTGGTTGCAAAACATCGGCGAAGACTACGTGGAGCTCGCGTTCAGCACCGCTGCCAAAGCCGATCCCGCCGCCATCCTCACCTACAACGACTACGACATCGAAACCGACGCCCCCGCCCAGCAAGCCAAACGCGAAGCCATCCTCGCCATGCTGCAACGCCTCATAAAAAAAGGCGTCCCCGTCCAAGCCCTCGGAGTGCAAGCCCACTTGCGCACCAACGAAGGCACTCCCACATGGAACGGCCTCAACAAATTTTTATTGGAAATTGAAAAACTTAACCTGCAAGTCTTCGTCACCGAACTTGACGTCGACGATTCCTTCATGCCCGCCGACATTCCCGAACGCGACCGCCAAGTCGCCGAACTCTACCGCAGCTTCCTCGAAAATATCCTTCGCCACAATTCCGTAAAAGCCGTCCTAACCTGGTGCCTCTCCGACCGCGACTCCTGGCTCCAATCCTTCCGCCCGCGCAAAGACGGCCTTCCCCAGCGCCCTCTTCCCTTCGACGCTCAACTCAACCCCAAGCCCGCCTTCTTCGCCCTCCGCGATTCCTTCGCCTCCAAATCCTGATCAATCGGCCCACCCATTTCGCTTTTAGCCTCTTAGCCTCGGTGCTAAATTGTAGGCGTCTAAGCGTGAAGCACATGCGTCATCCTATCCCTGACTGGAAGTGGGCATGTATCGCCGCAAGCTGTTTGTTTGGAATTGCCGCGTTCGTTATTTTTGTGATTAGCCCCGGCGGTTTCGAAGAGCAGGTTATTTGGTGTCTTCTTTTGCTCCCTGGCGTACTTCCAACTGCCTTTCTTTCCGACCTCGTCTACAAGGTCGCGCCAAGCGCGGAGCGTGTTATCTACTGGCTGCTATTCGTCAGTTTCAACTTCGGCTGGTATTGGGCAATCTGCTACTCCATCATCAAAATTTTCCGGGAACTAGGATGGAAAGTGGGCTCACCTGAGTTCTGAGCTTGTACTTAAGGCCGGGAACACTGGATTGAGTCCCTGCGGGAGAAGACAGTACGAAAGCGTCTCCAACCTCAAATGCCTAGCTTCTTGACTCTTGAGTCTGTCGTCACCGGATTCTGAAGCCCTGCGCCAAGCCGCCAATCTGCCAAAATTTAAGACTGTCCGTGACCAAGAAAGGTGCGTATAACATCAGTACCTTTTGTGGTTGTGGCGAATGGTGCTTCAATCTTGACCTCTGTTGGTTCGTGGAAAGAACTCAGGCGTTGCCCGCTTTTGGATCGGAGCGGCAGTTTTGCGGTCAGCAATCTTCGGGCGGGTTCTGTGAGGAGTCATGAGGGAACAATCCTCTTCGGATTTCGGAATCGGGCTAAGACTCTCCTCTTGGCCGGCAGCGCTCATCGGAATTCTAGTCATCAAAGCTGTCCTCTCACTCGCCGTTAAGCCTGGTTCGTTCCTGGTTGACTATAGTGGAATCAGCTATTTCCTTCTCCTTCTTCTGGCAACGAGTTTTGCCATTCGCAATGCAACGCAAGAGACACTGGGAAGCCGGTCGTTCTGGGTGTTCCTGGCTATTGCCTATGGTCTCTGGGCGTTCGACCAAGGCATGTATATCTATTACGAGCTTGGTCTGCACGTCGAGATGCCCAACGATTCGATTGGGGATCCCGTGTTGTTTCTCCACCTCGTGCCGCTCTCAGCTGCTTTAGCAACACTTCCGCACCGGAACGTATCAGACCGCAAGCCATACCGGGCGATCTTGAACGCCCTTTTCCTGCTTTTTTTCTGGAGTTTTCTTTATGGCTACATCGTCTTTCCCTACCGGTTCTTGCCCTCAAACGCATCGTCCACCAGCTATGACCTGCGTTTTGACATTCTTTACCTGCTTGAGAATTTGGCATTGGTTTTGGCTGCATGTGTTTTGACTCTTCGCGCACGGACACCTTGGAAGTCAATCTATTTCCATCTTTTGGGCGCGTCGATGCTCTATGCCTTGAGCTCGACCGTCGCCAACCTCGCTATTGATTCGGGAGGATATGTAAACGGCAAACTGTATGGTTTGGGTCTGACAGCCGCCGTGTGCTGGTTCGTGTGGCTGCCACTTCGCGCGCGGCAGATCCCCGCAGATGAACTACGCGCAATCCGACTTGGTACTATCCATGGCTCGCGGGCGTCGCTGTGGGCCATGCTCGCGGTCGTGATGATATCCGTACCCGTCGTGTGGGAAATGTTCCAGCGGACTGAGAACACTGCAATGAAAACTCTGCGTCTGCAACTGGCCATCACGACGATCGTGTGTCTGGCCAGCGCTGCCTACGTAAAGGAATATCTCGCCAAACGCGAACTGGCTTCGCACATCGGCTTATCCAACGACCGTCTCCGCTTGGCACTGGAATCGAGCAAGTCCGTGGGGTGGGATTGGGAGATCAAGAGCGGACAAGAATCATCGTTCGGCGACCTGAAAACGATTTACGGAATCTCGTCCGATTCCTATGTTGGACAAGTCGAAGATTTCCGTCGTCGCATACACCCGGACGATCAGCAGCAAGTCTGGAAAGCAATCAACGATGCAATGCAAAGCCACGAGCCGTATGCGGCAGAGTTCCGCATCCGTTGGCCGGACGGGACTGTGCGGTGGGTTGCGGCGAAGGGAAAATTCTACTACTCAAAGAACGGCGAACCCGAGCGCATGCTGGGCACGGAAACAGATATTACCGACCATAAGCGGATGGAAAAGGATCTGCGCGAGAGCGAGGAGCGCTTACGCCTGGCTGCCGAAGCGGGAAGGATGTATGCCTTCGAATGGAATGTAGCGACGGATGCTGTAGTGCGTTCGGCGGAGTCATTCCAGATTGTTGGGACAGGCGAACCGATGCGCACGACGGGCCAGCAAATGTTGGCCTCGGTCCATCCTAACGACCGAGTGAGCTTTACCGCTGCGTCCCGCCAATGCACGCCCGAGAACCCCATCTGTCAGCTCACCTACCGCATGTTACGTCCGGACGGGTCCATGATTTGGGTAGAGGAGACAAAGCGCGCCTTCTTTGATCAGCAGGGTAGGATCGTACGCATCGTAGGCATGGTTGCGGACGCTACCCAAAGAAAGCTTGCGGAAGAAGCCCTTTCCAACGTAAGTCGCAAAGTCGTTGAGGCCGAAGAGCAGCAACGTAGCCGAATCGCCAGAGACCTTCACGAAGATATCGGTCAGCGTCTTGCTCTTTTGGCGATTGAACTCGAACAGCTTAAGACAGGCTCTTCCCATCAAGCTGCTGTGTGCGGCCGCATGGATGCAGTATGGAAGCGGACGTTGGAGATATTGAATGACGTCAAAGCTTCGGCGCACGAATTGCACTCACCAAGACTCGAATATCTCGGCATCGCAGCGGTCTTGAGATGCTTCTGCAAAGAGTTCGGTGAGCGAAAAAACGTGGAGATCATCTTCAAGGCCGAAGATCTACCTGCCATCGTGCCGCCGGACATTTCTCTTTGTCTTTTCCGTGTTCTACAAGAAGCGCTTTACAACGGCGTAAAACACAGCGGAGCGCAGCATCTCGAAGCGCAAATGTGGGCAACCCTGGGTGAGATTCATCTCACAGTCAGTGACACTGGCGCCGGCTTTGAGCTCGAAGCTGCAAAGAACGGCCGAGGGCTCGGTCTTGTCAGCATGAAGGAACGGCTCCAACTGGTGAAGGGAACATTTTCAGTCGATTCACAACCCCTGAAAGGCACCACAATCCACGCTCGCGTGCCTCTCAATTCAGAAAGTAAATCCATGGGCGCCGCCGGGTAAAGAGCACCGAAATCTGGAAGACAACTTGTCCGGCAGCTTACGGTAATTTCGATGCAATAAATTCACCAATTTCGTCGATTCGCTCCTTGGGCCGTGGACCCGTCAGTGATCGGCACGCTGGTTAATGTGCCGCGCCGTGCGTGATAGCTTCGAGAGCGATACTGGTCTTCACCCGTTGATCGGGGCTAATCGTAAGCTGTTTCGTCTTTACGAGCCGTTGCAATTCCGTGTAGGTCGATGACCCAGCATCAGATGACACCTTCGCGGAGAGCTCGAGAACTTTTCCGCCAGTCCATTCCCAAAGCTCCAAAGTCAGTTTACCCAGGCGCGGCTGAGATTTCGTTTGCCAATCGGTTGATGTGATCTCCGCGATTCTTTTCACACTGGTCCAATCAACGGAAACCTGTGCATCCTCAAACAGCTTAATTTGCGCGGGGCTCAAGAGGCGCGGAATGTCCGTTCCCGATCGAGGCAGCTCCTCCGTGGCGAGTTGCCTTGTAATCGAATAGGAGTGGTTCGCTCCCTCCTGTGTCATGTCTACTTCGCATTTGAAGCCATCGCGCCCCTCCGAAGGAGCAGGGAATTTTTTTGCATTTGGTGGTCGCAATTTGACAGTCAGATCATTCTTACCGCCTTGACGCAGCCGCACGATTGCGCCCTGAGATAGCAGATCGAGCGCGCCAGTATCGAAAAAGTAGATGCGACCAACCGTTTCTTTTTTGGCACTAAGTGCCGCGACGGCAGT
The DNA here is from genome assembly GCA_963740015.1 of uncultured Acidobacteriota bacterium. Lineage (GTDB taxonomy): Bacteria > Acidobacteriota > Terriglobia > Acidiferrales > UBA7541 > Acidiferrum. Next base: position 245,770 of record CAVUCM010000014.1, on the reverse strand, counting down.
CTGAGTTTCCGCCGGCGAGAGCAGAAGCTTCACTTCAACGTTGCAATTTTCTTGTGCATGTAAACTGGAACAAAGAAGAAGAGTCACACAACTGAAGAAAGAGAGAGCAACTGCACTTAATTTTGGATAGCGCAGCATGTAGCTCAACAAACTTGCGGTCGCACCCTTCCTCGCCATCAGCATCCGGCCAGTTAAGGCTCAATCAGCGGAATCGAGCCTAGCAATTGCAAATCGATCATCATTTGAACGCGGCGGTCGAGTTGAAAGAACTGCGCGGTGGCTTTGGCCGATAGCGCGGCACGGAAGATCGGGATGTATTTGAGTCGGAGTTGGAGGACGGATTCATCCACCGCAAGCCACCTCTTCGAGAGACTATCGGCCTGCTCGTCCGTCATGTTCGTGTTTTGCAGATACTCTTTAATGAGAGCGTATTTCGCGTCGTTGATCTTCACCAACTCGCTCACGTATTGGTCGTACTTTGGCCAAAACTTTTCCGCCTCGGTGTCAGTCAACGTCATGTTGGCAGCGATAACTTTCCTTCGCGTCGACCGCAAGTCCGACCTCAGCATGGCGATCTCTTGATCGATGGATGATGCGCTATCGGGGCTAGCCGCGGATTGCGCCGCCTGGGCTGCGACATTCTGAGCGGCGAACGCTTCGGCGGCGAAAAGAAACCCGCTCAGCACCAGAACTGCGACCGTCTTTTTCATGATCATTTGATCTCTCTTTCAACGAATGGGCGAAAACAACTGTGAGCGCCGATAAAGTTTCACAATGCGGTTATTCGTTGGCCTTCGCGGTTTAGGCTCACAGCCAATGCCCTTGAATCGGTGGGTCAACGACCCGAGAGTGCCTGGCACGCATAAGATATCGGCTGCCCCTACCGCGCTACACTGTCACTTTTGACAGGTCAATCCCCCAAATCGAAATAGGTGCCATGCGTAAGAGTATCGGTGGAATCTATCCTCAATTGTAGAAAGGAACGAAATCGTGAAAAAAGATTCTTAGTGTTTGCACTCTGTCTGGCCGTCGTTTCTCCGCTCTTTGCTCAAAAAAAGAAGAGGAGTGGATTTCCAACTCGGCGAAGGTGCTAAAAGCAGGTCACTCACGACACTAGGACAGAGCGAATCTTTCGAGCGCTATCCATTAGAGCCAACGGGCGGACGCGCTCTTCCGAGAGGACTTGCCATCATCCTTCGCGCCAAAGTCCTCTCGCTTGGTCTTCAGACCACTGGCGCGGATACCGCATTCGTCTTGCGAGCCACGCGATGCGCGTTCTGCTTTCGCGCATTTGCGTCATTGTCAGCCACACCGACCGGCACGCCCTGACCGGCATGCGCTGCGACCTGCACCTTGACCGCCTTCTTAGCAACCGGCTTTGCCGCTGGGTAAGCATCTTCGACGCCCGTGTTCGTGAAAATCGCCGGGCTAACTTCCTGCGCTTTGCAGGATGGCGTCCACCCCAGCAGCATCGCCGCAACTCCAAGAGTTCCGATCCAGACCATCTTGGGCAACAAAGCTTTAAAATTATTCATGGCGACTATCCTTCCTTCTTTCGAGTTTGCGCGGCTGCTACCGCCCGATGCCGCCGGCCTTGAACGCCCCTGCATCGTGAACACTTTTTCGCACACTCCCCTTTTCCTGCCAATGCACACAACCTGGAAAAGGAATGAACAAAAGGTGAACGCCTAATCCCTACATTCGACGGGGGATCGCAGACAATTTTGGTGGAAATCGGCCTCTTCAGGACAGAACATCTATGGCCACAAGCGTGATGTCGTCCTTCTGCTCAGCGGATACCGGCTGCCACTTATGAATCTCAGAGAGTAGCTGCTCCAACAGCTCAGAGGGCAAGCGCAGATGATTTTCGCGCACGACTTGCTCCAGCCTATGCGAGCCGAACGCCTCCCCACTTCCGTTCTCCGGCTCACTGACGCCATCGGTATAAAGCAAGAACCGCTCAGCCGCCTCGATAGCCATTTCGCAAACGGGATACTCAGCCTCTGCCAGCACTCCCAACAACAGCCCGTTGCTTTCAATGCTCTGCAGCTTGCCCGCGCGCCAATGCAGCAACGGCGGATGTCCTGCCGCCGAATAAAGCGCCTCGCGTTTTTCTGTATCGATCCACAGATACGCTGCTGAAACCAGCTGCGCCCTCAACTGCGCAAAAAGTATGCGGTTCAACCCACTCAATATCTCGCTCGGGTCGTCTGCGTACGGCGCGAGGGACTGTATCGCCACCTTGATCATCGACGCGATCAGCGCCGCAGGCACTCCGTGTCCGGTCACGTCTGCCACAAGGAACCCGGCCCGGCTCTCATCGACGGCAATGAAATCGTAGAAATCGCCGGCCGCGGCTGTCATCGGTCGATATGCCGCAGCAACCGCAAGATTTTTCACTTCGGGATTTTTGCCGGGCAGAATCGAAGCTTGAATCTCATGCGCAATCGCCAACTCGCTCTCGATCGAATGCAAACGCCGCTCTCCCGACAATGCCATTTGCACGCCCACATACCCAAACGAGAAGAGCAGAGCGGCCAGCCCCAGCGAACCCGTTATCCGGTACGTCTGATAGTGAAAAAGCCGCGCCAGGTTGAAAAACAGCGCATCCGCGGCAAAAACAAGCGTGCCAACAATCATGACAGCGCGGTTCGGAAGAATCAGATACTTGCGCGAGAGACTGGGGATCGCAAGGATCACTACAAAAATGATGAGCGCAACAACGGCGATGAAATGGACGTAAACGAGCAACGTTTCGCTGGACCCTGTAACCACGAAAATTCCGATTCCCGCTATCCCGAAGGCCAGACCCAATCCAATAACCGTCTTCAGAAACAACCGCATTTTTCCGACGCTCAATTCCAGCCACGCAAGCGAAACAACGGTCAAAAACAGATAGTCGATTGCCGCCGTCAGAAATGGAAGACCGCTCTGCAGCCCGCGTGGTAGTGCCGCAACCACACTCGGAGCATCAGCCAGGAGCAGCACCCCGTACATCGCGCTCCATATCCCCAGCCACGCAAAGAGGCGCACGCCGCTCTGTCGGCGGACAGCCGCAAAGGCACACGCGGCCGCGCAGGCCACCAGCCCGATGAACACAAAAACCGTTCCGGACATGATGCCAACGACTTCGCTTCGCAGCATTGTGAAAACTTGTCCTTGCAACCCTGCCCCCCTGAATCACCGCCAAGATAACAGAGTCCACCTTCTCTCCAAATGAATACGGCATAGACGCCGGTCCGGATGCTTTCGCGATTGTCACCAATCTCAACTCCAAACCTAACTCCTCCGTAGAAGATGACTTGACTGCCCATTTACGTAATATATTATCTAGGTTGATTTGGAGATGCCCATGGCGCGCATTCGCGTTGCGTGGCTGATGTTGCCGCTGGCATTCTTGGCGGCTTTCCCCTCATTCCTAGCCGCTCAAGAGCCTTTTGCTTCCACTCGTCCATCCGGAATGAATCCCGACGTGGCCGCACATCCGGCCGTGGAAGATATGTACGTTCCGCCCAAGCCCGGACAACCGTTCACGGGAAAATCGGTAGTGACGTGGACGAACCGGGACGGCTCGGCGTCGCGTTTCGCGTTTATGAGCATGCTGGCGCGGGACTCCTCGGGAAAGCTCTATTTTGAAAGCCGCCGGAGAATGGCGGAATCAGGTGAGATTCAGCCGCGTTGGAACTTCATCATCATTGACCCGAAAGAGAAGACGCGAACGACATGCTACGTCGCGACAAAATCGTGCCGGATTAACGCCTTTCGCCGCGACGCCTATGCGGAATCCGAAAAGACTGAGGAAGCACCGCGTGCCTCGACGATGGAGTCGGTAAGCTTGGGAACAAATGTGATGGACGCACTGACCGTCGAGGGAATACGCGAGACCACATCCGTGGCTGCGGGTGCTTACGGAAATTCGAAGCCGCTGGTTATCACCAGAGAGCTATGGCATTCGCCGGAACTGGATTTGGATATGTCGATCACGAAAACCGACCCACGCAGCGGAAAATTCACACGAAAGATCGAAATTCTTTCCCGTACAGAGCCGGATCCGCAATACTTCTCAATCCCCGGCGATTATACGTTTCTGGATAACCTGCCGACGGTGAAGAAATAAGGCCGGATACTGCAGCTCTCGTTATTAATACCGGGATTTTGACCCATCCAACTTTTCCTTGAAAGCCGATGACTGCTCCGCCGGCCGGTGCCGCGCATTGCCCTGGGTGGCTGAACTTCGAAACTTGCTCTTGCGAGGGCGGACGCGTAGAGATAGGAATGGCATATACTCCGCAGAGGAGCCCCAATGAAAAAGTTCAGTCTTCTGATGCTGACGGTGTTGGTCGCGACTGCGTGTCTGGCGAAGACGCGGAATTGGAAGCAAGCGAAGATAGAAGCTACCTCGGAAACCGACGTTTCCCAGAAATTGCTGGGCAATAGAAATACAATGCATTACACCATTGAGACCGAGGATATGGTTTATTTTGCCGACTATAGCTTCACACCGGGCCCGAAAACCGACAGCCACGCGCGGGATATTCCCGTAAATGAGTTAACGAAAATCGCCATCGAGGGGCACCACGCGTACGTCCTCGACGTCAATGGCAAAGAAATTAAACTGCATATCGTGAGGAAAGTTAAGAAATAGTTCCGTCCCGGTTCCGGCCAGTCACAGAAAGAGCGCCGGAGGCGCCTCAACTTTCGCTTTTTACCGCTGAGGCTTTTGGCCGGCAAATCCATGCTACAGTTTTAGCTATGAGCACCAACTCCAAAAAACCGATTCTCTGGTCTCTAGTTTTTGCAGTCGCGATGATCGCCTCAGCCTTCCTATTCAAAGGCAATCCCGCCCTATACTGGATTGAAGCCGGCCTCACGGTAGCAGCGCTCACCTTTGTAGTCCTGAAATCCCACAATCCCATTCGCGCGCGCTAGCCAACTTCTCTTTCCGTCTCGTCTTCTCTGCGACCTCTGTGTCTCTGCGGCCCTCTGCGCAAATCTTTTTCTCCATTCTTTAGGTTTAAAGTCCCGGCACTGTCTGACCCCACACCAAAAACTTTGCTCCCCAACCCAGTTGCCAGCATGCTATAATTTTTGTGTAGGGTATTGCGCCTCGCCTTCCGCGAGGCTTTTTTATTTCCAACTCAATTTTTAGGAGACACCCATGTCCTCTTGCCAACAGAACAGCACACGCTTGTGTTCTTCCACGTGGTCGCTTACCCGAAAAGAAGTTCGGATCACGCAATAAGAAAATGAGCAAAAGAGAGGGAGGCCCAAAATGGGAATTCTAGAAACTGCAAAGCCTGCAATCATCATCTGTACAAAAGACCGAGCCCGCGCCACAGCGTTCTATCGCGACACGCTCGGGCTCACGCTGGCCCACGAGGACAACTTCGCTGCCGTTTTCAGCACTGGCGGAGTCACCCTGCGGGTCTCCACAGTGGCAGATTTCACGCCTCACGAGCACACCGTCCTCGGCTTCCAAGTCCCGGATGTGCCCGCCACCGTCAAAGCCCTGCGCGAAAAGGGAGTAACCTTCAACCTCTATCCGAGCTTCCACCAGGACGAACTCGGCATCTGGACCTCCCCCGGAGGGTCCGTAAGTGTCGCCTGGTTCAAAGACCCCGACGGCAACGTGCTTAGCGTGACAAATGCATGAAGCAAGCTGACGTCCCCGTGCCCTGGCCGTCGAATTTCAAGCTGCATCGAGCTCGATGTAAACCCTGGGGAATTAACACCTTCCATAAGTGTTGATTCTAAGTAACTTTATCCCGTTTAGAATCAGCGTTTACGCGAAATCTGGGCGTGGGCCGGTTATTGTTAACCAGTGTGGGGCGGACTTCAGTCTGCCTCCCCTTCTACCCCCAGCCAGATTCAACTTTCGAGGTAGGAAAGAATTCGCGGAAGCAGTCGCGATCTTGCACCAAACCGGCCGACCAAAGAAGCAGGCGTTCGCGTCGATCCCCCTATGAAATATCATGCTCGCTTAGCCGCTTCAGGAACTGCGCAGCCGACCGCGGCGCAACTCCGCTGCATCGCGACCGACCGATACCATCCCCTCAGCGCCCCCATTCCTCCCGGTACTCTGCTGAACCATACCAGCGGTCGCGCCCACCAAATTTCGCGCGCCAACGCCACCGCCGCATCCGCTCCTGCAAACTGCCGTCCATCCGAAAGCAGAAGCCGAATCTCGCGCAACAATTCATCGCGAGTCATTCCAAGCAGCGCGCCGACGCGCGGATCCCGCAACGGCGCCACCGCCAGCCCGCGCCGTTCCAAAATCGGCGCCAGCCACCGCGCAATCCGTGTGCAAAACGCGCACTCCGCGTCAAAAAACAACCACCCTCGCGCGTGTCGCCCCTTGCCATCTGTAAACTCCGATGTCAGCGAAATCATTTTGGTAGGACAGACATTCCTGTCTGTCTCCCTTCTTTCTCTGCGAATCTCAACGTACTCTGCGTCTCTGCGTTATCTTTTTCTTTGTTCTTTCTTTGTTCTTTACATCTTTACACCGCTACTTCGTTACTTCTCATCCCGCCTTTTTCCCCAGCAGGGTGAAGACCTTGCCCCTCAACTTCCCCACACCTTTCAACGCCGAAGTCGGCATCCGTAAGACTTCGTCAAACAACCCCGTCATGATCGTTAAGAATTCCAGCATGCTTTCCAGTCGCTCCCGCGTATACGGATCGCCCTGAGCATTCGCCTTGGACTCCGCCACGCATTCCGCCAAAACTCGCAAGGTTGGATCGATCTCCCGCCGCTTCCGCTCCTCGGAGACAATCCGGAAAATCTCCCAAACATCTTTTAGAGACTCAAAATGGTCGCGCCGGTCGCCCAAAACGTGCACCACGCGCACAATTCCCCATCCCTGCAGTTCACGCAAACAAGTGCTCACGTTGGACCGCGCCACCGACAGCGTGGTGGAGATTTCGTCAGCCGGCACCGGGACCGGTGAAAGGAAAAGCAGGGCGTGCACCTGCGCTACGGTGCGGTTAATCCCCCAACGGGTGCCCATCTCGCCCCAGTGCAGGATGAATTTCTGGGCTACGGGCGAAAGCGCGGCTTTTGTAGTGTCTGTCATTTCTGTTGTTTCTCTCTATACAGAAATTACCGTAAAGACGGCACTTTGTCAAGCTCTTTTCCCTGCTTTTGTGCGATTCTCGCAGGCTAAACAAAGAAGGACTGCGTCTCTGCACACCTGTCCCTTTTCCCGCCTTTCTCCCCATTTACTCTCGCACGCCCCTTTGTCAAAGTGGTGCGAGCGAGGATGTCGTGCACTTGAACTTCGCAGGAATGCACCAACGAAAGGTCGCTGTTGCCGCGCTCGGCGCGCTAACCGCCGTCGCGCTCGCATGCGCTGCAATTCCCTTCTCGGCCCGCATGGCGCAAGCTCAGAGCAGCTCCGCCGACGACGCATCCATCGCTTCAGTATGTCCTGTCGTCTACCCCGACGATCAATCACCAGCCGCACGCGGCTACCACTACACATTCTTCGGAAACGCCTTCTTCATCAATGATGAAGGCTATCTTCTGACCGTCGCGCACGTCCTCGAGACGTTTCGGGACGGCGGCCAGCCGTACATTCTTGTGAATCGGCCTAATTCCCCGCCCAAGCTTTTGCAGGTCACCGTGATCGCCAAAGATCTGCAGCACGATGTGGCTATCCTTCGGGCCACGCCAAATCCTTTCGTCGGCAAGTACAGTGTTGCGTTTCTCCCGCTGGCGGCTGACGCAGCCGTTCGCGGGCAATCCGTTCTTGCGCTGTCACTGCACCCTCAACGGCTTCAGGATGCGCACAGCTTTGAGTTGCAGCGCGAAGACTCATCCCCCGGCACCGTCCTGAGTTACGAATCCACGCAGCTAGAAAAGTCCGCGCCCGCCGTCGACGTTTTTCTGCTCAGCCATCCGGTAGTGAAAGGCCAGAGCGGTTCTCCTGTCCTCGCGGTCGAGTCTCACGCCGTTGTTGGCCTAGTCGAAGGACTGTGGCTGCGCGGTACTCCTGTGTCCGTCGCCAAATTGTCCGCGTTACCCACTTCTACTCCAGGAGCAGCCATTCCGATTCGATACGCCGTCGCACTGCTTGAGCAACACGGCATCGCGTGGCACACAGCGAAGCCTTCGCCGTCAGATAGCGCTGTACATCCATCGCTCCAGTAGAGGGCAGGTGATACACAAGAAAAACAATCAATTAGTTGAAATGGTCGACGAGCATGATATTGCTGTTTTCCTCGTCTAGTTGCGAGAAGAGTATGTAGTGACCGTCAGGGGAGATGGACAAGCCGCCATCGAAATTCTTCTCGATGGCAAAAATCCGGCGGGTGCTCCTGGTGATGAAATCGTAGTAGTGCAAGGACCGGGGTTCGGCCTGGGGCACGAAATAGATGCCGCCCGGGACTACGGTCCACATACCCGCATTGTGCATGATAGGCATTCCCTGGACGTCGGATGCAGGGGAGGCGGAATTGAGGGGCAGCACGGCCAGGGGTGTGTGGGTCATACGTCTCGCAAAATAGAGAGAATGGCCATCGAAAGACTCGATAGAGTTCGCACCAGCGGCCAGAGTCAGGAGGAGCGAAGCGTCGCCTCCCGTAGCGGGGCAACGATAAAATTTGTAGCCCGCGCTTTCAAAGGAGCGAAAATAAATCGATTTGCCATCGCGCGACCAGAAAAGCGTAGAGATGTGCGGGACATTGGTCACTAACTTTCGTGGAACGCGCTCAGAAATACTGACGATATAGATTTCGTAGCGGCCCGCTCTTCGAAGGTCAAAGGCAATCTGCTTGCCATCGGGAGACCAATGGGGCGGGAAGGTGTCGTCCGGCAGATTTGTAATCTGCACCAAATTGTTGCCGTCAGAATCCTGCATCCATATGTTCCAGGCTCCAGAGCGGTTGGCGGCCAAACTGTAGGCCAGCTTATCGCCCTTGGCCGAGAGCGCCGGCCAGATGGCGCCTGTCACGCCACGAAGGCGGCGCGGCGCGGTTCCAGATAAAGGAATCTCAAAGAGCTCCGGGTCCTTCTCGGTCAGCTGACTGCTCACCAATCGATTACCGCCGGGAGACCAAGCAAATCCGTTGGGAAAATTCGTGAATTTCGTGAGTTGCCGAGAAGGCCCGGCAAGACCCGAAAGAGAGTAGACCTCAAATTCGCTCATATTGCGCACGCAAACGTAGAGAAAATCGTTGGGGCCGCGGGAAAAACCTAGATTGGCTTCGTGTAAACAGTCTGGGTTATGAGGGGCGGGCGTGACATCGAGGTTCTCGGTGGAGAGGAGAAACATGCGATCACCGGTGCGATCCGGGAGCGGATCGTCGAAGGAAATCCACTTGCCATCGGGAGACCAGCTGATTTGGGCGGCCTGTGGATAAGGAACGTGAGTGGAGCGGAGTTTTCTTTCCGAACCGCCAAGAGCGGGTACGACGTAGAGACCGGTATCGGGGCCGGCCAAGCGGTGAAAGGCGATTTGCGTTCCATCGGGGGACCAGGCCGGGCTGATCCACTCGGAGGGTTGGTGAGTAAGTCGCAGCAGCGTTTCGCTGCCAATGGCTTTCACATACAGATCAAAACCCTTGCCGCCGGAAGCCGGATCACCATCCCAGGCAAAGGCAATGCGGGAACCGTCGGGGGAAAATGCCGGCGAAGTCTCAATGCCGGGGTAGGACGTGAATGGGGTGGGATTCAGCGAGTCTGTGTCAGGTGCGGAGCGGGGGCGCAAGAAGTAGCCAGCCATGATGGCGACAATGCTGAGCGAGATTCCAACGGCCCAGGCAGCGGCCTTCCATGAGCGAGTGAGAGGCAGAACTTGCGCGAGAGTTTCCGGCGGCGCGGGTGCGACTGGCGGAGGCGCAGGTTGCGCTGTGGGCTCGATAGTTCCGATGAAGCGGTAGCCACGACGCGGCAGTGTTTCAATCCAACGAGGGCGATCCGCGGAGTCATGAAGAGCTTCGCGAAGACGATTGATGGTGGCGTTCAGGCCATGCTCGAAATCGACAAACGTGTCCGAAGGCCAGAGCAACGAGCGCAGTTGCTCGCGAGTGACCAGGTCGCCCGGGTGGTCGAGGAGCATTTGGAGAACTTGAAAGGATTGAGCGGGAACACGGATGCGCTTACCGTTGCTGAACAATTCCCCGGTCGGAAGATTGGCTACAAACGGGCCAAAACGAACTCTTGATGATCCGTTGGCCGGGGCTTGCGGCATAAAGCACCCAATTTAGGGTGAGCATAACATACAAGTTCAAATGCACAACAAACAATCGATATCTACGCAAGCCATTTGTCTTCATCGGCTTAGGGTGTGGCATTTCTGTGACTTCAATGTGCTTCCCCAGGCATTGAGAACAATCGCCATTACATTACATTCGTCGCCCAGCGGATTGTTCCGTATCCGGATGGTTCGGAGCACTCTCCCGAAACAGCCCGACGTTCCCACAGGCGAGCGGCGGCGCACAAACAAAGGAATAGGAGAAAACGAATGAAAGTGGCGCGTGCAGTGGTACGGACTTTTGCGGTGGCAGGGCTAGTGGTGTTGATCTGGCCGAGTAGCTCGAAAGCGCAAACGCCGTCGGCAAATGTGAGCGTATTTGCGACCGGGCTGAACAATCCGCGGGGATTGAAATTTGGGCTGGATGGGGAGCTCTACGTGGCGGAAGGCGGGGCTGCTGGGACGCTTTCGACAATCGGAGTGTGCGACCAAGTTCCGGCGCCGGTGGGGCCGTATACAGGCGGATTTACGTCTAGTATTTCAAAGATTGACCGTCACGGGAACGTTTCCACTGTGATTGACAATCTGCCGTCGAGCGAAACGAGCGCGGCGCAAGGAAATCTGGTTAGCGGCGTTTCGGACATCGCATTTATCGGCGACGACATGTACGCGATTACGGCTGGGGCGGGTTGTTCGCATGGGCTGGTGCACACGGACAATGGGGTGTACCGCGTTTTTCCGGACGGCAAGTGGAAGATGATCGCGGACTTGAGCGCGTTTCAAAAGGCGAATCCGGTGGCGCATCCGAATCCTCCGGATTTCGAGCCGGATGGAACGTGGTACAGCATGGTGTCGGTACGCGGGAATCTGTATGCCGTCGAACCGAACCACGGCGAACTGGATGAGATCTCGCCGTGGGGAGAAATCCGGCGCATCGCGGATATTTCCGCGTCCCAGGGCCATATCGTGCCGACGGCCGTGGCATATCACGGAGATTTCTTTGTGGGAAATCTGGGACTGTTTCCGATCGTGGAAGGATCCTCGAAAATTTTGAGGATTACAGCGAGCGGACATGTGACGACGGTGATTACCGGATTGACGACCGTGCTGGGCGTGGCGTTTGACCGCGAAGGATTTCTGTACATTTTGGAAAATACGACGGGCAATCCCTTCCCGACGGCCGGGACCGGAGAGGTCTTGCGAGTGGCGAAGGACGGGCTCGAGGAGATCGCGACGGGTCTGTCTCTGCCGACGGCGATGACCTTTGGACCGGATGGCGTGCTTTACGTGTCGAATGTCGGGTTTGGACCGCCGCCGGTAGGCCTGGGACAGATCGTGAAGATCACCGTGCCACGAAGTTCGGAGTGCAAGAAGGTGGCCGGCGCGACGGTTTCCAACCTCGACAACTAAAGGATGTTGTGACTCAGGCCCGTGCGACCACACCCTAAACGTCGAACGCGCCTCGTTGCTGCTGAATGCGGAGAGTTGGAAATGGCATTCGGACGGCGACGGGGCGCCTGAGTTTTAAGAAAGGCATCCTAGGAAACCCGTGCATTTTCTAGGTCTGAAAGTCTGCTAGGGATGACAACTAGCCTGCGGGTGCGTTCCGCGCGTTGCCAGGCTTGTTCGATATCGGCTAGCGGAACTTTTTCTGTTTCGATTCGCAGCGTGCCTGCAGCTCCCCATGCGAGGACTTGTTGCATTGCGGCAACTAGTACTTCTCGGGCTGGCATTCCGGCGGTTCCCAGAATTGTTAGGGCCGTGCTGCGAAGGACCGCCGCTGGTAACGAGATATTTGGGCCGGCGCTCTCTCCTACTTGCAGAAGGCGAACTTCGGGATTCACGGCGGCAAATTCGTGGCGCGTGATAGCAGCAAGAAGCACTTCGGTGGGGCGACCCCAAACGTAGTCGATGATTACATTAAAACCGACCTCGCCGGCTTCGCGTGCAAATTGTTTCTTCAGATCTTCCTCAGGTTGATCGAGTTGAATTGTCGCGTCCGCGCCCAGACCACGGAGTTTTTTCAACGCTTCGGGATTTCGTCCTGCGCCAATTACCTGCCCTGCTCCGAGTAGCTTCGCAATTTGTACGGCGATGGTTCCCGTGACTCCCGTGGCGCCCAAGATCAGAACGGTCTCGCCCTTCACGACCTTCGCGCGACTGTTCAGAGAAAGAAGTGCCGATACGCCGGGATTTGGGAGGGCCGCAGCTGTAGCGTCGTCCATTTCCTTAGGAACCGGAAAACAAAATCCTGCGGGAACGACAGTAAGCTCCGCGATGGCGCCATACGGCCGGCGCGGACCACCAAAGAATACTCGCGTTCCATCCGCAAGTTCGCCAACGCCGTCGGCTCCGCAAACGACTGGAAGCTCGCGCGGACTCGCATAATGGGATCCGGCAGCGAGTTGCTTATCGATCGGTTTCAGCGACGCGGCTAGTACACGCACAATCGCTTCGCCCGGGCCCGCGGCCGGCTCTGCAAAATCCTCGTAGCGCGGAGGTTTGCCCAACTCGTGTAGTACGGCTGCTTTCATAGTGGTTCTCGTTCCTCTCGCAGATCGCTCGGCTTTGCTTGTGATTCCGATCTAGCGTTCGCGGAGATTGGCTTCGCAGTATGCCATTATTCTGGACTGGTCGTTGATTTACATGCGCGGGCGAAGACGGGCAAAGCAATGCTGTGCCCCTACAAGGAATTTGGCGTGGTTCGCTTATCGCGGGGGATTAATTGCGGCGGTGAGTGCGTTTCTGGTTGCAGGGCATTGTGTTGTCATATCATTTCATTTTTCGCAAAACGGAGACGCACCATGACGCCGAACGAGTTTCGCAAACTGGCTCTGAGTTTTCCGGAAACCGAGGAACGCGGGCATATGAACCATCCCGACTTCCGAGTCGCCGGAAAAATCTTCGCTACGCTCGGCTATCCTGACAGGTCCTGGGGCATGGTCAAGCTGACTCCGGTTGAGCAAGAAATGCTTGTCGAAACTAATGCAGCTGTATTCGTCCCAGCCAAAGGCGCATGGGGACGCCAAGGCAGCACCACTGTGAACCTCAAAGCCGCCAAGAAGGAAATGGTGCGCAGCGCGCTCGCAGCCGCATGGCGGCTTGCCGCCCCCGCGAAGTTGTCTGAGCAATTTCCGGCCAATGCTGGCACAGCCTCTGCGGAACAGTCGCACAAAAAACCTGCGCAGACCGCGCGAAGGAAATCACAGCGCCCCGCGAAACGCCTGAAATCTAATCGCAAGAGCGGAATATAGCGATTCCGTCTGTTTCCGGCGGTTCAATAGCGGTCAACCACTATTCTTCGGCGACTACCAGTGTGCACGGGCCAAAGGTGCAGATTCGAATCTCTCGCTTAACGGCTTCCTGTCGCAGCGAGTTCAACACATCTCGCAGGATGGCGCCGCTAAAAGGCGTATACAAATAGAATACCGTGCCGTGGGATAAGTCCGCGGCGCGAACGTCGCCATGGATAAATCTCACGTTGTTCAAGTTTAGCGACCGAGCGCTCTTGTGGGCACAATCGACATACGACGGCTCAAGTTCGATCCCAGTGCAGTGAGCCATCGTGCAAATGGAAGCCATCAAAGTTACGTGACCCAGCCCAGAGCCGAGATCGATCAGAAAGTCCCGCTCCGAGAGTTCTGTTCGGCGGATGAGATCAAAGATGTGGCGCGCAGGCGTCGGCTGATAGGCGACCATTTCGGGCTCTAACTGGACGACCTCTGCCGACGGTTTTTCAAACTGCAAGACCCCACTGATCAATTCGTCCAGATAGTCATAGCCCCTGGAATTTGTGAGACTTGTTGCAGCATTCCCATCGGGCATCCACTCAAGCAGACTGGCCCTGCCTGCGCCCCGCTGAATATTTTGACGGATGCTCTTGTAGAGGCTGAGATTGACAGACTCCAATCGAGAGTAAATGGCCTTCGCCCGATGCAGAAGCGTTATTGCGATGTGCTGCCCAACTGGCCCGTCTGGAAGGTAGGCTTCAAGGTCGTCAAGGGCCTCGATACGTGGACGCAGATGCCGCGGTTCTTCTAGCGAACGATCTTGTTCCAGGTCGTCGATGAGGCTCGCAAGCGCAGTCTCGGTACGCATTCTGTCAGTATAAAAAAAGTTGGTTTCGGAAGTTGTGGAAAAGAAGCCACAAAAAATGGCGCGCCCAAGGGGACGATTCTAGAACTTTTCTAGGTGAACTTGTGGCAGCCTTACCAGAGGTTACCAATGCACAAAAAATGTGGCAACGCGAAAGGCTACTCATGTCGTGTTAATCAAGCGGGCTAAACAGGTGCAGTCGAGTGTCGCCGGTGAAATCACAAAAGTTGATGACAATGAAAAAAGCACTACGACATGGGGAAACACAACCGTGACCAAACGCAAAAGTAGTGGAGTAGATGAATACATAGCAAGATGTCCGATAGAGGCGCGAGGCGATTTGGCGAAGATCAGAGCGGCCATACGGGCGGCAGTGCCTGCTGCCACTGAACGCACCGATTATTTCCAATGGCCCGGATATTCTCACCCAGGAATTGATTATTACGACGGGATGTTTGCCTGGTTCAGCTTCAAAAAACCACACATACGCCTACATGTACCCCTTTCAGTAATAAAAGAACATAGGAAGGAGCTTGCAGGTTTTGCTACAACGAAAGCCATCGTAAGCTTCCCACTGGGTAAACCAGTACCAATAGCATTGGTGAAGAAACTGGTGAGAGCAAGTCTAAAGGCAATGAAGGATAAGAACATCAACCGTATCAAAACGTGATTGCCCCGGATTATGGACTCTTTGAAAGTGGCGCGCCCGGAGAGACTCGAACTCCCGACCCTCTGGTTCGAAGCCAGATGCTCTGATCCAACTGAGCTACGGGCGCGTGAAAAGCATTATAAACCTTGGCGGCTGGCTGCACCACAATTTCACCTACATGCACCTGAGTGCAGGCTTGACCTGCCCGGTCAATGCGCGGCGGGGCGCGTCAGTTCGACGTAGGACGCGAGACTGTAGTGCGCGGGTTCCTCAGTGGCTTCAGCGTTGGCTTCGCCGGTTAGCTTTCCGTTGCGCTGCCACAGCTCGAGATGCACGGCATGGCGGTGTTTGCCGGCGTCCGGCGTCGGAATAGTCGCGGCGAAGTGGCCGTCGAGCATTTTGTCTTCCCACTGAGCGTCATTGAGCAGGGTTTCGAGTTGGTCGCCAAGTTTGACGTGGATGTCGCCGTCCGGTTGGAAAATTAATTGGAGCGGAACTGTGCCTTGCCACGTGCGCAAAGTGCCCGTCCAGGTACCGAGGAGCTCTGGAGTCGGGTGGTAAAGATCTTTTGGTGTTTCTGGAGGCTTGCCTTCAGCTGCAAGCGCTTTTCCGTAACGCGGAATCATAAGACTGGCAATTTCGCGCTCGATTTGCGGAACGGCGGCGCTGCCGCCCGTGTTGGTTAGGACGACGACTGCCAGATCTTCTTCGGGATAGATGCGCATGACCGTACTTACGCCGGGCATGCCCCCGCTGTGACCGAAGACTTTGACCCCGTGGTCGTTGAGACTGCCAAAGAAACCGAGGGCGTAGAACGGACCCTTCGGACTCATCTCCGCGATTCCTTGGTGCATCAGGTCGATGGTTTCGTCGGTGAGAATTTGCTCCTGGCCGGCGATGTGATTTTTGAGATGGAACATGGCAAAACGAATGAGGTCGTGCGAGCTGGAATAAATCGCCGAAGCTCCCAGATGATCAAACGTGTAGAAAGTAAGAGGGTGCATCTTGGAATCGTAGCGGGCGGCGGCGTAGCGATTGAGGCCAGGACCAATGCCGGAGGAAGTGTGCGTTAAACCCAAGGGCGCGAAGACCAGCGTTTGCATGGAGTCTTCGTAGCTTAGGCCGGAAACAAGGGAAACGATGTGGCCGAGAATGCCGTAGCCGAGATTGGAATATTGGAAGAGTTCGCCAGGAGGGTTGACGAGTATGCCGTAGCGCAAAATCGTGTCGTCCATCGGCGGGTCGCGGTAGTCTTCGTTGGCGTAGAAAAACTGCCAGTGCAGAGGTAAGCCCGAAGTATGGCTCAGAATGCGGCGGAGGTCGGCGCCGGAGGCGTCGCCAGCCAAGCCAGTGAGCTTTGCGGCACCGAGGTAATCGTTGGCCGGCGCGTCGAGGCGCAGTTTGCCTTTTTGCACCAGCTCCATGACGGCGGTCGCGGTGAACGGCTTGCTGATGGAAGCGAGCGAGTACATCGTGTCGGAAGTTGCAGGCTGGAGCTGCTCGCGGTCTGCCCAGCCGAAACCTTGCTCCCAAATGATTTTTCCGTGTTGCGCGACGGCTACAGCGACGGAGGGCAGCTTGCCCTTCTGCATCAGGAGGAGAATTTTCGCGCGCTCGGCCTCGAAACGGGGATCCGAAGCTCCGATACTGCCGGTTTGGACGGGCACTTGCGCCGCCACTGGTAGAGCAACTGTCGCGTCAACGCATACTGCAACCAGTAAAGATAAGCGCAGCAGCCGCAAAAGCTTTGTCATTTGGGCCATACGCCCCCTGTGGATAGACTTGTAGGGGCTACGATAGCGTAACAAGGGAAAAGCGCAACAAATGTTTCACGCCGGAAGGGGACGATGAAGTGCGTCTGAGGAGTGGCCCATCAACCCACCGCCTGCATCGCGGAGACTAATTCCGGAATATCAATTTTGATCAGAGTACCTTGGCCGGGGCGGCTTTCGATCTGCAAGTGAAAATCGGCGCCGTAGAGGACGCGCAGGCGCTCGCGGACGTTGCTCAGGCCGATTCCCTCGACGTACACGTGTGGCATTTTTTCTTCGGAAATGCCGACGCCATTGTCTTCGATTTCGATGTGAAGACGGCCATCGCGATTCGTGGTGCGCAGCTGGATCTTGCCGCCGTCCAGTTTTGGTGCGAGGCCGTGTTTCAAAGAATTTTCGACGATCGGTTGCAGCAGCATGCTGGGGACGAAGGCTTCGAGCGTTTCTTCGTCGATCTGTTTGATGATGTCCAGGTTGTCCTGACCGAAACGAGCGACCTCGATGTCGAGATAGTCGTCGATGAATTCGAGCTCTTCGCGTAACGGCACAAAGGTTTCGTGTTTGCGGAGGAGGCGGCGAAGGATGTTGCTGAGTTTGAGCACCACCTCGCGTGCGTTATCCGGATCGAAGCGGATCAGCGCGGAGACCGTGTTAAGCGTGTTGAAAAGAAAATGTGGGTTGATTTGCCGGGAGAGTGCATCCATGCGGGCTTTGAGCAGGAGCTGCTGGTGGCGCTCGAGGTTCATCTCAATGCGCGTGTTATTCCAGATTTTAAGCGGCGCGGCTACGGACATCAGCGTAGCAATCACCGTCAGAACCAGCCACCAATCCCACTGCGGATGAATCGCGAAGAGCCACTTGGGCTTGGTGGCGTGAACTAGCGCAACGCGGCCGAGCTCGAGTCCGACGCAGACGGCCAGCGGCGCCATTTCCCAGGAAAGCTGGCCTTTTTTCAAAAGGCGAACCACGGCTTTCGGAATGTTCAGAAATGTGAACGGGCCGAAGTTCCAAATGTCTTCTTTGTTGGGGATCGCTTGGCGAATCAGTCCTCCCAGCAATCCTGCTGTCGCGGCGGCGGGCATCGCCAGCCATTCGTGAGAGATAAGCGCGGGAATCGTGACTATCGCTCCGCCAATTGGCCCCACCACGCGGCCGCCAAGCAGTCCCATCAAAAAGGCGCCTTCGAGCGAGAGGTCCGCGAACTGGTAGGGATAGCCGACGAGGCGCAGCGTTACGCCAAGGATGAGCGGCGGGGTCATGAACAGCATCAGCTTCAACTTTTGATCGGGGTCGCGCTCTTCGGTAAACAGCACGCGTCGAAAGGTGTTCCAGCGCGCCAGCAACGCGGCGATGGAAGAGGCCACGCCTACCTTCAGCAATAGGGTGAAGAGGAGGTCGCGAACTGCCGTTGCCTTATCCATTGTTGAGCTACTCGCGCGTCTTCGCTAACGCTAGCCAATCGGGGGCGGGATGTAAAGGCTCTGTTGGCGTACCTGTTATACTTATGATTGCATATGAATAAAAATTCGCAAAAACGAAAAAAAGCAAAAGAAGCAGGGCCGCCAGTCAAACTTATCGCCGAGGCGGCTCTTCCCACGCGGCATGGACGTTTCACGATTTATGGATTCAAAGGACGCGGCCCGCTTGATGAAGCCATCGCTCTGGTGCGCGGCAAACTCAACGGAAAGACGGCGCCGCTCGTGCGCGTACACTCGCAATGCCTCACCGGGGACGTGCTTGGCTCACTGCGCTGTGATTGCCGTGCGCAACTCGAACTCTCGCTCAAGAAAATCGGTCAGGCAGGCTCCGGAATTCTGCTCTATCTGCCGCAGGAAGGCCGCGGCATCGGGCTCATGAACAAGCTTCGCGCGTATCAGCTTCAGGACGGAGGAATGGATACGGTAGAAGCCAACGAAACGCTAGGATTCGCCGCCGACGAGCGCGACTACGATTTCCCCGCACAGATCCTGAAAAAGCTCGGCGCCACGAAAATTCGCCTACTTTCGAATAACCCAGAAAAAGTTCGCCAACTCGAGCAGTCCGGAATTCGCGTGGTCCAACGTGTGGCTTGCCAGCCGCGGGTCTCGAGAATTTCCCGCGCCTATCTCCAAACGAAAAAAAATAAGATGGGCCACCTTCTCGAGGGTCTTAAGTAGTTTTGAGAAACACTCAGGAACCAATCCGATGACTCCGACTATCACGCAGCGCGTTAAGTTTTCCAGTTCGCCGGAAACACTTTTCGAGATGTACATGGATTCGAAAAAGCACTCTGCTTCGACAGGAGGTCCTGCGAAATTAAGCCGCAAAGTCGGCGGCGCGTGGCAGGCCCATGGAGGCGCTATCGGCGGCAAGAACCTGCACATCATTCCCGGAAAACAGATTGTACAGGCGTGGCGAGCGGGCTTCTGGAAAAAGGACGAACTATCGATCCTGATCATGACGTTTGAAAAGACAGCGGGTGGGGCGTTCGTGGAGATTGTTCACGTCGGCGTTCCGCAGCACGATCAAAAGGGCGTACGCAACAGCTGGCCCAAGTACTACTGGAAGCCGTGGAAGAAATATCTAGGCGGACAGAAGAAGTAGCGTTGGGGGTGTCTGCTTAACCGCCGCCTACGAATTGCACGATTTCGTAGCGGTCGCCCGATTCCAAGGGTGTTTGCGCCCAAGCGGGACGCGGAAGTATTTCCAGGTTGCGCTCGATGGCCACACGGCCGGAGTCCAAGCTAAGCGCCACGAGCAAATCTGTAACCTTTTCACCGGAATGCGCTTCGCGCTTTTCGCCATTCACTACAATCGAAATCGCTGCTTCTATCGCCATATTCAACTCTAATCCTGAACGCTTACGCGAGTGCTACTCTTACGCCGTCGGCACACGAGGCCGCGCCTTCAACTGAAATTTTAGCTGGCCCCTTGAATCCGCTTGAGACGCTTCGATCACGAGCGCGGGATCAACTCCTGAAAGTCGCGGCATGTCGAACTCCAGCCGCGCCTGTCCATCGGCTGCAGTCTCAATCGAAAACTCCGTAACGTCCGCCGCGCCATCGATTCGCGCGGTGACCAGCGCACCAGCGATAGCCTCTCCATTCTGCTTTTTCCGGACGGAAACGTGCAAATTCGCACGCTTTCCCGCCAGCCAGCTTTTCGCGTTAATCAATTCCAACGCCAGCGGCGGTGGCGCGGTCGGTGCGTGCGAATGCGCCGCGGAATCGGCACTCTTCTTCGTGCCCGGGTCTACGTGCACGGCCGTGGGAGGCGGCACGAGGTGCAATGCACCGCTGCGAATGTCTTCGGTCACGGTGCGATGCTGGTCGTCAATCCGTTTTCTGAGCAGATCCTCGCGCTCCGAATCGAGCGGCAACAAATCGATATAATTATTTGTGCGGCGATGCAGAACGCGGCCGCGACAATATACCGTCGTGTCGATTAAGGCATTCGCGGTGCCGCGATCTTCGGTCTGCACGTGGTAGACCGACTCTCCCACTTTCACATCCGTGTTATGCCCAAAGAGCATGGATTTCGTCCGCTTCCTCGTTAGCCGCGCGTCGATGATTCCACACTCGCCGCGCACCGCAGGATTTTTCTCGCGCCATTTGACCGACTGGCGGTTGAATGGATATTATAGCGCTTCGCCCATGACTGATTCAGGCTTACAAGCGTACGCTCCGCTTCTCTTACACCTGCTGATTGCCACGGCGCTCGCTGGAGCGTTGACGGCTGCCTCGGTACTAGTGGGTTGGCGCCGGCCTAGCCGCGCCAAGCAGCAGCCCTACGAATGCGGCATGGAGCCTACGGGCGACGCACGCGCTCCGGTGTCCGTACGATTCTATTTGGTAGCGATGGTTTTCATTCTTTTTGACGTTGAAGCTATCTTCTTATATCCGTGGGCTTACATTTATCGGGATCTGATAAGGATTTCTCCGAGCATCGGAATGTACGGCTTCGTGGAAATGATGATATACATCGCCATACTTTTGGTGGGTTACTTCTATCTGTGGAAAAAAGGCGCGCTGGATTGGCACAAGTATTAGCCTGCGCCTGAGGGCTTCGTAACGGTGACTGAGAATACCAGCCAACGCGCTAGTATTGTGGCCGAGCACCTGCGCGCGTGGAATCCAAACGCCATCGAGGAAGTGATTGAATTTCGCGGCGAGACGACACTCGTTCTTCCTCGCAAAATCTTGCGCGCCGTGGCGGAGCGCTGTCGCGACCATGCGGAATTGCAGTTTAACCTCATTACAGACGCTACTTGCGTTGACAGGTATCCCCACGAGCCCCGCTTCGAACTGAATTACCATCTGGTTTCGATCCCCCGGCGGGACAAAATTCGCCTCAAGGTTCGCTTGTCTGGTTCGGACACGGTAGTCGATACGCTCGTCCCTGTGTGGCCCGGCGCAAATTGGCTGGAGCGAGAGATTTTTGATCTTTTCGGTATACGTTTTGAGGGCCATCCGGACTTGCGGCGCATTCTGCTCC
Organism: uncultured Acidobacteriota bacterium; assembly: GCA_963740015.1. Lineage (GTDB taxonomy): Bacteria > Acidobacteriota > Terriglobia > Acidiferrales > UBA7541 > Acidiferrum. The sequence continues at coordinate 224,586 of CAVUCM010000014.1, read as the reverse complement.
CGGAAGATTGGGAAGGCCACCCGCTGCGCAAGGACTATCCCGTCGAGGGTTATCGCGACGTTCCGATGGTCACAGGATTCAGAAAGAGCTCCGTATGACCACTGTCGAGACCGCAACTGGCGCGACAAAAACAATGGTCCTCAACATGGGCCCGCAGCACCCTTCGACCCATGGCGTCCTTCGCGTGCTTTTGGAACTAGACGGCGAAACGGTCGTCAGGGCTGTGCCTGATCTGGGTTATCTGCACACCGGAATCGAAAAGAGCTGCGAGGACAAGACCTATTCGCAGGCCATTACGCTCACGGACCGGATGGACTATCTCAATCCGCTCGGCAACAACCTGGTCTACTGCCTTGCCGTAGAGAAATTGCTGGGCCTCGAAATTCCCAAGCGAGCGCAATACGTTCGCGTGATGATGGTCGAACTCCAGCGCATTTCGTCGCACCTGGTATGGCTTGGAACGCATGCCATCGACATGGGCGCGATGTCGGTCTTCCTTTATTGCTTCAGGGAGCGCGAAGAAATTCTGAAGATTTTCGAGTTATTTGCTGGGCAGCGCATGATGACGAGCTACATCCGCATCGGCGGCCTTGCGCTGGAGCCTCCGGCGGGCTGGCGCGGGGCAGTCGAGCGATTCCTGAAGATGATGCCCAGCCGCATCGACGACTATGAGTCGCTGCTAACGGGTAACCGTATCTGGATGGGACGACTCAAGGGCGTTGGGTATATTTCTCCCGAAGACGCCGTGGCCCTGAGCATGACTGGGCCGACACTTCGCGCGGCCGGCGTGGCCTACGATAACCGCAAACTGTTCCCGTATTCGAGCTATGACGAATTTGAGTTTGACGTTCCGACGCGGACGGAATCCGATTGTTTCGCGCGCTATATGGTCCGCGTGTTGGAGATGCGGGAGAGTTTGAAGATTGTTCGCCAAGCGATGGCTAAAATTACGGATAGCGGCCCGATCCGGACCGAAGCCCCAGGCATCGTGCCCCCCGCGCGCGAAAAAATGAAGACGGAGATGGAAGCGCTCATCTATCACTTCAAGATTTTTACAGAAGGTTTTTCGCCGCCGCCCGGCGAAGCGTTTGTGACCGTGGAATCGCCCCGCGGGGAATTGGGCTGCTTTATCGCTAGCGACGGTTCGCCGAAGCCCTTGCGCGCGCATTTCCGTTCGCCTTCGTACATCAATTTGCAGGCCTTGCCGAAGCTGGTGACCGGCGAGTTGATTTCCGACGTGGTGGCGTGCATCGGAACGATTGATATCGTTTTGGGAGAGGTCGACCGCTAACCTCATGGAACTGACTCCACAACTTGCGGCGAGATTCGAGAAACTACAGAACGCGTATCCGTTCAAACGCAGCGCGTTGATTCCCATGCTGATGTACGCGCAGGACGAGTACGGCTCTGTGAGTGACGAAATGATCGCGGAGATTGGCCGCCGACTGGATTTGAACACTGTTCAGGTGGAGGAAACGCTCGAATATTATTCCATGCTGCACCGCAAGCCGATGGGCAAGTTTCACGTGCAGGTTTGCACCAACGTGGCCTGCATGCTGCGCGGCGGAAATGAGATTCTCGAACGCGCCAAAAAGCGCCTGGAAATTGGTCACAAAGAAGTTACCCAGGACGGCGTGTTCTCGCTAGAAGAAGTGGAATGCATCGGCGCATGCACTGGCGCTCCCGCCATGCAGGTGAATTACGATTTCCACGAGAACCTTACGGCGCTTAAGTTCGATCGCATCATCAAGGAATTGGACGGCGGGAAGGTGCCGACTCCTGAACCTGTCACCGCCGGCGCGCTTCATCCACGAGAACCCGGCGAAACCCCGTTGATCAGCAGACGCTGGGGCATAAAGGATTCCCGCAAGATCGATGTTTATCTGCAGCACGATGGCTACAAAGCGCTCGAAAAAGCGCTGAAAGAGATGACGCCGGAAACGATCATCGACGAAGTGAAGAAGTCCAGTTTGCGCGGGCGCGGGGGCGCTGGCTTTCCAACCGGCATGAAGTGGTCGTTTGTGCCCAAGGATTCGCCGAAACCTAAATACCTCATCTGCAATGCCGACGAATCCGAACCTGGCACGTGCAAAGACCGTCCGCTGCTGGAAATGGATCCGCATCAGCTGATCGAGGGCATGATCATCGCCGGACGTTCTTTTGGTGCTCACCGCGGCTTTATTTACGTGCGCGGCGAATATCGCTACGTGTTGGATATTGTGGAAGCGGCAGTCGTGGAAGCCTACGCACACGGCTATTTGGGCAAGGACATTCTCGGTTCGGGTTTTGATTTCGACATACTCACGCATACCGGCGCTGGCGCATACGAATGCGGCGAAGAATCTGCGCTGATGGAATCGCTCGAAGGCAAGCGCGGTTATCCGCGCATCAAGCCGCCCTTCCCTGCTGTTGTCGGCCTCTACGGCTGTCCGACCATCATTAATAATGTCGAGACGCTCAGCTCCGTTCCGGCCATCATTCTGGAAGGCGGCGAAGCGTACGCCAAGCGCGGCACACCGAAAAATGGCGGCACGCGCTTGCTTTGCGTCGCAGGCCACATCGCCAAGCCTGGGATATACGAAATTCCGCTGGGGATGAACATGAAAAAGTTCATCTATGAAATGGCGGGTGGCATTCCCGGCGGCAAAAAGCTCAAGGCTGTCATTCCCGGTGGAAGCTCTTGTCCGATCATGAGTGCCGACGAAATCGATATTCCGATGGATTACGATTCCGTCGCCAAGGCCGGCTCGATGCTCGGCTCCGGCGGCATGGTAGTGATGGACGAAACCACCTGCATGGTGGACATGGCGCGGCGCATCATGCATTTCTATGCGCACGAATCCTGCGGCTGGTGCATACCCTGCCGCGAAGGCACGTCGTGGCTCAAGAAAATGCTCGACCGTTTCCATGCGGGTTACGGCCGCAATGAAGACATTGATATCGTCGGCGAGTTGGCGAAAAACATGCTGGGCCGCACGTTCTGCCCGCTTGGCGACGCCGCCGCGCTGCCGACCATCAGCATCGTTCAGAAATGGCGCAACGAATTTGAAGATCACTTGAGCGGAAAGTGCGCATACAAATCCGCGGAAGCTCTCGTAGGCTCGCGTTAGGAATCCATGGCAGATACAAAGCTAGTTACGCTGAAGATTAACGACCGCGACGTGCAGGTTCCTCCGGGAACGCTGGTGATCGAAGCTACGCGGCGCATTGGAACGGAAGTGCCGTCGTTCTGCTACTACCCCGGGCTTTCGTTGCAGGCCGCCTGCCGCATGTGCCTCGTGGAAGTGGAAAAAATGCCGAAGCTGCAGACGGCGTGCACCTTGGTAGCTACCGAGGGCATGGTCGTTCGCACGGCCACCGATCAGGTTCGCGGCGCGCGCAAGGCCATGCTGGAATTTTTGCTCACCAACCATCCGCTCGATTGCCCGGTGTGCGACAAGGGCGGCGAGTGCGAGCTGCAGGACATGGTGTTCCGCTACGGCGCGGACACCAGCCGCTTCGTCGAAGAAAAGATTCACCGGCCGGAAGAAAAGTGGTCGGAGCTTGTTTATTACGATGCTCCGCGCTGCATTCTTTGCTTCCGCTGCGTGCGCGTGTGCGACGAAGGCATGGATGTGAAAGCGCTCGGCGTTGGAATGCGCGGCGCAAACAGCATCATCATTCCGAACCGCGAAGACCATCTCGAGTGCGAAGAGTGTGGCATGTGCATCGACATTTGTCCCGTCGGCGCACTGACGAGCGGTACGTACCGTTACAAGACGCGGCCGTGGGAGATGACTTACGTCTCGACCGTGTGCACGCACTGTTCGAATGGCTGCAAGACCACGCTCAGCGTGCGCAATCACGAGATCATGCGCGCGAATAACCGCGATCTCTCTGGAATCAATGAAGATTTTCTGTGCATCAAAGGGCGCTTTGGTTTTGATTTTACGAAGCATCCCGAGCGCGTGAAGCAGCCGATGGTGCGCAAGGGCGACAAGCTTTACCCGGTCTCGTGGGAAGAGGCCGCGCAAACCGCAGCGACGCGCCTCAAGCAGGTTTACGACGCGAGCGGTAAGGACTCCATTGGGTTCATTGGCTCGAACCGCACTTCGAACGAAGAGAATTATTTGTTCCAACGGATGGCGCGCGCCACGTTTGGCACCAACAACATCGACCACCACCGCACCGCCGATTACACCGGGCTCGTTACCGCGCTCGGCGATCGCACTAGCGATTCCCTGCTGACGATGAAGGAGTTGGCGGAGTCGAAAGCGGTATTGTTGATTGGCAACGATCCTACGGAGCAGAATCCCCTGGCTGCCTGGCAGATTCGCAAAGGCATCCGGCATATTGGCGCGAAACTTTTCATTTTGAATGCGCGCGAGATCAAGCTGAAGCGCAAGGCTACGCAATTCGTGAAGCTGGTCGCGGGCCAGGAAGCGGCTGCTATTCGCTTTATGGCTCACGAAGAGGGCCAGCTGCCGAGTCCTCTTGTTGAGCAGCTTGTGCAAGTGAAAGCGGCCCTCGATGCCGAACCCGATGTTGCGATTGTCTTCGGAGCGGAAGTGACGGGCTCGGCCATCGCGCAGCTTGTGGCATTCGGTTCAAAACTGCACGGCAAAGTTCGTTACATGGCGCTCGGCGATTACGCGAATTCGCGTGGAGCAGCCGACATGGGGCTTCTGCCGGACCGGTTACCCGGTTACGCGCACACGGACGATTCCTCTGCGCGCGAAGGATTTGAGCGGCTCTGGGGCGGGGTAATTCCGTCAAAAGCTGGAATGACCGCACCGGCTATGGTGGATGCGGCACAAAATGGCAAGCTCAAAGCCCTATATGTAATGGGCGCGAATCCGCTTTCGCATTTTGGCACACTCGGATTTGGACGTGGCAAGCTAGACCTACTCATCGTACACGAAATGTTCTTAACGGAGACGGCGAAACTTGCCGACATCGTCTTCCCCGCAGCGTCGGCTTATGAAAAAGAAGGCACAGTCACCAATACTTCCGGCGAGATTCAGCTTCTACACAAAGCCGCTGAAGTGATGGGTCCTCGAACCGACTTCGATCTGCTGCGCATTCTGTCGCATCAATTGGAAAAATTGGGGCTCGGTAAGGCTTTCCACTATAAAGCGCCTGCGAACGTGTTCGAAGAAATTCGCAAAGCGGTGCCCGGGTATGACGTGCAGGCCGCGGGGTTGTTGACGGGTGGCGCGGAACTCACGCGAGTTCATGTCACGAAGAACGGCCATGCGCCTTATGACGTTCCGGTCGGCTTGATTCGCTCCGCGCAAGACACGCTTTTCACCAGCGGCACGCTTGGCCGCTTCTGTACCATGATGGAATCTCTTCCGGAGGCGGAAGCTAAGCCGTGATCTCCTCCTTAACGTCTTTCTTATCCGCGCACGCCACGATCATCGTTTATCTGGTAAAGATTGCGCTTCTGCTTTTCATCGTTCTCACTGTCAACGCCTATCTGACGTGGTTTGAGCGCAAAGTTGTGGCACACATGCAATCGCGATGGGGACCGCATCGCGTTGGGCCCCACGGTTTGTTACAGCCGCTTGCCGACGGTGCAAAGTTTCTTTTGAAGGAAGATCCGACGCCCGCGGGCGTGGACAAGTTCACTTATTTTCTTGCCCCGCTAATGGCGCTTGCGCTCGCGCTGACTTCCATAGCAATCATTCCTTTCGGGCCGGAGCCGCTGCACATCTTCGGGCAAAACATTTCGCTTGGCATCGCTGACCTGAACATCGGCATCCTGGCGCTCTTCGCGATCACTGCACTGAGCGTTTACGGCGTCGCTCTGGCCGGATGGTCTTCGAACAGCAAGTATCCGCTGCTCGGCGGTTTGCGCAGTTCGGCGCAAATGGTCAGCTACGAACTAGCACTGACCATGTCCGTTGTCGGAGTGCTCCTTCTCGCAGGCAGCTTCAATCTGCGCGACATTATCAATGCACAGGCGCACCACCCTGAGCGTGGCATCTTCGGTTGGAACATCTGGCCCCAAATCCTGGGTTTCATTTGCTTCTTCGTCGCCGCCGTGGCAGAAACCAACCGCGTCCCGTTCGATCTTCCCGAAGCGGAGTCCGAACTCGTGGCCGGCTTCCACACGGAATACGCAAGCTTCAAGTTCGCGATGTTTTTCATCGCGGAATACACCAGCATGATCACCGTGTCGTGCCTATGCACGATCATGTTCTTCGGCGGATGGCTTTCTATTTTTCCAGCAAGCTGGACGCTCACACACTATCTACCGTCGGTTATTCTGATTCCGTTTGGGTTGTGGGTAATTTGGGACGGCATCCGCTACGAAACGATCTTTGGCCGAATCATTCTTCCCGGCGTAGGCACAGCGATCACGGCCATCGGCGCCGTGCTCATTTTGTTCCCGCCAGTGAACGAATTCATTCAAGGCCCTTTCTGGTTTCTTTCGAAAATCCTCGTTTTCCTCTTTGTGTACGTGTGGATGCGCGGCACGCTTCCCCGCTTCCGTTATGACCAGCTGATGTCCTTTGGCTGGAAACTGCTGTTGCCGCTTTCAATCGCGAACGTCGTAATCACGGCGTTTGCCATCTTGGCGAAATCGATGTGGGGTGCGCAGTGACGCCCGAGCTGGCCATTTTCTTTGTCCTGGCAGCGATCGCCGTGATCGGCGCGCTAAGCCTCATTCTGCAGCGGCATCCGATTCATAGCGCGCTTTCTCTGATCGTCGTGATGATCGCGCTAGCCGGACTTTACCTGCTAATGGGCTCGGAATTCGTCGCCGCGGTCCAGATCATCGTCTACGGCGGCGCCATCATGGTGCTTTTCGTGTTCGTCATCATGCTGCTGAACGCCGGAGCCGAAGAGCGCACCAATATTTCGAAGCTCGCGGGCGTCGCCGGTATTCCGCTTGCGGTTGCACTGCTTGGATTTCTGGCTGCGGCCATCGCACGTTCGAACGAGCCCGCGCAAGCGGGTTTGCAGTCCGGCACGCTGGCCAACACAAAAGAGATTTCCATGATGCTCTTCAAGGATTTTGTTTATCCCTTCGAGCTGACGTCGTTTCTCATCCTGGTGGCGATACTTGGCGCGATTGTGCTCGCGCAGCGGGAGAAAAGCTGAACATGGTCCCGACGAGCTACTACCTGATTCTCAGCGCGGTATTGTTCGGCCTTGGGGTCGTGGCTTTTGTTTTCAAGCGTAACGTCATCACGATTTTCATGTCCATTGAACTGATGCTCAACGCGGTCAATCTAGCATTCGTGGCGTTTAGCCAGGCCCGGCACCAGTCGGACGGCCAAGTGTTCGTGCTGTTCGTCATTGTCGTGGCCGCGGCAGAAGCGGCGGTCGGGCTGGGGATCATTATTCTGACGGCGCGCAACCGGCAATCTCTGAACGTCGAGCGCGTGGATTTGCTCAAACTCTAATGCCCATACTCGATCATCTGTGGATCATTCCGCTGCTGCCGTTGCTGGGCTCGGCCATCAACGGCCTGCTCGGCGGCAAGTGGCCGAACAAGATCGTCAATAGCGTCGCGCTAGGCGCGACGGGGCTCTCGTTCGCTTTCGCACTCGAATCTGTGCGCGAATTTCTAGGCCCCAACGGCCAGGCGCTGGTTCACAACCACTACTTCGATTGGATCTCCGCGGGTAAATTCACGGCTGGCTTCGACCTGCAGATGGATCAGCTCACCGTCGTCATGCTGCTGGTCGTCACCGGCGTCGGCTTCCTCATCCACATCTATTCCACCGGCTACATGGCGCACGAGGGCGGCTACTACCGTTTCTTCTCTTATCTAAACCTCTTCATGTTTTTCATGCTCATCCTGGTCCTGGCAGCGAACTACGTTCTTCTCTTCGTTGGATGGGAAGGCGTCGGCCTGTGCAGCTACTTGCTCATCGGCTTTTATTTCTTGCGAAAGTCGGCGTCTGACGCGGGCAAGAAGGCGTTCATCGTCAATCGTATCGGCGACTTCGGCTTCATGCTCGGCATGTTCCTGCTGTTCCGGACGTTCGGCACGTTGGACTTCAAAGGCGTGTTCGACGCCGCGGCAGGCCCGTCCTGGGGACACGAAGCCTGGGGACAGTTCGGCACGATGACGATTGCCTGCCTGCTCCTCTTCATGGGAGCCACTGGAAAATCCGCGCAGCTTCCTTTGTATGTATGGCTGCCTGACGCGATGGAAGGTCCCACGCCCGTCAGCGCGTTGATTCACGCGGCAACGATGGTCACCGCAGGCGTGTACGTGGTCGCCCGCTCGCATGTTCTCTTCGTGCACTCCGAGACGGCCATGGTTGTGGTCGCCGTCATCGGCTGCGCCACCGCGTTCTTCGCAGCTACCATCGGGCTGGTGCAAACCGACATCAAAAAAGTTCTGGCCTACTCCACCGTCAGCCAGCTCGGCTACATGTTCCTCGCTTGCGGCGTCGGCGCGTTTTCGGCGGGCATCTTTCACCTGATGACACACGCTTTCTTCAAAGCACTGTTGTTCCTCGCCGCTGGTTCCGTGATTCACGCCATGGACGGCGAACAAGACATGCGCAAAATGGGCGGCTTGAGCACGAAAATCAAGTACACCTACTGGACCATGCTCATCGCCACGCTGGCCATCGCCGGGATTCCGCCGCTCGCCGGTTTCTTCAGCAAAGACGCCATCCTGCTCAGCGCGTTCCAGATCGAAGGCGGCCATCCGCTCTACGCGATCGGCTTGCTGACCGCGCTGCTCACTTCCTTCTACATGTTCCGCCTGATCTTCCTAACGTTCTCCGGCAAGCCGCGCTATGACGAGCATCATATCCACGTCCACGAATCGCCGTGGAGCATGCTCGGCCCTCTAGTCATTCTTGCAGTGCTCTCCATCATAGGCGGTTGGCTCGCCGCGCCCGCGCTATTCGGCGGCACGGATTATTTCTCCAGTTTCCTCGCACCCGTTTTCGCTTCGTCGGCGTCAGGCGCGGAAGCTGTGAACGAAGCCGCCACGCACCAACTCGAAATCATTCTCGCGATCGTCGCGGTCGCCTCTGCGCTTCTCGGCCTCGGCGTTGCCTTCTGGCTCTACATCCGCCAGCCGGGTAAGCCGGAGCAACTCGCCAAGTCCATGAAACCCGTCTACAACACGCTTCTGAACAAATATTACGTCGATGAACTCTACGCCGCCGTAATCATTAAGCCGCTCATGTGGATTTCGACGAATGTGCTTTGGAAGGGTATCGACGTCGCTGGCATCGATGGCACCGTCAACGGCATCGCAACCGGAGCCACAGCAATCGGCGATACGGTCCGCCACACGCAATCCGGCAACACGCGCAGCTATGCCGTCTGGGTCGTGATCGGCGCGCTCGTGGTCATCGCTGTTATCTTCTTCTGGCCTTCGGCTGCGCCAGTCGTCGGGATGGTGCGCTAATGCCCAGCGGACCTCTGCTCTCGATTTTGATCTTCCTGCCGGCCATTGGCGCCCTTGCGTTGCTGTTTCTTCGCAACGATGACCAGGAATGGATCCGCCGTCTCGCGTTTGCCGTCTCTCTCGCTGAGTTTATATTGTCGCTCTGGTGGCTACTTAGGGGCGTCCCTCTCGGCAGCGCGGGCTACCAACTCGAAGAATTTCATCGTTGGATCGCGATAGGTCCGCATAGCATCTCGCCTCAACAATCGTTTGCGCAGACCTACATCAACTATCACCTCGGCGTCGACGGCATCAGCATGTTCCTCGTCATCCTGACGACGTTCCTCACCGTCATCTCGATTCTCTGTTCGTGGAGCAGCATCCAGAAGCGCGTCAAAGAATTCTTCATTGCCATCCTGCTTCTGGAAGTCGGTGTCGTAGGCGTCTTCCTTTCGCTCGACCTTTTCCTTTTCTTCCTCTTCTGGGAAGTAATGCTGATTCCGATGTACCTGCTCATCGGCATCTGGGGCCACGACCGCCGCATCTACGCCGCCATCAAATTCATCCTCTACACGATGGCCGGTTCGATCCTGATGCTCGTTGGCATCATTTGGCTCTACAACGCCACCGGCAGCTTTGACCTGCCTGTCATTCAGCAGGCCCTCCAATCCGGCGCGCTTCTTCTCCCTCGCGGCACGGAGACCCTTCTCTTCCTCGCGTTTTTCGTGGCCTTCGCCATCAAGGTTCCGCTCTTCCCGTTCCACACGTGGTTGCCTGACGCGCACGTCGAAGCGCCCACTGCCGGATCGGTGATGCTTGCCGGTGTGCTTCTGAAAATGGGCACCTACGGCATGATTCGCTTCTGCCTGCCTCTCTTTCCGGACGCTTCGCGCCGTTTCGCGTCCGCCATTGCGGTGCTCGCGATCATTGGCATCATCTATGGCGCCCTCGTCGCTCTCGTTCAGCCTAACTTGAAAAAACTCGTCGCTTATTCCAGCGTCAGCCACTTGGGGTTCGTCGTCCTCGGTATCTTCGCCTTTCATCCGATCTCCATGCAGGGCGCTGTCTTCCAGATGTTGGCTCACGGCATCTCCACCGGCGGCCTCTTCTTGCTTGTCGGCATGCTCTACGATCGCCGCCACACCTTCGAAATGTCTCAGTTCGGCGGCCTCGCGACTCCCATGCCGCGCCTGGCCGCGTTCTTCCTGTTTGTCGCGCTCTCTTCGCTTGGCCTGCCAATGCTCAATGGTTTCGTGGGCGAATTTCTGATCCTGCTCGGCACCTATCAAGTGCGCTGGGGCTGGGCCGCATGGGCCGCCACCGGCGTGATTCTTTCGGCGTGCTATTTGCTTTGGGCTTATCAGAAAGTTTTCTTCGGCGAAATTACCGTCGAGAAGAACCGCACGCTGCCGGACACCTCCGCTCGCGAGCGCGCGATTCTAGTCACTATGGCCCTCATCACTCTCTGGATGGGCATCGGCTCGGTTTTCATCACTGGCCGCACCGCTTCAGCGAGCGACTCGGTGATCAAACAAATGGACCGCCCGCCCCGCGCCGAAGAAGCCCAGTCTCCCGTGGGGGCACGGCGTGTTTACCCTGAGCCTCGAAGGGCCGTGCCCGCTGCTTCAGCATCGCCCGACGTCACGCCAGCGCCAAGACTAAACTCACTGGAAAGGCTCGGAACCCGCTAAATGTCCGCGTTCCCCAACTCCGCAGATATTCTTCGCGTATTGCCGGAACTCATCTGGTGCGGCTTTGGCGCGCTCCTCATGCTGCTCCAGCCAGTCGTCAAAAACCGCAAAGCTTTGACGGCCGTCGCCGTCGTTGGAGCGCTCGCCGGCATCTGCGGCAATTTCTACGCCGTTCACAATCCGGGAGCTGCTTTCTCTGGCCTTGTCGCCGCCGACCCGTTCAGCATTTTCTTCAGCCACCTCGTAGGGCTAGTCGCAGTGCTCGTCATTCTCGCCGCCGCGCCCTACCTCGATCGCGAACGCCTCGCCGACGCTGAATTCTACGCTCTCGTGCTCTTCGCCACCGCTGGAATGGGTGTCCTCGCTTCCGCGCAAGAATTGCTCACAGCCTTCATCGGTCTTGAGCTGAGCTCCATCTCCAGTTACATCCTCGCCGGCTACCGCCGAGACACGCTCAAGTCCGGCGAGTCCTCGATGAAGTATTTCCTGCTCGGCTCATTCGCCACGGCCTTTTTTCTCTACGGCATTGCGCTCGTCTACGGCGTCACTGGCACCACCAATCTTCTGCGCATGGACGCCGCCGATCCCACCAGCACCATGCTGAAGCTCGGCCTCGCGCTGATCCTCATCGGCCTCGGCTTCAAAGTCGCCGCCGCACCTTTCCAGATTTGGACGCCCGACGTTTACGAAGGCGCGCCCACACCCGTCACCGCCCTATTTTCCGCCGGACCGAAGGCCGCCGCCTTCGCGCTGCTCCTGCGCATCTTTGCCGACGTTCACGCTGCCACGCAATTCTGGTTCTGGGCGTTCTGGATCATGGCGGTCCTTACCATGTTTGCGGGAAATCTCGGCGCGCTGTTGCAGACCAACGTCAAGCGACTCCTCGCCTATAGCTCAATCGCGCACGCCGGTTACATCCTGGTGGCCTTCGCCGCCGTCACAAATCTTTCTAAAGACCAGGAGATTGGCGCTAGCCCCGCGTACGCCGCTGTACTTTTTTATCTCCTCACCTATGCGCTTGCAAAAGTCGGTGCGTTCACCATCGTTTCGCAGTTCGGCGGCGCCGGTGAAAAGCATCTCCAGCTCGACGACTTCGCCGGCCTCGGCGAACGCCAGCCCGTGGTCGCTGCCGTTCTCTCGCTTTTCCTGCTTTCGCTGCTCGGCCTTCCCGTCACGGCAGGCTTCCTCGGCAAGTTCTATATTTTCAAGGCCGCCGTCGACTCGCATCTCATCTGGTTAGCCGTGATCATGGCCATCAACAGCGTCATCGGCGCCTACTACTACATTCGCCTGATCGTCGTGATGTACATGCGCGAGCCCAGCGCCGAAATCGCCGCCACCGCGCCAGCGCGCTTCCCGCTCTCAGTCAACATCGTCCTGTTCATCTCCGCCTTCGGCACCATCTTCCTGGGCGTCGGCCCAAGCAAGGTGCTGGCCTACCTGCTCAAGTCCACTCTCATCAATAATCAGTAATCGCCAGTGCCCTGTTTCTGAAATTCCCTTATCTCTGCCCTGAAAATCGCCCCATGTTGCCGGCCGTCAAAACCAAAGCTGGTTTCCTTCTGTCGGCTGTGAGCTCTCAGCCACCCCGGCGGCGCGCGTGACTACTCGCCAAAGCCAGAGTTCTGTTAGGGTAAGCCCATGCGCCCCCAGCCTCTCCTTTGTGTCACGGACGTCGCAGCCAGCAGCCGGTGGTATCAGCGCCTGCTGGGCTGCCACGGGGCTCACGGCGGCGGGCACTACGAGCAACTGGTGAAGGATGGCCGCCTCGTCCTGCAATTGCATGGCTTCGACGTCGAACATCATCACGGCCCCATCGGCAATCCAGCCGGCAAACCGTACGGTAATGGTGTCCTGCTCTGGTTCGAGGTGGATGACTTCGATGCGGTCATGCAGCGCGCCAACGAAATGGGCGTCGAGCTCGTTCTGCCCCGCCATCGCAATCCTCCCGATGGCGACGGTGGACCCAATCATTGGGAATGCTGGATGCGCGACCCGGACGGCTACACCGTCGTGGTCGCCAGCCCCTATGGAACCGCCGACGGCAACTGGCGCCCCAGCCGCGATCTGTTCACCTAAACCAAGGTTTCCTAAAGGTGCGGGCAAAAGCCTTAATGACGCTCCGTCGGGGTAAGGGCGAGCAGCTTACGCCGACGCAGCCCCACTCGATTCTAGCCACCGCAGCGTCTCCCTCGGCGAGCGGCATCCTGGAGAGCTAGGCTCCTCTGGTAATTCTGCCAGTTGCGCGGTAATCGTGGTTTGGTCTAAAAGTCCCAACGCGGTCCCCAGATTGAAGCGCATGCGTATTCGGGGAAGCAGAGGAATAACTGTCACTCCGAATGCCAATGCCCTAAAAGAGAAGAAAGCAACCAGCCCTTTTTGGGCTTGTTACCTCATCGTCTCTCCCACCTGGGGAATGCGCCTCGTCGAGGGGCGAAAGAAAACTAAATAGCTTCGGTTCCGCCACGAGGCAGCATTATGCGGGGTGCGCGTGAAGGCGAACGATAGAAGTGAACATCTGCAGAAACTGTCAGATCCCCGGCCATCATTTTCCGGCGACGTCTTCTTTTTCTATGAGAAAAGCACCGGAGTGGCCCACTTTAAGGTCCAATCCGGACCAGACGGCAGATTTCCCGTAGACGAGGCTGCCGGCCTGTTAGCGATGCACTGTATGGTGAGGAGCCAATCCACGAGTGATTACGTTGTCATGGTTAAGGCGGATGACGAGATTCTGAAAGGCCTCAAAGAGAAGGCGGACAAGCTATTGGAAGCAGGGAAATCCGTCTGCAGCCCAGTGAAGATGACGCGACGGGAGCAAGAAGTTCTGTCGGGGCTGATGAAATTGCTCGGCAATAAGGAAATCGCCGCTAACTTGCATCTTGCTGAGCGCACTGTGAAATTCCATGTCTCTTCCCTGCTGGCGAAGTTCCGCGTACGTGGCCGGATGGAGCTGGTTCGCGAAGCTGCGCGGCAAACAGGCGGGCCGGTGCCTCTGCCCACGTCGATGCAAGAGGCACGCACATTTGCGCCAGTCGCAAGAAATAATTATTCGGAGGGGCTGCAGGAAGTGTTGGTTGTTCCGCTGGCAAAGCAGCAATGGACAGCTTAACCCGGATTTCATTCCTTCTTTTTGGAGAGAACAAAAGCCCCGACTGGGGGCTTTTTCTTTTGTAGTTCATCGAGAAAGAGCCCCCCAGTACCAAGTTACCCGTAACCCGACTTAGCGGGCCCTAGCTTAATTTCGGGAGTCCTTTCATAAATATTTTTTACTTTTTCGCTCTCTCCCAGCATCCAAAACTCGGAAGTGCTCAATACGAGGAACCAGCGGAGGTGTTCAATGTCGCGGAACGTAGCAGATCTACTGTGGGAAATGCTTGAAAAGGCTGGCGTGAAACGCTGCTACGGAATCGTAGGGGACGCTCTCAATCCCGTCATCGATGCTCTCCGCCGGAACGGAAAGGTTGAGTTCATTCACGTGCGGCACGAAGAGTACGGCGTCTTCGCCGCGGTTGCAGACTCTTACTTCACGGGAAATCCCGTGGCCGTGTGCGGCACGGCCGGCCCTGGCGTGACTCACCTGTTTAACGGCCTGATGGACGCCAGGAAAGAAGGCGCCTCGGTTATCGCTATTGCGGGCGATGTCGAATCCAAGCTGATCGACACGGCAGCCCTTGAGGAGCTGAACCCTTACAAGTTTTTCGATGCCGCCGCCCTCTACATCGGCCGCATCGTGAATCCGGAACAGGCCCGGGCAGTCATCAACACCGCCATCACGACTGCCGTCATTGACCGCGGCCCCACCGTGATTTCGCTTCCAGGCGACATCGCAGCATCCAAGGCGCCGGACGGAATGCATACTGTCGCGATTCCTGCCAAGCCTGTCTTTCGTCCTGCCGACGCGGACTTGGAAAAGTTGGCAAGCTTGATCAACGATGCAAAAACGGTTGCCATCTTCGGCGGCGACGGTTGCCGCGACGCGCGCAACGAAGTGCTGACGCTGGCCAGCAATGTAAAAGCGCCTGTCGGCTACTCCTTCCGCGGCAAGCAATGGCTCGAGCATGACAACCCCTACGCCACGGGCATGACCGGTCTACTCGGCTACGGCGGAACGTACAAAGCGATTAACAGCGCAGATCTACTTCTGCTGCTCGGGACAGATTTTCCGTTTTGCGAGTTTCTGCCAAATGACAACGTGAAAAAAGTCCAGATTGACACGAATCCGAAGCACCTCGGCCGCAGGACGGCGCTGGACCTCGGTCTTGTCGGAGACGTACAGGCCACACTCGCGGCCGTGCTGCCGAAAATACGCGAGAAAAAGGACACCAGCTTCCTCGAAAAGCACCTTGCGCACACGCGAGAGTTCGACGAGCTGCTAAATCATTACGTGGACAAGGGTCCGGGCATCAGGCCCATTCGTCCCGAGTATCTCGCCGCCACATTAAGCGCGCTGGCTTCCGACGACGCTATGTTTTTCGCCGATACCGGAACGGCCTGCATCTGGCTGGCGCGGCACATCAAGGGCGGCGCGAATCGCCGGCTCTTTGGCTCCTTTTCGTGGGCCTCGATGGCCAGCGCCGCGCCCAACGCCTTCGGCGCACAATTGGCCTTCCCTGGCCGGCAGACGATTGCCCTCTGCGGCGACGGCGGTTTCACGATGCTCGGGCTCGGCGATCTAACCACCCTCGTGCAACGCAAGACGCGCGTCGTGCACATCATCCTCAACAACGAATCGCTCGACTTCGTGAAGATCGAGCAGCAAGAAGCGGGCTTTGTTCCATTTGGAGTGGATTTCAAAAATCCGAATTTCGCGCGCGTGGCCGAAGCGATGGGCGCAAAAGGCATCCGCCTGGAAGAACCCGGCGACGTGAAAGAGGCTCTCACGGAAGCTCTGGCCCACAAGGATGGACCGGTTGTCGTCGATGCCGTCGTCGACCCCTACGCGCTTTCGCTGCCAGCGCACGTCCCGTTCCACACAGCGGCGGGCTACACACTGAGTCTCGCCAAGCAGGTGCTTTCCGGCCGGTTAGACGACGTGATCAAGACGATGGAACGCAACGTCCGTTTGGTTTGAACGCTCGTTTCTAATGCCTGGCTGCTTCGCCCCGACGAACACATGACCGGGAATCATGGCCGCGCGAACGTCGCCAACTGCTCCCGGCTTCCTCGCAATGCCTTCGCAGGCAGCTGCATGGCGCCCCGGCACCGCTCTATTCACCTAGCCCCCAGCACCGAAGGAACCGGTTATCCGGTTTGTCCAGACTTAATTAATTGACAGCACTAATACGCCGGCGTAGGTTCTTCCGAAAGCTCTGTTCGGATGGAGCAAATGGGAGAAGACATCCATGGCCAGGCGCAGATTCTTATCACAGTTACTGGGTCTTCCTTTTCTAGCAATGGGGGCGAAGCCGCAGGAATCGAAAAAAGTTCTGAAGATCATGATGAGGAGTTCCTGGGGAACCGACGATCCGACCCGGGCCTCATTTGTGTATGCACATGCGCTTGCGTTGTCGGACGCAGGTCACGAAGTTCAGATATTCCTGACTGCTGACGCCACAAACCTGATGCGTAAGGCCACGTCCGATGCAGTAATCCCCATTGGTTGGCCACCGCTCAGCGAATTGCGCGAGAAAATCGTCGGCAAACACATTCCTGTCTTTGCTTGAGGAGCTTGCTCCCGAGCCCGTGGGGTTTCGGAAAATGATCTCGCTAATTGGAGCGCCAAGTACGGTAACCCAGCCATCTTTGTTTCTCTAGTTGAGTGGGCCGATCGCATAATCGCCGAATAGAACCGCATTGCAGCGAGCCTTCTGGTCCCGATACGAACATCTGCGGTTACCCACCTTACCCGGATGCAGCGACCGCGTTGTAGACCGATTACGAAAAGACTGCTTTCCCGGGCTACGATACTGGCATCCTCGGTTGTCACTTCTAGAGAGGATTCGAATGCATCCAGAATCGACGAACGACGCCAAAGTGCGTGCGGCTACGACATACAATGCCGCGGCCGATTTTTTTGATGCGCCAGCGCTTTCGTTCTGGGAGCGAATCGGTGCCCGAACGGTGCAGCGCATGTCGCTGAAACCCGGCACGCGCGTTCTGGATGCATGCTGCGGCAGCGGGGCATCTGCCATTCCGGCAGCGAAGGCCGTAGGCTCAGGCGGGCGTTTACTAGGTATCGATTTAGCAGAAAACCTTTTGCGCCTGGCGCGAGAGAAAGCATCGCAACTCGGTCTGACACAGGCAGAGTTCCGTCTGAAAGATATCGAGGAGCTGGATTCTTCCGACGAAACGTTCGACGCAGTGATTTGTGTGTTCGGTATCTTCTTTGTTGCGGACATGGCATCAGGAGTTCGTTCGCTTTGGAGAGCCCTCCGGCCCGGCGGCCAACTTGCAATCACCACCTGGGGACCACGCGTCCTAGAACCTGGCAGCTCCGCTTTCTGGCACGCAGTGCGAAAGGAGCGCCCAGACCTCTACAAGAGCTTCAACCCGTGGGAACGTATCAACGAACCGCATGCGCTTGCGTCCATGCTGCTCGAAGGAGGTGCACACGCACCAGATGTCATAGCAGAATCTGGCGCTCAGCCGCTGAGCTCACCTGAGGACTTTTGGGCTATCGCGATGGGATCAGGCTATCGCGGCACTATTGAGCAGCTCGATCAAGAGGGACGTGTGCGCGTGCGGCAGGCAACGCTGGGCTACTTGTCCGAGCACAAAGTCGAAAGCGTCGAAACCAACGCGGTCTATGCGATCGCGCGCAAACCATAATGCATGCAGGTTTCATACGACCGGACAGTCCAGAAACGCCTACAACATCCCTGATTACCGCAGTTACCGCCCATGTGGGCACTGGAACGAACATTTCTGGTATGCATAACTAACCAGGCAAGCGGAATTACTTCTGGGCTCCCCGTCGCTCGTCCACAGATTAGTGGGCTTGAGCCGCTGGCAGACCAGCTCCCCAGACCGGGTTCGTGACGGCGATCTTCTCGAAGCTCGAAACGAGCGCTTTGCCTCGCGGTATTGCGTTCTTCACGGCGGGCAAAGATAGGGACGCGTCGTGGCTGGACACGCTGTCCCACACTTCAGTTACCCATATCGCATTCTCGTCGCTAGTGTCTTTGGCCACAACGTAGCTGAGACAACCTGGCATATCGGCTGCGCTCTCCTTCAAGATTTCGATCATTTCATCGCGCTTGCCAGGGAGAAGCGTTATTTTCGCAATGAGTCCCCACATGCTGCTCGCCTCCTGTGAACCCGTTAGGACAGGCGTTAGCGCTACCGCACCGAGTTGCTCCAAAAATGTCCGCCGGTCTATTTGCACCCCGTAAATATACGTGTGCTGATTGAGGAATGGAATGGCCACCGAATGGATTATCGGGGAGCCGGAAGTAATATCCTGATGAAACGCGCTTACCGGAAACCCAACCCGCATTTCCGGAGACCGGCCTTCCTCTGGGCTACCGGCTACAATCCATAAAATCCTACAAACTGTATAAAAGTGAACAGTACGCACCCTCGACAGCCTCTACGCTGCTAGCCTAGAGATTCAGATTGGAAATTCCAGTTTAATTGCCAACCCCGGGCTAATACTCGACGAAGTTCCAAAATCGAAGGATGGAGAAAAAGCATGTTTCATTTGATCTGGTACGTTCTCATTGGACTAATCTCGGGGGTTATCGCGAAAGACGTCATGCACGTGCACATAACGATTTTCTGGACGGTTGTGCTCGGCATCATCGGAGGGATCATCGGCGGCGGCGTTACCCACATGTTTGCACGCCCGACAAACGAGCGATACCATCCCGCCGGCCTCGTTTTTTCCACACTGGGCGCGATCCTGGTCCTCTTCATTTGCTACAAACTGAATATTCGTTTTCCAGCGGTCTAACCTCGTCTTCGACAGGCATTGAGTTCAGATTCGTGATGCGGGTAGAGGACTCTTCCGGGCTCCGGGGCCGAAGCTGGGCACGAGCCATCGAAACAATATCGCAGCAGCAATTGCCCCGAAGAATTGAACTACCACGAAAGAAGGAACATCAATGGGCCGGATTCCTGAGAATGTGTCGCTGAAAGATCGCGCAATCGTCACAGCAGGATTGGCAAAGGACGTGGACGACGTAAACCAGTAAGCTGCTGTGATGTATGCTCCAACGGCAAAAGCAACCCTGTCTGAACGCAATCGGGAGCAGCCCCAGATGACACAGAGCAAACCAAACGTCGCAACGAACTCACTGAATATTTGAGCAGAACCACTCCGAACGTGTTGCGAGATCGAGATGACGGGCAATTGAAACATGATATGCGCCGCGATTGCGCCGCCAATCGCGCCAAGACATTGGGCCAGGACATAGCAGGCCGCAACCGTCCAGGTCACACCCTTCTCTATCGCATCCGCCACAGTCACAGCCGGATTGAAATGTGCGCCTGAGATAGGCTCGAACGTCAAAATCAACGCAACAAGAGCAGCACCCGTGGCAATTGTATTCGCTAGAAGCGCAATCGCAACATTTCCACCAGCGAGCCGCTCGCCCATGATGCCCGACCCCACAACAGCAGCTACGAGAAAACCAGTGCCAAGAAATTCTGCAGCGACCTGGCGCAGGAGCGTGGCCCTCATTGCAGCCCGATGCGATCAACTTCTTTTTTGACGGCGAGAGTATCCAGGCTAGCCAGCGGCAGGCTGAGAAACAAATTGATTCTGCGCCCCAGTGTGATGAAAGCATCTTTGAAGGCCCGCTCTATTTCCTCGGGCGTTCCAGTTACGGCAGCGGGGTCAGCAACGCCCCAGTGTGCTGCCATAGGTTGGCCGGGCCAGATTGGACAGACTTCCTTCGCCGCGTTATCGCATACTGTGAAGACAAAGTTCATTTGAGGGGCATCCGGCTTAGCAAATTCTTCCCAACTCTTGCTCCTTGCGCTATCCGTAGCAAGGCCGGCAAGCTGCAATTGCTTGAGCGCCTCTGGACGTACCATGCCTGAAGGAAAACTTCCTGCGCTGTAGGCAGTGAAGTGTGGGTTACCTTTTCCGTTCAAAATCGCTTCGGCCATGATGGAGCGGGCGGAATTTCCGGTACACAAAAAAAGAATGTTGTAGTGCTGCGACATAGTGAGTCTCCACCCTCGTCTAATTGCAGCAGGTGGGACCACAGCAAGCTTTGGCATCCGTCGGTTTCACAGCGTGGACAAACGCGCTCAGAAACTTGCCATCCACTTGCGAAGCGAGAGCATCCACATCGAAACCCTGGCCGGAGAGGAATTCGCGGGCGTCTTCCACGCGGTAGATGCGAGTTGGCTCTACGTCAATCTGTTCAAATCCTGCGCTGGCGAGTTTGCTGCGAAAGTCATTTTCCGCTAGAGCACCCGCAATACAACCGACCCAGAGCAAAACACTTTTGCGAATTTCGGGTAGGATTTCGCCACGAGTCACAACATCGGAGACAGCAAATCGTCCTCCGGGTTTCAGTACGCGATATGCTTCGCGAAGAACAGCATCCTTGTCAGCGGATAGGTTGATGACGCAATTGGAGATAATTACGTCCACCGAATTATCTGGCAGCGGAATGCTTTCAATTTCGCCTTTTAGGAATTCGACATTTTCGACGCCCGCCTTCAGTTTGTTTGCATTAGCGAGTGAGAGCATTTCATCGGTCATGTCGAGGCCATAGGCTTTTCCGGTCGGGCCAACTCGTCTGGCTGAGAGCAGAACGTCGATGCCGCCGCCCGAACCCAGGTCGAGTACGGTCTCACCGGGATTCAGTTTTGCGAGGGCCGTGGGATTCCCGCAGCCGAGCGAAGCCAGCATTGCTTCGGCTGGAATTTGGTCTGACTGCGCGGAGTCGTAGAGGTTTGACGTTATCGGGTCAACGCCAGAGTTGCATGCCGCCGTTGCGCCACAACACGAACTGCCGCCGGTCGTCACGCGGAGAGCCGCGCTTCCATATCTTTCTTTTACAGCTTGTTTTATGTTTGTGTCACTCATGGCGACTCCTCATTTGCAAATTTGAATGACATCACGTGGCTCTACAGCCTTGTTTCGTGTGCAACATTCCGCGTAGAGAAATCGCAGAACTTCTTGCAACGCTTCTGTGTTGGCGGAGTAGCGCAAGAACGTACTCTCGCGCTGCACGAGAACGAGGTTTTCATTTCGCAGCTTGTCGAGGTGATGCGACAGAGTGGAATTTGGAATGTCGAGTTCGGACTGGATTTCGCCGACGACTAAGCCGTCCGGGTGCGCCGAGAGCAGTAGTTGCATAATTCTGAGGCGCGGCTCAGTTCCCATGGCCGAAAACATGTCGGCGAATTTCGCCACTTGTTCTGCGTTCTTTTTGTTCGTGCTCATATTATATTTCGATATTTGCAGAAATAGGGATGTATGTCAAGCAGCCCAAGTCGCCCTGGACACCGGGCGATTTCCCTTGCCATTTTTCATTTTGTGCTCTAGTTAGCGGTGTAAGCTTTTCCGTTCACGGAGTGCGGCAGCTCTGCTGCCGCTTTTTTGTTTTTGGCCGCCTCTTTTCCCTAATCCGACTAAGCCTTTTAGAATGAATCAATTGAGAATCACCGCGTTTTGCCGTGTTTCACCTCTTTTTCTGGCCCCGCAACCCCTTTAAAATGAGCATTTCCTAGGACCTCCCGCAAATACTCATTCTAAACGAATTACTGGAATGCTAAACCCTTTAGAATGTGCATTTCCGGGAGAAGGGGAGGGAGTAGGGGCAAATAAAAGGCCCGAAAGCTTGCGCCTCCGGGCCCCGAAATTTCCGTGTGTGATTGCTACCAGATTACAGCTTCGAGTAGAGGAGGAAACCCAGCGCAAAGGTGAACAGCGTGAGCGTCTCAACGAACACCAGACCGAGAATCATGGCTGCACGAACGCCGCCAGCTGCACCCGGGTTACGCGCGATGCCTTCGCAGGCCGCAGCCGCGATCCTGCCCTGTCCCAAACCACCGCCGAACGCCGCAACGGCTACGCCAAAGCCAACTGCGATCACCAAAGTGGTCGGGTTGATTGGCGGCTTGGCCGCGTCTGCTGCTGTTTGCGCGAACGCGCCCGGTGCAAGTAGCAACACCGCTACGATCGCCACGAACAATACAACTGCTAGCTTCTTCATAACTTCCTCCTCATGAATTGCCGCCAGGAGGTGGTTCCCGGACACCGTGCAGCCGGGCTCACGCTGGAGCGGCTAACAAAATCGGCAACAACAAAAATGTCTAGTGCTCGTCCGCCGTGGCCAGGCCGATGTAAACAGCGGGCAGAATGGCGAACACATACGTCTGCACGACGGATACGAACACGTGCAGAACGATGAAAGCGATAGGAGCCAGCGCCGGGAATACGCCCAACACAATGCCCGCAATCGCGGACTTCGTTCCGGCCCAGACGGCAAGTCCGGTGAACAAGCCCAGAAACAATCCATAAATTAAATCGCTAGCAAAAATGTTGGCCCAGAGACGCACCGTGAGCGAGAGCAAACGCGCCGTGGTGCTGATGATTTCTACGGGAAACATTAGCGGAGAGAGCCAAGCCACCGGTCCCGCGAAGTGCTTCGCGTAACCTCCCGCCCCATGATGCTTCAAACCCTGCCAGTTAAAATAGGCAAACGTAATGATCGCGCACGCTAGCGGAACGGTCACATTGGCCGTCGGAGCGCTCAAAAACGGAAACGCGCCAAAAAGGTTCGCCAGCAAGATGAACAGCGCCACCGTTCCTACCATCGGAACGTACTTCTTCCAGTCGTGGCCTGCGTTCTCTTCCAAGACGTCGTTGATGCCAAACCCCATCGGGTTCGTGAGCAACATTTCCGCGATCTGTTGCGAAGCTCCCGGCCGCTCAACCGACAAGCGCGCCCTCAGCAATAGGGCCAGGAGCGTGCCCACAACGAGCACCGTCAGCGCCATCACTACATGCTCCGGGATGGGCGTGTCGGGATGGCTCGGCTTGATGTGGAGCGCCGTCAGCAACGCCAAGGCGGGCGCTCCCAGGATCTGGTTTACAAAATGTGTCAGCCAGCTTACGTGATGTTCCATTCCCTATTCCGTCGGACGCAGGATTTCGTACACACTTGCCGTGATTGTCGCGGCTCCTAAAGCACACAAACCCACTACCATGCTCGCAAGGGGAACTTTCAGAACTTCAAAAATAACATACACGCAGAAGCCTATCAAGCCGTAGCGGAACATCAGGCGAAACCACGTTCCAACCGGGATTTGAGGCTTCGGAAACCCTTCTTGCGCCGTTGCCGCCACAACCAGGGCATCCAAACCTTGCTTCAGCCAGCGGAAATTCAGCCACGCCAGCACGGTGCCAATCGCCAGGCCTTCCGCCCACGCAGTGTGGCGAAGGAAGGCCACGAGGATTGCCGTTGCTCCGCCAAGAACGAGTGTTAGCCACGCAATCCGATGCTCCGTGAGGGCGAACGCCGCGGCGGTGGCCGGATTAAGCTCGCTCGGCGCGGGTTGGTCAACCCTCTCCATCGCCATCAGCCGGGCAGGCGCCGCAGTATCTCTCGCAATCCTGCGAAAAATCCCAGGCCGCCGAAAACGAACATGAAGATGAATTTGGTGTGCAGCCAGTGGTCGATAAAATATCCTAGGCCGCCCCCGATAACAACCGCGGCGACGAATATGATTGGCAGCTCAATAGCCATGGCAAACTGGGCATTGGCGCCAGTTCCCTTTTGGCCGGGAGAAGATCCTGAGTCCGTCTTGTTGGGATTATTGTCCAAAATTATTGACCAAAGGCGTAGCGCGCTATGCGCAGGAATGGTTCAGGATACATCCCAGCCGCGAGCGACACAAACACCGCCGCCGTCAGCGCGATAGTTTGGCCGTTGCTTATCGTGAGAGTCGTCAATTCGAGAGGTACCACGTCCGCGTCAGCGCGTGGCTTTTTCCAGGCGTGGGCCGCAACGCGGCCATAGTAATAGACGCTGAGCAACGCATTGACGACGGCGAATGCTGCGAGTTCGGGATGCGGATGTGCAAGCAACGCTTTGACAATGAAATACTTCGCCAGAAAACCGGCCGTGGGCGGAATGCCGGCAAGCGACATCATGAAAAGGAGCAAAAGCAGCGCTGCTGCAGGGCTTCGCCAGAACAAGCCGTCCAGGTCCCGCAGTTCTGCCGTGGCGCTTCGACGCTGCTGCAGCACAATCAAAATTCCAAATGCGCCGGCCGTCGCAAAAAGATTGACGCCCAGGTAGTACATCATGCCGCTGAAGCCGGTCTCATTTCCCGCCACCATGCCAAGCAAAATGAATCCGGTCTGTGCCACGCCTCCGTACGCGAGCAGCCGCTTCACGTTGGTCTGCCGCATCGCGGCGATGTTTCCCCAAAGTAGCGATACAATCGCAACGCCGCCCCAGACGTGAATCCATTTCTCGTGTGCAAATAAAAACAAGAAGGTAAAAAATCGCAGCAGCAGCGCAAATCCGGCCGTCTTCGCGGCCATGCCCAAGTACCCGGCTATCGGCGTTGGCGCCGATTCGTAGACGCCGGGCGCAAACCAGTGAAACGGAGCCGCATCCATCAAAAAGAAAGCGCCAGCGGCGAGCAAGCCAAGCGCGAGGGCAGACGGCCAAACGGTGAGTCCGCCGAATGGAACGCCATTATCTAGACGCACTTCGAGGATCGCGCCCATTCGTCCGAGATTCGTCGTTTGATACAGCCGGTAAAGAAGCAGAAAACCGCCAGCTAGCAGAAACGTACTGCAAGCCCACTGAAACGCATAACTTCGTGCGGCCGTTTTCATCTGCTGATCGCCCTGCGCAAATCCGGACAAAAGAAATAAGCTAAGCCCCAAAGTCTCCAACCCCAGCAGCACAACGAGTACATCGACTCCCGAAACCATCAGCATCATGCCTGCGCACGCAAACAACAGCAGCGCGTAGTAGGCGCCTCGTCCCTCTTCTGCAATTTCGAGATATTGCACGGAGAACAAAACGGTTAGGACTGTACCCGCGAGAAAGAGAGCGGCGAAAAATAGGAAAAAAGGATCGACCAGCACGCTCTGATGGAGGCCAAGAAGTCCCGGCGACTCCGGATTCACGTTGCGCAGCGCTTGCATCTTGCCGTGCTGCACGTACAACGTAAATCCGCTGAATGCCGTCCCTGCCATCGCAAGCAACGCGTTCCAATGTTTTTCGTTTGCCGAGAGCCAGCGATCGATCAGCAGAATCCCGCACGCAAAGAGTACGAGCTCCATCTCCGGGAGAATGAGCGCGCCGTCTCCGCTGAGAAATCCGCGCACTGCGTTGATGAGGGTATGGATCATGCAGAAGGAAGATTAGGCCGCAGACGCGCGAGCTGAATCCTGTGCGGTTTTGCCGCTATTTCTCGAACAGCAATTCTCCCGCCCGGTGCGTTGCCTTGACTACGGCCTTAATCAGCGTAACGCGCAGTTTCCCTTCCTCCAGCTCCAGGATTCCGTCGATCGTGCAGCCCGCCGGAGTCGTCACAGCATCCTTCAACAGCGCCGGATGATCGCCCGTCTCTAGCACCACGCTCGCCGCGCCCTTCATCATCTGCGCTGCCAGCAGTGTTGAAACATCGCGCGGCAGTCCCACTTTCACGCCCGCTTCAGCGAACGACTCCAAAATGATGTACGCAAACGCCGGCCCGCTTGCCGAAAGCCCGGTCACCGCATCCATGTGCTTTTCATCGACGACGACGGTACGCCCCACCGCGTCAAACATCGCCTTCGCCGTATCCAAATCTTGCGCCCCGGCATGAGCGCCCTTGCAAATTCCCGTCATGCCGATGCCCACTCTGGAGCAAGTGTTGGGCATCGCTCGTACCACGGGGACATTCGCTCCCACGTGCTGCTCGATGTAGCTAGTCGGCACCGACGCCGCCACCGAAATCACCAATGTTTTATCACTCAACTCCGGCGCAATCTCTTTCAACACTTCACCAATCACTTGCGGCTTCACACCCAGCAACACGATGTCCGCGCCGCGCACGGCCTTCCGGTTTTCCGTGGCTACATTGACTCCAAGCTCCTTCGCCAAAGCAGCGGCCTTCTCGGCGTGCTTCACGGTGGCCGTCACGCGCTTTGCCGAAAATAGCCCCTGCTTGAGGTACGCCCGCAGCAAGATTCCGCCGAGCTTCCCCGTACCCAAAACCGCCAGCTTCTTGTCCGTAAGTTTTTGCGCCATAGTCCAAACATTGTTGAATACCCTACCTCTTGCGTCAACCCTCCTCTCATCGCAGGAACGAAGCGGTCGGGCAGCCTGTAAGATGAAATCATGTCCCTTGCTTCTGAGCCCAGCGAGCCAGTTACCTCGGTGGCGGCAGCCCCGAAGCTCAGTTCTCGAAAGAGGAGCGAGGGAATTCTAGGGACCGTTCACCTGGCCATCGGACGAGTTCTGGAAATCGTCATCGAGGGAATGGTTGTCCTTTTCGGCCGCCGAGTAAGGCGCTCGGACGCACCATGGCTGGACTGTCCGCTCGGCGACTCGGTTCTGATCGGTACCGGTATATACGATAAAATCGCAGCAGACGAAAATCTCGCATTGAAGATCGTTCCGGATGCCGGCTTGATAGCCGATTTTGACGCTTTGCGCGGTCCTGTTTTCGATCCTAGTGCCGTTCAGCCGCGCGTCCGCCATTTCTATGAGCATGCCTCGCAATATCAACTCGAAGCTTGGAGCGAAATTGCCTTAGTCGGACGCTTTTTCCTGTGGTTGCTCGTAGAGTTCATCAGCCAGCGCATGGATCAGCTCAACTTTCCACTCTCACCCTTGGAAATGGCCCGTGGTATGACCAGTCAAGTGATTCAGCTCCGCGAAAAGGCAGGCGGTGGCCTTGTCTACACGGGCTGGCTCCGCAAATTAAAGTCTTCTGGGCTGGTGATGTTCGCCGGAATTTATTCCGTTGCAAAAATTCCCGGAGAGGATAATCCGTGCGTCAAAGTCACGTTCCCCGACCGTGGCAGCGCGAACGTTTACCTGGTCCCGCTCAGTCATGCGGACGGCTCGTTCGGCCTCGACTCCTCAGGCTCAGGCTTCGGGAGGTCGGGATTTTATCGCGTGATTGCCTCGGGTAAGGATCATCTGCGCGTAAGAAACTTCAAAACGCTGCACGAACTTTTTCACGTTTACGAAGACCAAGAAGGCGTCCTTCGTACCGATCACAAAATCTCTTTTTTTGGCATGACGATTGTTCGTCTCCACTACAAAATGACGCTCTTGCCGGCGCTCTCCCAAGCAGACGAACACACCTCTGCGAGCGCACCTGTCACAGCTAGCTGAAATCTTGGTTTCTGCAGCGAGGTTCCACGAAGCCGCCTTCAGTCGTGCCGCGCTCCGTGAAGCACATGCACTGCATGCGGCAAAAGATGCGCGACCGCGTCCAACGACTCTGCTGCACCTTTAGGACTACCAGGAAGATTCACTATTAAGGTCTTTGCTCGAACTGCCGCCACGCCACGCGAAAGTGCCGCTGTTGGAGTCAGTTCCGATCCTTTACGCCGCATCTCTTCCGCAATTCCAGGGACAATCAAGTCCGCGACCGCTTCCGTCGATTCCGGCGTGTTGTCTCGCGGACCAATGCCCGTCCCGCCGCTCGTCAGAATCAAGTCCACTCGACCGGAATCAGCCAATTCGCGCAACTGCTCGCGAATGTTCGCGGGATCATCGGAAACGCGCAGCACCGACGTCACTTCCCAATTCAACCCTCGGCACACCGCGACGACCGCGGGCCCGGACAAATCCTCGCGTTCTCCTCTTGCCACGGTGTCGCTTATTGTGAGCACTGCGACGCGCATCAGGCGGGTTACTTCGTTTCCACGGGATCGCGGTTCGCTTCATCCATCAGGCGCATCGCTTCCATCAGAAGCCCAGTCGTATTTCGCGTTGTAGTTGTGCGCGTGGATGCATTTGCGGCGTTGAAATCAATCTCGAATTCGCCGGCCGTCCAAAGCACAACGCGGTAGACGGCGTCATCGCCTTCGACTTTTCCACTCTTTGCGTCGCGGCATTGTCCGTTTGCAAAATAGAGCTCGCCTTGTTCGCCGTTGTGATTCACCACCAACCGGCAAGATTTCTGGCCCATCTCGAGAGATTGCATCAAATCGATCATGCTCATCTCTTCCAAGCGCCCTTGAATCACGCCCGGCCGCGAGGCCCGCTTCTGCAATTTTTCGAGGTGCAAACGATCAACGACCTTCTTCGCGATCCGCACCAAATCCTTCACCAAAAATGGCTTCGTTACAAAATCTTCGACGCCGTCCACCAGCGGCCGAAGCCGCTCCTCGATATCTGCCCGGCTCGCCATGAATAGAAACGGAATGTGCCGCGTCGCCTCGCGCCCATGCAGCTTTTCAAAAAGCTGCCGCCCGTCCAGACCAGGCATTTTGTAATCGCAAAGAATCACGTCCGGAGGTGTGTCGATGACTTTGAGCAACGCATCGGCGCCGTCCGAAGCGGTTTCGACCTCGCAATACGGCTCCATGCCCTTAATAATCAGGTCGCGCACCAGCGGATTGTCATCCGCCACCAACAATTTAACGGTTTTCGCGCCCGCACCACTCATCGGCTGTGGCTCCGGGTCGTTTTTCTGCGAGCGTTCTTGTGAGCAGACGCGGCGGGCGCGTCGCGAAAAAAGTCCCCGCTCTTCCCGCCGGTCTTCTCGACGAGAACAATCCCGCTGATTTCCATCCCTTTATCGAGGGCTTTGCACATGTCGTAGACCGTGAGGGCCGCGGCAGTAACGGCGACCAGCGCTTCCATCTCGACCCCTGTTTGGGCCGTCGCCGTAACTTCGGAGCGAACTTCCACGCCATTTTGGCACAGCCGCGCAGTCACATCAATGTGCGTCAGCGGCAGCGGGTGACAAAGAGGTATCCACTCGGCCGTCCTCTTCGCCGCGGCAATGCCAGCAATCCTCGCTATTTCCAAGGGGTTCCCCTTTGGGTTCCTCAGCCGCTTCACGGCCCGTACCACCAGGGGGCTCATCTTCACAAATCCCTGCGCTACCGCCGTCCGTGTCGTCACTACTTTCCCCGACACGTCTACCATCTTCACCCCGCCTTTAGCCCCGTAATGCGACAGCTTTCCCATTCCGCCCTTCTCAGTGCCCTCTGCGTTCTCTGCGTCCTTGATGTAAAATTCTTTTCTTCGCTTTTTCTTTAGTTTTTCTGGTTCAAAACATATCCCTTCGAACCATTACTTCCACGGGGTCTCCAACGCCTAGGTTTTCCAGCGCCGCCGGAACGATAACAAAACAATTTGCCCTCGATAGGGCCGAGACGTCCCCAGAGCCTTGCCATCTCAATACTTTGACTTCCCGACCCGCACCCTGCCCGTCCATATGCGCCGGCAAAAAGTGAGTTACACCCGGCTTTTCATGCAATGCCTCGCCCAGCCGCGCTACCACGACCGGCAATTCCCGCGCTTCCGCTCCAGCCAACAAATCCAGCGCCGGCGCAACAAACAATTCAAACGTCACCATCGTCGAAACCGGATTCCCCGGCAACCCGAACACAAATTTCTCTCCGCACTTTCCAAATACCGCCGGCTTCCCCGGCCGGATGGCCACGGCATCAAAATAAAATTCCGTCTCCATCTCCTTCAAAACTTTCTCCACCAAATCGTACTTCCCCATCGAGACTCCGCCCGACAAAACCAGCAAATCCTCCTGAAGCCCGCGACGAATCTTCGACTGCAAATCATCTTCGCGGTCCATGGCGTTGCCCAGCAAAATAGGTTTGCCCCCCGCCAGCCGCACCTGCGCGGCCAACGACACGCTGTTGCTGTTTCGAATCTGAAAGCGCCCGGGGAGGCTGTCGACCGGGACAATCTCGTCACCGGTCGAAAGAATGGCCACGCGCGGCTTCTGCGCGCACTTCAACTCCGCCGCTCCCACCTGCGCCGCCAGAGCAAGCTCTGCATAACCCAGCCGCATGCCTGGGGTCAAAAGTGTCTGTCCTGCGCGCGCTTCGCTCCCTCGTTGCACAAAATTCTGGCCACTCACCGCGTCGCGTTCGAAACGCACCAGATCTCCATCACGCTTCGTGTGCTCGATCATAACCACCGCGTCCGCTCCCGAAGGCACGGCCGCGCCCGTCATGATCTGCACGCAAGTTTCCGCCCACAATTCCTTCGTGACGCGGTCACCCGCCTTAATTTCCCCAGCGTACTTCAGCGTGGCCCCGGCCTGAGCGTCGGCCGCAAAAACCGCGTACCCGTCGCGCGTAGCCCTGTTGAACGGCGGATACTCCCGATCCGTCTTCACGTCTTGCGCCAGCACAAACCCCAGCGCTTCTCCCACGCGCACTTGTTCCGTAACGCGCGGACCTTTCTTCTCAGTTAGTTTTTCGATGACCTTCTGGCGTGCTTGCTCGTAGGTGAGCATCGGTGGACTATTTCTGGAAGCCTTCGCTTAACTTTTTTCCGTGCTCTCTAGGTCCTCGACGATCTCTGTGCAAAATCTTTTTCTCTGCCTTTTTTTACAACCAGCGCGCCAACAAAGTCCCCGCTGGCACAATCGTCGCATCCCGCTCCGGACCTGTAGAAATCATGCCAATTTCCACCTGCAAAAAGTCCCCGATAAACCGCAGGTAATCCAGAGCCGCCTTGGGCAATTTCGCGCTATCCTTCACGCCATACGTCGTCTCGCACCAGCCGGGCAGCGTCTTGTACTCCGGCACAACCTGCTCGTACTCCTCCGCCAAGGCAGGCATCTCCTTCAAAGTTTCGCCCTTGTACTTGTAACCGACGCACACTTGTATCTCGCGCTGCGTGTCAAAAACATCCAGCTTCGTAACTACCAGCGAATCGATCCCATTGATCATTTTCGCGTAACGCAACACCATCAAATCCAGCCATCCGCATCGCCGCGCGCGCCCTGTCACCGCTCCAAATTCTTTGCCTCGCTCGCGAACTTCCTGAGCCTCCAATTCAGGCATCTCCGTGGGAAATGGGCCGCCGCCGACGCGCGTTGTGTACGCCTTCGAAATTCCCAAGACGTTCTTGATTTTTGTCGGCGGCACACCTACGCCGGTGGTCGCACCACCAGAGATCGCGCTCGAAGACGTCACATACGGATACGTCCCATGGTCAATATCCAACATCGTCCCCTGCGCGCCTTCAAAGAGCACGGATTTCCCTTCATCCAAGGCGCGATTCACCAATTCCGCCGTATCGCAAATATATCCGCGAATTTTCTCGCCAAGCTTCAACGTCGCTTCCACTTCATGCGAAAAATCAATGTCGGCGCCGTAAGCGCCTTTCGCCAACCGGTTCTTCTCAGCAACCACCCGCGCCGCTTTCTTCCGAAACAATTCCGGCTCGAGCAAATCGCACATTCGCAAACCGCGCCGAGCCATCTTATCTTCGTACGCGGGTCCGATACCCCGCGAAGTCGTCCCAATCTTGTCCGCGCCGCGCGCGCCTTCCGCCGCTTTGTCCAACTCGCGGTGATACGGAAAAATCAAATGGGCGCGATTGCTGATGTGCAACCGTCCCTTCACATCAATACCTGCTTTCGCCAGCGTTTCAATCTCCGCCACCAGCGCCGCCGGATCCACAACTACGCCCGTCCCGATCACTGCCTGCTGCTTCGGCCGCAATATCCCGCAAGGAATCAACTGCAGCACATAGCGGTCCCTGCCGATAATGACGGTATGTCCCGCATTGTGCCCGCCAGCAACGCGCGCAATAAAATCAAACGACCCCGCAAGGTAGTCCACCACCTTGCCCTTGCCTTCATCGCCCCACTGCGCGCCGACCACCACGACCGATTTCATTCTGAGCCTTTCTCTATGTAGAACAGACACTCCTGTCTGTTCTCTTTTCTATCTTTTCAACAACTCGAACCACACCTCATCGTCTAATCGATAACTCCATCCAAACTGCGCTGGAATTCCCCGGGAACCGGCAGGTTCTAATCGTAATCTCGCCTAGCCGCCAACGCAAGCAACGCTCCGTTAGCTCGAAGCATGGGTACGTTGAGAAAATGCACCGCTACTTGCTCAACTTTACAAAACGAAAACATGAGACCAAATGATCGTTTACCATGCCCGTTGCTTGCATGAACGCATAACAGATCGTCGACCCTACAAACCGAAAGCCGCGCTTCTTTAAATCCTTGCTCATGGCGTCTGATTCTGACGTTTTTGCCGGCAGACTCTTGTGGGTCTTCCAGGCATTCTGTTTCGGCTTGCCGCCCACAAATTGCCAGATGTATTTGTCGAAAGACCCAAACTCTTCCTGCACTTTCAAGAACGCCTGCGCATTCGAAATCGTTGCTGCGACTTTCAACTTGTTCCGGATAATCCCCGCATCTTTCAAAAGCTCGTGCACTTTCTTCGCGTCATACCGCGCCACTTTCTTCACATCGAACCCGTCGAACACCTCGCGGTATCGCGCTCGCTTTTTCAAAACGGTGTCCCAACTCAGCCCTGCCTGCGCTCCCTCTAAAATCAAGAGCTCAAACAAGGCGCGGTCATCGTGTAACGGTACGCCCCATTCCTCATCGTGATAAGGAATATTCAACTCACTTGTCGCCCAGTGGCACCGATTTATCGCCATTTCACCTGCTCCCATCTCACAATTCTAGAGCACACTGGATTGCCGCCGCAGTCACACGAACGGCGGGGTAATTAAGCATAGTCTATTCGCACTCGTGACCGGCAAAGGAACAGCCCCAACCATCGAGCTATTTTAGGATGGAATGAATGATGATGGTGTTTCCGCCGAGAAGCACCGGGTCCGAGGCGAGCTCGTCCGTCCAGCGATCCTTGCGCCGCTTTTCTGGCGTCAGCTTTGCCATAAGCCGGATGAGCGCCACCAGCGGCCAGTAGAGCCACTGATTCCCTTTCTTCCGGTCGCGGTAAACACCTTGAATCGCAAATCCGTTTTTCTCAAGGTAATAGCGCAATTCATTGTACCCAATCGGGTTTGCGTGGACGGCGATCTCGTCCATCCCAGCGCAATCGTAATGAATCTTTGATTTCGACTGCTCCGAGAGCGGCTTGAAATGCGAGGTGTATCCAAAAAGCAGCCACTTCAATCGCTCTTCGACGTTCATGATGTTCGGCACACTGATGATCAAGTGCCCACCCGGTTTCAGCAGGCGCTTGTACTCGCGAAATGCCTGCGGCGGCGAATCGATGTGCTCCAGCCCATCCAGCGAAGTGATGAAGTCGAAGGACTCCGACGCATACGGCAGAGTGCCTGCCAAGTCGCCGCGCTTGATCTCCACTCCGTCGAGGCGGAACAGCTCCGAATACAGGTCGCAGCAACGCACATCAAAGCCTTCCGCAACCAAATCCTGCGCGAGCGCGCCTTCGCCTGCAGGGCAATCCAGAATCACGCCGCGCGACAGCGGCCTCAAAATCTTCAACACTGTTTCGTGCAGCCCAGGCCGCGACATCGCGAGCGGCCCGCGGTCTCCCGCAAGCAGCGGCGGGTGATTCGCCGGTTTTACGGTGCGTGTCGTCGTTGCCGCTGTCTCCGCTGTAGCCAATCGATGCTCCTAAAATTCAATGCCCGCGCGATCCGCGCACAAAACAAAGGGCATGCCGCATTCAACTGTACGACATGCCCCGCCAATCTTCCTATCTTTTTGCTGGCCCTATCGCCGGCCGATTCACGTCGTGAATCGCTCCGCGAATTACGCCAGATGCCGGTCCAGCGCCTTCGTAATCTGATCCTTCGGCACCGCGCCCACAATCTGTTCCACTACCTGCCCGTTCTTGAAAACCAGGATCGTAGGAATGCCACGAATGTTGTAGCGCCCCGCCGAGTTCATCGCTTCGTCGACGTTCAGCTTCATCACCTTTAGCTTGCCGGCGTAGTCATGCGCAATCTCGGCAACCGTTGGCGCGAGCATGTGGCAGGGGCGGCACCACTCTGCCCAGAAATCCACCATCACGGGCTGCGTGCTACTGGCGGTCAGCACTTCCGCCTCAAAATTCCCGTCCGTCACTGCCTGGATCTTCTCAGTTTGGGTATTGTCAGCCATGTTGTTTGTCCTCAACAGCTTGCCGCTAGGCCGCTGTTTTTATCTCCTTCGTCAGTTCAATTAGATGTTGTAACAGACATTTGGTTTCGTCCCGCCTGCCCAGCGCCTCGAAGGGTCAATGCCGCTTCATACACTTTCGCGTACTCCGCAGCGGGCCCCTTCCAGGAGAAATCCTTTGCCATGCCGTTCAATTGGATGCGCCGCCAGATGCGCTCATCGGTGCAATGGTGCAAAGCTTGCCGGATCGCATACATCATGGCCGCGCCGGAATATTCCGCAAACTTAAAACCGGTTCCCGTGCCGTGCTCCAAATCGAACGGCTCGACAGTGTCATCTAATCCGCCCGTCGCTCTCACAATCGGCACCGTACCATACTTCAAACTGTAGATCTGATTCAAGCCGCAAGGTTCGTAGCGCGACGGCATCAGGAACATATCCGCGCCGGCTTCAATCTTATGCGCAATTTCGTTGTCGTATGCAATTCTTACGCCGACTCGCCCAGGAAACGTGTTCGCCATCGCCTGAAATAGCTCTTCGTACCTGCGTTCGCCAGATCCGAGCACGACCAGCGAGAGATCCTCTTTCATCAATTCGTAGGCTTTCTCCGCGATCAGATCAAATCCCTTTTGATCGGCAAAGCGCGACACGATTCCAATTACTGGGCGCGCCGCATGCTCCGGCGCAATTCCGTACAATTCCAGCAAGACCTGCTTGCACACCTGCTTTCCGCTCATATCCTTCGCGGAATATTTCATGGGAATCAGTTTGTCTTTTTCCGGGCTCCACGCGGAGTAATCGACCCCGTTCAAAATGCCAACCAGGCGGTCGCCTCGGCTTCGCACCACACCATCCAATCCCCAGCCAAACTCAGGCGTCTGAATTTCCAGCGCGTACCTCTTGCTGACTGTCGTCAGATAATCCGAATAGACCAGCCCGCCCTTTAAGAAATTCACGTTGCCGTAAAACTCCATGCCGGCGGGATTGTAGACTGGCAGAGGAATTCCGGCGCGTTCGAGAACGTCCGTTTTGAAAAGCCCGTGATAACCCATGTTGTGAATAGTGAAGACGACTGGGATGTCCTTGACAAGCGGATCATCGCCGTACGAAGTGCGCAACAGAACTGGTACAAGCGCCGTCTGCCAATCGTGGCAATGAATCACGTCCGCGGGCCAAACGTGCTTCACAATTTCGATTGCTGCGCGGCAGAACTCGCTATACCGCTCGGCGTTATCTGGAAAATCGCCGTCGCTGTTGCCATAGATGCCATCGCGATCGAAATACGCGGGATCATCGACAAAAAAATATCGAACGCCGGAAATCTGCGTGCCGTCCATTACGGC
Organism: uncultured Acidobacteriota bacterium; assembly: GCA_963740015.1. Lineage (GTDB taxonomy): Bacteria > Acidobacteriota > Terriglobia > Acidiferrales > UBA7541 > Acidiferrum. Next base: position 189,238 of record CAVUCM010000014.1, on the reverse strand, counting down.
TGGAAACCGCAGATGATTGGCGATTGGGATCGTGAGGCTCGGCATCACCACGGCTGTGGCTTTGGTTCCGCGGTAGCGTGGCAGCACGACAGCCACTTCGTGGCCGGCCGCCACCAATGCCTTCGGCAGCGCTTCGACTACGTCCGCAAGGCCGCCGGTCTTGGAGAACGGCAGCCCTTCCGATGCTACAAAAAGTATTCTCACTCTCTTCTCTTTACTCGATTCCTCGAACGCTCTTCGTGGCTTCTCTGCTTCACCGCATTCACCAGAGCAATCGCGCAATGCACGCTCATTTTACGCTACTGGACCCATTTCGGCGCGTCAAGACAGAACCGCTCGGCTTCAACCGCCCTCCGCTGTTCCTGCTACACTTTCGGCGCATGGCTCGTCAACGACTTGGCCAACATTTTCTCGCGGATGCCGACTGGCGCGAACAAATCGCGCGCGCCATCGGCGTTTCGCCGCACTCGACCCTTGCACTACCGACTGCGGTGGAAAGATCGTATTGCTGGATAGAGGTCGGCGCAGGCCACGGCGAAATGACCGAGCACCTTGTGTCTACCGGCGCGCCCGTTTATGCCGTCGAGCTGGATGCGATGCTCGTTGGAAAGCTCCAACGGCTTACGAAGAAATTCCCGAATCTCACGGTCATCCCCGGCGATGTTCTCGAGACCGATCTGGCCGCACTCGCTGCAGGCCGCCGCATTCGCCTCTACGGTAATTTGCCGTACTACATCACCTCGCCGATTCTCCATCATTTTTTCACGTACGCGGATTCGATCGATGAGATTCACATCGTCATCCAGGAAGAAGTCGCACAGCGGCTCACCGCGAAGCCCGAGACGAAGCAATTTGGCTATCTCTCCGTCGCCACGCAACTTTACACTCGTCCGGAATTTGTACTCCGCATTCCGCGCAGCGCTTTCAGCCCGCCGCCGGAAGTTGGTTCCGCGCTGGTAACGCTTCGCCTTCCCGGCGAAAGAGCAAGCCTGGCGATTCGCGACGAGGAAGCCTTTTTGGATTTTGTAAAATTGTGTTTTTCGAAGAAGCGCAAGACGCTCATCAACAATCTGCGATCGCTGGCAGAGCCGGATAAAGTGCGCGAAGCCCTCAGCGCGCAGAGTCTGCGCCTCGATGCGCGTGCCGAGCAACTCTCCGTCTCGCAGTTCGTCGCTCTGCGCGACTCCCTGACGGCCTCGCTCTAACTCTCTTAGGCATCTTTCTTCTGGGCAGCGATCAATCTGTCCGGATAGTCGCTCATGATTCCGTCCACTCCAGCGGCCATAAGCAGGCGAATGTGGGCAGGATGATTCACCGTCCAGCAAACGACTTGCAAATCCCGCGCGTGAGCTTGCTCGATCATCGAGGGAGTCACCAGATCCCCGCGCACCACAATCTGCCGGGCCCCCACATCCACCGCGGATGTCAGGGGATCGTCGAGCTGCCCGTCATAGAGCACTCCGGTCATCAGCGTCGGCTCGATCTTGCGCAAGCTGCCCAGAATCGCGGGGTCAAACGAAATCACGACCACGCGCGCCACTTCTCCGGACTCTCGCAGCGCGCCAATTAATGCATGTTCTCCGCCCCAGGAGCCGCTCGGTTTCAATTCCAAATAAAATACGACGTCGTTTTTTTTCGAGAATTCCAGAATCTCTTCGAGGGTGGGAATACGCTCTCCGGCATACTCGCTGCCGAACCAAGATCCCGCGTCGAGTCGTCGCAGAACGGCGATCGTCTGATCGTGCACTTTGCCCTGGCCGCCGGTTGTGCGGTCTACAGTGTCATCGTGGATGGCCACAAAGCGCGCGTCGCGCGAGAGTTGCAAATCCGTCTCGATAAAAGCGGCTCCCAACGCGACCGCCTTCTTGAAGGCAGCCAGTGTATTTTCCGGCGCGTGTCCCGAAGCTCCGCGATGCCCGATGATCAGCAATTCAATGCGCTCCTTCCAGGAAATGGCAGCCAAGCCAAACGGTCCACCACAAAGAATCTCCGCAGACTCGCCTCTTGCTGAGATGTTGGGTCCGATTTGTATGCTAACACCCACGTACAGTCAAATCGGTATGTGCATAGCCCGGTGCATCTTGTATCTAACCATTAGAGCTTCTCTAATCTTCGGAGGAGGGGAAAATGAGAAAGGAATTCCGGGCCCTGATGGTCGCGGTGCTTATGTCGGCCCAGCTGGCAGTTCTGCCCAATACTCCAGCGTCGCCGCTGCTGCACCAATCCAAAAACCAAAACGAGCCAAAGTCGCAACAGGAACTCACGAAAGAAGTCCGTCATGTGCTCGTCATGCTGCCGTACTACTCGGTGTTCGACAATCTAGGGTACCGGGTGGAAGGCGACAAAGTGATCCTGGAGGGACAAGTCGTTCGTGGTTCCCTCAGGTCCGATGCTGAAGCCGCAGTGAAGAGTGTCGCGGGCGTGAGTTCGGTCGTTAGCAATATTGAAGTTCTACCTCCCGCTCCCATGGATGACCAGCTACGCCGCGCGCTCTACAGTGCGATTTATGGCGAGCCCTCTTTGTCGCGCTATGGATATGCTTCCGTGGCTTCGATTCATATCATCGTGAAGAATGGAAACGTCACACTGGAAGGCTATGTCGACAATGACGCCGATAAGAACATGGCGAATATTCGAGCTAATGGCGTGCCGAATGTTTTTTCGGTGAAGAATAACTTGCAGGTCGCAAGCGGTGGCAAATAATTCCTGGTTGCTGCCGGGCGGCCGCTATGCCGCCTTGCAATGCCACGCCAGCCCATTACCGGGAAATGCGCCGCACAGTTTGCTTGCAGGTTTGCGCGATTTTTCGAACACTTTCTTTTCTCACTTGCGTAATCGTGTGGTGAACATCCACATAGCGGTGGCGTCTCGCGTGGCTTCAGAGATCGGCGGAAATAGCACATCCCTGGAGTGAAATTTTGTATCGTTTGTTGCCATTGCGCAATGTCGGGCTTTTCAAGCTCGCGGGAGAGTACCCTAACTGCCTGAAAGCATAGAGCTTACAATGTCAAAAGAAGTGCCCAGTGGCCTTTGAATTGCCTTTTACTGGCAACAGCCCAAGCCTGCTCAAAGGCTCGCTCGAGAGGTCTGAGAAAAAATGGCAACTGCGACCTTAAAACCAAACCCGGCGACCGCGCCTCTGCCCTTCGCGAATCGCGTCGTGTGCGTTAACGCCGCGCCAGAAGAGTTTGACTTGGCGAGTGGCTTGCCAGCAGGATTTCTCGAATTTCTGGCGCCTTTACATGCTGCGCTAACGCTGCGACAGCGCGCGTTGGTCTCGCGACGCGAACGTGCGCTCGGCGAAGCACACGCAGGCAAATTGCCGAATTACTTGCCGCCGTCCGTAGCCACCACAAATTCCTGGCGTATCGAACTTCCCGCGTGGTGCGCTGACCAGAGAAACCAGATGACCGGTCCGGCCGACGAGGCCGAACTCGTCGTGAAAATGCTAAATTCCGGCGCGCCTGGCGTGATGCTGGATCTAGAAGACTCGAACGCGAATTCTTGGGAACATACGATTTGCGGCATCGAAAATATTCTCGATGCGCTCGCAGGGCGGCTGACGTATTACGACCGAAAACGCGAAAAGACAGTTGGAATATCAACGAGCAGCACGGTAATTTTCACGCGGCCGCGTGGATTGCATCTTCACCAGGCCGGAATTCTTGAAGGCGAATTGTTGCCCGCTTCCCTGTTCGATGTGGCGATGGTGGCGTATCAAGTAGATTTCAGCACGCTGCAGCATCCATTGTGCTTTTACATTCCGAAGTCCGAGTCGGCCGACGAGGCGCTGTGGTGGCGCGATCTGTTCCAGATGATTGCACGCGCCAAGGGCCTTCCGGCGGGCACAATCAAATGCATGGCGCTGGTGGAATCGCATCCGCTCGCGTATCAGATGGAAGAGTTTGCGTGGAATCTTCGCGAGCACATTCTGGGACTGAATCTTGGCCGCTGGGATTACATGGCCAGCTTGATCGACTTCAACCTGGAAAATCCGGAATGGGTGCTGCCGGACCGCAACACGATTCCGCACAACGTGGCGTTTTTTCAAAATTTACGCGAACTGATGCCGGAGATTTGCCACAAGCACGGCATGCTCGCGATCGGCGGCATGACCGCGCTCTTTCCAAGCCGTGAAGATGCAGAACTGAACGCGCGCGCTTTGAAAGTGCTCGCGGAAGATAAGAAGAATGAATCCATGTCTTTGATGGATGGCGCGTGGACCGGCCATCCGGATCAGAACTCGATTGCCGTCGCGCAATTCCCGGCGCCCAATCAACTCAGCGCGCGTCCCGCAAACCACGATACGCATGTAAATCTTCGTCCGCTTCCTACGGGAGTAGGCAAGCGAACGCTTGCAGGAACGCGGGCAGCCATTCGCACCGTTATTCGCTATCGCAAAGGCGTCTTGCAGGGGAAAGGCGCGAGTCTGCTGGACGGCTACATGGAAGATCTGGCGACCGATCGGATCTATCGATTGATGATCGCACAGCGAGTGCAGCATGCTAGCAGCGTCGAGATTGTCGACGAAAGCGGCGCGCCTGTTCTGCATACTCCGGAATTAATCAGCCGGCTATTTGACGAAGAGCTCGATCGGTTGCTCGCAGAGCCGACAAATGCAAACGATCCGTTGGCTGCGGCCTCACTTCGCGAAGCGCGCGTCTCAAGCGAGGAAATGATACGTCGGCACGAATTCGATCCGGCCTAGAGAACTTCAGTTGCACGGCCAGGGAGTCTGGTTCACAAGCCTGCACTTACTTTTTTGATTTCATCTCGACGTAGAACTGGGAGGGGCCCTGCGAGGGCCCCTTCGCATTTTCAGGCTCGACGCGAAACCAACTGTCGAGATACGTTAGTTCGAGCCTTTGGGGTCCGTGGTTTGGCTGGTGGTGGCACTCGTCGCATCGCCAATTTGCAGATCGTACTTTTCTCCCGAGAAGAAAAGCATCGTGAGTGAATGGCTGCCGTCCTTCGCTGCGGCGGCGGAATAGCCGTCTTGTTTATTGGAGACTGGCAGAGAAACCACTCGCGCGGAAACGCTAGCCACGGTTTCCTTGCCCTTCAAAATATTTACCTTTACGTCGGGACCAGTGCCGCTCCATTCAAACTTATAGTCACCGGGGGCCAGCGACTTGCCATCAACAGTAACGGCGGTATCGATATGAAGTGTTTTCTTGTTGCCGTTCCCGGCGAAAACGCTGGCGGAAAACAACAATGAACTGCCTGCCAACAGAGTGAAGAGCTTCGTGACTTTCATTTGCAACTCCCTTTTCTTTTCTCCTGCGCTGGAACGTTAGAATCCATGTCCCGGGCTGCGGAGGAATTTGCCCTACTAATTCGATTTATTAGACGGTGCGCGGGTCGCCGCCGTTATATCCAGAGGACCGCAAAGTTTGCTTTGGGAGTAGAAAATAATTTCATGGTCGAATGCGGATAGCTCCCCATTTGTGATTCGCCGTAAATTGTTGAGACATTAAGGGTTCCGCTTGGAAGAGGAGCTTTATGAAAATTTTGCAACAATCGAGGGAACATGTCATTGCAGCCGAAGAAAGGGTCGACGCGCTGGATTGGGTCGCTCTGGAAGATTCGCTCTCCGCGCGCGGGTACTCGGTCACTGAGTCTCTTCTCACGGCTGAAGAATGCTCACAACTCATTGCGCTTTATAAGGACGAGAAACGGTTTCGCAGTCACATCATCATGGAGCGGTATCGTTTCGGAGTTGGCGATTACAAATATTTCGACAATCCGTTGCCTCAGGTGGTCGCCAGTCTGCGTACTGCCGCGTATCCACACTTGGCGACGATTGCGAATCGCTGGGCTGAGGCTCTTGGCGAACGCAACGAGCAGTATCCCCTACATTACGCCGGCTTTTTGAACATTTGCCATAAAGCTGGGCAGAAAAAACCGACTCCCCTGATGCTTCACTACGAGGCCGGTGGTTACAACTGTCTGCATCAGGATCTTTATGGCGAGGTGAGTTTCCCTTTGCAGATGGTTTTCTTGCTGGGGCAAGAGGGGCGAGATTGGGAGGGCGGCGAGTTTATTTTGGTCGAACAGCAGCCGCGTGCGCAATCGAAGGCGGAAGTGGTACGTGCAAATCAAGGGCAGGCGATCATTTTCACGACAAGGTACAGGCCGGTGAGAGGGACGCGCGGCTATTATCGCGTCAATTTGCGGCACGGTGTCAGCCGCGTGCATCGCGGCACGCGGTACACCTTGGGGATTATTTTCCACGATGCGAAGTGAGCTCCGGCATGCGAGCCATCGAGCCGTACATGCAAGCAAAATGGCAGCCATTTGTTGATTGCATCTCGTAGATGCCACCGCGTATTTTTGAGCACTAACTGATCACTGCATCTGTCGACGCCCGCCTTGGCCGCGATATAATTTTTGTTATGCATACAAATCGTCTCTCTCACAAATTGCGTTTGCTTGGGATTGTCCTCGCGCTTTTTGCAGCGCCAGCTTTTGCTCAAGATGCAAGCTGGGAACATGAACTCACGACCTGGCGCGCGCAGCACGTCACCGATCTCTTGAAGCCCGCAGGCTGGCTTTCTCTCACCGGTCTGGAATGGCTGCAGCCTGGCGACAATTCGTTTGGGACAGCGGTCGACAACAAGATTCGTCTTACGGGCAACAGCGCGGCACACATGGGGATACTCCACCTCGAGGGCAACAACGTCCGGCTGATTCCTCCTGCAGGCGGTTTTCCGCAAGATTTGCGAGTGGCCGATGAGCCGGCAAAAGCTCAGCTTCTCACGGTGGACGCTGACAGCGACAAAAATGCCCAGCACATCACCATCGGCACGCTGAACATGTACGTCATCCGGCGCGAAGCAAAGATTGGACTGCGAGTGAAAGACTCTAAGTCGCCGACGCTCGTCGCGTTTCATGGATTGAACTGGTATGAACCGGACGCAAAATATCGCGTGAAGGCGAAATGGATCCCGTACAGCCCGCCGAAATCGGTCACGCTGGCGACGCTTGCGGGGACGACGTATGCTCTGCCTGTTCCGGGAGTTGCGGAATTTATGCTGGAGGGCAAAACATACCGTCTGGAACCGATGCTCGAAGATCCGGCTGCGCCGCAGCTTTTCTTCATACTTCGCGACACCACCAGCGCAACTACGACTTACAAGGCTTGCCGATATCTTTATACGGTGCTTCCGAACCACGGCCTCGATAAACCGGGCGAGCTTTGGCTGGATTTGAACCGGTTGGAAAACCCGCCGTGTGCTTACACGCCATTTGCTACGTGCCCGTTGCCGCCGCCCCAGAATCGGCTGGCGATTGCTTTGCCGGTGGGCGAAAAGCGCTACCACGAGTGAGGTTTTTGAATGGGCCGGTGGGCTTCCGGAGAGAAATAGGGCGCGGCCCTTCGAGACTCAGGGTAAACGTGCCGTGGCCCCAAGGACCTAGGTGGCGTCCTGATTGGAAATTGGCCGCGAACTGTCGGACAATGAAACTTGCAGACGAGATATGAACCCTCCTGAAGCCAGAGCGCTCGCAAGGAAAGATGACGATGCCGCCGCGCGCGAGAAACTGATCGCACTGCGGCTGGCGCTGCTACGTGTTCACAAAACGCTGCTGGATATGGAGCGGCGCGACTACGAACGCGCCAACGGCAAAGTCACGGTCGGAGAGCTTTTCCGGCTGGTGATTGACCATCAGCAGTTCGGCTGGCTGCACAACATTTCTGAATTTGTCGTTCGGCTGGATGAGACTCTTGCGGGAGAAAACCCTGTTACGGCCGAAGACGTTCGCACAGCCATCTCGCTGGCGCGCAAGATGTTTGCTCCATCGGAATCGGGCGATGCGTTCCAGAAAAAATATTTTGATGCAATTCAGATGGATCCCGCCGTCGTAATCGACCACGCGGAACTCGCGCGGTTGTTTAACAACGAGCCGCCCGATGTTAGTTCGCCGTAAGCCGTGGAACGCCCTCGTTTCAAACTTCGCCGCCTCACTCGAAAAGAGCTCCCCTGTGGCACGCTGGAACTGGCGCGGTTTCTGATCGGCAAGGTCGTCGTCCATGATCTGCCTGAGGGACGCCTCAGCGGACGAATCGTGGAATCGGAAGCATATCCACCGGGCGATCCTGCGGGGCATCATTTTCGTGGCCCCACACCCCGAAACCGTTCACTTTTTCTGCGGCACGGCCATGTGTACGTCTATTTCAACTACGGCATGCACTTTATGCTGAATATTTCCAGCGAACGAGCAGGCGTTGGCGGCGGCGTGCTTATTCGCGCGCTCGAACCACTTGAAGGGATCGAGCTTATGCAACGCCATCGAATGAGCAAGGAGCTTCTCGATCTCACACGCGGCCCTGGGCGGCTTGCGGCGGCGCTGCGGATTGACCGAAGCCTGGATGGTCTCGACCTTTTTTCGCGCGGTCCAGTTTGGTTGGGGGTTCTGGTTCCTTCCAGGACCAGCAAACGAGGCGTCGCCGCTGAAGCGCCTGTAGACACTACAATTCGCATAGGGATCACTCATGCTGCCGACCAGCCGTTTCGTTTTTACGAACGCGGCAATCCCTTTGTGAGCGGCCCCAAGCGGCTGCTTTCTTCGCCCCAGCAGAAAAACACTACACTTTGATGGTTGCAGAATCCCGCACTTTGGAATTTTATGGCTGCGCGAAACTTGGCGGACGCGACTGGCTAATCGCCGCAGGCGTACCCAGTCTGGGTATTCATTGGCAGGAATTCTTCACGGGGCTTCGGCTTCGCTGTTTTCGTAACTCGAAGGCTCCGCTCGTTCGCGGCTGAACGCTGCTGCTTCTGCCGAGCACTATCGCGCAGACTTTCGCGCAACCGCCTATGCGCGCGGAAGAGCCTGAGGCGGACGGCCACAGTCGAAATCCCCAGCCGCGCTGCCACTTCGTGGGTGGAATACTGCAGAACATCACGCAGCAGACAGATTTGGCGCAAATCTGGAGCGAGGCGCGCGATCGCGCCAGCGATCAGCACACGAAACTCTCGACGCGCGTAGCGCTCTTCGGGATTGTCGGTGCGGGCGGCCAACCGGCTGCCGAAAGTCTCTTCCGGCACGCTTCCGGGTTCCTCCAACGAGATGTACTTGCCGTCGCGGCGTTGGCGGATCAAGTCTATCGAAGCATTAGTGGTGATGCGCGAGACCCAGGCGTGGAGGTCATCCTTGCCCTCATCTTGCTGCCCGGCAAACTGGTTGAGCCGGGAGAACGCTTTCAGCAGGGCTTCCTGGCGGGCGTCTTCGGCGTCGGCGCTATTGCCTGTTAGGCGCAGGGCACGGCGATAAAGCCCGGGGCCGTACGGCAGGACCATTTCGGCAAAGGCCTCGCCATCGCCTAGACGGGCGTCAGCCAGAACCTTTCGCTTGGTAGCGCGGAGGTTCTCGGCATTTTCGCTTTCAAGATTGTAGGCGTCTAAGACAATACTTGCGGCGCTCATGTCGGGGAGCTAAGTCGCATCCCAAGCACCATGCCCGTTACACGTTAAGATATTGAAAACAAGGAACTAATTTAGGGACGTGAAAAACAAAGCCTGGACTAGACCGTCCGATTCTGGGACATGGCGTAGCGTTTCCGGTCACCCTGTGTGGCGGATTCGGTCGCCGCTGCTTTCCTGCAGGAGATCTTGTGTTCCGTAAACGAACGGACAGAGACGCGCCTTCACGTTATCGGGGCGAGCGGCCCTTCGCGCCTGCGGCGAGGTTCTCGTAGACTTTGCCACCCTTCATGACGAAAAGGACGCGGCGTGCTACGGTGACATCGCGGAGAGGGTCGCCCTCCATGGCGATGATGTCCGCATCCATTCCGGGAGCGATGGCGCCAATTTTGTCCTTCAGGCCGAGCGACGCGGCGGAGATGCTGGTGGCGGACATGATCGCTGCCATCGGGTCCTGACCGCCGTCGCGCACACGTACGATGAATTCTTCTTCGTTGCGGCCGTGAGCGCCAGCAACGGCGTCCGTCCCATAAACAATTTTCAAATCTTTGTGCGTCAGTGCCTTCTTGAACGTGTCCAGAACGATGGTGATGCCTTTCTCCATGAAGGCGAAGCCTTGCTCGTTGTAGTTGCCGATGCCCAGGAATTTTTCTTTGTTTTCGAGATAGTTCTGCAGTACGAGGCCGATGTTGGGGTCGTAATAGGTGCCGCGTTGGGCCATGAGAGCGAAGACGTCATCGGTGAGGTACGCGCCGTGTTCGATGGTCGTGCAGCCAGCAAGCGTGGCGGCTTTCGCAGACTCGGCAGAATGGGCATGGACAATGGTGCGCAGGCCGAGCGACTTGGCTTCGCCGCACGCTGCTGCGAGTTGTTCGTCCGTCATCGTTTGCGTGCCGCCCTCGCGGATGCTTTTTGAGGCGAAGAGTTTGATGAAATCCGCGCCTTGTTGTTTTCTCTCGCGAACGAGCTCGCGCAACTTTTCCGGCGGGCCGCTTTTTTCGTCGAGAGGTTCAAGGGAGGTGAGCATGCGTGGGCCGGGTATGATTCCGCGGGCGATGGCTTCACGCAAATCTTTGTCTTCGGGCGAGCCGGGGCTTTGAATAGTGGTGAAGCCGGCGTTAAGAGTGAGGATGGCATTGTCGGCAGAGTGGAGCATGGCGTGGACGGGAGGTTCGTCCTTGCCGGCGAGACGGCCATTATCGAAATGCCAGAAGATGTGCGCGTGCGTGTCGATCCACCCGGGAGTGACAGTCAAGCCAGTGAGATCGTAGGTGAGCGCGCCAGCGGGCATCTCACCGCCGAGGTGAACGATTTTTCCGCCCTCGACAACGATGATCGTGTTGTGGAGTATCTGGCCCCTACCATCGAGAATGGCCGCAGTTTTCAGAACGATGGGGCGTTCCTGGCCCAAGGCGCGGTTTGTTAGAAATGTTGCTGCAATGAAAAAAACCGCGAGGACGAATTTCAGGTATCTCGGCATCTGAACTCCTCTGGAATTTGTGGGCGAGCACCCCGAGCTACTGCCCCGACTTCTACAGCAAACTGAACATCCTTTGTGTGGTCTGCTGAATCAATCAAAGCAGATCTTTTTCCTCTGGAAATCTGCGCCAAGGATTCAGGCGTTCATTTACTCGCGGGAGTGATGACGACGCTGCGGAACATCACGTGGCCTTTTTCGCTGCCTTGGAGGTAGATAGGGCCTGGCAGTTCTTCGTGGCTGTCGAGAGCGCCGCCCGTGATGCCGGAGATTTCTTTGTTGTCGATGATGGTCGTACCATTCAGGACGACCGTAATGGTGCGGCCGATCAACGTAATGTCGTACGTCTGCCACTTGTCAGGAGTGCGGGCGGGCTCAGGCGAAGGAGCGAGGAAACCGTAAACACTGCCCAGGCGCCGCTCGGGCGGATCGGTGATGGAATCGGTTTCGAGTTGGACTTCGTAGCGGCCTCGCAAATAGACTCCGCTGTTAGATTCCGGACCGCAGTTGAACTCGACGTGCAGCTTGAAGTCTTCAAATTTGGAGTTGTTTATCAGTTCGGGGCCGTTGCCGGGAGTGATGAGCAGGCCATTTTCTACTTTCCACGCGGGCGATGCGCCGGGTTTGTCCTCGTGCCAACCAGTTAAATCCTTGCCGTTGAAAAGTGGGATCGGGTCAGCCCAGCTTGGCGGGTTTGTCCTTTTGAGTGCCGGCGCTCTGACCCCGGTCCATTGCCAAGTTTTACCGTCGGGGCCAGTCAGCGTTCCTGAAAGAGTCTTTCCGCTCAGTGTTCCTTCGAAAACCAGATCGACTTTGCTGTCTTCTTCTCCCTTGGGAGAAACGAACTTCAAGTGGCCGTTCGAGAGTTCAACACTTGGAAGCGGGCGGGCGTTTCCCCAGCGGCCCACCATCTCGGCCTTCAGCTGTCCATTTTCCTCGCGCAGTTCCAGCCAGGAGGGGTATTCGCGGTCGGGCGTTTTCAGAGTCAAATCCCAGCGGCCGAGGAAAGCTGCCGCGGAATCCGGCGCGGGATAGCCGGAAGATTTGTCGTTGCGGGAATACGCCACAGCGGACAACGAAATGAGAATGACAGCAGCGATGAACGCGAACACGACTCTTTGCATTTTCATCGGGCGAAGTTTTCCTCCGTTGAGTGTCGCTTTGCGGCTTGCGGGATTGCCCTGACTTTACTGGTCTTTGTCCAGGTACTCCTCGGGAACGTCGTCTTCCGGCACTTCGTGCGTATGTACTTCGCCTTCGTCAGCGTCTGGAACATCTTCGATGCCCTTTACGACCTCAGCCTCGAAAGCGTTCCCTTCTTCCAGCAATTCGTCCACGCTCTCCGAATCCGCACCCGCGCGGTTCGACAGTCCTTGTAGATCGCCAGACTGGCCACCTGAGCGCGCCCCCAGACCTTTCGGCTCGAACACGACCGTGTCCACGCTGTCGCTCTTCCCGCGGGGTTTATTTTTCTTGAGCACCTTCTTCTTTGGAGCAACTTTCTTGGCGAGCGCAGACTTTTTGGAAGGCGCGGATTTCCTTATAGACGCGGCTTTCTTGGCCGCCTTTTTCTTGGGCGCGGGCTTACGGCTTAAAGTCTTCTTGGTTTTGACGGGCTTCTTCTTTTTCGTGGTTTTGGTTGGCATGGCAGGAGTTTACCACTGACGCCCGGAATCTCACGCATTTCCTGCGCAGGCCCCGATGTAGAAAAATCGGGCGGAGGAGAGCCGCTTGCAAAGACGCGTGACAACCTCTAGTCTGCTTGAGCTGAGCAGACGAAAGGGTCGATCTTCTTGCCGGATTTCACTCCCGAACTTCTTGTTTACGGATTCATCTGGTATGTCGCGTTTCTCTTCTCCACGACCTGTCATGAGGCGGCGCACGCATTCGTCGCCAAGACGGGAGGCGATGAGACGGCGGCACTTGGCGGACAGGTCTCCCTGAATCCCGTGCCTCACATGCGGCGCGAGCCATGGGGCATGATTGTGATCCCCATCCTCTCGTTTCTCTTCATGCATGCGATGTTTGGATGGGCGAGTGCCCCGTATGACCCACTTTGGGAGCGGCGCCATCCCCGGCGGTCGGGATGGATGGCTCTCGCCGGGCCGGCGGCAAATTTCTCATTGATGTTGATCGCGGTGGCAGGACTGCACCTGGGAGCAGCGGCAGGCTGGTTTCATCGCGACCCCATCACGGGCAATCCGGATTTTGCGACCACAACTCTTTACATTTTCTTTTCCTTAAATCTGCTGCTGGGCGCGTTCAACCTTTTGCCGTTCGCGCCGCTCGACGGAAGCACGGTGATCCTGCTGTTCATGAGTGAAAAGACCGCGCGGCGCTACTTGGATTGGCTTCGCGGCAACAGTTTCGCGATGGCTGGACTCCTCGTGGGAATACTCGTGTTTCGTTACATTTATGATCCAATCAATCATTTCGTGAGCAGACTTCTTCTGCCGGGTCACCTGTGATGCTCCACATCTGAACACTCCGCAGAGGAGTGTTACCTCTGCGAACACAGCTCAAGACGCTCCAACCCAATCAAGTTTTTCCATCTCAGCAAGTTACAAGGTGCGAGGAATGGCTTTTGGCCTGCATTTCCAGCTTGCGGAGGCCTTGGATGCTTCGGTATTCCCGCTTTCCGGTTACAAGCCTGTATCCCGTGGAAATATCTGGCTGGGACGGCAAGGAAGAGTTTTTTGTGGAACATTGCGAACTGGAATGGAATGAGGATTCCGGCAAACAGATAGCTCTAAAGCGGACTCTGAACGATCACGCCGTCCTTCTGGTCCGGCTTCTGCAGACCGATGATTCGGATCTTTCCCACGCTTCCCAACCCGTTGCCTACGACGCCGAACTGGTCGGGAAAACAAAGAGTGGTCTCCATCAATTCCGGCTCAGCAAGAAGGTTCCCCGCCCTGGAGAGGAAGAGAGCTCAACGACTTAGAAAGAGCGGCCATCGCAGGCATGGCTATTGGTGTGGATGTATGTGAAGAAGTCCTGGCGTTCCGCACCGAAACGACACGATGACCCAATATGAGATGGACTCTAGAGGATGCTTTGCACTGGCTGCCCAGGGATTGCGAGCTGGCAAATAAGTTTTGCTGCTGTGCGCGGCGCTAAATGGTTGATTCTCTTGGAGGTGTCAGGTTTACGAGCGCGCGAAGTGGTGGCCGGGGCCAATGAGCAGGAGACGCACGATAAGTGCAGGGATGGCACAAGCGTTGCGAGTGTATGCGATGTGGCACACACGTATGGCAAGACGGTCGAGCTGACGGCAACCAAGACGTCTTTGACGCCGTGCATTCTGGATGATGATCATTCCCAGCTGGATTTGCTGTCCGCAGCCATGGATGAGATGGGCTACGAAGCCATCACAACGTCTGACCCCGAAGAGGCGTTGAGCCTGGTGCGCACGGGCCGCAGCCGGCTGGTGCTGGCCGACGTAAATATGCCTGGCATGAACGGTTATGAATTTCTCGATCGCGCGTTGCGCTGCGACCCCGGGATTCATGTGATCGTGATGACCGGGGAATATACGCTGGAATCGGCGTTGGATGCCATTCGCCGGGGCGCGACGGATTTTCTGCCCAAGCCCATCGACCGCGTTCGCCTGAAGAGAACTTTGGACGAAGTGGCCACGATTTATGACCAACGAAAACGGGTGCGTGCGCTCGAAGAACAGTTGCTGAAGGATCTGGAGTTTCACGGGATCGTCGGAAAAAGCCCGGCGATGCTGGAAGTCTTCGATTTCGCTCGAAAAGTAGCGCGGCATTACACCAACGTTCTGCTGGTGGGGTCCACCGGCACGGGAAAAGAACTGGTGGCGCGGGCCATTCACAACATCAGTCCGGTGAGCCAGCAGAAGCTGGCCATCTGCAATTGCTCGGCCATGGTGGATACGCTGCTCGAGAGCCAGCTTTTTGGGCACGTGCGAGGATCGTTTACGGGAGCGACCGATACCCGGCCGGGGCTTTTTGAGTACGCGAACAACGGGACGGTTTTTCTGGATGAGATTGGCGAAACGTCTCTGGCGATGCAAGCCAAGCTGTTGCGCGTGATCCAGAATCGGGAGATCCAGCGCGTGGGGTCGCCGGAAGTGCGGCAGGTCAACGTGCGGCTGATTGCGGCGACGAACCGCGATTTGCGGGCGGAAGTTCTGGCGGGGCGGTTTCGAGAAGATCTTTTTTACCGGCTGAGCTCTATTCAAATTCGCGTGCCTTCCTTGACGGAACGGCTCGAGGACATTCCGGTGCTCGTGCATTATTTCCTGAAGAAATACAACGACGTATATGGAAAGAATATTTCCGGGCTGACGCGGCGGGCCCAAACCGTGCTCCTGCAGCATGCGTGGCCGGGGAATGTGCGTGAACTCGAAAACGTCATCGCGACCGCGGCGATTACCGCGATGGGTGATTTCATCGATCTCGCGGACTTGCCGGAGCATTTGCAACATCGAGGCCCGCGAAGGCCAGACGGTGATGACTGGCGGCCGTTGTCGCTCGACGAAGTGCGCAAGTTGCACATCCAGCGCGTGCTCGAAGTGTGCCAGGGGAATCGCTTGCGCGCGGCGCAGATACTGGGCATCGGACGGACCAGCCTGTACCGCTATTTAAAACGTGACGGCCACGAAATGCGTACTCGCGAAAGAAGCGGTGGCGCGGCCGCCTGACGCGTCCTTTTCAGAAAATCAAATCTCACAATCTTGAAGGATTGCGATTCGCGTAGTCCGGTTTGCTTCGTGCCCTTTGTACCCCGAAGGCACAGTGTCCCGCGATGATGCAGTCCTTCTTTTTCGCGCATTTGTAAGACGAGGATAATGCAGAGCTTGCCGCCGGAGTGTTCGGCAAGCGCCGTGCACATGCAAAAGCGTCCGGAAAAACAATATAGCAATGACTCAACCAGCAAGCAGACGGTTTGCATGAAGAAAGAATCGAGCATCAAAAAGATTTGCGCGGAGGCTGAAGTCAATGCCTTGCAGCAGACTCGCGCGAAACAGTTCCCACCTGCAGAAGTTCCTCAAACTACCCTCAAATCAACTAGCCAGAACCCCCATGAGCGCCGCAACTCCCTTGAAGGGAATGCGGCGCTCCTTTCCTTGCGATCGATCGAGCCAAAAAGGAATGGCGTCAGTCGCATCGGTTGGCAGTCTCGTCTTGCAAACCGCCAAGAAATTGAAACGAAGATTCTGGGATTGACTCTGCCCTCGCGGGAGAGCCGGGTGACTCTTTGAGCTATTGAACGGCGACCTGGAGCGTCACGCTGTGGCTGACGGCTTGCGCTCCCGTACCCCCGCTGGCCGTAACGGTCACAACGAACGAACCCGTCGATGGCCCGCTCGGCGTATTAGACGCACTCGGATTGCCGCTGCATCCGCTCACCGCGCTCAGAAACCCCGCCAGTGCCACTATCGCGCAGAGTCGCCATGTGCGTTTTTTCCTAGGCCATGCCAGAAGAAATGCACCCGCGAGTGTCGTACCTACGAATGAAGCGCCAAACTGACGGGCGCCGTTATGAAAGGCCATGCGGATTGCAGATGATAATTGAGGCGGTCTGGTAATACTCAGCGCGACCGTCAAAGGCGTAAAACCGTCAAGAGCGGGCTGCGCAGGCAGGAAAGTACAAGAAGAACTCATGGGGAGTCCTGAGCAGCTAAGAGAAATGGGCCCAGAGAAACCCAAGCCGGCGGCTGGAGTGAGCAAAACATTAGTGGTCCCTGGACCGGTTCCCGAAATCGTCACGTTTCCCGGATTGACCGAGATCAGAAAATCTGGATTACCTACGACGATAGTGGCCGCTCCGGAAGTCGAGCCGATGAAGTTCGGATCGCCGGAATAAACCGCCGTGATGCTATGCGAGCCGCTCGTCAACGGCGTGGTGAGCGTGGCGATCAAATTCTTTACCTGCACCGGAATTCCCAGCGTTGTTTTCCCGCTGAAGAACTGCACAGTACCGGTGGGATCGATGGCGCCAGTCGGAAGCACAATGGCTTGCAGCGCAACCGAGGTGTTCGGCAACGCTCCCGAGGGAAGGAAGAGAATCGTTTGCGTCGGCCCTTTGGCGACGGTGACGCTAACCGGCCCCGCGCTGCTTGCCGTAAAACTTGCGTCGCCGGAATAGCTGACGTTCAGCGTATGGGTTCCCAGGGCGAGCTGACTTTCTTGGACTTGCGCATTGCCCTGACTGTTTAAAGAACTGCTGAGCAGCGTGCTGGTGTTCCCATTGAAGGTGTCGGAAAAAGTGAGCGTTCCCGTAGGTGTTCCTTGCTGGGAGGCTCCGAGAACGTTTACCTGCAGTTCGAGGAAGTTGCCGTAAGTCGTGTTTACCTGCGAAGAAGCACTTCCCTGCTGGCCGCTCAGGAACGCAGAAAAGGAAGTGCGACTGGCCTCAGGATGAATGGTGATGGGCACGCCCGCCGACACGCTCGCGCCAAAATTGCCATCTCCGCCGTAGCTGGCTGTGACGGAGTACGTTCCTCCGGGAAGCGTTTCGACAGCGCCGGAAACTGTTCCGTTGTTCAGATTGCCGAGATTCACTCCTAAGGAACCTCCGGCAAGCAGGGCCACATTCCCCGTCGGAGTTCCCGTGCCAACACCCGGAGCAACGGTTACGGAAGCGGTTACGGGTTGTCCATGCATCAAGCTTGCAGAGGAAAGCTGCAGCGTGGTTAGTGTCGAGCGAAACGTTACGTTCTGCCAGTTGGCGGCGAGATTGGCGGCGTTCACGGAGCCCCAGCCGGTCGCCAAATCGTAGCCCGGTGTCGCGGAAAAACCGGTCTGTCCAGGGACACTATTATTCCCCACGGTGATGTCGTTAAAAATGCATTGAGCCTGCGGAGGGCTTGTGGCGCTGCAGTTCGCAGCGTTCTGACCGACGGCTGACGGATAAAGAACAAAGTTCGCCTGACCTTGGCGGGAATTGGTTTTCTGCACGATCAGGGCCAGGATCGCGGCGAAAGTGGGAGCGGCGGCTGAGGTGCCGCCGACGAGCTCGGCGTTGATGAGCTGTCCGCTGGCATTGGTGGCGCAAATACCATCCTGGCATACCAGGTACCCGTCGTGGCCGGCGGCGGCATCGAGAGAAACATCCGGAAGGTCGCGCTTGCCATCGTTTGGCACGCCCAGCCCCGCTTGCCAGGATGGCTTGCTGTAAAGCGTGCTGGCGCCGCCGCTGCTTGCAAATAAAGAAGCCACGCCGCATACATTTGGATCAGCGCAGCTTTCGTTCCAGACCACCTCCGGAATATAGCCGAGTACAGAAGACTGGTCCGCACCGTTCGTTGCCGACCAGTACGTACTATCCGCGCCATTCTCATTGAACTCCGTGCCGCCGACGGCAATATTGAATGGCGTGGAAGCAAGTCCGTTCACAGCAAGTCCTTGGGCTGCAGGCGTTGTTTGACTGTCGCTGTCGCACCCCGCCGGGCCGTTATCGCCGCTCGAAATCACGGCGGTGATGCCCTGCGCGGCGGCCTGTTCCCAAAGATTATTGAAAAAAGCGTTCTCGGCCTGGCCGAGGGATTGTTCGCACTGGCCAAAACTCGCACTGAGAACAGGCGCGAGATTGTTGTCCACGATGTAGAGCGAAGAGAGGTCGACGCCATCGGTCGAATTGGTACTCGCGGAGACGACAAACTTGATGGTTGCTTTCGGCGCAATGGCGCCCGACCACTCGATATCCAGATCGGCTTCCGTTTCTTCGGAGCCGGTCAAATTTCCGGGATCGGGCCCATCCAGAATGATTTGCGGATCGTTGACGGGAAGCCCAAACGCGATGCGGAAGATTTGCACATCAGAGAGATTGATGTTGTTTCGCGCCACAATGGCGATGCTTTGCCCGGTTCCGTCGATTCCATTCTGATAGAGCGCGGCGGTGTTGTAGATTTTCGCGAAGTCGCCAGGCGCGAGATAGTGTTGCACTCCTGAAGAGCCGCTAAAGGTGAACTCTGGCTGCCACATGCTGGTGTTGGCGATGCGGCTGGCCTTCCCCAAAACACGAATCATCGGCTGCTTTCGAAAATTGTGCAGAGTGCTTATTCCGGCGACGACTGGGGCGAGCGCTGCCGGGACTTGTGGATCGGATGCATTCGCGTAATGCTTCTCCCCGTTCACCAGATAAGAATGAATGGCGGTGTGAAAGGCGTTTTTTACCTGGCCGGCTGTGCCGCTGAACTCGATAGACATCCCACCTTGCGCAATGCGGTTCACCTGAAAGCCGTGAGACTCGAGCCAACCAGTGAGCTTTCGAATATCCGCTGGGGAAGGTCCGAATCGGTTGCCGAATTGCTCCGGCGAAAGCCATGCATGGAAGTCCGGCGAGGACTTGTCTTGCTGATCGGCGATGAGGCTTTGCAGAGCGGATTCCGCTTTTGCGTCGCGAGCCAGAACCAGCAGCATACGTTCCATGGGCAAGTCAGAGGGGGCTTCTCCGCGATCATTGGCGAGCGTCGCCAGGGGATGACGATTGCCTTGCAAAACGACCAGCGAAGACTCGTCAATGACGCCAATGCGATTCGCCGCGGGCTGCGTGGTTTGCCCATGCAGCACACCGGGCGGACAAACAAGGATTGCGGCAGCCAGTGCGAAACCGATAAGCAGATTTTTATGGAGAGGCATGGCGTCCCTTGCTCGGCTGGATGGCTGGTGGAACTCTTGGTTTTATAGCTGAAATCGCATGCGGTGGAAAGCCCATTTTACCAGCGATTTCTTTTCCCATTTATGAGGAAAGTGTGAATGGCGGGATCCACCGCAGTTGCTTTGGCATGCGGCAGGCCATTGACGTGACCATGGTACTTTGGTACATTGGTACCACAAATTAGGAAGGTCACAATGACAGACGAAAGACAGTTTAATGTGCAGCGCGTGCAAACCGGCGTTCGTATGGAAGAACGAATATTAAAAGTGCTCAAGGCGTTTGGGGAATTTCACGACATGACGCTCGGAGATCTTTTGGAAGGAATCGTATTGCACGCCTTCGATGGCAAATGCCCCTTTGGCACGGAAAGCCTCAAGCGCATCAAGGACTTAAAGAAATTCTACGGACTCGATCTGGATTCGCGCGCCAGCCACCGCCTTACCGAATCGCGTGCCAGCCGCTCGCCCGGAAAGGGCAAACGCAAAAAATGAACGCGAGCCTGACGAGATACTCGATCCCCTTGCTACGCTGGACTTTGGGCTTGGTCATCCTTCTGGAGTCCTTTGCGTTTGTTTTTTCGAATTCAGCGGCGCATTTCCTCGCTAAAGCGGGATTGCCTTCCTGGATCCGACCTGCTCTCGGAAGCGCTGAAATTGTCGCGGCGGTTTTATTTCTTGTGCCCTTCACAACCGTGATAGGAAGCTATCTGTTGCTTGTTGTCTTTGGGTTCGCAGCTCTCGTGCATCTCTCGCATGGTCAGTATGAAGTAGGCGGCCTGGTTGTATACGCGGCAGCGGTACTCGTCTGCATGGCACATGTGGAAAACAAAACACAAGAAGCAGGCCATGAACGACTCTGAATGGATGGGAGCATTTGAAAGATGTACTTTGCCAATCGACTCTTTCCATCACGCGGAACATGTGAAAATGGCTTTCTTTTACGTACAAAAATTCACCCCGCTGGAAGCCCTGGCGCGTTTCTCTTTAGACCTGACGCGATTCGCCACGTCGCATGGCAAACCAAATCTTTACAACGAAACAATTACATGGGCATTCTTGCTGCTCATTCGCGAACGGCTCGCTCGGGGAAAATCCGGGCAGACGTGGACGGAATTTGCGGCGAGCAATGCGGATCTCCTGCGATGGGACGACAATATCCTGAAAAAATACTACCGATCAGAAACGCTAACCTCGGAACTCGCTAAAAGCGTCTTCCTTTTTCCAGACAAGCTGTAATCTGGCGCTGGCCCACTCATTGAACAAATCTTCCGAAACGAGTTGCATCTTCTACACGTATCGATTTATTCTCTCGGGCACGACTTAGAGCATAGTAGGCCTCGCTCCCGCTAGTCGGAAGCCGGAGATGAGTTTGGTTTGAATCTCCGCCGAAAGAGATTTAAGGCCAGCGCACCTAATTATTAAAGTTGCGTGGGGCGCCCTGGCATAGCCAGGAAATGGAAAGCCGCATTTCGACAGTCAGCAAGTCGATAAGTTGGTGGAATAATCCGTTGAAGAAAACGACTGGCAAACACGCAGACGCGTCGAACGGTCAGCCTGATCTTGTGCGCTACGACCGTGGCCCGCTTTGGCTCCAGACTGCGTTTCAAGACTTGCGCTTTGCCCTGCGCACCTTGCGCAAGAGCCCGGTCTTCGCAGCCACCGCGATTATCACGCTAGCGCTCGGCATCGGTGCAAACACAGCCATCTTTCAATTGCTGGATGCCGTCCGACTTCGCAGCCTGCCCGTTGCCGATCCGGCGTCCTTGGTTAGGGTGCAGATCAAGGGCGGAATCCACGATTTCTCGTACGACAACGAGACCGCACTTAGCAGCGCACTCTGGAAGCAAATCCGAATGCAGCAAGGAGCATTTTCCGGATTTTTCGCCTGGGCAAGCCGCCAGTATGCGATCGGACAAGGAGATCAGGAGAGGATAGCCGAAGGCCTTTGGGTAAGCGGAGAGATGTTTCCCGTGCTTGGGATAGTTCCCGTGAAAGGCAGGTTGTTCACCCCCGAAGATGACCGAGCTGGCTGTAGCACGTCCGGCGCAGTCATTAGTTATGCTCTTTGGCAGAGCGAATTTGGCGGGAAGGACTCCGTCATTGGAAGCAAAATTGTCGTCTATGGACACCCAACCCAGGTAATTGGAGTAACTCCGCCCAGTTTCTTCGGCCTGGATGTCGGGAAAGAATTCGAAGTTGCTCTTCCTATGTGTTCGGTCCCCGCCTATATCCCCGGCGACGGCACCATCATCCGCCCCGACGTGTTTTGGCTGCAAGTTATGGGACGTCTTAAGGCAGGCTCTTCGCTGCAACAAGCATCGGCGCAGCTCGATGCAGCCAGCACCGGCATGTTCGAAGCCACTGTGCCGGAGGGATACAGCACCTCGGTGTTGGATTCCTATCGGAGCTTCCGCTTGACGGCCTATCCCGGGAGGAACGGCATCAGCGCGCCTGGCGAGAGGTATGACACTTCGCTGTGGCTTCTTTTGGGCACCACTGGACTGGTCCTTCTGATAGCCTGCGCGAATCTCGCGAACCTGATGCTCGTGAGGGCCAGCACACGAGAGAAGGAAATGGCCGTCCGTCTGGCGCTTGGTGCCAACAAGGGAAGAGTAGTCCAACAATTGCTGCTGGAGAGTTTGGTCCTTGCGGTCAGCGGATCAATCGTGGGAATAGCTTTGGCATCGTTCCTGAGCAAAACCGTGGTGAGGATGCTCAGCACGGAAAGAGCCCAGTTTTACTTGGCAATGAACATCGATTGGCGGGTCCTCTCGTTCACCGCTCTAGCTGCTGTGTCCACCTGCCTTCTGTTCGGCCTTGCGCCGGCTTTGCGCTCCTCGCGGACTGCACCCGGCGCAGTATTGAAATCAGGCGG
Source organism: uncultured Acidobacteriota bacterium (assembly GCA_963740015.1). GTDB lineage: Bacteria > Acidobacteriota > Terriglobia > Acidiferrales > UBA7541 > Acidiferrum. The sequence goes on along the minus strand of CAVUCM010000014.1, from coordinate 166,831 downwards.
CCGCGGCATGACCGCAGGACGCCAAAGATTCTCGTTCCAGCAAACCCTGGTCGTTTCACAAATTGCCTTTTCTCTGGTGCTGCTCGTTGGGTCGCTGCTCTTTGTGCGGAGCTTCTGGAACTTGATGACGCTCAATCCGGGCTTCCGCGAAACCGGCATTCTCCGCGTCTATTTGAACTTTAGGCGCCTCGATTTGTCTCCTGAGCGCTACGAAACCTTCAAACATGATCTTTTGGAACAAATTCGATCGATACCGCTGGTGGAATCCGCGGCAGCGTCCACGCATGTTCCTCTGGACGGCGGCTATTTCTCGCTGGATATTCACACGGGAGCCGCGGAAGCCGAGTCCCGATTCACCTGGGTGAGCCCCGGCTATTTCCGCACAATGGAAATCCCGTTGGTTGCCGGGCGCGACTTCACCGATCGCGACACAACGCAATCGCCTCCAGTCGCCATCGTGAACGAAACCTTTGTCCGCCAGTACTTGGGCGGAGGAAATCCGCTCGGAAAAACCATTCGCACGAATGCCGAGCCCCACTACCCGTCGACGGAGTACGAGATTGTTGGCTTGGTGAAAGATGCAAAATATGGCGGACTGCGCGATGAAATCCCGCCGGAAGCATTCGTGCCGACGCAACAATATCCGGAAAAGTATTATTTCACGAATGTGTTCGCCCGTTTTTCGTCGCCGCCCTCGGCAACGATCTCTGCCATACGGGAAAAACTCGGCCCGCTTTATCCGGAAATGAAGATCGGGTATCACGTGTTTCAAACGGAAATTCAGAACGGGCTCGTGCAAGAACGCTTGATGGCTTTGCTTTCGGGTTTTTTTGGCGCCTTGGCCGCGCTGCTGGCCATGATCGGCCTATATGGAGTGATTTCCTACATCATTGCCTTGCGCAGAAATGAAATCGGAATCCGCATGGCACTCGGCGCGACCCGAGGAGACGTGGTCGGCATTGTTGTTCGGCAGACCCTGTGGCTGCTTGCACTCGGCGTGGGAATCGGATTGCTGCTTGCTGTGGCCGCCACAAGCGGCGCGCGAACATTGCTATACGGGCTGCGCCCGACGGATCCTCTGAGCTTGTTCGGCGCAGCGTTTTTTCTCGCGGTCGTTGCGCTGGCCGCTAGTTTTTGGCCCGCTTACCGAGCCACACGGCATGATCCCATGAAGGCGCTTCGCTACGAGTGAATCGCTCTACTCGTAACGCAAAGCCTCCACCGGATCGAGCCGAGAGGCCTTCACCGCGGGATACATTCCGAAAAATAGTCCGACGCTCATCGACACCGTCACCGCCAAGAGAATCGACCACAACGGAACAGCCGAGGGCAGACTCGGTACGAAGAGATGAATGAGCAGGCTGATTCCTAAACCAAGCAAAACGCCAATCACGCCACCAGCCCCCGTTAGAACGATAGCTTCCGTCAAAAATTGCCAAATCACGTCGCGTCGCCGCGCGCCGATGGCTTTACGCACCCCAATTTCGCGCGTCCGCTGCGTCACCGACATCAGCATGATATTCATCACGCCGACGCCGCCCACGAGCAGACCGATCGAGCTCACCACGGAAATCAGCAGCGCCACGGAAGCAGTAATCTGGCGGAACTGGTCCGCGATCTCTTTCGCGCTCGTGACGCCAAAATTGTCCGGCTTGTCATACGGAACATTTCGGCGCCGGCGCAGCACGCCGCGAATTTCGTCTTGGGCCTCCGCCATGCGGCCTGGGAACGCGGCGGCTCCAATCAAATTCTCATCATCCCCCGGCCGGTGTTTCTGATAGGTGCGGTAAGGAACTAGAATCGCTTTGTCGGCGGCCTGGTCTTTCATCAGTTGTCCCTTGCGTTTCGCCATTACGCCGATGACTTCGTAGGAAACTCCGTCGACAAGGACTGGCTTGCCCAGCGGATCCTCGTCTGGATACAGAGCCTTGGCTATATCCGGGCCGATGAGCGCGACGTCCCGGCGATGCAAATTCTCCGCCTCGGTAATGAATCTTCCGCGTTCCGCCTTGGAATTGAAAACGATTTCATCCTCGGGCAAGATTCCGTGGTAGTCCACTCCAGCCACTTCCTTATTTTTGTAGCGCGCGCTCATCAATGGGCGCCCACCGGGTGCGCCTTCCACAATCTTGGGCGTGATCGCAGCCGAGACGGCTTTGACGTCTGGGCAAAGCTCGCCGATGGCCTGTGCGTCTTCCAGCGTGAGAGGTTTGCGTGTGCGTTCTTCCGGCGAAAGGCGTCCCGATGTATGGATGGCCGGATCGAACTTGAAAACAAAGAGGGTATCCGAACCAAAATCGCCCAGAAAAGCGTTTATGTCGTTGTACACGCCCATCAAAACCGCGACAACGGATAGCAGCGCGGTAATCCCTATGACTACGCCGAGCACGGTCAAAAAAGACCGCATCTTGTTCTCACGCAGCGTCGTGAGAGCCATCTGAGCGTTTTCGCTAAGCGCCATTCCCATCGTGATTTACTTTCCTCTAGATCTCTGTCCGCAGCGCTTCGATCGGCTCCAACATGGCCGCTTTTCGTGCCGGATAAACACCAAAGAAAATCCCCACTGCCGCCGAGATAAGTTCCGCGATAATAACGGCAGAAATGGGCACATGCATCGGAATGGACGTGGTCGCTTTTGCCAGCAGACATATCCCGTAAGCGATTACCACGCCGATGGTTCCGCCCATGGCCGACATCACACACGCCTCCACCAGGAACTGCATAAGGATGTCCCGCCGGCTCGCGCCCAGCGCTTTGCGAATGCCAATTTCGCGCGTGCGCTCCGTGACCGTGGCCAGCATCACGTTCATGATCACCACTCCACCAATCACCAGGAAAACCGAAACGACTCCGACCATGGCCATGGCGATCACGCCCGTTAGCTGATTCCACAGCTTCATCAGCGTCTCGGAGTCGAGGATCCCGAAAGAGTCGGTATCGTTCGGGCTCAGGTGACGCCGCGCGCGCATCAGCACTCGCGTTTCGTCCTGCGTGCGGTCCATCCACTCCGCTCCTCGCGCCTGCACGTTGATCCAGATCCCGTCGTACGCTCCATATATCTTGATATACGTCTCCGCTGGAATATACGCGAAGTTATCCCGCGATTGCCCGAGTACCGTCCCGACCGCCTTTGCAACACCAACCACGATGAACGGCCGGTTATCCAGCATCACTTCGTGGCCCACTGGGTCCAGGCTTGGAAAAAGCTTGGTCGCCAAATCCGCACCGATCACCGCCACCATTGCCCTGCTGTTCTCATCCGCTTCCGTGATGTACCGGCCGTCGGACATTTCTTGTGCATCAATGTCGCCCATGTTGGCGGATACCCCGCGGATGCTGGTGTCCTGAATGGTGAGCGAGCCCACGCGGGATTTCCCCGAACTCCAAACCTCCGCGCCGACACGCTGGGGCAGCTTCAGGTTCTCGCGCAGCGACTCATAGTCGTCCCAAGTCACAAGTTTGTTGCGGCGCATCGCCTTAACCATCTCTTCCATCTCCGTGATGATTGGGTAGCGCATCACCGTAAACGCATTCGAGCCCAGATTGGCAACTTTGTTCGCTATGTATTGATTGACGCCTGAAATCAGCGCAATAACCACGATAAGCGTGGCGACGGAAAGAATGATCCCCAGCAGCATCAGAAACGAGCGCATCTTGTGCGCCACGAGTGTCTCGAGCGCCACGCCGATCGGTTCCCTCAGGGGCACTCGCCGCCTCATCAACACTGCTCCTTGCTCAGTTCTACGCCGCGGAGTACAGGAAAGTTTCAGCGGTGGTCATGTGACAAATTCCATCTGTATGGGCGGGGCTTGTTTACCCTGCTTGCCCTGAGGAACGAAGGGAGCCTTGAAGGGCCCCGCCCATCTCCACACTGGCCAGTTATAGAAGCTGTCGTCTGCCCTGTCAGTTGTTCGGAGCCGCCGTCGTCGTCCCGCTATTCTTATGATAGTTCGGATAAGGCGGTTTTTTGTATTTTGGCAGCGGATTCTTTTCCAAGTCCGCGAGCAGCAAGGAAACTGCTTTTTCGAGTTGTGGATCGTGCCCTTCGCGCATCGCTTTGGGATCTTGTTCTACCTCGACGTCCGGCGCAATGCCGTGATTCTCCACTTCCCAATCGTTGTTCGGTGTCCAGAACCCACGGCTCGGTGCGGTTACGATTCCTCCGTCCATAAGCGACTCGCCAGGGCCGAAAAATCCAACTAACCCGCCCCAGGTCCGTTTGCCCACCAAAATGCCTACCTTAGCTTGCCGGAAATGCCACGGCATGGCATCGCCGCCGGAGCCGGCATATTCATTGATGATCATGGCCTTTGGCCCCTGAATGAGGCTCACGGGCGTGGTCATGTCTTCGCCGTCTCGCGTCGTGCGGTAATTCATAAGCGTGCGCCGCAGATAGTCGAGAATGTAATCCGTGTTCGTCCCGCCGCCGTTGAAGCGCTCGTCGACAACCGCTCCATCCTTGCCAGCCTGGGAAAAGAAATACCGGTTGAAGTAGGTGTATCCGCCGCTCGCCGTATCCGGCAAGTAGATATACGCCAGCTTCCCTTTGCTGAGCTGGTCCACTTTGCGGCGGTTGCCTTCCACCCATGCCAGCTCGCGCAGTCCCATCTCGTTTTCGACAGGAACCACGCTCACCTCGCGGGAGCCGCTGCCATCGGCATTCGGTCCAACGCGCAACATCACGGACTTCCCGGCCGTCTCCTCAAAAAAGCTGTAGACGTTGTCGCTGCCGTGCACCTCGTGTCCATTTACAGCCAGAAGGTATTCGCCTTCCACAACATTAACTCCCGGCTGCGTCAGCGGCGCATGCAATTGCGGATTCCAATTCTCGCCGTCGTAGACGTGCGAAAATCGATAGCGGCCATTTTCGATTTTGTAGTCTGCGCCGAGAAGTCCAACAGGAATGCGCTTCATCTCCGGACCGTCGCCGCCGCGCACGAAGAGATGCCCCACAGTCAGGTCGCCCATCGTCTCCTTGAAGATATAGTTCAGGTCATCGCGTGACGCTACTCCCGGCAAGTACGCCGCGAATTTTTTCTCCTGTGCCGCCAAATCCAGGCCGTGAAATCCCGGGTCATAAAAGAAGTCGCGCTCGATCCAGAACGCCTCGTGATACATCTCCTTCCACTCAACCGCCGGCTCGATGCGCACGTCCATCGCCGCAAGATTCAGAGTCTTTGCGCCGACTGGCCCTCCGCCTGATGAACTGCCCGCACCAGGCGCCCCCGGCAAGGGTGCAGCCGGAAGAGGTGCAATCGCCCAGACTTGCGCCGGAGCTGTTCCTCCAGGTTGTGGCGCACTGGCGTGCCGGTAGAGTAGCTTCTCGCCATCGGCCGAGACATAAAAAGCCAGAATGTTTTCAAGCAACTTGTCTGTCCTGCGAGTCTTCAACTCAAAACGATGCGCCGTGAAAGTCTCGGGTCCGTTTAACGGTTGAACCAGCGGCCCTTCCACAAGAAACAACACTCCTTCTTTCCCCGTCTTCAACTCCGTGTAGTTCCTCGCTGGAATTGGCATCGCCAAAATCCTCTGCCCGATCTTCTCGAAGTCCACTTTTACAACCGCGGGCGGCTTCTCTTTTTCTTTTTCCGCGCCTCCAGTCTTCGCCGCATCTGTCTTTGCCGCATCAGTCTTCGCTTCACCCTCTTCATCGCTCAAAGGCGCGAGCGGCGATGGCAAATCCTTGCGCAGGACGACAATATAAACGTTGCTTGTGACGGGCCGGTCGTAGCTCAACATCGAGGTGTCCTTCGTCGGTCCCGCATCTGTGCTGGACAGAAAATAAAGATATTTCCCGCCCTTATCAAAGACCGGCGAAACCGAATCGCTCATCGCATCCGTCACTCGGTCGCTCTTCGCCGTTTCGAGCGAATACAAAAACACGGACCGCATGTGGCTCAATTCTTGTTGCGTGTACGTCAGCCATTTGCTGTCCGGTGACCATGCCGCCTGGAATATTTGCTCCGGACCCGTGAACCGATCATGAAAAACTTTCATCGGCGTTTTCTTTTCGAGGTCCACGTACCAGAGGTTCAGCCGCTTGTCCGTGTACGCAATCTACTTGCTGTCCGGCGACCATGTTGGAAAAAAGAAAACGATCCCGGCGTTCCGAGATCGAACTTCTGCGCTTCCCCCTGGCCATTCTGGTTCTTCACATACAAAGCTTCCTCTCCCGACTCATCCGAAAAATACGCGATGCTCTTTCCGTCCGGCGACCATGCCGGATACCGCTCATCCGCTCCGGGCGTATTCGTCAAGTTGCGAATGTCGCCTTTCTCTGCGGGAACTGTGAGTATCTCCCCACGCGCTTCAAACACCGCTCTCAACCCCGTCGGTGAAATGTCCGCGTTGCGTATCCGATTAGCCACATTTTCATACCGAGGCCGCAGTTGTGGCAGGTCCCCCGCAATGCGGATGTCGACCTTGTGCGCCGCGCCAGTCTTCAAGTCGTAAAGCCAAATCGCGCCAAACTGCTCGATGGCAATTGCGTCCGGCCCCGCGCTCGCATATTTAAAATCGAGCCCATCATTCTTCAATGCAACGGTCACGCTCTTCGTCTTCGTGTCATAGCTGAAGAGCGACATCGGCCCGTTCCGATCCGAAAGAAAAAATACGCGCTGATCTACCCACATAGGATTGAAATCGTTCGAATTCTCCCGCGGCACCTTCGTCACGGTTGAATCCGACAGCCGCGCAATCCACACCGGCGATGTTCGTCCGCCGCCATACCGCTTCCAAATCTCAAACGCGTGGTCCAGCGGCACGTACGCCAATTCCTTGCCATCGGGCGAATATGATCCCTCGGTGCCACCGGGTAGGGGCAGTTCTGCAGGAAAACCGCCTTCGCGCGAAATCGTAAAAAGCCGGTTGAAAAAGGAGTAGCTATTTCGCTCCGAAGCAAACAGCACGGATTTCCCGTCGCGCGTCCATCCCACGACTTCATCCGCCGCCGGGTGATAGGTAAGCCGCCGCGGCGTTCCCCCGCTCGCTGGAATCAGGTACACATCTGCGTTTCCGTCGTAGTTGCCGGTAAACGCGATCTCGCTGCCGTCCGGCGAAAAGACTGGCCTTGACGCCGTTCCCGCCCCTGCAGTAAGGCGCTGCGCCACGCCACCCGCCCGTGGCACGCTCCACAAGTCTCCCGCGTACACAAATACAATCTGGGTGGCGCTGATCGTCGGTTGATGCAATAGCAACGGCGGATTCTCGTCGGCCAAACACACGCACGCCACCAACAACGCGAACACACCTGCGGCAAATCGCAACATTTGTATTTCCTCCCCCGGCTCCCAACCTTCCAATCGCGACAATCTTACAGCCACATGAGTCAAGATGAAACCGACTCACTGACTTCCTTCCGATGCGCCTAATCTGTGATAAGAAGGACTCGCGACAGTGCGCTCACGCATCTGAGATTGCATCCTGATTACGCGATCAGCGTCGAGGCAAGCTTATGACTGAAGAAAAGGCAGCTCAGAAGTCCGCCAGCATGTGGACCATGATTTTCACCGATGTTCATTTCTGGGTCCCTGCTGTCGTCTTGCTCGCCGGACTAGTCGTGCTCCATTGGATTCGCTGAGCCTCGGCATGGAATCCTCCGCCACAATATGACTTCACCCTCCATCGAATTCGCGCGTCTCCGTAAATTGCAACTCGTGGGCATCCTCTGCGGCTTTGGCGCAGGCGCATGGCTAGGCGCCGCAGAAGCTCCAACAAAACTGGTGAAGCTCGGCGTCTCGCCGCTCATCGTTTCGCTCTTAATGGTTCTCGGCGTTTTTCTAGCGCGCTGGAGTCTCCCCGCGCTCATCCGCGGCACCGGCCAAATGCGCCTAGACATTCGCCAAGCCCCTCACCTCATCGTCTGGGGAATACTAGCCGGCTGCCTCTGGGCTGTCGCCAACACGCTCACCATCTTCGCCATTCGCGACATCGGCCTCAGCATCGCCTTCCCTCTCTGGAACATCAACAGCCTCCTCGGCATCTTCTGGGGCTACTTGCTCTTCAACGAACTCCGTGACGCCGGCAAATTCCGCTGGCTCACCGTCCTCGGCGGCGCGCTACTCATGTTCGCTGGCACGACGCTCCTCGCTTTCGCCTCCTCCGCACAAAGCCCCGCCGCCCATCCGTTCCGCGGAATCGCAGCCGCACTCACCGCCGGCGTCCTCTGGGGCACGATGTACGTCCCCTATCGCAAAGCTTATTTGACCGGCATGAATCCCCTCTCCTTCATCGCGTTCTTCACCATCGGCGAACTCGGCATGATGCTGACTCTGGCGGTCGCCTTCGGCGGCGGCCCTGGCGCTCTCATTCATCAACTCGAACTAGCCAAGCCCGTCCTCTTCTGGCTCATGCTAGGCGGCTTCGTCTGGGTCATCGGCGATCTCTTCCAACAGTACGCCGCAAAATACATCGGCATCAGCCGGGGCATTCCGCTCTCCAACACAAATCAACTCTGGGGCCTTCTCTGGGGCATTCTGGTTTTCGGAGAACTGCGTGGCCTCAGCACATCGCTCTACGCGCAGGTAATAGGCGGCTCTCTCTTGATGGCCGCAGGCGCGGGAGCCATTGCGCTCTCCAGCGTCACCACCAAAGAACACGCCCGCTGGAAGCAAGCCGCCGATCGCGAAGGCCATCGCTACAAAGTCGACTCTCACTATGTGGAAGCAGGTCTTTCCGGCAGCGATGCGAACAACTCGAGCGATCCAACAGGCCAGCCAGCACCTCGGCCTTCCAGAACATGGCTCGACTATCTCCTGGTCATCGCCGCCACCACAATTTTCATCACTCTAGCCTTGTTAGCCCGCGCTCCAAACATGGCCCTCAACTGGCCCGCCCTGCTAGCGCTCGCCGCAGCCATGCTAATTTTCCTATTCACCTGCGGCATCGCCCTCTGGCGCACCACGCGCTTCAACTGATTCGGCCTGCCAGTGGCACAGCCAATCCCGGCTGTGCTCTCCTTCCTACAAGCAAGCAGGCCGCACTCTCAAACCGCCTTTAATCTTTTTCGGAAATGCCTTCCAGTGTAAACTGCTGCTGGCGCGACTTTGCGGTGCGCAAATTCAGCATTCACAAGTCTTTCGGGCACACACGCAAATGGCCGGCACCCTCCCACTACCCGCAACGCTCCGAACCCGCACAGCCGAGCGCGTCTCCGCCAAAACTCTTTCCATCCCCTGGTACATCTGGTGCAACGTCCTCGCGGTAGCTTGCAGCGCGGTTGGCGGCGTCTGGGACATTTCCTGGCACGAGAGCGTCGGCCGCGACACCTTCTGGACTCCCGCGCATCTCCTGATTCAGCTCTGCGGCATTCTCGCGGGCTGCGGCTGCGGCTACCTCATTCTTTCCACTACCTTTCGCAAAGATTCTCTCGTCCGTGCCAACTCCGTTTCCATGTGGGGATTCTACGGACCGCTCGGCTCATTCATCTGCGCATGGGGCGCTGTTGCGATGATCACCTCCGCCCCGTTCGACAACTGGTGGCACAACGCCTACGGTCTCGACGTCAAAATCCTCAGCCCGCCGCACATTTTGCTAGCCCTTGGCATGACCGCCATCCGTTTCGGCACGCTCGTCCTCGTCCTCGCCGAAGTAAATCGCGCAACCGGCGAGTATCGCGCCCGCATGGAGCGCTTCCTCTTTTTTTCGTTTCTTTTTCTTCTCGCCATGACCGTTGGCATCATGCAGGAAGACACTTTCCGCATGTTCATGCACGGCGCGAAATTCTACGTCGTCATTATGTTTGCCGCGCCAATCTTGTTTGCCGCCATCTCGCGCGCCTCAGAAAATCGCTGGGCCGCGACCATCATGACCGGCGCCTACACGCTCCTGCATATCTCGTTCATGCAAATTCTACAGCTCATCCCAGCCGTGCCCAAGCTCGGCCCCGTCTATCAAAACATCACGCACCTCGTCCCGCCGGATTTCCCGCTGCTCTTGATCGTGCCCGCATTTGTTTTCGATATCGTCCGCCGCCGTATCACTGGCTGGAACCGCTTGACGCAATCCGCGATCCTCGGCGCAGCCTCGCTGGCAAGTTTCGTCGCCGTTCAATGGCCCTTCGCCAATTTCCTAATGTCTCCCGCCTCGCGCAACTGGTTCTTCGCCACCAACAATCTTCCCTACTTCATCCCGCCCGCTTCACATTGGGGCCGCAGCGCCTGGTACCCCACCGAACACAGCCCCGCACAATTTGCCCTGACCATGCTTCTTGCCCTGGCCGCCGGCATCCTAATGACCCGCATCGGCCTAAGCTGGGGCGACTGGATGCGCCGCATCCGCCGCTAACAGCCCGCCTCATCCTTGTAGGGGCACGATATATCGTGCCCGACCACGTTTCGCTACCATGACTAAAGGTAAGGGAAAACATGATCACTGCCGGGCAGGTCAACGTTTTGGTAGGGAGAAATGTCGAGCTAACATGCGGGGGTGCCCCACACGTCGGGTTTACGTGTGGGGCCTTTGACTTGTCTATCTGATTTCCTTTGCTGCGGTTGTCTTTCTTCCGCAGGTTTCTAAATCTAGCTTCCGTCCAAAATCTCCAAGGCTAAGTAACTGCCCGTCCCCGCGCCTCAGAGCCCGCTCGGTGTCTTATCCGGAGCTTCCGCCGCAGCCGCGCCTTTCTTGTACACGATCTTCTTCGCCCCGGCTTCGCAAGTACCCACTACTTTTCCGTCGCCAGCGTCCGCATCTTTCGCCACGATATCCAGCGAATACCCCTTGACGCCCTTTGCGTCCAGCTTCGCCGCGATTTCCGTTTTCAATTCTTCACAAGACTTTGCCTGCGCATAACTGCACGCCGGCAAAACCAACACAGCCGCAATACCTAGCCAGATTTTCATTTTGGGATCTCCTTCTTGGGAAATGAGGGCCCGCCCAAGCATACCAAATCGAATTTCCCACACCCGCTCTCCACGCTTCTCGTTCCGATTTAGGCAACATCCTCCCCTCCGTCTACTACTGAGTCCCGCATAATATTCCGAACTAGCGATTTGGAGTGCGGCAGCTCTGCTGCCGCCTTTTCTCAGCAACTCGTACGACTTCCTATTTGGCGAAGCTTAATGATCCCCAAAAAAAAACATCCGAATCCTTCCGCCCAACATCCAACCCAAAGTGCAGTTGTTCGAGAGGTGCCCAGGCCACCGAATTCCTCGAATCACCAGCAGCACCGAAAAACTCGCAAAAGGAGAGTCGCAATGCCAACGATCACCACAAAAGACGGAGTCACAATTTTCTACAAGGACTGGGGCACAGGCCAACCCATCGTTTTCTCGCACGGCTGGCCTCTGTCCGCCGACGATTGGGACAACCAAATGATGTTCTTCCTAAATCACGGCTATCGCGTCATCGCCCATGACCGCCGCGGCCACGGACGCTCAAGCCAAGTCGAGACGGGACACGACATGGATCACTACGCCGCTGACCTTGCGGCGCTTACCGAGCATCTCGACCTGAAGAATGCCATCCACGTTGGCCATTCGACGGGCGGCGGCGAAGTGACACGTTACGTCGCACGCCACGGCCAAAGTCAAAATCGCGTCGCCAAGGCGGTGCTCATCAGCGCGGTGCCGCCGCTCATGGTGAAGACGCCAGCGAATCCCGCCGGCCTTCCGAAAGAAGTGTTCGACGGCTTCCAGAAAACACTTGCCGCCAACCGCGCGCAATTCTACATGGACTTGCCGATCGGACCTTTTTACGGCTACAACCGGCCGGGCGCGAAACCGTCACAAGGCATCATTGAAAATTGGTGGCGGCAGGGAATGATGGGCAGCATCAAAGGGCACTATGATGGCATCGTGGCCTTCTCTCAGACGGACTTCACCGAGGACCTGAAGAAGATCACGGTACCGACGCTCGTTATGCACAGCGAAGACGACCAAATCGTCCCCTACGTAGCCGCCGGCCCGCTAAGCGCCAAGCTAGTCAAAGGCGCCATACTGAAAACCTACAAAAATTTTCCCCACGGCATGCCCACAACCGAAGCCGACACAATCAACGCCGACCTGCTAGCTTTCCTAAAAGGTGCCAACGCCGCATCCGCATAGCGCCCGACGAGTGTCCCTTAACAGACAGTAATTTTCTCGATTTTGTCATAAAATGGGGGTGGCCTTCGTTCACATTCAAGGCCATCTCCGGTTTTTTTTCTGCGGCCGAAAGCACGGCTATCTTCCAGCTACGTCCCGCGCCAAGGGAGAAGACGAAGGAGTCAGACCAATGACTGTTGCACCCGCAGATAGTTTTTTGGCGTCAAGAAACAGAAAACTTCAAAAATGACCGAATTATTGAATCTCGCGGTAAAAGCCCACGGCGGTTTCGAGCGCTGGAACAAAGTAAAGTCGATTAAGGTAGGGGCCTCGATCACGGGCGCCATCTGGTTTGTCAAAGGCAAAGGAGACTTTCTAAGAAACGTTGTATTGACTGCCGATACGCGCAACGAACACCTCACCGTCGACTTCCCCGGCCAAAACAAGCGCGCCGTTTTCACTCCAAGCCGTATCGTGATCGAGACCGAAAACGGAATCCTGATTGAGTCACGCGATAACCCCGAAAAATCCTTCGAAGGCCAGCAAAGAGAAACTCCGTGGGACGAAATCCATGTTGCCTATTTCGTCGGCGAAGCCCTCTGGACCTACCTCAACACCCCGTTCCTTTACACGCAAGACGGTTTCACCACCGAGGAAATCCCGTCCATTCAAGTCGAAGGCGAAACCTGGCGCCGCCTCAAAGTTACTTTTCCCGTCACCGTCAAAAGCCATACCAAACAACAAATCTCCTGCTTCGGCCCCGACGGCCTGCTCCGCCGCCACGACTACACCGTCGACATCCTCGGCGGTGCCACCGGCCTCAATTACGCCTCCGACTATCGCAACGTGGACGGCATCCTCATCCCCACCAAGCGCCGCGTCTACGCCTATGAAGGCGACTACCAACTCGTAAAAGAACCTCTACTAGTCGCCATCGACATGGGCGAAATCACTCTCGTCAACGATGCTCACACGCCAGCCGTCGCACGCTCGGCATGAACTCTGCGCGTGACAGGGGGTGCCCCACCTTCGTTTTTTGAGGGTGGGATCTTTCTTTTTTTCTTTTGAACTCGTTCCTTCCCGGCGCATTTTTCGTACACGCTTCTCTGAAGAAAAGGCCAACAATGCCCTTCGAATCTCTTTTCACTCCTCTGCAGCTTGGAGCTATTCGCCTCCCAAATCGAATTGTCATGGCCCCGCTCACGCGAATGCGCGCCGGAGAAGGCCATGCGCCCACCGCATTGAACGTTGAATATTACGCGCAGCGTGCCTCGGCTGGCCTCATCATTGCCGAAGGAACCGCGATCACTCCTCAGGCCCACGGCTATCCCAGCGCTCCAGGAATTTATACCCAAGAACAAATCGCCGGATGGCGAGCAGTCACCGAGGCTGTCCACGCACGCGGCGGCCGCATCATCTTGCAGATCGGACACAACGGCCGCAATTCTCATTCTTCGCTGATGCCCGATGGAGCCCTGCCCGTAGCGCCCTCAAGCGTTCCACCTTCCATTCCCGCTCTAACCAGCACCTTTCAACAGGTGACTTCCGAAATCCCGCGTGCCCTCGAGACCTCCGAGATCCCGGTTCTTGTCCGCGCGTTTCATCAGGCCGCGCTGAACGCGATGGACGCCGGGTTCGATGGCGTCGAACTGCAAGCTGCCAATAGCCACTTGATCGAGCAATTCCTCGAGGATGGAACGAACCAGCGCACGGATGTTTACGGCGGCTCGCAAGAAAACCGCGCTCGCTTCCTGTTTGAAATCGTCAAAGAAGTCAGCACGGCCATAGGCAAGGACAGGCTAGGCGTACGCCTCTCGCCGTTTGGACAGTACGGCGGAATTTACGACAGCCATCCTCTCGAATTATTCGCCTTCATCATCACGGAGCTAAGTAGCCGCCGCATCGCGTATTTGCACGTCATTGAAGGCAGAGGCTCGGAAATTGGCCTGACCGACGAACTCCATCCGAACGCGTTGAACAACGCAGAACTCTTTCGTCCGCACTTCGACGGCCCCTTCATCTCAGCCGCTGCTTATACACCGGCTGGCGCCGCGCAAGCTGTCGAGAATAATCACGCCGATGCCATCGCCTTCGGCCGCCTCTTCATCGCCAATCCAGATCTTGTCGCACGTATCCAACAAAATGCCCCGCTCAACGCATTTGATCGTTCCACCTTCTATGGGGGCGGATCCCAGGGCTACACCGATTACAAAACCCTTGAAGCCAGAACCCTTGACGCCGTACGTTCCGCTCCCTAATGGACCGGCGGAATCGTCCCATCTGTCACCGGTTCAACAACCTGATTAACAGAACGGCCTGGCCATTACTTCGAGTTCAGCGGAGGCCCGCTGACTCGCTTCCCTTTGAGGTGGAAATTCACTTCGACATGGTCGGCGATCTTGATGAACGGAATGCCCTTGTTCATTCCGTAGTCCTTGCGGTTGAAGACCATTTTCCCTTTTATCTCGCCTGAACCCGTTCCCCTGCCGGAGACCGTTAGCGTCAGCTTCTCGGGGTTGGAGACTCCGCGGATCGTAAAGTTTCCATCCACTTCATAGGTTTCGTGACCGGTCCGCACAATTTTTGTCGACTTGAACGTGATCACTGGATTCTGCTCGACGTCGAAGAAGTCCTTGCCCTTCAGCTTTCCGTTCTTCACGCCGCTTCCGGTATCCACGCTCGCGGCCTGAATAGTGATCTCTAAAACAGCCGTCGTTTCGTCAGGCGAGGCAAACTTCAAGGTAGCATCCCACTTATCAAATTTACCGGCGATATCTACCGAAGCCTTTACGTCAAACCTGATCGTGCTCTCCACCGGCGTAATCTCGAAAACGGGAGCTTGTGCTCGACTCAATGAAGGAAACACAGCTAACGCTAAGAGACACAGTACAGTTAGTCGCAAGAAATCCTCCCTGAAGAAGACCAGCACGATAGCGCCATATTTGCGGAGGCTATCGGCCGCGTTCAATGTAGCCTACTGTAACAAATGACAGGCTGTGCGGACCAAGAGCATTACGGGACGGTTGCCCAGATGTTTAGGGGGCAGGTACCCCACACGTCGGTTCTAAGTGTGGGGCTTTTAACTTTTCCACTCGATTCCGCAGTCTCACCGAGACTGTTTCGATCCACACATATCGCAACTTCGCCTGCCTACCTGCCAGCTACACCCACAACCGCAAGCTGTTAAACCACTTATAAGATTACAGTTGACAACTAGTACGAATATGATATACTTGAGGTGTATTTAATCGCGGAGGAGACAGGAAGTACGCCGTTGCCTCCCGAACCTAACCGCCCTGCCGCCTTTCAATTCCTCCGCCGTTCCCAGCGCCCAAACACTAGCTCTCTCAGAGAGCAGAACCAGAGCAAACTAAGAGCAAACAACCCCTGCATTTTCAATAGTCTACACATCCATTATTCGGTAAGCCCTTTAGATTCATATTCTTACAAATTGAGGGGGGGGGGTATTTTTTCCACCCTCCCAAACTCTCCGCGTCCTCTGTGTCTCTGCGTTACCCTTTTCCTCTTTTCGCCTTTCAACTTTCAGCCCTTTTCCCAAAACCATTCCGCAGGATCGACTGTCCGCTTCTTCATCGCCTCCCGTTGCACCAACCATCCCACGACTGCTACATTGCTTCTCACACGGAGGGTCTCGCCTCGAGCAATTCCGCCACCCCAGCCGGCCGGGCGGACTCGCAGTGCAGTCCCAAAGTTTTCCGTCTCCCTCACCAATCACAAAAAGAAAGCGAGCAAATCATGTTCAAGAAACTGATGGCAGGAACTGCGGTTGCGATACTGGCTTGTTCGGCAACCACATCCCTTCGCGCACAAGAAGTAACTGCATCCGAAAAAGAAAAAACGCTGCAATATCTCGAGAAAACGAAGCAAGGCGTTCTCGACGCCACCAAAGGACTCTCCGAAGCGCAGTGGAATTTCAAAGCCGGACCGGATCGCTGGTCGATCGCGCAGTGCATGGAGCACATCGCCGCTGCGGAAGACTACATTCGCGGATTGGTCATTGAAAAAGTGATGCTCGCGCCCGCCGTTCCCGGCCGTGATGTGCAAGCAACCGACGATGCCATTCTCGCCAAGGTTCCGGATCGCTCGAAAAAGGCGCAAGCCCCCGAGCCGATCGTTCCCACGAACCGCTACGGGTCACCCGACGCCTCCGTCAAGCATTTCGTGGAAAGCCGAGACAAGACCGAAGAATTCCTGAAGACCACGCCCGGCCTGCGCGACCACGCCGTCGATGGTCCGACGGGCGGAAAGATGGACGCCTATGAATTCATCCTGCTTATTGCCGCCCACAGCGAACGCCACACCAAACAAATTTTAGAAGTGAAAGCCGACCCCAACTATCCCAAGAACTAGCAACATAAAGGAGACCTGATAAAAGAACACGGAGCACGACGCAAAACTCGATCTGGAACGTCGCGAGATGTTTGTTGCTCCGCAGACCACAGCACGAATATGATGGAAACAATGAAACATATCATTCAAGTGCGGATATTCCGTGGCGATAAGTACTACGTTGCGGAGTGCTTCGACCTTCCGGTAGTGACGCAGGGCGCGACACTCGACGAACTGATGAAGAACGTGAAGGAAGCGATCGCGCTCCAACTGGAAGGTGAGAACCCTGCCGACTTCGGACTTGCACCTAATGCTTCCATCCTAGCGAGCTACGAACTCGAGCCCGAACCGCAAGTACATGCCGAAGCCTAAAGTTCTTTCGGGCGCGGATGTGGTTAAGATTCTTGCGTCATTTGGATTCGGAGTTGCGTCACAACGTGGTAGCCACATTAAACTCCGAAGAGTGAGTTCCGACGGTACGCGGCAAACGCTCACCATTCCGAAGCACCGCGAATTGGATCGAGGAACATTTCTGGGAATTTATAGACAGGCGCTTCGCTACATTCCTAGCGAGGAACTGGCACAGCATTTTTACGCTGACTGAATGTGCTAAACTTTTCTTCGCAGCGGCGCGATGAGCGCGGCTGCCGGAGCGTGGAACTTCGGGCTCTGTGCAACGAGGTCCCGCGAACCCCGCCAGGCCCGGAAGGGAGCAACGGTATCGGGATTGCCTCGGGTGCCGCAGATCACCCGAAGTTCCTCGCGCCGGAAAGAAGTTCATCTTCGACCCTTCGCTTGCGCTCAGGGCAAGCAGTAGGAAGTCGAAGGTGAACTGCGAAGCGCTGGCTTTGATGGTGCAACGATGATTTTGGCTGCGGTGGTTATGACTCTGTTTGGTTTAGGTTGCGTTGGGATTGTGTTTTTTGTTTTGTGGCTAAACAAACAGAGCAGGAGTGCGAAGTCGACTGACGCGAAATGAGCTACCAGGTTATAGCCCGGAAGTGGCGCCCGCAAACCTTCAGTGATCTTGTCGGACAATCCCACGTAACTTCGACGCTGGCAAACGCGATCAAAAACGACCGCGTGGCGCATGCGTATATTTTTTCTGGCGCGCGCGGCGTGGGAAAAACCACCGCGGCGCGCATCCTTGCGAAGGCCATGAATTGCGCGCAAGGACCGACAGCCGATCCTTGTGGCGAGTGCGATTCCTGCAAAGAAATTGCCGCGGGAACCTCGCTCGATGTAATCGAAATTGACGCGGCCTCGAATCGCGGCATCGACCAAATCCGCGAACTGCGCGAAATGGTGCGCTATGCGCCCGCAGCTTCGCGCAGCAAGGTTGTGCTTCTCGATGAAGCGCACATGCTCACGAGCGAAGCGTCCAATGCCCTGCTGAAAACTTTGGAAGAGCCACCCGACCGCGTGATTTTCGTGATGGCGACCACCGAGCCGGAAAATCTCGCCGATACAATTCGCTCACGCTCACAACATTTTCATTTTCGCGCACTGACATTCACGGAAATTACAGGGCGGCTCGAAGAAATCGCTGCGAAAGAGAATTTGAAGATCGAGCCGGGCGCTTTGGCAGTGATTGCGCGAATGGCGGAAGGCAGTTTGCGTGACGCCCTTTCCCTTCTGGAGCAGGCGCGGGCCTATTGCGGCGACGTCATCGCGGACAAAGAAGTTCGCGAATTGCTTGGCGTGGTGCCCGAAGATTCACTCAATGAGCTTGTCGCGGCCATCGCGGAAGGTTCGGCGGACCGCGCGCTCGGGCTCGTGCATACGTTTCAGAAGGAAGGCCGCAATCTTCAACATTTCTGCCGTGAAGCCATCCGGCACATCCGCAACTTGCTGATCGCGCGAGTGAGCGGCGCGGATTCGGATTTGATTGCAGCCACCGCGGATCAACGCCCTGCCCTTGCAAATGCCGCTGCGCAATTCAGCGAAGAAGACCTCACGCGATTCTTTCAGATTCTTTTGCAGACGGATGACGATTTACGGCGCAAGCCCGACGCTCGCGTGCATCTGGAGATGGGACTCTTGCGGCTGATCAACGCGCAACGGCTCGCACCTATGGAAGAATTGATGGCGGAACTTCGCAGCGGTGCACCTGCGGGAGTTGCAAGTGCAGGCGGCATGCGCTCAAGCGCTACCGCAGCACCGGCTATCGTGGCACCGCCAGCAGCGCCAGCCACACGGAGTTTTTCTTCTGCTCCTGCTCCCCAAACAACTTTCACTCCCCCGCCGCGAGTCTCCGCGCCGAGTTTTTCTCCGGCAGCGGCGGCGGCGGCATCGGCGCGCGCGGAAGTAAAAGCCGCTCCGACGCCAACGCCAGCACGAGAAGAGATCAAGGCCGCGCCTCCTGCAACCGTTGTGCCTGCTTCGGAATCTGAATCAGAAGCCGAAGAAGTTGTCGCAACGCCAAGCGCGCCGCGCGCAGAAGGAATCACGCAGGAGCAGGTTGCGGAAATCAAAACGGCGATTCAAGCGCAGCAGAAATTTCTCGGCGAGATCGTGAACCAAGGCACCCGCTGGGAATTGGAAGGCGCGGAACTGAGAATTTATTTTTCGGCGGACAAGCGCGCGTTCGCCGAAATGATGGAAGGACGCGACTCGCTGGAAAAGGTCCGTGCCTCTTCGAGCAAAGTGCTGGGCCGTCCAGTAAGAGTGTGTGCTAAAGTAGAAGCAGTTGCAGCAAATGCGCCGCGCGGAATTTCCGGCACGCAAGGGTTGCGCGAGCAGTTCGAGCGAGATCCGATGGTGCGGTCGATGCTGCAACGCTTCGGTGGAAAAATCTCCGAAGTAAAATGGCGCCAAGAGGAGTCCTGATGGAAGTCAATGCGATCCAGCAGATGCTCTCGAGGTTGCGGCAGGTTCAGGAAGACTTGCAGCAACAAGTGAATGGCGTAGCCGTGGAAGCTTCGGCCGGCGGCGGCATGGTCACCGTAAAAATGAACGGCCAAAAGCAAATCGTAGACCTGCGCATCGAGCCTGAAGTTTTCAACAGCAAGGATCAGGAGATGTTGCAGGACCTAGTGCGCGCCGCAGTCAACGAAGCCTCGCGCCGCGTCGATGAAGAACTAGCCAGCCAAATGAAAAATCTCGCCGGCACCATCCCCGGAATATCAGGAATGAAAATACCCGGACTGTTCTAAGTTTTAAGATTCTCTCTTTGAGCTCTTCCTACCTTCGGATTTTTCCAAACCTGTGTTTTCTTGTTTGCAGGCCGCGTGTTTCGCCCAAGCCGGAGGGCGGGGCAAGCCCCGCCCCTACAGGGTTGGCGCACTAGTTTTTTATTTTACGAAGTGGCCGTTGTGGACTTCGTATTCGACGTGGAACGGCTTTTGCGTTTTGCGGTCTTCCCAATGTTCCTGGGCGATGAGTCCGTTGACTTGGTCGAGGCGCTCGGAAGGAAGCGGATGCGAGCGAAAGTATCCAGTGAGACTCTGAATGGCGAGCTCGGACAATTCTTCTTCGGGGCTTTGCGCGTGAATGACGTATTCGTTGCAGAGCTTTGCTAGCCGGGTAAAAATGTCGACCGCTCCGTATGGCGAGTAGCCGGACTCGACGGCGAGGCGGACACCTTCGCGATCAGCTTCGAACTCTTCGTCTTTGTGATAGCCAGCTTGCCAAAACTCCAGCGGGGTTCGCAGCAATTGGCCCATAAGTTCGAGATTTGCATTTTTTAGTTTGGCTTCGATTTGTACGCGCTCGACGCAGTGATAGTGATCGATGTGCTCGACTTCATGCGCGAGAATGATGGCTAGCTCGTCTTCTGTTTCCATTTGATCGAGCATGCCTTCGCCGATGTAAACAGGGCCACCGGGCAGCGAGAATGCGTTGATCATGTTGTGATCGGGGAGAACATAAAAGAAATAAGCAAGGTGCCGGTGCGCGTGAGCGGCGACTGTGCCTCCGACGCGGCGGACATATCTTTCCAAAGCCTCTTCCCCTGGAGTCAGCTTGCGCTGCTGCATGGCGTAGCGCTCCGAGAGTTCCCTGCCGATAACGATTTCCTGTTCATCGCTGAGGCGCGTGAAATGCATGGGGATGCGAGTGAGGTCGCGTTGCGTGTCCGCAGCCAGATTCAAGATGGCGTTGGCTGAGACGGGCGGAGATTTGGCACGGCGCTGGCTCCAATAGAGGCCGGCAAGCGCGACTCCCAGGATGGCGAAGAAAATTATGAAGACGACGGCGCGCTTCATCGCTGATGCTCGAAAGTCTCTCTAAGACGCGTGTGTAGCAGTGCAACAGCCACGAGGACGCAACCCACGATTGCAACCGTGAGCCCCCTCTCAAACAATGTCTGCCGCCAAAAGTCCATCGCGGCTATTTTTGCGACGCAAAGCAGCAACAGTGCGTACCCGGCGAGACGGTAGCTGTGTTCCTTGAACACATAGGAAAGCAAAACGATGCACAGTCCTTCGAGGCCCCAAGAAGCCGTAACCCATTCTGCGCTCATTTTCAGTGCAAACATCGTGGCGATTAAAATCACCGGAACGAAAAACTGGAGTTGCTCGGGCCGAGCAACCAGGGCGGTGGTGATTTTTTTCCATCGGCTCGCGTTGGCGGGCGGCGCGTATCGGCCGCGCAAGGCAAACGCAAAGTAAAGGGTCGCGAGCAAAATGGCCGAAGCGCTTCCGACAACGATGTAGCGACCTTGCCAGGTTCCCTGATTGAAATAACCCCCACCAAAGAGATTGTGGGCCATACCACGCGCGAAAGTTCCTAGCGTGAGAAGAATTCCCTGATGAAGAAAAATGGAGCGATCGAGCGCCCAAGCAATGGCGAAGAGAGCCAGCGTTACCACTGCGTAGGAAACTACCACCCATTCAGGCGGAAACTGGAAATAGAAGAGGGCGGCAAGCGTGGCGGTTCCGAGATACGCGAGGAACGAATCAAAACGGAAGCGGTGATCGCCTGCGGTGTTTTCTTCCTGCGCGGAGAGTTGCGCGTAGACAAAAAAGAAAATCAAGATGAGCGGGACGACAGTGATCATGCGGTCGCTCATGAAGACGCCAGGATCGCCCGCGGCAAGGTTCGCGAAGAAAATGCGGGCGAAGGCGGCGGCGAAGGCGACGTAGGACTGATAACGGAATTGCGCGATTTTGCGCAGCAGGCCGTATTCGAATAGAACCAGGCCGAAAGCGGCGAGGCCGACGGCGATGCTGAGAGGGCGCAGTTCGTGCCAGAGAAGCAGCGAGACGATTAGCGACGCGGACCAGGAGTAGATGTGGTGGAAGTCGCGGGCGCGCAACTCCTCGGGCATACGGACAAGGCGCGACATGGCGTAGAAAACTAAGGCGACTATCGAGAGCGACAGGAGACGAACGCTGACACCGTGCCACGTTTCTTCGACGTACATGTTGACGCCGACGGCGCGGAGCATGGTGAGCGCGGCGAGAGCGTGAGCTTGCCAGTGCAGATCCTCTAGCTTGAAGCGCCGATCGACGGCGGCGAGCGCGAAAGCGAAGAGCGCCCAGAAAGCGGCGAGCCAACCGGAGGACAATTCGTACCACATCAAGAGAGCGAGCAGGAATGTTGCTGCGGTTGTGTGGAGATACGCGGCGATGAGACCGTGCGATGCGCTTTCATTGGTTGCCCGGCGCGAAATGGCGTAGAGGCCAGCAGCGACGAGCGAAACGGTAATCAAGCGGATGCTGAATGGGCCGTAATAGCCGGCCAGGTGACAGTTGTAGTCGAGTGTTCGCAGAACTGCGGCGATGGCGAAAAGATGCTCCTGAATGCTGAGATGGAGAAGGTCCCAGCGGCGAGCGGCAAACGCGAGGAGAATTCCAGCGGCCAGAAAAAGCGCGGCCATCCAAATGGGGGGCGCCTCGCTCCAGATGAGAAACCCGAACATGGAAGCACCGGCGAAGGAAAAGAGGGCACGGAAGATGCGCTGCTCCTGGTCGTCACTGTGGGCAGCAAGTTTGGCGGTGAGATAGAAGATGGCGCCAAGGATGGGTAACGTAATGAGGCGCGTGGTGATGTGTGTATGTAGCGCAGCCTCGGTGTGAAGATTGAAGACTAACGTGCGATAGAGAGTGAGCACGCCAAGGAGGGCGTATTGAATTTGCAGGTGATGCGACTCAAGGCGGCGTCCAAGTGCCGCTAGAGCGAGCATGAGGGCGGCGAAGGCGACAGCAGTCCAATCCTTGGAAAAGAGAGCCCAGGCAGCGGTGGCGGTGGCGAAGGCCGCGAGATAGGAATGAACATCGAGTAGGCGGCGGTCGAGAGCGGCGCGGAAAGATTCTTTCCATCGCGTGGCGATGTACAAGGAGTTGAGATAGAGAGCGACGCCGCAAACCGCGAAAAGAATGCCGGGCCCGGAGGCGAGGTCCTCGGTTTTGGCACGGAACGCGACCAGCGGGCGGAAGTTATAGGCGAGGAGATCGATGCCGACAAGCAGGCCCGTTAGGAGACCGACGCGGAGGAAGACGACTTCTTCGAAAATGATTCCGGCGAAGAGAAAAACTTCGGCGCTGACTAGCCATAAGTAGGCGACGTCGTTGCCGGAGAAGTGGGAAGGAACGGCAACAATCATTAACGCGGCGCCGAGCAGGCTGAGGATGATGAAAGCGCGGCGGCGACGGCGAGTGATGGGAAGCTGAGCGAAGATGAATTCGAGTGCGCCGATTGCGAACAAGGCTAGATAAGCAAGATGCGGCTGAACGGATTGGAACTTCATTACGCCGAGGAGAAGAAGCGTGTTGAGAAGGGCCGCGACG
The DNA here is from genome assembly GCA_963740015.1 of uncultured Acidobacteriota bacterium. Lineage (GTDB taxonomy): Bacteria > Acidobacteriota > Terriglobia > Acidiferrales > UBA7541 > Acidiferrum. The sequence goes on along the minus strand of CAVUCM010000014.1, from coordinate 143,730 downwards.
GTGGAAACGTGCTCTTGGAAGTCGGTTTTGACGCCGCGCAGGATGTAGGAAATGCGGAACGTCAGCCAATAGAAAAACAGCATCGCGATGCTGGCGTGATATTCGGGGAAGGCGCGACCGTGTGCGCCGTTGGGTCCAAGGATTTTGTAAAGCCAGTAGAGATGATTGAGATAGCTGGATAGGATCCCAAAGACTTCGAGTTCGAACCAACCCATTTTCAAGACGATGGTGACCAGGCCGATCGCCAGCATCACGCCTGCGAGCAATCCGTAAACGGTGCTCTCACTTGCGGCTGCGGACGATCCCGACGTAATTTCGCTGAAACTTAGAGCAACCGTCGTGTAACCGAGGAGAAAGGAGAGGCCGGTGACGAACTGGGATTTGTAGCGAAGGGTGTGCGCGGCCATGGCTAGCGCCACAATGAGCATGAGGATGCAGTCCAGGACAAGAGAATCGAGGACGCGCATCGCAGGGAAATTGTGGATTCCGTAGGTGCTGCCGAAAAGCAGGGCCCAGCCGCACCCGATTCCGACGCGGCCGAGAAGTTGATAGCGTTCGCGCTTCTCCAGGAAAATGCCGCCTGCCAAAAGCAGAGACGCCACGAGATAGGAAACGATTGCTTTTCCCGCGGCTCCAAAGGACTGCAGCTTGATCAGTCCTATCGTCGTTACGCCGATGACGACCATGATGCCGCCGAGCTTTGCAAACCAGTTGGTTCCCAGCGCGTCTTCGAGAGCCGAGATCGCTCTCATGCGATCTTTCATCGTCGGCCGCGGCGCGGGAGTGCGCAGAGGTGAGAACGGGGGTGGCGTGGAAATGCGCGCGGTTGCGGCAGGAGGAATTGCTGCCGGCTGCGGCGGAGGCATTGCGGGCGCGTTCGGCTTGGGCTCAGCCGGTTTCCGCTCCAGCGGTGCGGTTACAGGTGGAACGGGCACAAATGGCGCTACCACTTGCGGCTGCTGCTCAGGCGCAGCTTCGGACTTTTTCTCTGGGGAAGGAATCGAAGGCGCCGCAGGCGGCTTGATTGGCGGCTGGACTTCCACACGAGGAGGGACCGCGATCGTCGAGGGAATCTGTATATGCGGATAAGATCGTGGAACAGGAACGACACTCGGGTGGCTTATCTCGGGTGCGACCGGTTTCTCGACGGCTGGCGGTGCGGGCGAAGGTGTGGCCCCAACCTTGGTCTGCAGTTCGCCGATGGCGCGTTGCAATTTTGTGTGTTGTTTCGCGTTCTCTTCGACGAGTTCGGCCAGTTGCTTCTTAAGTTTGGCGTTCCTAAAATAGAGCCAAATCGCCAAGAAAGGCGTGGCGAGCAGCAGCAGCCCATAGAAACCGAATAAGAGGTAGAAGGGGGCCATGGGTTTCCCTCAGATGTGCCGCTCGATTAGTTCTAATGTTAGAACGGACCTGAGCCGGAACCTTGCGGTTTGTTCCCAGCCGTACTTTGGTTAGTAACCACGTGAACGCTAAACATCTTCTTTTAAAGGGGTTACGACGAGAGGCTGGGGTGCGCCAGTTTGGGAAAGGTGAGAACTCTGATGGGGCAAAAAGGGTCTCCAATAGTGGCGCGGCCATACGTATTAGTAGGTTGGACGAGTGAATTCGGCATGCACCTGCCGAGCAACTTGGGCCGCAGAATCCGCCATCTCACGAAAAAATCAGGAAATTGGTTGATCGATCCATGAGCTCAGCAATGATCAAACGCGGCGGCGAGTCCAGGCGGCGATTTGTCGTGGTTGGTTTGCTGTTCGTGCTTGGCGCATTCGGTGGGGCTGGGCGGTGTGCCGGCCAAGACCATTGCGAGGTGATCTTCGGAAGCCGACCTGGGATTGCGTTCCTCAAGACGCCGCAGATGGCCGACCAGGCCGAGCAACAGTTGCAGAGAGATGCCTCCGACGTCGAAACATTAATGCAGCTTCTAGACTATTACCTCTGTCATTGGGAGCAGCCGGAGTTTCAGGCCTCTAGAACAAAGCTCATCTTGTGGGCGATTCAGAATCACCCTGATCTTTACTTCGTTGGCGCACATGACGACCAGGGTTTGTTCATCAATCCGGATGACAAAGAGGCTTACGCGCAAGCGCGAAAGCTCTGGCTGAAACAGGTGAAACAGTACCCGTATTTCCCAGATGTGTTGGTCAATGCCGCACACTGCCTGAAGCTGACGGACCGCGCGGAAGCCGCGAAGTGGCTGAAAAGTACGGATAACTACGGCCGCCTAATTCTGTCAAAAATTTATGCCGATGCCATCACCGGCGTTACCGGTGAAAATCCGTTCGAGGGCATTACATCAATCGATGTCACAGAGAGAGAGTCGGCTTTCGCGAAATATGCCATCGAAGATGCTGGAAAAGACAAAGAACTGGCCGCCCGAACCGGATGGAATTTGCACCTCATTTCCAATGCACTTCGGTATGAAAAGATGGACAGCGCCGATTTTGATCCATTGGCTGAGCAACTGCTGTTGAAAGCAGCGGAACTGACTTATCCCCAGCCGGCGAACTCTTCGTATCTAGACCAGTTCTATCGTAACCAAACACTTAAACCAGCTGACAAACGGGTGCTGTGCAAAGTTGAGATGGTGCATGTCGAGCCTGAAGAGCAGGCCGCGAGACTGGTGTCGAGCGCCAGAACGCGCTTCGACCGGCCGCTTCTGACTGAGCCTGCGAAGGTCATCGTGGATATTGTCGTTGGGGTGGACGGTCATATCTGGGAAGCGGCAGCAAGGAATGGTTCGTCAGAAGCGGCCAGTAAGGTGGCAGTGAGGACTGTCGCTCACTATGTCTACAGGCCGTTCAAGGTTGATGGGCAAACAGTGCGAGTAGCAAGCAGTGTTGTCGTAACGCTCGAACCCGGCGGCATCGTGAACAAACAGAAGCCTGTTGTAACCCCGGACTAATCGCGCAGGGAGAAATTGATTCACTGCCAAATCTTTTGCTGGTTTGCGCGGAGATGCGCGGCTGTGCTACACATCTTGCATGCCTGATTTTGCTGCTCCTGTTGAACGACTCATCGATGAACTGAAGCACCTTCCCGGGATTGGCCAGAAGACCGCTCAGCGACTGGCGTTTTTTATTTTGCGGGCGGCGCCGGAAGATGCGATGGGGCTGGCGGACGCCATTCGCGACGCTAAGGAAAAGATTCGCGAATGCTCGGTGTGCAGCAACATTACGGAGAATGATCCGTGCCACTTCTGCACGGGCGCGAATCGCGATAAGAAGATCATCTGCGTGGTGGAAGAAGCGCACAACATCATGGCGATCGAGAAAACCCGCACTTACAGCGGGATGTATCACGTTTTGGGAGGCTCGCTGTCGCCGCTGTCCGGGCGAGGACCGGAACAGCTAAGAATTAAGCCTCTCATCGAACGCCTGAAGGGCGGGTCGGTCGAGGAAATCATCATCTGCACGAATCCGACGGCGGAAGGCGAAGCTACGGCGGTTTATCTATCTAAACTACTGAAACCATTGGGCGTGCGAGTCACGCGCATCGGGGTCGGAATTCCAGTTGGCGCAGATTTAGAGTATGCGGACGAAGTCACCATGCTCAAGGCACTTGAGGGGCGCCGAGACTTGTAGAAATTGCTTGTTCTGAGTCAATCGTTCCAGAACCCATCTCTTAAAACAGAGCTTCGGAAATACCCATTCTTCAGGGGCTAAAGCCCCCCTTCCGAGGCGTTTTCGGCACGGCTGAAGCCGTGCCCTCCTAAAAGGCTTTTATAAGATAGCCTGTAAGCAAAAAGATCAAAAACAGGCTCAGTTTGGCCCTCAGCCGCCCCTGGAGATAGCTTCCCCCGTTCAGTTTTGATACCGTTTTTAAGGCGTTCCAGTACGTATGGCCACCTCTAGTCAAAGTCCCATTTTGGGTATAGAGTCTCATTCCCGCGGAGTTGTCCCCTACCGCAAGGAGGTGCGCTATGCCACTCTTGGCGCACTATATGGCGCAATACGATCACGAGCATTCTTCCGGATGGAATAAGTTTCTTCACGGGATTGGCATCCCTATGATTTTCGTCGGGATTGTTCTGCTGATCTTTATGAAGTGGATTTGGGGAGCGAGTTTTTTTGCAGGCGGCTGGATTTTTCTTTTTCTTGGACATAAGATCGAGGGAAACCACCCAGCGTTTTTTCAAGGACCGATTTATTTGCTGGTAGGACCAATCTGGGTCGCAAAGGAAGCATGGGAGTTCCTCGCTGGAACACACCGTACATCCTCCTCAGAGGGAGCCTCGGAAGTCACTCCGCGCGTTACTTCGCACGGTATTTCGGAAGTTACTGCGCAAGGAAGAGCAAGCAAGCAGTCGTAAGCGATCTGGGAGTTCGGCCCAAACTCTAGGAGCGGCGACGGTGTCCATGGACGAGCAGAGCGGCAATCTTGCCGACGAATCGACGGAAATGATGTCTGAATCGGTCGCACATCAGAACGAGGAATTGCGGAAGCGCCGTAGCACGCGAATCATGCAGGCGGTTCCGCTTGCAGTGACGGGCGTGGACGCGCTCGGCCGCCCATTCACGGAGCGGACATCGACGCTCATTATCAATTGCCATGGCTGCCGCTACCAATCGAAGCACTACGTTTTGAAAAACATGTGGGTGACGCTGGAAGTGCCGCACCCGGAAACCGGACAGCCTCCAAGAGCGGTGCGCGGACGTGTGGCATGGATTCAGCGGCCGCGTACAGTGCGGCAACTTTTTCAGGTGGCGCTGGAATTGGAAAATCCTGGCAACACTTGGGGAATTGCATTTCCCCCGCCGGATTGGTTCGCGCCTTCGGAAGCGGTACGCACCGCGAGTGCTCACGCGAGCACACAGGATGTCTCTTTAAGAGGTTCAGAAACCGCGGAAATCCACTTGCCTCTTACGGAACCGGAACTTCCCACGACGGTTGCGCAAGACAATCTGCGCATCTTCCCTGCTCCGGCAAGCGCTACCGATGCCTCACTGCAACTGGCGCGGCACATGGCGCGGCTGATGGCCGACGCGAAACAACAAATTCAGGCCACCGCGCGCGAAGTTGCGGCGCAAGCCGTCGCCGCCGAGCGCCGTGTGTCGATGGAAGAGTGGGAGCATAAACTTTCCGTTGCCCGGGAGCAACTTGCGCAGCAAGTTTCGGCTGCGGTTGCGAAAATTCAGGAAGAGTCCGACACGCGTTCGCGCACGGCGCAGACCGCGGCCGCGGAAGCGCTGCAACGAGAGCTGCCCCGCTGGATTGCGCCGCAGCTCGAAGAGCTCACGCGGGCGTTGACACAGCAGATTTCGGACCGCGGCACAGCGGAGCGCGCGGAACAAACGCAACATCTTGCGAGCGCCGTAGGAACGCTACGCGAGCTTTGCCAGCAGGCGGAGGAATCGGCTGCCGAATTGCGCGCGCATACCGAGCAAGCTGAGACTCAAATCGCCAATCGTGCCGCGGACTCGATCCGCGAGGTGGAGGATGTGGCGCGGCAGCGGGAAGTGGCTGCAAACGCGCACCGCGAAGCTATGCGCGCGGCTGCAAATGAGATCGAACAGCAGGTTACCGCAGCGCTTTCCGCGGCTCATTCCAACTGGCGTGGACAGCTCACTAGCGAAGTCGAGGCGGCGCAGGCGCGCTGGCGTTCGACGCTCGAAAGCACATTGGCCGCCGCGCAGGGGAAAGTCACTACAGGCCTTGGCGAACAGATCCGCACCGGCTTGTCACAATTGCAGGAAGAAGCGGACCGACAGACCATAAGCGTCCGCGAATCCTTCGCAAGCACCTCGACCGAGACGGAGCAACGCATCGCAGAGTTGGGTGCTACTTTTCAGGAAGAATCGGAACGGCAAAGCGCGGCTGTTCGCGAATCCATAAGTGGTGCGGCCACTGAGGCAGAGCGGCGAGTGGCCGATTTGCATTACGCACTGCGGGAGCAATCCGAACAGCAGACGGCGGCCGCTCTTGAATCGATGAGCAAGACCGCAAGCGAGACCGAACAGCGATTGTCCGCGTTGCGGAACTCCCTGCAGGAGCAATCCCAGTGGCTGGAAGGCGCCTTGGGACGCGCGGCAGAATCCAGCGAGCGCTTGGAACATTTTTCCACTCGTACCGAGACTGCGCAGAGGCAAGCGCTAGAGGGCTTTGAATCTCAAGTGGACGACGTGCTGAGCTTGCACCGCAATGAATTGCATCGGCAGTCGGAGACACTTCTCGAGGAACTCAACGCGCGAATTCGCACCACGTTTGAAGAACATTGCCGGCTAGCGATTTCGCGCTTCGACCAGCAGATTGATTCCATGGTGCAACCGCACATCTCGAAGACGGATGAGGCGATTCACCGGCTGGCGGGTGGTCGCTCGCTCCTCGACGCCGCTCTGACTTTGCAGCAGGACCGCATCCGCGCTGAGGCAGATGAAGCGTTCGCGGATTCTCTCGCGCGCTTCCGCGAAAATCTTGGAGGCGTGGATGAAATTCTGCAGGAATCCGCGCAAACAGTCGCCGCACGCAACCTCGCGGAGATCGAATCCCGCGCGGCCGACCTGAAGCATCAGACGGTGGACGACTTGATGAAATCCGCCGAATGGTACGAGAAAAAAGCGCAAACGCAGATTCAGAGCCTCACCGAGAAAACCGTGGAGCAGGCGGAGAATCAGTTTCGCGAGAAGGCCGGTGAAGTTTCAGGCGTCTTTGCCAGCGAACTCGATCACTCCAGCCGCAGCTTTATCGGCCATACGCAAACGCAGATGGAAGAGGTTGTGCACGACGCGTTCGAACAGGCACGGGCGCTGTTTGCCGAGGCCGCGGAGACCACGACGGCGGCCTTCACAGATGAAATCCAGCGCCAGGCGCGGCAAGAGTTAGATGGTTTTAGCCAGGAAACACTGCGATCGCTAAGCGAAACGCGCACGCAGCTTGACGCGACACGGGCGGAGTTGGTGCAAAAAGTCACCGCAGAACAGGAAGCCTTTTTGCGCCAGTTCCAGACCAGCATGGGCAGCGCGGTGGAGCGCGGCGTTGCCGACGCAAATGTGCGGGTGAAAGCCGGTATCTCGCCGTTGCTCGATTCCTGGAAGTCGACCGTTGATGCGCACGCGGCGGAAATGCGGAACATTTACTCGCAGATGAGCAATCAAGCCGCCGACCAGCATCGCGACCGGCTCGAAAATGTTTCGAATCAGTGGATGCTCGCCACCGTAGCCAGCCTGGATCATCAGTCGCGCGAAGCAGTCAATACCATTGCCGCGAAAGCCGCGGAGACGCTCCGCGAAACTTGCGCGCAGGTTTTTGCCGGTGTTGGCGAAACGTTGCGCGAGCGATTGCAGCAAATTGCCGCCGGCTTGACGGCTCCGGAGCCGCCGGTTTCCGATCCGCAAATGTCGCGCTCGCAAACCGCCGGCGGCAGTGAACGCTAGTTTCTCTGCGAATTTTTGACCCGACCTGGACTGCGATTCGCCTCTCGTCTTCAACAGCCGTATAATCAGAGATCTTGACCAACTATGGCTAACCGAGCTTATTTGCGCGTGTGGACGCGCGACTTCTCTGAAACCACTTTGATTGCGCAGTTCGCGAGATTTCTCACGACGGCGCCGCTTTCCGCTTCAGAAAACGCGTTCAAGGAACTCATCGTGCAGCCCATCGATGCGACGGAGCTTTCACTAGCTGAGTGGGACCTCAAGGACCTGGGTTACGGGGCGCCAGAGGTTGCGGCCCTGGCGATTCAGCACCTTCACCCGGACAGCGCGTACATCGTCAACGCAAAATGGGATATCTGGAGCTTTGACGTGGAAGCTCTGAAGTGGATGCACAAGCCAGAGCCGCTCATGCTGACGTGCCACGGGCCCGAATACGACGGCGGCATCGCCGCATCCGAAGGAAATTTCACCGCCGACCTCGGTTTCGAGCATTTCTTCACCGGACATGGCGGCCTGCTCGCTCCCGGCGCGGCTTCGAATCCATTCGACTCTTCCGACCATCCGCTGGAACACACATTTCGCCAATGGATGTCCGTCCCAGCCAATTTGAAGGAATATCACGCAAAGACCCGTGCGAACATCCAACAGTTATTCAGTTGGGTCGAGGCGATTGAGCAGGCGCTGCCTGTGGAGCGCAGCGAGCTGTGGTCGGAAGGCGAGCAAAACTTTGAAGCGCGGCTCGACGCGATTCTGGGGCAGCACTAACTGCACGCGCGGGCGGTAAGCCGTAAGGAACCGTGCCTTCGTGGGCGCTTCCACGAAGGGCTGGCAACAGTTAGAATCGTAAGATTGCAGGTCTGGCTCGCAGGCGCAGAGCGTTCCACACCAAAGGAAGCTGCTGAACACGCCGGAAAAGGATGGCACGCCGGGCGTATAGTGGGAATTACGCTGACGGCGGCAAGTCACTGATGGACGAATCCAAAACTTACTCTGATTGTTCGGCTACCGCTCCCAGCTCCCTTGCGTCTTTCCATACTGAGGGCCGCGCGCGTCGCTCTCGCTTTGGTGCGATCGGTAGCCAGCGCTTTCTTGTTGGAATAGTGGCAAGTTCTCTCACACTTGCACCCTTGCTAGTAACCGGGCTGCTCATCGGATGCGGCGATGATCCCGCGCCAAAACCTGGGGCAGAAGAGCCAGCGAAACCTGCGGCACCTACGGTCCCGGAAGACATGCAAGCCGCTGCGCAAAATTTGCTTGGAAAAGAGACGCAAGTCCTCGTGTTCGGAGACCTGGCGAAAACCGGCAAGCAACAATTCCTTGCAGCGAATGTCATCCCCAAAACGCCAAAAAATAATATTCCCGGAATCATCGTGACGCGCGCCGTTCTTGCCGAAGAAACCGATGGGAAATGGTCGGAACTTCTGCGTTGCGATGAATATCTGAAAAATGCCAAGGGCTATCTCGCCCTGACGCCTTTGAGTGCCGTCGCGGGCTGGAAGGTTCAGTGGGACCAGGACCCCGTCAAAGGAATTCAGCTGTACTTCACGCCGGTCAAGATCGGAGGCGATAACCACGTACTGCCGATCGGGATCGCCTGGAATCCTAAGACACAACGTTACCAGTCGCTGGACATGACCTACGAACATTTCCTGATGGAGAAGGCATCACTGGATACAGCGAGGTCGGTACTGCGATGAGCGCGGCCGCAGCCACGATTGGCGCAACTTCTGCGGCGAAAAAGCCGCCGAAAACCTCTTCGTGGAAAAATCTCGTCGGTTTCGTTCCGTACCTCGGGAGATATCGCGGAGCGACTGCGCTGGGAATGTTTGCGCTCGTCGTGGCGAGCGTGGCGCAGAACGTGATACCGCTGGCCACTGGGGTTCTGACTGATATTCTCGCGGGAAGCAGCCGACCATTCGAGAGAAGTGCGCAAGGTCAATTGCTGGCCGATTCCTGGTTGAGCCGGATGATTCCTTTTTACTCGCCGCACAGCCGCTACGCGTTGGGCATCTATTGCCTTCTGCTTATCGCGCTTGTTTCGCTGCGCGCGGTGCTCTCTTTTGTGACGCGCTGGGTGCTCATCGGCGTGTCGCGGGACATTGAATTTGATATCCGCGGCGATTTGCTCAATCGATTGCTGCTCATGGAGCCGGAATTTTACGTTCGCAACCGCACTGGCGAGCTAATGTCTCGCGCGACCAACGACCTTAACGCGGTGCGGATGGTTCTCGGTCCCGGGATCATGTACAGCGGACAAACTATTGTTGGCATGGCGCTGGCGATCATTGTCATGTCGCAGCTCTCCGGGTCACTCACGCTTTGGGTTCTTCTCCCGGTGCCGATCGTCGCCGTAGTCGTGCAGCATTTCGGCAAAGTGATTCACGAGTTGTACGAAAAAATTCAAGCTTCGCTGGCGACGCTTTCCGCAAAAGTGCAGGAAAATCTTGCCGGAGTGCGCGTCGTTCGCGCCTATGCGCAGGAAGAAGCCGAGATTCGTGGCTTTGACGAACCCAATCGCGAGTATGTGTCGCGCAACGTCAAATTGATCCGCACTTGGAGCATGTTCATGCCGTCGCTCCAGGCTCTTATCGGCATCACGTTTCTGATTGTCTTGTGGCAGGGCGGGCATTTGGTTCTTCGCGGACGAATTTCTCTCGGCGCGCTGATCGCCTTCTACAGCTATCTCGGCATCCTGGTTTGGCCGATGATTGCGCTTGGCTGGGTCACGAATATTTTTCAGCGCGGCGCAGCTTCCATGGGCCGTCTCAATTACATTCTCGCGGCGAAGCCGCAGATCGACGACCGTGCTGCGACCATACCCGCTGAACAAAAGGTCGAAGGCGAAATCGAATTTCGCAATCTAACATTTGCGTATCCGACGACCATGGCCGGTGGAAGCGCGAACGCCACCGGAAACGGAAATCGCCCCACGACGGACGGAGTTCTGCACGACATCAACCTGCGAATTCCAGCTGGATCGACGCTTGCGATTGTTGGCCCCACCGGCAGCGGCAAAACTACTCTCGCAGCGCTCGTTGCGCGACTGTGGGAAGCTCCCGATGGCGCCGTCCTCGTGGATGGCCGCTCGATTCGCGAATGGCCGCTGGACACGCTGCGCCGCGCGATCGGTTACGTCCCGCAAGACACCTATCTCTTCAGCGAAACCGTGGGCGAAAATATTGCTTTCGGTCTCCCTAATTTTGATCTCGAGCGGGTGCGCGCAGCCGCCGAAGTGGCAAGCCTCGATAGCGACGTGCAGGAATTCCCGGCGAAGTACGACACCATGGTCGGCGAGCGAGGCATCACACTTTCCGGCGGACAGAAACAGCGCACGGCCCTGGCACGCGCGATTGTGAGAGATCCGCGCATCCTGATCCTCGACGACTCGCTTTCGAGCGTCGATACGCAAACCGAAGAGCGCATTCTCAGCGGCCTGCGCGGCATTATGCGCGACCGCACCACGATTCTGATCGCACACCGCACTTCGACTGTCCGCGACGCGGACCAAATTGTCGTTTTGCGCGATGGCCGCATCACTGAGCGCGGCACGCACGACGAACTTCTTGCGCGCGGCGGCTATTATGCCGACCTCTATCAGAAACAGTTGCTGGAAGAAGAACTCGAACGGGCATGAGCAATATTCACGAAGAAGAGAAACTCGGCAAAGCTTACGACGCACGGCTCATGCGTCGATTGATGCAGTATCTGCGCCCATACAAGTGGCGCGTAGTCCTGGCATTGACGCTTGTCGCTGTTGTGACTCCGCTGGAGCTCGCACCTCCCTGGCTCTTCTGGAAGGCCATCGACGGTTACTTTACTCCCACGCTGAACCACCTTATCCCGGAGCCTCAGGCGTGGCGCGGCGTCGAGTGGATCAGCCTCGTCTTTCTGCTCGTGCTGATCTCGGATTTCCTCGCGCAATACGCGCAGATTCGCATTATGCAGCGAGTCGGCCAGCAAACCATGTACGACATGCGCAGCGAAATCTTCGCGTATATCCAGCGTATGCCGATGAGCTACTTCGACCGCAATCCGGTCGGCCGCTTGGTGACGCGCGTCACAACTGATGTGGACGCCTTGAACGATCTCTTTGCCGCCGGCGTCGTCACGATGATTAACGACTTCTTTCTCCTCGCCGTGATGGCGGCTCTACTATTTACAGTGGACCGGCGCCTGGCTTTCGACGCCTTCGCCGTGCTGCCGTTCATTTTCGTGGTGACGTATTTTTTCCGCAAGTTCGTGCGCGATGCCAACCGCCGCATTCGCACGGCCATCGCGCGTATCAACGCTTTCCTCCAGGAATATATTTCCGGCATGGGCGTGGTGCAGATATTCAATCGCGAGCGCAAAGCCCGTGTGGAATTCGCGAATCGCAATCGCGACAACATGTTGGCGTGGCGCGATGCCATTCTTGCCTTCGCGCTCTTTTACCCCGCCGTCGAATTTCTCAGCATTGCGACAATCACTTTGATCTATTGGTCTGGCGGCAATCGCGTGCTATCGAGCGGCCTCAGCCTTGGCGTACTCACTGCTTTCACGATGTACGCAACTCGCTTTTTCCGCCCGATTCAGGATCTCAGTGAAAAATTCAACATCTTGCAATCCGCGATGGCCGCTTCGGAGCGGATTTTCAAACTGCTCGACGAGCCCATCACCATCGATTCGGCCGCGCAATGCGTTCGCCTCGAATCTCCTCGCGGCGAAATTGAATTCCGCAACGTCTGGTTCAGCTACCGCGATGTGACCGAACCAACCGATGAAGACTGGGTTCTTCGCGATGTATCTTTCCGCGTCGAGCCGGGCCAGACTCTCGCGATCGTCGGCCACACCGGGGCAGGCAAAACTACGCTGATCTCCCTTTTGCTGCGTTTTTACGATGTGCAGCGCGGCCAGATTCTTCTCGACGGCATCGATATTCGAACTCTCAATATTCAAAATTTGCGCAGGCTCTTTGGCATCGTCCTGCAGGATTCCTTCCTCTTCTCTGGAACGATTGAATCCAACGTGCGTCTCGGCTCGCCCGGGATCGATCGTGCCACCGTGGAAAACGCAGTGGACGAAATTGGGCTTGGCGATTTTATCCGTTCGCTTCCTGAAGGGGTGGACACCAGCGTCAACGAGCGTGGCTCCACGCTCTCCGTGGGCCAGCGGCAACTCATCTGTTTCGCTCGCGCGTTGGCGCATAATCCTCGCTTTCTGATCCTCGATGAAGCGACTTCCAGCGTCGACACAAAAACCGAGCTGCAAATTCGCGAAGCGCTGGACCGTCTACTTTCTGGACGCACTTCGCTTGTCATTGCGCATCGTCTGAGCACGATTCAATACGCTTCGCGCATTCTGGTCTTTCACAAGGGCCGCCTCCGTGAACAGGGCGCCCATCAGGAACTTCTCGCGCAGCGCGGTATCTACTACCGCCTCTATCAGCTCCAGTACAAGGAGCAGGAACTCGGCCTGCCCGAAGATCCGCGCGACTCCGCAGGCCAAATCGCAGACCAGCCTCGCGGACCGCTCCCCACTCCTCAACCTGCAACGGACTGAGCATCGCACCGATCACGCATGCCACCGATTCCGCTACTAATTTCCGCAGGCGAAGCTTCGGGGGATATGTACGCCGCTCGGCTTGCGACTGCGCTCCAAAAACGCCTGGACGTCGCGCTCTTCGGCATGGGCGGCCCGCAAATGCGCGCCGCTGGAGTGGACGTCATCACCGATTATTCGGAAGTCTCCGTTGTCGGCATCACGGAAATTCTCAGCCATTTGCCTTCGCTCATTCGGGCCATGCGTCGTTTAGTCTCCGAGGCCGAGCGCCGCAAGCCGCCGTTCGCGATTCTTACCGATTTCCCCGGCTTTCATTTGCGGCTCGCGCGCAAACTCCGCCCGCAAGGAGTTCGCAACATTTATTACATCTGCCCGCAATTCTGGGCGTGGAGGCCGTGGCGAGTTCGAATTGTGCGGCGGCGTTTCGCGCAAGCTCTCTGCATTTTTCCGTTCGAAGAGGCGTTCTTCGGCGGCGCGGGCGTACCCACAAAATTCATTGGCCATCCGCTCGTCGGCGCCGTGCAAGCCACGCAAACCCGCGAAGAATTCTGCCGCCAGCACAATCTCGATCCGGGCCAGCAAATTGTCTCGATCCTGCCCGGAAGCAGGCACGCTGAACTGGCACAACACATGCCTGTGATCCGTGAGGCTTGCCAGCTCATCCAGCAGCAACGCCAGGCCCAATTTGTCATCGCGGCGGCAGCACACAGCAACCTCAACGATCTGCAAACGGGTTGGAACTCTGGACTGAACGTCCGCGTCGTCGAAAATCAGACTTACAACGCACTAGCTGCCGCCGATGCCGCCATCGTCTCGAGCGGTACGGCTACCGTCGAAGCTGCGCTCCTCGACGTCCCGATGGTCGTCGTTTATCGCGTGACGCCGCTCACGGCCCTGCTCGCCAAGCCCCTGGTCCGTACGTCTTACTTCAGTATGGTGAACCTGATCGCTGAGCGCCGAGTGGTTCCCGAGCTGATTCAAAAGGACTTCACCCCGGCAAAAGTTTCTGCGGAGGTTTTGCGCCTGCTCAACGATGAGCGCGCCCGCGAGGAGATCCGCGCCGACCTTGCGGAGGTACGCAAACGTCTCGGCCCTCCTGGAGCCGTCGATCGAGCTGCCGACGCGATTGCTGCCCTTCTCTCGACTGTCGCTGGCAACGCTTAGGCCCGTCTCTGCTATCCTATATAGGCAGAATGGTGTCGGTCTGCTCCCCAGCGAAAGCTGCCCATTTTGCCAGGCCATTGAAAGGTAGTTTAATGCCCCTTCCGCGAAGAATTTGTGTTGAGTTCGCTGCTCTATTCGCCTTTGCGCTCGCCTTCGCGGCTTCTCCGCTTCGGGCGCAAGCGCCCCGGGCTCTCGGCTTTCTAGCTGACCACTACGATATTTCGGCGACGCTCGACTCTTCGCACCAATCTATCAGCGCCATCGCAAAAATTGACTTCCGTGCTACCGACGTTTCCTCCAGTATCCGCGTAGAGCTGCATCCCAATCTGGTCGTCAGCGACGTAAAAACAGCCGACGGCAAATCGGTAGGCTTTGGCCGCGATTCGATGAATCCGCTCTATGTTCTGGTCACCCTGCCGACGCCTGTGGCTACGGGCGGCCACGTCACGCTGACGTTCACCTATGCGGGTTTGCTGGCCAATGAAGAGAACAGCCCGGTTCCCGGGGTACGCGCAGCTGTCATCGGCCACGAAGACGCTTATTTGCTTCTTCCCGCGAGATGGTTTCCCCTGACGAACTATCCTTCAAACCGCTACACCGCGACGTTTCGGCTCAACGTTCCCGATAGTTTCGCCGTCGCCGGCTCTGGAAAGAGCTCTTCCCCAACGCCATTGGCGAGCAAGAACGGCGGCGAGGGCGGGCGCCTTCTCTACACCTTTGAATGCAAGACTCCCGGCCCGCACGGCACATTCGTAGCCGGAAATCTGCAACTGAATCCCAAGCAATCCGAGGGAATAGACGTGGCGGTCTACGCTCCGCGTGCAGACTCGGCCAACGCGCAGGGCTTTGCGGACGATGTCGCTCGCGCGGTGACGATTTTTTCGGACCTTTTTGGCGGCCTGCCAGAGCCGGCGTTTACGGTGATTCAATTACCCGATGGCACCTTGCGTGACTTTGCCGCGCCCGGCGTCATCCTGATCAGCCACCGCATTTGGGAGCCGAAAATCGCCGAGCGCAGCATTGCGCATATGGTGGCGTCGCAATGGTTTGGCAACTCGGTGCTGCCAGCCAGTCCCGGCGACGTTTGGGTGACTGACGGCCTCGCCCGCTATTGCGAAGAGCTGTACGCCGAACAGACTGCCGGCCGTGAAGCCGGCCTACGCACCGTCGACGAATTTGCCGTAGGCGCTCTCATGTACGACGAGGCAGCCCCGATTGCTCAAGCAGGAAGGCTTTATCCCTATTCGAGTGATTATCGTTCGGTTGTGCTGAATAAGGGCGCGATGATTTTCCACATGCTTCGCGGGCTGATGGGCGACGTCGCGTTCAAAACCATGCTTCATGATTTTGCCACTCAGTACGCGGGCAAAACCGCGCGCATCGACGATCTCGTGAATCTGGCCGACAAGGACGTTCAAGCGGCAGCCAAACCTGGCCAAGTCGCGCCGAATCTTCGCGGCTTTTTCGTGCAATGGCTGAATTCTACCGGGGTTCCTGATTTCACGACCGAGTTCGTGGTTTACCGCACGCCTAAAGGCTTCCGCATCGTGGGCAAGATCAAGCAGCAGATCGATACGTTTAGCATGCCCGTTGAGCTGCGGGTCGACACTGAGGGCAACCCAGAAACGAGCTGGGTGGATGTTCTGGGTATGGACTCTCCGTTTATCGTTGAAACCTTTGGCCGCCCCAAACCGGGTGGCATCAAGGTCGACCCGAACAATCTCGTCCTCAAGGGCAGCGTTTCGCTGCGCGCTCGCGCGGCTATCGCCCGGGGCGAGGAGCTTGCCGAACAGGGCCGCTACTACGACGCTATCCAGCAATATCAAAGGGCGCTTTCGATCCAACCGGGCCGCCCGTTAGCCAATTTCCGAATGGGCGAAGCGTTCTTTTACCAAAAGAATTATCAGGCTGCTGCTAACTCGTTTCGCGAATCGCTCCAGGCCGTTCCGGAGCCGTCAGAAAAGTGGACTGAGGTCTGGAGCCACATCTATCTCGGCAAGGTCTTCGATCTGCTGGGTCAGCGCGAGCGTGCCGTCAACGAATACAGCAAAGCCAAACAAACGAATGATGATACTGGCGGCGCACAGCTGGAAGCGGAGCGCTACCTTAAGAAGCCTTATTCCGAGGGCGGCATCTCCGCGGCAGCCCCTGCCACAGGCGCGGCCCCGGCATCCGCAGCTCCCACTGCGCCTCCTGCTGGTGACCGCCCAGTCCTGAAAAAGCCCAGCCAATAGACGGCGTATAGAGAGCGGGACGGATTGCATAGCCATCCTCAGATGTCGCAAGAAGAAGAGGGGCTCTCTGTCATTCGGTAGAACAACTCATCTCTGTCCTTGTAGGATACGTACAAATCTCCGAACTTTCCGTTGAGCATGGCAGGGTCCGCGTGCGACGCTGACTGTGGTTTTGTGTTCAAACCGCTAAATGACCGATCTCCTCCAATTCTCGGAACGTCCCCTCATTCGATCTCTGGCGCTGCTGATTCTGCTGACATGGTCGACGCAACTGGCGCCGATGGGCAACGCAATCTACGATTTCGACCTATGGTGGCATCTGCGTGACGGAGATGCGATCGTTGCCCAACATTCGGTGCCGGTGCTAGGAGTGTTCTCGCAATATCCGAGCCATCCCTGGGTGGCGTACAGCTGGGGCTTCGAAGTGCTTGTGTCACGTTTTCACCATTGGTTCGGGCTAGTGGGATTGGTGGGGTTTCGCACTGGGCTGGAAGTAGCTATCACACTCCTTCTTTTTGCCATTCTGCGCCGGACAAGCGGCAGTTTCTGGAAAGCGTGGGCTTTGACGGTCGCGGGGATGTGGGCCATGCATCATTGCATGGGGTTGAGACCTACCCTGACTTCCGTCTTGATGTTTACAGGCGAAATCGGTCTGATTTTCGAGGCGCGAAAGCGTGGAAAAGACGGCCTGCTCTTCCTAATGCCTGCCTTGTTTTTGGTTTGGGCCAACCTGCACATTCAATTCATCTATGGCCTTTTCGTGCTCGGATTATTTGTCGCCGCCTGCATCGTACGGTCGATTCTGCCGAAAAACTGGAGCGCTTCCCTAGAGCCGGAACAGGAGTTGCCGGTTTCGAGCGTCGTGGCGGTCGGTGGACTTTCCGTAATGGCAACGTTTATGGGGCCCTACACCTGGCATCTTTACGCGGTGATCCAAAATCTGGTGCGAAGCCCGGCAATGTACGGAATGATTGTGGAGTTGCAAGCGCTAAGCTTTCGCGTGCCGGAACACTTCATGGTGCTTCTGATAGTGGTGGGGGCGTTTTTTACGTTGGGCTGGCAGCGATCGCGAGATCCCTTCAAACTGGTGTTACTGATAGCCTGCAGCCTCGTCGCGTTTCGCGCGCAACGTGATTCCTGGTTCGTTTGCATACCGGCTCTTGCGATCATCGCGGATCGAAAGCTGGCCGGGGCTCAGGAAGAAGTGCGTTCGCGGGCTCGCACTTTGGCTTTCGCTGCTGCGACGGGGTTGGCAACAGTTCTGGTCTTTCTTCTGGTGGCGTGGGACTCGAAGGTTGATAACAAATCACTCCAGCGCGCGCTGACCGGCTATTTTCCAGTACAAGCTTGCGATTTTATCCGGTCAGCAATCCCGCCAGGCCCGCTTTATAACAATCTGAACTGGGGTGGGTTCATCATTTGGAGTTTGCCTGGCTATCCCGTCGCGATCGATGGCAGAACGGATTTATATGGCGACGAGGCTTTGAGCCGATTCTTCCGAACAGAGCAGGGTTTGGGAGAATGGTGGAGCGATCCGGATCTGCAAGCTGCTCGCCTGGTGTTGCTGGATAGGCGTACTCAACTGGCTCAACTCCTGCATCACGATCCGAGGTTTCGGGCCGCATATGAAGATCAAGTGGCCGTGGTTTTTGTGAGGAACATCCAGTGAACGAGGTGAGACTTCTACAACGTTGCAGGGTGGAGCTTATACGTAGCTCTGTCCCTCAATGTCTTAATTTCCATTGACGGCACGCGAGGCTCAGCCGGATGCCTAGGCCCACTGAGTTCAACCGTGAACTTATTCTAGCTTCTTCCATTTGCGTGTAAATACATCACAGGCACGGTCGTCGAATAACACGAAATAGATTTTCTCGAGCGAGGTTTCGCCTTTCAGATGCTGCGCGGCTTCTTGCAACATGATCGTGGCGCATTCGTCGAGAGGAAATCCCGCGATTCCTGTACCAACTGCGGGAAAGGCTACGGTCTTCAGGCCGCGCTCTGCGGCGATGCGCAGCGAGTGGGCAACAGAGGTGCGCAGATGGGCCGCGGTGGTCTTTCCGCCAAGCTGCATGCTCGCTGCATGGATGACATGGCGTGCCGCAAGCTTTCCGCCGCCCGTGATGGCTGCATAGCCGACGGGAATGCTTCCGATGTCGTCGCATTCACGCTGAATTTCTTCGCCGCCTTTACGCCGGATTGCTCCCGCGACGCCTGCGCCCAGCTGCAGATCGTTGTTGGCGGCGTTGACGATGGCATCCGTATCCATGTCCGTCAGGTCGCCCTGCTGAATCACGATTTTTTCCGAGAGTGCTTTGTTCATGGTCGTTCTTAGTTCTTACGCGCTAATCATGTGTTCCGCGAAATCTGCGATGATCAAAACTCAAGTTTCGCCGCCGTTTTCTATTTCACCAACTTCTTGAAAGCCTCCTCGTCGTAGCCGAGCACGATTTTGTCGCCGCGAATTACCACCGGACGGCGGATAAGGTTAGGCACTTTAGCCATGTATTTAATTGCTTCCGCTCTCGATGGCGGATGCTCCTTCATATTTTTCGTGCGGTAGAGCTCGTTCCGCTGGCTCAGAAAGAGTTTATAGTCGCGAGTGCCAATCAGTTTGTCGAGCTCGGTTTCACTGAGTGGCTCGGCATCCAGGCTGCGCAGTTCAAGCTCTGCACCCAGCTTTTCGAGATAGTCCTTGGCTTTCCGGCAGGTCGTGCAAGTCGGTTTCTGCAGAAATTTGATTTTCGTCTTCGCCATGAATTCGTCCTTTTCGAGCGCGCGTGGCACAGAGTTCAGACTGTGCGCCTTAGTACCGCGGAACACTTGGATCGATTTCGGCTGACCAGCGTTCGATGCCGCCAGCCATCGATTTTGCGCCCTCGACGCCTTGTTGCCGCAACCAGACTGCGGCGTCGAGACTGCGCATTCCGTGATGGCAGTAGCAAATCACCTCATCGTCGACATCCAGCAAAGTATTCAAGTTAGCGGGAATCGTCCCGAGCGGAATTGGCCTTGCTCCCGGGATTTTGCAAAGATCGTATTCCCAGGGTTCGCGGACATCGACGAGCAGTAGTTTGTCGCCGCGCGCGATGCGCTCGCTAACTTCTTTAGCCGTGATTTGCAGGTCATCCATTTATGGGACCTCACCGAATTTACAGTCGTACTAGCCGTTGGGAAAAGCGGCAGCAGAGCTGCCGCACTCCAAATGGCTTGCTCGCAACATTATGCGGGACTTTGTAGATCCTTGCTCTAAAAGTACGGGTTTTTCTCGAAATACGCGGATCGAAGCGCTACTTGCCTTGAAATTTTGGATGGCGTTTTTCGAAGAAGGCGCGGATTCCCTCGCTGCAGTCTTCGGAATGAAAGCACTTCATTTGCAGCTCGACTTCGTGGTCGAGGGCTTTCACTAGTTCTTTCTCGTGACTTCCGAATAGAACCTTCTTCACAGCGCGGATGGCCATCGGAGGGCCTTGTGCGATTTTCTGCGCCAAAGTCTTCACTTCCGATTCCAATTGCGTAGCCGGTACGACGCGACTCACGATTCCCAGCCGCAGCGCGGTTTGCGCATCGATCATGTCGCCAGTGTAAAACATTTCGGCAGCCACGGATGGCCCAACAAGCTGCGGGAGAAAATAAGTGCCGCCATAATCCGGAAAAAGCCCCACCTTCGAAAAATTCTGTCCAAAGCTGGCGGTATCCGCAGCGATGCGAATGTCTGCCGCAAGCGCGATGTTCATACCGGCGCCCGCCGCAGCCCCATTCACAGCTGCGATTACCGGCTGCGGCATCAAACGCATTTTCAGAACGGCTTGCATGCCCGAGCGCAGAATGGGACCAAGCTCGGCAGTTTCATTCCGTTCGCGTCCCTTGCCGATGGCGCCGAGGTCGCCGCCTGCGCAGAAGGCCCGGCCCGCGCCACTGAGAACCACGACATGAATGGAATCATCCTCTGCAATCCGCGTGAGGGCCTGGTTTAGAGCGGTGGAAAGCTCGCTATTAAGAGCATTCAATTTGTCGGGACGGTTCAACATCAAAACCGCAACACCGTCGTACTTGTTTTCGAGGATGACCGGACCCGCGGGTGCCGCTTGCGATGCATTGCTCATAAAAAACTCTCCGTACTAGACTGGCTTCGCGACGCGTTCTTTCTCTATGCGCGCCACGAGTTGCGCGAGCTTGCGGAAATGCTGCAGCTTCTCGCTCTTGCCTTGGGCATTCGGGCTACTAGTAGATGGGAGCACGTAGACACGCGCCCCGTAAAGGGGCTCTTTCTGAAGTCCAAACTTGCATTTTCGCTGGGAAAACTGTTCGTAGACTATTTTCCCGTTGAAGGCCACGACGTGCGGCGAGAACTCTTCGAGCTTTTGCGAAAGCACGATCCGGCCTTCGGCGAAATCTCCCCGCGTCAATTCTTCCTGGGTCTTGGTGGGGCGCTTAACAAGGTCAGTTAGCCCAATGCCGAATTCGATGACGCGCTTGTCATCGTGATAGTCAAACGGTTCCGGCACTACGCCGCTTTCATACAAGATGGGCCAGAACTGATTGGTGCGGCCGGCATAGTAATGGCCCACACGCACGGAAGATTCGGTCGGATTGCAGCCGACGATGACCAGCTTCATACCTTTTCGCAGATGGTCGGGGAGTGTTCGCATGTTCCTAGTGTTGCCTATTTTCTCTTCCGCGGGCCAGAGATTCGGCTGAGACGGTCCCAATGGTCAAGGTCCCTCGTGGGCAATCGATCCGGGCGCTTCGAGGGCGAAAAGAAAGGTCCCTTTGGGAAGGCCAGAGTGGCCGACAACGCAGGGAAACAGGAGAATGTAGAGAAATTCCTGGCCGCTGAGAAACGAAGAATAGGGGAAAAAAGACTCGGTCTTGGTAGCCCATCGTGCGTTTAGCGAAAGCTCTACTAAAACTCTAGACAGCCCAGCTTTAAGTGTCAAGAAGTGTCGCTCATACGACAACACGCCGACGGAGACGAAATAGCGCAGAATCCTGAATCCTGGGCATATCCTGCCTCATCCAAATAGGGGAATGAGGCGTGTGATTTCGTGCTTTGTGCTAACTTAAAGACGGAGACATTTGGAGCGGGACTGATGCTTAGGTCCTGGAATATTTTGAGCACACCAAATCCACACCGGCTGGCCTCGGCAGTTGCTCGCGAAGATGAGCATCTGCTGGTGGCGGCTGCCAAATCGGGCGACGCGTCGGCTTTTGAAGAATTGGTAAGCCGCTACGAGCGCAAGATTTTTCGGCTGACGATGAACATCACGCGCAATCGCGAAGATGCCGAAGATGCCATGCAAGATGCCTTCCTTAAATCCTATTCCCATTTGAAAACTTTTCAGGGCGATTCGCGGTTCTATACATGGCTGGTTCGTATTGCGGCGAATGAAGCTCTGATGCGACTGCGAAAGCGCAGGCCAAATCAGTTCTCGCTGGACGAGCCCATCGAGGGCGACGAAGACCTGATGCCGCGCGAGTTGCAGGACTGGGGGCCTGGTCCCGAGCAGCGTTTTGCGCAGACCGAGATGCACGAGATTTTGTCGAGTGTGATCGACGAGCTCGAGCCGGAGTATCGGACGGTCTTTGTATTGCGCGACATCGAAGAGCTTTCAACGGAAGAAACGGCGGATGCGGTGGGAATTTCCGTGCCAGCAGTGAAATCGCGGCTGCTGCGCGCAAGGCTGAAGCTCAGACAGAAATTGGATCGTTATTTCAAGCAAGGTGCGACAAATTGAACTGCCAAAACGTCATTCAGGAACTCTCGAATTTTATCGACGGCGAACTGGATGCCTCATCGAGGCTGGAACTCGAGGGCCATCTTAAAGACTGCACCGAGTGCAAGCTTGTAGTTGATCAGACGAAGAAGACTGTAAGACTTTTCTGCGATTCGGAACCCATCGAACTGCCGGGTGAAGTGCGCAACCGACTTCACGAAGCACTACGACGGAAGTTCAAGGAAGCGACGCACTAGCGGAGTAGTTAGCTCGTCTGACTGGACGCGCCAGCGGCCCAGAAAGGCAATTCCCTCCCCAATCCCTTTTCTTTCGCCAATGCATATACTTTCATGGCGACGGCCAAATCCCAGGAAGCGATCCCGTTGGATTTGAAAAGCGTGACTTCCGTGTCGCTGGTCCTTCCGGGCGATTTCTTGGCGACGACATCCGACAATTTCTTTACGCCTGTCCAACAGACCTCGTCCCCACGAAAGGCCAGAATGAGATCGCCGGCTTCCTGGCGCGATTGCTCGATGGAATCGACGACGATGACATCTGCGCTGGCCACGGCTTCATCGTCCAGCTCGCGCTTGTGCGCATGATTTGCGCCGATAGCGTTTATGTGCACGCCGGGAGCGAGATCCGCACCGCTCACGACAGGATTCGCTGCAGTGGTTGCGGTGCACAAGATGTCTGCGCCGCGCACGGCTTCGCTTGAGGAGGTGGTGTTTTCTACTGGAAAACCTAGCCACTCGCTCATTTCGACGGAAAACCGTTCGCGCCTCTCGGGATTGCGACCGTAGACTCTGGCCGACTCAAGTTTTCGCACCGCGGCAATCGCTTCAAGCTGAGTACGAGCCTGGCCTCCCGTGCCGATGATTGCGGCAACGCGGCTATTTTGCCGTGAAAGATATTTTGTGGCCACGCCGGAAGCGGCGCCGGTGCGCAACTGGCCCATGTAGTCCGCCTCAATCATGGCGACCAGGTCGCCGGTCCGCATTTCATAGAGCGGCACCATGAATCGAATTTTTCCCTGAACGTAGGTGTACTGCTTCATCGCTACAAAGCCTGCTGTGAAATCCGCGGCAGCCATATAGTGGAAAAAACCTCCGCCCGGCAATTCAAAACGGCGCCGAGGGTGCACGACGACTTCTCCATTCGCCTGTTTGCGCGAAATATCTTCGACAGCTTCGATGGCCATGGGCATGGTAAGCACGGCTCGCACTTCGGACTCGCTGATATGCAGCGCCATTCTTCGTTTTTCCTTTCGCAGGGTTGCACAATCTTATTTGCGCAACCGACGTGAGCATGCTCTTCGAAATTAGTTACTTTACAGGGGACTTGCTGGAACCGGTGCGTCCAGTTTTTTTCGCGGTTTCTCCGGGTTCGCGGATGCGGCGGACTACTGTTTGTATTAGGCGATAGACACGTTCTTCTTTGTTGCCGTCCATCTGGTGAAAGCGAAATTCCGGTTCGCCCTTGGGGCCTTTGCCAAGGAGAACAGGCAGCTGACCGCACAGGTCATTTTCGATGAAGGCGGTTTCGTAGCGTTCCTTTTTCAAATTCCAGGTGTAGACGCGAAGAGTGGTGAAATCGCAGGGCTGGCCTTCAGACCCGCGGGCCGCCGCCACGAGATATTGCGTTTTGTCGCCAGCGGGATCACTAATTCGGTTCAGCTCGAACCAGGCTACCGGACGAATGTTGGCGGAAGACGCGCCGTCGCGCACCGCTTCGGGCAGATCAAGCTCGATGAAGCGTGCGATCACCCAGCCAGCAATGGGGAGAGTTTGGTCGCCAGGCGCAGTGGTTGTTGTTTCGGCAGAGCGCGAGGTGGAATCGCCGGGAGGACGTGTGGCCAGCCCCCGAATCAGGAACCAATCTTCTTTTTTCGCGTCCTGTGGTTCATTCGTGGGTTCTTTTTCGTCGGTGACCTGCGACCAGTCGGCCACGGCACGACCGACAATCTCGACAGGTACGCCGCGTGCAAATTGATAGAGGCGGGCTTGCGTGCGGCCCGGCTCGACGCGAAGATTCGTGGCAACTTTGGTGCGGCCGCGGGCTTGCACGGGCATCGGCAGGACTTGTTTGAGCAATTTCGTGCTGCGCTGCCAGAGCGCGGGATCCATCAAGTAGCGTCCCTCGACCCAGCCTAATTCGCCGGCTGCGGTGCGGACCTTGATGCTGTCATTGCGGCGGGCGACCACGTCGACACGGTCGCCGTAGTGGAGCGTATTCAGAGGCTCACGGACTTGCGCGACGCTGCTCCAAAGAGTGGCGGTGCGTTCGCCGACGTAGGCCTCGCCAAGCGTTTCATGCTTTGGGCGGAAGAACCAAGCCACTACCGCAACGATTAGGAGCAGCGGGACCGCAATGAGGAGCTTGCGCTTCATCCGGCGTTCCGAAGGACAGCCGCGACACACGGCACGTCTTGGAGTTCGACAATCAATAAATCTCTGGGCATCAGGTTTGGGCGACCGTTGATTCTTCGTTAAAGATTGTACCTGATTTCTGAGCCGCAACCGGACTTGGCCGTGCTTGATTTGTTTTTCTGTTAAAATGCGGCGGCGTTTAAATTATCTGTACAATTTTATTTCGAAGGAACTCGATGAAATCTCTCAATGCCCTGCAACCGCTCGGGTTGCTGCTTATGCGCGCGGCTTTCGGCATTATTTTTATGTCGCATGGTTACCCGATGCTGGCGCATCGAACGAGCGCAGCCCATGCGCTTTTCGCGCAACACGGGATACCGGGATATTTTGTTTACGTTTCGGGAGTGCTGGAGCTTTTTGGCGGGGGGTTGCTGTTGCT
Organism: uncultured Acidobacteriota bacterium; assembly: GCA_963740015.1. Classification (GTDB taxonomy): domain Bacteria; phylum Acidobacteriota; class Terriglobia; order Acidiferrales; family UBA7541; genus Acidiferrum. Next base: position 118,902 of record CAVUCM010000014.1, on the reverse strand, counting down.
GGGATTGTTCACGCGGGGTGCGGCGTTGTTGCTGGCGATCGAGACGGTGTTGCTGATGTGGAAGGTGTATACGCCGCATAGCTATCTTGCGGTGAATGAATACGCGTATCCGTTGGTGCTTGCGACGGGTTGCTTTGCGTTGGCGACGCTGGGGGCGGGTGTGGCTTCAGTGGACTACCCCTTGTTTGAGAGTGGCGGGGGGAAGGCGCGGGCGCCGCGGAATCCAAAGCAGAATAAGTAGTGCTTCGGCTAGTGTGGTTTTGCATTGGAGGAGGTTTTCTTAACACAGAGTACGCAGAGGGCACAGAGAACAGAGAGACACAATTGGCAAACTGAGTTTGAGGGTCTCTACGGGCGGGGCAAGCCCCGCCCCCAACAAGTTCTTCGGAGAACTAACTGCGCTAGGTGGTTGTGACAGTGGTTGAAGTGGCCACGATTCCGCCGGGGGCGATCGGTAGAACGATCCAGAGGATCAGGTAGGCGAGGACGCCCACGCCTCCACAGACCACGCACAGCAGCCAAATCACTCGGATGATAGTTGGGTCCATATCGAAGTAATCGGCGAGGCCGGCGCAAACGCCGGCGACTTTCTTGTCGGTGCTGGAGCGCATGAGGCGCTTCGGAGCACCTGTTACGGGAGAAAGACCTGGGGCGCCGGACTCGGGTTGTTTCGCGCCGCAGTTGTAACAATAGTTCGAACCGATGGCGATGTTTTTGCTGCAACTTGGGCAAGTCATTGTAGTACCCCCTAAATGCGGTGTTTCTGGGCTCCCGTACAATAGAATACGCCTAAAAGGGTGAAAAAGTTTCCGGCATCTGCACCCTCTTCTAGATGACGAAGTGCGGGCATGGGCGGAGGCTCAGGACAGCAGATTTTGGGTGTAAAGTATGCTCGATGTCCAACCTCGATGTGCTCCTATTGATCCCGCTTATTCCTGCACTACCAGTAGTGGTGACTTGGTGGCTTCCGTGGGAGGTGTGGCATCCTAAGAGAATTCCTAAACTTTTTCTTGGCCTTTACTTGTTATATGCGGCTTTTGCGGCTTGGCACTTTAAACTGCCTTGGTGGTGGGTGTTGATACTGGCTGGATGCGGTACGGTCGCGTTAATCACAAGCTTTCAGGAGAAAGCGGATAACGATCCGTTTGGGTTAAGAAAAACTGACGGGAACTCCTTGCTGGGAAGCGGCCGCCCGGATAATCCGACGAAACGGGGCTATTAGTATTCCAGGATTTGGTGGACGGCGGCCGTGATGTGGGTGGTTTGCGGGAGGATTACGTCTTCCAGTTTCGGCTGATAGGCGCAGAAGGTGTCCATAGCAGCGACGCGCTTTACAGGGGCATCGAGTTCTTCGAAAAGTTCGTCGGCGATGCGGGCGGCGATTTCGGCGCCGTAGCCCCAGCTCAGCATGTCTTCATAGGCCACGATGACGCGGTGCGTTTTGCGGACCGTTTTGGCAATGGCTTCCCAGTCGTAGGGAGAGAGAGAACGCAGGTCGATGATTTCGACGGAGATGCCTTCGCGCAGCAATTGGGCGGCGGCTACTTCGGCGCGATGAACAAGTGCGCCGTACGTGATGATGCTGACTTCGGTGCCTTCGGTGACGATGCGGGCTTTGCCGAAGGGCACAGTGTAATCCGGGCCGGGATATTCGGAGCGATTGTAGGGCTGGCGATAGAGGTGTTTGTGCTCAAGAAACATGACCGGATCGTCGGAGCGGATCGCAGTGCGTAGAAGACCCGCGACGTCGAGAGCCGTTGACGGCATAACTACGCGCAGACCCGGGCAATGCGTGAAGATCGATTCGCCACTCTGGCTGTGATAGATGGCACCGCCCGTGAGATAGCCGCCAATCGGCACGCGCAGGATAGCAGGGCACTTGAACACGCCATTGGAGCGCCAGCGCATGACGCACAACTCGTCGCGGATTTGCATCATCGCAGGCCAGATGTAGTCAAAGAATTGAATTTCTGCAATAGGCTTGAGGCCGCGCGTGGCCATGCCGATGGCGCGGCCAACGATCGCGGCTTCCGCCAGAGGCGTGTTGAACACACGATCATTTCCGTACTTACGCTGGAGGCCGGAGGTGGCTTTGAAGACGCCGCCCTTCCCTTTCACTTGTCTCAACGTCTCTTCGCGGCTGGCGTCGGCAACGTCTTCGCCGAAAACGGTGATGCGCTCGTCGCGAGCCATTTCGTCGGAGAGTGTGGCGGCGACCATTTCGACCATGGTCTTTGGAGCGCCGTGAAGTTGCGGCTGCGCTTCGAACGCGGAAGAAGTTGGATCGACATCTGGCGAGTAAATGTTTACGCGAATCGAGTCGATTGTCGGCTCTTCAGCAGCGAGCGCTTCGTCGGCGGCGTTGCGGACTTCCTGGTCGACTTCAGCCTCGAGCGCTACGATCTCTTTTTGGTCGAGAATGCCTTCGCGGACGAGGAACAGCGAAAACTTTGAGATAGGGTCGCGGTGGGCTTCGTCTTCGCGCTCTTCCGGCGTCTTGTAAAGCTTTTCATCGTCGGAGAGCGAATGGGAATAGGGGCGCGTGACCTGAGCGTGAACAAGAGCGGGTCCGCGACGCTCGCGGCAGTATTGAACGGCGGTTTTGCAGACTGCGTAGCTTTCGAGAGGGTCCGTGCCATCGCATTCCGCGATGTGCAAGCCCGGGAAGCCGCGCGCGAGTTTCGAGATGCTGCCGCCAGCGGTCTGAACTTCGACCGGAACGGAAATGGCGTAGCCATTGTCTTCAATCAGATAGAGCAGAGGAAGCTTTTTGGCGCAGGCGGCGTTCAGCGATTCCCAGAATTCGCCTTCACTTGTGGCGCCATCGCCTGCAGAGACGTAGACGATTTCGTCGGGTTCGTGGCGGACGTGCTGGCCGAGCGGGGCTTTCTTTGCCTGTGCCAAAGCCTTCGGATGATTTCCGTAATAAAGCGTGGCTTCGGCAGCGCCGACCGCCTGCACAAACTGCGTGCCGGTGCAGGAGGATTTGTTGACGATATTCAAGTGAGGCAAACCCCAATGCGAGGGCATCTGGCGGCCGCCGGAGCTGGGATCGTCCTTGGCGCCGACGGCTTGCAGGAGCATATCGAGCGGCGTGACCCCAAGCATCAGGCAGAGCGCGCGGTCGCGGTAGTAGGAGTACAGCCAATCTGTGCCGGGACGAAGAAGAAGCCCCATTGCTGCAGTGACGGCTTCGTGGCCTGCGCCGGAGATTTGAAAGAAAATTTTGTTTTGGCGCTTGAGCTGGATTTCGCGGTCGTCCAGCCTGCGGGAAAGATACATGGTGCGATAAATACGTATGAGGGAGTCGCGGTCGAGGCCGTGCAACTTGGGAGCGTCAAGCTTGGCAAGTTTGACGCGCGTTTGTAACGCCATTCGATCTGCCCTCGTCGGGAAGCGGAATTTTGTCTCTGCGGAACTCTATTATACCTGAACTCTGGGGCTATCAAACGAAACTGGGGAGGTTATCCCAGAGAATCGAACTGTTTATCGACTTCGTCAAATTGGTCTTCGCCATGTCGTATGACGCGGGGGGAAGCTTCCTTGAATGGCTCCTCGGATGGAATGCGATCGAGCCAGCGCTGTTCGGTGAGCTTCTCGTGGCCCGAAAAATAGAGCCTAACGAGCAAATTGACTTTGCCATTCGCTGGAGAGGCCTCTTCGGAGGCTTCCGTTTCCTTGGACTTGTGTTTTGCTTTGGTCTTCGCCTTTGATTTTTCGGCTTTCGGAGTTTCCGCGGCCTCGTGGGCGTGCTCCGGCTCTTCCGTTCGCCTCGTCTTCAGCGCGCTCGAGCTTGTATTGCAATTTTTTGTCCAGGCGGAAGGCCTGCTTCCAGCGTTCGAGCTTCTGGCGCGCCAGCTGGGCTTTCTCTTCGTCGGTGCCGAAATCGAATAGGAGATACGTATGAGCCATAAAATTAGTCTGCGACGCAGGCGCTGGCAAGTCAAGACGGGAGAGGCGGTGAAGTTCGAATGTAATCAGGGGAAGGCGGCGGGTCACCGTTGCTATAAAGCCGACCTCAATTCCCGGCTACCCGAGGGCTGGAAGAGGCGTCTAAGTGAGGTATCATTGGGTAGCATCGGAGTGTGGTATCCGGTCCTTGTGAAAAGGAAAACAGAACATCGAGTTCGAGCGGCCGCAGCATGGCTCTGTATGCTGGCGGTGGTGCTTTTGTACGCGCCGATGGCTGGTGCGGCCCTCCTGGCGTATGGCGTGGATTGTTGCGTTGGGGGCTTTTGCAACATCCCCGAGCATCATCACCACAAGTCTCAGCCCGTTCCCGCGCAAGACACGGCTCCTATGGATTGCGGGCACGACATGAGCGGAATGACCTCGTGCTCGATGTCTTGTTGCAAAGACCCGGCACGGCCGGCGCTGATACCGGGTGCGTTCGTTTTGCCTGCGGCGAATTTTGTGCCAGGAGTTAGTGGAGTCATTGGTCCCATCCTGCTGGCAAACACTTTGGAAATTTCTCGTTTCGTCAAACCTCTTTCTCCTCCTCCTCGATTTATTGCTTCAGTCCTGTAAGGGACTGCTCGCTCTCCACGAACGCTGATTCACCCGCACCGCGGCTTCGTAGCCGCGAGAGAACCATTCCACGAGGAGAGAAAGTCTATGCAGAGAATTTTGCAGACGTTTGCAGCATTTCTGCTGTTCGGGGCTGCGGCCTTTGCCACGGTGTTTGGCACCGTACGAGGGATTGTGCACGATACGCAGCATCGGCCCGTTTCCGGGAGCGAGATCGTGCTAAAGGCTAAGTCATCCGATTACACGCAAAAGACGCAGACCGACGTTAACGGAGAATTTCATTTCGATGCTGTGCCGCTAGGAGAGTATACGGTTACGGTGACGGACGCATCTTTTGCCGGGCAAGAGCAAAGCGTAACCGTACTTTCCGGGGCGGCACCCATTCTGCATTTCGAACTGCACATTGCAACGCAGAACCAATCTGTTACGGTTTCGGCCGAAGCGGCTCCCGGACAAACCGAATCGGCAACGCCGACAACTCTTGTTGACCGAGCCGAAATTCAGCAGACGCCGGGAGCTTCGAAGACTAACAGTCAGGCAATGATCACGGACTACGTGCCGGGTTCGTATGTGACGCACGATCAACTCCATGTACGAGGCGGCCATCAGGTTAGCTGGTTGATTGATGGCGTACCAATTCCTAATACAAATATTGCCAGCAATCTCGGCCCGCAAATCGACCCCAAGGATATAGACACGCTGGAAGCGCAGCGAGGCAGCTACACCGCAGACTATGGAGACCGCACGTACGGCGTGTTCAACGTCGCACCGCGCACGGGATTCGAACGCAACAATGAAGGTGAACTTGTGCTGAGCGCCGGAAATTTTTACCAGACTGACGATCAGATTAATTTCGGCAGCCACACCAACAAACTTGCCTACTATGTGAGCGCAAATGGCAATCGCACCGACCTGGGATTGCAGACACCGACCGCGGCCGTGATCCACGATGCCGCCAACGGCTATGGCGGATTCGGTTCGGTGATTTACAACCTGGATTCGAAAGATCAGCTGCGATTCGTGGGACAGATCCGGCGAGACTACTACCAAGTGCCATTCGATCCGAATGATCCCAATCTTCCTGTCACTACGCCGCCGCAGTTTCTGAAAGACGCCAACCAGGAGACCGATACGATTGCCACATTTTCGTGGGTGCATACTTTCAGCCCGGGTTTGTTGCTGACGGTCTCTCCGTTTTATCACTACAACCGCGCCAATTATGAGAGCAGTCCCGACGACATTCCTTCATCGGCAACCCAAAATCGTGCGTCTTATTATGAGGGCGGCCAAACGACACTGACGTGGATCAAGGACCGAAGTAATTTCCGTGGAGGGCTACTCGGCTTTGGCGAGCAGAATGATGAGCTGTTCGCTCTTATCTACAACGATGGTAGCAAACCGCCGCTCGAGCCGACTCCGGTGAACTCCACGGGAAGCTTGATTGCGGCTTACGCGGAAGAGCAATTTCGGGCGACATCCTGGCTGACCCTGAGCGCGGGAGTGCGACAAACACATTTCTCCGGGGGAGTCGTGGAGAATGCCACCGATCCGCGATTTAGCGTTTCGGCGCGCGTCCCCAAACTCAACTGGGTGTTCCGGGCATTCTATGGCGATCTTTACCAGGCGCCGCCACTCGCCACCATTTCCGGTCCGCTGCTCGCTTTTATCACCGACGTGCAGCAACTGGGATTCATTCCGCTGCATGGCGAGCGGGATGAAGAACATCAGTACGGCGTCACCATTCCGATAAAGGGCTGGACCATCGATGCCGACAATTTTTTGACTCGCGCCACAAATTTTTTCGACCACAATAATTTCAATAACTCGGATATCTTCTTCCCCATTACCATCCAGGGGGCACGCATCAGTGGGTGGGAGTTGACGTTGCGCTCACCCCACATTTGGAATCGCGCCCAAGTTTACGTTACCTATTCGAACCAGGTGGCGCTTGGGTTCGGCGATATCAACGGCGGCCTCACTGACTTTTCCTTCGGCGCTGGTTTCAGCCCGCTCGACCACGATCAACTCAACACTTTGCATGTTGGCGGGCTCGTGAATCTGCCTTGGCATAGTTATGCTTCGACGGATGTCTACTACGGCTCAGGATTTGCCAACGGCGATCCGCCGCCCTCGCATCTGCCAGGCCATACGACCTTTGACCTGACGCTCAGCAAGGATTTTGGCGAGCGGTTCTCTCTCTCCGTGAGCGGCACGAATGTGACCAATCGACGGCTGCTGCTAGACAACAGTTTCACTTTTGGCGGAACGCATTGGAACGATCCTCGCCAAATTTATGCGCAGATTCGGTACCATTTTCATTTTTAGCTGACTGCAGGCAGCGAGAGAAGCGGGCGAGAATTGCCGACTACCTTTCGCGATTTCCTTTGAAATCTAACGAGCTGAATTGACTTTGGCGCCTCCGCGAATTAGTCTGGCGCGCGGTGTAATCAGCGGCGGCGACAAACATTACCAGTCGGAAGAGCTAAAAGGAGAGTTTGATGCGAAAAATCTTGTTGGCTGCGATGGTGTGCTTGCTTGGTTCGCTCGTGGTGTTCGCAGCGCCGCCACCAAAAGTGGTCTATGTTCGCTGCGGGAAGCTGATCTTCGACGCAGAGAAACCGCCGATCGCGCCGGCAATTGTGGTGATTACGGACGGGAAAGTGACTGCCGTCGGCAAGGACATTACAGTGCCGACCGGAGCGGAGCAGATTGATCTGTCGAGCTTCACCGTGCTGCCGGGATTTGTGGATGCGCATATCCACATTTGGTCTGGAGCATTCGGGCAGCCCGTTTCGGAACCGCTGGCGGCTCTGAGAGGGAGCAAGGCGATGAGCTATGCGCTTTCTTCCGGCGTTGTTGGAGCACGCGTAATGGCCACGCAAGGATTCATCGATGTGGCGCTCAAGGACGCGATTGAAGATGGCACGATTCCCGGACCTCACCTGGTGCCAGCCGCTCACGCGATTTCGATTCCGGGCGGACATGGCGATTTCAACGCGCAGCCACCCTATTTGCCAATGGACGATTTTTATACGCCGTTGCACGGATTCGTTAATTCGACCGCTGATGCGGAGAAAGCCGTGCATTTGCAGCTCAAGTATGGAGCGAGGGTGATTAAGGTTATGGCCTCGGGAGGCGTGCTTTCGCCGCTGGATTCGCCGACGTCGGAACAGCTCTCGCCGGAAGAACTGAAAGTGATTGTCGAGCAGGCGCACATGGCGCACGTGAAGGTAGGGTCGCACGCGGAGAATATACGCAGCATTCGCGCTTCGTTGGAGGCGGGCGTGGACTCGATTGAGCATGGGTCTGAAATGGATCAGGCCTCGGCGGACTTCATGAAGAGCCACGGCATCGTGTTTGTTCCGACCGTCTTCGTGGTGGAAGAGAGTGTGGCGAACGGGGTGAAAATGCATTTTCCGGAGTACGTCATCACGAAAGTGAATGCGCTGGCGAAGACTCATTTTCCTAGCTTTCAACTTGCGCTGAAATCGGGAGTGACGATCGCGGCGGGATCCGATCATTCCTATGGACCAGGAACCGGAACGGTGCGCGACGAGATGATCTCGGAAGTGAAATATGGAATGACTCCGCAACAGGCACTGGTTTCGGGGACGAAAACGAGTGCGACTTTGCTAGGACTGGAACAGTTGGGAACGATTGAAACCGGGAAGGAAGGGGATCTTGTGGCGGTTGAAGGCGATCCTTTGAGCGATATTCATGCGCTGGAAAAGGTACGGGCGGTGGTTTTTCAGGGCAAGAGCGTGGCGCCTGCTAACCGGCAGTAGGTATTAGGACGGGCACGGCCCTTCGAGGGTCAGGGTAAACGTGCCGTGCCCCTACGGAGTGTGGGCATGTTTGGGAAATTGGCGTGTTGCTTCAGAGGAGCAGCGGAAGTAAACTTTTTGATGACGGAAATATCGAAGGCGATGGAGTTCGCCTAAACCGGGCTGGCGCAGCGCGCTGGCTCTGATGACTCCTGGCAGCCACTGGGCTCCAGGAGTTTTTTTGTTGCGGGGCGCGGTTGTCGCCGGATGGGAGATAATTTGCGCATTTTATTGATTGCGATTTTTGGAGCTATCGGCACGCTGGCTCGATATGGGCTACAGGGCTTCGTACAAACGCGGGCTGGAAGCACGTTTCCGCATGGCACCCTGGTCGTTAATCTTACCGGCTGTTTTTTTCTTGGATTAATCGGGCAATTCACGCTGAACCGCATGGTGATTTCGCCGGACTGGCGCATGGCGATCGCGATCGGTTTTTTTGGCGGTTACACAACGTTTTCCAGTTTTGGCTGGGAGACTGCGAAGATGTTCGAAGCGGGAGAGTGGCTGCGGGCGACGACGTACGTAGCCGCCAGCGTGATTGCGGGATTGTTTTTGTCGGTAGCAGGAATTCGGCTGGCGAACCGGTTCTAGGAGCCGCGATGACACACGAAAAATTCGAAGGCGAGCGCACGTTGATGCGGATCCACATCGGTGAATCGGATAAATGGCACAGCAAACCGTTGCACGACGCCATCGTTGAACTCTTGCGCAGAGAAGGCTTTTCAGGCGCAACTGTTCTACGAGGCGTAGCTGGCTATGGCGGCTCGAGCGTGTATCACACCGACAAGCTGCTGCGCATGTCGCAGGATTTGCCAATCATTGTCGAAGTGATCGAATCGACCGAGCGCATTGAGGCAATTCTTCCGCGTCTGGACGAGATGGTGGAGGGCGGATTGATTACGCTCGAAAAAGTGCGTGTAATTCTGTATCGCGCGGCCAAGAAATAAGCGGATTTTACCGCCTGGTTTGCGAGGCTGGAATATCGTAAGACTTTCCTTCCAGCCGCAGCACAATTCTCTCTGCATGGAGAACACTCGACTGTAAACTCTCTTTTTCATGGCAGAAGACTCACAAAACAAACCCTGGCTGAACCGCACGGTCCTCGGTGTGGGCCTTACCAGCCTTTTCAGCGACTGGAGCCACGAGACTGCTACGGCGGTCCTGCCAGCTTTTCTCGCGGTGATCGGAGCGGGACCTGCGTGGCTCGGCTTGATCGAAGGCCTCGCCGACGGGCTCTCCAGTTTCACGAAACTTGCGGCTGGTTATTTCACAGACCGCTTGAAGCATCGCAAACCTCTCGCCATTTTCGGCTACGCCGTCACGGCGCTTTCGACGGCTTCGTTTGCTTTCGCTACGCGTGCGTATCAAGTGCTTCTTGGGCGGACGGTGGCGTGGCTTGGCCGCGGCGTTCGTTCGCCGGCTAAGAAAGCGCTGCTTGCTGCGGACGTTCCGCCGAATGCGTATGGGCGCGCTTTCGGGCTTGAGCGATTGATGGATACAGTGGGAGCGATCGCAGGACCGCTGACCGCGCTATGGCTGTTGGAAAAGACCGGGCACAACTATCAAAAAGTTTTTCTGTGGACGCTTGTGCCTGGGCTGATTGCCGTGGCTTCTTTCTGGTTGCTGGTGCGGGAACGTCCGATCGTTGCGAAGCCGAAGCGATCGTTCTTGATGGACGTGCGCGATTTGCCCCCTCCTTTCCGGCGATTTCTTTTGGGAGTCGGCGTGTTTGGAGCTGGCGATTTTTCGCATTCGCTACTCATCCTCTATGCTTCGCGCATGCTCGCGCCTGAATATGGGCTGGCGCGCGCTTCAAGCATCGCCGTCATACTCTACACATTGCACAACGTGTTTTCCGCGGGCTCCGCTTATGCAAGTGGCTGGCTGAGCGATCATATTCCCCAACGCAAGATTGTCCTTGCTGGCGGATATGCACTGGCCGGGATCACGGCGATCCTACTTTGTACAGGGACGCATTCGCTGTGGTTGCTGGGCGTGATTTTCGTTTTGGCGGGGCTCTACGTCGGAACTGAGGATGCGCTCGAAGACTCCGTCGCAGCCGAGCTTGTGCCTAAGGAGCAGCACGGCATGGCGTTCGGGACACTCGCTGCTGTTAATGCAGTCGGTGATTTTCTCTCTAGCATTCTTGTGGGATTCCTTTGGAGCGCTGTTTCTGTGCAAGCCGCTTTCGCCACTTCAACCGTTCTGTTTTTCGCGGGCGCGATACTCATTCTTCGGCTTAGGCGGTAACGAATTCGCTCAAGCAAACCGGGAATGCGCGGGGATTATTCGTGAGGAGGCAGCGGCTCCGGCCACTGCATCACGCCGACCTTGCCGCCAGGGTCCAACTGAATCGCCGGTGCATAGAGTCCAAGCAATTCGCGACGCCACCACAAGCCGTGCTCTCGCTTTTCTGCCATCGATGTGAACCAGTATTGCCAGAGGACTGCTCGCACTTGGCGAGGCGGTGCGTTAGGAAAAGGATTTGAGGCAAATAGCGCGAGCACATCGGGCTCGTTCGAGAGAAGACGCCACTCTGTCCGGAAGACGAGCGGATTGTCTCGCCACTCGCCGAGCGACGCGAACCACAAGTTCCAATCAAATCGCGGTTGATAGGGCGCATAGATGCGTGGAGGTTTGTCCAGATCCTGCGGCTTGTGGCGGAAAGGATAGGCAGTCCAGGTTTGTCCGTCGTTGGAGCCCTGGAATTCGATTTCATAGCGTCCGCGAGTCATCCTCTCAAAAAGTCCGTAGCGGTTGGCGACTCGAAAAGGCTCGAGCAGGGCCACCGGCGAAGTTGGTAGCGGCGCGGGTGTGATCATCCAAACCATTTGTGCGGCAGTGGCGTAGAAGATCCATGTAAGCAACACTGCCGTTATGGCTACACGTAGAGGAGCGCGCCAGGACCGGATGTTCTGCCAGAAATCGCGAGGAGCGTCTTTGCTGGTCGTAGCTTTAACCGTTGATAAAGTCGAGGGCGGTGCCAAAATCGAGAGTTGGTCGGCAGCAAATGGAGCGGGGGCAATGGGAAGTGCGATTGAGCGATCGAGTAGCGGCTTTGTCCATTTGGTTGGGAAAAATTGCCTTAGGAAGCGGTCGTCGAGCAGAAGAAACGCCAGGATGAGAACGAGGTAGTTCAGAAAAGTGTAATTGGCCGTAAGAATGATGCCGATTTGCCACGGCGTGACGATGAAGAAAATCGCGATGCGAAGCGGCCGCGGCAGAAACGCCGCCCAAATCAAGACAAGTTCAAGCCCTAGCGTGAAGAATGCGGTTGCGGCGTGAAACCAGTGGGGCAAATGTTGGGCGTACCAACCGATCCAAGTTGGCAGAGGTCCATTTTGGTAATACTCGTCCAATGCTGTGAAGTTCCGCCACTCGGGATCACCGCCCGCAATTTTTCCGACGCCGGATTCGAAGTAGATGCGGAACCATTCCCAAAGAAGCAGGTAGATAGCGGATCGGATGGGGGGCCGTTGCTCTCCAAACCCTGGACGAAACCCGCCCGGTGCAAGGAAGAGGGAGAGGAATCCGGCTTCGAGCAGCATTCCATCGGACTGGTATCCCGAGAATTCTCCCGCGGCGCTTACGAAGGAAAGAAAACACACAAAACAGATGGCGAGCATGGGGCGCGGCCGAATATTAAAAACGAGCAGAATCGCGGCTGCCATGCCCACCCAGCAGAGTCCCAGAAGCATGTGCGAGCCGCTTGAAAACCACAAAACAGTTGGCACATACCAATATCGGGCGTGGCCAACTTGCTCCGCTATGCTTTTCAGATATTCGCTGGCAGGGAGTATGCCTTGGGGACCGATGAGACCGCGAATTTGAAAAACGAGCGAGAAAAATGCGGAAAAATAGATGGCGCCTAGGGCACGCAGGAAAATCCAGCGGGACAGAAAACGGTCCGAGGGGCCGTTTCGCGAATCGAAGAGCCAGCGAATGACGGACGATGGAGTCCATTCCATAGACGCGGGACATTATACCGGGGTGGCGACGCGGACAAACTGGTTCAGCGTTTATTGATGGCGTTCTTTTGCGGGGTGGAGCGCTGCTCGACGTGTAAAGCGCAGGTGCCATCCTCGCAAAGCTCGCGATTCCAACGATAGCGATTTCGCGCTACCCATGCGTAAAAATGTTGCGCGACAAAGTGAATCCCGGGCACGAGCAGTAGCCAGGCGATTTGCTTCCAGCCAGGCAGTGACAGCCCAATGCGCGCCCAGGCGTCTATACCCGAGTAAACACGCCCGCGTGGATCAACCGCTTGCATCAGGCGCATAGCTTCGTCGAGATTTACCTGAGGAAAGCGAGCGGGCACACTCACATCGTGGAGATCAAGCAGTTCGATATGGCCGCGAGGATCCATGCACCGTACGCGGGCCACGCTGGCGCGGCACAGGTTGCAAGCTCCATCGTAAAGTACGGTAAGCTCGGCCACGATTCTCCTTGCTAGTCCGTTGCGGCCTTTTGGACCCAGGGCGGCGTATCTCACCGCAGCACGCGGCGCGAGCCCTAGATTTCATTCTAGCAAGCAATGCGAGAGGGCTTCCGGTCGACGTACCGTGCGAGCTTGTCCTTCGGAGTGTCTTCACCTATAGGAACCACACACACTTCTCTGTTGCGGCGGCTACGACCGCATGCTAGCCTTGGCGAACAAAAGGCGAATTGCAGGAGGCTTTCACAATGTCCCACTCCGTTGCCGTGCGGGCTGCGGCCTTTGGGTCACTCGAACCACCGGTTGGCTCGTCGCTAACTCGCGTGCGTGAAGTGCTCGACTCATTGGCGGCTCGCGACGTCAGTGGAGAAGTGCTTACAACGATACGCTATTTCCCCGCGCGCGAGGCGCAATGGGCCGAGTATCCCGCGTGGGTTCACGCGGATCTTGCCGCTGCGTACGGAGCCAAAGGCATTCGTCAGCTGTATACGCATCAGGCCATCGCTGCAGAAGCTGTCCATGCCGGCAAAAACGTGGTCGTGGTTACTCCAACCGCCTCCGGAAAAACTCTTTGCTACAACTTGCCAATCTTGAATTCCATTCTTGAAAACCCCGATACTCGTGCTTTGTACCTCTTCCCCACCAAAGCCCTGGCACAAGATCAGCTAGCGGAACTGTACGATCTTAACCAGCGTCTCGATAACCGCTTCGGAGTTTTCACGTATGACGGCGACACGCCCGCCGACGCGCGCAGGGCCATACGCGAAAAAGGCCATATGGTGCTCACGAATCCGGACATGCTGCACACGGGCATTCTGCCGCATCACACACGCTGGACGCGGCTATTCGAGAACCTTCGATACATCGTGATCGACGAGCTTCATACGTACCGCGGGGTTTTTGGCAGCCATCTTTGCAATGTGCTGCGGCGGCTGCGACGTATTGCGAATTTTTATGGGAGCGATCCGCAGTTCATCTGTTGCTCGGCGACGATTGCGAATCCTGGTGAACTTGCTACTCGGCTGCTCGAAAAAGAAGTGGATGTGCTCGACGCCAACGGTGCGCCGGCTGGCGAAAAGACTTTCGTCTTTTACAATCCGCCGGTGGTGAATCGAGCACTCGGAATTCGCCGCAGCTATATCAACGAAACTTCACGAGTCGCGCAGGAGTTCTTGAAGCACGACCTGCAAACGATGGTTTTCGCAAATTCGCGGCTGCAGACAGAGATTCTGCTGACCTATCTCCAGCAGGCAAATCCTCGGCCGCCAGGCAAGCAGGATACGATTCGCGGTTACCGAGGCGGCTATTTGCCGAACGAGCGTCGTGAAATCGAACGCGGTTTGCGCGACGGGCGGATTCGCGGCGTGGTGTCGACGAGCGCGCTGGAACTCGGGATCGACGTCGGCTCGCTCGACACCGTTGTGCTGGCGGGCTACCCAGGATCGATCGCCGGAACCTGGCAGCGTGCAGGGCGCGCTGGACGCCGCAACGGAAGCTCCTGCGCAGTGATGGTGGCTTCTTCTTCGCCGCTGGATCAATACATCGTCCGGCATCCGGACTACTTTTTTGGAAACACGCCGGAGCATGCCTTCATCCAGCCGGATAATCTCGAGATTCTCATTAATCATCTGAAATGCGCGACATTCGAATTGCCTATTGCGCCCAGTGAGAGATTCGGCGAAGTCGACGTTCCGGACCTCTGCGCACGCCTGGCCGAAGCCGGCTATCTGCATCTGGCTGGGGATCACTATCACTGGACGCACGAAGCGTATCCCGCCGACACGATCAGTCTTCGCTCGATCAGCAGCGACAATTTCATAATTATTGATGTCACTGGCGCGGCTAATGTCATCGGAGAAGTGGATTTTCCAAGCGCGCTCGTCTTTCTTCATGAAAAAGCGATCTACCTTCACGGAGGACGGCAGTACCACGTCGAACATCTCGATTTCAAAGAGCGAAAGGCTTACGTCAAACAGGTGGACGTCGACTACTACACGGACGCCGTCCGCTACACGCAGGTACGCGTGCTCGAGGACAGTAAGACATGCGCAGCTTGTGCGAATTCGCATTCTCACGGCGACGTCCTTGTCCGCTCGCAAGTCGTCGGCTTCAAGAAAATAAAATTTTTTACGAACGAAAACATTGGTGACGGCAAGCTAGAGCTTCCTGAGAATGAAATGCATACGACGTCCTACTGGATCACGCTGGAGAGGCCGCTGCTCGAATCGCTTCCCTTCAGCGTGAGCGAACGGCAGGGCGGCATGTTTGGGCTGCTGCATGCGTTGACGTCAGTCGCGACATTGTTGCTTATGTGCGACGGGCGTGATCTTGGGACTGCTATTGGCGAGCGCCCGCCTGCTCCTGATAGCAGCACCGACATTGTAGGAGCGCAGCATGCTGCGCCACTACAAAGTACGGGCGGTGGCGCGAGCGAGGATTTCGCGCCCTCGCGGCTTAGAGATGCATCGTCATCCAAATTAAAAGAATTCTTCGAGCCCAATCTTTATCTCTATGACGCGTATCCCGGAGGCATCGGCTTCTCCGAGCCGCTCTATCGGGCGCACGAACTTCTCATCCACAAAACGCGCGAACTGATCTTTGCCTGCGTGTGCGATGAAGGCTGCCCTTCCTGCGTTGGTCCTGCAGGCGACCTTGCTCCGCGTGCCAAAGAAGCTGCGCTGGCCATCCTTGACAGGTTGTGTGGCTAGATGGCTGCTTTCGCCGACAAATTCTCTCGCCTCGCTGCGCTCAGACCCACGCGACCTGCTTCGTCTGGTCCTCCGACTCTGCGCGAGCCCGATCAGGAAGATGCCATTGCTCGTCTCATCGGCGCTGGTGTGGCTCGAAATCATTTTGGCGAACACCTTGTCTTGCGCAACTGGTTCTCTACGCCCGAGTTTTCCGAGCCATCGGCTGTCGCCCTCGAACTTCTTTCCCGTACCCGTGACGCAGAGATTTCGCGGCGCACACGCGCCGCTCTGGAGGATCCGTCCAAGTGGCTCTTTCTCGACACGGAGACGACCGGGTTATCTGGCGGCACGGGAACCTACGCGTTTCTCATCGGGCTGGCCTGGTGGGATGCCGGCGCGCTTCAGGTTGAACAACTCTTCATGCGAGATTTTACGGAAGAGTATTCTCTGCTTCACGAGCTGGCCGCGCGCGTCGCGGAGCGCCCCGTTCTCGTCACTTTCAACGGGAAGGCTTTCGACTGGCCGCTTCTGGATAGCCGCTTTACCATGACACGCACGATTTCCACTCCACGGCTGGCCGCGCATCTCGATCTTTTACATCCCGCGCGCGCGCTTTGGAAACTTCGCCTCGGGTCTGTTCGGCTGGTCGATTTGGAGCGCTACGTCCTTGATGCTCCTCGCCTCGGCTGGCATCGCGAAGAAGATATCGCCTCGTCCCTTATCCCGCAGTATTACTTCGACTATCTTCGCGGGGGCTCTGCGGATCCACTGGTAGGGGTCTTGCGACACAATCAAATGGATCTGCGCGGCCTCGCAGCGCTCTTCGGCAAGATCAATACACTTCTCACTTCTCAGAAAACGGAGCGCGCTGGGGTGGACAGCCTCGATCTCTTCGGTCTCTCGCGATTCTTCGAACGCCGAGGCGATTCCGATCGCGCCCACGTCGCTTGTTCGCAGGCGCTCGATCTTGGCCTTCCCGCCGAATTCCGTCCGCGCGCTCACCGCGATCTCGCGCTGCTCGCCAAACGCCGGGGCGACCACGCAGCCGCAACCGAACTCTGGCTTGAACTCGCCGCCGATCCGCAGGATGGTGTACTGGCTTGTGAACAGCTGGCCATTCATTACGAGCGGCGCGCCAAAGATCCTGTCCGCGCGGCGGAATTTGTACGCCTCGGTTTGGCCAAACTCCAGCGCCTGCGCGCAAATATGAGGGATCCCTACGCCGCAGCCCGCGCAACGCGCCTCGCTGAAAAATTGTTAGTTCGAATCAACCGCCTGGAAGGTAAAACAAAAAGGAAGTCTGTGGATCATACAGCGCCGGGCTTGTCTCTCTCTTAACGTCCTCAGCCACGTAGAGTTCAGTGAGCAGCGGCAATCGCCTTGGACGCCGCGGGCGCGGCGGACCAGCCAACCATCTCATTGATGCCATCAAATACAGCCCGGTTCGCGCCTTCCACGCTGATGCAGTCCGTTCCCTCGCAACGCAAGAAGACTCCACCGTCCGTCGTATCAAAAGAAAGAAAATTCGGCAGACGAGACTCGTTCTGGCGTGCACCATACTTTTTCTCTAGCGCCCCTGAGTACAGCCCAAAAAACTTGGCGGCATGTTCGTCACTGTCCAGGTGCAGCCGCGCAACCAAAATCAGCCGCTTGGTTTGCTTCTGTTCGTAAAGTGCGTAGCGGTCTCCGTCCCACGCCGCAGCAAGCGGCTTAGCTGTTTTCTCGCCCAGAAACTGTTTCAGTATTTCCATCCAGCCAAACTCGCCCATGACGTTCTCATCGATTTTGGTCCAATCCGCGCCAACCAGCTTTTGGAAAGACGGAATGGTGACCTCAGTGGGAACTCTGCCCGATTTGTAAACGTCTGGATGCATTATTTGCTGTGTGGAAACCGGCGGTTTGGCAAACACAGCCGACAACCCGTTCCACCCTGAAGGCTTTAAGATCGCCGTGGAAAATGTCAATCCTCCAAAATAGGGAAAGATCATGGAGTCCTTCAGAAACTGCGGCGCTTCCTGGAGCTTTGGCGATTTGGACATATCGCCGGTAAACAGGGAAGGATCAATCGCGGGCAAATCCTCGACCGAATGCCCCGTGCCCTTCAAAAGATAATCGATCATGGCGGCCATGGCGCTGCCTTCGAGCACGGATTCGCGCGCCAGTTCGGCGTCATCGTTGGGCCGCGCCGCTTTCACCCACGCCTCGATCTGAAAGTGCTGGTCTTGCAATGCATGAGTCAGCTCATGGGCCATAACCATGCGCTGGTCATCTATCGGAATCCAATCTGCAATATAGAATTCGCGCGCTTTTGGATCATAGAGACCAGCGATCTGTTCGGTGAGCAAATCAACCATAAAATCATCCAAAGCAAAACCCTTGGGGATGAGTCCAAAGGCTTCGGCGCTTCGTGCCTCCGCATAGCGCTCTGCCGGATTTTTCTCTTCGTCCATCTCCCGTAGGACATACGCGCGTATCTCGTCTCGCGATCGCAAAGTTTTCTTCACGGGCGTGAGCTGTTTGAGCCCGGTAATCTCGCTCACTTGTTGCAACACTTCATCTGCCGTCGCCGCAAACTCAGAGCTATTCACTTTCGGCTGAGCCGACGCAGGGGTAGCCGTGGTTGCTTGTTGCGCGCGAAACGTGCTTCCACCAGCGACGCACAAAGCGATTACCAGGAGCGCATAAAGACGGGGAACGATTCTCTTGATCGATGGAAGCATAGTCTTTGCAGAATAACAGATAAGTGTTGGGGACAACCGCAGCCTACGAAGCTCAAGACGCCTGATAGGAAATGCTCTTCCTTATCCGGCGAGACCGGCCGCTAATTCAGCTGCTCGATGATTCGCAAAAGCCGCCTACTTAGCCCAAGCATCTAAAAAGAAGGAGGATAGCTGCGCAGCACGCTGAAATCGTCTCAAGCAATTCTTGCTGGCGCGGACAGGAACTTTTCCAAAGAAATTCACAGCCTAATGTTCTGAATCCTTAACAGAATGGTAATTCTGTTATACTCTGCAACCTGTCTCGTAGCGCTCTTTCCCGAGGAAAATATGCTCCCCGGACTTCGTTTGCGGCAATCGCGTGAACGGCTTGGTTTAACTTATCGAGATGTCGAACGTGCCAGTTTTGAATTAGCAGCGCGCCGCGGTCGTCCTGAGCTGATTCTTCATATTAGCCGTCTGGCGGATATTGAGAACCGAGGGGTCGTCCCGGGCCTGCACAAACTTTATACGCTCGCCGCGGTCTACCACTTGAATCCGCTCGAGATATTTCGATGGTATGACGTTCCTATCGAGGATTGTTTTCCCGATGGTGGCGCCTTTCACGCCCCGCTTACGCATCTTGCTGCTCCTCCGGTCTCGCTTAAGACTCCGCTCCGGTTTGATCCTGCATTCGATCCGAAGCGAACGGAGCTACTATCCCGAATGGTCGAGAAATGGGGGAGTCTGGAAGGCGTGCTTACCAATTGCAACGCCCGCCATCGTTATGGGTACATTGGTCTTTCTGACCGGCGCATGGTGCCTCTGCTTCGCCCCGGCAGCGTCGTTCTAGTGGATGTGACCGCTAGCCGTATCCAGGACGACGATTGGGCCAATGAATATGACCGTCCCATGTATTTTGTGGAGTTGCGCGAGGGTTATCGATGCGGATGGTTTCAGCAGGACGGTGCGCGCCTGCTCATGCAGCCCCATCCTCTATCTCGCTGTGTGCCGGAGGTTTGGCGCCTGCCGGAAGAAGCCGAAGTGGTCGGCCGCGTGGTGGGAGTCGTTACGAGGCTAAATGAACCTTGGAGCATTCTTTCTGAAGAAGCTCCAGCAATACGCGGAGATTCGAACAGAAAAGCTCCTTGAGATAGCCGGGGGCGCGCTCCGGAATTAAGACGCGGTAAGCCTCCAGCCGGCGCCAATGAGCGACCGTCGAGCTTAAATCACCCGGCATTCGCTCCAAACATTCTTTTAAGTCTGCTTCCTGCTTAGCCAGCGGAGTTTCAAGAACTCGCTCGAAGATTTGCTCATGGCATAATTCCAGTGATTGTTGCACCGCTTCGTCCGGATACAAGGCCGCGAGCCCGGCGTGCTCGTATTTTCCGCTGGAGAGATCGCGCAGCGAGGCCATATAGGTAAGCCTGCCGAATTCCCCTGGAATTCCCGCCAAAGTAGTCAACGTGAAATCCTGAATGATGCGCCGATTTTGCTGAAGCTGCGTAATCGTCTTCATCTAGTGGCCCGTTCCGTAGACGGAACGTTTTAAACCATCATTCTCAGCTCTTCCGATTTTTCTTCAAGGTTGCTGCCAGGAGGTTTCAACCTTGAAAACGAATATCTCAATACGCCTGTCATTGCTTGTCTTTGCGATTTCGATCGTACTCCCTGTTAATAGCTCGGTCAACAAGTCGTTCAGTAACCGCCAAGCCCTGGTTTCTGCCGCTAAACTGAGCGGGTCACCTCTTCCTACCCCTACGCCACCCCGATTGAGCCTTATCGCTGCGAGTGGCTCGCCGCTTCCGACTCCTACTCCGCCTGGGCTGAGCCTTATTGCCCCAAGTGGCTCACCGCTCCCGACCCCTACTCCACCTGGCTTCAGCCTTGTCGCTACGAGTGGGTCACCACTCCCAACACCCACGCCCCCCGGATTGACACTTTTCGCCGCGAGTGGCTCGCCTCTTCCGACCCCTACGCCACCTGGGTTGGACTCGTAACCTCTGAGGCTTGATCTCTTCTACTTAAACTTTCTCGCGACGGATATCATAGACGCTGAGAAGCTCGATAGCTCTGCAACTCGCCCTTGTCGCAGAGGACGAGTTGCGGAGCTTCATTTCTAAGAAGTTTCTAATATGAGCTACACATCCAACCTCACACACAAGCAGAGCCATTCTGTCTACCAGTTCTCCGCCTAACTTTAGTGTTGCCACATTTCCAACTATCAATCAATACCCAATAAAGATGACTTGATTGTTTACCGGCCAGTCAAGACATGCTAGCATTCAACGGCTATGAGCGGCTTTCCTCTCACAGTACTATGGTTGTGGGCCTTTAGCGCCCTGACACAATTGTTCGTGCTGGCCCTACTCTTCCTGAAGGGGAATTTCAGGAAGTTGCCATATTTTACCTTCTACGTTGCGCTGAATATTTGCCAGGCTGGATTCCTGGTATTCGTGTATACGCATGCGTGGAGCAATCCCAGTCCGCGTGACACTCTCGCTTGGACGTCGGAATGCATCACTCTTGTCGTGCAGGCTCTTGCCACAATCGAGATTCTCGAAATTACGCTTAGACCATACCAAGGGATTTGGGGGCTTGGATGGCGCGCCTTGACGGTCACCTCGGGGACCGTCGTTCTTCTCGTCGTGCTGGCAGCTCGCGGCCACTGGGCTTGGGCTCGCTGGTTCGAACTCGATCGCGGCTATCATCTCACTTTTGCGACTGCTCTCATCGCCTGTCTGCTCCTTGTTCGCTATTACTCGATTCCCGTTCCGCCCGCGTACAAAATGTTACTTGGCGGATTTTGTTTTTATTCCTGCAGCGAGATTATCGTCAATACGCTGCTTCAAGCCTACTTTAAAGAAGATTTTTTCCTGCACCAGGCTGCATGGCAACTTTTGACCATGTCTTGCTTTATAGTCAGCCTAGTTGTTTGGGCGGTCGCCCTCTGGAAGCCTTTGCCCGTCGAAGATCGTAAACCAGCCTCTTCTTCGGATGCCGATTATCAGCGGCTATCCCCGGAGATCAATGAAGACTTGCGCCGGCTCAATGAAAAGCTCCTCCGACTTTGGAAACTGGAGGGGCGTGAACAGTGAATTCCGCTCTTATACTCCTGATAGGGCTCGCACTTTTCATACTGCTTCTTCTTGTGTGGGTCCTGCGGGATCCTCGGAAGCGCGCGCAGCCCGATGGCGGTCTCGACTCCGCCGAAGAATTGGGACAGCGCCACGTTAATTATTTTCCGCAGGTGCGCCAAGCCCTGTCTGCGGATGACTTAGTCTTTCTATCGTCGCGAGGATCACCTCAGCTCATAAGCAGGATGCGTAAAGAGCGCCGAAAAATTGCTCTGGACTATCTGTCTTGCCTCCGGGCCGACTTCCTGAGGTTATGGCGATTGGCGCGGGTAATTGCCTCAATGTCTCCGCAAGTCGGTGCTGCGGAGGAACTCGCGCGACTCCGCCTGGGGCTGACTTTTTCTTTGCACTATGAATTGATCCGCATCAAGTTCGTACTGGGGTTCGCTCCCCTTCCCGAGCTTGGATCTCTGAGTGACGCGGTTAGCAGACTCTCGATCAGGTTGGAGACGGCAATGAATAACCTCGGGGAGCGTGCAGCGCTTGCAGCCAGGCTGGCGTCATCGCTGGACGACGGGCACGGTCTCGATACTCCCTAACACGCCATCCACGGCTGCCAACAACTCCGCCGCTTTGAATGGTTTCTGAAGAATGTAATTTCCATTCTGTGGTGTCTCGTCTGGAGGACGCCCGAGTGGAGCGACTCCCCGCATCCACAGACACCGTTTCGCCATACCTGGCTTGCGGGCCATAATCCAGTCATGAAGTATGTTGCGTCCCGCGGTACCGGAAAGGTCCAGGTCCGCGAGAATCAAATCGAACTGGCGATTCTCAAGAAGGGTCATCGCATCCGCGGCCGTCTTTGCCGTCTCCACTTCGTGCTCTCGCTCGAGCAAAATGGCCTTAACACTTTCCAGGACCGAATCATCCTGATCTATTAACAGGATGCGGCCTTCTTTTACCTGCTCGATCGTCTGGCCGGCTTCTGGAGCCTTCATTGGCCTAATCGGCTGGTAGGGCACCTCAATCGTAAACGACGCCCCCCGAGGAGGAACATTGCTAACCCGGATCGATCCACCATGCTCCGTGATGATTCCATAGCAGATGCTGAGACCGAGTCCGGTTCCCTTGCCAACCGGCTTGGTCGTGTAAAAGGGGTCAAAGACCCTCGACGCATCCTTCACGCCCGGGCCGCTGTCAGTAAATTCGATGAAGAGTTTGTCTCCATTGGCTCCCGTCCGCACCCAGAGATCTCCTTCATTGGTATGTTCCAACATGGCATCCACGGCGTTATTAACCATGTTCAAGAACACTTGCTGCAGTTGGTGAGGATCCGCAGAGGTATAAGGCAGCTCCGGAGAAAGTTCCAGATGCACACGGATGTGATTCATCCGCAAATCGTAGTCGCGCAGCGCCAGTGTCTCTTCTAGAATCAGATTCAGCTGCACCGGTACTCGTTCCGGTTTGTGCTGCCGCGCAAAGCTCAAAAGATTCTGTACGATGCGGTGCGTCCGCTGCGCTTGTTTGTAGAGTTTTTCGGAGTATTCAATTCCTTGCGGTCCCATCTGTCCGCTCGAAGTAAGCAATTGGCTGTACCCGAGGATGGCTGTGAGCGGGTTGTTCAACTCGTGGGCCACGCCGGAAATCAGCTGCCCGACGGCGGCCATCTTCTCACTGTGCAAGAGTTGTTCTTGCGTGCGGCGCAAATTGTCGTACGCTTGCCGCGCCTCTTCGTAAAGCGTGGTGCGTTCAATGGCGCTGGAGAGCTGGCTGCCAACAGCAATGAGCAGGTTGACGTCGGCGGGTGAGAACTCTTTCGGCGTGCGGCTGCCAACCGTCAAGCCCCCGATAACGCGGTCTTTCGACCAGAGAACGACGATGTAGGCCGACAGAAGCTCTTCTTTCCTCTGGGCTTCACGAAAGATTGCAGGCAGCGGTAGCCCCTGCACCGAAAGAAACGTCGCGTGCACGGCCTTGATGTGCTGAAGCAGCTCTGGCTTCAATGTGACTGCGGGAAAATTCCTGGCGTACTCCGAGCGGTGTCCGACCGCCGCCACGCGCCGGATCTTTGTCCCTTCCTCGTCAAACAAATAGAGCGCGCAGGCATCCAGACTGAATAGTTCCGCCATCTGCCGCAGTGTTCGATGCAGCGAATCGCTCAAGTCCATGGACTCCATGAGCGTCTGGCCAATGGAGTTCAATACAAGCAGCTCCCGGTTGCGCCGCCGAATTTCCTGCTCTGCGCGTTTCCGTTCAGTGATATCCAGAAGAAAACCCTGATATGCCGTGACATTGCCGGCTGCGTCCTTAACTGAGATGGACGACTCCAGCACTGTGCGGATCTCGCCGTCTTTACGCCTCATTTCGAATTCGAAGTCCGCCACCGTACCGTGTTCCTGGAGCAGCTTCTTCAGCCGTTCGCGGTCCGCGGAGTTTGCATACATCGTGCCGGGAATATCAGCTGCCAACAATTCCTCGCGAGTCTCAAATCCTGTCATGCGCATCATTGCATCGTTGAAATCGAGGAATCGTCCCTGCGGCGTCGAAATAAAAACGCCTTCCTGAACGCTGGACACAAGCGTGCGATACTTTTCTTCCGCGCGTTTTCTCTCTGTGATGTCCTTTAAGACGTGCACCGTGCCAAGTAAATTCCCAGCCGGGTCGGTGAACGTGGAATTCGACGCAAGAAAATAACCCTGCAGCCAAGGATCCGTGTCATCCCCTTCGCCTGCGACACCCTCGCAATATGGGCATATCTCGTAAGACAGATTCTTTCGTGCAAGCAGGTCTGTCACTCCGCGCCCAATCAGCGCTTGGGAATCTCTGCCCAGCAGATGCCCCAGACGCGAGTTACACCGCAGAATGCGTCCCTGCCGGTCGTGTACAAGGATTGGGTCCCCAATTGAATCAAACGTGTATGCCCATTGCTGCTGCACGGTTGCCACTTGCTCGAACAGCCGAACATTTTGGAGCGTCAATCCCAGCAGGTTGCTGATATTCAGCAGGTATGAGATTTCGTCTGCCTGAAACTGCTCGTCTCGCGTCGAACCAATGGCGATAATTCCGAGCGGTCCGTCTTTTCCCGGCAGTGCCATGGTGATGCTATTCCCGATGCCGCCCTCCGCCATCCTCTGGCGCACGGCCGGATCCGGTTCATCTTCCATGCGAAAGAATTCGCATTCCTTGTGCAACACTCTCTGCGTCCACGGGGTTTTCGCTGACAATTTTGCGTACTTTTCAAGGTAATTCTGCTGGAACCCGACCGAAGCGTGAACCACAAGCTGGGCCTTGTCTCCTTCGCCTTCCAGCAGGCGTACAAGTCCGTGCGTCGCTCCCAAACTTTCTACCAGATGCGCAAGCACGCGATCCAAAACGTCCTGGACGGACAGCGTTTGCGTGCTGGCAGTAGTCAACAGCGTAAGACGTCGCAGTTTCTCGTTCAGCTCAACGGTTCGAGAACGCGCGCCTTCCAACACCACAACAACCATGGCAATTCCCAGCGCCACGCCTAACAAATGGTCAAAAGCGACGCGCAACAAATAGTAGGGATGCTGCGGCCAAAGAGGACGGTCCAATCCGTGGATGCCGGTCAGTAAAAAAACGCCTTCCAACAATCGCACTCCATGCCCACGCTTCAATAGCGGAGACCGCCACAGAACCATCCCGGCCCACAGGCACACGGCGCTTGCCAGCAGTGCGGTTCCCCACGCCACGTTGGCATAGTCTGGCGTGACGGCGCGTTGAAAATAATAAACTCCGAATAGCACCACGCCCGCAAGCGGCAGGATTGGCCAGCTTCGCTTCCCCGCCCCTGTCGTAAATTGCACCGCCGCGGCGGCAAAGAGTAGCATCGCCGCCACTCTTCCCATTACCACCCACATCCACAATTGCGGGAGATTGCGACCTAGCATTGCTACTTCGCAGAGCGATGCCAGGGTGAACACGAGCCACCCAGTAACCCACAACCGGAAATACCTATTGATATGATCGCGCTGGAAAATAAAAAAGAGGACCAGCAGAATGATGAACGCTGTCGCTTCGAAGAAAGCGATGCCGAGCAGGCCCTGGTTCACCAACACGATGCGTTGCCTCCCAGTCTGAATAGTCCTCGTCGCGAGACAAAGCCCCTGCTTCTCTCGCGAGGGACGTCACAGAGCCCTCTCTGAAGGTTCCTTTGACGCTAACATGCTATTTTCTTAATGGGCAAGGCCACCGCAATCCCGCTGTGCCGTCCCGTATAATGGCAACGGGGGCAAACACTCGTGGAGCTAGAACAGATACTGGTCGTGGACGATGAAGAGGCGATTCGAGAAGTTGTTTCCACCATGCTCGAATCGAAAGGCTATCGCTGCGCGGCCGTAAGCAATGGTCGCGCTGCCCAGGAGCAAGTCAAAAAATCCAAGCCGGATCTCGTCTTGAGCGACATGATTATGCCTGAGATGGACGGGATCAAGTTGCTCGATTGGCTTCGCGAGTACGACCCAGAAATTCCTGTCATCATGGTCACCGCCATCCATGACATTTCTACCGCTCTCGAAGCTATCCGCCGCGGTGCTTACGATTACATCCTCAAGCCCTTCGAAAAAGATCAACTCTTTCTGGGCGTTGGACGCGCTCTTCAGCACCGCCGCCTCGTCGCGGAAAACCGCAGCTACCAGATTCAGCTCGAGCAGCAGGTCGAAGCGCGCACCGCGGAACTCACCCACACGCTGGACAAACTTGAACGATCGTATGACGACACTCTTGAAGCTCTTGGCAGCGCTCTCGACTTAAAAGATGCCGAAACAGAGGGTCATTGCCAACGCGTCACGGCCTTCACCATTTCTATCGCCAAGGCCATGCCTGTTCCGAATCATTACCTGGCCGTTCTAGCCCGCGCCGCTTTCCTTCACGACATCGGCAAAATGGCCATCCCCGATGGCATTCTGCGCAAGCCCGGTCCTCTCACCGACGATGAAAAAAAGATCATGCGCACGCATTGCCAGATCGGCTACGACATGCTGACTCGAATTCCCTTCCTCCAAGAGGCTGCGGAAATCGTCCTCGCTCACCAGGAGTTCTACGACGGCACCGGCTACCCGCGCGGCCTCAAGGGTGACCAAATTCCCCTCGGAGCCCGCATTTTCACCATCGCTGATTCTCTCGATGCAATGATTAGCGACCGACCCTATCGCCGCGCGCTTCCCATGGGACACGCCCGTGAAGAAATTCGCCGTTGCTCGGGCACGCAGTTTGATCCGAAAGTCGTCGAGGTCTTTTCCACCATCCCGGAAGAGCACTGGCTCGATCTGCGCGAGCACTTGGGCTCACCGTTCCGGCTGGCCCATTTGAAGAACCTGTGAAAAAAGGGGTCCGCGCCCGGTTTTTAGTTGAACCTCATGAATGGCTATGGGAAGAAAAAGGACTGGGGACGGCCGGCGCAGCAGCCGTCCCCGGCAATGTATACCACCAACTTGGTGGACTTCAGCCTATGCTACCAGCGGAACGTTAGTCCGAACTTGATCACCCGGTTTCCCCCGTTTTGCAACGAGGGATTCGCAAAGCCGGTCTCCAGCGAGGTCAATCCTGCATCTTCGATGAAGGGATCAATGCTGGCAAAGTTCGGGTGGTTGAACACGTTTAGCATCTGCATGTGCCAAGCCAACGTTACCCTCTCCTTGATCTTAAAGTTCTTGAACAAGGCGAAGTTGCCCGTATTCGTCCAATAGTCGCGGAGGGTATTTCGTCCTACGTTACCAAACGGCGTCCCGAAGATAGAGTCCGCCTCAGCACCGTTGGTGATAAAACGAACCGCCTTGGTGGATACGGGCGTAGCCGTCCCGGTCGCGTTGATGGCATTGAGGCTCAGAAGGGTGTTAGGGGTATCGGTGCATCCGGGTCCCACCAGCGGACCATTAGGGTTGCTAGGGGGGGGGGCGCCAAAGATGTTGCATGCATCCGCCGCATAAATCCCCACGGCGTTCGCCGGAGCTGAGTTGCTTCCAAGGAACGGACGGAGCGCCCCGTCATCACCAACAAAGGCGAGGTTATATGCTGAATCGTACGGATTGCCAGGGCCATTGGGGCTGCAAGCTCCGCCACCGCTAAAGCAGTTCGCGAAGGCCTGCGACGCCGTGAACGGTTGCCCGGAGGTAATGAAGTAGTTTCCGGCGACAACCCACCCGCCAAGTATGTGCCCGAGCAATCCTTGCTGCGACTTGAAGAACGGAAGCTGTTCCGTAACCGTAATGCTAAAGCTATGCGGAAAATCGAGACCCGATGTTCCGTGCTCATCGCCCGTAAAATTCACCTGGCTCTGGGAAAACGCGCTCGAATTTCCAGCTCCCCCAGTGCTGAATATCTCGCTGGCATTGTCCGTAGTATTGCTGTAGGTATACGTACCCTTTAGCGTGAGTTGATTCCATAGATTGTTGACGCGCAACTCCGACTGCAATGCGCCATAATCCGAATAGGCGGTGTTAGTCCGCTCGCGCACAATCCCTTCATTGCAATTCACACGCCCGACAGCTTGAGGAACAGCCGCCTGCGCCGCAGGACACGGCGTCAAGCCCGTTGGAACTTGATTCGGATAGAGCGCAGCGAGTCCCGCAATCGCCGGATTGCCGTTGATTGTCTGGAACAAGTTCGTGGCGTGGTTTCCCACGTAACGCACTTCAAAAACCGCTTTCGGTACGATTTCCCGCTGAACGCCCAACGACCACGCGTACACACGCTGTGGCCCGAAGTTCGGCGAGACGCTCGTTTCGTTAAAGGTGCGAGGATCAAACACTCCCGTCGTCAGAAACGGTGCCAATTGCGTGCGATTGGCGGGCCCGAGCGGATTCGCACTCAAGGGATTCGCCACTGCGTTCGCTCCAGTGAGCGTATTCAGGAGCACGATCGGCGCCGCGCTCGATATATTGAGGTAGATATTGTAAAAGGGAGGGTCGTAAGATTCGCGGAATCCTCCACGAATAACAGTTTTCCCGTTTCCAGTGATTCGGCCGCCCCAGGTCGGCGACCACGCAAAGCCAACGTTAGGACCCCAGCTGTTCTTGGGCGCGGGAATTGTCGGAAATTCCGTTACGCTCGATGGCAGCGCCGGGTTCCATAGCGGGTCCGGTCCGGTCTGATTTTTCACCGTTATCTGGTTAAACAGATTGGCCGGCTGCCCATAGTAGGACCATGTAAGGCCCAAGTTCAACGTCAAATTATTCTTGACCTTGAAATCGTCACCGATGTATAGGAATGTATCCGTCTCACGGAAGGGCAGGACGGGGTTTCCGGAGGCGATCTTGATTGTTGTCGGAACGTTCGTCGCCAAAGCCCCATAATCGTCGAACTGCCACTGTCCATTCACGTTCGGCAGGAAAAAATTCGGGGAGCGTTGCTGGGTTACATTGACTCCCGCCTTCAGTTCGTGTCTCCCAACGACGTAAGTCCAGTTATCCTGCAACTGGTAGGTGTTGACGATGCGGCCTTGCGGTGCATTTGTCGCCGGACCGAAACCCAGAAGGCCTGTAGTGGCGAACGTGATGTTCGCTACGGCGTTCCCGATGTCTGTGGCGTTCGGGACCGTGTTGCCTATACCGTTTCCGCCGAATTCCACGTTCTCACGTCCATACGAGGCTCGAAATTCATTCGCCATACGCGTCGAGATCGTACGCGCCCAACTGAAACCCCAGGCCTGAGAGAAGGCAGGCACATCTACCGGGTAACCTGACGCTCCGGTACCAAACGAGTCTGCATTAACATTGATAGTCTTGTTAAACAAGAAACGTCCGTAGAAGTGGTTTTTCGCTGTCTGAATATCCAACTTTAGCGGGAAATTATAGGCTTTAAACGGATCCCCGAGTACGCGCTGTACTCCGCCGTATTGAACACCTGGGCAGCCCGCGATGAAACCCAACTCTCCCGTCGTCGGAATCGTCGGACTTAACGGAACCGGCCCCCCGCCGGTAACGCCGTACGGACCATATGTTTGCAACGCTTGCAGTGACGGAGTATTACCGAAACACCCAATCAGGGTTGTGATTCCTGCGGGCGTTGGCGTAAGGCTCCCCGACGAAAGCACCTCTGTTCCGGGAATATATTCCTGGTCAAAGCCGCCAAAGAAGAACACATGGTTCACCCATAGCGGACCGCCAATTGTTCCTCCCACGAACTCGTCGTTGAACCACGGCACCTTCGTCAATCCCTCAAACTGCTTCTGGATGTTCGACATGCTGTCTAGAGCGGCGTTGCTCTCTGAACCATACACCGATCCATGCACCGTGTTCGATCCTGATTTTGTGACTATATTTACCACCGAACCTGAATTTCGGCCGTATTCCGCCCCAAAATTGCTCGTGGTAATCTGATATTCCTGCACAAATTCCGGGTCGGAAACGAACAACGAGGGTCCCGCCACAGAGTTGTCGTTATTATTCTGCCCGTCGAGTTGCTGATCGTTGTTGCGGCCCCTGAGACCATCCACCGCAAAGTCCACGCCATTGCTGTTCGAGAATCCTAAATCCCGGCTCATGGTCACGCCCGGAACCGTTAGCGCTATATTGTCCAGACCTTCGTTTCCCAGGATAGTGGGAAAGGTTTGCATTTCGGTCGCACTGAAAGAATTCGTAATCTGCGCTTCGGTACTCTCAAGAAGCGGCGCCACCGCAGATACCTCTACGGTCGAACTCACTTCCCCTATTTCCAGCTTAATCGTTCCCATACCGCGGTCCGCGCCAACCGTAACTTCCACGTTGTCGAACACGGACTTCCGAAAGCCATTCTTTGTAATCTCCAGTCGATAGCTTCCAACCGGAAGGAGGCTCAGCTTGAACAAGCCGGAGTTGTCGGAACTCGCGTTGAACTGTTGATTCGTATCCTTGCTAACCGCCACTACCGCGGCATCGGGAACCGCCGCGCCTTGTTGGTCCGCAATGTTGCCGGAAATCGACCCCTTGCTTACCTGCGCTTTTGCAGGTGCTGCGCCCAAACCCATCAGGGCTAGGGTGAGTACTACACACGACAGTGCAATAGCCAACGACCGAATAGCTGACAGGCCCGTCCCCGCTGAGAAGACACGCTTCATATCCATACCCCCGTAAAGTTCAAAACTTTGCGAATACGAACACCATAGCCCACGAATGACCTATCCTCCATGAGGCAATACGCCTTCCAATTCTCAATTTATATGAAATTTTCATAACTCCTTTATTTGCAGTGAAGTACTTGAGCGACTTATGTTCTCTTTATATCAACACTTTCCATATTATGTAGGGAGCTCGCAGTCCCTCCGCTAAAGTGAATCTAATTGTCATATGTCAACGATCTGACGAGAAAGCGCCACACTTCCAACTCAGTGGCTGTTTGGTACGCGGCAATCCTTCCAGGCAGACAACCACTTTCAACAAGCCCTCCCAGCACCGACGGTTCGACCGATGTTCCCTCGGACGCTCCGAGCTAAAAATTCTCACTTATGAAATGACGGGATTTGCCTAGGCCACCAGTACCCAGGGAGAGTAAGAAACATCGCGCACAAACTCAAAAGTGAAGAATTAGACGCCTCAGCCCACTCGAGAATTCGTTTTCCGGCGTTATCAAGCTGACCACCACGATTCCCTCGGCCGGGAAGTCATAGAAGTGACCGGGATGGATGTAAACGCTCTGCGTGGCTAATAATTCCAGCGCAAGGTCTTCGTTTGAGCGGGTAGCAGGAACACGAATCACGGCATTCCACCCACCCTCGACTTCCAGGCGGCCGCAGGACTTTTGCCTCGCCAATTGTCTGTCAAGTTCGGAGAGGTTTTCGCTCACGCGATCTATCACCTGCTTTTGGAAAGCACGGCGCTGGCCCAATAGCGCTGGCATAGCCCACTGAATCGGAGCGCCCATCGAAAGATACGTGTCCGCAATCACTTCCAGGCGAGCGAGCGCGTCCACTTTCAGAGCTTCCGGACCGCTCACAACCAGCCAAGCAGCCTTCATCTGCGGCAATCCACAAATTTTCGATAGTCCGCTCATCGTAAACGTCAGCGCTTCGGAATTTGCGGCAAACGTGGTGACTGGTGTTTGCTTCAGCTCAAAATCGAGAAAAACCTCATCGGCTATGAGCGCGATCTCACGCGCGGCACAAAGTTCGTTCAACTTGCGTATCTCTGCCGGCTTCGTAAAATGACCAGTTGGATTATTCGGATGCACCACGATCACTCCGCGCGTCCGCGGCGTAATCGCCTGCTCCAGCGCATGAAAATCGATCTGCCATCCGTGGTCATGGATCAGCTGATAGCGCACCAAGCGCACATCCTGTATCTCGGCGAGGAATTCGAAAAGGGGGTAGCTCGGCGCTGGAATCAATAACTCGTCGCCAGGATCGCAAATCGTTCGAAATACGTACGAATAGGCTTCGCTCGTGCTCGTCGTCAAGAATATGTCGTCATTCGAAGCGATCGCGGCGCGCTCGGCATAATACTGCGCGACTGCGCCGCGTGCCACATCTAACCCTCGCGGATTCGGCTCATATTTCAGCGCGGCAGGGTTACGCAATGCGCTTAATATGGCCTCCCGGTCATAGAGGAATCCGCACTCGGTCGGATTTGAGAGCGTCAAATCGATAAGCGGCTTCCCCGCCGCGCGATGTGCCGATAGCGCCGCGCTTAGGCGATTCGTCTCGAGATTCCAATTTGTCCGTTTCGCAAACATTTTGGTTGGCGCATCATTATATAGGCGATTGGCGCTTGCGCCGGGGCGATAGCGTATACTCGGCAGGTTATTCGAGAACCGATTTGCCTGTAATTCTTATTTGCACATAACTTTTACACAAAACTACCGCACGAAACGGAACGATGAGCGTACATCCGCAAATCACTTCGCTGCCCGAGCCCGTGCCGCATTTTGATCTTGCCGCACAATACGCGGCCATTGGCGCCGAGATTCGCACCGCCGTCGATCGCGTTCTCGCGTCGCAACAATTCATTCTTGGCCGCGAAGGCGCCGCATTCGAACAGGAGATAGCCCAACTGTGCGGCGTGGCTCATGGCGTTGGCGTCGCATCCGGGACTGATGCACTAATCCTTGCGCTGCGCGCCTGCGGTGTTCAGTCCGGCGATGAAGTGCTGATTCCCCCGTTCACGTTTGTCGCTACGGGCAGCGCAGTAAGCGCGCTTGGCGCCGAGCCAGTCTTTGCCGACATTCGCCCCGACACTTACAACCTCGACCCTTCTGATCTCGTGCGCCGAGTTACGCCACGGACTCGAGCGATTATTGCCGTGCATCTTTATGGGCTGCCCTGTGATATGTATCCGATTCTGGCATTCGCGCGAGCACACAATCTGCGTGTTATCGAAGATAACGCGCAATCGATCGGCGCGGTGTACAAGGGTCGCCGCACCGGCTCCATGGGCGATGTGGCGTGCCTGAGTTTTTACCCCACGAAAAATCTTGGCGCGTACGGCGACGCGGGAATGAT
Organism: uncultured Acidobacteriota bacterium; assembly: GCA_963740015.1. GTDB lineage: Bacteria > Acidobacteriota > Terriglobia > Acidiferrales > UBA7541 > Acidiferrum. The sequence continues at coordinate 86,222 of CAVUCM010000014.1, read as the reverse complement.
CGTTACTAACTCGGACGAAATGGCCGAGAGGCTAAAATCGCTGCGAAATCACGGCCAATCGGCTAAATATGTCAGCAGCGAGCCAGGTTGGAACAGCCGCCTCGATGAAATCCAAGCCGCGATTTTGCGGGTAAAGCTGCGCTACCTTCCACTATGGCAACGCACCAGGCAAGAGCATGCTGCGGCGTACACAAAGCTTTTGCTTGAGATCCCAGGCGTCGCGCCGCCACTCACTCCCGAAGAATATGAGCACGTGTTTCACCAATATACGGTCCGCGTGGAACGGCGGGACGCTGTGCAGCAATTTCTGAACGAGCGAAAAATCGGGAGCGCGGTTTATTATCCTGTGCCTTTGCATCTGCAGCCGCTCTACTCTTCGCTAGGCCACAAACCTGGTGACTTTCCGCACGCGGAGCATGCCGCGCGAGAAGTCCTCTCTTTACCGATGTTTCCGGAGCTGCGCTCCGAGCAAATCACGCGCGTTGCGGACGCGGTTTCTGAATTTGTCACGCATTGATCTGCGCACATCCCTTTCTTCGCTCCGCACTGCATTTCATTTGCCCAAATAGAGAAGGGCGAGCAGAAAAATCCAGAGGCCGGTCATGAAGTGCCAGTAGTAAGAAACAACTTCAGCGGCGACGGAGCGCGACACCTTTGCTTTTTCAAATTTGCGGAAGGACACGTAGAGCAACGCAATTATTCCGCCGAGAAGATGCAAGCCGTGCAACCCCGTAAAAATATAAAAAAAGCTGCTAGCCTGATTGGTGGACACGTAAAAGCCGGCAAGAACAAATTGGCGCCAGGCGACGAGCTGCCCTATGAGAAAAAGGATTCCAAGGGCGGTACCCGCGAGCCATAGTTCCCGGAACTTGCGGACCTCCCCGAACGCCAGCCGCCGGCGGGCTAACTCCATCGCTCCACTGCTCAGCAAGAGAATCGCCGTGTTAGCCCAAATGATCCACGGAAGACGGGGCGACACCCACATATTGCTGCTGGCGCGGAGATAAATGAAAGCGCTGGCCATGGCCATAAAAAACATGACGATGGAGACGATGCCGATCGAAATCGCCATTGCATAGCGCCTCGAAGAAGGCAATGGAGGCCGACGACGCCTGCCGCCATCGTCTCCGTCATCTCCACCCGGAGGCGGATTTTTGCCTCCGCCTCCACCGATGTCTTCGATGATGAGTTCGATGTCTTCGACGATGGTTGAGCCTGGCATAAAACTCTTTTAACTTTCCTTTGCGCTTGCTTCAGTTGCCTGTTTCAAGTGTGGTGCGCGTTCCGCGGGCGTGGAGGCATTCTGTGCCACGAAGTCTTTTGCCGCGCCTGTCGCGCTGAATTCGTACGCACCTCGATAGACCACAGGTTCGGAAGAGCCAAAATTGTCGACCGGCGGAGGTGACGGGATACTCCATTCGAGGGTCGTGGCGCGCCATGGATTGAAATCTTTAGTTTTTTCGCGGCGCCACAAACTCCAAACAAAATTTAAAATAAAAAGAGCCTGAGCAGCGACGGTGAAAATCGTGGCAACTGTGACGAACCTGCCAAGCGAGAAGCCTGGCGGCACGCTCGAAGCGAACTCACCGCTTGCCGCTCGCGAACGGTCGATGAGACCCAGCCAATGCATGGTCATGAAAACACAATAGACCCCCGCAAACGTAAGCCAGAAGTGAAATTTACCGAGATTTTCGTCGAGACGCCGTCCGAACATTTTCGGGAACCAGAAAAACAGGGCGCCGAGAATCGCGAATGCCGCCGCGACGCCCATCACCAGATGAAAGTGGCCGGTCACAAATTCGTCGCTAAAGGAAGCCGCAGCGAGATCGTTGTGCGCAAGAAAAAGCCCGGAAACGCCGCCAGAAAGGAAGAGAGAAACGAACCCGAGAGCGAAGAGCATCGCGGTATTGAGCTGGATTTTGGCGTTCCAGAGTGTCCCGAACCAGCTTAAGAGGAGAACGCAAGCGGGCAAGCCGAGTGAGGATGCCAACAGAGAAAACACCAATGGCGACCAGGGATTGAGGCCACTTGAAAACATGTGCTGTCCCCAAACGCAAAAGCCGAAGAGACCAACGCCGCAGAGTGCGAGGACCGCGGCACGCTCCGCCCACACGGGCTTGCGCGAAAAAGTGGCGAGCAGATGCGAGACGATCCCGAAACATGGGAGCATGGCGACGTAAACTTCGGCCTGCGCGAAGAACCAAAAAAGTCGCTGCCAAAGCGAAAACAGAGTGGATTGCGCGAGAAACGGCGGCTGGCGAGAGAGAAAGGTTAGAGGCGAGAAAAATTGCGAGCCAAGGAGACGGTCCGAGAGGAGAAAAGCGCAAGCCGCTAGAAGAATGCTGAAAATCAACAAGCTAAGGATAGCGTTTATCAACCAAGCCCAAACCGTAAGGGGCATCCGAGGTAAGGTCATGCCCTTGGCGCGAAGTTCGAGCGTTGTGACCGTGAAATTGAGCGACGTGAACACAGCAGCGAGACAAAAGACCGCGACGCTGGCAGTCCAAAGTGTGAGGCCGGTGTCAGGACGAACTAAAAATGCCCCGGTCATGCCAACCAGCGAGGCGACGGTAGCCCAAAACGAAAACAGATTCATCACCGGAAACGCCATTTCCCGCGCGCCAATTTGCAGGGGCAGGAAATAATTACCGAATCCGGCTTGTGGCGCTGTGGTGAGCACCAGAAAAACCATTAGGGAACCGTGAAACATTGTCAGCGCGGTGTAGCGCTCCAGCGTGCCACCAAATCCGGAGAGAAACGGAATTTGCACGCCGGGCCAGACGAGGTGAATGCGCATCAGCAAGGAGAGAAGCATCCCGAGGAGCACACTGCCCAGGGCAAGCCAGAGGTAGCGCAGACCGATCACCTTGTGGCCGGTGTTGAAGAGGGTGCGGGCGAGGAAACCCGGAGAGGGCGCTTCCGGAGCCGCACCTCCGCTGCTGTCGTACGTGGCCATTTAAGAAGCAACTATACGCCTGCGAGCTTGAGGCTGGAAGCGGCTCAGAGGCGGTCGCGAACGAATCCGGTTGTATACCGGTATTGTCTGAATGCGGTGGGTACGAAATCGATTCGCGTAGCCCGGATTTACTTTGTGCTCTGTGGATAGGGGCCTGAGAGCTTAGGCCTTGCTGGCTTTTGCTTGAATGGCTTCGTTGCGAAGGCGGTCGCATTCGGAGTTGAGAGATTTGACGAGCCACTGGTCCGGCTCTTGGTCAGTGTGATAGGAGCGAGCGTGCTCGGCCACGCGCTGCATGACGACAGTTCGGGCTTTCTCCGAAACCGCGCCGGATTCGAAGAAGCGGGCAACCGAGGCGCGGAGAAGTTCGGCATTGTTCTCACACAAAGCAGCCATGGCGGGCGCATCGTTCTTATCGGTGGCGAGACGCAAAAGGGCGTCGCGGTTGGTCATGGAAGCAGCCTGACGAGAAGTTAGGACGAACCATTCCTGCAGCGCGGAAACGGCGCGAAAAGTTTTGGAGTTTATTTTCCAGGGCATCGTGGCCCAGAACACGGTGACGCTGTTGGTGAGACTGTCAACGCACATGCGGTCTTCCGCATTCGCCGTGGGCTTTTTCAACCACAACACAGTTCCGTCGTCGGTTTCTTCGACGTCAACGAATCCATTGATGCGAGCTACGTCTTGAAATGCTTTGAGTTTCTCCATGGCAATTTCAGTCTACGCTGATTCGCATGCAGGGCTTGTGAAATCGCGAGAATATTAGTACTACCAACACGCAAACGATAAGGTACTCGGGACTGTACCGTTTTGGAATCTTTTCAGAGAGGGCGCGAGCTTTATAACCTGACGTCGTAGTAGTTCCGTGATTGGCGTGAGATGTAGACGGTGTTAGTTTGAGAGCGGGTAGCCGGCAATTCGTTCGAGGATTGCGATCGGGGCGCGCTCCGGCTCGACCATAGCTTGACGCGAGATGAGGAAAGTCTGCTCAAGGGCATATTGCCCTTCGAGGACCGCATGGCTGACACAATCGGTAAAGACAATCCAACTGGAACCTGGAGGAAATTCCCAAAGTTGTTTGGGGCAGGTTTCACGGAAGCTCGTGTCTTCCTTCATGGCATTGTGGCAGCGGTGCATAAAATCGTCATAGGGAGGCCGGTGCGCGCCGGGCAAGCGCAAAGTGCTTGCAAGCGCGCGCACGCCACGTGCGAGAACATTGGTGCTGGGCGGACGAGGCAAACCGAGGGACTCCGCGAAATGCGGGCCAATGGCTTCAAAGGTTTGCGAGGTGGTCCAGACACGGTTTTGGCTGGGGTTGAGGTTGGTGAAAAAACGCAGGATGCGATCGCCGTTCGTGGGCCTCGTTGGGAATGAATCGAAGTGGGGCAAATCGTTTCGCGCGTGCAGACGAGCAGGACGGCCACGTTCTTCAAGAGGACGGAAGCTGGCGAAATCGAGTTTCCATTTCCCGGCGTAAGGAGGAAGAAGTTCGCCAAGGAACTGCGCTGCGTGGTGCGAGTAATTCTTTAGGATGAGGCGCAGACGAGCGGCCTCGACTTCCTCGGACTTGGCGAGGCCGGTGATGCGGTCTTCGGCGGGACGAAAAGCGACATTTTTATGGAGCGCGGAACTCGTTTGCGTCCGGCCGAGTAAAAATTCGCGATCGTCAGGAAGAACGACAAATGGTGGGCGCGAAAAAAACAGGATATTGCCGGCCTCAAGTTGGGAGCAAAGCCAATGCCCGCGTGCGATGGGATCCGCCGAGGGGACGAGAGTGGGATCACTAGTGGCATCCACCTCGATGAGCTGACTCATTCCAGTTGACTGATCTTGCGGAAAAGCTTGTGAGGTGGCGGCAGACATTGCAAGGGCTCAGAACGTAAAGTGCGAAAGAATCATTTTGTTGACCTTACAAAAATAAAGATACAGACGTGCAAGTCAGAAAGCAATGTTCCGACACTTTCGCACTTATTTTAGCGATCGTGGCGATAGACAGTCCCTCCCTTCATTACGAAAGTGACTTTTTGCAGGACGCTGATATCGGTGAGCGGATCGCCGGGCACGGCAATAATGTCAGCAAAATAGCCGGGTTTGAGTGCGCCGATTTGATCCGCCCAGCCGAGGAGTTTGGCTCCATTGATGAGCCCCGCCTGGAGAGCGGCGACCGGAGTCATGCCATATTTGACCATGAGGCTAAATTCACGGGCCTGTGTGCCGTGGGGAAAGGGACCGACGTCAGAGCCCACGGCCATGGGAACCCCGGCAGAGAGTTGTTTGCGAAATTCCTGGGCGTGAAGATCGAGCGCGCGGTGATCGCGTTCGGCTTGGGCGGGCGAGGCGGCATGATCGGCAAAATATTCCGAGATGGCGAATGTAGGAACCGCAAAGATTTGTTTCTCGCGCATGATTCGCATGGTCTCATCGCTGAGCTGGTCGGCATGATCAACGGAGGCGACGCCAGCGCGCGCTGCATAAAGTGTGCCGGGCTCGCCGGTAGCATGGACGGCCACTCGCTTGCCGGTGCGGGCGGCTTCTTCGACGGCTGCGCGGAGCTCCGCTTCCGTGTATTGGAAAGGCGTTGACAGATGGCCGTCACGGTAAGAGTCAGGGCCCGTTTCGTAAATTTTTATGAAGTCGGCGCCTTCTTTGAATTGCTGGCGGATAACTGTGACCAGTTCGGCGGCATTGTTCGCATAAGCAGCGTTGGAGAGAACGTGCTGCTCGGGATTGTAGCGGTTAGCGTCTTCGTGACCGCCGAGAATATCGATGGCGTTACCGCTGATGCGCAGGCGCGGCCCGGGGATGGCGCCATGATTGATGGCATTGCGGACGGCCGTGTCGGCGGAGCCTGCGCCTTCGGTACCCATATCGCGCTCGGCGGTAAAGCCCGCCATCAAGTCATCGCGAGCGGCGAGCAGCGCGATGATCGTGCGTTGTGGGACAGATTCCTCAACGGTCTGGAGATCTTCGGCGCCGGGATGTAGGAAGAGGTGGACATGAACGTCAATCAGGCCCGGGAGCAAAGTCGTGTCGCCAAGGTCGATGACTTCTGCCCCTTGTGGACGTTTGACTGAAGAGCCGACTTCGACGATGCGATCGTCTTGAACAAGGACTTCGCCTGGAGTGATTATTTTTCCGGACTCGATGTCGAGGAGCCGTGCGGCGTGGAGGACTGTCACATGCTTCGGAGCGGGTGGCATCGACTGGGCGAATGCCTGGGAGACGAGAACGCAGGGAAGGATTGCCCACAGAAGGGTTATAACGCGTAAGTTTGATTTCATAGTGCCGGGATAATACCACTCCTCCGTTGATCCTGTTCGTTGTTGTCATGCGCGGGAGTTCTGCGAGACACCGATGAAATCTCGCGCGATCGCTGAGTTCGCTTTGTGCGTTGCAAGAGGGCGTGGTACGCTCCGCGCGCGATTTGGACGAGGGTGATTCTAGATGCGTATTCGATGCCTGACAGTCATTTGTATATTTTTGTTCTTTGCGGCGACGGCTTGCCTAGGACAATCTTCGCCTGTCGATTTGGATAGCTTCGTGCAGCGAATGATGGCGCAGGAGGGCGTTGTGGGAGCGTCCGTACTCGTCGCGCGCGGCGACAAGATTCTTCTGCACAAGGGCTATGGGTTTGCCGATCTCGGGTTAGAAGCGCCTGCGAAGGACGAAACTGTTTATCACGTCGTAGGGCCAATGCTGCCGTTTACGGGAATCGCGGTCATGCAATTGATGGAGCGGGGGAAACTGTCGCTCGACGATGACATTTCGAAGTACGTGCCGGAATTTCCGCTTCAGGGACATCATGTGACCATCCGGCAACTTTTGAATCACACTTCGGGGATTGTGGATTATCACTACCTTGGCGATCCGATAGAAGCAACCAGCCGGCTGCCGAAAGCGTTGGACGAAGTGATGGCCCTCTACGCGGGTAAGAACTGGGTGAATGAACCTGGGACGAAATGGGATTGGTCGATTTCTGGATTTCAACTGCTTGTGACGATCGTCGAGCGGGTGAGCGGACAAAGTTTTGCGGATTACGTACAGCAGAACATTTTCGCGCCCGCAGGAGTGAAATCCACTACGTATTGCGATGATTTCTCGCTGACGCATGGTCTTTCGCATGCGTACCGGAAATTCGAGAAAAGTTATGTGCCAGCCAACGAGAATGACATGGCCTACAACGCTGATTTAAGGTTTTGCAGCACGGTCGGGGACATCTACCAGCTTTGGAAATCCATTAGTGAGAAAAAACTCGTCGAGCCGAAGACATTCGAAATGATGACGACTGCGGAAGGCACCGCTGCGCATATGAGCCCGCAGGATCCGAAAGCGCAATATGGGTTCGCAATGATCCTCAATCACGAAGAGGAGCACCGGCGAATTGGCCAGCACGGCTCTTTGTTTGGCTACAGCGGCAGCCTCTACGATTTTCCCGAGGATGGACTAACCGTTGTGGTGCTTACAAATACGGAAGGCCAAAACGCCTACGCGATCACGCGGGCGCTGGCAAGGGCAGTACTAGGTTTGCCGCAACTTCCCGCGCCAGCGGCCGCGACTGCTGAAAAATTACTAGAGGACAAGCTCGTTTCCGCGGAGGAACGAAGGCAGCTTGCGGGAACGTACGTATTGAAATTGGATAAGCTTACGCCGGGATTGCACGACTCCTTCGCGCAGTACCGGCGAACGTTCCGTGTCTTCGATGAAAATGGGCGCTTAATGATTCAAGCGCTGGGAGAAGGCCCCGAGCTGCTGCTTAAACAAGAAGATGGCAGCTTCGCAATGCGCTCGAAACCGAGGAGCCGCGTGTCATTCGTGTTGCAAGGAAGCATCGCAGCCAGCATGAAGATGGATCCCTCGGATTTTGGCGTTGCGCTCTCTGGAGACCGCATGGGTGCTGGCGATCCGCAGACGTTTCATAAGCAACTGCAATAGAAGAGACAAGAGTTGTAGTTTCATTGCTTACTTTGAAGCGGGCAAATAAACGGGCAATAAACATTAGACGATGTTCGGAATGACATTTGGCTTTCTATAAAAATCCTTGGAAGGGGCTCGTTGAATTTATGCAACGCCTGTCTATTGCACTCCTTTTCGCAGCGGCTACTTACCACATGATTGTGCCGCTTCCAGTTGCAGCGAACACAGATACGGCCGCGGACACGGTCAAGGTTGAACAGGGATTGCTTTCGGGAACGGCCGGCAATCATGCTGATATACGCGTGTTTCGCGGAGTGCCGTTTGCGGCCCCGCCAGTGGGACAGCTGAGATGGAAGGCTCCGCAGCCGCCAGCGCAATGGAAAGGAACCCGCGAGTCGAAGGAATTCTCCGCCGCGTGCTGGCAGACCCCATATCCAGAAGTAGCGAAGCTCTACCAGAGCGCACTGCCAGCGCTAAATGAGGATTGCCTATATTAAAATATTTGGACGCCCGCCAAATCCGCGGAAGAGCATCTACCCGTCATGGTGTGGATCCATGGAGGTGCCTTCACGCGCGGCTCTGGTTCCATCAACGCTTACGATGGCGAGATACTTGCGCGCAAAGGCGCGGTCGTGGTCACGATCAATTATCGGCTCGGCGTGTTCGGATTCTTTGCGCATCCCGAGCTGACAACAGAGTCCGAGCATCATGCCTCAGGGAACTACGCGCTGCTTGACCAAATCGCAGCACTGGAATGGGTGAAGAAAAATATCGCCGCGTTTGGTGGCGATCCTAAGCGGGTGACTATCTTCGGCGAGTCAGCTGGATCGTGGGCCGTTAACGTGTTAATGGCGAGCCCGGTTGCAAAAGGATTGTTTCAGCGTGCCATTGGCGAAAGCGGAGGCTCGTTTGCTCCGATGAAGGGCTTGGCCGAGGCAGAGAAGAGTGGAGTGAATCTGGCCAGTTCGATGGGAATCACTCAGGATGTCGTGAAAACGCTGCGCGGCAAGAGCGCTGAAGAGCTCTTGAAAGCGAGCGACGAGCAACCTGTTCGCGCCATCGTCGACGGCTACGTCTTGCCTCAGTACGTCTACACAATTTTTGCGCAGGGGAAACAGAATGACGTACCGCTGCTCGTTGGGAATAACGCGGACGAAGGCACGGCGCTGGCGCCGCAAGGAGCTTATATAAAGGCGGAGCAGTTTATTGCCGGCGCTCATGCGCGGTTCGGAACCCTCGCCGATGAATTCCTGAAAATTTATCCGGCGAATTCGGATGAAGAGGCCGTCAAATCTTTCTACGCGGCATTTCGCGACCAGCAGTTTGGATGGGAAATGCGCACTTGGACGCGTATGGAAACGAAGACCGGTCATCATGCGGCATACCTTTACTATTTCAGCCGCGTGCCGCCCGGTCCTCAAAGCAAGCGCCTCGGTACCTTTCACGCCGCTGAACTTGCCTATGTTTTCGGGAATTTCGTCTGGCCGTTTCCATGGGAAGACGCAGACAAAAAATTGAGCGACGCGATGACCAGTTATTGGGTGAACTACGCCACCGGCGGCGACCCCAACGGCAACAGCCTCGTGAAATGGCCCACGTACAATCCGGGAGCAGATCAATTATTGGAATTGGGTGACCAGATCAGTGCTCGATCGGGAGTTAACAAAGCTGGCTTGGATTTTTTTGATAAGTACGAGCAGAGCTTGCGAGATAAGCAGAAGTAGAATCGGGCCAGGAAAACGAGAAAAAGGCCGCACGGCTGCGCGAACTTCTCCCTGCGCCTCATCTCTATTTCGAGCGCCTGGGCAAATTCAAAGCTGCAATCTGTTTAAGGAAAATTTGGTGCGGCCGAGTGGATTCGAACCACCACGGTATTGCTACCGCCAGCCCCTCAAGCTGGTGCGTCTGCCAGTTCCGCCACGACCGCACGTCGGTGACAATCACAGTTTAACTGCCACTGAGAAAGCCTGCAAGTCCAGCAAGTAAAAGTAAGTTGCCACTGGCTCGCAAGCTTGCTCCAACAATTAGGAAGCGGCTCTAACTTCCGGGGCAGCCGCTCCGCGAGGAGTAAGCACGGCTAACAGGATCGCAACGATTGCCAAGGCAGGTATATCGCCGAATAAATGCCCGTGCTCAGAGGGCATCTTGAATGCCTGGATGGCCATGATCCCTGCATGAACCAGGCTGGACCAAACCGTAAACCAAATCAGGCTGAGGTTTCGCAAAGGATTTCGAGAGGCAATCAGCAAAAAGATACCAAGCGTAGCGTACACACCGAGAATCATCTGCTCATACTCAGGTTGGTTGGGCTGCCAGCGCCAACCCGACGGCCACAACGACATCATCAGCGGGTAGACACCGAAAATGAATATCAAGCCTGTGAGAATCAGAGCATAACGAAGAATACGAACGCGAGAATCACCGTTCATGGATTCCTCCTGGGAATAAGTTTTGTGGGACCGACGTAATTTAGCGGGGAGCATAGTCCCCAGCTTCAGCGAAGTCAATCAGGCTGGGACGGCTTGGAAGACTTGATGCAGAACCAACGGGCCCAGAACGACGGGCTCGCCGCACTCGCGAGCGCTACGGTTTCTTAGGCGGTACCGAAGCCGGCTGCGAAGGCGCGGGTTGCGGAGAGACAGGCGTCGTACTCGACGCAGGAGCATTGCTCTGCGGAGCCGGCGCTGAAGACTGGGGCACTGGCGCCGGCGTGACCGGAATCGTCGCAGGCGTCTTCTTAGGCGCGGACTTGGATGTTTGATGCAACACCGAGCCACCTTGCTCGACCCCTCTGTCTGTGCGAATCATCAAGGCCAGGGCGCAAATCATGAACATCACAGCGCACCACGTGGTGGCCTGCGAAAGAATCGTCGCCGCTCCGCGCGGACCAAAAGCCGTTTGGCTGCCAGCTCCGCCGAAGGCGCCAGCGAGGTCAGCGGCTTTGCCGCTCTGCAAAAGAACGACGATAATCAAGACGAGGCAATTCATCACGAAGAAAGTGGTGAGCAACGCGCCCGCCCACCGAAAACCCACTACGATGATTGCCAAACCAATCAGAATGGCGATGGTCCACTTCATCCAACCTGGCATTTCTATCTCCCTGCGCAATCTCTTACGATGCTTGCGAATGATTTCGCGTCGAGGCTTGCTCCGCCCACGAGCACGCCGTCTATTTCTTGTTCCGCCATCAATCCCTGAATATTGTCAGGCTTGACGCTGCCGCCATAGAGAATCTGCAACGCGGAGGCATGAGCGGCGGAATATTTCTCCACAGCGCATTGACGGATGAACCGGTGAGCTTCTGCCGCCATGTCCGGCGTGGCCGTTTTGCCCGTACCGATAGCCCACACTGGTTCGTACGCTATCAGAATACGGGAGAATGCATCGGCGGTCAACGAACCCGGGCCGCCCAGGAACTGGGCCTTACAGATGTGCTCAGTGGCGCCCATTTCCCGTTGCTCAAGTTTCTCTCCGAGGCAAACAATCGGCGTAAGCCCGGCCGCGAGAGCGGATTTTGTTTTCTTAGCTACGGTTTCGTCGGTTTCGCCGAAGAATTGACGCCGCTCCGAATGGCCGATAATCACGTAGCGGCAGCCGGCTTCGACCAGCATTTGCGGAGAGATTTCGCCGGTGAAGGCGCCTTCTTTTTCCCAAAAGACGTTTTGGGCGGCGATGGCGATTTGCGAACCGCGAGCGGCTTCGACGGCGGAATGGATAGCCGTAAAGGGAGGGGCGATCACAATATCGCATTGCGTGATGCCATCCACGAGCATGGAGAACGCCGAGAAAAATACCTCGGTTTCCATTTGCGTCTTGAACATTTTCCAGTTTCCGGCGACGACCCGGCGGCGCGTGGTAGGCGCGCTCACGACGGCAACTTTTTCCGTGGGCTTATCGGTTAGCGCTTCGACGCCGGGCAGCTTCGCGCCGGCAAGAAACTCGAGCGAAGCCCCGCCTCCGGTCGAGATGTGAGAAATTCTCTCAGCGACGCCGGACTGATGGACGGCGGCGACAGAGTCGCCCCCGCCGACGATAGAAGTTGCGCCTGCGCTTGTGGCGGCAGCGACAGCTCTGGCAATTTCGAGCGTGCCATTCGCAAAAGCTGGCATTTCGAAGACGCCCATCGGGCCGTTCCAAACAATAGTCTTGGCTCGCAAAATTTCTGCAGCGAAAGCCGACGCAGTCTTTGGACCGATATCCAGCCCCATCTGATCCGCAGGGGTGGCGGCAATTTCGACTGTCGTTGCAGGCGCGGTAGCTTTGAATTCAGGCGCGATGACGTGGTCCACGGGGAGCAGCAGTTTGCGATTGTTCTGCTTGGCGTCGGTGAGAAGTTTGCGCGCGAGATCGAGTTTGTCGTCTTCGACGAGCGATTTTCCGATGGGCAAGCTCTGAGCCTTGAAAAACGTGTAGGCCATGCCCCCGCCGATGAGCGTAGCGTCGGCAATTTTCATCAGATTTTCGACCACTTCAATCTTGTCGCTGACTTTTGCTCCCCCGAGAATCGCCACGAAGGGACGAGCCGGATTGGTGAGCGCTTTACCAAGATAGGTCAGCTCTTTTTCCATCAGCAGACCGGCCGCAGACTGCTCTACGAAGCGCGTGATACCCACAACCGAAGCGTGGGCTCGATGCGCAGAGCCAAAAGCGTCGCAAATAAACACCCCATCGCAGAGGGAGGCGAGTTGCTTCGAAAAGGTTTCGTCGTTCTTTTCTTCTTCGGCGTGGAAGCGGACGTTTTCGAGCAAAAGAATTTCGCCGTCAGCCAGCGTCTTGCTCTTGGATTCAGGGATCGGACCGACACAATCAGAAGCAAAGCGCACGGGTTTGCCGATCAGCGCTTCAAGTTTTTTCGCCACCGAAAAAAGCGAAAATTTGGACTCGGGACCGCCCTTGGGACGCCCGAGATGTGAAGCAAGGATCAGACGGGCGCCTTTTTCAATCGCGAGACGCAGCGTTGGAATAGTTTCGCGGATGCGCGTGTCATCGGTGACGACGGCGTCCTTGAGAGGCACGTTGAAGTCTACACGAATGAAAACGCGCTTCCCGCGGAGTTCGAGATCGTGAATGGTAAGTTTATTCATGGATTCGTGACTCATGATTCGTTGTTTGTGATTCGAAATATCAAAGGGCAGGGCAAGCCCTGCCCCTACAGAATGAGAACTAAAACTTTGCAGCCATGAATTTGATTAGATCGCGGCAGCGGCAGGAATAGCCCCACTCGTTGTCGTACCACGCTAGCACTTTGACGCAGCGATCGCCGACGACCTTCGTGTAGCCGGAATCCACAATCGAAGAGTTCGGGTTGCCCTTGAAATCGGCGGAGACGAGTTCTTCTTCAGTGTATGCGAGCACGCCTTTCATAGGGCCGTTGGCCGCGGCTTTCAAAGCGGCGTTTACTGACTCGACGGTGGCCGGCTTTTCCACAAAAACAGTGAGATCGACGACGCTGACGTTCGGCGTAGGAACGCGCATGGCATACCCGTCGAGTTTGCCCTTCAACTCGGGAATTGCAAGATGCAACGCTTTGGCTGCGCCCGTCGAACTGGGAATCATATTGATGGCAGCGGCGCGCGCGCGGCGGAGATCCTTGTGCGGCAAATCGAGAAGCTTCTGGTCGTTTGTATAGGAGTGGATGGTGGTCATAGTGCCGCTGTGAATCCCGAACGTATCCTGGAGGACTTTTGCGACCGGGGCCAGGCAATTCGTCGTGCAGGAAGCGTTAGAAACCACATGATGCTTCGCGGGATCGTAGGTTTTGTCATTGACGCCGAGAACGAGCGTAGCATCGGGGCCTTCAGCAGGGGCCGAAATGATGACTTTTTTTACTGTGCCCCGCAGATGCTTCTTTGCGTCGGCGCCATTGGTAAAGAGGCCGGTGGATTCGACCACAATATCCGCCCCAACGCTGGCCCAATCGATTTCGGCGGGATCTTTTACCTTGAAAACCTTGAAAGACTTGCCTTCGACGGAGATCGAGTCGGCGGTGTGAGTGACAGTGTGTGGGAGATTGCCGAGGATCGAATCATACTTGAGCAAGTGCGCGAGGGTCTTGGCGTCAGTGACGTCGTTGACGGCCACAAACTGGATGTCCTTATCATCGAGCGCGGTGCGCATGATATTGCGTCCGATGCGGCCGAAGCCGTTGATGCCGACCTTAATGGGCATTACTTCCTCCGATGGGATTATGAAACTGCGGCAGGTTCTCCAAGGAGAAACGACCGCAAAGTCGAACCTAAAATGCTATGGGCTGCGTGGAGAAATGTCAACGCGAAGAGGGAGGGTCGATTTCCACTTTCATTGTCACTACTCCCGCCGTAGCGGCAGAACTGAAATCTATTGCGGGTATTGCTTGATGTTGGTCACGCGGTCGCCGTTGAAGCGCACGAACACAGTCTTGGAAGGCGGCTGGCCATAGATCCAGTCCTCGATGTCGTTGCCGTCGTTGTCCCGCTCGCGAATTTTATGGTCGGGCTTGCCGATGGCCGCTACCACTTGTTCGCGGTCCATGCCGACAATCGGCCGCCGTTCTTGGATGGCTTTCTTCATCTCCGGAGGCAGCGTGTCAACCCACACGACCGACGCGGAGCGCTGTCGCGAGAAATCCATGAACGGAGAAAGCAGCTGTTTCAGGTCATTCGGGCTCAAGTCGGGGACAGGTTTGTTGAAATCCAGATAAATTGTGCTGCCTTGTCCAGGCTGCAACCCCGGAGGCCCTTTTTCTTCCTGGTCCGTCACCTGACCTGTCGGAACACCGGCCATTTCAATGTGGATGCGGTCGCGCAATCTCTTTTTGCCGCGTCCGCCGCCATTCAAATCCACGATAATTTCGTGGTTTTGAAATTCAAGCTTGCTGATCTGGACCTTATCGCCGCTGTTGACGGCAGCGCCGTGCGTGGCGAGGGCGCGTTCAAGAAACTCCGGCTGGAACGGCTTCCCGACATAAACAATCAAGCCCTCTTTTCCTGCGGGCAGCGATTTGATGGCCTTGGCGAACTCGCCGGAAACATAGCGAATAAGCTCCAGCTTCGAAGACTCCTGCAGCGTCGCGCTCTTCGGTTTGGCGGGCGTTTGCGAGTCGCCCTGCGCGTCCAAGGCGGTGTCCGGGAAGAGCGAAATCTCTTCGCCTGATGGAAAAACAACACTGGGCTGCGAGGGCGGACGAAGACTGTTGACGCGCGGAACATCCGCGTCGGCCAGGAAGAAGAGGGTCAAAGTGAGAATGAGTCGTGTCGCCATGACTTATTAGGTCAGCCGCCCCGGGACAGCATACCTATTCTATTACGAAATTACCCCCAAGATTCTATGATGCGGGGAACGGGAAAAACAGCCACTGCCGCCCCTGCCCCTTAGCTGCTCGGCTTGAATGCCGAGGGCGCCTGACAACCGTCCCACCGACACCTTGATGGGGGCCTACCGACGTAAGGCAAGCATGTATAGCCTAGCGGGATATAACCTGAACGCCTTGGCGGTCTATCGTCACGGGCAAAACTTCCCCGCCAGCTTCAACAATAGCGGCCTCCACGCGCGTCCGTGCATCCGGCTCTATAAGCATGACGACGCAGCCGCCTCCGCCCGCGCCGCAAACCTTGCCTGCCAGAGCGCCATTGCGCCGCGCGCCATCGATGACGCGCTCTATCGTCTTGGTCGAAATAGTCGGCAAATTCCTTTTGCGGAACGACCATTCCTCTCGCATAAGTCGTCCGGCCTCGTGCCAGTCCGGCTTTTCCATAGCAAAGCGCATCTTCTGGGCAACCTCGGAGATTCGCTCAAGGCTGTTCTGAACGGCGCGCTTGCCGCCAATCTGCGCTTTAAAGACTTCCCAATTGTTGATGCCATGCTGACGCGGCTTGCCGGTATAACAGACCACGATCCGGCGTTCGAGTTCGTCGAGATTGACGCGCAGCTCGACACGGTGCTCGCCTCCCGGCGGCAACTCGATAGCTGCGGCGCCGCCAAACGCCGGTGGGTAATGATCCTGAGTGCCCGTCGGAACGTTGATGACGATCGCTTCCGCGTCGCGGCTGATATGAATCCAATCAACCTTGCTCTTCCCTGCCCCGGTGTACCGGTCGAGCGCCGCACAAATGGCCACAGCCATTGCACTCGAACCGCCAATGCCCGCACCGTTGGGAGCTTCCGAATCCGTCGTCAGCGTGAATCCCCCCTGCGGCTGAAAGAATTTGACGATCTCGGCGAGCAGCGGAAGTTTGTAGCGCTTATTTTTCACCAGCGCGGCAAACGACGCAAAGCTTTCCTCTCGCTTGATATCGCGCGAAACAAGTTTGATGCGTTCATCCCACGGAGCATGCGTCTGAATCACGCAGGACGCATACCGCGAAATGGCGGCATTCAAAGTGACAGAGCCGGGATGAAACAAGTAAAGCGGCCAGATGTCGAGCGTGCTTCCGGCAAAATCAACACGGGTCGGAGCCTTGGATTCGATGATCATGAGAGTCCACTGAGTCTATTCGGGCTGTCGCAGAAAACAATTCTAAACGCTGGGAGTATAACCTTAAAATTCCTGCTCTTGTCCCAACGCGCTCGTTTGAATCTTACAGAGGAATCCCAAAAGCGCCA
This sequence comes from uncultured Acidobacteriota bacterium, assembly GCA_963740015.1. GTDB lineage: Bacteria > Acidobacteriota > Terriglobia > Acidiferrales > UBA7541 > Acidiferrum. The sequence continues at coordinate 69,772 of CAVUCM010000014.1, read as the reverse complement.
GAACCTGCAACGTGCGAAGACTTAATGTGCATGGGTACTGGTGACAGAGAATTTTAGTCCAAGCGCGTGCATCACACGGATGATGGTGCCAAATTCCGGATTGCCATCCGTGCTGAGGGCTTTATACAAGCTTTCGCGGGACAAACCGGCCTTCTTTGCAATCCGCGACATGCCACGGGCACGGGCAATGGTGCCCAGCGCTTTCGCAATAAAAGCCGGATCGTCCGTTTCGAGGGCTTCTTCCATGTATGCGTTGATGGCTTCTGCAGTGTCCAGATAATCCGCCGAGTCATAAGTAGAAATTTTTGTTTTCTTTTTTGCCATGCTTCAGTCCTCCAGGTCAGCCCCGAGAATTTTAGCGATCTTGATATCTTTGGCTTGTGTGCTCTTATCGCCCCCGCACAACAGCACAATCAGAGTTTTGCCCCGAGTGGCAAAATACACCCGATAGCCGGATCCATGATGGATCCGAAGTTCGCTAATACCTCCTCCCACAGGCGCAACGTCTCCTGCATTACCAAGTGCCAGCCGGTCAATCCGTGCCGCAATCCTGGCTCTGACACGATGGTCACGAAGTCCTCTCATCCACTGAGCGAAGACTGCCGTTTTACGAACTTCCGTCATAGAGGAATGTATCCCATAGGATACAGAACGTCAAGCTTAGCCCAGGTGGGATCGAAGGGCTGTGCTCGGGACCTACTTCTGCGAGCCGCCTACGGAGGCTGTGCGATTGCGAATCATCAGCTGTGGCCCCGCGTCTTTTTTCTCCTGCGCCAAGGCGGGATTTGGTTCAAAGCAGCGGCGACACCTCGCCTCATACATTCCGCCGGCCCCCACCACGATCAACTCTTCGCTTTCTACAAGACGTTGCGTGTGCACCGCCGGATTGCCGCAGCGCATACAAATGGCCAGCAGCTTGGTAATCTCTTCCGCGATGGCAAGCAGCCGTGGCATCGGTTCGAACGGGCGCCCACGATAGTCAGTGTCAAGTCCCGCAACGATCACGCGCTTCCCGAGATTGGCCAGTTTGGTGCAAACATCGACAATCTCTTCGCCCAAAAACTGTGCTTCGTCAATGCCGATCACTTCGGTGCGAGGCGAAAGCTTCTCCATAATTTCGGAGGCTTTGGTGACATTATCCGAAGAAATTCCCAAGCCCGAATGCGAAACGATTTCGTTGGCCGCATAGCGCTCGTCAATCGCGGGCTTGAAGATCTGCACGCGCTGCCTAGCAATCTCGGCGCGGCGCAACCGGCGAATCAGCTCTTCGCTCTTGCCGGAGAACATCGGGCCGACCACGACTTCGATCCAGCCCATATTGCCCTTAACAATGTCCACTCTCGTCTCTCCTTACTGCCCCAATACAAATTCTAACCCGCGCTGCGAGCCGCCCGTCCATACATCCTCGCATTGTAGAACGGCGCGAATGCCGTGATCACCGCCACGCGAAAAGATTCGTCCCGCTGAATCAAATCACGCGAGAGCACGCCCCAAGCGCCCTGCCCGTCGCGAATGCCGACCGCACCTGCAAATCGATCAATGGCTTCTGACAAATCAAATCCGCGCTCTAGGACTTCATGCGCGAGTTCCTCAGGTAGTTCGATGCCGCCGGAACGTCCATAGAAGCCTCGCGCGCCATCGCTGACGTACGCCCAGCTTTCCAAAAACACGCGGCGCGTTCGATCATCCTGCAAAACCTCGAGACCGCCTTCCAATCCCACGAAGAACCGCCACGGTTTTCTGGACTCACGGGACAGCCGCACAAGCGCTTCCACTCGCTGACGCGCTCCGCGCATCAGTTCTTCGCACGACGAGGGAGTGGGGCTTACGCCGCTCTCCACTTCCACGCCAACCACTTCGAAGTCTCCATCCGGCACGAGCTTTGGCGCAAAAGCGTCCAGAGCTTTCAGAACAGCCCTGAGCTTCGGCTTGCGAGTGCTGCCTACGGCTACGATGATTTTCTTCATGAAGGCAACAATAGGCCGCGCTGATTCTAACGGGAATGCCGTGAGCATACCACGCGGAATTCGCGAGCCTGAGGAAATCTTCGAGAGGGCCGGGGAGCGGCTCAAAGGCACTTGATCTCTGAAAATACTTCCGGGCGCAAATCGGTCCATCACAATTTTTGATCGAAGTGCAATGCCATCCACATAGCTTGGCTGCCACCTCTCAGCGTTCAGAGGGGACTATCGGAACACAAAAAACCTTTGCATGTTTAAATTCCCCCGCAAAGGTTACATAATAAACGCGTTCGCGCGCCCTAGGCGCGACAAGCATGGTCTGCCCAGAGTGTAGTTACGAAAACCCGGAAACCTCGGTTCAGTGCGCAAAGTGCACCACGCCGCTGCCGCTCAGTGGCCAGACGCTGGCCACTGCTGGCCAGGGCTGGTCTGTGCCTGCTGCCGACGGCATAGTTTCCTCCGCCGCTCTTGTCCAACTCACTCCAGGCACATCCATTGGCAGCCGCTATGAAATCGTGCGATTGCTCGGCCAAGGCGGAATGGGCGCCGTTTACCAGGCTCATGACAAAGAGTTGGAACGCCAGGTTGCCATCAAAGTGATTCGCGCCGACATGGCCGCCAATCCCGAAATCCTGCGTCGCTTCAAGCAGGAACTGATCCTCGCGCGTCAAATCACGCACAAAAATGTTATCCGCATTTTTGATTTGGGCCAGGCCGACGGGATCAAGTTCATCACCATGGAGTACATCGAAGGCGAGAATCTGCAGGCAGTCCTTCGACAAAAGAAAAAGCTAGCTCCTGCCGAAGCGGCCAACGTCCTGGCGCAGGTTTGCCGTGCGCTCGAAGCCGCGCACAACGAAGGCGTGATCCATCGCGACCTGAAGCCCCAAAACATCATGCTAGACAAGACCGGCCGGGCTTACGTCATGGACTTCGGCATCGCGCGTTCGATGCTCGGCTCGGGCATGACGCAAACGGGAGCCTTGATTGGCACGCCCGATTACATGTCCCCGGAGCAGGCCAAAGGCCAGACGCTCGATGCGCGCTCGGACCTCTTTAGCATAGGAATTATTTTCTACGAAATGTTGAGCGGTCAGGTCCCCTTCGACGCCGACACCACAATGGGCAAGCTCTGGAAGCGCACCAACGAGCCTGCCAGGCCTCTCGACGAACTCGACAAATCCATTCCTAAACCGCTAAGCGACATCGTTCGAAAATGCCTGGAGATCGATCCGCAAAAGCGGTATGCCAGCTCGGGAGATTTGTTGCGTCAGATTGAATTGTGGCAAGGGCCTGGAGCCGGAACGCGCGTCGTTACGCTGTCGGGCGCTGCATTGCCGGCTTACGCAAAATGGGTGGCCGCTGGAGTGGGAGTAGTTGTGATTGCGGGCATATTATTCTTCCGTTCGAGAATAAGTCCGCACCCCAGTGCCCGTCACGCGCCGGTAACGCTGCTCATCGCAGATTTCGACAACAAAACCGGAGACTCAGTTTTTGACGGCACCCTCGAACCCATGCTGGGCATCGCGCTCGAAGGCGCTCCGTTCATCTCGTCTTTCAATCGCGGCCAGGCCAAGAAGGAAGCCGCGCGACTCCAGCCTGGGACGACTCGTATGGACGCGGACGTGTCCAAACTCGTTGCCCTGCGCGAAGGCGTCAACGTGATTGTGACTGGCTCGATCGCGCAGGACGGCAGCGGTTACAAAGTTTACGTGGCCACATTGGATCCCGTAACAGGCAAGTCAATTCTGACGGAACAAAGGAACGCTTCGAGTAAGCAGGACGTCCTCGCTGCAGCGGGGAAACTCGCGGAGAGCATCCGTAAGGGCCTGGGCGACACAACGCCGGAATCCGCTCAACAATCTGCGGCCGAAACCTTCAGCGCGGGCTCGCTTGAAGCCGCCCATGCCTATGCCGTAGGCCAGGATTTTCAACAAGCCGCCAAGTGGGACGATGCTCTGAAAGCCTATGGCCATGCGGTGGAATTGGATCCAAACCTGGGCCGCGCCTACGCCGGCATGGCCGCGATTTACGCGAATCTTGGAAAACGCCAGGACGCTGAAAAATATTATGGCTTGGCAATGTCGCACATCGACCGCATGACTGACCGCGAGAAATACCGCACGCGCGGCGGCTACTACCTCATGATGCTCAACGCGCCGAAGGCCAGAGAGGAATTCACGGCGCTGGTAAGCCAATATCCCTTCGACACTGCGGGGTACCCAAACCTTGCCCTAACGAACTTCTACGACAGAGACATGCGCAAGGCCCTCGAAGAGCAAAAGCGCGCACTCGAAATCACTCCCCACAGTGTTCTGCAGCGCATCAATTATGCGATGTACGCTCTTTATGCCGGGGATTTTGACACCGCAGTCAAAGAAGCGGGAGCGATTCTGCAAGAGAACCCGAAATTCGATCAGGCGCTGCGCACCACGGCGCTGGCGCAATTGGGACTCGGTCACACAGCGGAATCAGCCGACAGCTACGCGAAGCTCCAGTCGGTGAGCCCGTACGGCGCTTCCATCGCGGCGACCGGACTCGCGGACTTGGCTCAATATGAAGGCAGGCTGGGGGATTCGGCCAGCATTCTCGAAAAAGCCGTTGCGGCCGATCTCGCGGCGAAGGACGCAGAATCCGCTGCGAACCGCACCGCTGCGCTCGCTCTCGTTCAACTTTCGCTGGGAAAAACAAAGGAAGCCATTTCCTCTGCGGACAAGGCCCCTTCGAACAGCAAGGACTTGGGAGTGCTCTATCGCGCGGCACAGGTTTACATTGCCACTGGCCAGGATGCAAAGGCCCTGCAACTTGTTGCGCCGCTTTCGCAGCGCCTTGAATCCGAGCCCCAGGTTTACGCCAAATTAATAGCAGGCGAAGCTCAGCTCAAGAAGGGCAATGCACGCGACGCCCTAAATTCCTTCAAGGACGCACAAAAACTCGCCGATACGTGGCTGGGCCATTTCGATATGGGCCGCGCGTATCTCGATGCCGGCGCCTTCACCGAAGCTTCCTCCGAATTCGACGTTTGCCTGAACCGCCGCGGCGAAGCTACCTCTGTCTTTCTCGATGATGTCCCCAGCTATCACCTTCTGCCCGCCGTCTATTACTACCAAGGCCGCGCCCGAGAAGGTCTGAACAGTCCAGGCGCCGCCGAATCTTACAAAACATTCCTCGCCATCAAAGAAAAAGGCGCCGGTGATCCGCTCGTCGCGGACGCCCAGCGCCGTATTGCTGCCCATTAGCCTCGTTCAAATCAACAGGCTTCAGGGGATAGTGACGGGCGCCACGTTTGAGACCACGCTCTCTACGCCGCCAGTAGCGACGGCAGTCACCTCGTAGTAGTACGTGGCAATTGAGACAGTTGCGTCGACGAACCCAGTTGCGGCTGCTCCCGCGGAGCCCACCAGTGTAAAAGGTCCACTCGGAGTATTCGCCCTGTAGATGTTATAGCCGGTCAACCCATTGGAAACACTTGGGGTCCAAACGAGAGATGCCTCGACGGCCCCCGGCACTTGCGATGCCGACAAGTTCGTAGGCGGCTGCGGAGCTATGTTCAACGTCACGTTCTCAAGATACTGTTGAGCTGGCGTCGAGCTGTCCTTGGCTTGGAAGGCGAAAGCAAAGCTTCCCGCGCTGGTCGGTGTCCCGCTCAGTAACCCGGATGCTCCTGGCGTTGTAATAGCCAACCCGGGTGGCAAAGTCCCGGATGAAAACTGATAAGTAATGGGTGGGGTCCCACCGACGGAATTCAAGTTCTGCGAATACGCAACACCCGCGGTTCCTGCAGGTAACGTGTTCGGTGTCTCCCCACCAATAAGCACAACCTCCGTCAGCGTGAACGCCTGTGGCGTAGCCGCTGAGGACGGCGGCCCGGCGCTCACGGCCTCGATGGTGAAGTTGTACGGTCCCGCCGGATCGGTAACCGAACTCGAAGTTAGCGCCCCGGTCGCCGGATTCAGCGTGATGCTCGGAGGAAGTGCACCAGCCGTGACCGAGAAGGTTAACGCTCCTCCCGTCCCACCACCAGTCTGAATCTGCGCCGAGTACGAAGTAGGAGGCGCAGTGCCAGGGAAGCCGTTCACCGTCACTGCTTCCGGCAACGTCGTCGTCGTAATCGTCATCGGTCCGTTCACCTGCACCGTGTAAGTTGCAGTGGCCGTTTGCGGCGGTACGCTGCTGTCGGTCACCGTCTCCGAGAAATTGTAGGTTCCCGCCGTCGTTGGTGTCCCCGCTAAAGCGCCTGTCTGCGACCCCGGTGCAGGCTGCGTGATAGTCAAGCCCGGGGGAAATGACGCAGTAGTCAGCGAGAAAGACACAGGCTGCGTTCCGCCGGTCGTGACAATGGGATTGTTGTAAGCTGTGCCAATCAAGCCATTGGGCATGCTCGTGGTGGTGATGGCGAGCGAATTGTTGACTTGCAGCGTGAACTGCACCGTCGTCGATTGCGGCGACGCACTGGTGTCGCTGGCTGTGATGGAGAGGTTGAACGACCCGCTTTGAGTTGGAGTACCCGTCAAAATGCCGTTTGTGGTCAGGTTGAGACCGGGAGGCAGCGTGTTTCCCACCCACGTAACCTGTCCCACGCCTCCGTGCTCAAGAAACATCTGGGTGTACGGCTGGTTTAGCGAAGCACTCGGCAATACTGTAGGAGTCATCATCACGATCCCAGCCGGTAGTGGCGCGGGATAAAACAGCTCCGAGTTGGGTACGGTCACCGCCGGAACGGCGTTGTTGACGCCGCTGGCCAGCAGCACCGTACCGTCCGGTGCTACTCCTTCGCGCATCCCCGCTTGCACCGCCGTGAAATTCCCGCTTACGCTAAACGTCTGCGTCACCGGGTTGTAGATATCCGCGTTTATCCCGGCAGGCAGCGTCGCTCCACCCGAGATGAAGTCCGTGCCGTCACCCAGCACGATCCCCGCGTAGTGTCCGCGAGCGACGCTCATGTTTACGGTCGGAGTAAATGTCCCAGTAGCAGGATTGTAAAGCTCCGCAGTTGGAGTCACCACCAGACCGGTTCCGGGCCCGGTGAGTCCTCCTGCAACGAGGACTTGTCCGGTATACAGGAGTGCCGACGAATGATTTCCTCGAGCCGTAGTCATGTTGCCGGTCGGCGTAAACGTGCCCGCCACCGGGTCATAAATTTCCGCCGAAGCCAGCGCGTTGTTATTTCCATCTAGCCCGCCACTGATCAGCACCTTCCCATTTGGCAGTAGGTCCGCGTGATGGGCCTGCCGCACGCTATTCATAGGCTGCGTGGTTGCCGTGAACGTATTGGCCGTCGGATCGAAAATTTCCGCGCTCGCCAATGTGTTCCCGCTATTGTCATTTCCGCCGGTAATTAACACGGTCCCGTTCGCCAGCAGCGTTGCCGCGTGCTCCGCGCGTGGAGTCGTCATCTGTGCCGTCACCGGGTTAAACACATTGTTCGCCGAGAAATATAGATCGGCGCTCGGCTGGGCATTTGTCGTGTCCGAATAACCGCCCGTCACGAGCACTCCTCCATTGAGCAGCAGCGTCACCGTGTGGTCGACACGCGACGTGCTCATCGTGTTGACCGTGCTGCTGAACGTGTGCGCAACAGGGTCGTACACTTCCGCACTCGCCAAGGATCCCGTTCCATTCGCATTCGACGCCCCGCCGGTAAGTAGAATCTTCCCGTTAGGCAGCGCAATCACCATGTGATTGCGGCGTGCTGTGATCATGCTTCCGGTTTCGCAGAAGCCGGTCACGTTGAATGGATTAGAAATAGCGACAATCCCTTGAACGTTTGCCGACAACGCATAACCAGTCTGGCCGTGGTCCACACTAAGATTCGTGAATGTGGCGTTTCCATTTGCGTCTGTCTGTGTAGTGAGCGTGCCGCTGAGTGTCGCTGAAGCGCAGGGCGGCGTGCCATTGAACGACAAGTTCACCGTCGCACCAGCAATCGCGGCGTCTGTGTTGTCAGCAACGTGAACCACCACAGGGCTTCCGCCGATAACTTGTCCGCCGACCGAGTTCGCAGGCTGCGTGGTAAACGTTACATTGCCACCAACAGTCCCCGCGAAGAGGATCGTGTAGTTGGCGCTTACGGACTGGAAACCTGGCGAGGTTCCCAAATTCGACTGGTCATGGACAGAAACACTGAAACTAATTGTGGACGCTTGCGGATTCGCGATCGTTAGTAGGCCATTGCTCTGCAACAACACACCCGCCGCCGGCGACGGCGGTCCAAATACTAACCCGCCGATGCCGCCGCTCGCACTGAGCTGAACTGAGTAGGGCGTCCCAATCGCGCCCGCTGGCAGCGTCAACGGGGTAATCGCAATCACCGCGCCAATTCGAATCGTCGGAGAATAGGGGACCGACTCGGCTGGTGTTGCCGCATCCGTCGCTTTGATCGTTACGGTAGATCCTCCGGGATTTGTGACCGTTGGCGTACCACTGATTGTCCCGCTGGTTGGATTGATCGCCAATCCGGTCGGAAGGCCGGTAGCCGTCCAAATGTACGGCGTCGTTCCGCCGTTCACTGCCAGCGGATTTGCCACGTAAGCTTGGCCCACAACTCCATCTGGCGGCGCCATGACAAACTGTTCCGTCAGCGGCGTCACGCTCACGTTGAAGGTGTAATTCTGCGTCGTGGTGTCTGCAGGCACGGCGCTGTCTGCCACTTGAACAGTGAACGAATAGCTCCCCGGCGTGGTCGCTTGGCCGGAAACTAATCCCGATGAGCTCAGAGTAATCCCGGGAGGCAGCGCAGCGGGAGCCGTCGACCAGGTGTATGTTCCTGGCTTTCCACCGATGGCCTGAAGCTGAATCGAATAGCCGGGATCGAGTCGGTCCGTGGCAGGTAGCGAAGTCGTAAGAATGCTCACTGGCGAATAAACGGGAGGCGCAGTCAGATTCGGATTTCCAGGATTGGCGAGGACGGTCGTTGTGTTGACGGCCTGCGGCACGGTAACAGGACTGATCACGGCGAGCGGATTGAACGAAATTGTCGTTGGGCTTGGGTTCACCACGCGCAGCGTAATGTATGCCGTCTCGCCAGGCGCCAGCGTGACCGATGCCTCATTCGGTGTCGCATTCGTGATGTCAGGATTGGTGATATTCGGATTCGAAGCCGTGAATAGCATCGGGTTCGTGATGTTGGCAATCGTGATCCAATGCGTCTGCACCCCCAGCACGCAATTCACCGCCACCGGCGTCTGGTACAGCTTATTGATGAGCATCTGCAATACGATTCCGCTCGGCACCGTCCCATTTACCGCGGTCTTGACGGTGTACGACGCCGTGGTATTCCCGTTGTTCGTAATCGGATACGTCACGTCTTGAATCGAACCGTTCGTAATGTCCGGATTCGTAATGTTCGGATTCGTGATGTTGGGGTTCGTTATGTTAGGATTAGTAATGTTAGGATTTGTTATATTAGGGTTCGTAATGTTCGGATTTGTCGCGCTGACATTCGTCACGTTCAAATTCGTAATGTTCGGGTTCGTGATGTTCGGATTCAAAAAGGAAGTGTTCGTAATGTTGGGGTTCGTGATGTTCGGATTGGTGATGTTCGGATTGGTGATGTTGGGGTTCGTGATGTTCGGATTCGTGACTTCGGCGTTCGTAATGTTAGGATTCGTGATGTTCGGATTGGTGATGTTGGGGTTGGTGATGTTGGGATTGGTGATGTCCGGATTGAGGACAGCCGTCGAAGTTAGTCCGTTCGTCACTACCGACCCGCCAATGGCTGAAATCTGCGCCACATTCACCGTAATGGTGGCTTCGGCGTTCGTGGAAGTGGCGAAGACGCTGCGCGACACTGACGAGTACGGCGGAATGGTGACGTCCAGCGTGGTCAGTTTCGAGAACTGCAAAAAGGACGCGGTGCCTCCCGTTGGTTGGCTCGCAATCGTGAAACGCACATTAAGCGGCGCTGCCGTTGAGTTCTGCGCTTCCACCGGAAACGCGCGCTGGAACGGCACGGACTTTCCGTTAAACGTGGTGTTGCCAAGCGGCTTCGCGTTCCCTGGCGCTCCTACTACCAGCCCGCCAGTAATCTGTGACGTATAAATGTTTTGATTGCGCATGCCTTCCTGGCCAGGGACGCACGCAGGAAGTGGATTGCCGTTCTCTACGCTGATCGCACCCGCAACAACGGGCGCCGTGTAATTTTCCCAACTTCCGCCGGGTGGTGGCGGCACAACGTCGCGATTGTCCGTCCAGGTCGCATGGAAAAGCGGATTGACGCTGGGCATGAAGTTGTACGCCCACGAACTCCCACTTGGAACGAACGCCGGCGTTGGCACGATGTCGATGTAGTCGCCAAGAAAAGCTTCCTGCCCTGAATCGAAAAGCGGCAAGTTCGGAACGTTGAACTTGAACTGTTCAATGTCTTCCGTCTCCGGGTTGACGCAACAGCCAAATTCGTACTGCGACACGAGCACCGATGGACCCAGCGTTATGGTCGGAAAGATCCCCAATTCGAGAACGCGCAGATCCAGCGTATGGCGCCGCAGCGTTAGTCCCGCATCATCAATAAAAGTGGTGAACACCTCGCTGGGCATCGGGCTCGGCGGAGCCAGTTCGCCTTGCGCTTCAAGCATTGCAGTGTAGTTGCCGAGGCTTGCGGGATTCGGCGTGTAGAAGTCAGCGTAGTGATCCAGTCGCAGATCATAATAAAGCAACGTGAGTCGGCCATTCGCAAAAGTCATCGCCGGCATGATCTGATGCCCGCGCCCCGAAGGATTGGTCTGCGCGTTCTGCGACGGGTTATCCACCATGATGGCAGGTGTCCAGTGCGTGCCGTCCAGCGAGCCCGCTGCAACCACGCGCGCATCCCCGCTAGAACTCACTCCGCGGGCCGAAAACGCCACATACACAAATCCAAACATGTCCGTCGTCAGCGCAGGATACGCATTGGTGCGGAACGACGTGCCTGTGGTTCCCTGATCAAACGGCGTAAATTTCGAAATCTGCACCGGAGCGCTGAATGATTTCCCCGCGTTCGTCGACTGCGCCACCATAATCGCGTCGGAAAATCCGGTGGACGCAAACTGTCGCCACGCGACATAAACCGCGCCGGTGAGCGGGTTAACGGCAATCGCGCTTCCCTGGCTCGTCGTCGTTCCCGAGTTGATTTGAATCGGCGTGCTCCACGTTACGCCGCAATCCGTCGAGTGCGTAATCATCAAATGCGTTGGCGTGGAATTGGCTTTTGTCGCCGCGAGAAAATCCGTGTAGGCCAGATAAATATTTCCCGCTGCAAAAGATTGGTGCACGGAAAGCGATCCGCCGTTCGCTCCCAGGCCAGGCTCATTCGCCGTAAACGAACAAGTCGCTGCGCCGGCTCGCGGAATGTCCACTGCCATCGACGGCTTGTCCAAAAACTGCGTGCTGTTGCCTGACGCTACGATGTGCGTATCAAGATAGGTGATGGGATCGATTTGTTCGTTGTTGTTCAAATCGTTGTAACGCGCCACAAAGATCGAGCTCACCGTGCTTGCCGAAGTCGCGCTCGCGGCCCGGTCAAATGCCAGCCCCGCATAAAAAAACATACCGTTCGTGCCCGCACGCACGACCGGATCAGCCGCCGCCTGAAAACGTCCGCTCAATGCCCCGCTGTCCGTGCATTGCGACACGGCATACGGGCAACCAGGCAAAAGATTGCTCTGCCACGTAAACCCGCCATCGAATGATTTGAACAGTCCCAGCCAGGCGTCTCCTGTTTCGCCTCCGCCGCTCAGCACTTGCTCCAGGTCCACAGTCCGATAATCGTTTGCGCCAGCCAGAATGTGCATCGGGTTGCGCGTCGAGACCGCCATCGACGGCTCGTTCTGCCGCTGCAAAAATGGATCGCCCGTGGGCCATTTCGTTCCCGAAACCATGTTGACGTTCTGCCCAGCTACTTGCGCAGCCGCGGGAGGCGCCGTCAGAAAAACTGAAGCACAGGCCAATCCGAGGACGGCACAAAAAGCGCGTACGGACAATCTCATCGTAAGACTCCTAGAGGCAGTAGTATCTCGAAGCATAGTTAGAGCCCAGAAAGAATAGGCGCCGCTGCGGGGTATCCGAACAGACTTAGTAGGCCAGACTTCAGAGGGACGCGGCGGGGGACTAACCACGCACTGACCAACTGAGGCGAAATTCTGTCCTGCATCCTCGGTTATGTCAAGAAAAGATTCGAGACGCTAACGTTCCGCGCTTTTATGGAAGATTCGAGTCCTCACTGGACGCAAGAGCTGCGAAGGGTCTGCATTTTTGAAACTTCCTCAAGTGCAATCAGCGACCACACAATGCGAGCGTTCTTGTTTGCCGGGTCAGTTGGTGAGACAGATTACGTTCCGTCTGGCCCTCTCGATCCTTTCGGTCAGTTTTCACTGTCTCGGGAAATGGGGGACGAAACGGGGAAAGGGGGGACAGGAACACGTAATGAAAGAAGAGCCTGGTTTCTCGCGCTCCCTTGCGCGTCTCAGTCCACAGTGGATTCGAGTCGCTCCTGGATACCAAGCGAGTCCAAAAAGGCTTTCCACTTTTCTTTGGGGTAGGCCCCGAGTTTTTTTATCATCTTATTGTTAGCGCATGTATGCCACTGGTTGAAGACTTGGTAACAGGCGTGCGCTTTATCGGTGGGGGCCGGGGCCTGGCAAGCTCCGAGGTCTACCCCGTTGTACTCGGTCTGCGGCAATTTGCCGGCCTTGACGAATGTTAGCTCCTGCCGCGCCAACCAGAGCCAGAAGGATTGCAAATCCTTTAAGTATCGGACCACATCGGTTAGCCCGGCAGGATAATTATTGGGGTCGAGATCGTTCACTATCTGCTCTGTTTTTTTGATGGCCGCTTCGATTTTGGGCACGTCGGCCAGTTGGCATTCAGTCGGATAATAGCCGTCTATTGGAGTGGCGTAGTACGCGTTCTCGTGAAGCTGCATCCAGAGTTTAACGTCCTTGACGGATACTCTCTCATCGTCGAAGCTCAGGACAACAATATACGCCTCCGGTTCAAGGGGGATGCGGAGCGTGACTTGCTTGGAAAATACGGCAGTTGGCAAAAGGATCGCGATTGTAAGGAGTGCTCTGCGCAAGTCACACCTCCGGATTAATAATTTGGATCATCATCGTTCACGAGTCCGTCTGCAAAGTTGTTCGTCGGGAGCGGGTTCACGCAAGGAATCGTAAAGTTAACCGGATTCTTGTTTGGGTCCCTGCGCACCATGTGAATGTGCCCGCCCGACTGGCAACCGGAATTGTCAGTCACACCAATCTGCTGCCCTGCACTAATCGGTACCCCAATCGCGACTGTCGGCGTAACGTGAACATACGAGGTAAAGTATCCATCATTGCCTTTGATTTGTACAAAATTCGCCGGAACATTCTGCCCAGCGCATCCGGGATAGCCCTGAGTAGCCGGGCCATTCCCCGAAGCTTCGGCTGCGACTGTCCCGCCCTCTGCAGCATACACAGCCGTCCCGTAAGGAGGCTTTATGCCGGCATTGTTGGTCGAGTTTGAATTGACAACGTCCTGCGCACGGTGCACCTTACCGTTAGTCACATGATCGAAAAACTGGCTGATCCAGCAAGCGGTTGGCAACGGATTTCCAGGATAATTGTGCTGGACGGAGGTATAAGAAGCGACAGGGCCGCTTCCCCCCTTGTCGTAGAAGAGTCCGGCGATACTGCAAGTAATATCGCCCTCCCAAGTCACTGTTGACGTTGTGCCCGCAGCCGCAACTAGCGCCTGATTGTTCTGAAGCGAGACATAGCAGCTCACGCAAGTAGGCGAGCCGTAGATCCACCCGCCCACACCACCGACTTCGTTCAAAACCTTTGGAGTATGTGTGGCGGTGCTACACGGACACGAAGGTGTTTGACTACATGTTGCGGAACCCTCCAGTATCACAGACGTATAAATATAGCTTCCGTCTGAGCTTGAGCTAACGTAGGCATTGTAGTTTTTGGTCATGACGACGCCGCAGCCTTGACCCATTGCCAGTCGAGAGTATCCCGCCAACAATACGACCAAGAGAAGCGTGCGAGTAATCCAAGCTTTCATGGTTGGGCCTCCCGGAGTCCAATTTTCATGTGCCTCTTTTCGTTCTTGATGAAAGCGTCAAAGCTCGCTAAGCCGTTGGCACTCAAAACGGCGTGGAGGTCTTCACGAGTGGTTTGGACCAGCATGTCCCGCTTAAAAACGAACGTCTCGTAATCCGGCGTCTTGCCTTCTTTCTCCGCCGCCGCCGCCGCCTCGTTGTATCGCGCTACAAGTTCGTTGTATGAAGTTTTGAAACTTTCGAGAACGCTGATAATTGAACTTAGGTCATTCTCATTTAGACCAACCTTTGAGAGGTACGCTAGCTGCCGTTTTCTTGCCTCCGGCGGGGCATTTCGAGTTTCAGACACGGTGATGAAGTAGAGTCGGTAAGCGACAGTATCGGGTATGAGCCCAGGATTAACCGCACCGTCGATTAGGTCGGGCGCTGGGTCTTGATGTTCTGGTGGAGATGACTGTGACCATGCCCCAAATGCGAACATAAGCATACTTATCGCAACGGTGACGAATCTAGTCATATAACGCTCCTTTCAAAATTTGCCGGGCACGCTCGAGCGCTAAAATCGCGGGCGGCTTCCGATTCGATGGCAGCGGCTCGCGTGATTTCCGCTTCTCTCGGGATCAGCATGGACTCTATAGGGCCTACGTTACTAAGTTAATTGTATTTATATATAACTGCATAAGCATTTACGTGACCTGATCTTCAAATGATCGCCGATGGACTTACATTGAGGCTAAAAAGCTATAGCCGTCTGAATTTGTAAATGTACTATCAGCCGGGTTAATCGCGAAGTGAGTCAAAAACCTGGTAAATTCTTACCATCGCCTTGATTCCGCGTGCCTCGTCTATTTGCTTTCCGAAGACCAGCAAGAGGTATGGACGGCGTTCGCCGCCGAGGCCTCGCCGCTCGGTGCGGAAAAACCGTGGATCATAAGGCTGACTCGCGCTGGCGACGGTTCCTGGTGTCTCACAGAACTCAATACCGACCAGGGCCATCTCCAGCTTCGCGCTTGCAAATGAGTCTTCACGCGTTCCGGTCGACGGCTGAAATGGCTTTTCCCATCGCTCGACGCAAAGGCATCTCTCGCCCACGTGCCGTCACCTTCTCAACGGACTCGATCTCGCCCTTTCGCACCAATAACGCATCATTGAAGTTGTTGACCGTAGTACAGACGTGTCGCGGCAAGAGAAAGAGCGCTTCGCCAACCGCGGGACTGGATGCTCCCTCCAGGACTTGCAGAGGCAAATGTTCCTCGCTGGGAGAAAGCGGCGTTAGCTCGGGATGTCCCATGACAACGCAGGTGGGCACGCCGGAGTCTGCTGAGACGGACTTGTGCCCGCCATCGCAGGTGACAATCCCCACCCGCGGATGGCTCACGACACGCGTCAAAACTAGCACCGCTGGCCGATACCCGTACTCTTCCGGGAGCTGCGCCAGGCTCGACGCATCGCAATAAACAACGGTTCCTGGCGATACCCGGTGAATGAACCCTGCATTGCGAAAGCCTTCGAAGGAAAGCGAACTGGGCAGCGTGGGCGTTCCTGCGGTGATTACTTCCGGCACGCGAATTCCAATGCGCTCGATCTCGCTCACGATTTCGATCAAGCGAGCGTAGCCGTGATGTGCGGCAACCGTGCGCTCCCGCATGTCCGGCTGTCGATGCTGCCCATCGTAATAATGGACGCCACGAAACTCTAGACCGCTGGCCCCAATCGCCTTCGCCAGATCGAAAACCTCGGCACCATGTCCCTCGTCGACGCCGGTCCGGTTCATGCCGGGATTTATATCGATGAAAATTCCCAACCGGCTGCCGCGCCATTGTTGCAACTGTTCCGGGCTCTCGACCAAAACGGAGATGCGCACCTGGGGAAACTGCTCCGCGATCTCCCGCACGCGCCGCGCATTTGCGCCGATCACTGGATACGCCACCAGCACATCCGCCGCGCCGCACTGGCAGGCCACCAAAAGCTCTAGCGTCGTCGCGCATTTAAAATTGCGAACGCCGCGCTCCACCAGCATCAGCAACGTATAGCCCAGCTTCGCCGTCTTGATGTGCACGCGCCAGCGATCGCCATCGCCGCCGAGCAGCGCCAGCGTGCGCTCAATATTGGAAGCAATATTTTCCGGATACACGACGAGCGCAGGAGTCATCACGTCGTCGAGGTTGGACACCGCATAGCTCGAATCCCAAGCGTATTCACTGATCATGTTTTTTTGGATGGTCATAGCGCCCTAGATGATAGCGCGCAACTCGCCGATTCCGCACTCTGTCTACGCCGGCGATACGTCGCGTTTGTTGCTCATTTTTGGGGTTGCAAGAGAGGGCCGGTCTAAAGACCGGCGCTACGCATATCGCGCGAGAGGCGACACCATCGGGACGGGAATTTTTCTCGTCACCAGCGACAAGGCCCGGACCGTCGGTTCCGTCAGTTTGGTTTTTGCCGCATGGCTTATACGGTTCAAATCGTATTCGACTTTGGGAACGGAACTGTCAGTTCTGACGATTCCATCCGGGGCGTCCATAGAGGATCGTTAGACCGAGGTGTCGCATGACCGCGCCATCAGGCAACATGTCCACAACTTTCTCCGAGTCACTCAACGACAAACGTTCCGCAATACACGAAGCGATCGCTTCGGGATCCACCTTGAGCGCATCCTACCTGACGATGAATGTGGCTGCTGCCCTGATCGCAGGTTTGGGGCTCATCGAAAACTCGCCTGCCACCATTATCGGTGCGATGTTGATTGCCATGCTGTACGGCCCAATTGTTGGCATCGGTCTTGGATTAGCCAAGGCAGACTTGCCATTACTCGGCCGCGCCCTTTTGGCGGAGTTCGTCGGCGCAGTTTTCGTGCTGGCAGCAGGCCTGTTGATCGGCGTCAGCACGAGCTACCTCACTATCGGCAGCGAAATACTCTCCCGCACTTCTCCCAGCCTGGTCGACCTACTTGTGGCTTTCGTTGGTGGCCTCGCCGGAGGATTCACATTCGTGTCGACAGGGTTGAGTGGCGTCGTGGTCGGAGTGGCCATCGCCACCTCGCTGGTTCCTCCATTGACCACCTGTGGCATCTTGTTGGCCCGTCATTCGCCCTCTTTAGCAGCAGGGGCTTTTTTGCTATTCCTTGCCAATTTCGCGGCCATCGCTCTGGGAGCGATGCTTACCTTCTTTTTCGCCGGTCATCGTCCGGCGGCTGCGGACAAGGCCAAAAAGGTTCTCGTACCACGTTTGGTTTGCTTAACTTTGGTTCTACTTCTTGCGCTTCATTTGAATGGCACACTCCGGCGCGCCAGCGCGCAATCGACAATGCAAAGCAATTTACAAAACGCACTGGCCCAGGAGATTGCGAAGATCCCGGGAGCGCGATTGGTAGACGTCACTCTGGCAAAACGGGATGGTAAACTTTTCGTGCGGGCAGTTGCGCGGACGCCGCAGCCGATATCCCCCGAGCAGGTCGCACGTCTTAACGATCTGGCTAACAATGTCACTGGACGAGATATTAGTCTTACGGTTAGGTCCGTGATTACCGCGGAAACGACCCGTTACGGCAACGTGTACGAGCCTGAGTTGCCTCCAGGTGAAACTCTTAACGAACGGTAATCGCCTAGCACTGTCATCGTTTACAATCCTGTTCCGAAAGGAAGTCTATGCGATTATCTGCCCTTGGCCTTTTAGCATCTGTCCTGCTGCCGTCGCTAGTTCACGCTCAAGCTCCTGTTTTCGCGATTACTCCGGAAGAAAGCACGATTAAGTTCTCCGTGAAGGCGTCGGTATCTCTAGAGGGCAGCTTCGACAAGTGGGACGCCAATCTTACGTTTACGTCGCCTGATGCTTCGACGGGCGTCCTGGACATCAAGATCCAGGCTGGCAGTGTGAATACCGGAAGCGGCTTCAAGGACGATAAATTAAAGAGCAAAGATTTCTTTGACGTCAAACAAGATCCGTTGATCACGTTTAAGTCAACGAAGATAGTGCGGACCGGTCCCAACACTTACGCAGTGCAGGGCAACTTTACGATACGCGGCGTGACCAAAGCCGACACGCTGACGCTGACGGTTGACCCCGAGGGAAAAGCTTCCGGCGATATTAAAGGGACAATGGCTTTCGACCGTAGGGACTACGGAATGAATAGTGGGATTCCATTCATCAAGATCGCCGACCGCGTCGAGGTAACTATCGCCCTCCAGGCGAAACGAGTCAGCGGGCCTCCGGTGATTTTTAAACAATAGCTAGCCCTACAAACGGGCGATCCTTCTCTTACCAACGGAAGCGAATCCCGAGTTGGATGATGCGCGGCGTGACAATGCCAGCGGGACCTCCAAGTCCACTGAAATTTTTCGCCGCGTCAAACGTAGCTCTCTGGAAGTTGGCCAGCGTCAGAACCTGTCCATTGGCCCCAAGGTATAAGCCCGTGAACGGGTTGAGGCAGCTGGCGGTGCAGTTGAAGTTAGGATTTGCCGCGCCGTTTAGAGTTAGCCTTGGCAGCGGCAAGAGGTTCAGCGCGTCGAAGGAATTATTGAAAATGAATAGCGGGTGGTTGAACACGTTGAAGACATCCATCTTCAACTCCAGGCTCGCGGATTCCCATTTGGGAATTTTGAACGTCCTCGTAAGTGATAAGTCGAACCAGTATAAAGGCAGGCTTTGGCCTGCGTTGCGGACGAGATTGCCGTTGATGTACTGAAAGTCCACAGGAGTGCCTGAGAAGCTGTCGACCGGGCCAGACGTGCTAGCTCCGGCGGGCGCCGCAAACGTGGTCTGCAATGCGGCGCAATTGGCCAGCCCTGCAGCGGAGCAGGCAGCTACGCCAGCGGGACCAACTTCCAGGTTCGTGCCTGCAATCGAGCCAATGTTCGTGGCCACCAGTGCACCTATAGGCGCATGCGCACAACCTGGCAGCGCCGATCCCGCCGTGCAAATGTTCGGCCTCTGCATGGTTTCGCTGCCGAGGTCCGTAAAATTTAGCCCTGCGAAGGACGCATCGCCCGTCGAAACTGGATACGGCCGCCCGGATTGCAGAGTGCCCAGCACGCCGAATGTCCAGTTGTTCAGGATCGCGCTGACAACCCGGGTGTGTAACAAGTCGTTTGTATCAGCCACGAAGTTGAAGTTGACCAGGTTCCGAATATCATTCAGGGCGGAAGCATTGTCCAGATGCAGTGAGACGAGTGGATTCCCAGGTTCAGAAACACCGAAGAAGTCCTCTCCATTATCGAGGGTATGAGACCACGTGTAGTTGGCCTGGAATTGAAAGTGACGCGCCATCCGCTTCACGGTTGTGATTACAAGTGCGTTATACCCCGACTCGCGATCGCTGAAGACAGTCCGGATGGGGCCGAAGGCTGGATTGGAAACGCCCGGCATGTAGAAATAACCTGGATGGGCCGGGTCGGCGATCGGCGTCGGGAAGTTGGTATCCGTTTCGCCGGGCAAGTCGTGAGCAAACACGCCTTGGTAACCGATGCTATAGGTGAAAGAGGATCCCAGCTGGCGCTGGTATACCAACGAGGCCATGGTCATTTGCGGATTTTTAAGCGTGGGCGATATAGGACGCACGCGGCCGTAGAAGCCTATCGGTTTGAAAAGGTCTAATAAAGTGATGCTCGGCTCGTTTGGATAAGCATTGAGAACCTGCCGACCGGTAGTGATTCCGTCATTTCCAATCGATCCCGGAGTGATGCTCTGGGTGAAAAGCGTGTCGCCATTGAAAATCAATGAATTAACCATCACGTTGAGATCGACCATTTGCGTAATTCTGGCGCCCGCGGCGCGAATTACGGACTTGCCGGGATCTCCGAAGAGCCAGTGCATGATTCCATGCTCAAAATTCGGGCTCCAGGCGATGCCCAGGCGCGGTTGCCAATTGTCGTTGTCTGATCCGCAGACTGGAATTAAACCATTGGATTGCAAACAGCCTCCCGGCACGTGCGGCTCGGGGAGGGTTCCACCTGTGAATGCACCAGCTTCTTTGTCGTAGCGCAAACCATAGTTCACAGTAATGTTGCGCCGGAATTGCCAGGTATCTTGGGCGTAGAACCCATAGATATTGTCGTTCGTGTTCACGGCGCCCGGTCCCAGTCCGATGGTGAATTGCGACGGGCACTGGCCGTCCGCTTGAGGAAAGAGAGAGTTGGTGCAAGGGCCTGGCGCAAAGTTGGAGTATTCGCCAAAGTGAAACTGTTGAAGCAAGGCACTGATCGGGAAGTGGCTGATGTTCACCCCGAACTTGAAGGCATGGGTACCCCTCGTCCAGGACAGATTGTCGATGTATTGGTAACGGTTTTGGAAATCGCCCTGCGGGCAGCAGAAGTCCGCCCCGACATACGCGTTAGGCAAAACTTCCCCAGGTAAGGTGCTGACTGGCACGGTCGAGAGCAGGAAGCGATGCCAGAAAAACCGCGCCTCGTTGACGATGTGAGGTGTCAACGTTGAAATCAGACCGATGTTTAAGCCAGAGTCGTGAATGGTCGAGTTGACCAATCCGCTCGGGTCGGTGCTCCCGGGCGGCGTATTTATCAGTACGTTGGACGACGTATCGCGCTGCACGTTGTAACGCACCGTCAACAGCTCTTTGCCGGTGAGGATGGCATCCATTTTCGCGGACCACAGTAATTCGCTGACGGGCTGATTGATGGTGACGCTATTTCCGAAAGGCAAAGTGGTTACTGGAGCACCTTGCGAGGTATCCTCAAGGCTCGTAAACAAGAACAAACGGTTCTTCACAAACGGTCCACCGGCCGTGAATCCATACTCGTGCTTGAAGAAGGGCGCGCGGCTTGTCGGATCATTTAGGTTGTAGAAGAAGGTCGACGCACCAAAGTTGCGGCCGCGGAAGTACGCGTGGAAGTCACCGTGAAAGCCATTCGTTCCGGATTTCGTCACGACGTTCAGAATGATGTTTCCGGCTTGGCCGTATTCCGCGTTGTAATTGTTCGTCAGAACCTCAAATTCCTTCACCTCTTCCACCGATGCGCCGAGCGCGTCGCGCGCGACAAGGATCTGCGCCTCATCCCAGATATTTCCGCCGTCCACATTCACCTGGAGGCCTCGATCATTGAAGCTGCCCGGACCCACAAGGTCAGAGGAATCGCTGGAGTAGTCGTACCGCACTCCCGGAGCCGATACTGCCAAGCCCTCGAAAGCGTTCGACACCCCACCGACCGCTTGATAGGACGTCGTCGTCGGAAGATTCGCCACGTCCTTGTCGCCGATCACCGTCGACACATCCGTTTTTGTTCTCTCAACAAGCGGTAACTCCGTCGTGACGATTATCGTCTGCGTTTGTCCCGTAAGCCTGAGGTTAAAGTTGATATCGAGGTCCTCTCCAATCTGCAATTTCACGCTCTTCGCTTGAGTTGTGGCAAACGACTGGGCTTCGATGGAGAGGTCGTAGATTCCCGGCGGTAAGTTGTCAAAACGGTAGATGCCGTCCGAGGTCGTTTGCGTCAGCATTGTCATTCCGGTTTCGACGTTGGTCGCCGTCACCGTCGCGCCGGGCACCGACTCGCCGTTCAGATCTTGCGCGTGGCCCGTAATCGTCGCGAAAGACGCACTCTGGCCGTACGCACCGTGTGCCATTGAGAGTAGCAATCCCGCGCCGATGATCATGGTCTTGAGGCAGACCATCACCCTGCCGGAAATCCAGGAATTTTCTGCCAGTGCACGTGCCGCCACATCAACAAAAAAGTGAAACACAGCGAGTACAGGAGACTTCATCGGGCGCTCTCCCTAGTGCTCGCACCCTGTAACTAGTTCCGCTTCGAGCCCAAATTGTTGGGTAGCATATTCGTATCGGTGGGGTGAAGCAAGCAAACTAGCTGGAAGGATGAGGCTAGCAGACGCTTTTTGTGTACTTTTTTGGCGTACATGCGAAAGCTCGCGTCTTGCTCAGAAATGCAATTTTAGCGTGAACTGTGCCGACCGCGGACCGCCGAGGGCGTACAGCGCGTTTTGACCGGTAATGGTGCCTGATCCATCGAGGTTCGTCGTCGAGCCAGGGCATACCTTGCCAAAATTTGAGAGTGCCGATCCGCCCTGATACCCCCAGAAGCTCTCAGGGTTGCAGCCCGATCCGGGCAGCCCGAACATCGGATGGTTGAAGAGGTTGAAGTACTCAGCGCGCACATCGAGCTTCACTCGTTCGGAAATGCTGAACTGACGGCGCAGCGCCAGATCGGTCTGGTTAATCGAGTACGGGCTGCGCAGCCCATTTCTTGGGAAGTCTCCGTTTTGCCCAACGGGTGGTGCTGCAAAGGCTGCCGGATTCAGCGCTTTGCCATCCGGTTGCGTGGGATCAGCGATCCAGTAGGGTTGACCGGGCACGATGTTGGGCTGAACGAAATTATATTCGGACTGGGGCGAGAGCCCCCCGACCGTTACGTTGATCGGCGGCGCCGAACTCGCGCGCACGATTCCGTCCACCGCCCAGCCTCCCAGGATGGCTCTGGCCGTGCGACCCCAGGATGGCGTTGGTACCTCGTATGAGATGGCGCCCGCGAAGCTGTTGCGAATGTCAAAATCCGACGGCGACAGCGGTGGCAATACGACGTCGCTTACGCTTGTTGCCTCCAGACCAGCCGCATCAGCGGAGCCCACATCGCTAGATTTCGCCAGCGTATAAGACGCCAAGGCTTGCAGCCCGTGCGAAATTCGTCGCTGGAACTGGACCTGCAATGCATCATAGTGCGAGTACCCGGCGTTCCGCGTTACCTGAATCGGCCCTCCATTGAAAGCTGGCGGCGTAATGGCGTCCTGCCGCAACAGCCGTCTACCGTCCGACCCGACATAGGTTGCCGTCAATGTTTGTTTCGCTCCCAATTGCTGTTCAATGGCCGCATTCCACTCCAAGGTGTAGGGTAGTTGCAGGTTTGGATCGACAGCGCTTAAAAAAGCCCCGCTGTTGATGACCGTTGAGAATGGCGGCGGCTGCAAAGCTGGGTTGCTCGGATCGAAAGGCACCGGTGGTGATGCAGAAATGAATTGGTTGATCTGGTATGGAAACCCAAAGGCTGCGTAGCCGACGTTCCCGTAACCTAAATCATAGAAGACGCCAAATCCTCCGCGCACCACGGTTTTGGGCGTGATCTGGTACGCAGCTCCAATTCGCGGAGCGAAATTGTTATACCTGGTGTGCCAAAGAGGTCCTGGCACCTCCGCCAGCCGGTCCGCGTTAAAAATTCCCTGCAGCACATAAAGTGGTTCGTCTGATGTATCAGAAACCGGCGGCGTGTTGATCTCCCAGCGCAACCCATAGGTCAGCGTCAGGCGATTTGTGACCCCCCAGGTGTCCTGCGCAAACAGAGAGAAGTTGTTCACGATCACCGAAAAAGGCCGGTACGAAGACAGAAGGACTGTGTCCGACGTGCCTGCCACCAGCTCCGCGTACCCAGAAGGGAAAAAACTGTAATCGGTACCTTCCAGCGAGGTCGGGTTTAGACGACGATAATCGATGCCGAACTTAAATTGATGTACGCCAACGACCCAGGAGAATGTGTCCACAAAGTTGAGTTGCCGTTGCACATTGGAATATTCGGTACCCGCCCGGACATCCATGTTGCCGTCGCCGATGGACCCAAGATAAACAAGAGCCTGGCCTTTGTCTGGGCGATAAACGGATGAGGCCGGGAACAACACGGAAGTAGGCGGCGCCACGCCGCCATAAAAGTCTGTAAGGTCGGTTATGAAGGCGCCGGTGTAGCGGCTCCAGTTTGCGCGGAAGTCGTTCACCATGGTGGGGGCAAGCAAGATAGTTACCCCGGCGGTAAGCGTGTTCGCATTCGCGTTTTCGTACCCCAATTCCTCCATGCGCCGATAGGTGCCATAAGAGGGCGCGTGAACATAGCGCGCGAATAGCGTGATTTTTTTGCTGAAGTTCTGGTCGATGCGGATACTGGTGGCGTTCAGCGAGGAAGGATTGGAATAAGCCACGGTGAGGTTCGCGAGGCATGGATTTGTGATGTTATTGCACGTGGGGTCGATGAGAGGTGCGTTCGGAGGCGGAAGCGGCAGGGCATCGACAATCGGCTGATAGACGGGCGCGACCGCAGCCCGAGCCGACGCCGTAAAGAATTCGCCCGTGGCCGTCTGCGGGAGCCGCAGCCGCAGCCCTTCGTACGAAAAGAAGAAGAAAGTTTTGTCTTTGCGGATGGGGCCGCCAATCGTACCGCCAAAGTCATTCTGGCGTTCCGCGGGTTTGGGAAGCGGCGGAGCGTCAAAATAGTTTCGGGCGTCGAAAATGTCGTTCCGCAGGTAGTCAAACGCTGTTCCGTGGAACTGGTTACCGCCGGATTTAGTGACGATGGAGATTTGGGCTCCTGGAGTGTGTCCAAATTCAGGCGGGTATGACGAGGTCTCGATGCGGAACTCCTGCATGGCATCTACGGAAACCAGTCCATTCGTGCCGCCTTGGGCGGTAAAACCTGGTATCGCGGCCCCAAGAGTCTGACCGAGGCCACTGATGTTTACGCCAAAATTGGCACTCACTCCATCGATCATGAAGTAGTTCGCGTCGCTGCGCTGGCCATTCGCGCTGAACTGGCCTTGCCCGAGATTTTGCGAGGTGAAGACTATGCCCGGCGTCAGCGCCATCAGCGGCTGGAAGCTACGGCCGTTCAGTGGCATGTTGGCCACCAACTGCTGGTCCACCACCGTGCTAACTGCCGCGGAATCGGTTTGCAATCCGAAAGAGTCGCCCAGAACAGTCACGGTTTCCGACGCGGGACCGAGCGCGAGGGTGAAATTTTCGCTGACCGCATCCTGGACATACAGCTGCAGGCTGGGTTGGATGACGGTGCGAAAGCCTTCCTTCTGAATGCTTAGCCTGTAGATGGCAGGATGCAGGTCGGGCAGGACGTAGATTCCGTCCTCATTGCTGGTGACGGTGTTCGAGACGCCAGTCTCGATATTGGTGATCTTGCATTGTGCGCCCACGATGACGGCGCCGGTCAAGTCGGTCACCCTGCCAGAGATGCGGGCGCTTTCTGTCTGCGCGATGGCCGCCACTGCGGACAGAAGTAGAATCACAACGAGTACAGGAGACTTCATCAAACATTCTCCCTAGTGCTCGCACCTGGCAACTAGTTCCGCTACGTTTTCAATGTGCTGGGTAGGGTATTTTTACGGATGTGTTGACGCAACTAGACAATTTGACAGGGGGCAGCGCGGGAGGAGAGAGGTACCGCGGGGGATCTTCGGGTTAGTGTGCGTTTAGGGTCGTTACCGGTGGTTGGCCTCCCCCAAGTAGGCATAGAGCATCTTTTGACCGCTGGGTTGCTTGCCACCAGCTGCAGGCTCAACCGTGACAAATACGGAATTGATCTTTCCAACGAGCTGGGGGTCATCCACTCTCATTACCCACCGCCCATGTGCCTTGGCATCTGCCCGCAAAAAGCCCAAGCTGCGCGATGTCTTCTTTCCGGCTTCGGGGACGGCCCAGACCTGGAAACCGCGCTTTGCGTCTAAAGCCCCCTCTTCATTCAAATCGAACGCATAGAAGGTAATAGACTTGCCTTCAGTAAGGAAAACGCGGCCAAAAGCCTTGTTGGTGTTACCATTCGGGTCCGTGTCGCGGACGTCGATGACGTGCAACTGGCGTGAGGCCATCAGCTCCCGGACATCCTTACCGGCGGCCGCGAGCTGGCGCTCCATATCGAGCGTTGCGCTCGCAACTCGCAACTTATCAGAGAGTTGCGCGATGCGAACTTCTTCTTCTACCAGGGAGGCTTCATCGTTGAGGCGCAATTGATTTACGCGAGTGGCCTCGTCTTTTGCGTCTGCCAGGAGCTTCTCCTGGTTGCGAGCTTCGTCGAGCAATTGCGCGTTCTGGCTGGAGGACCGTTCCGCGTCTCCTCGTGCTTGATCACCGTTGCGGCGAAGGTTCTCGGCTACGCTGGTGGCATTTCCCAATTCGGTGCGCAGGTTTTGGATCTCGCGCTGGCTCGCCGTGAGCGACTCGTTTAGCTTGGAAAGGCTTGCGGTAAGCGCGGAGTTCTGCAGTCTAAGTTGCTCAAGCTGTTGCCCTTGCGCCGATTCCCGGGAGGCGGGATGCCAGTAAGTTCCAAAGAAGACCGCCGCGACAATCGCGGTGACCAGTGCGGCCGCGGCTGGAACGAAGAGGCCAAAGCGCCTCCCAGGATGCCTAATGGATCCGTCGACGCTGGGGGAAAACACGACACCTTCGAGTCTGGCACGTTGAAGGAATCGTCCGCGGAGACCGCTATCGGGCCGCGTCTTTACGATACCCATGAACTCACGAATCGGGCTCACCGTAAGGGGAATGCCGGAACAAACCAGTCCGCTGAATTCCTGCTCCGCTTTCTGGCATTCGACGCAATCCTTGGTGTGTTCGCGCAGCTCGGCGAGTTCTTCATCGGAGAGGAATCCGGCCGCTTTCAGAGCGGCCAATTCTTCGAAATGGGAATGATCAGTCATGGCCACCAGCTGTCTTTCCCTTCTCGGGTGTGCGTCCTACAAAGGATCGCAGCTTCTGAAGTCCCCGATAGTAGTGGTGCCGCACATTCGATAGAGAGTCGCCCATCTTGTCGGCGATCTCCTTCATAGAGAGCCCGTTATAGCTGGCCAGTTCAACCACCTGCTTTTGGGGGCCATTCAGCGTGGCTAGCCCTTGCTTCAAAAGATGGGTCAACTCATGGTGTGTGAACTTGCCTAGTGGGGTTAGCGTCTCAGGCAAGTGAGTTTCTACCTCGTCCAGATTGCCCTGGTCGTAGAATTTCCGCGCGTTCAGGTGTTGCCTGCGGTTGATAGCGCGGTGATATGCGTACTGGAGAATCCACACCTTAGTAGTGCCTTTGGCGGGGTCAAATTGTGCCACCGACCTAAAAATTTCCAGGAAGACGTTTTGCATGACGTCTTCTGCTTCACCCGGATCGCGAACGATTTTAAGGGCAATGCTGAGGATAAGGCGGTGGTACCTATCGAACAGGACAGCAAGAGCGTCGTTGCAACCACCCTTTAGGTGCTCCATTAGCTCGGCATCGTCCAGCCTCTTCAACCTATCGAAAGTTGGAAACTGAACAGAACGCGTAAATGGGGAGTTGGCCGACGGGAGTTCAAATTTAGTCAACGAACCGTCCTGTGGCGCCATCCCGGGGATGGCAGGACTTACAAGGGAGGCTAACTTATATTAGGAAATGTCTCAAAGGGCAACTGTTAGAATTGCTGCTTTACATGGGGCTAACGAGGGCCGAGATTTAGTACGTGGCGAATCAAAAAATTGTCACGCCCTAAAATCGGAACACGTAAAATTACACGGATTTTGAAGGGCTCTAGCCTAACAGTCGTGAGAAGAACGAGATGAAACGCACCGTAAGGATTATCCTCGTAGATGATTTCAAGCCTTGGCGTAGATTCGTCGCTGCCTTGCTACATGAGAACCCCAATTGGGAGATCGTCTGCGAGGCATCGGATGGCCTAGAAGCCGTCCGAAAGGCCGAGGAATTTCAGCCAGACTTGATCTTGCTGGACATTAGCCTTCCCAGGCTGAATGGAATTGAAGCCGCTGAATCCATCCGCAAGATCGCTCAAGGAACGAAAATCCTGTTCGTGAGCGAAAACCGCGATTCAGACATTGCAACCGCTGCCTTAAGCGCGGGTGGGCACGGGTACCTGGTCAAATCGGACGGCGCAACCGAATTGCTAGTTGCGGTAGAAACCGTTCTTCATGGCAAGCGGTTTATCAGCAGCACCTTCATTGGTTTCGAGCTCGACGTCCCTGAGAGACAATCCAGCGGCGAACTCCGATAGATCAGAACCCCAGGCATGTGCAGAGGACGCAACGGTGCCAACTGTGTTGGCGTCTTTTCCAAGCAGACACAACGCGTTTTCTGGAATGGCAAATTCCGCAAAACCGCAATCCAAACAGACCGAGAGCCTTGGGAAAACAAAGACCGGAGGCTTGTCGAGATTCTTGAGCCCGGAAAGATGGACGTTGATCTCTGAGTTAAATTTTCGCTGGTTCTCCGAACGGCACGATTTGCATACCATAAGCTTCACCCCACGAGAGGCCAAGATTGAATGCGAGCCAGAGGCTCGCTATGTCCGAGTGTGCCTTGCTGCCCACCGAATTGTGCCATCCAGTTTGTTAAAATCTGACGACGACTGCAGATGGGTGTAGTCCCAAGGGTCTTAAACGCGAAGGGAACGACGGTGCGACTTGAGGGTAACCTAGGTGATTCAGCCCGAGGCCAGAGAGTCTAGGCTCCTTTGCGTTCCCAGGCGGAGGGAGCTAAGTCTTGTAAGTGCTTGATTTGATGGATCGGCCTATCGAAGTCGAATCGACACCTGAATCTTGGTAAGTCCGCCCTTACTCTTTCTGTCCTGCAGAGGGCGGCTTCGCGGCGCCATGCTTGTTCCACCCGTGGAAACGCGAGAAATCACCCGCATTCCATGCCTCGCGGAGCCCAGGCGCGCCCAGATCCCAGTCTGGGCGGATTTCGCTCATCGCGGCGCGCAGATCATGCCAAAGATCGATGACCGATGGACGGCCCCAGAACCAGTAACCGTTATAGATGCGATGGATCACAAGGCCCGGTTTGAGCACGAGCGTGTGCGGAATCATCGGGTTGTTGTCGGGGTCGGTGTACTCCTGGATGTTGAGGTCTTTCTGAACTTTTCGCTCAGGGTCGGAGAGGAAGGGCCACTGGGCGCCGACTGACGCACGGAATTCCTGAAGAGTATGGTGATCATCGGTGGCGATCGTGGCGATCTGAGTGTAAGCCACCGCGATCTTCGGGTAGAACACGGCGAGTTCCAAATGCTGCTGGTGCTCCTTCGGGCAATAGTGGCCGCGTGCAAGGGTAAGGATTAGCGGATCGTCGCCCTGTATCTCGCTGAGCTTGCACAGTTTGTTCGTGTGATCGGGCAGTTCGTAGTCGGGGAAAATGGCTCCAGGCACAATATCAGAACGCATGAGTGGACTCCTTTCGATTCTCTCTACCGTTTTACCGCTCCGTGTCACATCGCGTGGAAGCCCGACATTTAGCGAAAGCAATCTGGGCACTCATACCTCGTCGAAGTCCGGCGCCTGGCTAGAATCCTTGCTATACAACCCCACTGAACTCAGGGTTGGCGATAGGAACCTTCTTCTGGCTCGAAGAGGAGACCCGGCAGCGAGAATTCCTTTGGCGAATCGCGCACACCCAAAATACTTTTCGCCGCGTGCCAATCAATTTCAGGCGAACCGAGCGTGCGGCCCCTGCGCTCCCACAATTCGTAGGCGAGCTTTGCAATCTCATCGTGCCCGTATGCCTCCGTCATTTGTTCCTCCTGGTCGCATGTCCAACGCGACCCAATGTGGCCCTGAATCTCCCGTCCCGGAGTTCGGAAAAATACATCCCTGACGTCCCCATCGCAACGCGCTGATGATCGCTGCCGCTCTTCTCGGAAGTACCGATCACCCCAGTAACTTGCCGGCGAGCCAGTAATCCACACTGAACTTTCCCGGACCAGAGCAGATGAGCCAGATAAAGAAGAGCACGTAAAGGACTTCGGGAAGGTAGAGGAAATCGTCGAGCCAGCTGAGAGGCGAAAGTCCTTTAGGCAGAGTGGCGAGCGAGCTGGTCAGGGTGGCGACGATCATATCGATCATTAAAGCCATGGAGGCCGGGCTCGAAAAAAACCCCACCGTCACCAAGGATCCGCAAACGAACTCGACACTTGCCACGAAATAAGCCGTCTGACGGGGAAACGGGACTTTGGCCTTGACGAGCGTATCGTAAACAGGTTTTGTGCCGCCGGCGACAAACAATTTGTTTCCCCCGGAGATGGCGAAGAACAGCCCGATCGAAACGCGTACCAGCAGGATGGCGTATTGTTCCAAATCGCCGCTACCCTGCAGCGCAAACTGGATCAACTGTTTCCAATCCATCTTTTGTCCCTCCGCCTCGATATTATGTGTCCATTCGTTCGACCCATTGAGCGCGCGATGCGGGAGCCACGAATGGATCCGCAAAGTACTGTGTTTCCCGCCAAACCTTGTCGCCCCTGAACTCCATGATGCTCACGGTGTGCGACGGCTTGCCGTCATAGGTCAGGATGAGTTCGGTGACCCAGAGATCACCGCCGCCAATGATTCGCCGGATAGAAAACCGTTTTTTGCTCGGCTGGCTAGCGCGTTGGCCCTGTATGTTGCGCCGACCGCGGGTTCGTTCGCCTGACTGCGGGTATTCCAGCACCGCGTCCTCGAGATAGATGAGGTGCTCCGTTTCAAAATCGCTGGCATCGGACGCCGCCCAATGCTGATCGAGTGCCGCGCGGATCTCTTGATCTCGCACTCCAGAAGACTGCTCCTTGTTTTGTTGATCGTTCATCTTCTGCTCCAAACTCAAGATTTGAAAACTCGTTTGTGGGCACCTACAAAAAGCTGTTCGGGCTCCTCCTACGAGTTTTTATTTCGCGGATCATCTTTCGCGCTGAGGTATTCCAGTCCGAGAGGCCCCATCGCGGTTATTTGGGTGACGTACTCGCCGGATTTTGCCCAGTGGAAATGGTGCGTGTTGCCAGGAAGAATGATCACCGCGCCGGGCGGATAGGCTTCCAGCTTACTCGCGTCGAACTCATCACCGAGCCCGATGTAAAAGACGCCGGAAATCACGGTATAGACTCGATCCTCCGGGTGCTTGTGAGGCATCAGCTTCGCGCCGTGGGGTGATTTGACCCTGATTGTGTAAGGGCCGGGCTCCGAGGGCTGACCCACGACGACGGCCAGACGGACGGAAGGCGGGAACGCCGGGAACGGTTTCCAATCGACATCTTCGGGCAAGATAGCTTTGAAAACCTCCTGCCCAAGTTGGTGAGGCCGCACTTCGCTTTGCTGGGTAGGCTTTACGGCGCTGGCTTTCTGAGACATACAAAACTCCTTTGTGCAGAAAATGTAAAACAGCAAGACAGACTTTCAAAACACCCCGCACCAGCGGTTGATGTGCGTCATGGCTGCGGAAATCCGAACATCAACCACGACTGATTGGCTACCCAATGCGGGTATAGCTCCGTCATCTGATCGAACAGCTCCTGGTCGGACGTCGCGGTTTTCTGCAACCGATCGAAGTCCTGCAGGTAACGCTTGGTGTCTTGGATCGTCGAAGGAGAGTCGGGCGCGCCAGTCTTCTTGTGACCGGCGACAACCATCGCCGGGTTAAGCGCCGCTAACCGGTCCAGCGCCGCGATCCAATTCTTTCGGCTCTCGGGGGTGGTGTCGCCGACGTACATGCGGCACTGGTTGTACACAACGTCGCCAGCAACGATCAGGCCGATCGATGGAACGTAAAGAGACGTCGAATCGGGACTATCGGTGCGGCCCTGCTCGATGATGCGCAATTCGTGGCCCTCGAGAGTGAACGTGTCGTGCTCATAGGGCTCAGGTGGAACCAACTTGGTGGCCACTTGCCCAGGAAAGAGCCGGCGGGCTAACCGCTCCACTGTGGGAGTGAAAGACATTTGCATAGCCTTCACGGCGTTGGGAGTTGCTATTGCCCGAGCGCCCGGGAAACGGTCGAGCAGAATGCTCAGACCGTAGAAGTGGTCGAAATGGGCGTGCG
Source organism: uncultured Acidobacteriota bacterium (assembly GCA_963740015.1). GTDB lineage: Bacteria > Acidobacteriota > Terriglobia > Acidiferrales > UBA7541 > Acidiferrum. The sequence goes on along the minus strand of CAVUCM010000014.1, from coordinate 38,243 downwards.
TTATATAGATGGTCTCCAAGTTGCGGTTGTGCAGAGCGACCCAATCCGCGAGAGCCTCGGCCTCCGCCACTGTCCCCATTGCGTCCACCAGCACCGCGTCGTACTCGCCGAAGATTAAAGTCGATGTGATCGGGTCAAAGCCGAACGCTTCGCCGAATGGTTTTGGCCGCTCGCCCACCATGGCCTTTCCTGGGGCGGTGAAAACGTTCACATTAAGCGTGTTCGACGTGATGCGGGCGGTCATTTACGTGGTCTCCTTAATGATTGCGGCCCTCATAGGTGCTCCGATTCGGCACTAGGTCTGATTAAGTCAGAAGCAAGACGACAAGTCTAATGGACGAAGGTATCGATCCATACCAATTCAGGGTTGAAATAAGGCAACCTGTTTTGATTTTTGCGTACGCTGCCAGAGCCTCACTCGTTCAATAACGAAGATTTGATCCGACTCAGGATGCGCCAGCCGCCTGACTTCTCCTCTCGTTGAGCGCCGGTATAAGAAGTTTCAGAAGCGCTTCGTCCGAGAAGGGGTTCTGACCTGAGATCAACTCGCGATCTTGAAGGACGTAGCTGCTCCATGGAGCGAGCACACTTACGTCACCGCCCGCTGTCTCCAAAGCGAAGTCCGGATAGAAGAGAACCTTACCGCCAATCTCAAGCGGTTCCCGCTGCTGCTCTTCCGCCGTCGAAAAGATGGTCATCTTGTATCCGGAGTAAATCCATCCTTGAGCTTTTGCCCGGGCTCCAGCGGCATCGCCCGCTGCTAGCGCTCCGACAACCTCCGTCGAATTCGGAAGCGCCGAGAGAAGTGAAATCGGGCCATGGCAGAGCACCGCCGTAGGCTTAGATGTTTCATGAAAGTGTCTCATCACGATGCCAGCGTCGGGATCATCGAGAAGATCTATCATCGGGCCATGGCCGCCAGGGACAAAAACAGCGTCATATTGAGCCAGGCCCGATGCGATGACATCCGAGATGCGAGTTGGATTTTTGAGCCCAGTCAGGCTGTCGCGGAATTTTAGATAGTCCTGAAGCTTGGCCTCGTCCCCGCCGAAGAACTGGGCTATAGCTGAATTGACATCCAATTGCGGCGTGTTGCCTTTGGGATTGGCAAAAGTGATTTCGTAGCCTTCCTTCATCAAGGCCCGAACCGGAACCGTCAGTTCGTTGAGATAGTAGCCAGCGCCGGCATACACCTTGCCATCTTTCAATGGCAAGCCGTGACCGCTCGAGACCAGCACCAAGACTTTTCCTTTTGTTGTCATTTTGTTCTCCTCTCTGAAATCGAATGTGTTTCCCGAAATCTTAGCTTGCACAAAGCAACCTAATTTGCGAGAGCCTCGGCCTCGGCCGCCGTCGCCATTGCGTCCACCAGCAGCCTATCCGCTCCCAGCGTTAACCGTACTTGAGAGACGTGCTCTGTCCGATCTCGATGATGTAACCGTCAGGATCGCGGATGTAGCAGCGAATCTCGCCGTACTTGGGAATCGGCGGCGTGAGGAACTCGGCTCCCCGGCTTTTCCACAATTCGTAGCACTCTTGAATATCCGCAACGCGGAAATTCATAAAGCTGTTGATGTGATTCGGGTCGGGCACGCTGAGCGTTACCGTGGGCTTGTCCGGGGTCGGTCCGCCCCCGACATTCAGAATCATCCAGATATTCGCAAGCTGAAGGTAGGGAGGCGCGTTGCCGTCACCCATGGTCAGAATGCGAGCACCGAAGACCTTTTCGTAGTACCGAGCCGATCGCTCGACATCGGCGACGGTGAGAAAATGCGCGACGGTGATCCCTTCGCGCGGGGGCATCTCATAGCTTTTCTGTTCAACTTGTACTGCGGTCATTGACGGCTCCTTTCGAGATGGTCCACAGAAAATTTTAGACAAACTTGGCCTCGAGCGCCCTCCCATCCTCAACGTCCCGGAGTTGAGAATCGCGTCGAGCGCCGGCCTAGCGTGCGATTTGGCCTAAATAATATCCGAGCCGATTTTCGACATCGCCGGGCTTGTGGAAGCCACGCGCTATTAGCGCTTTGATGCCCTCCTGGGCAGCAGGTCGTCCGAGCGAACCTATGCACGCATCCCATCCGGCGCCGAGCTCGACATCCGGCGGCAGGCTGGTGTTGACGAGCCGCTTAGTCTGAGCGATCGCCCATTTGTCGAACTTGGCAATCCGGGTGGCGAGTGCCTCTACAAACGCGTCTAGATCGGCGTCGGGCAGGGCGCGATTAATGTAGCCGTAGGCCTCGGCCTGCTCTGCTCTGATGTCTTCCGAGCTCAAGAGCACTTCGAGGGCACGGTTTCGACCGATGAGATGGGGCAGCCGAGCCATAGGGCCGCCGCCGGCGACCATCCCTACGCCCACTTCCCACTGCGAGATGATGGCTTTCTCGCGGCTGGCAAAACTCATGTCGCAGGCCAGCGTAATCTCGCTGCCGTTGCCTGTCGCCCGGCCACGGATGAGAGCGATAGAGGCGACTGGCAAGCGGGTCAAACGCGCGAGAAAGTCTGGCCAAGGCGGCAAGCCTGTGGGACCGGCCGGCATTGAGGTCAGGTCCTCGAGCTTTGCGAGGAAATCAGAGTGATTGAGAAAGTAGTCGTCAACCGCGCTGTCGAAGACCACGACCCTAACTTGCTCGTCGGCCTCGAGAGCGCCCATAGCTTCCTGGAACCCCCGGACCATTTCCGGGCCCATCACGTTTATCGGCGGATTGTCGATCGTGACGCGCCAATAGGCGGGCGACCTCCGGGTCACGCGGATCTGCGCTGGCTTCGTAGCTGCACTTGCACTTGTCATGGGACTCTCCTTTGTACTCGTAGCCTTAGAAATCGGTTGACTGCCCTCAATGCCGTTTCGATACTTGGATCATTTGGTATTTGTCGGCAGTTCGTTGATGACTGCCGCACCTGCCTTGCTTACGATCTCGTCCTGGGAATCCGCGCCTCCCGAAACACCGACTGCGCCAATGATCGAGCCTTTCTCGATCAGCGGAATGCCGCCGCGAGAAGCAATGACTCCATCGAAGGCCAGCAGATAGTTAAGATGCATAAGGTTGACGCCGTCCTCGAAGACCTTCGTTGGGCGCCGGAAGGTCGCGGCGGCTCGTGCCTTGTGCTCGGCAATCTGAATGGAGGCAAGCATCGCACCGTTCATCCGTTGGAAAGCCACGAGATTGCCGCCGGAATCGACCACCGCTAGGTTCATCTTCCAATCCCGCTTCTTTGCTTCTGCCACCGCCGCGTGAATAACCTCCTGTGCTCGGTCCAGTGATATCGGTGCACCGTAGGGAGTGTCGAAAGGAATTTTGTCGGGCACAAAATCGAGAGGATTTGGTTCTGTGGGCTGTAGCGCTCGACTCGCACTGGCGGCGCTTCCTGCTTTCTCGTTCGACATGCGTTCTCCTTCAATGGATTGCAACTTTCTGTTGTCGCGCAATTCGAGATCGAGCTCAACCTTTGCGGCCAACGCGGCGAAATCCCCTTGGCCGCCGTCATCGATAATCGGGTGACATGGGCGCATCAGACCAGAAGCATGGAAGGCACGCAATTGGACGATAGTATCGGCGATACCTTGGTATCGGTTTACGCGGTTGGTTCGCATCTGGAAACGCTAAGTAGTTGCGAATTTGTGGCTTGGAAGGGTCAGATCTGGCGAAACCTGACTTAAGCTCAGGAGCGGATCGTCGTCATTCTTATAGGCGCGAGAATCCGGAGCCCCGCTGATTGCAGCAGCACTTTGATCGCCGTGCGCATGTCCGCGTCATCATCGATAATGAACACCGTTGCCGCGTCGACAGAAGTCATGCGGGATCGGCGGCCGCGGCGGGCAGTGTGAACTTAAAGCATGCGCCCTGCCCGGAGTTGTTGATAGCCCACAAGCGCCCGCCGTGAGATTCAACGATCGAGCGGCTGATGGACAGCCCCATGCCGGTGCCATAACTCTTGGTGGTGAAGAACGCAGTGAAGATCTGGTCCGGCTGATCCATGGGGAGGCCTGAGCCCGTATCGTGGACCGAAACCAAAAGCTGTTTATCCTCGCCCAGTTCAGAATTAAGAGTAAGTTGGCGAGTCCCTTCCACATTTTTCATCGCGTCGATGCTATTGATCATCAGGTTCATCAGCACCTGTTGCAATTGCACGCGGTCGCCCAAAACCGCCGGAAGATTTGCAGCCAGCTCCGTCCGCACAGAGATGGAGTGCTGCGTAATTTCGTTGCTCAGAAGAACGACCATCTCCCGGATAACTTCATTCACATCGACCGACTCCTGTGTAGGGGCGTCCTTCCGGAAGAATCGACGGATGCGGCTTATGATGTCAGCGGCGCGGTTTACATCCCGAATCATTCTCGAAGCGGCTTGACCAGCCCCATCCAGATCGGGTTGCTCGCGCTTGAGGTATCGAAGGCAGGAATGTGCATTTATGGACGCACCGGCAATGGGTTGATTTATTTCGTGAGCCAGTGATGCGGCCAGCTGCCCCAGGGTGGTAACGCGGTTGACGTGGGCGAGATCCGCTTGCGCTTTACGCAGCGATTCGTCCGCTCTTTTCGCCGGCGTGATGTCCGTCACTGCCCCGATAAATTCAACGACGCCGGACGAATCGCTCATCGCATGGGCCACGACGTGAAGGTACTTCACCGCGCCGTCCGGCATCAGCAAACGATGCTTGGTATCAAAGCCCGCGCCGTCCGTTGCTACCTGTTCAAGAAGTTGCCGGACGCGCTGTCTGTCATCGGGATGAGTGCGATCAATGACCAATTTCAACGAAGGGCTCGCCGAGTCGTCGTATCCGAAGATCTGATAAGTTTGCTCGGACCAGAGAATGTCGCCCGTCGAGACCTGCCAGCCGAAGCTGCCGGTGCGACTCAAGCGCTGCGCTTCAGACAGATAGGCTTCGCTGCGGCGCAGTTGCTCCTCTGCGCGCTTTCGGTCCTCGATGTCTATGCCGGTGCCATACCACTTGATGATTTTACCCACCCTATCCCGCAGCGGCACGTTGCGTACGAGCATCCAGCGATAGTCACGATCTCCCGTTCGTATTCGAACTTCGTTTTCGGTAGGCTCTCCGGCAGCCAGGGCCGCTTGTCGCTGGCGGATGTATCTGGCGAGGTCGTTAGGGTGGACGATGGAGCTCCAACCTGAATTCGATAACGCGTCCGCCGATAGTCCCGTGCTGTCCGATAGGCGCTGGTTGATGAAATCGACGGAGCCGTCGGGCAGAGTGCTCCATACATAGGCCGGAATGGTATTGATGACGCGACGCAGCCGATCTTCACTGTTTTGCAGACTTGCATAAAGGTCCTGCAGTTGCCGCGCGGTGTCGTTGAATACCTGCCCGAGATGGGATAGCTCATCTTCTCCGCGGACGGAAACTTCATAATTAAACTCCCCGCGCGCCAACATCCTGGAGCCGTGCACAAGTCTCGCGAGCGGCTGCGTGATGCTGCGTGTAATCGCCACACCGAGGGTTCCGGCGATCAGTAAGGTGAAAATAACCGTTATCGACAGTACGACGAACACGCGATGCTGCACGACCCTGGTATTCAGCGCTGCTCGCGCCTGCTCTTCCGTAACCTGGCGGTCGACTTTCTCAGCCAGAGCTGAAGTCAGGAATTCGAGCGGACGTACCTGGTTTGCGATTCTCAGTCGCACCGTGTTCCACTGACCTAGAGCAGCGAGATCGGTGATCTCCTCCATTTGCGATGCCAACGTTCTCTGCACGATTTCAAGGGTAGGCAAGATCGAGTCCGGCTCGGCGCCGGAAGGCAAGGAACTCAGGGCGTTCCTGACGCGCTGCGTATCCTCGGAAAATGCTCTAGTGAGGCGTTTCGCCTCTGAAGCGAGCCGCCCTGCGTCTTCATCATTCGCTACCGCTTCCAACGTGTCGTGAAATGCCTGAAGGTTCGCGTGTACGCGCAACACCGATACCAACTCTTCGTTGTAGTCCTTCAAACGCTCTGCCTGGAGCCGGGCTATCTGGAATTGCCACAAAACGATTGCGTCGCCGGCAAACATAGAAAGGATGATCAGAACGAAGCACAGTACCAGACGTGGACCGATGTTGAGGTGCAATCCCGACCTGCCCTTTTATTTATGTGCCGTTTCAAAGCCTGTAATTCGAACGAGTTCCTTCTCCAGGCTGCTCGCCGCCGCCGCCGCTGTGGACTGGCGCGTCAACACAGAATGGACTGCCTCGGAATAGGCGCGAGATACCTCCTCATAATGCGCGCCCGAAACGTTGGAAGGACGCGACACCACGGTGGCACCTGACCGTTCACCGGCTTTCGGAGCCCAAGGATATTGCTTCGCCAGTAAAACGGGAAGATCAAATAACTGAAGTTGCCACTGTGGTTTCGAGCCTGAAACTGACTCGGCCTCGGCTTCTTTTTTCACAAGAAACTCTACCAGTTTGATCGCTTCAGCGCGATGAGCGGACGAAGAGGAAACCGCCAAAGCCCATCCTCCCAAGGCAGATACGCGGCCAGCTTTTCCCGCCGGAACGCTGGTTACGCCCGCTTCTTGATGAAATGGTTCGTCGGGCGGGTGGCGCTGAAAGTAGTCAGACCAACCGCGCGCGAAGGCGGCGTTGCCCGCGATCCAAAATGTATTGCTCGCATCCCATTCTGTGTAAGAAATTACCCCGGGTGTTGTGATCCAGCCTAGCCAGTGCGCGCCCCGTTCCCAGGCACGGACGGTGTTGGGATTATTGACGGTGATGGTCCTGTCAGCCTCGATGACGTGGCCTCCTCCCTCAGTCACCTGCCACTCCAGCGCGATATGCGACAGCGATTCCCTGACCGTCCCCGGCCATACGAATCCCCAGAAGTCTTTCTTTCCGCTGTCGCGCTCGCCTTTCTGGATGCGGGCGGCCATGGTCTCCAGCTCGTCCCAATTCTTCGGCGGCAAGCTGTATCCGTATTTTCGAAGTAGATCCGCCCGGTAATACAAGACGCTCGAATTGGGGTGATACGGAATGCCGATCAATTTGCCCTGCACGGTGTACGTGGCAAGCACTTCCGGATCAAACGTTGGCATGTCGGAAGAAAAATAAGGTTTAAGGTCGACGAGATAGCCCGCCAGAGCACCGGACCAAATCGTGTCCACACCGTAAACGTCGGGTGCAGAGACTCCTCTTTGCAGCAGGTCTTGAAAGAGTTGGAACTGTGCTCGATTATCTTGAGGGGTGGGAAGGTGATTGACCTGGATTCCCGTTTCCTGGGTGAATTCTTTTATCGCCGCATCGGAAACCATGCGATGGTCCCCCAGATCGAGCAATGCTTGGGGATCAAGAAAGGTGAGTGTCACCACCTCGGCAGGTTTTCGGCAGCCGACCGAAACCGACGCGAGCAAAACCGCTGCCACCGCCAGAACCAGTCTGACCGAACGGAGAATCCTGAATCGAACTCCGTGGGTGATGCCACTTCTCTTTTCTGGAGCTTTGCATCTCGTCGCCATCTGGCCCACTCATCAGCCCCGTAGTCAATTCGTCCCTAAACGCAGCCGAGAAGCCGGGCAGCGCCCAATCCTTCGTGTGGAATGTACGCTGTAACGCCCTGACCTGCCAAGTCTATTTTGGGTTCGTTCATTGACAAACCAATGCGTCAAGCCAAGCGAAGCTCGTCCGTTTTCGGATCGGCCCGGTCGCAGAGAGGTGTTCACTTGGGGTGGCGACCCGAGTCGTTCTGATTTGGCATGGAGAGTGGAACGCAACACCCGTTGCGCCGCCGTGGTCCGCTGGTGCTAAGCCCGACCGCAAGCCAATACCTAAGTACAATAGACAGTTTCACGTGGAGCGGCGCATCCTCGCTTCATGGACTGTAACGGAGAGAAGTACAGTAATAGCGAGCGAGTCGCATCATGCTGGCTGAAACGATCTGACCAGACAAAGTATAAGGGCGCGATTCGAACGCCTGACGCGATGGATCTCCAGCGCGTCACGAAGAATCCGTGATGGCCGGACGTTTACTAGTTTCGGTGGTCGACGATGACGAATCTGTGCGGGAGTCTCTACCCGACCTGCTTAAAGAGTTCGGCTATGCAGTTCAAACGTTCTCATCGGCGGAAGCGTTCCTCGCGTCCGATTACGTCAGCCAGACCAAATGTTTGATACTTGATATCGCAATGGCCCCAGGTATGTCCGGACCCGATCTCCAACGGGAACTGTCGCGCCGCGGTCAAGGGATTCCCATCGTCTTTATCACCGCTCACGGGGATGAAACTATTCGTCCGCGGCTTCTCGAAGAAGGCGCGGTGGCGTGCCTGTTCAAGCCATTTAGCGAAGCGGCTCTGCTGAAGGCGGTCGATGCTGCTCTGCGTGTGAGTTGAGTGGAACAAGGCCTTTCCCTAGCTTGGGGGTGTACAATGCATTTAGCTAACGCAGTAGGTCATAAAATGGGGCCATCGCCTGTCTTGCGAGCCGTCACGCCAATCGTGTTCGTTGTCGACGATGACATCTCGATGCGTGAATCACTGGAATTGCTGATCCGTAGCGAGGGCTGGAAGCCCGAGACATTTGCGTCTGCGCAGGAATTCCTCGCTCGCCCACGAGTCTTTGTTCCCACTTGCCTCGTTCTTGATGTTTCTCTTCCGGGACTTAACGGTCTCGATCTGCAGAAACGCGTCGCAATCGAACGAATTGATATGCCCATCATCTTTATCACCGGCCACGGTGATGTGCCGATGACCGTGCAAGCCATGAAGGCGGGCGCTGTGGAGTTCCTGACCAAGCCATTTGGCGACGAAGTGTTACTGACCGCCATCCGCCATGCTCTCGAGCGCAGCCACACCGCACTCGTTCACGAGGCAGAGATGCTGAGCCTGCGCGAGTGTTACGCGTCACTCTCGCCCCGCGAACGAGAGGTCATGGCGCTAGTGGTCTCCGGCCTGTTGAACAAGCAAGTCGGTGGAGAACTCGGCATCAGCGAGATCACCGTGAAGGCCCACCGTGGCCAAGTGATGCAAAAAATGAAGGCCGACTCGCTCGCGGACTTGGTAAGAATGGCCGCGAGGCTCGGATTGGCCCCGGCCCCGAAACACTGACCTTCGCCTCATTGTGATTCCCAGAGAACAATCTGACCGTCGCTGGCGAGGTTAACTCCTCAGAGCACGGCGCCCCATCAAGCAACATAATTTGGGGGGATATTTGTGGCCAAATCATGCGGGGTCGCGTCGAATTTTGCCGCTATTATTCGAAGAGCCAGAGCTTCAGAAGCGCCCATATCAAGAAGCTTACCGTCCAAAACACAGAGACGCCGACAAGCACTTGGGAGCCAGAGAGATTGAGTTCGCTACGTCTGACCGGCTGCGCCAAATCAGCGCCGACTGCCACCGTTTTCAGGCGCAATGGCCTCCCGTCGAGTACCGTTAGCGAGAATTCAACCTGGCTACTACCTTTTCTATTTTCATCGGCGCGAATCATGATCTGCTTCCTCGATTGGTCTCGATTGTCTCGAATACCTTTTTTTCTTCTAGTTAGAAGCGCGCGGGAGAGACAAGGATGCGGTTTTTGTGAATAACCCTTCATCTGCTTTCTAATCCTTCGGACGCATTTGTTGGGATGTCCAAACTCTTATTTAAATTCAACCGTGAGCCTTGTGGCTCACAGCCGCCAATACAAAGGTATCGCCAATACTTTCGTCCAATTGTTTCCCTTCTGCACTGCTGGCTAAATGCCCAGTGTTGATTGAGCGTCTGAACAATCGTGAAGAAGGAGACAAGAAATTATGAATGTCCAAGAAGTCACACCAACTACCGAGCGACGGGGACGCGTGGCCCAGAACATTTCTGAAACGACATCGGTCGACGAGCGATTGTTGGTTGCACAAGCGAAAGCGGGGCGTACAAGCGCTTTCGGGGAACTATACGAGCGTCATCGGCAGAAGATCTACCGCACCTCCCTCCGGATACTTCGCAATCAAGAAGATGCGGAGGATTCTGCCCAACGATCGTTTCAGCGTGCGTTTACGAACCTCAGCCGATTTCGCGAAGACTCCGCTTTTTCAACATGGGTGACCCGCATTGCCATTAATGAAGCGCTGATGCTTCTCCGTCGGCGGCGCGCAAACCCACAGCTCTTGGAAAACAACAGCCATGGCGATGAAGAGTCTCCCTCCTTCGATCTGAGAGACGAGGGGCCTACTCCGGAAGAAATTCTGGCCAAGAACGAACTCCGTGCAGCCGTAACTCAGGCGATTTCACATCTCCGGGAAAGTTTGCGAATAGTAGTTTTTCATCGCGAATTGCAAGGGCTCACGAGCGCGGAAACCGCACAGGTCCTAGGTCTTTCCGTAGCCGCCGTTAAGGCTCGTACCTTCCACGCCAGGCGCCATTTGCGGCGGCACTTGGAACGGAGATTGCAGGCGACGCGAAGCAGGTGCCTGATTGAAAAGAGAAATACACAAATAGTTGGTCACTGGCAATAAACCGGAAGCCCACAGAGTTGCAGATCTGAAGTTCGTTGGATTGATTCAGCCAGCGGCAGAAACAGCAATCGGTCCTTATCTAGTCTGATCTGCGAGTGGACTCACCACAGCGATCTTGATGCCCGTCTTCTTTAGCGGCAGAGTGCCATCGTTTTTGAGAAGCACCATGGACTCGTTGGCGAGCTCACGAGCCAGTTCGCGATGCGGGGTACTGTCGAGTTCCTTTTCTTCGATCTTTGTGTACGGAACCATTTCGGGAGGATCGAACATGCCCAACTTCATACGCGCTGTGTAAAGGCGGATCAGGGCTGTATCGATTTCGGACTCTTTCAAGAAGCCTTGCTTGTAAGCGTCGAGGTAGGGCCGATAGTCACTATCATCCCTTGATGTCCGAGTAATTCAGGCATTCGTTATCCATGCCGCGCTGAATGGCTCGGGCTGAGGCTTCGGGCTGCGTCGCGGTGAAGTGGTGATCGCGAAAGATGTTGACGATGGCGGCGCAGTCGGAGACCACATAGCCCTGAAAGTTCCATTTACCGCGCAACTGATCCCGCAACAGAAACTCGCTGGCGCACGCCGGCTGCCGTTGACGCTGTTGTAGGCGCACATGATCGAACCGGCTTTTCCCTCGGTAATCGTGGCGCGAAACGCTGGCAGGTAGGTGTCTAGCTCGTCGTGCTTACTCACTTTTACGTCGGCGGTGTGTCGCGTAGGCTCCGGCCCGCTGTGCACCGCGTAATGTTTCGGCGTCGAAATAACGCGATAGTATTTCGGATCGTCGCCTTGCATTCCGGTGACAAACACCACCCCAAGGCGCGCGCTCAGGGACGGGTCCTCACCGTAAGTTTCCTGGTCGCGTCCCCAACGAGGATCTCGAAATATATTATTGATGTTCGGCGCCCAGAAGTCCAGGCCTTCCTGGGCGCGGCTGTAGCCGGCGCGCTCAAACTGTGCGCGCTTGATGCGTGCTTCGATGCCGATGGCGATGGCCATGCGGTGCATGGCGTCGGTGTCAAACGTGGACGCCAAACCGACCGGCTCGGGAAACTCCGTGGTACCGCTGGAGGCTACGCCGTGCAGCGCCTCACTCCACCAATTGTAGGCGGGTATGCGCAAGCGCTCGATGGCTCGCGATTGGTTGGTCAATTGGCTGACCTTTTCTTCCACCGTCATCCGGTGCACCAGGTCCGCGGCGCGTTGTTCCGCTGGCAGGGAAGGATTGAGATAGGCAGTCGAATCGGAATTCTGCGCATAGGCGCAACTAGCCATCAAGAAAACAGCAATTGCGGTGAGGATCTTGTGGTTCAGTTTTCGCATATTCGCATAGGCCTCGGTATTTGTGCTCCGTAATACTTTCTACCCTGTCTTTCGTTGTCACTCGACCCGAATTCGAAGAAACGCTCCCTCTTGAGACAGCTCTCGAATTGACGCTCTTCCATTGCCCAACCGGCATGATCGATTGGATCGTTCATTGGCTGGTTTGCTGAAAGAGCCTCGGTGCAAAGTCCTTGAGATCGCGTCGCCAGGTTTGCCACTCGTGGTCGGTTCCGGGCGATTCGTAGAAGATGTGCTGGATGTTCGCGTCGAGCAGCGAAGTGTGCAATCTCTGTAGGCCCGCGCGCATACGCTCGGGTTCGGCTGTGCCAACGCCGATCCAGAGCAAATGCACTTTTTTGGCAAAGGCGCCGGGGTCCGCAAATACGCCGTTGTAATCGGTTTTGGGATCGAGCTTGCGGTCTCCAAGCACGAGCATACCGCCGGCCCCGCTGAATCCTCCGATGTAGGAGAAGAGATCCAGATGATCGAGCGTGATCTGGAAAGTCTGCATCCCACCCATGGAGAGGCCCGCCATAGCGCGATGATCGCGATCCGAAAGTGTCCTAAAGCTGGAATCGATATATGGGATCAGAGCTTGGGTCACATCATCTTCAAACGCGGCGGCCATGTCCTGCATCGCCCTCAGCATTTCGGGTGAACCAAAGGGTTTGCCCGTGAGATCAGGAGCGGGCTGACCCGCGCGCCTGGCGTAGCCATAGGCCATGACGACGATCATCGGCTTGCAACTGCCGGCGGCAATCAAGTTGTCGAGTATAAAATTCGCATGCCCCTGCCTGACCCAACCGGTCTCGTCCTCGCCGGCACCATGTTGCAGGTAGAGCACGGGGTAGCGTACGCCGTTCTGCGTATCGTACTTCGGAGGCAGATACACCAGTGCGTGCCGCCAGGTGCCGGTGACCTTGGAGTTGTACCAAACCTCACGAACCTCGCCGTGCGGCACGTCCTGTGCCGAATAATAGGTGGAACCCGGCTCGGGCACCTCGACGGCACTAGCTGGCCGACCTCCTCCGAAGAAGGCATGTGTTCCGGGATCGCTCACCTCAGCGCCATCGATGTTCAAGTTGTAGTAGTGGAAACCAGGCACCAGCGGATCGGTGGTGACGGTCCAAAATCCGTCGGGCTGTTTGACCATGTCCACTTTCGGTCCGCTCCAGAAATTCACTTTCACTTTTGTGGCGTCAGGAGCTTTGATACGGATCTGCACTCTTCCAGAGCTGTCAACGCGAGGATATTCCGATCCCCACACATTTGTCTCCGAGGGTTGATAGTTGCCCGATTCTTGCGCGCAGCAAACACTAGCGAAAATCAACATCAAGATTCCGAGCCTCTTCATTTCGCCTCCTTCGAGCGAGCGCATTCGTTTTGTGGACGAGCGCGTAAATTCTTTTCCGCGCATTTTCGAAGCATCTTACATCTCGAGAGTCAGGACAGCTACTTACGTGAAACCGGCTGCACCCCCAACGGCGTTCTCTTGCTTCCGGGTTGTCGACACTCGCGCATTGGGACAGCTCCTTGTCTTAGTCGATCTGGGGCAATCGCTGTGGAGCCGCGAATTACAAGATCGGTCTGGATCGTGAATTCCTCGTGCGAAGTTCGACTGCGCTGAGTTTCCACCGAGTCCAGCAGCGCTCGAAACGCTGTACGGGCGATTTCGGCCTGGGACATCCGCACAGTGGTCAGGGGCGGAGTCGTGAACTGGGCGAAGTGCGTGTCATCGAACCCGACCACCGACAGATCCCGGGGAATCTGGATGGATAGTTCAAACGCCTCGCGCATCACGCCGATTGCGGTCATGTCATTGAAACAGATCACCGCGGAAGGGCGAACCGGGGCAGCCGCAAGCGCTGCCATGGCTTTCTTTCCCGCTTCCAAGGTGTAATCGCCTTCCATAAGAAATTCCGGCGAGACCCTCAAACCGATTTCGTCCATGCATTCTTGAAAGGCGATTCTTCGCGCGAGGGCCGTCTTCAAGTGCGCGGGTCCGCCGACAAAGGCGATCCCCATATGTCCAAGGGCTGCCAAGTGCTGCACGGCCTGCCGAATGCCGTGACGATAGTCGATGCGGAGAGTCTTAAGGAGTGGTTCTGAGGGCTCGACATCAATGGCAACCGCCGGCACCTTGAGCAGCCGGAAGGACTCGATTAATGCATCTTCTCTGCCGAAAGTCAGAATGGCCACTCCGTCCACCCGCAGTTCGATCATTCTGCGGGCGGCCATCTCAAGCCGACCGGGATTGCTCGTGACCGAACTTAGAAGGACCTCGTATTTGTGCTCCACACCGAGGTCCTCGAAAGTCTGCGCGATCTCCGGGAAGAAAGGATTGGTAATCTCCGAAACCACCAGGCCGAAAATGCGGCTGCGCCCCGAAACCAGAGCCCGCGCATGAATGTTCGGGTAATAGCCCACTTCGTCGATTACTTTTTGCACTCGCCTGGCGATGGCGGGTCGCACCGTCGGTACGCGATGGATGGTCCGCGAAACGGTCGCGATCGAAACCTTGGCGCGGCTGGCTATCTCGCGAAGATTCATATCAGTCTATGGACTCCGTTAACGTTAACGGGGAGTGGAATCTTAAAGTGGACTAATAGTGAACGAAAAGTCCTAATTTTCGGTGAAACACATCGATTTATTCGATATATTTAGCCGATGAAAAGCACCCTGGACGAGTGGGAGATTCTGCAGGCTATAGTCCAGTTCGGCGGCTTTGCACCAGCGGCGCAACATCTCAACCGCTCGCAATCCACGATCAGCTATGCAATCGCTCGGCTTCAGGATCGGCTGGGGATTAAGCTGTTAGAAGTAAAGGGCAGAAAAGCGCATTTGACGGAAGCCGGGCGGGTGTTGCTTGGCGACGCGGAACCGCACTTGGCCGGATTTCAACAACTGGAGCACCGGGCGCGCTCGCTCAGTTCCGGAGGAGAATCGGAGATTCGATTATCCGTGGACAGCATTTACCCGAATGAGCTGCTGTTTGCGGCTTTGTTCGAATTTACTCGGCGATTCCCATATGTCCACCCCAAGCTCCGGCAGGCAACATTCCTCTCATCAGAAGCGGAGTTCTCGGCGCATGGCGCGCACCTTTGCATCACAGCACTGATGCCGCGCGACTACTACGCGAAGTCGGTTCTGGAAATCAAGCTGCTCGCCGTGGCGCGGCGGGATCATCCGCTCCATTCCCTCCGGCGGCCGGCGTCTAGGGGCGATCTAATTCCTCACACAATTGTGACTATCGAAGGAGCAGCATCTGGTGGCGGCAAGCGCCAGCCGCGCAGTCCTGCCCAACGCTTTTTGTCTGTGACTACGATCGAGGCGGCAATTGATGCGGTGCGCAGCGGGCTCTGCTTCGGCTGGCTGCCCGTTTACCGCATTCAGCCTCACTTGGATAGTGGAGAACTGCTGCCAGTACGGATGCCCGCCGGCGGTACTCGGGAGGTTCGTCTCGATATTATCTGTAAGGATCTAAACCCCAGCAGCCGGGAACTTAGTGCTCTGACGGAACTGCTCGGCATTAGCCGTGATTTGGAATCGATTTAGTCGTATTCGATCAAAGCAAAAACTCTGGTGCTGCCGGACCTGTCGAGACTTCGGTCTCGCAACGGCGAACGGGCAAGCATGATTCCTCTGCCCTGCAACTGCCATAAAGCGCTGAAGCCGTCAATCCACGGAGACCATGATCTTCGTGAAGCCTGTCGGATTCTCGCTCCACGACCGCTGGGCATCCGCCGCCTCTTCGAGCGGCACCATCAAACTCACAGTCTGGTCCACAGTAAACTCGTTCCTCTCGGAAAGTTGGATTCCCGCACGAAAATCTCCTGCAACGCGTTACGCGAACCGAGAATGTCCAGCTCTTTTTGCACGAAGAGTCTCGTCTCGTAGCTTACCGGTTCTTTGGCATAGCTGATGTACACCACTCTCCCCGTGAAGGCGACTTCTTCAACGGCGGCTCGAAAGGTCTGTGGTGTTCAGATCGCTTCCGCAGAACCCCACCATTCGGACTCTCAGTAATAATTCTCCAGGCGCGGCCACCGAATTGGGAACCATTTCGACGGATGCTTCGCCCGGCCTCTTAAGTACAAGTGCTTTCACGCTGGAAGTAGCCTCTGGAAGGGTTTGCGAGAGCACCCACACTGGAGTTGCTTGTCCATTGTCCGGCCCATCTCAAGAATCCGTTATAGATTGTCCGTCGCCACGCTGAATGTATACTACGCGTTCCAGAAACTGAACTCTGAAAGACAATTGCAAAAACTTTTGGATATCAATCCGGTGCAACCTAGCCGAACCTCAGAGAGAACAATAAATGGCCCAAAAACTTGCTTTCAGATATCTCCTAGCAATTCAGTACCGAATCCTGCGCCGATCTCAGCTCCGTCGGACATTCCTGTTTGTACTTCGAGCGGGATCTCCGCTCGTGCGCTCACTTCTTGCCAGCGTGACTCTGCTCGC
The DNA here is from genome assembly GCA_963740015.1 of uncultured Acidobacteriota bacterium. GTDB lineage: Bacteria > Acidobacteriota > Terriglobia > Acidiferrales > UBA7541 > Acidiferrum. Next base: position 22,048 of record CAVUCM010000014.1, on the reverse strand, counting down.
TGTGGCTATAGCTGCGCCGGTGGCGGCTGGACAGAAAGTTGCATTGTTCATTGACGTTTCCAAGCCCGGCCCGAAGATTGACCGCAACCTCTTCGGCCAATTCGCCGAACACCTCGGCCACGGTGTTTACGAAGGCATCTGGGTAGGCCCAGATTCTAAGATTCCAAACACACGCGGGATTCGTAATGACGTTGTCGCTGCCCTTAAAGCGCTGAAGGTGCCCGACGTGCGCTGGCCGGGCGGATGCTTCGCCGACGAATACCACTGGCGCAAAGGCATTGGTCCTCAGCGACCCGTAACACTGAATCCCAACTGGGGCGGCGTAATCGAACCGAACACGTTCGGAACGAACGAATTCATGGACTTCCTCGACCAGATTGGAGCGGAGGCCTACCTCTCCGTCAACGTCGGCTCTAGTACTCCACAGGAAGCAGCGGAATGGCTGGAATATTTAACTACCGCTCAGCCGACAACGCTCGCCAAGGAGCGCGCCGCCAACGGGCATCCTGCTCCTTATAAGGTTGCGTTTCTTGGCATCGGCAACGAAAGCTGGGACTGCGGCGGCAACATGACGCCTGATTATTATTTGAGCCAGCTCAAGATTTACAGCCGCTTCGTCCGCAACTTCAATCCATCTCAGCAGGACAAGCAACAGATGCTCAAGATCGCTGTGGGACCCGGCGGCGGCGAATCCCGCTGGACTGAGTGGACCGACGCTATCATGAAGGCGTATCAGAACCACACCTGGAGTTGGGACATGAATGGGCTTTCGATGCACTCCTACACCGTTGTGAAATGGCCACCTTCCTATGCGTCGGTGGGTTTCGGAGAGACCGAGTACGCGCAGATTCTAAAGTCCACGCTAGAGATGAACGATCTTGTTGAGAAGCACTCGGCAATCATGGACAAATATGATCCTGAAAAAAAGGTGGCGCTTGCTGTGGATGAGTGGGGTGGCTGGTACGCGCCGCTGCCCGGCAGTAATCCCGGCTTCCTGGCACAGCAAAATAGTTTGCGCGATGCAGTGCTAGCGGCACTGAATCTCAACATTTTTGCGCGGCATGCCGACCGCGTTCGCATGGCCAATATCGCGCAGATGATCAACGTGCTCCAGGCCATGATCCTGACCGACAAAGAGAAAATGGTTCTCACGCCCACATACTACGTATACAAAATGTACGTACCGTTCCAGGACGCTACCTTTGTGCCCGTCTCATTCGACGCTGGCACGTACACGCACGGCGATATCACGTTGCCGCGTGTGGATGTCATAGCGGCGAAGGATAAAGCCGGAAAATTATGGCTCGCAATAACTAACGTTGATCCGAATCAGTTCGCTGAAATCGAACTTACTCTGGCCGGTATGAATACCAAATCCGCGTCAGGAGAAACGCTGTCTGCATCCAAGGTCGACAGCGTAAATACCTTCGACGCGCCCAATTCGGTTGTTCCGAAGCCGTTTTCCGCAAAAGCGCAAGACGGCAAGCTGACCCTCAAATTGGCTCCCAAATCAGTAACGGTGGTTGCAGTCGAGCAGTAAAACTAGATGGCTCTCTCGGATTGATGCTGTTTCAAGAAAGGGTCACCATGACAAGCGCGAAATGGTTCGGAGGAATTTTACTTGCGATTGCGGCTGGACTAGCTCCTCATCTCGCCGCACAAGTGCAAACAGATGTGCCTCCGGCGGTTGCCGGTGCAAAGCCAGTGACGGTCGAGCATATCAAAATTCACGGAACGGCTCTGGAAGGCAATTTGGAAGGAGACGTGGTTGATCGCGACGTGTTTGTGTTCCTTCCTCCCAGCTATGCGCAAGATAAGTCTCGACGCTATCCAGTCGTTTACGCCCTGCACGGTTATTTCATCGGCGCTGAGCAATGGAGCCACGAAATCCATGTGCCGCAGACGATAGAAGGCGCCTTCGCTCTAGGAGCGAAAGAAATGATCGTTGTCCTGCCCGATTCGAAGACATTGCACAACGGCTCGATGTATTCGAGCTCCGTCACCACCGGTGATTTCGAGCTGTTTATCGCTCGAGACGTGGTCGCATACATTGATGCGCATTACCGTACGATTCCTGAGCGCCAAAGCCGGGGACTCGTCGGCCACTCAATGGGAGGTTACGGCGCTACCCGCATTGGCATGAAGCATTCCGACGTGTTCGGGAGTTTGTACATCATGAGTCCGTGTTGCTTATCTCCCCGGCCCGCCGGTTCCATAAACCCGGAAATCGCGAAGAGCCTTGAGGCTCTGAAAACACCATCGGACTCAGAAGGCTTGCCGTTTTTTACGCGCGCCACGTTGGCCTCGGCCGCCGCTTGGTCACCCAACCCGAAGAATCCTCCGCTTTATCTCGACCTGCCCACGAAGGATGGAACGCCACAGCCCGACGTTTTTGCAAAATGGGCTGCAAATGCACCACTCGCTTTCGTTGATCAGTACATCGGAAGTCTCCGGCGGTATCGTGCGATCTCCATCGATGTCGGTGACCAGGACGGTCTGCGAGCCGATACCGCAAAGCTCCACGAAGTCCTTGATAAGTATGGAATCGCGAATAGTTTCGAAGTGTATTCTGGCACTCACACAAGCAAGGTGGCGGACCGTTTTCAAAATCATGTGCTCCCGTTTTTTGGCCAAACACTCTGCTTTCAGGCGAGCTGCCAATGACCTCAATCGTGAACAAATGTCTTTCCGTCCGATGCACGCAACATCTGTCGTCGTGCAGTCCAAAGAAGGCGCCATGTACTCTTGCTTTAAGTCCTGCGTTTTGAAACTGCGCATTCTAAACGGGTTACGGGCGCGTTTTGCGGAACTGCGGATTCTATGGGAGTTAACAGTCGCGGAATGGAGAAAGGGATTGAGGAATCTGGCTGGGAGAGAGGGGCCCCACCCCCTCCCCCTGTTTTTGTAAGAATATGATTCGATGGAGGTTAGGTGATGGGGGCCTGCAAAAGATATGATTCTAAAGGGGATAGTTGCCTTTCGGCTCATCTTCGGGAGAACGAGGGGCAGGTGCCGCGCGCACACGAAGACGATACGGGAGCAAAGGGAGGGTGAGGGGGGCTTTGGATTTGTAGGGAAACTGGCGAGGCAGAGGGATTGCGGAGGCAAGGCATGCTTCCTTTCTCTTCCGCCGCTAAAACATTAACCACTATACCTGATTCGTACTGATTGTCAAGTGTTAATTAGTAAGTTATTTGTTTAGCGTGGGTTAGCGGGGTTTTCGAATCAGACGGACGAGATCACGGGGCTGGAAAGAGTTGTCCCTTCGAGGCTCAGGGTAAACGGGGATTGAGATGGTTTGGTGAAGCTGTGGAAGTGCGCTGAAGAGTCAAAAGCCCCACACGTAAAACCGACGTGTGGGCCACCAGGTCCGTTCCAGCACTTTACGTCCGGCCACCCGTCCTAGTGATTTAGTGATGTCTCCGTCGGTCTTAGCGGCGCGGCTCCGAAATTCACGCTGAATCGTTTGCACCATATCGACACGGAGCGGTATTTCGACAGGTCCAAGTCGCTACTGAGCGGGTAGTTTTGGTCGCCGATGTTTCCTTTGATCACTCCCAGGTCAACGAAACCGGCCTTTTGCACGGTCGCTGCGTCCTTCGCATCGGCTGCGGCAACCATATACACGTGAACATCAGGGCCGTTTGACGTGCTGAAGCTCGTAAAACGAAGAACACGCGTTCCGTCTCCCATCTGGTAGATGGTTGCGGTACCTTCGGTCGGGTGCAAAATACTGTAGAACCGTCCGGATTCCAGAGGCTGCGCCGACGAGGCGCTTTGTGTATTAGGCATTGCTTCGTTGACACTTCGATTGACCACGAGCCGCTCCGGGCGAAATGCATACCAGGCACCCAAGAGCGCGATCACAGCAACAGGAATTGCAACTTTTATCCACCTTTTCATTTCCGTATCTCCTTGATTTCAGATATCTGGAACCAGACATTCTCCAGATGGACAGCGCCCAACACTTCTGCTTCCTCGACCCTACCCGATAGATGGCTACACAGAAAGGAACTGTTTGACGAGAACGGCGGTGTCGTCAGGATTTTCTTCCGGGAAAAAGTGACCGCCCTTCATTGACTGTCCTTGCGCTCGCGGAGCCCATTGCCGCCAAATGCCCAGCGGTCCGCCGTCTTTAGCGTAGAACATATCGAGCGGGCCACCCTCAGCCCACAGATGCAGCATGGGGCATTCGATTCGTCTGGACGCTTCCTTGTCAGCGCGATCATGTTCGACATCGATCGTTGCAGCGGCTCGATATTCCTCACAGATTCCATGAACGCGGGCCGGATCGCGATAGGTGGAAACGTATTCCTCAAGAATTTCGCCGCTGAAGGAACCATGCCCGAAAGGATTATCGAAGACGGCCTTGGGCGCGCCGAGTAAATAGCTTTCCGGAAGCGAGGCTTTTTGCGATAGCAAAATCCACGGCCAGTAGGCCTGCGCGAAGCGTGCATCTGAACGGCTCCATGCTTCGAAAATCGGAATCACATCGAAGACGGCGAGACGCTCCACGTTCTTCGGGTAATCCAAAGCCAACCGGTAGGAAACCCTTCCGCCGCGGTCGTGGCCGATTAGGGTGAAAATCGGAAAGCCGAGTTTGTCCATCACGCCAACCAGTTCCGCCGCTATTGCGCGTTTTGAATAAGGAAAGTGGTCGTCCGTTGAAGCGGGGACCCCGCTGCGGCCGTAGGCCCGGAGGTCCACGCAAATCACAGTGTGGTCCTCAGCAAGCTTCGGAGCGAGGAATCGCCACATCAGACTGGTACGCGGGAAGCCATGCACCAGCAGAATGGCCGGTCCTTTTCCGTAGCGCCGCAGGAATATCGTGTTGCCGGAAACTTCCGCATGAGAAGTCTCGAAAGAAATTTGATCAGCGAGGGTTGCCCCAGCTTGTGGCGTGTCTTGTGCTTTCGCAAACTCGGTGAAAATAGCCTCCGACAGTACACCTAAAGATGCGCCGGCGAGCGCGCCAAGAAAGCTGCGGCGTTCCAACATTTCTTCCTCGCTCCGACTCCTCGTTGCGGCTTCCATTCGTTCCCTCCGGGCATGAAGTTGAATCCCGAGTCGCGGTCCTGTCTAAATTCCCTTGATCTCGCCGCCGTCCATACGCACGGAAGCGCCGATCATCCACTTCGCCGCCGGGGATACCAGATAACTCATCAGGTCGGCAATCTCCTCCGGCTTTCCAAAGCGCGTGATGCCAGCTCGCTCTGGAAATTTCTTGATTGCTTCTTCCACTGTGAGATTGTGGGCAGGAGCCCATTTGTCAAAGAAGGCCTGCCTGCGTCCAGTCATCACAGCTCCAGGCGAAACGCTATTGACCTGCACGCCGTCCTTTATTCCCTGTTCTGCGAATGCTTTCGCGAGTGCGTTGATGGCTGCGTTGATTGCCGCGACGGCCGCGTTTCCAGGCTTGGGATCGAGCGCCGCGGTCCCAGACATAAAAATCACAGATCCATTCGAAGCCATCAAGGTGTCCCAAGCCTGTATGGTCAGGCGACGCGCGCCGTGAAACTTAAGCGCTATGCCGTCGTCCCACTGCGCATCTGTCATCTGGAACAAATCAATCTGCGGCACGGCGCCAGCAATGTTTAGCAGGGCGTCGATTCTGCCAAAGCGTTCGAGGGTACCCTTGATCACCGTCTCTGCCGATTGCGGCAGGCGCAGATCAATTGCAAAGACCATCGGCCTGGAGCCCACCGATATAATCTCTGAGGCTGCCGTCTCCAAGTTTTCCTTGTCTCGCGCGACGAGCACGACGGCTGAAAAATCGCGCGCGAGTCTCAAGGCTGTGGCTCGTCCTATTCCCTGACTCGCACCGGTGACAACAGCGACGGACTTAATTTCCATAAGACGACCTCTTCCAAATATTCAGCTGGGCTAGGCTCGCGAAGTGTTGCGCCTTGTCGGGCGTTGGCACCGGCTCCCGCGACGAACGAGCTACGGCAAAAGAGTTTTTCGTGCAGCTTCCAGAATCACTTCGGTCACGACCGCCGGTTCTGAATACATGGGCGTGTGGTCCACACGATGCGACCGAACCGTTGCGCCCATGCGATCCGCCATGAAATGCTGAGTCTTCGGATTGATCATGCGGTCTTCCTCTGCGATCAAAAACCACGACGGTTTTGATTTCCACAGCGGCGCTGGCGCCGGCTCTTGAATGCACTGAACCGCAATTGGCCGTTGCACGGCGGCCGCGATGTTGGTTTGATCGGCCGAGGCCTTGTGGGCAACCGCTCGGCGAAACCCGTCTTCCGGCATCCATATAAACCCATGGGAATCGGGAGCCAACTTGGGCGCTTCCGGATGCGGTGCATCGCGATAGAACACCTTGGAAACGGTCTCGCCCTCGTCCGGCGCGAGCGCCGCGACGTAGACTAGCGACTTGATCCGCTCTTCCTTCACTGCGGCGATCACCGCACCTGAGTAGGCGTGTCCGACTAGGACCACCGGGCCGCTGGTCCGTTCCAGTGCCCAACTCAAGGCGGTAGCGTCGTTGGTTAAGGACGTGAGCGGGATTGGTGCACAGATCACTTTGAGACCGCGCCGCTCCAGAGGGAGGATAATGTTGCTCCAACAATAGCCGTCAGCCCAGGCCGCATGGACCAAAATTATTGTTGAGTTCTGGGGAAATTCGCCTATCTCGGCAGCCCGCTCAGGCAAACTTTCAACAGCTTGTGCGGTGTTTTGCGCTCGCGCAAATTCAGTGAAAGAGCCATCGAGCGCAACACCTAGAGATGCAGCTGTGAGCGCACCGAGAAAGCTACGACGTTTCATTTCTTCCTCCTTGTTCAAATCCCCTCTTGCTGAAAAATGGGCTGACAACAAGCACCCTTCTCATTGGCCTGTCGCTAAAACGAATGTCGAGCCAGGAGGGAAGGAGGTCATCGTTGAGCTGCGCTTTCTGTGGCGGGCCGATTGGGGCCATTTGCAGCGAGGAAGTCTTTCACTGCGGAAGCAATTTCGACGACGTGGGTCTCTAACGCGAAATGTCCGGTGTCAAGGAACTGAACTTTCGCGCTGGGTATGTCTTTCCGGAACGCCTCCGCTCCCGCGGGGATGAAAAAGGGATCGTTCTTGCCCCAGATCGCGAGCAAAGGCGGCTTCAATTTACGAAAATATTCCTGGAATTTCGGATAGGCCTTTACGTTCGACGCATAATCCAGAAACAGATCGAGTTGAATCTCTTTGTTTCCTGGACGTTCTAGCAGCGCCGTATCCAATGTGTACGACTCGGGCGGAATAACCTCCGCATTTGCTACGCCGTGGGTGTACTGCCAGCGCGTTCCGCCCGCTGTCAGAATACTCTGGCGGAGGATGTCCCTATTTTCTGCCGTGGGTGCAGCCCAGTACTTTCGGATCGGGCCCCAAGCTTCACCAAGGCCTTCTTCGTATGCGTTCCCATTCTGCGAAATAATGGCGGTAACTCGATCAGGGTGCGTCATCGCCAATCGGAAGCCGGTTGGCGCGCCATAATCGAACACGTAGATTGCGTAGCGGTCGATCTTGAGTGCCTGCGTGAAAGCATCGATCGTGAACGCCAGTCGATCGAAGGAGTACGGATATTTCCGTCCAGGCGACACTTCCGTGAATCCGAAACCCGGAAGGTCTGGTGCGATCACACGGTAGTCGTTGGCCAGGCGTGGAATGAGTTCGCGGAACATGAACGACGAGGTTGGAAATCCGTGCAGCAAGAGAACCACGGGCGCGTTTGCTTCGCCAGCCGCGCGATAAAACACCTGCACGCCATCGGCTTCGACTCGGTGGATGGACGTAGGAGGTATGCTGAATCGGGCATCGTCCTGGCCCGGCATAGCGTTTTTTATGCCTGTTCGAGACGTCGCATCACTCATTGATTTCTCTCCTCACTTCGTTGCTCTTCAACGCAGGTGGGATACCAAAGAGGTGCCGTTCACTCGAAGAGAGAACATTCCATGCAAATCATTCTGGCGGTTGAACTTTGTGAGCAAGGAACTCGACAAATCACGACCCGTACCTGACAAATCTCTGACGGATGTCTGTCAGTGACGGGCTTCCGTCGGATCGACTGCCACTGGTGAGTAGTTTGCTACAACGGCTGGGAAACTCAGTCGTCGCCCGCCGCACCGGCTACACTGCGTTTCTGCGGGCCTTCAGCAGGCCGGCGAATACGAAGCTTCTTCATCCTGTAGGCCAACGACGTTCGCTTCATCCCCAAGCGCGCGGCCGCGCCATTCTGTCCGCCGATCACCCAGTTGCTTGCTTCCAGCGCACGAAGGATATGATCGCGCTCGACCTCGGCGAGACCATTCATAGGGGCATTCGACCCTTTGTCAGGTTCGAACGGCTCCAGCTCGGAAGTTGGCGCGCGTAGTGTCGACTGCGGCGAGAGGATCACGGCGCGTTCGATAAAGTTCTGCAATTCACGGATGTTTCCGGGCCAAGGGTATCGTGCCAACGCATTCATCGTCTCCGCAGGGATTACGTCAATTCGTTTGTTCATGCGGTGAGCGTAGAGTGCTGTGAAATGCCGGACCAATCTCGGAATATCGTCTTTGCGTTGTCGCAGCGACGGGACCTGGATCGGAAATACTTTCAGACGATAATAAAGGTCCTCGCGAAAGGTCCCTTGTTTTACCATCGCGGGCAAATCCCGATGCGTGGCGGCGATCAGCCGGACGTTCACTTTATGTGTACGGTTACTGCCGAGCCTCTCGAATTCCTGCTCTTGTAACACGCGCAACAGTTTCGCCTGAAGTTCCAGAGGTATGTCGCCAACCTCGTCAAGAAACAGCGTACCCTTGTCGGCAAGCTCGAACCGTCCCGTTTTTTGGGCGACGGCGCCTGTAAATGCTCCTCTTTCATGGCCGAACAGCTCACTTTCAAGGAGTCCGAGAGGGATTGCGGCGCAATTCAGTTTGACGAATGCCTTTTCACTACGACTGCCCAGCTTATGTATTGCACGCGCAACGAGTTCTTTGCCGGTTCCCGTCTCTCCCAGGATCATCACGCTGGAATCCGTCGGGGCCACTACAGAGACCAAGCTCAACGCGGTCTTCAGCGCCGGGCTCTCTCCGACGATTTCCCCAAACTCGGCGCGAATTTCCTCCTCGAGGTAGCGCCTCTGTTTCGTTTCCTTATCTCGATCCTTTGTCGCATTCTCGTACTCCAATGTGTTCTCAACTGCAATCGCTACCTGACAGGCCACCTGCTCGAGCAAGATAACGTCGTCTTTCTCAAAATGATTGTCCGAACGCCTAGAAAGCATCAGAACGCCAACCACGCGGTCGCGGCCTTTGAGCGGAAGATAACACCCCGTCCTGAGGCCTTCTTCGATCACGCGCTCATAAAGTAGCTGGCCGTCAGGATTCCCATAAATCTCAGGATCCTCGCGAACCTGTTCGAAGCTATCGATCCGGATGCTCTTGCCCTTCCTCATTACCTGACCTGAGACCGAACCATTCATCGGCACCAACGATCCCTCGCGGAACGGTCCTCTTGCGCCGGAATTGTGCAAGATAGTGACGCGTAAGTCCCCGCTCTCGGAGTCGGGCAGCAGCAAGGCGGACACATCACATTGCATTGCCCTGAATAGATTTGTCGAGAGTCCGTCAACCACTTGCCGGAGGTCCAACCTGGAGGTCACGCTGTTGGTGATTTCTAGAAGCAGCCGCAACCGATCGCGCTCATGCTGCAACGCGTGCTCCTTCATGTGGCGCTCAATCGCGATCCCGGTGATGTGGCTGGCGTTCTCGATCAACTGCAGGTCGTTGACATCGGGGCTGCGTGGTTCGCGATAATTGATAGAAAAAGTGCCGAGGGGCGTGCTTTCGCTCGTGAACAACGGGCGTGACCAAACGGAACGAATTCCATAAGGCAACATGCGGTCGCGATAGTTTTCCCAGAGGGAGTCCGTAAGGATGTCGGTTACGTATACGGGCTCCTTTCGATAAATCGCTGTGCCGCAAGATCCGCCTTTCGGACCAACAGCCATAGTCCCTGCTTGATCGATGAATCCAGGAAGGCTGGGCGCAGCAGCACAATAGAGTTCCTTGCCGTCTTCGCCAGGAAGCCAAATAGTGCATGACATGCCTTCGGCTTGCGATTCAATCAACTTAGCAATGTTCGTTAGAACTTCGGACAGAGGACAGCCCGCAAAAATCAATTTTTGCAGGTTGAGGACAGACTTAGTCGAAAACAGCCTTGACTCGCCCTTCGCCGGTGCGGCCGACGAGACTTCTGGGGTGGGCTGTACTGTTCTCTCCATGAATCGTCCTTCCTAGCGGGTTAGATTCGGCAACTCCATTCTTGGTGCAAACAGATTTCGATCTTCAGGCCGCCATACCGGAGAGATACCGCTAGAGAACGTAGCCTCAACCGTTTTCCAAAAAGTTTGGAACTCAAATTGTTGTCTTGGAAAATAGGAAAAATGAGGCCGCTGCGTAAGTGCTTGATTTAATGGAGCGGCCTATCGGAATCGAACCGACAACTGAACCTTGGCAAGTCTGCAAGGAACGGAGCGTCAACAACTTACGAGGCACTTTCAAGAGCACTAAGTAGCATTTAGAGCGGTCAGAAACACTTAATGGTCCTACAGTTGGTCCCACGCGGGAGGCGGGTTGGCACCCTTTATTGTTGAACCGCGAACGGGTTCAGGATTTCTATTCAGATCCTATATTGTTGGTCCGCCAGCCCGTGATTGTTTCCGTTCAGGGGACTGTGGAACTTGGGCAGCCCGCCTCTATTGGGCGCATGACACTCGACTCCAACAATTCCATCCATCACCTCTAATTACTAACATTTCCGACAAATCGGAAAGTCTGCTTTTCGCTCAAAGATAGCTCGAACTGAATGCCTGAAACTCTCATTCGATTTCTGAGTCAGATAGGGGGGAGATAGATTGCGCGGCGAGAGCCAAACCAGATGTACTGGTGAGGTTAGACTTAAAGGAAGCAGAAAGAGAGATGAGTGGAATTCACGGGGAGAGAGAACTGCGCGGCGAGGACAGAACCTGGGCTTTGTCTAGTTGAGACCACCTGTGTCGCGAATCTTCGTCGCGACCAGGACCGAGCCGACACTCGTCAGATGTCCGTAGTCAGATTGGAGCGGGACACCTGCACCGGCGTATTCGAGGCAATCACTCTGGCGGCAAAGCATCTTGAAGTAGGAAATATATCGGACTCCGGGATCTGTTTGCGCGAGCTTAGACATATCGGCGTCGAGGCGTTCATAGAATGCAACCCGGTGAAGCGCAGGAATTGTCGCGTCGTTCGACCTTATCGACATTGCCAGCAATCGCGGCAATGCGGAGTCGTACTGAACAATCGGGCCAAATAATACGACCTCCATTCCTTGACTGTGCGCCCAAGCGAGCGTGTGCTGCAGGGGCGTGAGATCGCCGCTATCCCAACGAGCTGCGATGATTAGCGTATCGACGTGATGTGTTTTCAGATAGTCCGAGAAGATGTATTCCATCAGCTGACTGCACTTGGGCTCGACACTGCGGCTTTGATCCAGCGTGGGTTTACACCCGGAGGCGGTCGCCTGCATGAGATTGACATCTGTAAATACCGAAGAAAGACCGAACCAGAGCTGCGCAGCATGGCTGTCGCCAATCAAAAGGTCGTTGCGCATTCGGCTGCTTTCCTGAAGACAAACGGATGGTTTGAAATCTTTAAAGGTGTCTTTCGACGTGAGAAAACAAGCGCCTACGCGATATTGAGCATCCGTCTTAGCGTCGGTATTTTCCAGAAAGGAAGCGACCTTGACAGCATCCTCTGGATAGCGGGAAGGAAATCCATTCGTAGCCAAAATGCCAATCCCCACAATTAAAAGCACGATGGCGGCGGCTGAAGCAAGCCGGAAGATGTTTGCGCGCGAGATGCCGAAACGGCGCGCGCGAAACGGTTGCTCAACAAATCTCCAGGAGAGGGTGCCCAAGACAAACGAAGCGGCTATGACCACGAGTTTCGTCAGCTTTGGAGATAGTCCCTGTATCAGAAGCCCGTCTGCCCCCTGGAACACGATCAATGGCCAATGCCAAAGGTAAAGGGAATACGAAATCATCCCTACAAAAACGACTGGGCGAGACGATAGGACTTGCCCGACAACCGTCTTTCCCGACTTTCCAGCAGCGATAATTAGTGCGGCGCCGACGCAAGGTAAGAGTGCCGCAGCACCTGGAAAAGGCGTCGCCGAGTTAAACAAGAGACCTGCCAAAAGGATGAATGTGGCTCCGCACAACGAGACGACATTTCTCCAAAGCGTGCCAGTGATAGCCGGAAAACAGTCCATTGCCAACAGCGTCCCGAGCAGCAATTCCCATGCTCTTGTGTGCGCAAGATAAAAAGTGGCGTCGTGGTTGCGAAACGCACCGACGGCGCTTACAGAAAAGGAAAGGATCGCAACAAAAATAATGATGAGCCGTTGCTTACTGGGGAAAAACTTGCGAGTGCCTAGCAGGAAAAGCGGAAGAAATACGTAGAACTGTTCCTCGACGGCAAGAGACCAAGTGTGCAGGAGCGGCTTCATCGCCGCGGGGGCATCGAAATAACCGGACTGATGAAGAAAGTATAGATTTGAAAAGGAGAATGTCGATGCGAGGAGGGATTTGCCGAAATCTACAAACTCCGACGGCAGGAAGAACTTGTAAGCGAGCACCGCGGTGACGAACAACATCACGAAGAGAGCGGGGAAAATGCGCCGAACGCGTCTTTCATAAAAAGAAACTATCGAGAAGCGGGAGGAGTCGAGGTCCGACAGAATAATAGAGCTGATGAGGTATCCCGAAATCACGAAGAAGACATCGACGCCGACAAACCCTCCGCGCAGTCTGTAGATACCGACGTGATACGCGAGCACCAAAAGAACCGCAACCGCTCGCAGGCCATCGATATCGGGACGATATTTTACGGCCGGTTTGTCGGTTGTATTAGCTGTCATTTCTCTGTCTCACTGCTCCAAGCCAAATTCACAGGAGTTAAACACTCAATTGTTCGCCGGCATCTGCGGCGGTCTCAGTTGGGCTGCCCGCGGAATGGTTAAGTCTTTGAGCGAGGTCAGCGACAAGGCGCGGTGTTGAACGCAACCGCGAGAGAACGGGCACCGGGAGTGCGCCCTCAATTGCATTACTGAGTTTTTGGAAGAACTCTTTTGGATCTTCGGGGTCGAAAATATTTTCCGGGTCGAAGAGTTCCTCCGCGCAGCCTGCATATTTCGAGCATAGAACGGGGAGGCCGGAAAGCATGGCCTCGTTTGCCACAAGCCCCCAAACATCTTCCAGGGTTGGGAATATCAAAACGTCGGCCATCTTATAGACTGCGGGCATCTGCTCCGGAGCTTGCGGAGGCAAGAAGTAGACATTCTTCAGACCCAGTTCTTTCGCAAGTTGTTCAGTTGCACTTTTATCCGGCCCGCCTCCGACCAACATGAGCGAGAAAGAACGGCCTTCCTTCTGTTGCACAGCGGCCGCGCGCAACAAAAGTTCGATGCCTTTCCGAGCGGTAAACTGCCCCACGTGCAACAGAACGGGCCGCGGATGAGCTTGCGCAACGGCTTCAGAAGTGGGCGCGAATCGACGCTCGTCGACTGCGTTCTGAATTTCGAGCACGTTGTCGCGACTTATTCCAAGACTCAACAGATATTCCGTCGACGAATTGCCATAACTTATCCAATGTTTCGCCCACCGCGAGATGATCCGCCGTACCAGACGTTTAACACGCCCGACGCCACGTTCTGTGTGGAGTGTGCCGCCCCACCACACCCAAACAGGTTTACGTGCAATCGTTCCGTAGGCCAGAGCAATGAGGGTTCGCAAACCCATTTCGTTGGCGACCATTACATCGGGGCGAAATCTCAACAGATGCCAAATATAACCAGGAGTGAAATGGAGGTATCGACTGTCGAATGCAGTTCCATTTACTTTTCTCTTCAGGCGAATTTGCCAGCCCCAGGCTCTGATAACCTTCGCGTTCGGTAACAACTGCTCCATTCCCTGCCACGTGTCCCGATTCGATTCATTGCCGCCATGGAGCAACAGCAATTCGAAACGCGAAGCGAGCCCGGAATACAATGCAATTCTCGCGGGTGAAATTATGTTGATCAGAAGGGCGAGTTTTTGACGCTGAGAGGTACGTTCCATGTTTATCCCTGGATTTTTAAGACTCGTCAGCAAAAGACGGTTTCAGCTAAGCAGCATTGCCGAGGCGTGCTTCGCAAACCTATTGCGCGGCAGAAGTAACAAGCGCCGGACTGGGTCCAGCTTCGAAGCCTGACTTTGTGAGCGCTTGTGAAACACCTTGCAAGGAAACGACGAACTTGGCATGCCATTGCTCGGGCGGAATGAATGTTTCAGAACGGCCAGGATTCCAGACGATCCACTCGGATGAGTCGTTCCGATTCAGCTTGCAAGTCCACGTTTGATTCCCTCCTTGAGCGCACTCTTCAAGGCGGGCGCCAATCATCCACGTATAAATGGCTTCATACGCGTGGCCGGCAGGCGTCAATGTTTTATTGTCCTTCTCGGTCGTTTGGATAGTGACCCAAGTGTGGTTGTCCCACGAATACCAATAGAGCCTTTGCACACCAGCTGACCAATCCAGCAGATATGTCCGAGCCAGATAGGCGGCGCCGAGTTCTTCGGAGGGAAATGGTTTAGGAAAGGCCCAACCTATCTCGGTATTCCAGAGAGGTTTCTCGCCGACGCCATTCTCCTGCATGGTTTGTTTGACTTTGCGTATCAAAGGCAGAATGTCTTCCGGCGGCTGGGGCATGACATAGAAGTGGTAGCCGATGACATCCACATATTGTCCGCCGCCCCCGACTAGAAATTCAGAAAGCCACTTTTCTCCGGCTGCGGCCGTTGCCGAGGGTGAAACAACAATCGCGCGAGGATCAATCTCTCGAATGATTTTCGCGGCATCGCACGTGAGAAGCACCATTTCTTTGACGTCTCCGGTCCAGAACCCTTTCAGATTCGGCTCGTTCCAAATTTCATAGTTGTGAATGCGTCCCTTGTACCGCGTTGCCACCGTCCTTACATAGTCGTGCCAATCCTCGATGTTTCTGGGCTCAGCTGCGTTTCCAGGATGATATGTCGATGGCTCATTCGGACGCGCGGACGCCCAAGTCGGCGAAAGCCCCAGCGGAAGGAGGATGTTTACGCCGTGCTGTTCCGCAGTTGTGACATAGCGATCCAAAATCTCGAACTTCCACTGGCCTTGGTGCGGTTCAAGGTTGGGCCACGCGACGTAGGCATCCCATAAACGCCACTCTGCGAAATGAACATCGGGCCAAGGTGTTGCAGCGCCAATGTGGTGGATGTGCAGGCCAAAATAGCTTGGCGGAACTGGCGTTGACGAAGAAGCAGAGATCGATGTTGGATCCACGTATAACGACCACGTCACGCACAAACCAAAAAGAAGTGAGGAAGCGCGGGATAATCGTAGGAGTGTGAGCATAAGAGTCTGATTGAACTTAGTGCGGGGCCGGATGAACGTCATGCGGAAGTCGGTTCGATAAATTCTGGGGCCTCATCAATTCGAATACCAGCGGCAGACTGATAAGCCAGGAATTTGCTGCCGACTAAACCAGTGAGCATGCCCGCTCCCAGGCATGCTTTGCGCAGAGCTCTCGTGAATGCAGCTTTTCCGAAACACAAGCACACTAAAGCGCTCGTCAACCCAACCAACAAATGCGTACAGCCTTTGACAAAGCGTAACGCACGAATTCGCAACGCTGCGTCAAGCGACATCTCGGACAACGCCCAGCTATTTCCGCTCTGGTATCCTCGACGCAAAATCCATCCGAAAGTCGCTCGCTCCTTCGGCACAGACTCATGCACGATTGCTTCTTGTGACCAAATAATCTTGAAACCAACGCGCTGCACACGCAGAAAGAACTGTGTGTCTTCGCCGCCAGTAAGTTGGAATCGATCGTCGAATCGGGGAACGCGGCCAAGTACTTCGTTACGCATCAATACATTGTTTGTCGAACAGAATTCCAGAGGGCTTCCCGTTTCACGATTCGGCCGGACAAAAAAACCTCCTCGCTTGACCCACTCCGCTATGCCGGGCGCATAACTCGGAAGCACGGGCCCGGAAACAACATCCGCGCCGAATCTCGCCTGCGTGGCAAGCAACTCGTCCAACCATGCCTCGCTGGGAACTTCATCATCATCGAGAAACACGATAAAATTCGCAGCGCCAGCTTCCGCCAAGGCCCGATTTCGAACATGTACAATCCCGCGCTTGGATTCAGCAATGTACCGGATCGGATACGGAAGTGTCGCCGTCCGGCAAATTTCTTTTGCGCTTCCCGACGAATCGTTGTCCACAACGATGATTTCGATTTCGGGAGTAGCTACCTTACGAAACGTCAATCGGGCAAGGCCGGCTAACGCTTCTCGCAAGAGTTCACGTCGTCGGAATGTACCGATGCAGATGGCTACACGCACGTCAGATTTTCCGACTTTTGCTTTCAAATCCGATAACGAGGATAAGAACTCCACGCTTTTCACGCGCACTCCGGTTCAGCTTCGTGAACAAAACCTTCAGCCACTTCCCGTTCCTCAAAAGCCATGCGCACTCTCGGGTCGGAGCCGATTATGGTGGCCACGCAGACGCCCCATTCCAGACAGTTTTGCCAGGCAATGGTGCATTCGGCCACATTGTGAATGGCTACGAAGAGAAAGAGTGCGAGGGGCCATGAGTCTAAATAAGACTCACCTTCTTTTGCCTGACGCCAAGCGCGCTTCAGGCCGCTTGCAAGCATCCATGCCACGAACAGCAGCCCTAGAATCCCTAGGCTCAGCGCGATTTCCAGGTAACCGTTGTGAGAATAGGTCGGAGTCCATCGAATTTGGTTTTCGATCAGCGTTGAGCTCGACGAAGCTCCCTTCCAAAAGCCCGAAAACCCGAACCCGAGCAATGGGCGCTGCAAAATCGTTTGGCCTACGGCGCTCCATAACTCCGTTCGTCCCGTCATGTCAGACGACCGCCCCATCAAGCCCATTACATCTCCTGCTTCGATGCCGACAAGAGAGACGGATCCCACGACTGCGAGCACAAAAATAGCAAGAGCGGCAAGCGGGATCTGGAGACGGGCGTAAAGCACGCGAAACGCCCACGTAGCAGCCAATGCTGCGACGAGAGTAACGATCGACGTCAGCGAATCAGAAGCCACAAGCAAGACAGCGTAGGCTGTGAGAGAAGCTATGCGCACAATCTTTTCGCGTATTCCTTGCTCTCTCAAATACCATTCCACTAGAAAGGCAAGAGCCATGGCTCCGCCTAGAATATTCTTGTGGGGAAACACACCGCGGATTCCTCCGCCACCGCCAACGGCAGATAGCGCGCGACTGGGCGAACCGATTCCCAGCATCACGGTTGCTAGCGCCCCAATCCGGAGTGCCCAGCGCAATATTTTGAGTTGTTCTTCTAACGAGAACCGCGTCGCAAGGGCAACGCCGAACAAGGTTGTTCCAACCAGTGCGAGCGCACGCCGCGAAACCAGATCAGAAGCCTCCGCCCATAAGGGCGAGGCACACGCAAGCAAGAGCAAACCTAACAAAGATGGATTGCGAGAAAAACTTTGGATTGTTTTGCGGAACTGGATGACTGCCAGAACGATAACGACCGCATACATTACGGCTAGAAGCACTTGGGTACGCTGATCACCATCAATGCCCCCATCGTTTCCGCCCGAGATCACTCTCCACACCGCACCCGATAGAATGAGAGCCATGATTGCAAAGACCGATTTTTCGATTGCGCTGCGCGAGTTCATTGGCAATCTCTGGCAGGAATGGGGCAACCTGACAAATCGTTAAACCAACCATTCGCGAAGATCACGGGCAAATTAGGTTGCATTGCGTCCGCTCGTAACCCACCCGCATTGCGCCGCGGTAATCGTACTTGCCGCAGCTAACTGGAATCGCCGGTTCAAAACCCAAACGGCGACGCTGACGCCAAGAACGAGCGCCGCATCGGACGCGATACTCGACCAAGCCGCGCCTCGCCAGGAATATGCAGGAATGATCCACAAATTCAGAAGGACGTTAAACACGGCAACACTGGCCTGAAGCGATGTGCGAACCGATTGATGTCCTGCTCCTGTAAGAGTGTCTGAGAGAAAATAATGCACAACTTTGAGTAAGGGGAGCACTGAGAGCCAGCGCAGGGCCTCCGCAGTCGACCGATATTGTTCACCCAGAATGTGCGGAACGATTCCAGCTCCCAGAAGCAAGCCGCCGCAAACTACTGCCGCGTAGGCAAGTGCGCGCAACAAAAGCGGTCGGGCGTACGCGAGGCTCGATGCAATTCCCCTGGCTCCTTCGCGAAAGAAACTTGGATATGAGGACCAAAGCAACGCAGAGACGGGGACGAAACTGACATCGATGATCCGGTAGGCCGCGCCGTAAATGCCGGTGGCTTCCAGCGTACTGAGACGCGCAAGCATTGTTTTGTCGATGTCGTTGTAAACAGTCTGAGCGGTTTGGCTGGCCGCAAAATAGAAGCCTTCACGCACCTCTCCGCGCGCTTGCGGCCAGGATAGTTTTGGCAGTCCGAGCTTCACGCATACAAGAATCGATGTGACGAGTGCAACGGCAGCCGTTGCTCCAAAGTAAAGGTAACTCCATTGGAGTGCGGAAGGATGCGGTTGAACCGCGATTAAAATAAGCGCGCCGACGAGGCGACCGCCGGTCATCATTGCGTTGATCGCCGCCGTCCAGCCAAGGCGTTCGAAAGCCTGAAATGCCTGGGCGGAGACAGTAATGATGTTCAATCCATAGATGTCCGCCGCTGCCACTAGGACAATCAGGAGTCTTGGAATTTCTGGAGGCAGCATAAAACGCGCCACGAGAGACACAGCAATCAGGAGTGGTGTGCCGCCTATTGCCGTGAAGACAAGTGCCCTGCCCCAGTATGCAGAGAACAGACTTTTCTCTCGAGATACATTCTTTATAAGCAGATTGCCGCTGCCCAGTGATGCGAACGGGTAAACGATACCGACGAGGGCAACGACACCAATGAAGGCGCCGTAATTGCGCACGCCGAGTGATCGCGCGATCTCAATAAAATAAACGGCCTGAATAACCAGGCGTAGCCCTTGGCCCCCAATCATCCAGGCAGTATTTCGAGCGAGCGCTGTCTTTAAAGGCGTGTTAGGCATTCGAATGGAATTGGAATGAAATTGAAACTATGTACATGATTTTTAAGAGGACGTCGAGCGAGCCTGCCTCGTCAATTCTTAACCGTAGAGAAATTCGCGACTTGGCGCCTGCCCTTCGGTTGGAAATCGCGAGAGGCGCAATGCCTGCGCAATTACAAGGAGGACATACGCTGGATTCAAAAACAGATACCGCCTCCACAATCGCCGCGGTTCACTTAGCAACCGATAAAGCCATTCGAGACCGGCGTTCTGCATCCAAACGGGAGCTTGCGGAAGTATTCCGGCAAGAAATGGAAACGCTGCGCCAACAGCGAGGATCGGTAGCGCGAGATGTTCACGAAACTCATACGCGAAGATTTCCTGCCGTGGACACCCTAGTCCAACAAACAGCAGTGCTGCTCCCGAACTCCGAATTCGGTCCGCGAGTTCCACCTTTTCCGTCGGCGACAGACAGCGGAATTTAGAAGGCTCCGCGCCCGCCACAATCAGACCAGGAAATCTCTTTTCTAGCGCGGGACGCAATGCCGTCAAAATCTCGGGTGTAGCCCCGTAGAAGTAAACGGAAAGCCGCTCCTCAGCCGCGCGAGCACAAACCTTAAGTGTAAGATTTGGTCCGTAGACGCGATCCGGGAGGCCTGCTCCATATAGCGCATTAAGCACCCATCGCACGGGCTGGCCATCCGGGACTAAAAGCTCGAACTGATTGAGGCGAAACCGCTGTTCTCTATCCATTGCGCCAATCATGAGTCCGTGTACCGCGAGCGCAGAAATGGCCGCGGCGCGCTTTTCCTTTGCAGCGCGGATGATGGTGTCAACCGCACTTTCGTAATCCACTGCGTTTATCAGGACGCCAAGGATATTTCTTTTGCCGCTGTTGAGCATTCGCCTCTCCATCGATCAATGTTCAGTTCATAGATTTCGCGCAGAATCTGCGGGACGTCGTATTCGAGCCGCCAGTCCGGATAATGTTTTTGGAACTTTGAAACATCGCTGATCCACCAGATGTGGTCTCCGCGACGGTTCTCGTCCACGTACTTCGAGAGAAAGGTCTTGCCCGTGATCTCTTCGCACAAAGAAATTGCCTCGAGCATGGAGCAATTGCTGTGGCGCCCGCCGCCCATGTTGTACACCTCGCCTGAACGCGGTTGCTTGTAAAACTCGTCGAATGCGCGAATCAAGTCGCTGCTGTGAATGTTGTCGCGCACCTGCTTTTTCTTGTAACCAAAGATGGTGTAAGGCGTTTCGGTGACGGCACATTTCATAAGGTACGCAAGAAAACCGTGGAGCTGCGTGCCAGAGTGATTCGGTCCCGTCAAACAGCCGCCGCGGAAACACACCGTTTTCATGCCGAAGTAACGGCCATACTCCTGGACAAGAACGTCGGCTGCAACCTTCGATACTCCGAACAAGCTGTGCATCGTTCCGTCGATTGACATTGTTTCTGGAACACCCAGCGCCGCATACGAGTGACTTGCCTCTGGTTCCCAGCGCGTCTCCATCTCGAGAAGCGGAAGCTCGTTCGGACGGTCGCCGTAGACCTTGTTCGTTGACATGAAAATAAAAACTGCCTCCGGCGCAAAACGCCGCGTCGCTTCGAGCATTACGGATGTCCCGTTCGCATTGACAGTGAAGTCCATCGTGGGATTGCTTGCCGCCCAATCATGCGAGGGCTGGGCGGCAGCATGAATGACGAGGGAAATGTCATTTCCGTAGCGCGCAAAAATGCCTTCAATGGCCTGTGTGTCGCGAATGTCGGCCTCGTGATGACGATAGTGCATGACATCAGCCCGAAGACGGTCGCGGACCCATCTCGTGGAGGCTTCCTTCCCGAAAAATTCGGCGCGCATATCATTGTCGATTCCCACTACGTCCAGGCCGCGCGCCGCAAAATAGGCAACTGCCTCTGAACCGACGAGACCCGCGGACCCTGCGATTATTGCAACGCTCATTGAAGTGAACTCCCTTGAGAAATGATTTGGTTTGCTTGGTTAATCTTGAAGGGCCGAATGCATGCGGCTCTGGATCTGCAACTCTTGTCAAATAGTTGCTCAGGTGTGTTGCAGCAAAGAAGCAGGCGGAGCTGAGCATGTCCGTCCGTTTCTCGTGTAATCGCTAATTGTTTGTTCATAGATACTCATAAGCAGGTGGTAGTTCTTTTCGGCGGTATATCGGCTTTCGTATTCCCTACGCGCTGCCTTCCCCATTCCCGCCAGTTTTCAGGGCGATCCAATATCCAATTGACTTTGGTGGTCAGATCTTCGATGTCTCCGGGATTAAAATGAAGGCCGGTCCGCTGGTCCTCCACAATCTCCTGCATAACCCCAAGCCTTGAGCAAAGAACAGGCGTGCCGAGGCAAAAAGCTTCCGCAATCGTCAACGGGCCTTCGTACCAGCAAGCTCGGCCCCAGCAGGAACGCCGCCTGTTTCATCATCGCCAGTGTTTCCGTTCGCGGCAGCCAACCCATAAAAGTGACTGATGAATTCTTTTGCGATCTGACTTCTGTTTCGAGGGATTCACGCAGGGGGCCATCGCCGACAACAACAAGCGGATAGCCTTTTTTATGTTCGCCCAGGCTGAGATGAGTGTCTGTATTCCTTTTTCCGGCGAGAGCCGACCCACGAACAGCGCGAACCTTCCAGCTTCTGTCTTTTCTCCAGGATCGGCCTCGACAAAGTTGGGCTTCACATGAATTTTGTTCAGTGGCAGCCCGCCCGCGATGAACTTTCGTTTGGCAAATTCGCTCAACGCAACATATCCTGTCACGGAGTTTTCCCAAGTGCCAGACATTCGGTGAAACTGCAACATTGCCGCCACCGCTGCCGACATCACCCGGGAGTTGCGGTAACAACCGTGCCAACACTCCGTGCCACAACCCGCCGTCAATGCAATCCTCAC
>CAVUCM010000013.1:0-57154 GCA_963740015.1 uncultured Acidobacteriota bacterium | reverse complement strand
CAAAAGCTGCTTTCGGATTAAATGGTCAGCGAAACATCTCAGAATACCTATATCCATCCATTTATATGATAAAATTATAATTTCATAGAACATACTTAAGGAGGGGGAATGCCAGACCTCGCGACCGCGATTCCGCTTGTCCGCAGATCAACCGTGGCGATACTTCGAATACAGTTGGAGCGGCCTCAGTCCGTAAAAAAGGGCAAAGTGCGACCGGCAAAATTCAGGGTAAGTTTCGGCAGCGCCTTCTGTATTGTTGAGAATCGTTACCTGCTAACGGCTTGCCACGTTCTTGGTGCTGGGGAGCAGCCCCGCAACCAGAGCGACAAGTTTTACGCATTCCTCGTGCCGCACAACGGCGACGCGGCCCATTATTTTCCAATTGTCTCATTCCCTATCGAAAGGCCCGAACTTGATCTGGCGGTAATAGAGATCGGGCCTTGCGCAACTGCAGGTATGCAAATGCCCGCGGTCCCCATAACGTTTAACCAGAAGCCAGATGGAGACCGTGTTGTCACCGTGGGGTTTCCCGCTCCAGAAATTGTAGCGATCTCAATCGATCCAGATTTGAATTACATGGGAGGCCAATTTTTCCTGAAGAGTCATGCTAACGAGGGAATCGTATCGGCGCAGTATCTAGTGAATGGGTTGCTGGGGTACGAACTCAATGTTGGTTGGCACAACGGTGAAAGCGGCGGTCCCATAGCCTCTCTCGGTGATCCGTTGGCGGTTTTCTCCTTAATGTAGCATTACCGCAACATCCAGTCACCGCATGGGATCGTGGCGGGGCCGCACCGTGGAATCGCGTTGCCTGCAATCCAGCAAGAATTGGGGAATCTCGGAGCTGTTGGCGTATGAGGGTTTGGCAACAAGGGCGAAAGCAAAGCGAATATCGTCTTTCTGAAGAAACAAAAGCCTTCATAAGCATACGGCCTGCTAACCTTTTACTAAGCAGACGAATCTATGTGGTAGAGTTACCCGCGAAATGACAGACAAATCCGATGCAATTCCTGAGACGATAAACTTCGATTTTGTGAAGAGCAGCCAATTTCGCGTGATTCATGCCGACGGAGCATTTATAGGCCTGACGCAAACTGGCCTCACTGTAAATTTTTTCACCGAACGGCAGCCTATCCCGAGGAGGGTCGTTCACAAAGTTGGCAAAGATGGTGCTATCGGAGAGGAAATAATGGAGCAACGTGTTGTTCGCGATGCGATCGTCCGAGACGCTGAGGTTTCTATCTTGATGAATATGGATGTTGCGAAGAGAGTGATCGAAGCCCTGCAAACAATCATTCAAAAGCGTGATGAAGCGACGGCGAAGCAAGGGAAAGGACAATAGCGTGCCCCTGTTGCTTGAACGCGAGCCGGTCTTTACTAAGGAGCCCGAACGTCTTCCTCAGGTTGATCCCATTTCCACTAAAACCTCGGGACGATGGCTCACGAATTATTTCAGGATTTGGTATCCGGTGAAAAGGGCGTCTTCTTGGAATTGGTTCATTCCGTGGATATTCGTATCTCCTAAGCCTCGATTTGTCTTGTTGGACGAGACATTGGGCTCTAATTCAGGAAGGGGTACTTGGCAGTTTATTCGTGAGATCGAGAGTCTGAGTGAACTTCACGACGATTTCAACGGATATGGGTCCGAGGCTCCCAATGATGAATCAATTAAGCTGGCGAGCCAAGTCGTCCTATCAGCGGTGACCATCAAACCAACCCGCGTTGTGGCGTCGGCACAAGGAGGTGTGGTGATCTATTTTGTCCGCGCTGGCAAGCGCGCAGATATCGAATGCCTGAACACAGGCGAGATTGTCGCTACGATTTCTGAGAATCTTACGCTACCGCGTGTCTGGGAAATTCGCGCAGGCGAGATCAAGAAAACACTGGGAATTCTATCTGATTTCCTTGAACGGTAAGACTCCCCAAGACTTGTACTGGAGTGGCCGCGTACCGGATCAGGTCTTCCTGCCGGACGAGTTGTTGTACTTCCGCGTGCCCGGATTCAACGAGCACGGCAATGTGGATGCTGCGCACATACCTTTTCCCGATACATCAGTTAATCGCAGCAAATATAGTTCGCCCGAGCACCTTCTTTTAGTTCGCTATCCACAATTCATCGATCAAAAAGTTGCTCAGTTCTTCGTTCGGGACATACCGTCCAGTGCCATATCGGGAGACAAAAAACGAACCTTTGATATAAAGATAGTTCACGATCCGGTGCGACCACCAGAGGAATTGGAGGAGAATTACGCGCACTCTGAAATTCAAAGCTTTGATGGCCCCGCGAGGTGCGCGAAGTTGTCGCGTGCTGCTGAGAAATATGTTCGTGAGATCTTGGGCAGGTCTATGAATCGAGCACTATAGGGTTCATCCAGCAAATTGCCTGCAGGCGTGATTTATTCTTGATTCGTTTGTTGGGATTAGGCGGGCGGTGGTCTTAAATCCGCTGGAAGCTTTTGGCGGCCCTAGAGAAGAACGAAGACCACGCAAGAAGACAAAGGCCAAATCATCTTATTGCATTAAGGCTGTGCGACGCGCCATTCGGCTAACTCAGCCCTGGGCGTGCTTTGCGACCTGATTCAAAAACTCCTGGAGATCAAACGGAAGATCATCGTAGACAATGCCTGGTTGCATTCTCGTCATGGGGAATGTGGCAGCAACCTTAAAGACGGCGTCGTCGAGTACCTCGCCGTGCGTCCACGGTGCGAGCATTCCCGGCATTTGCAACACGCGGAGCTGCGAGACGCGCGTGAAAAGGGAACGGACATCTGCTCCCGCGCTGCATGCGCGCCTGTACGATTCGGCGCCAATACTAATCTGTTTCCCGGGCATTCTTGCTTGCATACCATTTTGCATCGCCCAGACACTTTTAAGGTCCGCAACGTCAACGCTTGGGACTGGGCCGGTCTCCTCTTCTGCGCCGTCGCCGAACAGATCGAAATTCCCAAAATTCGTCGCCATGGGACCTCCTACAGTCCGACACGATAACATCGCCGAAGGGCTGAGCGTGAGATGTGTCTGGGTTTGTAGACGCGTGGTCATTGGTGGTGCGGAGTCCTCCGGATCGCTGTCATCGCTGGAGTCATGGTGGGAACTGGAACGTGTGACGTCACTCTTGAGATTCTCTTGCGCGTTCCTAAAATTGCTATACTGAAACTAGAGGAAGCGATGACGGTTACTCTGAAGCTGAAGCCGGAAGTCGAAGCGGGGCTCCTGGAGCAGGCGCGGGCCAGCGGAATGACGCTGGAGGAGTATTTGCTCTCCATGGTGGAAGGTGCTGTGCTTTTGAAGGCGCAGGAGAGCGCTTCCGCTGAAGAGCGCGCGGCAGCATTTGAGGCGTGGTCTGCGGGGCATCGTCCGACGCCGCTCCTTTCTGACTATGCGGTGAGCCGCGAAGCGATGTATGAAGGCCACGACGACTGATGCGTGTGCTTGTGGACATGAATATTCTGCTCCGCAGTGTCCAACCGAGTCACCCTCTTTGCTCCCAAGCTAGTCGAGCGGTTTCAAAATTAATCCGACAAAAAGATGCGGTATTTTTTTGCGCGCAAAACATTGCTGAATTCTGGAATGTCGCCACGCGTCCGGCCGATCGTAACGGCCTAGGATTGTCGCCACAAGCGGTGTTGCAAGAAGTCGGCAATATCGAAAAGTCCCTTACATTGCTGCCGGACATTCCCGCGATCTACGGCGCATGGAAGCAGATCGTGGCTGCTCACAAGGTGCAGGGAGTAAAGGTCTATGATGCACGCCTGGTCGCCATCATGAGTGTGTATGCTGTCCAGAGCCTGCTTACATTTAATTCGGATGATTTCGAACGCTTTAGCAACATCCGCGCGATTCACCCCTCGTCTTTACATCCATAAAAATCAGGGCCCGGTCGACAAGAATGCTGGCGCTATTTTTCCAGCAGGGTTACGGCTGGGTTGATGCTGGAATCCATCCACAGAAATTTGCTGGTGGAAATGACGATGAGTGCGGTGTTTGTGCCGACGTTGCCTGTGCCATCGGCATTGACGGAATAGACGGAGACTGGCAATGGCTGATTCGCTTGGAGGAGGCCGCCGAAGCGTCCTGAGTCTAGGGTGCCGGTTAATCCGCCGGAGCCGTTTGCCGTGGCGACGCCTGACTCTTCGGGGACACATTCGCAGCCCGGAGTTTCGGTGCCGAGGAAATAGGAGCCGGAAACCGAAGCGTTGGAAAATGGGCCGGCCGATTGCGGCTCAACGATACCGGAAGGTGCGGACACGCCGCCCCCTACGATGAAGCCCTGATTCGTTGCGTTGAGATAAATGACTGGCGCATTGGGGAAAATGCCGGTGACGGTGGCTCTGCCGTTGGCGGCCACGGAATAGGTGGCGGCGCCGCTCATGTTGTTGATGGGATTATCAGCCGATTTTTCAAAGAGATTCAATGTGGAGAAGTTACCGCCGCCGTCGCCAGTTCCTACACCAATCGTGACGTCGGCGCTGCCGCCCGCGGTTCTGCCAGTCATGTGAATGGCGAGCGTGCCGGTGAGTGAGCTATTTGAAAACGAGGCGCTGGCGCCGAGGGCTTCTCCTACAGTCATGGGATGGCCAGTGCTGTTCGCATCGACGGAGAAGAGCAGAGCATCGGAATTGCTGAGCATGTAGATCGCATAATTGTCGGTGACGCCGCCAGAGGTGAGGCTGAGGGTGCCGCGTCCATTAGAGGAAATTGCATAGGTGCCCGACGTGATCGCTGCGTTGGTGTTTAGAGTTCCACCGTCGTTGGAGTCAAAGTCGCCGGCGGTGATGACGCCCGCGCTGTTGGTTGAGAGCGTTCCCGCAAGGCCGAAGCGTTTGCCAGCGGTGTCAGTGCCGTCCAAACCCAAGGCATAATTTCCGGCGAAGGCAGAATTGGTGAAAGCTGCCGCGTTCTGGAGCCGCAGCTCGCCGGTTACAAGCGTGTCTGGCGTAGTGGTGCCAGCGAATCCAGAGATGCGGCCTTTGGAGGCGACCGCGTTATTCAAGGTGCCTAATGCGAAGCGGAATTGTGTGGTGGTGCCTAGGGAATTCACCAGGGTCAGGCAGCCACGATTGTCCGCGCCAACGGAATAGGAACTGCCGGTCGCGTTGATCGTGAGATTGGTCTGGGGACCGGCGGAGCTGTTGATGTCCTCGGCGCCGGCGAGAGTGGCGATGTGGCCGGCTCCGTCGGCGTTAAAGGTGCCTGCCAGCATGACTTGAGCGCCGGCGGTGTCGAAGCCCTGGAGCGCGAAGGCGTATTGACCGTTCAAGATGGATTCATGTCCGGCGCCGCAAGAGGTGCTGGCGCTGACGATAGTGAAGCTGTCGGTGTCCGATTTCGTGGGGTCTTTCACCGAGGTGGCGGTGATTGTGGGGGCGTTGTTAGGGCTTGCGGGAGCGGACGCGGGCGGGACGTAGGTCGCGCTGGAAGTGGTTACATTCGTCAGAGTGCCGCAGGTGGAAGCGGTGCACGCGGCGGAGTTGGCGGTGAGGGTCCAGGAGACGCCGCTGTTCGACGAATCATTATTGACGGTGGCGACCAGGACAGTGACGCTTCCGCCGGCGATCACGTTGCCGGTGATTTTGCTCTGGATGGTGACGACGATAGCTGCGGGTGCTGGAGGTGTCGGCGGCGTGGGTGGCGTCGACTGCGTGCTGCCTCCACCACATCCGGTCACAAATCCAGAAACAAGAATTGCACCTGCAAGAATTCTCCAACCCATCGCATCCTCTTTTTCTCCTGGCTGCGCTGGACGTGGCGCTGGGTGCCAATGGAGAGTTCAGGCATTTAAAGGCTTGCGCACAGTTTTCGGTATAGGGGATTACCCTTAGAGATTGACCCTAGACACTGTAGAGAAGTTGGGGGCGAGCGACGCGGCGAGAGTGTTCTCTGCGCAGACCGACCGCGCTGTAGGAGCGAAGCGGGAGGAAAGCGAGATGCGGAGCTGAAGCCCCGCGCTACGAAATCGTTGCAAAATTGCTGTAATGCCGGGAGATACACGGAGGGGCGGGGCATGGAACGACCTAGGTGCTATTGGCGCCGGGTGCCGAAAATGGGGTTAATATAGCGGCATGCAGAACTGGAGAGAGCGGATCAGCGTGAATCCGGCGGTTTGCCATGGCAGAGCTTGCGTTCGTGGAACGCGGGTGATGGTTTCCGCGGTGATTGATAACATCGCGGCGGGCGTGGCTCGCGATGAAATTTTGCGGAGTTACCCGGCGTTGACAGAGGCGGATATCGACGCGGCTCTGGCGTACGCCGCCGAGTTGGCGCGCGAGGGAACCGTGGACTGGCCGCTGGAAACAAGAGCTTGAAATTCAAGGTCGACGAAAATCTTCCCGCGGAACATGCTGCCTTGCTTCGGGAATCGGGCCATGAGGCGGATACTGTCGCGGATCAGAAATTGTCAGGGAGCGACGACTCGACGCTTGCGGAGCGCTGTCGAACCGTGGACCGCATCCTCCTGACGCTGGATCTGGATTTCGCCAATGTTCAGGCGCATCCTCCGAAGCCTCATTCGGGCATTGTAGTTTTTCGACCCAACTCCCAAGACAAATTGAAGCTCATCTCGCTCTTGAAGCGGATGCTGCCCGTGCTTTCCCGGCGATCGCCAAAACAGGAACTCTGGATTGTCGAGCAAGACCGCATCCGATACCGCGAAGATTGATACTCCGCTCTGGGAGTTGGTCAATGGGTAGACGCTTCTCAAGGCGGCGCAGACTGAAATTTGTGCTGCACGACGTGTGAATGATGTTAGTGGGTAGTTCGGGGGTGGTGTGGTTCAGGACGTTCGAGTGGAACAGTTTCGGGTGGAGAGGACGGAGGCGCTGCTGCGCTTTTTGGGTGTGGCGTATGCGGGAGAGGCGCGCAAGAGCGATCCTGCTTACTGGAAGTGGCACTATCTGGAAAACCCGAACACGAGGATGGACGAACTTCCTCTGTGGGTGGTGAGTTGCGGAGAGGAGATTGTTGGGCAGTTGGCGACGATTCCGGTGCAGGTGAAGGCCGGTGGAGAAACGCGGCCGGCGATCTGGATTTTGGATTTTATTGTGCGGGAAGATTTTCGCGGGAAAGGATTGGGGAAGCAGTTGGTGATGGCGGCGCGGGAGAAGTATCCGACGATGATTACGTTGGGAATTAATGAGCAGTCGGCGGGAGTGTTTCGGAGCATGGGTTGGGTGGAGATGGGGTGGATTCACCGGTACCAGAAATTGTTGTATGCGGGAAACGGTCTTGCGGGGGCGGCGGGGTCTGCGCCGGTACGAGGATTTTTGAATTTGCTGACTGCGCCGATGCGCATTGGGGTAGGAAAAGCTGAGGGCGCTGCGCGGTACACGACAAGAACCATCCGCGAACTTGGCACGGAGTTCGATGAGCTTTGGGAGCGCGCTTCGGGGCAATGGGGGTGTGCCGCGCGAAGAGATGCGCGGACGCTGGAATGGCAATTTGCAGAACAGCCGGGGAAACGATTTGAAATTGTCGGATGCTATGAGAAGGAACGATTGGCGGGGTATGTGGTTTTGTTTTTTCGGAAGCCGTTAGCCAATGCGGGATCGGCTGTCGGTCCTGCGAAGGCGGCGATCAGCGACATTCTGTATGAACGCGAGAATGGGGCAGAAATTGTGGACGCGCTGCTTGACGCCGCGCTGCGCAGAGCCATCGAGCTACGAGCGGGCAGCCTGGTGACAGACGTGTTGGATGGATTGATGGAAGAGAGATTGAAGAAGCGTGGGTTTTGGAGAATAAAGAGGTCGCCGCAATTCATGGCATGGGTCGCGACAAGCGACGTTGAAGCGAAGAATGTGATTTGCAATCCGCAGAACTGGTTTTTGACGCGCGGCGATTCGGATGTGAGCATCATCGAAGAACCCAACCTGGAATAAAGATGGAAACTCCTCACGCTGACATAGTGCCGGTGATTCAGTACCACATGATTGACAAGCCGAGCGCTAGCTCGCGCGTGCGGGGAGGGTTTACGCCGCCGGCTCGCTTTGCGCGGCAGATGAGGTATTTGAAGAGGCAAGGATTCGTGTTCTGCACCGCCGCTGAGCTGATTGATTACTACCGGGCGCGCGACGAATTTCCGGCGAATGGCATTACGGTTACGATTGACGACGGGTGCCAGGACAGCTATACGAATGCGTTTCCGGTTTTGCGGGAACTGGGGATCAAGGTCACGATTTTTTTGGTGCCGTCTGTGATCGGGAAGATATCAACGAAACCTCTGGCCAGGGGGGAGGAGGCGCGGCCGCACCTCTCGCGCGAAGAGATCCTGGAGATGGCAACGCACGGAATCGAGTTTGGGTCGCACACAACAAATCACAGACTGCTGCATGAGCTGACGCCGGAAGAAGTGCAATACGAAGTCAGCGACGCAAAAAAGCAGATCGAAGAGCTTTTGCAGAAGCCGTGCAAAACACTAGCGTATCCAGCGGGATTTTTTAACGCCACGGTGGAAAAGATCGTGGCTAAGGAAGGATACACGTGCGCGTTCAGCACAGTGTATGGACCCAAAGAACCGATCGATTTATACGCCTTGAACCGGATCGAGATTCTGCGACGAGACAGATTTTTATGGCAGTTTTCCCGCAAGGTCAGGCCGCTCAAAAGATCTCTTGCACGAGCCTGAGCGTCCGCGAGCTCAGAAGGAACGACATAGTACGTTGTTGTCCGTCATGGCCCTTAGCACTATTGACAAGGAAGTAGCAGGCCTGTATTGTCCGCCGCAGCAAGTAGCACAGGTCAACAACACAACTTATGCGCCCAGACCCTTCCCAGCGTGGCGGTGCAGGTTCCAGGTCTATCCCTGCGCGCTTCGATTTGTGTGTCTGCCTGAAATTCAACTCCGGAGGTGCGTTGTGAATCTGCGCCGGCTATCCCTGATTACGGCGGTCATTTTGCTTGGAGCTGTGATGTATCGCGTGGGGCCGAGCTGGGCAGCCGATGAATGGCTGCCGATCACACAGGAAGAGCTGAAGATGACGAGCGTGCCGGAAGCTCCGGGAGCGCCAGCGATTATTCTTTACAGGCAAGTGGACCGGGACGACAGCAATTTCCACACACCGCATGAATATAACTATGTGCGAGAAAAGATTTTCACAGAGGAAGGAAGAAAATATGCGGATGCGGAAATTACGTTCGTACGAGATCAGGCCTCTGTCGTAAATATCAGGGCGCGGACAATACATCCCGACGGGTCCATCGTGAATTTTGACGGCAAGGTATATGAGAAGGAGATTGTCAAAGGGCGGAATATCAAGGTCCTGGCGAAGGCATTCACGTTTTCGGATGTGCAGCCAGGGAGCATTCTCGAGTACCACTACATGATTGATTTCGTGGAGGGGTACGTTTACGACTCGCACTGGCTTTTGAGCGATGAACTGTTTACGAAATCGGCGAAGTTCACGCTGAAACCCTCCCGCGACTTTTCATTGGGCTGGAGCTGGCCGAATGGATTGCCGGCTGGCGTCGAACCGCCGGTGCAACCTAAGAGCGTGGTCCCGCTGGTCTCCATGGAGGCGAAAAACATCCCGGCATTTCAGATTGAAGACGACATGCCACCGGAAGAAGGCATGAAATTCCGGGTGGACTTTAACTACACCGAAGGGCTGCTTGAAAGAGATGTGGACAGATTCTGGAAAAAGGAAGGGAAGAAACAGAACGACCGCGCGGAAAGTTTTGTCGGCAAGAAGAAGGCGATGGAAGACGCAGTGGGAACAATCGTGGCGGCGAGCGATACACCTGAAGTGAAATTGCAGAAGATCTATGCGCGAGTGCAGCAAATACGAAACACAACTTTTGAGGTGGAAAAAACGGACCAGGAGCAAAAGAGGGCGCAGCAGAAGGGAGCTAGCAACGCGGAGGACGTGTGGAAACGCGGCTACGGCGACGGGGATCAAATCACGCTGCTTTTTTTGGGATTAACGCGCGCGGCGGGGTTGGATGCTTCGGCGGCGAGGATCTCGACTAGGGAAGACCACTTCTTTGTGAAGGCCGTTATGAAGGCACAAGACTTGCGCACGTTCGTTGTGGTTGTGAAGGCGAATGGGAAGGACATGTACTTCGATCCGGGATCCGCTTTTACACCATACGGCATGCTGCCGTGGGCGGAAACGAATACGCCGGGCCTGAAGCTGGACAAAGACGGCGGTACGTGGATTGTGACGAGCATGCCGGAAAGCGGCGAGTCACGGATTGAACGTAAGGCGGCCTTGAAATTGACGCAAGAAGGAAGTCTGGAAGGAAAGTTAACGGTAACCTATTCCGGTCTGGAAGCGGCAACGCTGCGCGTGGCGGAGCGAAACCAGGACGAGACGACTCGAAAGAAGCTGCTGGAAGATCAGGTGCGGTACGCGGTTCCGGCGGCCATCGATGTGGACTTAACGAACAAGCCGGATTGGTCCAGTGCGGATCCGAAACTTGTGGCGGAATTTGATCTGAAAGTGCCTGGATGGTTGTCGGGGGCCGGGAGCCATGCGTTGCTACCTGTCGGAATTTTCGGCGCTCCGGAAAAGCACATTTACGAGCACACGAATCGCGTGCATCCACTCTATTATCACTACATGTCGCAAAAAGTGGATGACGTGACGATCGAACTGCCGTTGGGCTGGAAAGTAACCAATCTGCCAAAGCCGGGAGACAAGGACGCAAAGTTGCTGGTGTACACAATGAAAGTGGATGAGAAGAACGGAACCCTGCACATTGAGCGGCGCCTGAAGAGCGAGTTGACGATGCTGGATCCAAAGTACTACCCGGCGGTGCGCAGTTTCTATGAGTCTGTGAGGACGGGCGATGAAGAGCAAATTGTGTTGCAGCCTATGGCCGGCGGAGGGGGTAATTAAAGTGATTCGCAGAGCCGCTTTTTTGCCCGCAGTGCTCTTCTTGTGTTGGGCTTTCGTCCCGGTGCCTGCGCGCGCCGCGGATGCTCCGCAATGGATGCACGCGCTGGTGAATGCGCCTTTGCCGCCGCACGACGAGAAGACGGATGCGGTGCTCTTGTACTACGAAGAGATTTTGAATGTGCAGAGCAACGGGAAGATCAAGACGATTGAAAGGCGGGCGTACAAGATATTGCGGCCCGGCGGACGCGAGCACGGAACGGTGTATGCCTCGTACGACGCGGAGACGAAGATCACCGGAATCCGCGGCTGGTGCATTCCGGCGCAGGGAAAAGATTACGAAGTGAAAGATAAGGAGGTGTTGGAGACGGCACTTTTTGGCGTTTCCAATGGAGAGCTGGCGACGGATCTCCGAACAAAAATACTCAAGATTCCGGCCGCCGATCCAGGAAACATTGTTGGCTATGAAGTCGAGCACGAAGACCGCCCTTACATCCTGCAAGGTGAATGGAGTTTTCAGCACGAGGATCCGGTCCGAGAAGCGCGATACACCCTGCAGCTGCCGGCGGGATGGGAATACAAAGCATCGTTCTTGAACTATCCGGAAGTAAAAGCGACTTCCACGGGAAGCAACCAGTGGCAGTGGGTGGTAAACAATGTGGAAGGTATTCGACCGGAAGCGGACATGCCGCCGTGGGGTGCGGTCGCAGGTCACATGATCGTTTCGTTTTTTCCGCCTGGCGGCGGACAGTCGAGGGGTTTTGCAAACTGGAACGACATGGCGCTTTGGGAGGTGGGGCTAGTTCGCGGGCGGCGGGATAGTTCGCCCGAAATCAAACAAAAGGTGGCCGCGCTCACGGCTTCACAAACAACCGCTGTTGGTAAGATGACCGCGCTCGCGAAGTTCGCGCAAGACGACATCCGCTACGTGGCGATCGAGCTGGGAATCGGCGGATGGCAGCCGCATGCGGCGAATGACATTTTTTCGCACCACTACGGAGACTGCAAAGACAAAGCAACGCTGATGAGCACGATGCTGCAGGAGATCGGCGTCGATTCGTACTACATAGTGGTCAATACCCGGCGGGGAGCGGTTAACGCAAACACACCCGCAGTCAACTGGTTCAATCACGTGATTCTCGCGATCAAGCTGCCTGATGGAGTGGACGATCCTCGCCTAACGGCTGTCTTGCAGAACAAGGCGCTGGGGCGGCTTCTGATTTTCGATCCGACAGATGAAATGACATCGTTTGGCTATTTACGCGGAGAGCTGCAAGCAAATTTCGGGCTGCTGGTGGGAAACGCGGGGGGCGAACTTATCGAACTACCGAAGCTGCCCGCATCGATGAACGGGACGCGCCGGACGGCTAAGCTGACTCTCAGCTCCACAGGCACGCTAACCGGTGATGTGACTGAGACTCGCCTTGGAGATCCAGCCGCGTACGAAAGGTACGCGCAGCGCTCCGCGGCAACAGACAAAGACAAAGTCAAGCCGATCGAGAAGGAGCTTGCCCAGTCGCTGCCGAATTACCGGCTCACCCATGCTTCGGTCACGAATTTGCAGCACAACGATCAGCCGTTTGGATGGAACTATTCGCTGATTGTCGACAACTATGCAAAGACAGCTGGGAACTTGCTATTGGTGCGCCCCCGCGTGCTGGGAAGCGGATCGAGCGCGCTTTTGGAGACGAAGGATCCTCGAAAGTTTCCGGTGGAGTTTGAAGGCCCTTCGCTCGATTCGGATGCGTTTGAGATTACTTTGCCGGCCGGATATGAGGTGAGCGACTTGCCTCCGCCGGTTGATGTGGATTATGACTTTGCGAGCTATCACAGCAAGACGGAAGCCAGCGGAAATACGCTGAAATACACGCGCAGGATCGAAGTGAAAGAACTAACCGTCTCGCTGGCGCAGATGGAGAGTTTAAAGAAGTTTTACCGCACTATCGCGAGCGACGAGCGAAACACGGCGGTTCTGCAGCCCGCAGGAAGCAAGTAAAGGGAAGAATGGGCTTGAAGACCCGCTGAATCGAGCCTCGCTTTTACAGCGTAAACAAGCCCGGCCGCTACAAGTACTTATACTTATGGCTTTGCGGGCGCAGGGCGGGGACTGACCAAACTTGCGCGCTGCGTCCCACTAGAAAAACCACAAAGCAGAGAGCGAAGACAGAGTGGCTGAGGCTTGCGCCGAAATATTGCCAGGCGGGAGCTTTTGCGCCGGGATAGTCCGAAGAGAAAAGCAGCGTTAGCATAAAGATGAGCCCACAGGCGCTCGCCGAACGAACCAAGATTCCGAGGGTGAGCGAAAGGCCGATCGCGAATTCCCCATAGGCGACCAGGAAGGCGATAGGCGTGGCGTGCGGAAGGGCGAAGCCTCGGAGGATGGGGGCCATGAAGGGATAGGCGCCACCTTGTTCGAGGAAGCGGTTGATCCAGAACTGAAAACCGCCGTGAAGTGTGAATTGTGTGCCAAAGACTTTGTACTGGCCGAAGATGAGGAAGAAGATGCCGACGCCGATGCGCAGAACGGCCAGCGCACGTGTATTGACGTCATTGTTGGAGCGTTCGGGGGCGATGGCTTGGGGCATTGGCGTAGGACTTCAGGAGATTTGTGATCAAGAAAGCTTGGCGCGGACTCGGTCGCTCAGCGCTTTGCCGTCAACGACCTTGCCTTCGAGGTGAGCTTTGGCGGCTTTGACCACGGCGCCCATTTGTTTCATGGAATTGGCGCCGGTTTCGGCTAGGGCCTTCGCAATGGCGGCGTCCATCTCGGCGTCGCTGGCGCTGGCCGGGAGATAAGATTCGAGGATCGCGAGTTCCTTGGTTTCCTTGTCGACGAGATCTTGCCGGTTGCCTTTTCCGAATTGGTCGATGGATTCTTTGCGCTGCTTGACGAGCGTTTGCAGGATTTGAATGGTTTCGGCTTCGTCGAGTGTGTGGATTTTTTCGGTTTCTTTGTACTTGATGGCGGACTTGACGCCGCGCAGGACGCTGAGGCGCAACTCGTCCTTGGCGCGCATGGCGTCGACCAGGTCTTTTTGGATTTTTTCAGCGATTGTCATTGATTCAATATAGCAGAAGAAAAAGAAAGATAAGGAATTTACACAGAGGGCGCAGAGGACACAGAGTTCGCAGAGAAGAGCGGAAATAGAAGATTTGACAGCGTGAGAATGGCTCGCTACCGTTAATGTTTTAGTTTTGGCGGGTTTCGCCCGCCTATATGCAGAGCAAATCAAACCAACCTGGATGAGGCCCGATGAAAGTCATTGTTGCGGACAAGATTAGCGAACGCGGTGTCGAGCTATTGCGGAAGGCGGGATGGAACATCGTTCTGACCACCAAGGACAACTTGAACGCGGAGATAGCGGATGCGGACGCCTTGATTGTGAGGAGCGC
This sequence comes from uncultured Acidobacteriota bacterium, assembly GCA_963740015.1. Taxonomy (GTDB): domain Bacteria; phylum Acidobacteriota; class Terriglobia; order Acidiferrales; family UBA7541; genus Acidiferrum. The sequence goes on along the minus strand of CAVUCM010000013.1, from coordinate 42,932 downwards.
GACAAAAGTTACTGCGGAATTGCTGGATAAAGCGCCGCGATTGCGGGCAGTAGGCCGCGCGGGCGTCGGCGTGGACAATATCGACCTGGATGCGGCCACCACGCGCGGAGTGCTGGTGATGAGCACGCCGGGCGGAAATGCCATCAGCGTGGCTGAGCATACGTTTGCGCTGCTACTGGCGCTGGCACGTCAGGTACCCAGGCTGGACAAGGCCATGCACGAAGGGAAGTGGGAAAAATCGTCCGCGGCGGGAACGGAAGTGCGTGGGAAAACGCTTGGATTGATTGGACTTGGGCGCATCGGGAGCGAAGTGGCGATCCGTGCGGATGCTTTCGACATGCGCGTGCTTGGTTACGACCCCTACATCAGCGAAGCGGCGGCGCGGGAGGTGCAAGTCGAGCTGGTGCCGCTGGATAAGCTGCTCGCGGAGAGCGATTTCATCTCGCTGCACACGGCGCTCAGCCCGGCGACCCAGAACCTGATCAATGCGGAGACGCTCGCGAAGATGAAAAAAGGCGCGCGCATCATCAACGCTGCGCGAGGCGAACTAATTGATGAGGCAGCACTTGCGGATGCGCTCAAGAGCGGGCAGTTGGCCGGAGCAGCGCTGGACGTATTTGTACAGGAGCCGCCGAAGGATTCGCCTCTGCTTGGCATGGTAAACGTCATAGGGACCCCGCACGTGGCTGGTTCTACGACCGAAGCGCAGGAGGAAGTGGGCACACAAGTCGCCGTGCAGGTGAAGGACTACCTGGCGGAGGGGCTGATTCGTAACGCCGTGAACTTGCCGGCGCTATCGGCAGACCAGTACCGGCGCGTACGGCCGTATCTGGCGCTGGCGGAGCGGCTGGGGTCGCTTGTGTCGCAAGCCGTGGCTGTCAGGCCGGCCCGGATACGGATTCGCTACGCTGGCGAGGTCGCAGAAGTGGGGACGCACCTGTTGCGCAGCGCCGTGCTGGCGGGAATGCTGAATGCGGTGCTCGACGAGAAGGTCAACGTGGTGAACGCGCCGGCGGTGGCTGCGGCACGCGGGCTTTCTGTTGAAGAGGAGACGCGCCGGCGGGAGCGTGGGTTCCCTAACACATTGGAAGTAGCCGCATTACCGGAGACGAAAGGGTCTGCGAAGGGCTTTTCAGCGGAAGGCACGGTCTTGTTCGATGGCTCGCCGCGCGTGCTGCAGATTGACGGCATCCCTCTGGAGGCAGAGTTGGCGGGGACGATGCTCTACCTGCGGAACCGCGATGAGCCCGGGGTAATCGGGCAAGTTGGCTCGACACTTGGAAACTTGGGCGTGAATATCGCGACGTTTGCTCTGGGGCGCCGTGAAGCAAACAAAGGCGCGGAAGCAGTGTCGCTGGTGCGGCTGGATGGAGAGGTATCTGACTCGATTCTGAATGCTATCCGCGGGATTCCAGCGATCACAGTCGCGAGGCTGCTTCAGCTTGGGTAAACGCTGCTGAACTGATCTGCCTCGAAGTGAACTATCCCGTTGTTTTGAGTCGTCCGGCTAGCAATTGCTAATACCTCTCGGTAGCAAAGCGTTGGCAGTTTGTCCGGTGCGGTGAGCAATCCTTTGGTCTCAGAGGTTGCGAGCGCAAAGATGACGATCCGAGGCCGATAAAGCGAGCTTGACTTAGTGTCTTTTGTAATTTAAAAATATATACAGGTATTGTATTTAACCGAGCGGTGGGCACGGTTGCCCAGGTTTGAAGCCTTCTGCAGCTGCGATTCTCGCGGCTGAATACCGTGTACGTCGAGTACACGGCCTCCCTCGTGGTGCACAGTAAATCCAGACTAGTGGTGTGCATACTCGAAAGGAGCTTTATGTTATTCCCGTTAGTGAAACGTAGTTGGATAGCTTTCTTTATTGTGGGACTTTTTGTGTTCAGCGCCGGAAGCTTTTTGTACGCGCAGGATCCCACCGGCAGAATCATCGGTACGGCGAGCGATGCGCAGGGCGCCGGAATCCCGGGCGTAGTGGTTACCGCTACAAACGTGACCACACATGTCAGCAAGCAAGCGGAAACAAATAAAGAAGGCTTTTACCAGATTCTGGATTTGCCGATTGGCTCCTACAAAGTAACGATGGATCATCAGGATTTTCGCCAGATCGTCTTTGAAAATCAGGTTTTGCAGATAAATCAGTCGCTGCACATTGACGCCAAAATGGAGTTGGGGGCACGGTCTGAAACCGTAGAGGTAAAAGATCAAGTCAGCGTCGTAGAAACTGTGGACCCCACAATTGGTGATTCAGTGACGGGCCGCACGATTACGGACATGCCTCTGAACGGCCGCAATACTTTGAGTCTGGCGCTCCTTCAGCCCGGCGTGACCAACACAAATGATGGGGATACGGGTTCCGGCCAGGGATACAACATCGCCGGTGGCCGTTCGGACTCGGTAACCTTTCTCCTGGATGGAGGCTTGAACAACGAAAACCTTGGCAACGGAGTGGTGTATAACCCCAATCCGGACACCATCGCTGAATTTCGCATTCTCGAGAACAATTACACGGCGGAATACGGGCGCAACGGCGGCGGCATCATCACGGAAGTCGTGAAATCAGGAACCAATGAATGGCACGGCAGCGCCTTCGACTACATCCGCAATGGCGATTTCAATGCAAACTCCTTCTTCAACAAAAACGATCCCAACAACCTGCTTCCACGCGATACGCTGAGACGCAACCAGTACGGAGGCACGTTTGGCGGACCGATTACGATTCCAAAGGTCGTGAACGGGAAGGACCGCTTTTTCTTTTTCGTGGGCTATCAGGGGCAGCAGCAGTCGGACAGCCAATCTTCCACTGGGAATTCCGTATTCACTCCTGCCGAACTACAGGGCAATTTCTCTCAAGCAGGGAACCAAGGTGTGCCGGGTCCGGCGGCGTGTCCTGATAGAGATCCCGGAGTCGCCTCTTTTCTGGCGGCGAATCCATTCTTCGTAGGCGCCACCGGAAATGCAGCCTGCGCGATAATGGACCCCACGACGATCAACGGCGTATCTCAGAAGTACATCGCCGCGGGACTAATCCCGAGTTCACCCACCGGGATTCTGAATGTCCAGGCACCCGCCACGAATAACGACAACCAGCTGACCATGAAATTCGATTTCAATGTGACGCAGAAGGACAAGCTTTCCGTCACGCTAGGCGGAGATCGCAATCCTACGCTTGCGCCATTTGCTGGCTCTGGCTTGTTGGGTTATGCAGACACTACCTCATTTAAGAACTACTTCTCGAACTTCGCTTACACCCACATCTTTACTCCCAATGTGCTAAACGAGTTCCGAGTGACCATTCAGCGGCAGAACATTTTGCAAGACGTGCCCGCCCAAACCCTCCCGACGCACGCCGACGTAGGTCAGATCGGCATCACTCCTGATTTGGAGACAGGGGCAGCCAGTCTCTCTTTTGCCGATCAGGGAGCGTTCCTGGGTACCAGCTTCGTAGGACCCAGCACACTGATCAACAATACGTTTGCTTATAGCGATGTTCTCTCGTGGACCCACGGGCGTCACACTTTGAAATTCGGCGGAAGCTTCACCGCATATCAGTTCAATACCGCTTTCGATTTCATTGGCTCGGGAATATTTACTTTCGCGGGAGCTGGCGGCATTGGTTCCGGGAACGACTTTGCCGATTTCCTATTCGGGCTTCCCGAGAATTTCCAGCAGGGGCCGAATGCCCACACCAATGCCCGGAGCAAGACGACCTCTGGATTCGCACAGGACGAATGGCGCGTAAACAGGAAGCTCGTGCTGACGCTCGGCGTGCGGTACGAGTATTCCAGTCCGAAGCTGGATACTCATGGTGACACGTTCAACGTCATTCCCGGACATGCACAGTCCACGGTTTTCCCCAATGCGCCGTCGGGGCTGGTTTTCCCGGGAGATGCAAATGCACCGCGAGGCGTGAATTTTCCAGACAAAAACAACTGGGCGCCGCGCCTTGGTTTTGCCTGGGATCCGACAGGTGATTCCAAGACGAGCGTTCGCGGCGGCTTCGGGATTTTCTACGACATCCTGAAGGCCGAGGATAACTTCCAGGACAACGGCCAGCCGCCATTCTTTGCCGCTGGTTTTGTTAACTTTTCACCCCTGGCGGCCAATCCGACCGGAGATCTTCCTTTTTTCGCGGATCCTTATACCAGTACCGGCGCCGTTAACCCGTTTCCCTCAAAGCCTCCCGATCACAACATCAATTTCTTCGACGCAGGGTTGACTCCGTTCGGAAGCACATCCATTTTCCTGGACGACCCGAATCTGAAGACTCCCTACATCTACCAATACAGCCTCAGCGTCCAGCGGCAGGTTGCGTCGAACACTTCCGTCGAAGTCAGCTACCTGGGCAGCAGCTCTCATGGACTAACGTCGCTAGTGGACATCAATCCCTTCATTCCGGGGACCACAAATCGCATCCTCAATCTGCTTCCTGGAAATAGCACTTGTCCGGTAAACGATGGAAACGATTCCTTCAATTGCTCGTACAGCCAGCTGGCGGAGTTCCAGAACGTTGCGAACGCATCATACAACGCCCTTACCGCCAGCTTAACCAGGCAGGTGACCGATTCCCGGTTTATCGGAAGGACTTACTTCATACTCGGCTATACCTTTGCTCACTCCATTGACGACGCTTCCGGCTTCCGGAACAACAGCTCCGCCGTTCCCACTTTTGATCCTCAGCTGTACCGGGGATCATCGGACTTCGACGTGAAACACAGGATCACTTTCAGCGGCGGCTGGGATCTGCCCTTCGCAAACATGTGGGCGTCCGGGCCAAAACGTCTGACCAGCGGTTGGAGTCTCTATCCAATCTTTTCCTGGCGGACAGGTTTCCCTCTAAGCGTATTTAGCGCTGTCGACAGTTCGGGCGGCTTCACTAACCCAGGGGTCACCGGAGCAGGTGACTTGGTATTGGCGCGCGCCAACCTGACGGGACTGCCGCTTACGACGTTCAACCCGCGTACGGTCCAGAGCTTGACCGGCGACCTGTCGGGAACAAATTCGGGTAACTTTTACTTCAATCCGGCTGCATACACCACGGCCCAAGTCGGGTCTCTGACAGACCCCTGTGCCGTACCTTCGCCAACGTGCTTTCCTTCCACCGCGCAGGTCATTGCGAACCCATTACTACTAACCTATGGAACGGCGTCGCGCGCGTTGTTCCGCGGGCCGGGAAGAACAAACCTCGACATGTCACTGGTTAAGGCCACGGCCATCACGGAAAGGCTCCGCCTGGAGATCCGTGTGGATGCCTTTAACCTCTTAAACCATGCGGAGTTTGCCGATCCGATTACAAACATCGCTTCCCCGCAGTTTGGCCAAATCATAGCCACGGGAAGTCCCAGCACCAACCAGCCTTTGGCGCGCATCCTGCAGCTCGCGGCCAAATTCACCTTCTAACGTGACTGTGCCGCAAGAAAAATAGCCGGGAGCGCAAGCTCCTAACACGTTGGAAACAAGCGTCGTTACCCAAAAGGCTAGCCGTGCTAAGGCTTTTCTGCCCAGGCACGGCTTTGCTTTTGACGACGGTTCGTGGAGGAAGCAGTGTCGTTAGTCCGGCCGGATGGAAGGGTCTACTACTCGACTTCGAATGCCATCCGCGGAATTCTTACGATCGCTGTCGCCAGGTTGCCGCAATTTGGGTGAACTTCCTCGCTGACCGCCCGAATTGCTGCGAACTGGGTGAGATTCTGTCACTCGGGTACTAGAGCGCTTAGTTCCCTCCATTCCATTCTCAAGAATCTAAAATTTAGATGGATCAAAGCGGAAAGTTTTTCCTCAGAACTTTCCTTGACACCGAGCCGCGATTTAGCCTAAAAGCTAAGTCAAAGTTAGCTAGCGAAGTGGTGGGGTAAGGTTGCCCAAGGTCGAAGTTTTCCTCCAGGTTGAGACCCGGCAAAGCGCTGCACAATTTTTGTGTCCGCGCGGTATTTCCCACCTGCGTGCAAAACAATTTGAGGTTGGGGTGCGCGAAAGGAGCAATCCATGAGGTGGGAATTTATGAAGCGCAATGTTCTGGTTTCTCTTGCCGCATTTCTTCTGGCGGCTACCTCTGCGTTGGCGCAAACGGGGACGACTTCCGTGCGCGGAACGGTCATCGACAAATCTGGGGCAGCCATTGTCGGCGCCACGGTGACCTTGGATCACAACGGTCAGGCGCTCCATCATCAAATGAAAACGAGTCCCACAGGGGAGTATGAATTCCTGGGACTAACTCCCGGAACCTATACAATCAGCGTGGAGATGGCGGGCTTTCGAAAGTGGGAGGACAAGGCGCTGCAGTTGCTCGTGAATTCGCCGACTACACAGAACGTAACCCTGGAGGTTGGCACCACTACGGAAACGGTTGAGGTCTCCGCCCAGGCGGTAACTCTGAATACCACCGATGCTTCCCTTGGTATCGCGTTCAACGAGAATCAGGTGAAACAACTCCCATTGGAAAGCCGCAACGTGCCTGATCTGCTTAGCTTGCAGGCTGGCGTGGTTTACACCGGCAACCGGTCGGACATTGATACCAATACGGATACACGGAGCGGGTCCGTCAACGGCGCGCGCAGCGACCAAAGCAATATCACGTTGGACGGCGTCGGAGTAAACCCGAAGGGCGGGTACGCGTTTCAGTCTGTCTTGCCCGTCACGCTTGATTCCGTAGAAGAGTTCCGCGTTACCACAACGAACTACAACGCCGACCAAGGAACTTCCTCGGGCGCACAGGTGGCCTTGGTCACCAAGAGCGGGACAAACGATTTTCACGGCTCGATCTACGAATACAATCGAACCAACGCGACCAGCGCGAACGATTATTTCATCAAGCAGTCGCAGCTCAATACCGGCGCGGCAAACGAACCGTTGAAGCTTACGCGAAACATCTTCGGCGCGTCCGTCGGCGGGCCGATAAAAAAGAATCGTCTGTTTTTCTTTGCAAACTATGAAGGATACCGTGATGCGGAGGCTCAAAGCGCGCTGCGAACCATTCCGACCGCGACACTTCGTGATGGGATCATCCAGTACGCCTGCGCAGACCCGACAGTTTGTACCGGAGGCAGTGTTCAGGGCGTGAGCGGGAAGACTTACCCGGTTGCGGCAGGAAACAACGCCCTCTCGCCGGGCCAAATTACGGGGATGGATCCGGAGGGGTTGGGGCCTGACGCCCCCGTGCTCGCTTATATGAACAGCACTTATCCCCTGCCGAACGACACAACGGTGGGAGACGGTATAAATACTTCCGGGTATCGCTTCGCGGCACCGACCTACACCACGCACAACTGGTACATCGCCAAAATGGATTACAACCTGACCGCGGACGCCAGGCACCGGCTTTCTGTGAGCGGCGCGCTCGCAAACGCCAACTCGAATGGGGCGCCCTTTTTGCCTGGCACGGCCCCTGAATTGACAAGCGTGAATTATAACAAGGGCATAATCGCGAACTATTCGGCAGCGCTGACGCCCACGTTGATCAATAACTTTCGCTATGGATACATCCGCGAGAGCAATGGATTCATCGGCGATTCGACCCAAACCTGGGACTATTTCCGAAACATCGACCAGGGCATTACGAGGTCATCAAACTTCCAGCGCCCAATTAACAATATTTATGACGATGTTACAAAAATTCACGGCCGGCACACCTTCCAGTTCGGCGTCGTTGGCACCTTACTGCGGAATCCCGAGACCAATTCGAATAACTCGTTTAGCGATGGCGTAACGAACGCGTCTTGGCTGGACACTGCGGGGATCGCGAACACGGGTGCGGCGTTTGATCCCGCAGTGTACGGATACCCGGCCGTAAACTCATCGTTTAATAACTCCTATGATTTTCCGTTGATGGCGATGACCGGGATGATTTCGGAGGTGGATGCCTACTACAACTTTAACCGCCAGAGCAACGTGCTGCCGCAAGGAACGCCGGTCTCGAGACGGTTTGCCGAAAACGGGCTCGAATTGTATGCGCAGGACGTTTGGAAGGTAAAGCCCAGTCTCACACTTACGCTCGGATTACGCTATTCGTTGTTCTCGCCTCCTTGGGAAACGAACGGACTTGAAGCGACAACCACTGAGCCATTGAGTAAGTGGTTTAATACGCGCGGCGACAACATGACGCAGGGCATAGGTTCCTATGCTGATGCGCCCCTCACATTCGATTGGTCGGGTCCTGCCAATGGCGGCAAACCCGGGTATTACAACTACGATTACCACGATTTCGGGCCGCGTGTCGCGCTGGCGTGGTCGCCGAGCGCGGATAGCGGCTTCTTGAAGAGCCTTTTTGGAGGCGCTGGTCGGAGCAGCATCCGGGCAGGCTTCGGTATTGTGTACGACCGGCTGGGCGAGAGCATCGTGGACACTTTCGACCAGAGTGGCGGGTCGTTCGGCTTGCTGGACGTACTGACGAATTCGGCGGGTATAGTGGACCCTGCGAGCTCGCCGCGGATCACCAACATGAATGTCATTCCGACTCAGGACACGCTGGGGAACCCGCTATTTGCACCGGTCCCACCGGCACTGCCATCGCCATTTCCGAACATCTTCAATAGCGGCAGCAATCTTAGTCCCTATGGGTTTGCGATCGCCTGGGGCAATGACAACAATTTGAAGACGCCCTACTCCGAAACGATTGATCTTTCCTTTTCCCGCGAGTTGTCCAACGGTTTTTCGATCGAGGCTGCTTATGTCGGGCGGCTCTCGCACCACCTGCTGGCGCAAGAAGACATGGCCATGCCGCTGAACCTTACCGATCCGAAGACGAAGATCACCTATTTCCAGGCGGTGGATGCGCTTGCCAAGATTTATCGTGGGCAGAACCCGCCGTCGGCGTCTTCGCTCACGGCCCAGCAGCTAGGGCCCACGGCTCAATATTGGGCAGACATCATGCCGCCAGTAGTAAACGGGGGAGCCTATTCTCTCTTCTGCAGTGGCGGAGGCACACAACAGGCGTACCAAGCCGCTTACGATCTGTTCGGATGTTTTTCGAAAAACGAGACGACGGCACTTTTCATTTATGACTTGTTCGGATTGTCGGATGCCAACGTTCCGAACACGTCGTACTTCCCGACGAATAATCCAGGAACCTTCTGGAATGGGCAGTACTCATCGCTTTACGCATGGCGGACCATCGGCAATGCCGCATATAACGCCATGGAGCTGACTGTCCGTCACAAGATGACCCATGGATTGCAGTTCGATTTCAACTACACGTTCTCGAAATCCATGGACATCAACTCGGACGCAGAACGTATCGGTCAGTGGGGCGGGCTGGGAGGTCAGATCATCAACTCCTGGAATCCCAATGAGGAACGGGCCGTTTCGGACTTCGATGCTACCCATCAGTTCAACGCCAACTGGATCTACGAACTGCCTTTCGGCAAAGGACGTCAATTCGCATCCGGCGCACATGGCTTCGAGGATGGGGTGATTGGCGGCTGGCAGCTTTCCGGCCTCTTCCGGCTGACCAGTGGTTTCCCGGTGAACATCAGCAACGGGTTCCAGTGGCCAACGAACTGGCAATTGGGCGGCAACGCAGACCTTGTTTCGCCCGTCAAGACTGGCGCTTTCCCGGTGAACTCCGGACAAGACGCAGGCAACATCAGCATCTTCAGCAATGGGCCGGATGCCATCAATAGCTTCATCAGCCCATTTCCCGGACAGGGAGGCGCACGCAACCAGATTCGTGGCCAGGGTTTCTTCAACATCGACCTCGGCCTAGCCAAGCGTTGGGCCATGCCATGGAGCGAAAAGCAAAGCCTCCAGTTCCGCTGGGAGGTTTTCAATATCACGAACTCGGTGCGCTTCAACGTGCAGTCCACTGGTTCCGAAATCGATGTCTCCAACACGTTTGGCAACTACACTGGCTTGCTAACCAACCCGCGCGTGATGCAGTTTGCACTGCGTTACGAGTTCTAAGGCTGCTTAACATTCTTCGAAGACGCCGCCGGGAAGCGAGGGCTTCCCGGCGGTTTTGTTTTTGTTTCTGCAGCAACGGTTGCGGATGCCGCCAAACCCGCGTAAACTGATAGGAAGTAAGAAATAAGATTCGGGGCGTAGCGCAGCCTGGCTAGCGCGCCTGGTTCGGGACCAGGAGGTCGAAGGTTCAAATCCTTTCGCCCCGACCACTCATTCAGGGTTCCAATCCGGACGCATGGGTATCAGAACGTAGCGGCCACATCGGTAACAACTTCGGGCCGAATGGGTTTTCGAGTGGCTCAAGCACTCGCGTGACGAGATCGAAATACCCCAAGTCATAATTCATAAAGCTGACCAGCAAATACCTTCTTCGACTTCCTTGGTGCCAACAGCTTGCCCGCCGAAGATCGTGCTGAGATTAATTTTTTTTGCGGATCGCTCCCCTCGCGAAATATGGCCAGAACTCGCGCTGGAGAGGACTCAAAAGCAAACGTAGAGCGGTAGAAGTTCTAAGAAGTGACGCTGCTCATGCCAATTCCTAGTTAACCGAGACGCTCTTCAACACCACACCGATCACTTTGCCGGGTCCGGGCTCTTGAGCAAACGCTACAATCCGAAGATTCATCGGACCTGGGCCAGGGAGCTTGAGCTTGACTCGAAAACCTTGTCCAAGACTTTTTCCGGGCTCCAGCTTGCCCACTTTCGTGAGTTCCGCCAGGACTGCGACATGGCTAAGATGGCGGCCACTGTTTTCTCCCCGCGCGACCTGCGACTCTGCGTGGTCGAGTGCAATGGCTACAAACACATCGGCCTTGTGTTTTTCGGAGCTGACGTCGGATTCGACACGCCCTTGAACAATGGCGGGATTCCCAGGCTCTACGCTCACTGATTCAAGCCGCATGGGAATTTTCGGAGCGGCGGCCGCCTTTTGAAGAAGTTGGACGACTTGCTCGTTGTTATGGGCCTGTAACTCTTCGGTTCCATCCACGAGGAATTGTGGAGTATACGGAGTCTTCAGTCCAAGAGCGTGAACATACGAGCTCTGCCGTTCCGTGATGGAAGGGGAGGAGTACGGATCTGTCCACCCATCGTGGTTCCAGTAGTCGACATGCTCGCTGAGGACAATCAGTTGCGCCCCGGGAACGGGTTGCAGGGTGTCCATCTTTTCCAATAGTGCGTCTGCCGGAGGACAACTGGAACAGCCTTCTGAGGTGAACAACTCCACGAGAATGGGGGTGGTGGGCGCGTTGTCGGCGGCGGCGAGATGAGTTCCTAACCAACCTGCGCTAGCCAATAGGAAAAAAAGAAACAAACACATGCTAACTGCCCCAGTTTGAATTAGCAGGGAGTCAATTCGCAATACGATGCTTGGACGGATTAAGACCTGCCCAAGGCGAGTGATCAAAGTTGCCTTACGATTTGAGGAATCCATACTTAGTCTGTTCAAGCTCTTACTCGGAGCAGAGTCGTCGGGGCTGCCAATGGACTTTGTTCACGAGACTGCAGCCTTTCTGGCGGAGCAGCGGAGAGCACGTGAACGATCCACTCCGAACGCCTGAACGTTTTTCTCCTAGGAGGTATATTCGTTCATCGCCCGGCTGGCGACAATGACCACATTATGGGATTCATTTATGACCAGTCGCTTTGCCGCTCAAACTCTTTTCACCGAAGAGAACGCTCTTTAGTTGACGGACGGCCTTGGGCATCTCTTCCGCCGCCGTGTTCCCAAACCCCAAGATAAATCCCTGGCGACGAGTCTCGCCCAAGTATGCCGGGGAAAGCGGCCAAAGCCAAAGCTTCCCATGTGCGGCGCGCACCGCCACTTCTTGATCGCGGAATCCTTTCGGCAAGATGACGGCGAGATGCATTCCAGCTTCCGATCCATGTATTTCCAATGCAGAACCGAATTCTCTGCGGAGTCCATCGACAAGCGCGCTCCGGCGGAGTGAGTAAAGCTGGCGCATGCGGCGAATGTGGCGCGCGAAATGTCCTTCATTCATGAAGTCCGTGAGTACTCCCTGGAAAAAGTGTGGTGGTCCTATATCCATGGCATACCGCACGGCCGCAAAACGATCGACCAGATCCTGCGGGATAACAACGTAGCCGAGCCGTAGGGAAGGGAATAGAGTCTTACTGAAGGTTCCGATATAGATGACGCGAGAGTTGTGGTCGAGGCCTTGGAGTGAAGCGATGGGCATGTTGCCATACCGATACTCGCTGTCGTAATCGTCCTCGATTACCCAGGACCCCGAACTCTGTGCCCAGTCGAGAAGTTGAAGACGGCGCGAAGCGCTCATGGTTGCCCCGAGTGGGTATTGATGAGATGGGGCGACAAAAGCAGCTTTGGCTTTGCGGCACTTCTTGACGCCGAAGGCGACATCCAAGCCCTCACTGTCCACCGGGACGGGCACCAAACGGCAGCCCGCCGCCGTTAATACTTGCCGCGTCAACCAATACCCAGGTTCTTCTACCCACGCGGCGCTTCGATCGTCAAGCAGCACGCGCGCAGAAATCTCCAGAGCCTGCTGAGATCCAGCGACAATCATGACTTGCTGCGGATCGCAACGAACCGCCCGCGCGGTTCTAAGGTAGGTGCAGATGGCTTTGCGAAGCTCTTCGAAACCAAGCGGTCCACCGTAGTACATTTCCCTTGCGTGGGGATTTCGGCAATGGCGCATAACCAGGCGAGACCAAGTCTGGAATGGAAATTGGTCGATTGCTGGCTGGCCTGCATTGAACGCCCCCAAACCACGCAGCCAGGGGAGCCTTTCGTACGGAGCAAGCAACATCGCACGTTTCGAAGCAGCCCGCGCACCGGAGCGAATCGTGGCTGAACCGTTCGAGTTTCCCTCACTGGACGTCAATTGGTCTGGCAGAGAACTGCAGACAAAAGTTCCCGCGCCGGCGCGAGCCTCGAAATAACCTTCCGCCAGAAGCTGAGAATACGCAGTGAGCACCGGTATACGAGAGATCTTCAGTTCAATAGCAAGCGCTCGAGTCGATGGAATCTGCTGGCCCGCCCCCAAGTTTCGGCTGACGATCATGGAACGGTAGGCGTCATAGATTTGTTTGTGCAAAGGTTTCGCGGCTTTTCGGTCGACGGCTATGACGGGCGGCAGTGCGCTCGGTACTTTCTTCATGGCTTCATCCAACTGGTCATAATGAATTCGGCTTAAGTGGATATTGCGCCCTACCACTCTTCTACGCAACATTAAAAATATCGATAGGTCGTATCGTCTTTAACTTTTAGTTCCGGTGCAACAAATGTGGGACGTCGGTGCTGACGCCCCTGCAGGCCCAAAGAAGCTTTCCGTCTCGAGGGACGAGAGAGCTATTGGCCTAATTTCTAAAGGGGGTATCTCTAAGTGTGCGATAAGAAAAATCTTCGACCTCAGTTTAAGAAGTTCCACTTGCGCTTTCTGTTTGTTCTTTTGGTTGCAATGATTGCTTTTTCCGCTTCGACTCTTGCTCAGCAGACTACCATCGTTGGCACGGTTACTGACCCTTCGGGCGCGTCTGTCCCGAATGTGGCTGTCACTGTGACCAACGTCGATACGGGTGCGGCCCGAACATTTCCTACAAATGACTCCGGTCAATTCGCCGCTGTCGATTTGCAGGTCGGCCATTACGTCGTTAAAGCCGAGGCCAAAGGTTTCAAAGTAGCGGAACAGAAAGACATCGTCCTGACGATTGGCGCCCGCATCCGCGTCGATTTCCAAATGCAATTGGGCGCGGCGCAAGAAACCGTGACGGTCGAAGCCAATGCCGTCCAGGTTCAGACCGATTCTGGCGAGCGCAGCAACCTCATAACTAGCCAGCAGATGAGCCAGATCGCTGTGGCGGGGCGAAGCATTTACCAGCTTGCTGCATTGACCCCAGGAGCCTCGAGCCAGATTGGCAGTGGGGGTATGAACTCAGGTGAGGTCAACACTCCAGTCGGTGGCGACAATAACGTGGAATTCAATGGTATGCGCCAGAACCACAACATCTACTTGTTGGATGGCGGCGAAGATGATGACCGCGGCGGCGCGGGCGGCATGAGCATTGCGCCATCGACCGACGCTATTCAGGAGTTCCGCGCTCTTACTTCCAATTATAGCGCGGATTATGGCCTCTCTTCGGCTGGCACCATGACCATGGTGCTGAAGTCTGGAACGAGCCAGTTTCATGCTTCCGCATGGGAATTCAATCGCAACGACTATTTCGATGCACAAAATTATTTTGTGCCGAATCAGGAACTTCGCCTCAACGTTTACGGCTTCAACGTCGGCGGTCCGGTTACCCTCGGCCACTTCTATAACCCGGACAAAAAGAGGACGTTCTTCTTCTACAACATGGAATGGCGCCCGCTGATTCAGGGTGGCGCAACCAACCAGCCGGTTCCCGGCACGGCGACTTATGGCGGCAATTTCAGTTCTCTCGGTAGCACGATCTCGGTTCCGACGACCGCACAAGTTAGCCCCAACGTTCTTTTTGCCAATTGCCCCGGTGGCGTTGCTCCCGCGGGAATCACGCAAGGTTCGGCCTTCCCCGGCAACATTATTCCGTCTTGCATGATCAATCCGAATTCAGCGGCTCTCGTTGCGGCCGGTATTTTCCCGGCGAACAACGCGACGACCGGCGGCGCTAACCCACAACCCGAATTCAAAGGCGGCGCCAACGCTGTCACGAATTTGCGGGAAGAGGTCGTCCGTATCGACCACAACTTCAACAGCAAGTTCTCCGTCTTCGGGCATTACATCGCCGAACAAGTCACCCAGGGTTTCGCAACCAGCCAGTGGAGCGGAGACAACGTTCCAACGGTCGGCGACAATTTCGGCAATCCGTCGTATAGCGCCGTTATCCATACGACCTATACGATCAGCCCAACGCTCATTAACGAAGTGGCCTTCAACTACAACGGAAACCGCATCAACATCATTCCTTACGCAGCCTCGGGTTTGACCAGTTTGGCCCTCCCCGCCGGTTACGATTCCACGAATTCCAGGCTCTTCTCTGGACCGAACAACTTGGACCGCATTCCCAACATCGACTTGCAAGGCGGGAGCAACGCGCAGTTCGAAATTTCGAGCTGGCCGTGGAAAAACAAAGCGGATGACTACCAGGTCCGCGACGATGTTTCTTGGACACATGGCGCTCACCAGTTCAAGTTCGGCGGCAGCTGGGCTCTCTACAAGAAGACCCAGGACCTGTTTGGCCAGACTCAGGGCGGGTTCGCCTTCAATGGCAGTTTCACCGGGAACACCTTTGCTGACATGCTGCTCGGTACGCCTTCCTCTTATCAAGAGCTAGCCGTGCAAGACAGCGGTCAATGGAATAACGTTTCTTGGGCCGCCTATGCTCAGGACAACTGGCGCGTGAACCGCAAGTTGACCCTCAACCTCGGTTTGCGTTGGGACGGCGTTCCGCACACCTATGAAGCCAACGACCGCATGGGCAATTTCTACCCATCGCTCTATAACCCGGCCGACACCGCCATCATGCTGCCGAACGGCACGATCAGCCCCAACAGCCCGGGCCTTGGCGCCAGCCCCAATCCCATTCTTGCCGGCGTTCCGCTCTACCTGAACGGCATCGGCATCCCGGGTCAGGTGGGCATTCCGAAGGGCCTCGTTGACAATCACTGGGCCACGTTCGGTCCTCGCATCGGCTTTGCCTATGACCTCACGGGAAGCGGCAAGACCGTTATCCGCGGCGGGTTCGGCATCATGTACGAGCGCATTCAGGGCAACGACATGTACAACGCCGGCGCGAATATTCCGTTCAGCCTCCAGGTCAATTCCCCGTTCGTCACGATGACGAACCCGAGCATCGCGCTTGCGACGGGTAACTCTGTGACTCTGCCGATTAATCCTGCTGGGATCACCGGCTTGGATATAAACGATTACAAGCCGCCGGTCAGCTATCAGTGGAGTTTTGGCATGCAGCACGCCCTCGGAACCAAGTCAGTGTTGTCGGTGAGTTACGTCGGCAACCAGGGCCGCCATCAGAACGACTATCGCAACATCAACCTGCCAGCGGAAACTTCGCTAGCGGGAGTCGCTGGTCTAATACCCAACACGCCGGCTATCAACTACAACGTTGCGCCAGGCCTGCCTTACCCGGGCTTCAATTCCATCACCCTTTCAGAAAACGAAGCCAACACAAACTACGATGGCCTGCAAATAGACCTGAACTCGCAGATTAGCCACGACTTGACCCTTCGCGCGTTCTACACGCTTTCGCGCGCGAACGACCCCACCAATGGCAACGGCGGCCAAGACTTGCAAACCGTGTCCAACCCCTATGCCGGCTGGAAGTATGACGAGGGACTAAGCGGCTACGACCGCACCAACGTGGCCGTCGTGGACTTCATCTACGACATTCCGGTCTTCCGGCACAGCGAGAACCGGCTACTGAAGTCAGTTGTCGGCGGCTGGCAAATCTCCGGCATCGTGACCATGGAGTCCGGCCTGCCGATCAATATCACCATGACCGGAGGTCAGGGCGGTTTGGGTGTAAACGGCAGTAACCGGCCAGACCTGTCAGGCACGCTCACCACTCCGCACACCGTCAACGAGTGGTTTAGCCCCACAGCGTTCTCGGCCCCAACCCCTGGCACTTGGGGAACTCTGCCGCACAACGATCTGCGTGGACCTGGGCGGGATAACTGGAACCTGTCGCTCTTCAAGAGGTTTAACCTCTGGGAATCACGCGGCAGCTATCTGGAACTGCGTTTGGAGACTTTCAATACCTGGAACCATACTCAGTTCAACAACGTTTCCACCGGCGGCACTTTTCTCGCGAACGGCCAACCTGACCCAACCACGAACTTCGGCCAAGTCACCTCAGCCTTTGACCCGAGAATCTTGCAGCTCGGAGGAAAGATCTACTTCTAACCACACCCCGGGAGTAGGCACCTGCCCCGCTCGCGCACCACACCCAGCGAGCGGGGTTTTTGTTTTTCGCAGTACCTCAGACGATTACCGCGAATCCTAAGTCGCGGGCCGATTCGAAACACCTTCACGAAAAGCACTCCCTGCGGAAACATGGAAGCGGCGCATATTACGGCCAGAAAAAGTAGAATTGTAAATTAGGCTGGCGTCTGATTGCGACCTGTTACCGACTACGCTCGATTTAAATCTATTGTTTCGCCGCTAAAGTGGTCATCTGCAGGGTCAGCGATTCTGCGACGATCTGATCTAACTTCCGCCGCACTGTGCCAGTTTCCACGCCAAGTCGCGCTTCGCTTTCCTTACGCGCTTGCGATACGACTGTAAGTTCGTCCCCGGAGGTGCCCTGCAAAACATTTTCCGCATACAGCAAGCCTGCGAACACGTAGCGCTCGGGCTGTTGCTGTTTTCGCAAGAATTGGGCGTAGTTGAACCAATCTGACGCCGTGCTGCGCGGATCGTGAAGCGCCGCATCAAGCTGCAGGGCGCGCTGATAGGACTGCGCCGCTCCTCGAATGTCGCCTTCTTTCTCCTGCAAATCTGCGAGATGCGCGAGGGCCAGGCTTTCAAGCGTCTTCTCGCCAGCCTTCTCCGCGAAACCAGCCGCCGCGATGTAGCCTTTGGACGCGTCGCTGTTGTGCTGAATTGCAGCATCCGCGTCGGCCACTTTTATGAAGGCTGCCAGTACAGGGCCCGTATCGGCGGGATTTTTTGCGTGGCGAGCGGAGACGATTTCCAGATACATGCGATAGTGCCGCGCTGCGGCCTGCAATGCGCCTTGTTGATCGAGCACTTGCGCGAGATAAAGTTGTGCGTTGGCTTGTCCAGGGTCGACATCGACGGCGCGCTGCCAATTGTCCACCGCCTCTTCGTCGTGTCCGAGCCGGTGGGCGAGCATTCCGTAATCGACCAGCGCGTCGGCGTTGCGCGGCCAGCGCGTAATAATTTTTTGGAACTGCGCATAGGCGTCGGCATTGCGCCCCGCCTCAATCAAGCTCCGACCGTAGGATTCTTGGAGCGCAAGACTTGCGGGACTGAGCGTAGCGGCGCGTTCCATGGAAGCGAGCGCAGCATCGCGCTGGCCGGCAAGCTGCTCCGCACGCGCGAGGCGTACTTGAATGGAGCTGTCGTCAGGATTTAGCTCCGCGGCGCGCTGAAGCGCGGGCAAAGAGCTCGCTTCGCTGGACAACCAGAAATGCAGCTGGTCCATACCAGCCCAAAGGAATAACAGTACGACGGCCGAGATGCGAATGGCGCGAGCACCAGGTGCTCGTCCCGTGAACCAGTGAGCCGCAGCCGCAAGTCCGCTTTGCTTTTCGCCGCCGGCGTCCAGCGACTTTTGTTGGCCACTCAGTAGCAAAGACGCGATTCGCGAGTCTCGCAATTTCCAAATGGCGCCATCGAGAATAAAGTGATGAATATTTACGAGCGCTGTAAACGTAAGAAAGCTAGCGGCAAAATCGGCATGAAAAATGCGGCTGACGATCCACGGCCCGGGAATGAAAAGCGCGATACCGCCGGCAATCAAAGTCACTAGATAACGAGAAAACGACCAGTGCGAGTCGCCGGCCGCGCGAGCTTCTTTTTTCTGGTAATAACTCGTGATCCACAAATATTGCGTGGAGTGCAGCACCGCCAGCAGGCCGCTGCTGTAACGAGTCTGCGGAATTTCGTGGCCGCTGACGAGTTCGATCAGCGCGGGTAGCAGAAACCAGAGAAACTGCGTCACTGTCAGCGTAGCTACCGGAAGAATCGTTCGGAAGCTGCTCCTTCGTGCCAACGATGCAAGAGCCCACCCGCTGGCGCCAACAAAAAATAAAGCCAGAACCGCTCGTGCCGGCAGCGTAAATTTAGCCGCGAGGCCCAGGGAGAGAATCAGCGCGTCGCCGGACGGGCCGGTGTGGAAGCTCAGCATCAGCAAAATGTAAGACGCAATAAACGAAAGGCGAAGAGCGCGGCGTTCCGCTTCGGTGGGCGAGACGCCCGCGCGCCGCGCGAACATCATCAGCAAACCGAAGTTTTGTCCCGTGTAATGCCAGGGGCTCCAGCAAATGTACAGCGTGAAAATCCAGGGAAGCAGCCCGTACCAGACGTGTGTGACGACTCCCGCTACTGCGAGCAACAGCGCCACGTGCACCGTGTAGATCCTGTATTTCTCGAACTCATCCCGCGTGTGATACGCGCGATAAACTGTAGCCATGAAGTGCGGATAGTTAGAGAGCAGGGCGAGAAAATAAAATGCGACGCTCCAGCCTCGTTGATACGAATTCGCAAAATAAAATCCCGCGAGCAGGAGTGGCGCGGACCAGGCTCCGCAGCCGACCGTCAAATCAATCCAAGGACGATAAATCCACGGACTTTGCGGACGCGAGGGCGGAGCCGGCGTTGAAGTGCGCTCCTCTGGAGGAGCGATGGTAATTGTTCCCATGCCATTGCAGAGTAACGCAGGCAAGGATAGGGGGGCGCGAGCGACAGCGGGCGCATGCGGAATCGGTTACTTGTACTTGCGAACGGGCTTCAGCTAGAAGTGCCTCAGAAAATGGCAAGGACGCGCAGAAGCAACCCCGCCAATGCTCCACCAAGAATGGGACCGATCACAGGGACAGGTGAATAGCCCCAATCGGAATTTCCCTTTCCGGCAATGGGCAAAACGGCGTGCGCGATGCGTGGTCCTAAATCGCGCGCGGGATTGATGGCGTAACCCGTCGTGCCGCCGAGTGATAATCCGACGCCCCACACCAGGCTGCCCACGAGATAAGGACCCAACCCAGCGGCAGGCCCTGCCGCGGACACCCTCTTCGAAAAAATCGCGCCAATCACAAACACCAGAACAAACGTAGCGCAAATTTCGCTAAACAAATTCGCGGCAAAGTTGCGTATCGCAGGGGCAGTACAAAAACATCCCAGCTTCGCGGCAGGATCCGGCGTTTCTTTCCAGTGCGGAAAATAGTGCAGCCAGACAAGCACAGCTCCCACGATAGCGCCTAGGAGCTGCGCCACGAGATAAGGAGCGAGCTTCCCGAAGCTTGCGTCACGTACCGCAAAGCCAATGGTGACCACCGGATTCAAGTGCGCGTCATTGCTACCACATGCAATCGACACGAACACGCCGGCCATGACCGCAAAGGCCCACCCGGCCGTGATGACAATCCATCCGCTGTCTTCCGCTTTCGATTTCTTTAGCAGCACTCCGGCGACAACTCCATTGCCAAGCAGCACGATGATCATCGTGCCCAGAAATTCGCCTAGAAAGGGTGATGTCATTCAGTAATCTCCTTCGAGTGGAGCAGATTCAGAGCAATAGTCTGCAGTGCGTATCAAGAATCAATCCAATCAAACGAACGCGTGACCGCCTTCTTCCACTGTTTGTACATGGCCTCGCGTTCGGCTTCTTCGAAATGCGGCGTCCACTTCTGGTCCACGGCCCAATTGGTACGTAGTTCGTCCAGTCCCGAAAAAAATCCAACAGCCAACCCCGCGGAATACGCTGCACCGAGAGCAGTCGTCTCCTGAATCACGGGTCGTACGACTTCGCGGTTCAATATGTCTGCCTGAAACTGCATCAGTAGTTCGTTCACGACCATTCCGCCGTCCACGCGCAAAGATGACAGTGCGATCTGCGAATCTTTTTCCATCGCTTCCACAACTTCGCGCGTTTGAAACGCCGTTGCTTCGAGAACCGCTCTCGCCAAATGGCCCTTGTTCACGTATCGCGTCAAACCGACAATGACGCCGCGCGCATTTTCTTTCCAATACGGCGCGTACAAACCAGAAAACGCCGGAACAAAATAAACGCCGCCGTTGTCTTTCACCGTGCGAGCCAGGGTTTCGATGTCCGCGCTTTTCTCAATCATGCCGAGATTGTCGCGGACCCATTGCACCAGCGCTCCAGAAATCGCAACGCCACCTTCCAAGGCGTAGCACGCCGCCGCGCTGCCCATTTTGTAGGCGACCGTCGTCAGCAAGCCGAAGTTCGACGGAACAGCGCGTTCGCCTGTATTCATCAGGAGAAAACAACCTGTTCCGTACGTGTTTTTCACTTCGCCGGGACGAAAACAAGCCTGCCCCACGAGCGCAGCTTGCTGATCGCCGAGAATTCCCGCGATCGCAACGCCTGCGACAGCCGGCAATGTCGCCGCACCATACACCTCGCTGCTC
Organism: uncultured Acidobacteriota bacterium; assembly: GCA_963740015.1. GTDB lineage: Bacteria > Acidobacteriota > Terriglobia > Acidiferrales > UBA7541 > Acidiferrum. The sequence goes on along the minus strand of CAVUCM010000013.1, from coordinate 21,942 downwards.
GACCGCACTTGCGGCAACGTCGCTCGTGGAATTTCGAATGCGGTGAGCAACTCTGCATCCCAATCCAGTGTTTTCAGATTGAGTAGCTGCGTCCGGCTGGCGTTGGTCACATCAGTGACGTGCACACCGCCTTTCGGTCCGCCGGTGAGGTTCCACACCAAATATGTATCGATATTTCCGAAGAGCAGTTCCCCAGCGGCAGCTTTTTCTTTTGCTCCCGGAATATTGTTCAGCAACCAGCGCAGTTTCAAGCTGCTGAAATATGTGCTCAGCGGCAATCCCGTCTTCGCGCGAAAGCGATCTTGTCCTCCGCTCTTTGCAAAATGTCCGACGTCTTCCGCAACACGCGTGTCTTGCCAAACGATCGCATTGGCAATCGGCTGGCCCGTGCTGCGCTCCCACACCACGGCGGTCTCGCGCTGATTGGTTATACCAATCGCGGCCAGGTCGGAAGCACGCAATCCTCGTTGTTCGAGCGCCTCGCCGATCACCTCTTCCGTGCGGCGCATAATTTCCAGCGCGTCGTGCTCCACCCATCCCGGACGCGGGAAAATCTGTTCATGCTCCTTTTGCGCGACGGCCACCACGCGCGCTGCTTTATCAAACACCATAAAGCGCGTACTAGTTGTGCCCTGGTCGATCGCCCCGATATAGCTCTTCACAAGATCCGCCCTTTCTGGCCGGGATGCATTCTACGACGGAACGTAGCTAGGTCTTCAACTACATGTAGACGCGATCGGCCTTCAACGCATCTAACACACTGGGATGAGAAATGGAGAGCAGTTTATGAACACACAAATATTTCGAAGGGGGTCGCTACTGCTTTGCGCGTTTGTCGTTTCGTCATTTGTGCCGCTCGCTTTGAAGGCAGCCGCAAACAACGCGCCCGCAGCCTCGGATACCTCTGCAGTTGTTATGACGGTTACGGCTACAGCCAAGAAGGACGCGCAACCACCCGCAATCACCAAGAATGATCTCGAACTCTACCACGGCAAAGAACGCGTGCAGGTTGCTGACCTTAAGCGCGGAGAAACTCTTTACCTCGCCGTGCTCATTGATGATTCGCTTCGCAGTAGCCTTGCAAATCAATGGAGCGATCTCCGCGCGTTTCTTATGGCACAGCCGCAAACCACCTACATAGCCGTGGCCTACGCGCGGAATGGCGTGGCCATGGTCGCCCAGGATTTCACAACAGACCATGCGCTAGCCGCAAAAGCTCTGCGCATGCCATTGGGCAACGCCGGTGCTGCAACCAGTCCATATCTTGCCGTTCAGGATTGGATCAAGCGTTGGCCCGCCTCCGGAGAACGCAGTTCCATCATCCTATTCTCTTCGGGCATTGATTATTTCCGCGGAGGTCCCGCGACTCTTGATCCCGATCTGGACACGGCAATCGCCCGCGCGCAGAAGAAAAACGTAAACATCTGGACGATTTACGCGCCGGATTCAGGCCGCCGCGGCCGCGGTTCGTTCCGTGCCTTCAACTGGCAATCGAACCTGGACCGTCTGTCGCAAGCGACCGGCGCCGAGTCCTACTCGCTTGGCCTCGGAGCACCTGTCAACCTGAAGCCGTATTTTGATCGCATCCAGATGCACCTTAACAACCAATACCTGCTCGCGTTTGTGGGCGATGGCGGCCAGAAGGGCAAATACCAGCCCGTCAAGGTCACCTCCGAGCTTCGCAATGTCGGATTTCTGACGCCTTCGGAAGTGTTCTTGCCGGCAGTAAGATAATTTAGTTCACCACAACTCATCTCAACGAGGCGCGGGCCAAAAGGTCCGCGCCTTCTTTTTTCCGAAATTCTGCCAATTTTGTTGTCTCCCACCTGACAGTCATTCGCATCTAAGCCAATCAGATGAGGGAGGGAGTCAACTTTATGAATTACGATCGGAAGTGGCAAGCGGCTCTGTTGTCGGCCGCTATGGCTGTTGCGGTTTCTCTGTCGTTCGCTTGGGAGACCCTGGCAGCAGATTCAGGCGCCGTGACGATGACTGTCACTGCGGTAGGCAAGAAAGAAACTCAGCCGCCTGCACTCACGAAAGATGATGTCCAGCTATATCAAGGCAAGGAAAAGGTGCAAGTGGCGGATTGGAAGCGCGGGGATGCGCTTTTTCTCGCCGTGCTCATTGACGATTCGCTGCAAACCGCCGTCGCCAGTCAATGGGGCGATTTAAAGGCGTTTTTCATGGCCCAGCCGGAGAACACTTTCATCGCCGTGGCTTACGCTAGAAACGGCACGGCCGCCGTGGCGCAGGACTTCACCAAGGATCATGCACTTGCCGCCAAGGCGCTGCGTATGCCTTTGGGCAGTGCGGGTGCGTTCACGAGCCCCTATCTGTCCCTTCAGGATTGGATGAAGCGCTGGCCTGATTCCGGCGAGCGCAAATCCATCATGCTGTTTTCTTCGGGTGTCGATTATTTTCGCGGAAGCTTTGATCCCGTCGATCCCGATCTTGATAGCACCATCTCCCGCGCTCAAAAACAGAACATCAACATTTGGACGATCTATGTTCCTGATGCTGGACACGTCGGCAACCGCGCGTTCCGCGTGTTCAACGCGCAATCGAACCTCAGCCGCATTTCCGAGGAGACCGGCGCCGAATCTTACTACCTCGGTTCTGGAATGCCGGTTACGTTGAAGCCGTACTTCGACGAAATCCAGATGCACCTCAGCAACCAGTACTTGCTCAGCTTCGTGGGCAATGGCGGAAAAAAAGGCAAGTTCGAGCGCGTCCGCGTGGTCACAGAAGCTCCCAACGTGGAGTTTCTCACGCCCTCGGAAGTGTTTCTGCCGGCCGTTAAGTAAGTTGGTGTAAACAAGGCAATCGAAAAAGTGTGAGGCGCGGGCCGCAAGGTTCGCGCCTTTTGCTTCTTGTGGATAGGCCTTGTCTCCCTTCTTCTCCTCGGGCTAAACTAGCGCCAAATAGTGCAAGTTCATCGAGTGAAGGTTATTCTCTTCATTGAATCGGTTTAAATGACGAAGCTTGCGTGGCGTTGTGGGGGAGCTCATGATAATTTCGCTTGGCAAGAAACAGAATTTTCTTGTGCGATCCATTTCCCGGATCGCCAGGGAGAACAGAAAGTTCCGTGTTGCCATAGGCTTCGCGGCGACGCTTGCTGCAGCTGCAACGATCGCAGCCCCTCTCTCACGTGCCGACGGCGATATCACTCTGCGCGAAGGATGGGCGGTGCAATCGTCCGCAAAAGTGAGCGCTGGCGGGGAAGCGGTTTCCGCCGCAGGATTTGACGCGTCGAGTTGGTACAAGACCTCTGTTCCGAACACGGTGTTCGCTGTCCTCGTCGAAAACGGCCTGTACAAAGATCCGTACTTCGGCATGAACCTGCGTTCCGTTCCCGGCGTCTCTTATGCGATTGGATCGGAGTTCGCCAACCAGGAAATGCCGGAAAACAGTCCATACGCTGTTCCCTGGTGGTACCGCAAGGAATTCGAAGTCCCCGCGCAATTTAATGGGAAAACGGTCTGGCTCGCGTTTCGCGGAATCAACTACCGCGCGGATATCTGGATCAACGGAAAGAAAGTTGCCGGCTCGGACATAGTGGTTGGCGCGTTTCGCCGCTATGAGTTTGACGTGACACAGTTCGTCAAAGCGGGCGCAAAGAATGTGGTAGCCGTGGAAGTTTCCGCGCCGCACGCCAACGAACTTGGCATCACCTGGGTCGATTGGAATCCCACGCCGCCCGATAAAGACATGGGCCTCTGGCAGGAAGTGGTTCTTTCTGCGAGCGGGCCCGTCGCCGTGCGGCATGCTGCAGTCGAAACGAAACTCGATCTCCCGGCAACGGGCAAAGCGCATCTGACTGTGCGTGCCGAAGTTCAGAATTCTTCGAACGCGCCCGTAAAGGGAACATTGCGCGGACAGATTGCCGGCGCAGCCGCTCCGATTGAGTTCTCGCTGAGCGTCGAGCTGAAGGCAGGCGAGCGCCGCGCGATCGCGATAACGCCAGATTCCTCAGCATCGCTGAACGTGCAGAATCCCCGTCTCTGGTGGCCCTATCAAATGGGCGAGCCATATCTCCACAAGCTCACTCTCGAATTTGTTCCCGAGAAAGGCCCCGCATCCGACAAGCAAACCATTGCCTTCGGCATTGTGCAAACCGACTCTGAGCTTACGCCAGAAGGTTATCGACTCTTCAAGGTAAACGGCAAACCCGTGCTCGTACGAGGCGGAGGCTGGGCGCCGGACATGATGCTGCGCGTCAATGAGTCCCGTCGCGAAGCCGAATTCCGTTACGTGAAAGAGATGGGCCTCAACACTATCCGCCTCGAAGGCAAGCTCGAAGACGAATCCTTCATGCAGCGCGCCGATCGCGACGGCATTCTCGTCATGGCCGGATGGTGCTGCTGCGACGCATGGGAAAAATGGAACAAGTGGGGCGACGAGAATCGCCACGTTTCCGTCGATTCCCTACGTGATCAAATCCTTCGCCTGCGTGCGCATCCCAGCATTCTCGTGTGGCTGAACGGCAGCGACAATCCGCCGCCGCCCGAACGCGAGCGCGCTTACCTCGAAGTGGAAAAAGATAATAACTGGCCGAAGCCCGTCATTTCTTCCGCTACGGAAAAGAAAACCGAACCGACCGGGGCCAGCGGCGTGAAAATGTCAGGTCCGTACGAATACGTTTCGTCGAACTACTGGCTGCTGGACACTAAGTATGGCGGCGCGTACGGCTTCAACAGCGAAACCAGCCCCGGCCCCGCTGTTCCACCTCTCGAAGGATTGAAGTCCATGTTTCCGCCGGATAAACTCTGGCCCATCAATGAAGTTTGGGATTTCCACGCAGGCGGCGGAGAATTCAAAAACATCAAAGTCTTTACCAACGCGATTGAAAAGCGCTACGGACCGCTGAAGGATGTCTCTGATCTGGCGTGGAAATCGCAGGCCATCACTTACGAAGGCGAGCGCGCGATGTTCGAAGCCTATGGCCGCAACAAGTACAAATCCACGGGCATCATTCAATGGATGCTCAACAACGCGTGGAACGGATTGATCTGGCACCTCTACGATTATGATCTGCGCCCGGCCGGCGGTTATTTCGGCTCCAAGAAAGCGCTCGAACTCGTCCACGTGCAGTTTTCCTACGACGATCGCTCTGTCGCCATCGTCAATGGAAAACAAGAAGCCCTCAAAGGCTTAAAGGTGGTCGCCAAGATTTACGACACCTCGATGAAGGAGCGCTTCTCCAACGAAGAAGTTGCGGATGTCGCCGCGGACGGCGTGATCAGATCCTTCAAAGTTGCTGAGCCCGATGGAATCACCTCCACGTACTTTCTGAATCTCCAACTCTTCTCTTCGTCAGGCGAACTGCTCAGCCGCAATTTCTATTGGCTCTCCAAAAAGCCTGACGTTCCCGATTTCAGCAAGTCGGAGTGGTATTACACGCCGCTAACCGAATACGCCGATTTTCTCGCCCTCCAGGATCTTCCCAAAGCCACGGTCAACGCCTCGATGACCGTCTCCGATGCAGGCCAGGAAACTGCCGCACACATCACCGTCGAAAACACCGGCTCCGGCCTCGCCTTCCTCGTTCGCCTCCGCTTGCTCAAAGGCAAAGACGGCGCTGAAGTCTTGCCGGTCTTCTTCGACGACAACTACATTTCCCTACTACCAGGCGAGAAGCGCGAAGTCACCGTCCATGTCAGAAAGGGCGACCTCGGCGGAGCCAAGCCCGTCCTAGCCGTAGACGGCTTCAACGTCGCCCCCATTCAACTCCCCTAGCGCCGCGTCCCGACCTTCGGCGCGATTCTCGGCAATCGGTCAGTTTCCAATTACCGCTGCCGGGCACAACTCATAATCAGTCGTACCTTGCTCCCGTCCACGATAGAATTGGCGCACCTGGAAACCGGACTCTTAGTGAGTCAATAGATCGTTCTGTTCGGCGGAGAGGCAACCATTACTCGACTCGGCGCCAGACAGTCAGAAGGACCGCTAGCAGCGGGTGCAGCCGAATCCGTCGCCAGTGCCTCTCCGCTCAGCGTCGCAAACCATTCGACTCGGCCAGGAATAGCAACGCTGATCGGTCACTTGACGCCCCAAAGCTTGCTGCATCGGCCGCTCCGCACGCTGATCACGGTCATCGCGGTGGCTCTGGAGGTTACGTTCGTGATCCTGGTTGCGGCTCTTGCCTCCTCGCTACATGTCTTTACCAGCATGGCCGTGATCGCTGGATTTCTAGTGACTTTTCTGTCCATGTACCGGGCGACCATCGGGCGCACGTACGAGGTTGGCGTATTAAAGTCGCTGGGAGCGCCAAAGAGATTCATCGTAGGGATCGTCCTGGCTGACACGATCTTGCTTTGCTTGGCGGGGACTTTTGTGGGGGTTGGATTAAGCTTTGCGCTGCGGTCGATCATATTCACGGTCTACTTTTCGTTGCCGATCTCAATTACGCTCAGTTGGATTGTGCGCGCTGGTTTGATGGCCATCTCTGGGGGTCTTCTGGGCGCCGCTTCCGCTGCTTGGCTCGCCAGCTGCAAAGACCCGGCCGAGATTCTCCCTTACGAGTAGGCGCGCCTGGTGAACCGATGCCGATTCGTGTAACTGTCGGACCGGGAAGCCTCGGCGGCCAGGATGCGTGTCCTGGCTCTGTTAAGTCCCGTGTAGTCGCCTTATCGCAAACTGACCTTATTATCCTATTCCCCTTTACAAGTGATGTGACTTTTGATATAAGAAGAATTAGGTAATAGTGCGAAAAAGGCGGCGACTCTACGCCGCCTTTTTCTTTTTGGTGGGAAGGCAAGCTCGAATCTCAGAGATCCCCCTGGTCGTCGTAACCTCTTCAGATGCAACACTTGCAGGCCGGTCCGGAGACACTGATTCTAAGAGACTTGTGACAACTTATAGAAATGGGTAAGCCCTTTAGATGCAACGTTTACAAAAAACAGGGGATGCCCTCGCTCGTCACCGCGCCTTCGGCTCTCTGGATGTCAGCTGTCGACTGTGAGCTGTCAGCTTGCGAACCCACCGGTCCCGACCGACGAGCAACATCGGTCGCCAAGGACCTAAGTCTCTTAGATGCAACGTTTACAAAAAACGGGGGGGCAGCGGCAAGGAACGCTAGATGGTCAATCAGTGCTTGAGTGCGCCACGTCGCGGGTCGAGTCTCGAATCACCAGCTCCGGATTCATCTTCTGCCGCACGGTATTCCACTCGCGCTTCTCCAGCCCGGCTTTGATGCTCTCCATCACGATGTTGACGGCATTCGTTCCCATGGCTTCCAGTGGCTGGCGCACGGTTGTCAGCGACGGCGCACTCAAAGCGGCCATCGCCACATCGTCAAAGCCTGTCACCGAACACTGTTCCGGCACTTTCACTCCCGCTTTGGTCAGCGCACGAATCGCCCCAAGCGCGGTCAAGTCGTCAAACGCCATCAGCGCCGTAAACTTTTTCTTCTTCTGCAACAGTTCTTCGGTCAGCCGGTGGCCACCCTCGAACCCGGAGTTTGGGTCGAACGAATCCGGCAGTTGCAGCACCAGCGCCGGATCGATCTCAAGTCCCGCGGTGTGAGCAAACTTTTGCACGCCGCGCCACCGCGGCGCGCTGTCGATGATCATTTTCGGCCCGCGAATAAAAGCAATCTTGCGATGGCCGAGCTGGTGCAAATGCTCGAGCGCCATCCGCCCGCCCGTTTCGTTATCCACCATCACGGAGCTTACGGTGTCGCCCGGCAGCTCCCAACCAATCGTAGCGGCGGGAATATTTCGTTTGCTCAAATCGGCCAATACGTGAATGTCAACGACGAGCCAGTTAGCCACGACAATCAGCGCTTCCACGTGATGCTCCAACAACATTTCCAGGTAGCGCTCGAAACGACCGCGCTGGTTGTGCGCGTCGGCAAAAATCGGCACGTAGGATGACTGATACAGCGCGTTTTCGATGCCGCGCATCACTGGCGTACAGAAAGGATCGGTAATGTCGAAGAAAACCAGCCCCACCGTATGGCTGCGCTTGCTGCGAAGAAACCGCGCCATCGCATTCGGCCGGTAACCGAGCTTCTTGGCCACTTCCTCAATCCGTTTTTTTGTGGCGGGAGCGATATACCGAGCCAGCGGCGCATTATTCAATACGATCGAAACCGTTGCCGGGGAGAATCCGCTGTCTTCCGCGACATCCCGCATCGTCACTGTCTGATCTTTGCCGCTTGCGCGCTTCAAGGAGGTGCCTCTTACGTGGCCATCATTCTGCCAGAGTTCGTCCATTTTCAGTAAGGGAACGGCGATGTATCTAGCGCTCTACGCGGCCGGCTACGACTCCCTGAAATCGATCATCACGGGAGCCGAGCGGAACCAGTTTGTCTTATAGCCAACGTAGAGCAGGCCGATCGCGAACCAGATACCACCCACTGTTTTGGCGATGATGTTCAGATCCACCCAGATGAGGCCACAGAAAAGAAAGCCAACCAACGGCACCAATGCGTCTCGCACAAAGTTCATCGGAGCGCCCTGCCGCCGCCTCATGGAAAATTGCCAGAAGCACGCGAAATTTACTCCCATGAACGCGAGGAAAGCGCCAAAGTTCATCAATTCTCCCGCGTGCTCATAGGCACTGCCAATGTAGTTCAGCATCACAGACCCAACAAACGAGAGCCCGCCGATAAGCAGGATGTTATTCGTCGGCGTACTCGTGCCGGGCGTTAGTTTTCCAAAGAACTTCTTTGGCAAGACGTTATCGCGGCCCATTCCGAAGAGCAATCGCGCGGCGCCGAGCGTGCCCGTCAGTCCGCTGCCGAAGGCAGCCACGATCAGGACGAGAGCCATGGACCAGGAAAGGATGAGCCCGCCGGCGCGTGCGCAAATATCCATAAATGCGGTTTCAAGATTTGGGAACGATTGCCAGTTCGGCCACACCCGCGCGCCAAGGTACGCCTCGAGTCCGCTGAAGACGCCGGCAATAACGCAGGTCAGCACCACGGCCAGCAAAACGTTGCGCTTGGGGTTCTCGACGTCTTCGGCTAGCGTTGTCACCCCGTCAAAGCCGACGTATGTGAGAGCGGCAAACGAAGTCGCAGTAAGAATCTTGTGAGCATTAAACGTTTTCGGATCATAGATGGGCTGAATCGAGAAGAGGCCCTCCCATCCTTGCCCGCCATACAGAAAGCGAATCGCGGCCACAATAAAGTACACAACGACCACCGACATCACTGCTAACAGAACCTTGTTGGCGGTCGCGGAGGCCTTGACTCCAGCCAGATTCAAAGCCGTCATAATTCCGGCGATAATCAGGGCCCAGATGACAAAAGGAATCTGCGGAATGTGGAAGTACGCGGAGCGCTCGTGCAGCGCCGTCGAGATCCACACGGTATTGATCAGCGGCTGTAGCAGATAATCGAGGATCATCGCCCAACCGGCCATGAATCCAAGATGCGGGTTCAGCCCCTTGCCAACGTAAGTGTAAGCCGATCCAGCGGTCGGGTAGAGCGCGGCCATGCGTCCGTAACTGACGGCAGTGATCAGCATGGCAAACCCGGCGATCAGAATGATCAGGACAAAGTGGCCGTCCGAAAGCTTCTGCGCCACACCGTAGAGCGGAATGGGCGCGATCGGCTGGATGAGAACGATTCCGTAGAAAATCAGGTCCGACAGCTTGAGCGTGCGTCGAAATTGCTGCCCGCCTCCACCAGCTTCGTTGCTCACGTGCCTCTCCTTTGCGCGGCCGCTCCATTTTTCGGACCGAGCACCACCGCGCGGGTCAAATTCCTCGGCACATCAGGATTCAAACCCTTGCGCAGACCCACCGCCAGCCCTAGCAATTGCGCCGGAATCGCCGCAAGCGCCAGCCGCGCATACTCCGGCTCATCCAAGCCAAGTTCGATCAGAAGATCAGCATCGCGCCGCAACGCTGGGGTCGCTCGATTTGCAATTACAAAAATCGCTGCGCCCAATTTCTTCAATTCCCCCACCAGGATACTTTCCTCTTCCGCGGCGGCATCGGAAAGAAAAAATGTAATCAGCGTATCCGCACTTGCGATCGACTTCGGCCCATGGCGGAATTCCAGCGTGTGATACGCCTGCGCATACGATGAAGACATCTCGGTCATTTTCAGCGCAGCCTCCTGCGCCAGCCAGTAATGCGCGCCTTGCCCCAAAAAAATAAAATCCGCGAAACGCCGTTTTGTTCCGAGCGCCCGAATCTTATCAGCATTCGCCGCAAGCCACGCCACTGTCTTTTCTGGCAAAGCATCGAGCGCGGATACCAGTCCGGAGTCGCCCGCGAATTTCGCGCCTAATCTCTCGAAGAGCAACAGGATCGATGTGAACGATCGCGTCATCACCATGCTCTTCTCGTCGGCCCAGGGAAGTTTCAAGACATGTGTGCACAAGTCTTCAAGAACGCTGTTGTTGCTGCAAGTCACGCCCAGCGTTCGGACCGGCGTGTTTGTCTTCAACCATTCCGCCGCGCGCAAGACCTCTGTCGTTTTACCCGAACGCGACACAAGCACCACCTGCCGCGCCTCAGTCCGTCGAAGCACATCGTCCGGAGCGAAGAGAAACTCCGATGCCGGCACCGCCGTACACGCCACCCGCAGAAGTTTTGCCCACTGCGCCGCGATCATCCGCGAAACGTAGTAGCTGGACCCGCAGGCCACAAACAACCATGGCTCATCAGGCGAAAAGTTAATGAAAGCTTTATCCAGTGCTGCGTTCTGCTCGAACAGCCGCGCCGTCTCCACCCATGTCACTGGCTGGGACAAGATTTCCTGCGTGGTTTGCTGCCCTGCAACTCGCGATGTGGACTTTCCGCCGGGTGATGTACTCCTACGTTTTTTTAATATTCTGGGCTTGTCTTTTTTCACGCGGGGCCTAAGTCCTTTTTGCCTTCACGAATTCCGTCTGAGAGCGGCCAACAGTTTTCAAAGAAGGAGCGGGACCTACTTGCCTCTGCCAGGACTGTTTGAATCGTTTCAATAAAGGCATTTTCCAAGAACTCCATTCTTCGTGCAAGCACAAACTTCGCCTCATTCCGCACTCACGCAGGCAAGTCGCTGCTGCTTCATGCTAAATTCGTGCCTCGCACCTGCCCCTTCGTACAGTAGGAACAATTTCCACAGTTAGTATCTCTTCGTTAAAGTCCCCTAACTTTAGCCGCAACGCTCTCCTAGCCCACGTAGTCTAATTGAGTAGCACCTCTCCCCAGACGAGGGCCATCAGTATGGACGGGGAACCAGGTATGGCCGGTCGCAGTCCCACAAAGGTTGTTTTGTGGCATGTCTTGGGCGTCCTGCTCACGTTCTTCGTGGCATATTGGCTGCGCACGGTCTCCCTCGAACCTGATCCTGTTCTTCAAGGCTATCTCCAAGTTATCTCAGCGTTGCTGGCGTTCGTTTTCGCTGCGCTCACTCTTGTCCGCTTCCAAGGCACTCAGGATCGCATCTCCCTGATACTCGGCGGCGGATATCTACTCTCAGGCGCGGTCTTGTCGGCCTCCGGCGTTCTCTTCTTTCAATACCTGCAAGATTCTCCCTTGAGAGCGAATTGGGCCCCTGTGGCTTGGTGGCTCAGCCGCATGCTTTTGGCCCTTGTGCTTCTTGTGGCTCTGCTCGTCGAGCATTTCATTCCACGCTCACGCCACACGAAAGCAGAAATTACCGGCGCTCTGCTGGCTGTCGTCGGTTTCACGTATGTGGTCACCGCCGCGCTTCGCCGCCTTCCACCGGAAGCTTCCCGGCATCCGGCCTCTTTCGTACCCAGTCCACAGCAACTCTTGCCCGGCATAATTTTTTTCGCGGCGGTAATTTGGTATCGGCGCCGTCTTGATTCCGAGGACACGGCGTTTGATCGCACCATCTACGCGGCGGCTTGGATGAACTTTGCCGCTCAGATCGCCGCATCCCAGTCCGAGCGGCTTCTCGATGCGCCCTTCGTACTCGCGCAGGTCCTCACTGTGAGCAGCTATGCCCTTGCTCTTGGCGGCGCGCTCCTTGATAACGCGCGTCTCTTCGAACAAGTTCGCCATCTCGCCGTCAGCGATCCGCTTACCGGCCTCGCCAACTACCGTCGGCTCCTCGACGTCCTCGAGAACGAAACCGAGCGAACCAACCGCACAAGCAGGCCCTTCGCTGTACTGCTTCTCGATCTGGACGGCTTGAAAAAAATCAACGACAGATTCGGTCATCTGGTGGGCAGCCGCTCTCTCTGCCGCCTTGCAGCCATCTTGCGCATTCATTGCCGCGCCATTGATACCGCCGCGCGCTACGGCGGCGATGAGTTCGCGCTCGTGCTGCCGGAATCGGAAGACGCGGAAGCGCAGGGCGTCGCCAATCGCATTCGCATGGTGATGTCCGAGGACGAGGAAGTGCCCAAGCTCTCCGCGAGCATTGGCATTTCGGTTTACCGCGGGGATGGAGAGAGAATCGAGAAGTTACTTTCCGCGGCGGATCAGGATCTCTACGCGGAAAAAGCACGTCGCGTAAAGCGCGGCATCGCCGCATTCCATGCCCGGCGCCGCACTCCAAAAACTTGATTCGCGCTCGTAACTTCCAGGGCGTACTTCCCCTCAATACACGGCCCTGTGCTGCACGGTTTCCTTCGTCGCTAAGGAATATCGTGGCTCGGGGGCTGCCTTATCCAGAATCTGGCGCGAAACATATTCGCCCACTGCCGGCCCATGCTTGAAGCCGTGTCCAGACCCGCCACCTACAAACCACACGTTTTCCATTTCCGGATGTCGGTCAATCAAAAAATCACCGTTGGAAGTATTTTCATACTGGCAGACTCGCGACTCGACCACTGGCGCATTTCGCAAGGCAGGGAATCGCGTGCCCACGTACTTCTGCACGATCTCTGCTTCTGCAGCGGTCGGCAATCGCGACTGCGTGTCGGGATCGACGCGCTCTCCGTGATGGTCGAGCGCAATCTTCAGCCCGCGGCCTTCAATGTCAGGCATTCCGTAATACTCATCTTCCTGGAAAAGCCATGTTGGCAAAGCCGGCGGCGCGAATCGTATGTCTCCCGCGGGCACGCCGAAAAAGAAAACTTCCTGCCGGCTTGGGAAAATTCTCTGTCCAAGAATCTCGGGAAACACTTGGCCGAGCCAGGATCCGCAAGCAAAAACAAATTGCCCCGCCGAAACTGTTTCCCCGTTGCTGCAAGTGACACTGGCGAGACGACCAGTTCCGCGAGGTTGCTCAATCAAAGCAATCCGAAACTCGACTCCCAGCTTGACTGCATCCTCGACCACCGCCGCAACCGCTCGCCGTGCCATCAGTACGCCGCTCTTCGGCTCCAAAAAACCGCGACTCACATGTTCGAAGGAAATCTGAGGATAACGCTGCTCGAGCGCCGTCTTATCCATCTCTTCAAACGCTATCTCGCAGCGCTTCAGCGTCACCATGGTCTGCCGGACGCGCGAATCGTCTTCGCCCGCTAGCCAGAGCACTCCCGTCTCATGAAACAGTGGTTTCCCCGTCGCGGCAAAGAAACTTTTCCACTGTGCCAGCGACCGTTGCGATGACCGCGTATAAATCTCGTCTGTCCCGTAACCCATTCGAATGATGCGCGTCTCGCCGCCGGAACTAGCCCGCGCGTTCGACGGTCCATACGCATCCAGCAGCACCACACGCTGCCCGCGCCGCGCCAAATGCCAGGCGCTCCATGCCCCAAACACACCCGCTCCAATAATCGCCGTATCGTAAGTTTTCCCAGTGCTCATCGCGATGCATCCTACCGTATTTCGCAGCAGTAGCACAGGCACTCCTGCCTGTGCGGTTTTTTCTTTTCTAATCGATCCATCTCTACGGTAGTCACACTAGTTTCAGGCAGAGCGTTAAACAATCGCTGGCCAGGAATAAGTCGTGGAATGGATTCGTCAAATCAAGGGGAATTCGGACAGGCGGGACAAAAAGGAGAGAGGCGCTCGGTAACTCGCAAGCGCCTCTCTCTACTGCTTCAACGTAAACCGTACCTCACAGGATCACCTCCTTCTCAGCGAGAACGCCGATGTCGACAAGAATGTCGAGTGGTCCGAGTATATCGCGGGATCTCAGAAATGTCAGGACAAGCGTTTCTTAGCCTCCGGTCTTGGCAAGCGAGATCCAGGTGCCTCACTCACGGCCGCGGATACCAGAAGACTGGCCGTAGCGAAGTCTTATTTCAGTTCGATCTCCAAGATTTGGCCTTCGGTGCTTCCCACGTTAACAAGGCTGTGAGTGACCTTGGTGTTCACCCAGTGGAAATCGCCAGGCTTGACCTCGTGAGCACTGGATTGGCCGTCGGGCGAAGTCATATTCAGCATGAACCCTTTTGTCGAGACGATTAGATAGGGTCGCACATGGGTGTGCATGGCAGACACAGCACCTGGAGCGAGAACCCAGTTGTAAACGCGCGCGCTTGGATTTTCCCCGGCAATCGCTGCTGCTGCAGACGGAGACGGAGTTCCAGGCCGCGCGAGAAGTTCGACGTCGATGACATCGAAAGGAGCTGAACCTATATTGTGCACCCTGTGCGTGAAAGAACTTCCGGCAAGGGTATAGATAGAAATGTTGCCGGGTTTCGCCACGGAAGGCGCGCCTTCGTCTTCGCCAAGTGTCTGTTGCGTGATCGAAGTGCTGGAAAGGTTGATGGCCACGCGGTCGTGGGAGTGCGTGTGATAGAGCGTGCGTTCGCCAGGCGGTAGCGTCAGGTGGAGCACGACAATAGAATCATTCTTCAGCACGACATGATGAAGTGGCTCATTCTCAACAAGCACAGGCACTGGCGCTTCTTGGCCAGCGAACATGCAGGACAGGAAAAAGAAAAGCCCCAAATAAATTTTCATGGTCATCACTTCAGTCGCTCACCTTGGATCTGGGAAAGCGGAAGAGTATCCCACAAAAGTTGATTTCGGATAGAGCGAATGATCAGTCGGCTACTCAACTGATTGACTCCTGAGTCCCGCATAATATTGCGAAGCGGGGTCTTGGAATACGACAATCTTGCTGCCGCTTTTCTCAGCCACTCGCACGATTCTACATTTGTCGAGGCTCATTTATCTCTACTACCGTCTATAGTTTTCGCCTTCACCGGTGATACCATGCAACATTCCGTTTCTAATCTCGGAGGTGTGTGTGAATTCGCTGCGCCAGCCCGTCAGATATTTATTCTTTGCCTGCCTCCTCATTTGCACGGCTGCCTTCGTCGTCCAAGCCCAGCAAATCGATCCCAAAACCTACGGGGGCATGAAGTGGCGCCTTGTCGGACCCTTCCGGGGCGGCCGAGCCATCACGGTCGCGGGCGTTCCCAGCGAGCCGTATACCTATTATTTCGGCGCTGTGAGCGGCGGTGTTTGGAAAACAACCGACGGCGGCATCTCCTGGGACCCACTATTCGATAAACAGCCCATCTCTTCTATTGGCGCAATTGCCGTTGCCGACTCTGATCCCAACGTAATCTTCGCTGGCTCTGGCGAAGCGTGCATCCGCGGCAATATTTCTTTCGGCGATGGCGTCTACAAATCCACTGATGCTGGAAAGACCTGGACCAATGTCGGCCTCAAAGATACGCGCCACATTGGCGCTGTCATCATCCATCCAACGAATCCAGATGTAGTTTTTGTCGCGGCGCTCGGCCACGCTTACGGTCCCAATCCCGACCGAGGCATTTACCGCACGCGCGACGGTGGCAAATCCTGGGAAAAAGTTCTCTACCTCGACGATCGCACTGGCGGCATCGACATCGTTTTCGATCCGCACAATGCTCATGTTCTTTTTGCCGCGATGTGGGAAGGCTGGCGCACGCCATGGACGCTCAACAGCGGCGGCGCGAAAGACGGCCTCTATCGTTCAAGTGATGACGGAACGACCTGGAAGCGCGTTGAAGGAAACGGCATGCCCGAAGGTACGCTCGGCCGCATCAGCGTTGCAGTCTCAGGTGCCGATTCGAATGTCGTCTATGCGCTCATCGAAGCGAAAAAAGGCGGGCTCTACCGCAGCGATGATGGCGGCGTGAACTGGTCGCTGATCACCGACGACCATCGCTTTACCCAGCGTGCCTGGTATTTCACGCACGTTTGGGCCGACCCCAAAAACGTCAACGGCGTCTACATCGCCAACACTGGCCTTTACGGCTCTACCGACGGCGGCAAGACCTTTGCGCGCCTTAACGCTCCGCACGGCGATCATCACGCTCTCTGGATCGATCCCAACAACACCAATCGCATGATCAACGGCAACGATGGTGGCGCCACCATCAGCGTCGACGGCGGCAAAAACTGGTCTACTCTGGACAATCAACCAACCGCGCAGTTCTACCACGTCGCTGCCGACAACGATTTTCAGTACCGTGTGTACGGTTCACAGCAGGACAATTCTTCCATCGGCATCCGCACGCGCAGCGACCATGGCTACATTGCCCCAGGCGATTGGGACGCCGTCGGCGGCGGCGAAAGTGGCTACATCGTTCCCGATCCGCGCGATTCGAATATCGTCTACGCCGATGACGAAGGGCCCATCCTCACTCGCTTCGATCGCCGCATCAATCAAGCGCAAAGTATCGAGGAATGGCCCGAAGATCCCAACGGCCACGCGGCCTCGCTGCAAAAATATCGCTACACCTGGACCATGCCCATTGTGATTTCCACACACAATCCCGACGTGATCTATCACACTGCGCAGTACGTTTTCCGCTCGACAGATGCGGGCCGCACCTGGTCCACGATCAGCCCTGACCTCACACGCAACGACAAGTCCAAGCAGCAGGACTCCGGCGGTCCGCTCACCAGAGATCAGTACACTGTCGAATATTACGACGTCATTTTCAGCCTCGCAGAATCGCCCAAGCAGGAAGGCGTTCTTTGGGCTGGCACCGATGACGGCTTGGTCCACGTGACCCAAGATGGCGGCAAGAGCTGGAACAAAGTCACACCAAAAGACGTCCCCGAATGGGCGATGATCAGCCTCATCGAGCCCTCGCCGTTCGACGCCGCCACCGCCTACATCGCCGTCGACGGCCACAAGCTCGACAATTTCAAGCCCTACATTTTCAAAACCAGCGACTTTGGCAAATCGTGGACAAAAATCGTGACGGGTCTACCTGACAATATTTATGTCCATGCAGTTCGCGAAGATCCCAAACGCAAAGGCCTGCTCTACGCCGGCACCGAAACCGGCATCTATGTTTCCTTCAACGACGGCGCAAACTGGCAGCCGCTCCAACTCAATCTCCCATTCACGCCGATCCACGACATGGTCATTCACGATGACGCGCTCATCGTTGCGACGCATGGCCGCTCGTTCTGGGCCCTCGACGGCCTTGGCCCGCTTCGCCAGGCCAGTGCCTCCGTCGCCGCAGAAGACGCGCATCTTTTTACGCCCGATACTACCTTCCGCACGCGCGAAGGTCACGTTAGCCCGCGCCGCTATCCCATCGGCGAAAATCCCCCATCTGGCGCAATCCTTTATTACTATTTGAAGGACGCGCCGAAAGATCCCGCCAAACTCGAACTTCTGGACGCCGATGGCAAAGTCATCCGCTCCTTCACCAGCGAAGAAAAGAAAACCGACACCGGGCCCGACGAAGGCGAACGCGATGTACCGGTAGAACACATCCCCGTCAAACCCGGCCTGAATCTTTTCGTCTGGGACCTGCGTTACGAACAACCCACAAAAGTTCCCGGATTGATTTATGACGCCGGAGAACCCGCGGGTCCGCTTGTTCTCGCTGGGAAATATCAAGTGCGTTTAACCCTGGCCGGAAAATCCCAAACCGCTCCATTCGAAGTGAAAATGGATCCTCGCGTCCAAACTTCGTCGGAGGATTTGCGCAAACAATTCGATTTAATGCTCAAACTGAGCCAGCGCCAGGATCAAATGAACAAAACAGTAATCGCCATTCGCGATTTGCGCAGTCAGCTGCAAGCGCTGGAGAAGCGCGTTGGCACCAGCGACGAAGCCAAGCCCCTGGTTGCCGCGTCCAGCGATCTCCGCAAAAAACTTAGCGCCATCGAAGAGGAATTGGTGCAGGTAAATTCCAAATCCAGCGAAGATCAAGCCAACTACCCGACCATGCTCAACAGCAAGCTAGGCCATCTGCAAAGCTTAGTCGATAGCGCCGACACTGCCCCCACCGCAGCAGAAGCAGCGGTGTTCGCTGACCTGGATCAACGACTGGAAGCCCAGCTGACAAAATGGAACGAAGTCCTTGCGAAAGATCTGCCCGCGCTCAACGACTCCATGCGCAAGAATAACGTTCCGCTCGTGGCCCCAGCTGTGGCTCCGACTCACTGATCTATCCCGTAGGGGCACGGCATTGCCGTGCCCGTCGCAGCACAATCACAACTATCTATATCTAGTTTTTCTGGATTGGTATTTCCGCGGAACGATTCTGTCGACCTGCTGATCAACCGCCAAACGCTGTCCCGATCGCTTTCCCCCAATGGGCCAACGCCTTCAACGACTTCGTATCCGTCGGATCCAAATGCAAAGGCGTCACCGACACCGCCCCATCAAAAATTGCCGCATAATCCGTATCCGGCTCGATGTCCTTGTCCAGCTTCTGTTCATACAACCAAAAATAGATTCGCCCGCGTGGATCCTTGCCTTCCCACAATTGATTCCGCGTAATCTTCTTCGATTGCCGCGTAAGCTTCACGCCACCCTTCCACGGCTCGGGTACATTTACGTTTAACAGTACTTGATCCGGCAAGCCTTCTTTCAAAATTAATTCCGCCGCTGCACGCGCCACACGCGCTGCCGGCTCAAAGCTCACCTTCTCGCCCTTCGAGCACAACGACATCGCCACCGCTGGCATGTGATGCAAAGCCGCTTCCCGCGCTGCTCCCACGGTGCCCGAGTAATATGCGTTTTCTCCCAAATTCGCGCCGTGATTGATCCCCGAAACCACCAAATCCACTTTCTCCGTTAGCAATTTGTGCAGCGCTACAATCACGCAATCGGCGGGCGTTCCATCCACGGCCCACTCGCGCTTCGCGACGGAGTGGCAAATAATCGGCTGCCGCAAAGTCAGCGATTGCGCCTTCCCGCTTTGCTCGCTGCTGGGCGCAACAATGCTCACGTCCGCAAATCCCGCGAACGCCGCCGCCAACACGCGCAATCCTTCCGCGTGAATCCCATCATCATTCGTCAAAAGTATGTGAGGCATGAATCGTCTTGGAAGGATCGGAAAAAATGGTCGGGACGACTGGATTTGAACCAGCGACCTCACCCACCCCAAGGGTGCGCGATACCAGGCTTCGCTACGTCCCGACCGACAGCAATGCGAAGTGGGCTTTACTGCTTAATCAGGCTATCACTTGCGTTCGAGAAGCGTCAAGAAAGCGCGCAGCGTGTCTCGCAGGTCTAACAGCATCTTGCGGCTCAACAGTTGTCCCACGCCCTCAGCAGCCGCTGCGCCAGTCGAACCGACGCTGGCTCCGGCCGCGCCCGAGCTCTCGACTTCGCCGTTCTGCTCGCGCAAATGCCTCCGCGCGCCAGCAATCGTAAACCCTTCGTCATACAGCAGTCGCTTAATCCGCAGCACCATCTCCACATCTTCTTGACGATAAAGCCGGTGCCCGCTGGAACTCTTTACCGGCTCGAGCATGGGGAACTCCGTCTCCCAATAGCGCAAAACAAATGGCTTCAACGCAGTGAGACGGCTAACCTCGCCAATCCGATAAAAATCTTTTTCGATGGTAGGCTGCGTCGCTGTAGCCGTGCTTGGCATATCTAATTCCTATCAGAGGGGGACGCCGCTATCCTAGCAGTTTCCAATCTTTTCCTGTAGGGGCACAGCAGGTTTACCCTGAGCTTCGAAGGGCTGTGCCCCATCTCGGCAAGATCGCCAATGCGAGCACGTTTGATTTAATCTTCGTCTTTGTCTTTGATCTTCCGCGGCCGCGGTTCACGTTTTCGCAACCTTTGCACAAAACGCACCGGCGCCCCAAGAAACTCATATTTGGAACGCAGCTGGTTTTCCAAAAATCTCTCATAACTAAAATGCATCGGCTCTTTCTGATTAGAAAAAAGCAAAAATGTCGGTGGCGCGGTCTTCGCCTGCGTAATGTAATAAATCCGCACAGGCCGCGCCTTGGGAGTGGTCCCGCGCTGCAAATCCACGTCTTCCTTAAGCCACCGGTTCAACTCCGGCGTAGCAATGTGTCTTCGCCGCGCGGCTGCCACCAGATCGATCAAAGGAAAAAGTCTCGACGCGCGCTCCCCGGTCTTTGCCGAAAGAAACACGATCGGCGCATAACTCAAGAATTTCAATTTCCCGCGAATCATTTTCTCGTAATCGAACGCAAGCTTCTCCGGATTGAAATCTTCGGACCTGTACCGTTCCCCAGGAGCCCGCCGGGATTTTCCCTTCGCGCTGTCGGCGTCGCGTGAAGCCGCATTCCGCGCGGCCACCACTGCCAAATCCCACTTGTTAATCACAATAATCACAGACCGCCCGGACTCCTCGGCGTAACTGGCAATCTGCGCGTCGCCCTGCGTCACACCCTGCTCGCCGTCCACCACCAGCAGCGCCACATCGCAGCGCTCCAACCCGCGCCGCGCCATCACCACGCTCAATTTTTCTGCCACCAAAGTCGTCTTAGCCTTACGCCGTATCCCCGCCGTATCGACAAAGCGGTACGTATGCCCCTCGTGCACCACTTCCGTGTCCACGTTGTCCATCGTGGTTCCCGGAATCGGCGAAACGATCGAGCGATCTTCCCCCGCCATCCGGTTCAGCAAAGTGGACTTGCCCACGTTCGGCCGCCCAATAATGGCCACCTCAACGGCGTCTTCCTTGGCAACTTCTTCTTCCGACTCAACAGCATCCACCTCTGCGAGCGCGGCGTCCAAAAGATCGTCAACGCCCGTACCATGTTCCGCCGCAATCGGAAACACGGGTGCACCCAACGAATGAAACACCGCCGCATTCACTTCCTGGGAAACCGCATCCACTTTGTTCACCGCCACCACAAACGGCTTGCCAGTGGTGCGTAGGAGTCGCGCCAGCTCCTGATCCAAGGGCGTCACACCCGCCTGGCTATCCACGACCAGAACCAGCAGAGCTGCTTTCTTAATCGCCACATGCGCCTGACGCAAAATCTCCGTTGGGATGAGCGCCTTATCGTCCGGAACGATTCCCCCGGTATCCACAATCTCCAGTGCCTTCCCCCGCCACTCCGCCTTCCCATAAATTCGGTCGCGCGTAATGCCTGGCTCGTTCGTGACAATCGAGCGCCGCGTGCCAGTCAGCCGGTTAAAAAGCGTAGATTTGCCCACATTGGGCCGTCCCAGAATCACCAACGATGGAAGTATTTGCGTCATATTGTTAAAGCGGCGGGCGGACAATCGAGAACCGCAACAGCGCTGCGACCTTCCACTGTACAGTATCCCAGCTGTTTTCGCTCATTCTCCGGCACACGACCGAGTGTCACCAATCTATCCGAACGAGCGCAGCCTTCAGCACAGCCACGACTCACGTCAAAAAAAGAAGCGTCCCGGTTCACACCGGGACGCTTCGGTTAATTGTTTTCGCAGCGTTTAGAAGATGATCTTGGCCACCAACTGTGCGTTGCGCGGTTCGCCCGGGCCCAAGCCAGGCGCCCCGTTGAAATCGCCAATGGTGTCGGTTATGAAGCCAGTGCTCCCACTGACAGCTCCGGCACCGGAGGCAAGGTTAATGTGGTTGCCAATGTTATATATCTCTCCGCGAAGCTGGAGTCTGACCCGCTCCGTGATAGCGATGTTTTTGAAGATGGAGAAATCAAAGTCCTTGAAGCCCGGCCCGTAATACTTATTGCGCGAGAGGTCTCCAAGAGGATTCGTCGTGCCCGTGCAGCCCACCGCTCCCGGTACGCAGAACGCAGCGGGATTGACCCACTGTTCTCCGCCGCCGGCTGCGCTGAATGTGTGCGAAACCCCGGCAAACGGATTTGCGATGACGTCTAGACCAGGGCGATTGGTGTCGCCGGTAATGTTGAAGGGCTGGCCTCCGTGGAGAACCCACAGACTGCTTA